>CAVXQE010000011.1:0-28561 GCA_963763755.1 uncultured Gaiellaceae bacterium
GTTCGGCAAATCCGTGTTTTCGTCGACAAACAGCATCTCGTGATCGAGGACGGATCGGGTCGTGACCGCCGAACCCGGCGGTTTGCGCGCGCGACGCACGGGATCTCCCGCCTTGTCGTGATCGGAGGCGAGGGCTACGTCGCGTTCAGCGCTATTCGTTGGTTACGGGCGCTCGGGATTGGCTATCTGCATCTCGACCGTGACGGCTTGATCCTTGCCGCTTCCGAGAACGGTTCGGGTGACGCACGGCTCCGGCGACTCCAGGCGAACGCGGCTGCAACGCCGGCTGGGATCGAGATCGCCCGATACCTGTTGGGCGTCAAACTCGGTGGGCAGGCCGACAATCTCGACTTGATCCCCGACGGTGAGCGATCCCGTGAGGCGATCGGCTACTGGCAGCAACAGATCCGCACGGCCATGACGCTGGACGAGCTGCTCGAAGCAGAACGCGAGGCAGCAGCCGTCTACTGGGCCGCTTGGGTAGGGATGCCATTGAGGTTCGCGGCCCGCGATCTGGATCGGATTTCCGGAACACTGGCGAGAGGTCGGCACTCGCCACAGCCTGCTCTCCAACGGACCACGGGCCGCGATCACACCAGCCAACGCGATCCTCAACTACCTCTACGCGATCCTCGAGGCAGAGACGGATCGCCTTGCTCACGCTTGGTCTCGACCCCGGCCTCGGCGTCTTTCACGTCGACTATCGCTCCCGGGACTCGTTCGCGCTCGACCTGATGGAAACAACCAGACCTGAAGTCGACAGGTTCGTCCTGCATCTGATCCAGACTCGATGCCTGACGAGGAAGGACGTCGGCGAGACAAGCCGCGGAGTCTGCCGGCTGTTGCCATCACTCGCTCAGGAACTTGCGCAGACCGCGAGTCAATGGCGTGACGCGGTCGCACCGCACGCCGAACACACAGCGCGGCTGCTCGCTCGATCGCCGGGCTCCAGGGTCGACCAGCTTTCTACGCCCTTGACCCGCGAGCGTCGGCGCCGAGGACAGACACCCATAGACGACGGCCGGTTCCGACACTGGTGGCAACGAGGAAGCCGACGCCCGCCTGCAAACGGTGCGGCGGGCTTGTCCCGCATCGAGAACGCGTCTATTGCGAGGCGTGTCTTGCGCTCCCCCAAGCGGAACGCAGGAGACCGCTCGAACGCGCTGTGGCAACCTCGCCCGAATCCGCTCGTACGGCTCGCGGCTGCAAGACCTGCGGAGAGCCTGTACCGCACCGCAAGCGCATCTACTGTGATAGCTGCTTCGCGAAATACGAAGCCGAGCTACGTCACATGCGGCGTCCCTGTAAGCGCTGCGCCAAACCGGTGCCGAATCGCAAACGCGTCTACTGCGACGAGTGCATTGCAACTCAGCGAGAACACCTGGCCCGGCCGTTTGGATCAATCCGCACTAGCGGCGACTAGCTGGGGTGGCGTGCGAGTGCCGAGTGGATGATGTGCCTGAGGCGCCCTTCGAGAGACCCTGGTTCTTGAGGACGAGCTGAGAGCGCCTCGATGCCATCGCCGTAGCGCGTTTCCGGCCCCGGGTAGAGGATCGCCGCGTAGTCGACGACTCGTGCTTCGTGCTCGTCGCGGATCGCGTCGCGATAGGCGTGCATCGTGTCGATGTCGATCTTCTTCGGCTTACCGTCGCCAGGTTCGCTGGTTTCCTCGCTTCGGAGCTTGTACTTCGGGTCGAAGAGATAGAGGCACGGGCTCGCTGCCGGACTCGGCGACCTCGACGGTGACGTCGGGGATCTGGCGTGAAGCTGATGCTCCGGAGTCGGCGAGCTCTCGGACCTCCATAAGTGCGCTGCGGGGTGAGGGGCACGACTGTGTCCGGTCATCGTGATATGAGCACGACCGGCGGGGATACCGCCTGCGAAGCACCTTGATGTAAGACGCGCCGTCGATGTGGCGAGCAAGCCGCTCGGACCTTGACGCGTGATAGCCGAGCGGCGACGGCGACGTCGAGCAAGGCGGTTGATGACACGAAGCGTGCCCCAGGCCTCGTAGAGGCTGGGGAGGTTCTCGAGCGGCGCCTCGAGGCCGGCTCGTCGAGTTCGACGAATGCGCTTCGCCGAAACTCGAGGATAGCTCTCGAGTAGCGCCCGGTACTCGGTCGCTTCAGGAGCACCATCGTCGTCCGCGTCGGAGGTATGCGGAGAGGCTCACCTCGTCGAGGAACCGCAGCGGCGCCCGCGGCCGACGGTGCAACTCCTTGCAGCATTCCTCGACCTGGATCAGCGCTGCTCAGGCCTGCTGTGCGAGAGCGCGGCGAGCCGGCGCAGACGGGATTCGCGACCTGGTCGTGGTAGGCCCGCACTAGTCGGTTCTCGTAGACGTCGACGGTGTGCTCGACTCGAACATCCGGGACTCGAGCTGGGGAGCGCGTACTGTCTGGTCGATGTTGTTAGGCAGCCGGAAGGCGCGACCAGACCGACCGGTTCGAGGCGGCGTACACGCTCGCGCTCCACCCACTGCTCGGTCTTGCGGAGGACTCGGTGCGGATCGCGGGCGATCGCGGTTAGCGACCGACGGCGAGCCCGGACAGGTCGCCGTCCCACCGACCGCTCGGCGCAGCCGATGGAGTTCTTGGGCGAGCGTGGTCTCTCCAGGGGCCGGAGCTGAAGACCGGTGAGAGCCCCAGCTCGCTGCAGCCCGATCGCGATCGACGCCGGAAGCGTCGTCTGAAGGTCGTCGATCAAGCCGTCCGTAGGCCTCGCGCTGATCTTCTCCGGGGTGACGATCGATCTCGCGCTTCCTCGGCGCCGTCCTCGAGGCTCGAGACGCAGTCGATAGCGACCGGTGCCCGACAGCGGCCACTCCGCAAGCACTCGCAGCTCGCCGTCGATCGGGCTGAGCGAAAAGCGCGGAGTGGCTCGCCGTTCCGAAGAAGCCGTGTCTGTTCGAGGTGGCTCGGCTGGGATGCGACCTCGACAAGACGAGCGCCGCCACTCGCGCGGCCCGTGAGTTCGTGTGCCGGCCGCGTCGTCGAGGAAGCGCAGCCTAGAAGTAGGAGGTGAAGCCATGCTCGTTGAAGTCATGCTAGCATCGTCGTCGGCCTTCGCGTGGCTGAGCGGGAAGCGATCGGCGCAAGCTCGACGAAGCGTGTAGAGCGCCGCGCCAAGCGCGAGGTCGGTGCCCTTGATCTTCGGCAGCACCTTCTGCAGCAGCTGCTCGTCGAGCGCGGTCTGCCAGCGGACACCCGAGCGTCGCGGCTTCGCTCGACGTAGGTCCTGATCTCGTCGAGGACGCGGAACGCGAACGGTGCGACTCGTGCGAAGATCTCCCAGACCTCGCCGAGGAGCTGCGCGTAGGGCCGGCCGCCGAGGTGGCGCAGGACGGCCGTCTCGGTCGATCGTGAGCTCGATCAGCTGCGAGCGGTCGTAGACCTTGTCGGCGAATCCGTGCGTCGTCTCGTCGACGTTGACGGTGCCGATGAACTTCAGGTTCGGCGGTAAGCGGGACGACGTCGTCCTTCGGCGCCAGCTCGATCGTGGCGTCATCTGATCGCGTCGCGGAGCTCCATCGCCGAGAGGAACTTGGCGAAGTAGTACTCAACGCGCGCGAGGTTCATCTCGTCGAGGATCAGGTGGTAACGGGCGCGGCTCGCGTCTCGCGCCGTTGCGCCTGCTCGTACTCGCTGCGCTGCGCTCGCAGGAAGAGGCTGAACTCGGTGTCGTGGTAGCTGTCGTCGAGCGGGTTGAGATAGCCGAGCAGGTCTTCGTTGGTCGTCCAGTTCGGAGCGACAGGGACGAGCAACCTCGCGCTCCGACGCCTCGGCGTAGGCCTCGGCGAGCCAGGTCTTGCCGGTACCGCTGACGCCAGAGAGAACGACGAAGCCGCGGGTCTTGAGGCTCAGGTGGTAGCGGCGCAGGAGGTCGTCGCTAACGCTGAGGCCGACGCCTTGAGCGCTGCGGCGATCTCAGGGAGAGGAGGTTCGACGTAGGGATCGCGCTTCGCGATGACCTCGGGCTCTGGCTTGGTGTCAGGGAGCGCGTTGGTAATTCCGTTGGCGAGTCGTCGAACGAAGTCGTCAGAGAGCGGAAACAGATAGCCCTGATTCACAGCCCCGTCCTTCCTGAATGGGCCGCCTTCTCTCATTCGCCATTCGAGCGGGATCTCTGTGAGCGTGACAGGCTCGGGCGAGGGTTGCAGTCGAGTTCGACGCGTAGGCCGTCGTTGCACCAGGCTTGATCTGCGATTGGGTCGGGTCGCTCGGACGGTTGTGCCTCGGTCACCACACTGCTGACGGCACGCACCTTCCCGTTGGCATAGTTGAAAACGATGTCGCCGACCCGCAGGTGAACCATCGTGTTCCAGTGCTCTTTCGGCTTCCCGGCCTTGTCGAGTAACGGAGCCCAGCCGTATCCGCCCGCGTGCGCGCGGGAATAGCTTGATCCTTGATTCACCCACCAGAAGCGGAGGCGCTACCCGCTTCCGGACGAAGAGCGGGTTCGTCTGATTCCCCAGCGCGACGGGCTTGCCGCGTCTCGTCTCGGGATCGAGGTCTCGCAGCAGAGTGTCTCTGTCGGTTGGGACGAACGATGACAGCTTCACCCACAGGTGATAGTCCCTCGGGACTTCGGAGTAGTACCTAGGCACCAACTCCTCGTCCACGTTGTCCCGGCCGTACTGGATGTCAAGGAGGTTTGCCTGCCAGTAGGTCGGCCCCGAGATGTACACGAAGGTCGACTCCCCGGCGTCGATCTGACGGCGTAGCGTGTCAACCACTTTTTCCGACACGCGCCAACCGATGTCCTGAGAGGCAAGGCCCCACCAAACGGCCCCCGCCTGCTCAGCAACCTCGATATGGAGCTCGACAGTGTCCGGCCGAAGCCGCGCGGACCACTTGACGACTAGATGGAGCGGGCCAGCGTCTGCTTCCGACGGCTCGGGAACAAGCTTGTGAAGCAGCGCAGCCAGGGGTGAATCGCGGGAGGATTCTGCGGGCTGGGGTCCCGACCGCCTTCCTGTGCGCGCAGCCAGATGAACCAAGTCGAGCTCCAGGAAGTCCTCGGCGCCGAGCGACTCCTTGAGTTGGGTTGCCGATTGTTCGAATGAGTCCAACGAGTCAATGGGCAACCGGAGCTCCCCAGGACCTTCTTCGAGACCTCGTTGTAGATCGCGATCGAGTCAGGATGAAAGATCATGCCGAGTCCGCTCGCGGAGTTCGGGGCCAAAGCTCGGCAGCCCCTGCACCTGGCGTACCTTCTCAAGCGGCTCGAGGTCGGAGTTCAAGATCCGGAGCGCTTCACGAACGATGCCAAGCTTGTCCCCATCAGACCTTGCGCTGAGCTGGGCTCCGAAGACGTTCGTGGCTGACCGGAACATTGTGTTGCCGTGGAACTCGATCTGCCCTGCATCGAGCGCTTCCTCGAGGTCGACGAACTCGTCCTCGCTCGCGTACAGGCCCTCCGCATCGAGGCGCTGTAGTTGTCCCCGGACCTTCGTGCCACTGTCCAAACGCCAGACCTCGTTGTTGAACCAATCGAGCGAAATGGACTCCGGGTCACTCAGAGCGCACGCAGTTCTTCTGCGCGCGCTCGCCTCGCCCTCGCGACATAGCGTCCTCGAGCTGAGCTCCGGAACCGCTGAAAATCCTCACGAAGACTCTCGGTAACTGGCTGGCCGGACGCCGCTGGACCGCTCTGGTTCGGGGCTTGCCCCGCCGGGTTTGCCTGGCCCACGTCAACGACCTCGAACCCCAAGCTTTCGAGGCGAGGTTTGACGGTTACGTCACCGCCGCCGAACTCGGCATGTGACATCGGGCCGCGCTCAGGATGTTGGAAACCGAACGCTGCGCCGACGATCGCCTTCGAGTCATATCGCCTCCCGTCCACTTGCACGAAGTAGCGTCGAGACGGCCCAAACCCGTACCTGGCCAGGAACGCGTCACGGCCGAGCTCGTCGAATTCCGCGATTGCCCGACGAACCGCTTCAGGGGAGGTGAGCTCGTTCAGGGCCACGCAGCTGATTATCCCTCGACCCGGTTCGGACGTGTCCACCCCAGGCGGCATTTTCCCGGGCATCCCCTCTCTACCCCCTAGCCACAGGTGTAAGCGTCCTGTGAATACCGCTCAACTCGCGTTAGTTCGGTGCGACGACCGGAGAGAACCGGTCGGAAGCACCCATCCGAGGAAGGGAAGAACATGCGACACAACATGAAGACACTTGGGCTGGCCGCTGTCGGCGCCCTGCTCCTGCTCGCCGCGATCGCCGGCTTGTCGGAGACGGGCGGCGCCGCGTCACTGGCCCCGCCGGCGAACCAGTCGCCACCGACGATCTCGGGCACGGCCGAGGAAGGCCAGACCCTGACTGCCAACAACGGCACGTGGACCGGGACGCCGACCTCGTTCACGTACGACTGGCGGCGCTGCGACAGCAACGGCGGCAGCTGCTCCAACATCGGCGGCGCGACCGAGAAGACGTATGTGCTGAAGAAGAACGACGTCGACAACACGCTGCGGGTGCGCGTGACCGCTCGTAACGCCGACGGCGCTACCGGCTTCACGACCGTCCCGACCGCGGTCGTGCGGGCCGCTCCAGCGCCGCCGAGCGGGTGTGACGGGGCCGCCCCGATCCCGATCGCGAGCGTCTCGCTCCCGAACCGGCTCCTGATCGACGGCCAGTCGATCAGCCCGACCGTCGTCGGCAAGTCGACGCCGACGATCACCGTCCGCTTCCGGGTGACCTGCAAGGGCAAGCCCGTGCAGGGCGCCATCGTCTACGGCGAGGCCGTCCCGTTCAACCAGTTCACGGCGCCTGCCGAGCAGCCCACCGGCGCCGACGGGTGGGCGACGCTGACGATGAACAAGGCGGCCGGCTTCCCCGCTGCCCGCCAGCAGGCGCTGCTGGTCATCTTCGGCCGCGCCCGCAAGCAGGGTGAGGACCTCCTCGGCGGCGTCTCGACACGCCGCCTGGTCTCCTTCCCGGTCGACCTCTCGAAGTAGGCACCACTGCACACGGGCCTGGCGGTTCACTCACCGCCGGGCCCGTGTGCGAGGATCGGCGCATGCCGCACCTGCGCCTGACAGAGGTCGACGAAGCGACCGGGCTGCTGAAAGAGGAGTACGACGCGGCGGTCGGGCGCGCCGGCAAGGTCTTCAACATCGTCAAGTCGATGAGCCTCCGGCCCCGTGTCCTGAAGAGCTCGATGGATCTCTACAAGGAGATCATGTTCGGGCCGTGCGGGCTCTCACGGCAGGAGCGCGAGCTGCTCGCCACCGTTGTCTCGCGCCACAACGACTGTCACTACTGAATACGCGCGCATGCAGACGACCTCCGTGCCGAGGGCGCAGACGAAGAGCTGGCGGCGCACGCCATGCACGACTATCGACAGGCCGAGCTGGCGGCGCCGGTGCGGGCGCTCTGCGACTACGCGGTGAAGCTGACGCGCGATCCGGCTTCTGTGGGCGCGGCGGATGCGGACGAGCTCCGCGCGCACGGCTGGGACGACGCCGCGATCCACGACGCGATCCAGGTGATCGCATACTTCAACTACATCAACCGCATCGCCGAAGGCGTCGGGACCGCGCCGGAACCCGAATGGGAAGGGAGCTGAGATGGCGGGCTTCACGATCGTGCACATCGACGACTTCGAGCGGCCGTTCCCCAAATGGGCGCTCGCCCGCAAGTCGCTCGGACTGCAGTCCTTCGGGATGAACGTCGTCGAGCTGCCTCCGGGCGAGACGATCCCCGAGCACACCGAGGTCGAGAGCGACCAGGAAGAGGTCTTCATCGTCGCTGTCGGGCGACGCGACCATGGTCATCGACGGCGTCGACCACCCGGCGCCGGCCGGCACATTCGCGCGGCTCGACCCCGAGCCGAGGCGGACGGTCGTGAACCGGAGCGACGCCGACGCGACCGTGCTGATCGTCTCCGCTCCGCGAACGAGCGGGTACACCCCGCTGGAGTGGGCCTAGATGCGCGCTCCGGTGACAGCAGCGTGTGTCCAGGTCGAGCCTGCGATCTTCGACCGGGCGCGCACGATCGACCGCGTCGCCGAGCGCACCGCGGAGGCAGCGGGCGCCGGCGCCGGGCTCGTCGTCTTCCCCGAGACGTTCATCCCCGCTTACCCGTCCTCCGTCTGGGCGAAGGCGCTCGCCGGCTGGGGCGAGCCGGGAGCGAAGGAGGCGTTCGCGTTGCTCCACCGCGAGTCGCTCGAGCTTCCAGGACCGGACGCCGACCGGCTCGCCGGGATCGCCCGGGAGCACGGCGTGTGGCTCGTGATCGGCGTCAACGAGGTCGACCCGGCGCGGCCCGGGACGCTCTACAACTCGCTTCTCTACTACTCGCCCGCGGGCGAGCTGGCACTCCATCACCGCAAGCTCGTGCCGACGAATCACGAGCGGCTCGTCTGGGGACCGGGCGACGGCCGCGGCCTCCGCGCGATCGAGACGCCGATCGGCCGGCTCGGCGGCCTGATCTGCTGGGAGAACTACATGCCGCTGGCGCGGTTCTCGCTCTACGAGTCGGGCATCGAGATCTACATCGCCTCGACCGCGGACGACGGCGACTCGTGGCAGGCGACGCTGCGGCACATCGCGCTCGAGTCCCGCTCGTTCGTCGTCGCGCCCTGCCACTTCCAGCGCGCGAGCTCGTATCCCGAGGACTTCCCGCTCGCATCGCTGCTCGAGGGTCGCGACATCCTCGGCCGCGGCGGCTCGGCAATTCTCGGCCCGGACGGCAGCTACCTCGCCGGCCCGCTCTACGACGAGGAGGGGATCCTCTACGCCGAGCTCGATCCGGACCTGCTGCTCCAGTCACGCCAGCGCTTCGACCCGGCCGGCCACTACCACCGTCCGGACGTGCTCAGCCTGAACGTCACGCCCTTGTAACGCCTGCAGCGAGCGGAGTATCCTGCCGGGGACCGGACAGTTGAGCTGCGGCGTTACGAGGGGGATTCGATGCCCGAAGCGATCGCGCACGACGGAATGGTGGCCACGAACGGGAACGGCGACGGCCGCGTGTCCTTCTCAGAGCTCGTTCGGGCTCACCATCTGTGCGCGGATTCACCCCCCGGCGAGGCTGTCCGGCAGCGGTTCGTGCAGCTGCGAGAGAGCTTCGAGGCCGCTACCGGCGAGATCGTCGACGCCTACTGGTGTCGAGACCAGCCCGCCGCGGTCGCGCTGACGCGCCGCGAGTCGCTCCACCGTGGCCGCCTCATGCGCCGCCGCAGGAAGCTCGAGTACCGGCTGCACCGCGTCTCGGACTGGGTCACCGGCGAAACGCACGAGATCGCCGACCTCCTCCACGACTGCGACATCCTCGCGATCAAGGCTGCCCACGGCCTCGAGGGCGTGCCGCGCGCGGTCGTGATGCAGTGGCTCATGCTCGTCGAGTCGCACCTGCTCGGCTTCATCGATCGTCATCGCGACGCGCCACCTTCACCGCGGAAGGTGGCACGCTTCGCCGCCAGCGAGCGCGCCGAGCTGCGCCGGATCGAGGAGTACACATTTCGGTCGGGCGAGAAGCGAGCAAAGCTGTACTACGTCGAGGGGATGCTCGGGCTCGGCGTCGCGATGCTCGTGGTCCTCTCGCTCGCGACGGCCGGCGTCCTCGCACTCTTCGGGGCCCTCGATCTCGACTCGAGTGCCAACCAGGAGTTCTACGCGTCGGCCGCGGCAGGCGGACTCGGCGCGGTGATCAGCGTCCTGATGCGGATGAGCCGTCCCGGCAGCTTCGCGATCGACCATGAGCTCTCGCGCTGGGAGGTGACGCTCTTCGGCGCCTACCGGCCGCTGATCGGCTCCGTCTCGGGGATCATCGTCTACTTCCTCTTCCAGACGACGCTCATCCCGTTCGAGCAAAGCGAGCTGACGCTCCCGTTCTTCGTCGTCGTCTCGTTCCTCGCCGGCTTCAGCGAGCGCTGGACGACGATGATGCTCTCCGGCGCGATGCGCACCGTCGCCGACCACGAGCCGGATCCGGAGCCGGAGCCCGAGCCGAGGCGGGAGGAGAAGGACGACCCGGCCTAGGCAGTCGCTGGCGGTCAGCGGCGGCGAAGCACCCGCTCGTCTCCGACCCGTCGCGTGACGCCGTCCGCGTCGAGGCGCTCCAGCAGGAGCTGCGCGTCGCGGCGGCCACAGCCGGCGAGATCGCGGAAGCGGGCGAGGGTGATCCTGCCGGCGCTCTCGCACTCCTCGACGACGAGCGACCGGGCGCGTTCGTAGGCCGCCGCCGAGACGGCATAGCCGCCGCCGAGGCGGATCAGCCGCCCTTCCCGCTCTAGGAAGCGGGCCAGCTCTGCGTCCGCGACCTTCACAGGCGCCGGCGCCGCCTCGTGGAGCTCGGCCTCGAGCGCGGCGGCCTCGGCTTCCCGCTCCCCGAGACTCGCGCGCTCGCCACGCCGGTAGAGCTTGGAGCCCTTCCGCTCGAATGGAAGGCGCGACAGGACGTCCGCTGTCCAAGGCGCGACGGGCGCGTTCACGCCCGGATCCAGCGGGTCGGCCGCTTCGATCCCCCGTTCGAGCTCGGCACGCAACTCCTCGAGCCAGGCCTCCGAGAACTGCCACCCACCGTCGACGAGCACCGGCGCGTGCACGGTCTTCTCGCCGCGAGCAGCCTGCTCGAAGAGCGCCGCGTCGGCGTGCCGGCGAGGAGCAGGGTCGATCACCGTTCCGCCACCGACGGTCGTCTCGCCACGGAGGACGACACGGTCGCCGCGGGCTGCGACGACGGGCGCTGCGAGCCTGAGCTGCGCAAAGCGCTCCCCCGCCCGCACGACCCGGGCCGGTACTGCCGCGGTGCCGTGGTGAACGTGGAGGCGCGCTCCATCCGCGATCGGCACGAGCTCCTCGAGCGCGACATCGAGCCGGTAGCTCGTCGCGAATGCTCCGGGCGCCACCAGCGCGTCGCCCCGTTGCACCTCGTGCCGCTCGACGCCCGGAAGCGAGACCGCCACTCGCTGGCCCGGCTCGGCCCGCTCGACCGGACGGTCGTGCACCTGGACGCTGCGCACGCGAACGTCGCGTCCGCCCGGCTCGGCACGGAGCACGTCACCGACGCCGATCGATCCCGACCAGAGAGTCCCCGTCGCGACCGTCCCGATCCCGCGCAGCGAGAACACGCGGTCGACGTAGAGGCGGGCTTCGTCGTCCACTTTGTGTTTCTGAAACACAAGGTCTGCGCAGCGCGCGAGCGCGGTCGTGAGCTCGGGGAGCCCGGCGCCGGTCTTCGCGCTCACTGCGACCACCTCGGCTCCCGGGACGAGCTCCCGCGCCTCCTCCACGGCGAGCTCGAGCGTTTCAGCGTCGACCGCATCCGCCTTCGTGATCGCGACGACGCCGTGCTCGATCCCGAGCAGCGAGAGGATCGCGAGATGCTCGTGGGTCTGCGGCCGCGCCCCCTCGGCGGCGTCGACGACGAGAAGGAAGAGGTCGATCCCCGTAGCCCCGGCGACCATGTTCCGCACGAAGCGCTCGTGTCCCGGGACGTCGATCAACGACAGGCGGCGGCCGTCCGGAAGGTCGAGCGGCGCGTAGCCGAGATCGATCGAGATCCCGCGCGCGCGCTCCTCCGGCAATCGATCGGTGTCCTTCCCGGTCAGAGCCCGGACGAGCCACGTCTTGCCGTGGTCGATGTGGCCGGCCGTGCCGACCGTCAGCGACATGCGTGGACCGCCGCCACGACCTCGTCAGCCTCGGCGTCGGTGAGGGTGCGGCAGTCGAGCAGCGTCTGACCGTCGCGAACGACGGCGATCACGGGCGGCTCGTGCCCGCGGAGAGCGGCTGCGAGCTCCTCCTCGACCGCGCAGGCGTAGCTCGGGAGCTCGGCGAGCGGGAGCGCGCCGCCCCCCACCCGCGCGACTGTCTCCTCGACCGCACCGCCTGTCGCCGCCGCGAGCCGGTCGGCGCGGGCCTGGACCGCCTCGATCGGCTCGCGCAGCATGCGCAGCACCGGGATCTTCTCCGGCCGGTCGAGATAGAGCGCGAGAGTCCCCTCGAGCGCTGCGAGCGTGAGCTTGTCCGAGCGCAAGGCCCGGTGAAGGGGATGGCGGCGAAGGCGTTCGACCAGGTCGGCGCGGCCGGCGACGATTCCGGCCTGCGGCCCTCCGAGCAGCTTGTCGCCCGAGAAGCAGACGAGGTCCGCCCCTGCTGCCAGCGCGACAGTGGGAGTGGGCTCACCCTCCACTTCGACGAGCGCACCCGAGCCGAGATCGTCCACGAGCGGCAGCTCGTGGCGGCGCGCCACCGCCGCAAGTTCCTCGAGCCGCGGCTGCTCGGTGAACCCGACGACGCGGAAGTTCGACTGGTGCACGCGCAGCAGCAGCGCGGTGTCCGGCCCGATCGCCCGCTCGTAGTCGGCGGCTCGGGTGCGGTTGGTCGTCCCCACCTCGACGAGGCTGGCCCCCGAGCGAGCGAGTACGTCCGGGATTCGGAACCCGTCGCCGATCTCGATCAGCTCGCCCCGCGAGACGACGACCTCGCGACCCTCGGCGAGAGCGGCGAGCGCGAGCAACATCGCAGCCGCGTTGTTGTTGACGACGATCGCCGCCTCGGCTCCGGTCAACCGCCTCAGCAGCGGCGCAAGGTGATCCTGACGCGAGCCGCGCGAGCCGGTCGAGAGGTCGTACTCCAGGTTCGAGTAGCCGGCCGCCTCGCGTACCCGCTCGAGCGCGGCCTCGGCGAGCGGCGCCCGGCCGAGGTTCGTGTGCACGAGGACACCGGTGGCATTGATGACGCGGCGGAGTGTGGGCCTCCGCGCCGCCGCGAGCGCCTCCGCCAGCCGCTCCTGCAGGTTCCCGGGGTCCGCCCCGGCCCTGATCTCCTCGCGGGCCTGGTCGAGCACGGCCCGCGCCGTCGGAACCGCGAGCGGATCGTCCACGTCACGGACCAGTTCGTCGACCGATGGCAGGTCGCGTAGCTGCACGAAAATGAGTGTAGAGCCGCCGGAGCGGCTACTTTGCAAATCGTGAGACGCGTGGGTCGGATGACGGTTGCCTTGCTCGCTGCGCTCGCCGTTGCGGCGGTCGCGGCCGTTGCCGCCAGGGACGCCGTGTACTGGGAGAAGCCGCTCCCGGGCGTCACGCTCGCCCAGGTCGATCTCACGCGGCCGATCAAGGTCGTCGTCGACGACAAGACCTACGACGTCCAGCCCAGCGAAGCACTGAAGGTGGACGACACGGCGACGCAGGCTGCGCTCGTGCAGGCGGGCCACGACTCGTTCCTCCGGCGGGTCCGGCAGCTGGTGGATCCGAGCCCACCCGCGCTCGAGGTCGAGTCCGGTGCTCGTGCCGCGGCCCGGTGGGGACAGGCTCGCCGAGCGGCTTTCGCAGGCACTTCCCAGGCCCCGCCGCGCCCAGGTCGTCTCGCGCAACGGCTCGTTCTCGATTCTTCCGTCGCAACCCGGCGACGCCGTCGACGCCGACGGCCTGGTCGCCGCACTCGAGAAGGCGGCACTCACCAACGCGCGGACGCTCTCACCCGCACTGACCCACGTCGAGCCCACGCTGACCACTCCGGCTGCCGAAGCTGCCGTGACCGAAGCACGGGCGCTCGTCGACCAGCCGGTGGCGCTGACCTTCAAGGGCGAGGACGTCGGCTCGCTCTCGCCGGGTCAGCTCGCGAAGCTCGTCCGCTTCCGGGTCGGAGTCGAGAGCTTCCGGGTCGCGTTCGACCCGCAGCGGGTGGCGAAAGCCGTCGAGCCGCTGCTCGCTCGACTGGCGGCAGCGGGCGGTCAACGCGCGCTTCGTCCTCGACGGCAAGCGAGTTCTGATCCGCCCCTCCCGGCCCGGCCTCGCGGTCGACGGCAGGTGGGCGGCCGACTCGGTCGCCGCCGCCGCCGACTCATCGTTCAGCCGCGCCTCACTGCGTCTGAAGCAGATCCGTGCCGACCTCACGACGCGCGAGGCCGAGAAGCTCGGCATCCGGCAGCGGATCTCCACGTTCACGACCGACATGGGGCCGTCCTCGTCCAACCGGATCCACAACGTCCAGCTGATGGCGGACTACATCGACGGAACGATCGTCCGCCCCGGCGACTCCTTCTCGTTCAACGAGTCGGTCGGCCCGCGGACGCCCGAGCGCGGCTTCCGCGAGGGCCAGATGATCATCGGCTCGCTCCTCCTCCCGGCGATCGGCGGCGGCGTCTGCCAGACGGCGACAACGCTCTTCAACAACGCCTTCGAGCTCGGCCTGCCGATCCTCGAGCGGCACAACCACAGCTTCTACATCTCGCATTACCCGATGGGCCGTGACGCGACGGTCTCCTGGGGCGGCCCCGACTTCGCGTTCAAGAACGACCTGAAGACCGGGATCCTGATCAAGACGAGCTACACGAGCTCGACGCTGACGTTCAGCTTCTACGGCACCGATCCCGGCCGGCGTGTCGTCTCGGCGACCGGGGAGCGCACCAACTGGCGCTCGCCGCGGACGACCTATGCGCTCGATCCCTATGCGCCGCGCGGCTCGGTGCGCACCGTGTCCGGCTCGAACCAGTCCGGCTTCGACGTCACGGTCACGCGGAAGGTGTACGAGCACGGGAAGCTGAAGCGCCGCGACGCGTTCACGAGCGCCTACATCGCCGTCGGCCCGACCCAGATCTACGGGCCCGGACGCTCGATCCCCGGGCCGTACTTCGTGCTGCCCAAGGTCTAGGGGCTACTGGGCGTCGACCTTCTCCGGCCCGGCCGGAGATGGCACCCGCGTCCGTTCGTCGTAGCTGTCCACCACGATTCGAACCGCTTCGGCCGGATCGTCCGTGATGTGCAGCAGCTCGACGTCCTCCGGCGAGATCATCCCGCCCGCGAGCAGGTCGCCGTTCACCCAGTCGAACAGCTCCTGCCAGTGGTCGCGGCCGACGAGGACGACGGGAAAGTTCAGCACCTTGCCGGTCTGGATCAGCGTCAGCGACTCGAAGAGCTCGTCGAGCGTGCCGAACCCGCCCCGGAAGATCACGAACCCCTCAGCAGCCTTCACGAACATCGTCTTGCGCGCGTAGAAATGCTTGAACGTCATCCCGATGTCGCAGTAGGGATTGAGGCCCTGCTCGTGCGGGAGCTCGATGTTGAAGCCGACCGAGAGCCCACCGGCTTCCTTGCAGCCGCGGTTCGCCGCCTCCATCACGCCCGGGCCGCCGCCGGTGACGACCGCGAACCCCGCTTCGGCGAAGATCCGCGCGGTCGCCCGGGCTTGCCGGTACGGCTCGCTGTCCTCGTGCACCCGGGCGGAGCCGAAGATCGTGACCGCCGGCCGGTCGATCTCGAGCACCCTCTGGAAGCCGCCGAGGAACTCGGACGCGATCACCGCCACGTCGTTCGTCAGATCGTCGTGCGTCCGCTCGAGAACGCGCCTGTCGTCCATCAGAGGCGGTTCTGCTCCACGTGTGTCGCGACCATCCCGAGGATCAGGAGGACGACGAGTCCGGTGTAGATGAGGCTGCCTGCGGTGAGCCGCTCGGACGACGCCCAGGGAGCGTGCTCGCGGTGGCCGAGGCGGAGAGCCTTCACCGACCGCCACATGAACCCGCCGTCGAGCGGCCTCACCGGAATGAGGTTGAAGAGGTTCAACAGAAAGCCGGTATAGGCAAGCGCGATCAGCAGGCGCGAGTCCATGGCCTCTCCCGCCACCCACACGCCGAGGGCCCCGATCCCACCCAGGAACGGCCCGGCGGCGGAGACGAGCAGGTTCCGCCAGGGGTCGAAGGGCGCGTTCTTCATCGCCACGTAGGCGCCGAGGAACGGGATGAAGACGGGCAGCGACGGTTTCAGGCCCTGCCGCGTGGCCTCGATGTAGTGGCCGAACTCGTGCACCGCGATCAGCAGCACGAAGCCGGCCGCGAAGCGCCAGCCCCAGATCAGCGCGTAGCCGGCGACCGAGATGAAGATCCCGAAGAACTTGAGCGCGAAGAAGCCGAACTTGAGGAGGAAGAGCCCGGCAGCGATGATCGGCGCAAAGAGCTTCCGCAGCAGCTCGCGGACGTTCAGCGGATGCTTGACGGGCGAGTACTCCTCCTCGATGGGCTCGATCTCCCTGGGGGCGTAGGGGTCGTAGCTCATGATCCCTGGCCGATCCACTCTTCGCCGCCTTCGTAGACCTCCTTCTTCCAGAGCGGCACTGTCCCCTTGAGGGTGTCGATCGCCTCCTGGCAGGCGGTGAGCGCTGCAGCGCGGTGCGGCGACGAGACGGCGATCACGACGCTCGGCTCGCCGATCTCGACCCGGCCGACTCGGTGGTGAATTGCGACCCCGGAGAGCTCGTGCTGCTCCTCGAGCTTCGCTGCGAGCTGCGCCATCACGTCCTCGGCCATCCCCTCGTAGGCCTCGTACTCGAGGTAGAGCACCGTGCGGTCACGCGAGCGATTCCGGACGGTGCCGAGGAACGTCGCAATCGCGCCCGCCTCGTCGCGCGCCACTTCGCGCACGGCAGCGTCGACGGAGAGCGGCGCTTCGGTCAGCTTGAAGTCCCCACCGGAGACGGGTGGGATCAGCGCCACCTCGTCGCCCTCGGCGAGCGCGGACTCGGGATCCGCGTAGCTCTTGTTGATCGCGTAGAGCAGGCCCGGCGGCTCGATCCCCAGCTCGAGGGCGGGCCACACGTCGCCTACACGAGCATCTTCGGAGAGCTCGAGCTCGCGCGCGCCGGTGCCTGCGCGCTCGCGTAGCCCGGCAAAGAGTCTGATGCTCACGTGCACGAACCGCAGCGTAGCTTCGGCCGGAAGGGTTGCCTCCCCCGGCCGTGTCATGTTACGTATGCCTCGTGACGGTCACCGCCCCGCCCAGGACGAACCTGAACGACCAGGTCTACGAGACGCTGAAGGCACAGCTCGTGCGCCGGGAGCTGGGCCCGGGCGAGAAGGTGAGCCTGCACGAGCTGGCCGCGACACTCGGCGTTTCCCGCAGCCCGGTTCACCACGCGCTGACGCGGCTCGTCTCGGAAGGGCTTCTGAGCGTCAAGTCCCGGCGCGGCTACTTCGTGACGCCGCTGACCGAGTCGGCGATCGAAGAGGGCTACGACGTGCGGCTCGCACTCGAGCTCCAGGCCGCCGAATGCACGATCGGACGAGTCGGTCGCGACGGGCTGCGCCGCTTCCGCGAGCTGCACGAGTCGACCGCCGAGGCCGTCTCCCATGCCGAGTGGGACTCTGCGAATGCAGCCTTCCACGAGCACCAGGTCGATCTCGCCGGCAACTCTCTGCTCTCTCGCTTCTACCGCGAGCTGTCGGTCAACCTGATGATGCAGGTGATCCGCGGCGGCAAGCTCGAGGGCGGCGCCTACCTGCCGACCGAGCACGCAGCGATCGTCGACGCGTACGAGGCCGGCGACCTGGATGCCGCCCGCACGGCGATCCGCGCGCACATCGCGACCGGCCGCCGGATTGCGCTGGAGGCGATCGAGGAGACCGGCGGAGTGCTCTAGCCGTAGCATCAGCTGGGTGAAAGAGGAAACCGCGAAGCGGGAGACCGATTCGGGGATCGAGATCAAGCCGGTCTACTCCGCGCCTGGGGGCGACGGCGAGCAGCCGGGCGAGTTCCCGTACACGCGAGGCCCGTATCCGGACATGTACCGCGGCCGGCCGTGGACGATCCGCCAGTACGCGGGCTTCGGCTCGGCGGAGGAGACGAACGGGCGGTTCCGCTACCTGCTCGACCGCGGCCAGACCGGGCTCTCCGTGGCCTTCGATCTGCCCACGCAGCTCGGGTACGACTCCGACGACCCGCACGCGGCGGGGGAAGTCGGGCGCACGGGCGTCGCGATCGACTCGATCGAGGACATGCGCCTCCTTCTCGCCGGGATCCCACTCGACGAGGTCTCCACCTCGATGACGATCAATGCCCCCGCGTCCCTGCTGCTGCTCCTCTACGAGCTGGTCGCCGAGGAGCAGGAAGTCCCCGGAACGGCGCTGCGCGGCACCGTCCAGAACGACATCCTCAAGGAGTACATCGCGCGCGGGAACTACATCTACCCGCCGCGGCCCTCGATGCGGTTGACGACCGACCTCTTCGCGTACGCCGCCGAGCGGATTCCGAGCTGGAACACGATCTCCATCTCCGGGTACCACATCCGCGAGGCCGGCTCGACCGCGGTGCAGGAGCTCGCGTTCACGCTCGCGAACGGGATCGCGTACGGGGAGGCGGCGGTGGCCGCCGGGCTCTCGCCGGACGACTTCGGCGCGCGGCTCTCGTTCTTCTTCAACGCGCACAACAACTTCTTCCAGGAAGTCGCGAAGTTCCGCGCGGCGCGGCGGCTGTGGGCGACGATCATGCGCGACCGCTTCGGCGCGACGAACCCGAAGGCGATGGCGCTCCGCTTCCACGCGCAGACCGGTGGCTCGACCCTGACCGCGCAGCAGCCGGAGAACAACATCGTGCGCGTCGCGATTCAGGCCCTGTCGGCGATCGCCGGCGGCGCCCAGAGCCTGCACACGAACGGCTTCGACGAGGCGCTTGCGCTCCCGACCGAGCGCTCGGCCCGGATCGCGCTCCGCACGCAGCAGATCCTGGCCGCAGAGGGCGGCGCGACCGACACTGCCGACCCGCTCGGGGGCAGCTACTTCATCGAGGAGCTCACCACCGAGCTGGAGGATCAGGCGCGAGAGCTGATCGAGAGGATCGACGAGATGGGCGGCGCCGTCGCGGCGATCGAGCAGGGGTTCGTCCAGCACGAGATCGAGGAGGCTGCGTTCCGGTGGAACGAGCAGATCGAGTCGGGCGAGCGGGCGATCGTCGGAGTCAACCGCTTCGTCGAGGACGACAAGGAGGAGGTCGAGCTGCTCCGGATCGACCCCGACGCCGAGCGGCGCCAGCTCGAGCGCACGGCGCGCGTGCGGGCGGAGCGAAACGCCGAGGAGGCGGAGGCCGCGCTCGCGGAGGTCCGCCGTGTCGCCGCCGGCCCCGAGAACCTGCTCCCGCCGATGCGCGAGGCGCTCCGCGCCCGGGTCACGATCGGCGAGATCTCGAACGCCCTCCGCGACGAGTTCGGCACGTTCGACGCGCACCAGACGTAGTTTCACCACCCGGACACAGGAAATTCTCCTCTCCGCAGCCCACCCGGGCACACGGCTCGCAGACACTGCGGCCGTCAATCCAGGGGAGGAGAACAAATGCGGAAGACACTCATCGCGGCGTTGCTCGTCTGCGCCGCCGTGACAGCCGCGGCCGTCGCTGCCGGCGGAACGATCACCGGCCCGAGCAGCTCCGTCTCGCCGTACGTCATACCGGCGAAGGACGGCGTGGTCACGAAGTCGATCCTGACGGTCGGCGATTCCGTCGACGGGTATCGGATGGTCGGGATCCCGGACGGCCTCGGCGCCTACGAGAGCCGGCCCGGCACGTTCACGTTGCTGTCGAACCACGAGATCGCCAACACGCTGGGCACCACACGCGACCATGGCGCCACGGGTGCGTTCGTCTCGAAATGGGTGATCGCGGAGCACAGCCTGCGGGTTGCTGCGGGACGCGACCTGATCAGCAGGATCGCGACCTGGAACACGACCACGAGCTCATACAACGCGCCTGCGAAGGGCGTCTCGCTCGGCCGGCTCTGCTCTGCCGACCTCGCCCCGCGCTCGGCGGTCTACGACTGGCGCTCCGGGCTCGGCTACAACGGACCGCTCTTCATGGACGGCGAGGAAGTCGGCAACGAGGGCCGCGCGTTCGCGCATGCCGAAGGCGGGATCAGCTGGGAGCTGCCCTCGCTCGGCAAGTTCTCGTGGGAGAACGCCGTCGCGAACCCCAGCACCGGCCGCACGACGGTGGTCGTCGGCACCGACGACACGAACCCGCTCGGCCAGGTGTACGTCTACGTCGGCGAGAAGAAGGCGAGCGGGAACCCGGCCGAGCGCGCGGGGCTGACCGGCGGCACGCTCTACGGGATCAAGATCCCTGGAACGCCCAGCGAGCCCACCAACACCGGCATTCCGTCGGGCACGGCGTTCACCGCCGCCAATCTGGGCAACGTGGCCAACAAGACCGGCGCCCAACTGCAGGCGGACAGCGTCGCGGCCGGGGTGACCGGATGGTTCCGGCCGGAGGACGCGGCCTGGGATCCGAAGCGGCCTACGGACCTCTACTTCGTGATCACGGCCAGCTTCACGGATCAGAGCCACCTCTACCGGCTCCGCTTCGCCGATCCGAAGAATCCCGCTGCGGGCGGCAAGGTCGACCAGCTGCTCACCGGTCTCGAGACCGGCGGCACGTCCGAGCGGTTCCACATGCTCGACAACATCGCGGTCGACCGCCGCGGACACGTGCTGCTGGAGGAGGATCCCGGCGGACAGGACTACGTGGCCCGGGTCTGGCAGTACGGCATCAAGGACGACTCGCTGACCCAGGTCGCGACGTTCGACCCGGAGAAGTTCACTCCCGGCAAGCCGGGCTTCATCACGAACGACGAAGAGTCCTCCGGGATCATCGACGCCGAGAGCATCCTCGGTCGGGGCTGGTACCTGCTCGACGCGCAGGTGCACAAGGCCACCGCGGATCCGGAGCTGGTCGAGATGGGCCAGTACCTGGCCATGTTCGTCCCCAGCAAGGGTCACGAGCACGACGACGACCACCACAAGGACGACCACGACAACGACAAGAACGGCGACTGACCCACGCCGTAGTAGAGCCCGGCGCGGGCCTGTTCGCGCCGGGCTCTACTCAGGCCGACGCGCCCGAGTAGCGGCGCAGGCCGAAGCCCCACCACCAGCGCGTCGCGGCGAAGAGCGCCGCCGAGAAGCCGATCGCGATCGCAACCGTCTCCCAGCCCAGGCGCGACGTCACCGCCTCGGCGGGCACGGTGATCGCAAACGCAATCGGGACGATGAAGGTGACGCCGATCCGCAGCCAGATCGGGTAGATCGACACCGGCCAGCGACCCGTCTGGTAGAGGCCGTCGAAGAGCTCCGCGATCTCCCAGACGTTGACGATCCAGAACGCGAGCGTCGCGATCACGAGCCAGAAGCAGTAGATCGTGATCGTCCCCACTGCGAGCATCGCAAAGAAGAGCAGCACGTCGCCCGCGGTGACAGAGTCCGTGAGCCCGCTGATCCCGTACGCCAGCACTGCTCCGCCCGAGATCACGTCGACGGCACGCCAGATCCGCACGTCGCGGACGCTGACGAGCACCTGTGAGTCCTCCGGCTTGGTCAGCGCGAAGTCGAGCTTGCCGTCGCGCACCTCTTCCATCAGCCGTTGCATGTTCGGCTGGATCGAGGTCTGGATCACTCCGCCGAGCAGGATCTGGATGCCCATCACGACGAGCAGCTCCGACCTGCTCCACCCGTTCAGCTCCGCCGTGTGCGAGTAGACGAGCGCGAGCACGACGATCGCCGTGCCGACGGACACGGCCGACTGGAGCACCTGGATGAAGAAGTTCGCTCGGTACTGGAGCTCGTTCATCGAGCCGACCTTGAAGAAGAGCCAACCCAACCGGAACGCGCGCATCAGTTCCCCACCGCCGAGTAGCGGCGCACGGCGAACCGCCAGATGAACAGGGTCAGCCCGGTCAGCACCACGATCCAGAACACCTGCATCCCGAGGCCGCCGAGCAGCTCCTGCGTCGAGTAGTCGCCGACGAGCGCCTGGATCGGGAAGTAGAACGACCACTGGAAGGGCAGGAAGGCGGCGATGTCCTGTGCCCAGTCGGGCATCAGCGGCAGTGGCACGAGCCGGCCGGACAGCAGCAGCTCGAGCGCGATCGCGAGCTCGAAGATCGCACTCACGCGCGTCGTCCAGAAGGTGATCATCCCGAGCGTCGCCATGAACATCGTCCGGATCAGGTAGGCGCCCCAGATCGCGAGCGAGAAGACGCCGACCTCGAGCGCCGTCGGCGCGAGCACGGGGTCGAACGCGATCCAGAGCACGGCAGCGATCGGAAGCCAGAGCAGGATCGTGACGAACTTCCAGCCTGCGAAAGCGGCAAGGTCGTCGTGCAGCGGGTGCAGCGGCCGCAGCAGCGACGCGGAGAACTCGCCCTCGCGGATCCGCCATTCCCAGCCGTACGGGGTGAAGACGATGTTCATGTTCCGAACGAGCGTCCAGACGATGTAGTAGGCGGCGAATTCCCCGGCCGAGATTCCCTGCACGGAGCCGCCTTGCTGGTCGGCGATGGTCGTCCAGACGACGAGGTACACGATCGGCTCGGCGAGCATCCCGATCAGCCAGAAGTAGGTCGCGACGCGGTACTGGAACTGGCTCTGGATCTGCGTGCGGCCGCGAACGACGTAGTAGTCGACGAGCGAGCGGGCGGCGCCGACGCGTGTGCTCATTGTCGTTCCTGAGCGAAGACGAGCTCGATCACGTCCTCGATCGGCGGGTCCTCGACGGTCAGGTCGGCCACCTCCCGCTCCGCGAGCAGCTGCGCCGTCACCCGGGCCGTGTCGGCCTTCGGCACGCGCAGCTTGATGCGCCCGCCGTCGCGCTCGAGCACGTCGCCGTAGCCGGAGAGATCGGCCGCGAGATCCTCGAGCTCGACGGTCAGCGTCTTCCACGCGGCGAACTGGTCGCCGAGCCGCGCCAGCTGGCCGTCGAACAGGATCTGCCCGTGGTGGATGACGATCACGCGCTTGCAGAGCGCCTGGACGTCGGCCATGTAGTGGCTCGTCAGGAGCACTGTCGCCTCGTAGCGCTGGTTGTACTCCGCGACGAACGACCGGATCCGCTTCTGCATCGTCACATCGAGCCCGATCGTCGGCTCGTCCAGGAAGAGCACCTGGGGTCGGTGCAGGAGCGAGCCGACGATCTCGACCTTCATTCGCTCGCCGAGCGAGAGCTGGCGCACCGGCTTGCGAACGAGGTCGCCGACGTCGAGCAACTCGATCAGGTCGTCGCGCAGCTGCAGGAACTCCGGCCGCGCGATCCGGTAGATCGCCCGGTTCAGCTCGAACGAGTCGAGCGCCGGCAGGTCCCACTGAAGCTGATTGCGGTTGCCCATCACGAGCGTGATCCGGCTGAGGAAGTCGCGCTCGCGCTTGGACGGCACGCGGCCGAGGACGGTCGCCTCACCCGAGGTCGGGTAGAGCAGGCCGGAGAGCATCTTCAACGTCGTCGTCTTGCCGGCGCCGTTCGGACCGAGGAAGCCCACGACCTCGCCCGGCTCGACCTCGAACGAGATCATGTCGACCGCCCGGACCTCACGGGTCTTGCGGCGGACGAGGCTCCTGACGGCAGCGCGAAGTCCGGCCTCCCGCTCGGGGACGAAGAAGGCCTTGTGCAGGTCGGCAACGCGGACGGCGGGCTCGGGCACGTCCGTGAACCTAGATGATTCGCCGGTGCGCATCCTCCTCGTCTCCCAGATGTACCCGTCGGCCGCCGCACCGGACTTCGGGGTCTTCGTGCAGGGCCTCGAGCGGGAGCTGGCCGGGCGCGGGCACGAGATCGAGCGCGTCGTGCTCGACCGCCGCGGCGGCGGGAAGCTGCGGCACGCACGACTGGCGCGTGCGTGCGATCCGCGCCGCCCGCCGCTTTCGCCCGGACGTCGTCTATGCCCACTTCCTCTTCCCCACGGGGCTCTCGGCACTGCTCGCCGCGCGAGCCTCGCGCGCGCCGCTCGTCGTCACAGCGCACGGCCAGGACGTCGCCAACGTGACGCGGTATCCGTTCGTCCGGCGCCCGACACGGACGGTCGTTCGGCACGCCGCCGAGGTGATCGCGGTCTCGGAGTGGCTGCGAAGGGAGCTCGAGCGCGGCGTGCCCGACGCGGCCGGCAAGACCGACGTGATCGACTGCGGCGTCGACCTCGAGCGGTTCCGGCCGCTCGACCGGGTCGGAGGCCCAGGCCCCGCCTTCGTCTGCGTCGGCTCTCTGATCGAGCGCAAGAACGTCGTCCGGCTCGCGAACGCGTTCGCTCGACTCGGCGAGGGGACGCTGACCTTCGTCGGCGACGGGGCTCTACGGCCCGAGCTCGAGGGTCGTGGCGGCGTCACGATCACCGGGTACGTGCCGCACGACGCGGTGCCCGGCTATCTCGCGGCCGCCGATGTCCTCTGCCAGCCGAGTCTCGTCGAGCCCTTCGGCCAGGCGGCGCTCGAGGCGCTGGCCTCCGCCCGCAGCGTGGTCGGGACACGTGTCGGCGGGCCGCCGGAGTTCGTGCCGGCAGGCGCCGGAGTGCTCGTCGACCCGGAAGACGAAGAGGCGCTCGTCGAGGCGCTGCGCGCCGCGGCCGCGCTCCCGGTCCCGAACCCGGCCGCACGTCAGGCGGCCGAGTCGCACGACGTCAGGAGTCAGGCGGCTCGTGTGGAGGCGATTCTCGAGCGAGCCGTTCGAGGTCGGCGAGCCTGAGCTCGACGAGCGGCCGGACCGCGTCCTCGATCCCCGCCTCGCGGGCGAGCTCGAGCGCCTGCTCGTAGCTCTGCCGGACTTTCTCGAGCTCGACGCCCTGCTTGAGCCGGTTGTCGCCGGTGACGAGCAGCCTCTGGATCTTGGCCCGCACCTCATCGCCGGGGGGGTTCACATCCGTAGCCTAGCCAGGCAAGATCAACGTGGGGGCACCATGAAGACGCGCAAGCCGCCGCCGGTTCGATTGCTGATCGCCGACGACCACCGTCTCTTCGCGGAGGCATTCGAAGCCGTGCTCTCGACCGAGGAGCGCATCGAGGTGGTCGGACGAGCCGCAGACGGCGGCGAGGCGGTGGCGATGGCCCAGCGACTCGATCCGGACGTCATCGCCCTCGACATCAGCATGCCCGTGATGGACGGGTTCGAGGCGGCCGTCGAGCTCGAGAAGCTCGCGCACCCGCCGGCGATCCTGATGCTCACGGGCTCGAGCGCACCGGAGGACGTCGATCGGGCTCGCCGCGTCGGCGCAAAGGGCTACATCACGAAGGACGCGATCGCAGCGCGGCTCGTCGACGCGATCCTCGCTGCCGCCAGCGTTCGCGGGTAAAGCGCCGGTACAGCGCTGCTACCCTCTTTCGCGCGATGTTGCAGGTCTCAGCCATCTTCCAGGTGATCGTCTCAGTCTCGCTGCTGGCGCTGATCCTGATGCACTCCGGCCGCGACGCCGGCCTCGGCGGCATGGGCTTCACGCCCGCCTCACAGGGCGGCACGCACATCGTCGAGCGGAACCTGACGAGGCTCACCGTCGCGGTTGCGATCGTCTTCACCATCAACAGCGTCGTGCTCTACCGGCTTTTGGCCTAGGGCTACACTGTTCGTCCTCGCGCTGGTGGCGGAATTGGTAGACGCGCAAGGTTGAGGGCCTTGTGGCCTTAGGGCCGTGGAGGTTCAAGTCCTCTCCAGCGCATGCGAGCTGAAACGGGACGCCGATGACGGCGTCCCGTTCGATTTCAAGCGATAGGGTCGGACCGATGCGCTCGCGGCGGATGATCACCGTCGTCGGCTGTCACGCCGGCGGTGAGATCGGAAACGTCATCGTCGGCGGCGTGCTGCCGCCCCGCGGCGAGACGGTGTTCGAGCAGATGCAGGAGCTGCAGCGCGAGGGCGACTGGCTCCGGCGGATGCTGCTCCGCGAGCCGCGCGGAAGCGTGGCGGCCCACGCGAATCTCGTCGTGCCCGCGACACGACCGGACTGCGACGCGGGGTTCATCATCATGGAGCCGACGGAGTATCCGGCGATGTCCGGATCGAACACGATCTGCACCGCCACGGTCCTGCTCGAGACGGGAATGGTCGAGATGCGCGAGCCGGAGACAGTGCTCCGGCTGGAAGCTCCCGGCGGCGTCGTCGAAGTGCGCGCGGAATGCCGCGACGGACGCTGCGAGAGCGTCGAGTTCACGAACGTCGCGTGCTTCGCCGACCGACTCGACGCTCCGCTCGAGGTCGAAGGGCTCGGAACACTGACGGTGGACGTTGCGTACGGCGGCATGTGGTACGCGATCGCCGACGCACGAGCGCTGGGCTTCGAGCTCGAGCCGCACGAGGCGCGCGACCTCTCGCTCGCCGGAGAGGCGATTCGTGCCGCCGCCCGGGAGCAGCTTCCATGCGCGCATCCCGAGAACCCGGCGATCGCGGGTGTGAGCATCGTGCAGATCGCGGCGCCGTGGCAGGGCATCGGCGCGGTGACGAAGAACGCCGTGGTCGTCGCGCCCGGACGGCTCGACCGCTCGGCGACCGGAACCGGCCTCTCGGCCCGCATGGCGGTTCTTCATGCCCGCGGGCTGATGGCGGTCGGCGACGGCATGACGCACGCCTCTGCGATCGGATCGACCTTCGACGGCCGCATCCTCCAAGAGACCCGCGTGGGAGACCGGATTGCGATCGTGCCTGCAATCCGAGGCAGCGCCTGGATCACCGGCATCTCGCAGCATTTCCTCGACCCGACCGACCCCTTTCCGGAGGGCTACCTGCTCGCCGACACGTGGGGTGTCAGCGGCCTCGACGTGCAGGCGTGACCGGCTAGGAGAAGAGGGCAGCGAGCTGCGCGGGGCTGATGTTGCCGCCGCTGGCGACAAGGGCGACCCGCTTGCCGCGCAGGTGGTCTCGGAGCTTCAGCGCGGCGGCGAGCGGCGCGGCGCCGGCCGGCTCGACCAGGTTGCGAGTGTGCTCGATCATCAGCCGGTTCGCCTGCCGGATCTCGTCCTCGGTGACGAGCACGAAGTCGTCCAGGTGCTCCCAGAGGATCTGCTGGGGAAGCTCGAACGGGACCCGGGTCGCGAGACCCTCCGCGAAGGTCGCGTTCTCGCCGTCCACGAGCGCGCGGGCCTGCCACGAGCGAAAGGCTGCGGGGGCGGCCTCCGACTGCACGCCGATCACCTCGATCTCGGGCCGGATCGACTTCGCCACGATGCAGGCGCCGGCGGCTCCGCTCCCGCCGCCGATGGGCACGATGATCGCCTCGACGTCGGGCCGGTCCTCGATCAGCTCGAGCGTCCCGGTTCCGACGCCGGCGATCAACAGCGGCTCGTTGCCGGAGTGGACGTAGCGATAGCCGTGCTCGGCGGCGAGGCTCTCGCAGTGCTCGCGGGCCGCGTCGAAGTCCGGCCCGTGCACGATCAGCTCGGCGCCGAGCGCCCGCATGGCGGCGAGCTTGACCGGGTTCGCGTCCTCGGGAACGCAGATGCGCGCGGTGACGCCGTGGAGGCGCGCGGCATAGGCGATCGACTGTCCGTGGTTACCCGTCGATGCCGAGATCAGCCCGCGTGACCGCTCGTCGTCGGTGAGCTGGGAGACGAGGTTCACTCCGCCCCGGACCTTGAAGGCGCCGACCGGCTGGTGGTTCTCGTGCTTCACCCAGACCTCGGCATCGAGCAGCTCGTCGAGGCCCGCGTAGGGATAGAGCGGTGTCGCTCGGAGATGCGGGCTGATTCGCCGGCGCGCCTCGAGGACGTCGGCAAGGGTGATCGTCGGCCAGTCCACGCTCTCCGTCCAGTCTTGCACCTTCCTTGACGCCGTCCGGAAGGATCTCTACGCTTCAGAGCGAACACACGTTCGACACCGCTTTCACCTGAGACACAACTCTCATCGGAGGAACAATGTCCGCCGCACCCCAGCTGACCGCACGGCAACAGGAGATCTGGCAGTTCCTCGTCGACTACGTCGACCGGCACGGCTATCCCCCGACCGTGCGCGAGATCGGCGAGGCAGTCGGGCTCGCCTCTCCTTCGACCGTGCACGCGCACCTCGCAAACCTCGAGCGGGCCGGCCTGCTCCGCCGCGACCCGACGAAGCCGCGTGCGCTCGACCTGATCGGTCACCGGCGCGAATCCCGCGGCTTTGACGAGACCGGTGGCGAGCCGGCGACGATCGAGCTGCAGAAGCTGCCGCTGCTCGGTCAGATCGCAGCCGGTAGCCCGCTGCTCGCGGAAGAGAACATCGAGGACGAGCTCGCCGTACCCGAGCCGCTCGGCCGCAGGGCCGACTTCCTGCTCAGGGTCAAGGGCGAGTCGATGATCAACGCCGGCATCCTCGACGGCGACATCCTCGTCGTCCAGCGCGCGCAGGACGCCCGCGACGGCGAGATCGTGGTCGCGCTCGTCGGCGACGACGAGTTCGCCGACGAAGCGACGGTCAAGACCTTCTACCGCGAGGGCAATCGCGTTCGCCTCCAGCCGGAGAACGACTCGCTCGAGCCGATCTACGCCGACTTCGTCCAGATCCTGGGCACGGTGACCGGAGTCTTCAGGACGCTCTGATGGCGGTCGCGTTCCTCAACCGCACCCTCGACCAGGAGCTGGCGGCGATCGCTCGCGGCGCCAGCCTCGAGTGCCTGGTCTGCGGCGAGTTCCTCCTCAAGCGGCCCGTCGCGCACGCGTGCCTGGAGTGCGGGACGCTGCTCTGCGACGGCCTCGAAATTCCCCAATCCGAGCTAGAATTCGTCGCGCAGGCCGGGTGACCGCGTCGCCGCCGCAAGGTGGCGCCGAGGAAAGTCCGGACACCACAGGGCAGGACGCTGGGGAAATCCCAGGGGGCGAAAGCCGACGGAAAGTGGAACAGAAAGCAAACCGCCGACGGAGCATCTCCGGAGGTTCCGGCGGTAAGGGTGAAACGGTGGGGTAAGAGCCCACCAGCGTCGTGGTGACACGGCGGCTCGTCAAACCCCGTCCGGTGCAAGGTGAAGCAGATCCCGTTGAGGCGGCCCGCCGAGGGATCGGGTACACCGCTCGAGCCGTGAGGCAACTCCCGGCCTAGAGGGATGGTCACCCTCGACAGAATCCGGCTTACAGGCCTGCTA
>CAVXQE010000012.1:0-145000 GCA_963763755.1 uncultured Gaiellaceae bacterium
GCCACCCTCGCGCCGCCGACCGCCGAGGGCGGGGCGCTGCGCAGCCAGGATTTGCGCACGACGACGCGACCCCACGTCGCTCGACGGGGCCGTCCTTCGGGTCGACCCGGCGACGGGCAGCGGACTGCCGGACAACCCGCTTGCTTCAGCTCCGATCGCCAACGCGCGCCGGATCGTCGCGCACGGCCTCCGCAACCCGTTCCGGATCGGCTTCCGGCCGGACACGAGCGAAGATGTGGGCAGGCGATGTCGGCTGGAACACCTGGGAGGAGGTCGACCGGATCGAGCCCGACGCGAGCGGCGTCGACAACTTCGGCTGGCCGTGCTACGAGGGCGTCGGTCGCCACCCGCCTACGACGGCGCCGAACCTCAATCTCTGCGAGAACCTCTACTCCGCCGGCCGTCGATCACCGCCCGTTCTTCACCTACAACCATGCGGCGAAGGTGGTGCCGGCGAATCCTGCCCGACCGGGAGCTCGTCGATCTCCGGAATGGCCTTCTACGAGGAGCGGGAACTATCCGGCGGACTACGCGGGCGCGCTCTTCTTCGCCGACTACTCGCGGGAGTGCATCTGGGCGATGTTCCGGGCAGCGACGGACTGCCGAACCCGGCCACGCGGCTGACCTTCGCGGCCGGAGCGGCGAACCCGGTCGACCTCGAGATCGGCCCCGGCGGCGACCTGTTCTACGCCGACTTCGACGGCGGCGCGATTCGGCGGGTCCGCTACTTCGGCGCGAACAGCGCCGCCGGTCGCGTCGCGACGGCGACCCGACGAGCGGCGCCGCCCCGCTGGCGGTCACCTTCAACGGCACCGGCTCGAGCGATCCGGACGCCGGCGACACGATCTCCTACGCCTGGGACCTCGATGAGGACGGCCTCTACGACGACTCGACCGCGGCGCAGCCGACCAGGACGTACTCCACAGCGGGCGACGTACGCGTGCGGCTGCGCGTCACCGACGCGGCGGGCGCCTCCAGCGTCAGCGACCCGGTCACGATCAGCGTCGGCAACTCGGCACCGCCGGCGACGATCGCGACGCCCGACCGCCGGGACGACCTGGCGCGGTCGGCGACGTCGATCTCGTTCTCCGGCTCGGCGACCGACCCGGAGCAGGGAACGCTGCCCGCCGGCGCGCTGAGCTGGGAGCTCGTCATGCAGCACTGCCCGTCGAACTGCCATCAGCACACGATCCAGACGTTCTCGGGCGTTGCCGGCGGCTCGTTCACGGCCCCCGACCACGAGTACCCCTCGTATCTCGAGCTTCGCCTGACCGCGACCGACGCGGGCGGTCTCACGGACACCGAGACTCTGAGGCTCGACCCGCAGACCGTGGTGCTCACGTTCGCCTCGAGCCCCGCCGGGCTCCAGCTCGTCGTCGGGCCGACACAGGCCGCGCGCCGTTCACCCGGACCGTGATCATCGGCTCCGCGAACTCCGTGAGCGCCGTCTCGCCGCAGACCCTCGGCGGCTCGTCGTACACGTTCACGTCCTGGTCCGACGGCGGCGCCCAGACGCACACCATCATCGCCCCGGCCTCCGCGACGACATACACCGCCAACTTCTCGACCGGACCGCCACCGTCCGCGCTGGTCGCCGCGTACTCCTTCGACGCGGGCAGCGGCACCACGCTCGCAGACATCTCGCGGTCGAGGCCACACGGGCACGATCTCCGGCGCGACCTGGTCGGCCGCCGGGAAGAACGGCGGCGCGCTCTCGTTCGACGGCGTCAACGACTGGGTCACGGTGACCGACACAGCCGCCCTGGACCTGACAACGGGGATGACGCTGGAGGCCTGGGTGCAGCCGACGTCCACGAACCGCTGGCGGACGGTCGCGCTCAAGGAGCAGACCGGAAACCTCGTCTACGCCCTCTACGGAAACAACAGCGGCCAGCGGGCCAGCGCGAATCTCTTCCTGGGCGGCAGCGAGGCCGAGGCAAGGAGCGCCGGTCAGCTGCCCGCAAACGTCTGGACACACCTGGCGGCCACCTACGACGGCGCAACCATCCGCCTGTACGTGAACGGAACGCTCTCCGGCTCGACGACCGCGACCGGCTCGCTGCCTGCCTCCACCGGCCCCTTCCGGATCGGCGGCAACGCCATCTGGGACGAGTTCTTCTCCGGCCAGCTCGACGATCTCCGCCTCTACAACCGCGCCCTCTCGGCGACCGAGGTCCAGGCCGACATGGCAACACCGGTCGGGCCGCCGCCGCCGATCGATACGCAAGCGCCGAGCGCACCGGGCGCGCTCGGCGCGACCGGCGGCCTGAGCTCGGTGACGCTCAGCTGGACCGCCTCGACCGACAACGTCGGCGTCGTCCGGTACAACGTCCACCGCAGCACGACGTCCGGCTTCACACCGAGCGCTGCCAACCGGATCAGCCAGCCCACCGGCACGGGCTACACCGACCCTGGGCTCGCACCGGGCACCTACTACTACCGCGTCACCGCCGAGGACGCCGCCGGCAACATCAGCGCATCCTCGAACCAGGCGACCGGAGTCGTGACAGGTGACGTCACGCCGCCGGGACCCCCCGGCACACTGCAGGCGACCGGAGCACTCGGCTCGGCAAGCCTGAGTTGGTCTGCCGCCACCGACAATGTCGGCGTCGTGCGCTACAACGTGCACCGATCCACGGTCGCAGGCTTCGTCCCCGGAGTCTCGAACCGCATCGCACAGCCGACCGGCACGACGTACACCGACAACGTCTCGGCAGGCACGTACTTCTACCGGGTGACCGCCGAGGACGCCGCCGGCAACGTCGGTGCCCCCTCGAACGAGGCGAGCGCGACCGTCACGAGCGACACAACGGCTCCCACTGTCGCCGTCACGGCTCCGGCCGGGGGCACGACGGTCTCCGGCACGGTGACCGTGCAGGCAAGCGCGTCCGACAACGTCGCCGTCACGAGCGTTCAGTTCACCCTCGACGGGGCGGCTCTCGGCGCCGCCGACACGAGCGCGCCGTACAGCACCTCCTGGGCCACGACGACCGCGACGGCGGGCCCCCACACCCTCCGCGCCGTCGCCCGCGACGCAGCCGGCAACGAGACGACCTCGGCCGGCGTGACCGTCACGGTCGACAACAGCGTGCCGCCGCCGCCCACCGGGCTCGTCGCCGCGTGGTCGTTCGACGCCGGCACGGGCACGACCGCCGCGGACGCCACCGGCAAGGGCCACACCGGCACGATCTCGGGCGCGACGTGGTCGGCGACCGGCAGGAACGGCGGTGCACTCTCGTTCGACGGCGTCAACGACTGGGTCACCGTCGCCGACGCCAACGATCTCGACCTGAGCAACGGGATGACGCTGTCAGCCTGGGTCAACCCGACCGGCGCCGGCGCCGACTGGCAGACGGTCCTGCTCAAGGAGACCCCGGGCTTCATGGTCTATGCGCTCTACGCGGACACGGACACTGCGCGGCCCAGCGGGCACGTCGTCATCGGCGGCTCCGACCTCGACACCCGCGGCACCGACGACCGTCGCGAACAACGTCTGGACGCACCTCGCAGCGACCTACGACGGCGCGAACCTTCGCCTCTACGTCAACGGCACTCTCGTCTCGACCCGCGCCGTCACCGGCAGCATAAGCGCCTCCACCGGCGCTCTCAGGATCGGCGGCAACGGGACCTGGGGCGAGTGGTTCGGCGGCCTGATCGACAACGTGCGCATCTACGCGCGCGCCCTCTCGGCCGCCGAGATCCAGACCGACATGAACGCGGCCGTCACTCCCTGAGCAAGACCGCGAGGGGGCGGCTTTCGCCGCCCCCTCGGGTTACTGCTTCGTCGCGAGCGGCTAGTCGCGGCGCGGGCCGCGGTCGCGGCCACCTCGTCGATCGCCGTCGCGGCGCGGCCGCTCCTCCTCGGGAGGCCGCGGCGGGGCGCTCTTCGCCCGCTCGATCAGCTCCTCCGGCTCGACCAGCCGCCCGTCCTCGTGCTTGTGGACGAGCTTGAGGCCGATCCGGCCACGCGCCTTGTCCACTTCCTGCACGAGCACGTCGACCACGTCGCCACGGGCCATGACGTCCTCGATGTGCGCCACGCGGCCGGGGCCGACGTTCGAGACGTGCAACAGCCCGTCGGTGCCCTTCTTCAGCTCGACGAACGCGCCGAACTGGGTCGTCTTCACGACCTTGCCGGTGAACGTGTCGCCCACCTCGGGCTCCTTGGTCAGCGCGGCGATCGCAGCGATCGCAGCGTCGGCCTTGGTGCCCTCGGTCGCGTAGACGAGGATCGTGCCGTCCTCCTCGATGTCGATCTGGACGTCGTACTCGGACTCGAGCGAGCGGATCGTCTCGCCGCCCTTGCCGATGACCATCCCGATGAAGTCCGGGTTGATCTGGATCGACGAGATCCGCGGCGCGTGCGGAGCGAGCTCCGTGCGAGCCTCGGGCAGCGCCTCGAGCATCCGGTCGAGGATGAACTCCCGCGCCTGCTTCGCCTGCTCGAGCGCCCCGCGCATGATCTCCTGCGTGACGCCGGTGATCTTGATGTCCATCTGGAGCGCGGTGATGCCCTCCCGCGTGCCGGCGACCTTGAAGTCCATGTCGCCCAGGTGGTCCTCCGCGCCCTGGATGTCGGTGAGGATGACGTAGTCGTCACCCTCCTTGACGAGGCCCATCGCGATGCCGGAGACAGGCGCCTTGATCGGTACGCCGGCATCCATCAGCGCCAGCGTCGAGCCGCACACCGATCCCATCGACGACGAGCCGTTCGACTCCAGCGTCTCGGAGACGATCCTGATCGTGTACGGGAAGTCCTCGGCGTCCGGGATGACCGCCTCGAGCGCCCTCTGTGCAAGTGCGCCGTGGCCGATGTCCCTCCGCTTCGGGCCTCGCATGAAGCCGGTCTCCCCGACCGAGTAGGGCGGGAAGTTGTAGTGGTGCATGAAGCGGCGGTCGGTCTCGAGTGAGAGGTCGTCGATCCGCTGGCCTTCCTTCGCGGTGCCGAGCGTCAGCAGCGACAGGATCTGCGTCTGGCCGCGCTGGAAGAGGCCCGTGCCGTGTGCGCGCGGGCTGACCGTCACCTCGCACTCGATCGGCCGGATCTCGTCCGTGGCACGGCCGTCCGGGCGCCGCTTGTCGATCGCGATCTTCTTGCGGACGAGGTCCTTGTAGATCGCCTCGGCCGCCTTCTTGACGTAGCTCTTCGTGACCGAGTCCTTGACGACTGGTCCGTCTCCGTCGACAGTCGCCGGCCCCACCGGGAACGGCAGCTGAACGGTCTCGATGATCCGGTCGAAGAGCAGATGGCGCTTCGCCGACTTCAGCTCCTTCGAGTCCTGCTCGGCGTCGGTGAGGGCGCGCAGGTCGTTCTCGAACTGCTCCCGCACCGGGCCTTCGACTGCCGCGAGCCGCTGCTTCTCGAGCAGGGCCGCCAGGCTGGAGCGAACCTGCATCCGGCGGTTGATGTCCTCTTCGGTCGAGTCCATCGTCAGGTCCGGAGCCAGCTGGTCCTCGAGCTCCTCGGTCACCGCTGCGCCTTCGCGCAGGCCCCTGGCCTGGATGCTCTCCCACATCGTGTGCCCGTGCGAGCTCTCCAGCTCGGCGGTCAGCTCGGGGTCGAGCCACTTCACCTTGCCGACCTGGCGGCGCAGGTCCTCCTGCGCCTCGCAGAGCTTGCGAATCTCCTGGTGCGCGAGGTCGAGCGCCTCGAGGAGGACGTCCTCGGGCACCTCCTCGGCGCCGGCCTCGACCATCGTCAGGCCGTCCTTGGTGCCGACGACGATCAGGTCGAGTGCCGTCTCCTCGAAGTTCTGCTCGTGGGTCGGGTTGAGGACGAACTCGCCGTCGATGCGGCCGACGCGCACGGCCCCGACCGGCCCGAAGAACGGGAGCGGCGAGATCATCAGGGCGGCGGACGCCCCGTTGATACAGAGGATGTCGTGCGGGGTGACGAGGTCCGCGGAGAGGACGGTGCAGATCACCTGAACCTCGTTGCGGAAGCCCTTCGGCCAAAGGGGCCGGATCGGGCGGTCGATCATCCGCGCGGTCAGGGTCGCGCGCTCGGTGGCGCGCCCTTCACGCTTGAAGAAGCCGCCCGGGATCTTCCCGGCGGCGTAGGCGCGCTCCTCGACGTCGATCGTGAGCGGGAAGAAGTCCGCTCCTTCGCGCGCCTCCGGCCGGCCCACGGCAGTCGCGAGCACCATCGTGTCGCCTGAGCGCATGACGACGGCGCCGTCAGCCTGCTTGGCGAGCTTGCCTGTCTCGAACGTGATCTCTTTTCCGCCGATCTCGACGGAAACTGAGGCGATCTGCCCCATTACGGTACTCATTCCATTTCCTCCACTCTGCTTGGGTGGAGAGTGGAAGTTTGGGTCAGCCCCACCGGATGGGGCTCGCTCAAGCTTCCACTCTCCCTGATTGCTAGCGCCTAAGGCCTAGCTCCTTGATGAGGGCGCGATAGCCCTCCAAGTCGTGCTTCTGCATGTAGGTCAGGAACCGCCGCCGCCGGCCGACGAGCTTCAACAGCCCGCGCCGGGAGTAGTGGTCCTTCTGGTGTGTGCGCAGGTGCTCGGTGAGGTCGTTGATTCGCCTCGTGAGCATTGCGATCTGCACCTCCGGGGAGCCCGTGTCCGTTTCGTTGCGGCCGTGCTTCCCGATCAGCTCTTGCTTGACTTCCTTGGTGAGGGCCATGGGCCTCCTTCTCGATGGGTTCTCCGGAGTCCCCGCGCGGCGTGAAGGAAGGCACGCTCGGCCGAGATCTCGGTCGCGACTAGGGTAGCAACCCATGCTCCCAAGCGGTGTCGCAGCGGGTCACCCGGCCACGGTGGAGGCCGGAATCGAGATCCTCGAGGAAGGTGGGACGGCGGCCGACGCGGCCGTTGCGGCCTGTCTCGCCTCGTGCGTCGCCGAGACCGTGATGACCGGCTTCCTCGGCGGCGGCCACGCGATCCACTGGGACGGAAGCGACGCCTGGCTGCTCGACTGCTTCGTCGACGTCCCCTCGGGTGACGGTGCGCCGCCCGTCGCGCTGCAGGTTCCGTTCGGTGAGGAGCTCGTCCACTACGCGGTCGGGCCGGGCACCTGCGCCGTGCCGGGGCTTCCCGGCGGCCTCGACGCCCTCTGGCGTCGTTACGGCCGCCTGCCGTGGCCGCGGCTCGTCGAACCGGCGCTCCGGCTTGCGCGCAGCGGCGTGACGATGCCGCCCGCCCACGCCGCCTGCCTCGCGATGCTGGCGCCGGTCTTCACGATGAGCGCCGACGGGGAGCGCATCTACGCGCCGGCGGGGCATCCACTCGTCACCGGCGACGTCCTCGCCCAGCCGGGCCTCGCGACCGCACTCGAGCTCATCGCCGCCGAGGGGGCGGGCAGCATCTACCGCGGCACACTCGCCGACGCCTTGCTCGAAGTCGAAGGGATCGGCGTGGATCGCGCCGATCTGGATCGCTACGAGGCGCGCTGGACGCCGCCCGTCGAGCTTCCCTATGCGGGGACTCGGTTCCTGACCCGAGCGGGCCTCTCGGGGGTGCCTGATTCGCTCGCGCAGGCTGCCAGCCGCTGCGCGACCTCGGCGGCCAGGAACGGGTGCGCATGCTGCTCGCCGCCCTGGAAGGCCCGGCCGTCGAGGGGCACACCACGAACCTCGTGACAGCCGACTCGGACGGAAACGCGTGCGTCCTCACGACGAGTCTCGGACTCGGGACCGGCGACTTCCTCGCCGGCCTCGACCTCCACCTGAACAGCATGCTCGGCGAGGTCGACCTCCACCGCGCGCCGCTGCTGCCGGGCGAGCGAATGGAGAGCATGATGGCACCGAGTCTGGCCGTCGACGGCCAGGGGATCGCGCTGGCGATCGGCGCTGCCGGCGGGACACGGCTCCGCACCGCGCTCGTCGGCGTGGCGGCGGGGATCCTGGACGAAGAGCTCGAGCCCGCGGAAGCGGTCGAGCGGCCTCGGTTCCACCGGGCGGGCCAGGTCGTCAACGCCGAGCCCGGCGTCGACGAGGAGGCGCTGGACGAGCTCGAGCGCTCAGGGCTCCAGGTGCGCCGCTGGTCGGCGCAGCATCACTATTTCGGCGGCGTCAGCCTCCTGTCGCCCGCCGGCGCTGCCGGTGATCCTCGGCGCAGCGGGCACGCCGCCCTCCTCCCGCTCTAGGTCAGCAGGAGCTTCTCGACGCGCCGGCTGGCGATCCAGGTGCCGAGAAGACCGAGGACGCTCAGATACGCGACGTTGACGAGCTGCGCGGCTCCGACGGTTCCCGTGGTCAGCGAGCGCAGCAGGTCGACCCCGTTGTACAGCGGCGTCGCCTGGATCACGACCTCGAGCCAGTCCGGGTAGGTCGAGAGCGGGAAGAACGTGGCCGAGAAGAGGAACATCGGCAGGATCGCGAGGTTGAGGATGTCGAAGTCCTGCCAGCTGCGCATGAACGTGACGGCGGCGACGCCCATGCCGGCGAACGCGAAGCCCACGAACACGGTCGCCGGCAGCGCGAGCAGCGCCCACCACGACTCGACGAGGCCGAGCGCGACGATCACGGTGAAGAACCCGATCGAGTAGAGCAGGCCGCGGAAGAGCGCCCACCCCGCCTCGCCCGTGGCGACATCCTTCGGCCCGAGCGGTGTCGAGAGGACCGCGTCGTAGAGCTTCTGGTACTTCAGCTTCCAGAAGACGTTGGTCGCGTCGTAGAAGGCGCCGTTCATCGCCGAGGCCGCGAGCAGGCCGGGCGCAACGAAGGTCGCGTAGTCGATCGGGGCACCGTCGATGACGACCTCGCCGACGTAGCCGCCGAGCCCGAATCCCAGCGAGAGCAGGTAGAAGAGCGGCTCGAAGAAGCCCGAGACGATGATCGGCCACATCCGCCGGTAGCTCATCAGGTTGCGCTCGAAGAGCAGCACCCCTCGTCCGCCGGGGCGGTTGAGCGTCCGTGCGACCAGTGTCGTCACCGGAAGAGCCTCTTTCGGTACGCGCGGCGGGCCAGCAGGAGGCCGCCGATCGTCCACGCGAGGAGGTACGCGGTGTGGCCGAGCGCGGGCAGCCACTCGATCGTGCCGAGCATCAGCCCGCGGCAGAGCTCGACCCCGTGCCAGATCGGCGTCAGGTAGGCCAGAAGCTCGAGCGCCAGCGGCATCTGCGAGACCGGGAAAGAACGTCCCGGAGAAGAGGAACATCGGGACGATCACGAAGCGGAAGATCGGCGGGAAGCTCGACTCGGACTCGGTCGTCGCCGCATAGGCGGCGAGGGGCATCGAGAACGCAGTCCCGATCAGGACGGCGACCGGGATCGCGAGCAGGCCCAGCCAGGAGCTGACTGCGCCGAAGGCAGCGACGACCGCCAGGTACGCGGCACTCGCGGTGAGCACGCGCGTGACGACGAAGAGCTGATGGCCGAGCAGCACGTCCTGCTCGGTCAGCGGAGTCGCGGTCATCGCGTAGTAGGTCCGCGTCCACTTGATCGCGCCCATCACCGGCCAGCTCGACTCGGTCGCCGCCGTCTGCATCGCCGCCGCGGCGAGGAGGCCCGGTGCGATGTAGTCGAGGTAGGGAACGCCGGCCGGCGCGTTCGGCGACTGGTCGACGATCGTGCCGAGCCCGACCCCGAGCGCCGCCAGGTAGAGCAGCGGGTTCACGAGACTCGTCCCCAGCGTGCCCCGCCAGACGCGCTTGTACTGCGCGAGCCAGTGCTCGTAGGCGCGAAGTGGCTGGAGGAGGCCCTCCACGTCAGTCCACGAGGGTGCGGCCGGTGAGGTGCAGGAAGACGTCCTCGAGCGTGCTGCGGCGGATGAGCGTCGAGTGCGGTGGAAGCCCGCGCTCGGCGATCGCGGCTGCGGTGGCGTCGCCGTCGTCGGTGTAGACCAGCACGCGGTCCGGCAGCTCCTCGACGCGCTGACCGACACCGTTGAGCGCGCCGCTCTCCGCCCGCTCGTCCTCGAAGCGCACCTCGACGACCTCGCGCGTCGAATACTTCTCGATCAGCTGCCGCGGCGAGCCTTCCGCGACGATCCGGCCGTGATCCATCACGACGAGCCGGTCGCAGAGCTGCTCCGCCTCGTCCATGTAGTGCGTCGTCAGCACGAGCGTGACGCCGCGCTGCTTCAGGCGGAACAGGCGATCCCAGACCACGTGCCGGGCCTGCGGATCGAGTCCCGTCGTCGGCTCGTCGAGGAGCAAGAGCTCGGGATCGTTGACGAGCGAGCGCGCGATCGTCAGGCGCCGCTTCATCCCGCCCGAGAGCGGCTCCACCTTGTCGCCGGCGCGCTCGGTGAGCTGGACGAAGTCGAGCAGCTCGTCGATCTTCGGTTTCAGCTCGCGGCGCGAGAGCCCGAAGTAGCGGCCGTAGATGAGCACGTTCTCGCGCACCGTCAGCTCCATGTCGAGCGTGTCGTGCTGCTGCACGACCCCGAGCCGGGCCCGGATGCTGGGGCCGTCCGCCTCTGGGTCGAGACCGAGGATGCGCAACGTCCCGCCGCTGACCGGAGAGACGCAGCCGATCATCCGCATCGTCGAGCTCTTGCCCGCCCCGTTGGGCCCGAGGAAGCCGAACGCCTCGCCACGCCGGACGTCGAGGTCGATTCCGTCGACCGCCACGAGGTCGCCGAACCGCTTCAGGAGCCCGCGGGCATGGATCATTGCGCCGTTCTCGCTCACGGCGCCCAACCTACCTACGCCGGTCGGACCGCTTTCCTCGTCGCGTCGACGTCGCGCGCGATCTGGTCGATCAGCTCCTGCTCGCTCCCGAACACCTGCTCGTCGCGGAGCCGCTCCCACAGTTCGACCAGCAGCCTGCGTCCGTAGAGGTCGCCCTCGAAGTCGAGCAGATGCGGCTCGATCCGCCGCTCCTCGCCGCCGTAGTGCGGGTTCGTCCCGATCGAGACGGCGGCCCGATGGTCGAGCGCGGCACCCGCGTAGATTCCGTACCGAGGCACGAGCAGGCCCGGATCGACCGCCAGGTTGGCCGTCGGGTAGCCGAGCGTGCCGCCCCGCTGGTCGCCGCTGACGACGATCCCGTCCAGCTCCGCCGGCCTCCCGAGCAGCTGCGCCGCCTCCCCCACCTCGCCCGCGTGCAGGTGTCGTCGGATCTCGGTGGACGAGACACCTTCGATCAGCGGCACGGCCCGCACGGCGAGGCCGAGACGCTCGAGCAGCTCGAGGTCGCCGCGCCGTCGGCGGCCGAAGCGGAAGTCCTCGCCCGCGACCACGACCTCAGCCCCCGCGAGATGCTCGGCCGCGAACTCCTCGGGCTCCTGCTGGGCGACGTCGAGCGTGAAGTCGAGCACGGTCGTCTCGGCGACTCCGAGCTCGGCCAGCAGCTCGAGCCGCCGCTCGAGGCTCGAGATCAGCTCCACGAGGTTTCCGAGCACGACCCGCGGATGCGGATTGAAGGTCAGCACCCGAACGGGGAACCCGGTCGCCCGTGCCTCTTCGATCACCCGGCGATGCCCGAGATGGACTCCGTCGAACGTCCCGATCGCAATGGCCACCGTCACGGCAGCAGCGCCAGTGCTTGATCGGGTGGGATCACGCGCTCCTCGTCGGCGTCCTCGACGCGGAAGGGGCCGATCTCGAGCCGGCGGAGCGTCGCGCAGTGGCCTCCGAGCTCCTCGGCGATCGCCCGGACATAGGTTCCCGAGCTGACGCGAAGGTCAAGGCGGACGACGCCGTCCGTATACGCGATGACGTCGAGCGCGTCGACGCGCGAGCGCCGCAGCGGCATCTCCACCTGGACGCCGCGGCGGTGCAGCTTGTAGGCGCGCTCACCGCCGATCTTGACCGCGGACGCGGCCGGGATCGGCAGCTCGATCTCGCCGCGGAGGCCCGCGAGCCGGCGCTCGAGCTCGTCCGGCGACGGCGGCTCGAGCGACTCGACGACGTCCCCCTCGGGATCGCCCGTGGTCGTACGGGACGTGAGGTCGACGTCCGTGAGATAGCGCTTGTCGAGACCGACGAACGATCCCGCCAATTTTGTCGAGCGGCCGGAGAGCAGAAGCAACAATCCTGTGGCGAAAGGGTCAAGAGTTCCCGCATGGCCCATCTTCGTCCCGGTCCGCGACCGAACACGGGCGACGACGGCGAACGAGGAAGGCCCGGCCGGCTTGTCGACGAGGATGATCCCGCTCGGCTCGAGGCCCTTCGGCGGCATCAGCCGGTCGCGGGAGCGCCCGCAGCGGCCAGGAACTCGCGCCGGAGGAAGTTCGTGATCTCCTCGATCGAGGCGTCGCTCGAGAAGCCGGCCGCCTGGCGGTGGCCGCCGCCGCCCGAGGCACGCGCGATCGCCGAGACGTCGATCTCGTCGTGCGAGGCCCGCAAGGAGACGCGCCGGGCCGGTGTGCCCCCGCGAGGCGGCTCGCGGATCATGGCTGCCATGTCGGCGCCCTCGACCGCGCGCAGAAAGTCGATGATTCCCTCCGAGTACGGCTCGACGGCGCCGACCTCGGCGAAGTCGTTGCGAAGCAGGTACGAGACGACGAGCCTGCCCCCCTCGTACACCTGCGCCCGCTCGAGCGCTCGCGCCAGGAGCTTCAGCTTCGCGAACTGGACGTTCTCGTAGACGTCCTGGAAGACCTTGTGCACGTCCGCCCCGGCCTCGACGAGCTCGGCGGCGAGTCGCAGCGCCTTGGGCGTCGTGTTCGCGTACTGGAAGCGGCCGGTGTCGGTGACGAGCGCGGTGTAGAGCGGCTCGGCCAGCTCGGGCGTCAGCTCGATGCCGAGCGCGGCGAAGACGTCGCGCAGCAACTCGCCCGTCGAGGACGCCTCGGCGTCGACGACGACCACGTCGCCGAAGCGCGAGTTGTCGTGGTGGTGGTCGATGTTGAGCGTGAACGGCGCCAGGTGGAGGACGGCCGGATCGGCGCCGAGCCGGCTCTCGTTGGCGCAGTCCACGGCGACGAGCGTGCGCTCGGCGGCGTCGGCGGGCAGCTCTCGCTGCAGCTCGCCGAGCGCCAGGAAGCGGTACTCACCCGGGGAGCGGCGCCGGGCCGGCGAGGAACATGACGCTGTCCTTGCCGAGCGACCGCAACGCGAGGTGGGTCGCGAGCAGCGAGCCGAGTGCGTCGCCATCCGGATTCTCGTGCGTCGTGACGAGAAACCGCTCGCGCTCGCGGATCGCCTCGACGACCGCCCCGAGGTCAGCTGCCGTTGTCGTCTGTTTCGGGGGCGAGCTCATCGATGAGTTTGGACATCCGCACGCCGTGCTCGACCGCGTGATCGTATTCGAACGAGAGCTGCGGGGTCCGCTTCATCCGGAGCTCGCGTGAGAGTCGCGCCTGGAGGACGCCGTGCGCGGCCACCAGCCCGCTCATGCTCGAGCTCCGCTTCTTCTCGCTCCCGAGCACGCTCACGTAGACCGTCGCCTGCCGTAGGTCCTGCGACGTCTTGACGCCGGTGACGGTGACGAACCCGATCCGCGGGTCCTTCAGCTCCAGCAGGGCCTCGGAGAGAACCTGGCGGAGCGACTCGTTGACTCTGCGCATCCGCTCGGGCATACACCTACCGTACCGAGCTAGTCGTCGAGGGTGACGAGCTCTCGGTCGACGGCTCCGAGCTCCCACTCGCGCGAGGCCAGGTAGCGCTCCGCGTCGGCGAGCAGGCGCTCTGCCTCCCCGGCTTCGCGCGTGACAACCGCCACCGTGAGCCGCGCGCGCTGCCACACATCGTGGTGATCGACCTCGGCGACCGCGGCGGCGAAGCGGTTCCGAAGCTGCTCCTTCGCCGAGCGCACGTGCATGCGCTTCTCCTTCAAGGAGTGCGCTTCGGGAAAGTGCAGCTCGGCGGAGAGGATCCCGACCCAGCCCGTGGCCACTAGGGCGTGGCGGGCGAGGCGGCGGGCTCGTCGAGCGAGGTCCGCTCGACCTGGCGCGTCTCGTAGGCCTCGAGAACGTCGCCTTCCTTCACGTCGTTGAAGTCGTTGAGCAGGATCCCGCACTCGAAGCCCTCCGCGACCTCACGTGCGTCCTCCTTGAAGCGCTTGAGCTGGGAGATCGTGGTGTCGTAGATCACGGTGCCCTCGCGGACGACCCGCACCTGCGAGCTCCGCCGCACGACGCCCGAGGTGACCATGCAGCCGGCGATCGTGCCGAGCCGCGAGACCTTGAAGAGGGCGCGCACCTCGGCCTCGCCGATGATCTCCTCGGTCTGGACGGCGGAGAGCATGCCGACGAGGGCCTGCTCGATGTCCTCGGTCAGCTGGTAGATGACGCGGTAGGTGCGGATGTCGACGCCCTCACGCTCGGCGAGCTGCCGTGCTTCGGCGTTCGGACGGACGTTGAAGCCGACGACGAGTGCGTTCGAGGTGGCGGCGAGCATGATGTCGCCCTCCGTGATCGGGCCGACGCCCTGGTGGATCACGTTGACCCGCACCTCGGGATGCTCGATCTTCGCGAGCTCGGAGATCGCTGCCTCGACGGAGCCGCCGACGTCGCCCTTGAGGATCAGGTTCAGATCCTGGACGGCGCCTTCCTGCAGCTGCGAGAAGAGCGATTCCAGCGAGACGCCGCCCTTCGAGCGCTGTGCGAGCTGCTCGGTGCGGAGCCGCTGGCCGCGGCGCTGCGCGAGCTGGCGGGCCTCGCGCTCGTTCTCGACGACGCGCGCGAGCTCGCCGGCCGGCGGCGGCACGTCGAAGCCGAGGATCTCGACCGGCGTCCCCGGACGGGCCTCCGCGACCTTCTCGCCGCGGTAGTCGTGCAGCGCGCGCACCTTGCCGTGCGCGTCGCCGGCCACGATGGCGTCGCCGACGCGGAGTGTGCCGCGGTGAACGAGCATCGTCGCGACCGGCCCGCGGCCGACGTCGAGGCGTGATTCGATGATCGGACCGGAGGCTTCGGTGTTCGGGTTGGCGGTCAGCTCGAGCTCGGCGTCGGCGACGAGCAGGACCTTCTCGAGCAGGTCGTCGAGGTTCGTCTTCTGCTTCGCGGACACGTTCGAGAACTGGACGGTGCCGCCCCAGTCCTCGGGCTGAAGCCCTCGGCGGCGAGGTCGGCCTTGACACGGTCCGGATTGGCGTCCGGCATGTCCATCTTGTTCACGGCGACGACGATCGGGACGCCGGCGGCGCGGGCGTGGGAGATCGATTCCTTGGTCTGCGGCATCACGCTGTCGTCGGCCGCGACGACGAGGACGGCGATGTCCGTGACCTTCGCGCCGCGGGCACGCATGGCGGTGAATGCCTCGTGGCCCGGCGTGTCGAGGAACGTGATCTTCCGGCCGGCGATCTCGGCCTGGTACGCGCCGATGTGCTGCGTGATCCCGCCGGCCTCGGTCTCGACGACCGCGGACTGGCGGATCGCGTCGAGCAAGCGTCGTCTTGCCGTGGTCGACGTGGCCCATGATCGTCACGACGGGCGGGCGCGGCGCGAGATCCTCCTCGGCGTCCTCGAAGACCTCCGGCAACTCCTCCTCGTCGGCGGCGTGCTTGATCGTGATCTCGCGGTCCAGCTCGGTTCCGATCAGCTCGACCTCGTCGTCGGAGAGCGACTGCGTGATCTGCACCATCTGGCCGAGGCCCATCATGATCTTGATCAGCTGCGCGGCCGGAACGCCGAGCGCCTGCGAGAGGTCGCGGACGGAGACTCCAGACGGAACGGTCGCCGGACCGGTCGGTGGCGCGACTTCCTGCTTCTCACGCTTCGGAGTCGCGTCGGTGCGGCCGCGGTTGTGGCGCGGGTTCGGGACGATTGGTCCCGCCCTCGATCACGACCCGGCGCTTACGCCCGGGGGCTCCCTGCCGCGGCCGAATTGGACGGTTTGGCTTGTTCGGTTCGTCAGCCATCAGCGGTCAGTGTAGAGGCGCGAGAGCGCCGGATCGACGACGACGGTCCGCTTCAGGACGCGGCTGAACGCGCGGCGATCCGCCGCCCGCTCGAAGCAGGAGAGCCGCCGGCAGGTGTAGACGCCCCGGCCGGGCTCCCTCCGCCCCTCGACGAGGGCTCCCGACCGCGCCACGAAGCGCTGGAGCTCCGACTGTGGCGCCTTGCGCCCGCAGCCCGCACACGTGCGTTCCGGCGAGGTCACGCAGCGGTCTCGTCCTCCCCGGCCTCGACAGCAACCGGCTCGTCGGACGGCTTCCGGCTCCTCCACCACATCGTTGATCTCGACCTCGTCGACCTCGACCTCAGCAACCTCGACCTCGGCGACCTCGGCGACCTCGGCAACCGGCTCGAGCGACTCCGCCTCGGCGGGCGTCGCGAGCTCCTCGACCTCCGCTGCCGCAACGACCTCCTCGGGCTCCTGGCCGACCATCGCCTGGTGAGCCGGAACGCCGCAGTAGCGCGTGCCGGGAAGCGCTGCGTTCGGACAGCGCTTGCCGTTGGAGAGGATCGCGGCACAGCGGCCGGAGTAGTCGCCTTCGCCGCCCTCGCCGTCGCCGGCGAACGCCGCTTCGGCCTCGGCCTGGGCGAACTCCTCGTCGGACTGGATGTCGACCTTCCAGCCGGTCAGGCGGGCGGCGAGGCGGGCATTCAGCCCGTCCTTGCCGATCGCGAGCGCCAGCTGGTCGTTCGGGACGACAACCGTCGCCTCCTTGGTCTCGTCGTCGATGTACACCTCGCGCACGCGTGCGGGCGAGAGCGCCTTCGCGACGAACCGGGCCGGCTCGGTGTTCCACGGGATGATGTCGATCTTCTCGCCGCGGAGCTCGGAGACGACCATGCGGACGCGTGAGCCGCGCGGGCCGACGCAGGCACCGACCGGGATCGACGCCCTGGGCGTGCGACTCGACGGCGATCTTCGCGCGGTAGCCGGGCTCACGGGCGACGCCGCGGATCACGACGAGCCCGTCGGCGATCTCGGGCACCTCGAGCTCGAAGAGCGTCTTGATCAGCTCGGGATCGCGGCGCGAGAGGATCACCTGCGGGCCCTTCGTCCCCGAACGGACCTCGGTGATCACGGCCTTGATGCGGGAGCCCTGCTCGTAGCGCTCGCCGTCGACCTGCTCGGAGCGCGGCAGCAGCGCCTCGACCTTGCCGAGGTCGACGAGCACGTTGTTGCGGTCGCCGGCCTGCTGGACGATGCCGGTCACGACCTCGCCCTGGCGGTCGATGTACTCCTCGTACATCATCGCGCGCTCGGCCTCGCGGATCCGCTGCTGGATCACCTGCTTGGCCGTCATCGCGGCGATGCGGCCGAAGTCGTTCGGGGTGACGTCGGCGCGGACGATCAGCTCCTCGGGAACCTGATCCCAGTCGAGCTCGAGCTCGTCCTGGTTGATCAGCGTGTGCTGCTTCTCCCCGGTCTCCTCCTCGAGCCGCTCGAGCTCCTCGATCTTGGCCTCCATGGCCTCGTCGAGCAGCCGCGCCTCGAGGTCGCCCGGAATCTCGATCGAGAACACGCGGAACTCGCCCTCGTCGTCGAGCTCGACGGCGGCGTGCCTGGACGCGCCGGGAGTCTTCTTGTAGGCGGCGAGGAGGGCGTCCTCGAGCGCACCGACGACGGTGTTCTCCTCGATGCCCTTTTCACGCTCGAGGCCACGGATGTGCTCGATGATCTCCTGAGACATCTCCCTACGCTCCCTTGTCAGATTCGGTGTAGACCAGGTTTCCCCGCACGATCGCGTCGTACGGGATCTCGACGTTGTTGTTGCCAGACTGGACGACGACGGCATTCTCGCCGGCGCTCACGATCTCGCCCTTGAGACGCTTGCGCTCCGGCGTACGAAGCGTGACCGTGCGACCGACGGCGTTGCGAAAGTGCTCGGGCCTGCGCAGCGGGCGCTCGATCCCCGGCGACGAGACCTCGACGGCGTACTCGCCGAGGTAGCCGCGCAGCGCGTCGGTGACGCGCGCGCACAGGGCATGGTCGACACCTTCGGCGTGGTCGACGAAGACGGTGAAGCGATCTGGAGCCGAGAGCTCGACGGCGAGGACCTCGACGCCCGGCAGGGCAGTCGCAAGCTCCCGTCCAATCTGCTTCGTCAGCGTCCTCTCCTTTTCGTGCGTGGCACTCAAAAACGTGGCTCCTTCAACAAAAATGGGCGCTGCGCGCCCATTTCGTCCAGCAGGTGAAAATGGTCTCGGAAGTGTAGCAGCGACGCGGCCGATTCGGCCCTTACCCAAGCGTGATCGTGACCGGCCCGTCGTTCACGAGCCGACATCGATTCGCGCACCGAAGACACCCGTTTCGACCGGGACTCCGCGCTCGCGCAACGCGGCACAGCAGCTCTCGACGAGCGCCTCCGCCTCGTGCGGCTTGGCCGAAGCTCGGACGGTTTCCCTTGTTCGTGTCCGCTCTCAGGCGGTGTTGTCGTTCAAAGGCATCGCTGCCTCACCTGTGTCGGCCGTTGCTGACTGTCGAGGAGTTCCAGGATCCGGTCGGTGTTCTCGCGGATCGCGGTGATGTTTTGAAACGCCCACTTTGGCGGAGCGTTTTCGGGCATCCGCTCGATGAACCGCTCGATGTCGAAACCGTCGCGGCTGAGTGCGTGACGTTTGGCCAACACCACGGCACCGATGACGACTGCGCCGGCTATCAACGCCTTGCTCATGTGCTTCGCCCCCTCGGTAGACCTCTCCACCATTCTAGGAATCTCCAACTCCCCAGGCTCTCCTCATACATCGAGGACGATCGTCACGGGGCCGTCATTCACGAGCTCGACCTCCATGCGTGCTCCGAAGACGCCGGTCTCGACCGGGACGCCGAGCTCGTGCAGCACGGCGCAGAAGCGCTCGACCAGCGGCTCCGCCTCCTCCAGCGCGGCCGCAGCCGCGAAGCTCGGACGGTTTCCCTTCTGCGTGTCCGCGATCAACGTGAATTGACTGACGACGAGAGCCGCACCGCCGGTGTCCAGCAGCGAGCGGTCCAGACGCCGCTCATCGTTCTCGAAGACGCGGAGCCGGGCCACTTTGCCGGCCAGGCGAGCCGCGTCGTCCTCACCGTCCTCCGCCGCGATCCCGAGAAGCACGAGGAGCCCGTTGCCGATCTTGCCCTCGATCCGGCCGTCGACCCGTACCGACGCGCTTACAACCCGCTGCAGGACCGCCTTCATCGCCTCGCGGGCTAGTCGGTCCGCTCGTCGCCGGGCTCGTCGCTGCGGTCGAGCTCCATGATCCGCTCGGCGTAGTGCTCGCTGTTCGGCGAGAGTGAGCTCGCGAGCTTGTAGTGCCCGTTCGCCTCGGCGTCGCGGCCCTGCTTCTCGAGCGCGCGGCCGAGCGCGTAGTGCGCGTAGTCGTCGGTCGGCGAGAGCTCGAGCACGGCCCGGAATTCTGCCTCCGCCTCCTTCCAGCGCTGGATCCGGAAGTACGCGATTCCGAGCGCCTCGCGGATCGACGCCTTGTCCGGCTCGAGCTTCTTCGCCTTCTCGAGCGCGACCGTCGCCTGCGCGGCCATCCCGTCCTTCAGGTGGGCCCGGCCCTGCTGGAAGTAGTCGTACGCTTCGGTCACAGGTTCCTCAGATAGGGGAAGTTCTCCTCGAGAATGTCGACCGGCGCCGTCAGATCGCGCGTCGGGCCGATCTCGATCCCCGCTACACGCTCTCCCGCGTCGATCGCATGTTGAAACGCTAGCGCGAGCTCGAAGGGTGGCTCGCCGGGACGCGCCTCGACATGGCCGGCAAGCCCCGGCCCGACAGCCCAGAGCGGCGCCGCGACGAGACCCTTTCCGAGCACGCGCTCGACGAGCCCGTCGCGGATCTGGACGGTGCCCGGCCGGTCCTCGACGGCGATCGCGCCCGCGGTGCCGGATGCGGCGAACGCCGCGGCGAACCTGCCGATGTCGCCGGCGTGAAGCGCTTGTCGGCACCGAGAACGAGGTACGGCGCCACCGGCGCGGCGGCGAGGACGGCGTCGGCCGAGCCATCGGGTGAGGCCTGTCTCGCGTAGCGGACTGCGAGCCCGAAGCCTCTGCCGTCGCCGATCAGGCGCTCGACCTGGTCGCCGAGGTGGCCGATGACGACGGTCACTGCGTCGAAACCGGCTTCGGCGAGCTCGCGCAGCAGCAGCGCGATCACGGGCTTGCCGTCGATCGGGAGCACCGGCTTGGCGTAGCGCTCGGTCAGCGGCCGCAGCCGCGTTCCAAGGCCGGCGGCGATCACCACGACCTGCGGGTTCACGCGCGCAGAGAGCGGAGCGCGACGAGACCGCGGAGACGTGCGGTGCGGCCGAGTCCGCGCCGGATCACTCGCAGCAGAGCTCGCAGCTCCGTGTGCGCCCGCGCCGCCGCTGCCGCGCTCGTCTCGGGCGGCCCGAAGCGTGCCTCGGCGAGCGCGGCGGCGAACTGCCGACCGTCGGCACCGAGCTCCTCTCGCACGAGCAGCCGCAGCTCGTCGGGTGTCGCGCTCGGCCGAACGTCGACCCCCTGGTCGACGAGGAAGTCTGCGAGCTCGCGCCGCGCCGCGCCGGCGAGCCGTCGCGGATCGCGCGTCAGATACCGAAGCCGTCGGCGGATGACCTTGGCGGCGCCGATCGCGCCTCCGGCGGCGAGGCCGACGAGCAGGAGCAGCCAGAGCGACCGACGGACGGCCGTCGTCCGCGTTGGCCCCGCCCGCGCCCTGCCGTTCGGCCAGCCGCTCCTTCTGCAGCAGACGCTCGAGCTCGCTTGCGCCGCCTTTCGCCTTCGACCCGGCCGGCCCGCCGAACGCGAAGGCGGCGTCGCCGGCGTTGAAACCCGTCGACGAGGCGCTGTAGTTCCCGGTCAGCGACCCCCGCCCCGGCGTCGGGTCGAACGCGAGCCAGCCGTAGCCTGGGAACCACGCCTCGACCCAGGCGTGGGCGTTGTGATCGGTCACGACCCAGCGTGTCCCCTTCGTGCTTGCCGCTCGTGAAGCCGCCTGCGACGCGCGCCGGGATGCCGAGGAACCTGAGCATCAGCGCCATCGCGCCGGCGAAGTGCTGGCAGTAGCCGCGCTTGCCCTCGCTCACGAAGTGGGCGAGCGGCGGCAGGCCGCCGGTGGCGGGCGGTGACTCGTCGTAGGTGAAGCCGCCGGTGCTCCGCAACCACGTCTCGATCGCGACCACGGCTCCGTAGGGCGTCCTCGCGCCCGCGCGCAGCCGCTTGGCCTGGTTCCAGAGGTCCTGGTACGGCCACAGCGCGACGTAGCGCTCGTCGTCGAAGAGCGCCTCCACGTGCGCATCGCGACCGGCCGCGCCGAACGGCTCGACCCGCGTCCGGCCGATGTCGAAGAACCGCTCGAGACCAGCCGGGTACTTGGCGCCGATACGCGCCAGGTCGGCCGGCTCGGGGCGTGGCGCGTAGCTGTAGACCGTGTACGTCTGGCCCGCGCTTGAGGCCGCCGTAGACGCGCACGACCCCGCCCGAGAGGTGGAAGACACCGCCCAACTCGGGCGCGTCGAGCGCGACCGGCTGCGCCGCGCCGATGATGTGCTGGTCGCGGAGCGCGTCGACCTCCACCTCCTGCTTCACCCAGGTGCTCCGGTCCAGCGAGCGGGTCGGCAGCAGCGGGTCGTTCGGCAGCCTGCCGGTGGCGAGACCGGTCGAAAGCGGAATCGGATTGTCGAGCCAGCGGTCGGAGTCGAACTGATCGAGCGTCGTCGCCCGCCAGTAGAGACCACGCTTCGGACCCGTGATCCGGAGGACGGTTCTCTCCTTCTTCGAGAACTGGATCCCGCCGTACTGGGCATCCCAGACATAGCTGACCGAGATCGCCCCGCCGAACGAGCGGCTCGGGTCCCAGCCCTCCCAGGCGATGACGCCGTTCTTCGCGACCGCAGCCGAGGTCGACGCCGCTGCCGCGACGAGAATGAGCGCCGCACCGGCGAGGAGTGCCGGGATCGGACGCGTCGTCCGCAGGCCGGCGAGCACCCAGAGGGCGCCGGCGAGGATCAACGCGCCGATAGAGGACGTCTCGCGACGGATACAGGGTCGCCGCCCAGCCCGCGCCGGCCACCACCGCCAGGACCGCCACGAGCGGACGTCGCGCTGCGATCGCGTGGGCGAGCACGAGGCAGAAACCGAAGATCGCGAGGACGACGACCCCGTGCATCTTCATCCGCTCGATCCCGGAGAACGGCAGGGCGACGTTGAAGAAGCTGTTCATGCCGTCCGCGAACCGCTCGGCGACCGGCACGAAGAAGCCGCGGCTTGTCGTCCGGTGCAGGCGTGTCGAAGGCAACCCAGAGGGCCGTGAGCGACGCCGGCACGGTCAGGGCGAGCCGGAGCACCAACGTGGGCGCGAGCGCCGGCGCGAGCGCAAGCGCGAGCACACCCCAGGCATCGAAGCCGACTGCCTGCGGATCTTCCAGCCGCAGCCACGAGATGGCGATGAGGAACGCCGGGAAGCGAGTAGACCGCGGCAGTCCTAAGCATGCGCCCGCCTCGGAGTTGGCGCTGCACCAAGCGCCGCGACGAGCGAGTCGCCGCGCCTGACGACCGCCACCGCGACGCCCGCCGCCTGGAGGCGGAGCAACTCCGGCTCGATGCGGGTCGGACGGCCGACGAAGCTCGGGGCGTCGACCCACACGACGCTGACGCCCTGCCCGGCGAGCGAACGCTGCACGAGCCTCGTCGCGAGCGGCCCGGAGACTCTCGAGGTCACGACCACCGTCTCCACGGCCCGCGAGGCGGGACCCCCGTCCCGCGCGAGGAGCTCGACGACCGGACGCAGCCCATCCGCCTCGGCAGCGGCCAGGACGCCCAGTGCCGCGAGCCAGTCGCCGTCGAGTGACGAGACCCGGATGCTCGGCCGCGACGCGGAGTTGACCGCCAGCACCGCCCGCCGACCGTGGGACGCGTGCGAGCGAAGGATGGATCCAGCGGCCCGCACCTGCTCGTCGAAGCTCGTCCCGGCGACCGCGCTCGCCTCGGCGTCGAGGACGACTGCGATCTCGTCACGCGGGGCATCTTCGAGCTCCTTCACCATCAGCTGGCCTCGCCGCGCGGTCGTCCGCCAGTGCACCTTTCGCAGCGACTCGCCCTGCTCGTACTCGCGCACCGAGTGGAGATCGAATCCCGATGGCCGCTGCAGCAGCAGCCTGCGGCCGTCCTGCGCATGCGCTCCGCTCTCCGAGAAGAGCCGATCGAGCGCGACGAGCCGGGGATAGACGAGCAACGAGCCGGCGGCGGTCAGATCGACCTCCGAGCGCGCGAGCCCGAAGGGGTCGTCGATCGTCGCCTTCGTCTCCTCGACGACGTAACGCCCGCGCGACACCTTCTCGATCACATACGTGCCGCGGTATGGGCCGCGGGCGCGCTGGAGCGGTGTGTGGCGCTCGCCCAGCTTCGCGAGCCGCTCGGTGACCGAGATCGAGGGGAGCGGCACACGCGTCTCGGGCTGCGCTTCGAGCGTCACCCAGACGTCTTCGCCCTCGAAGAGGTGGCCACCGACTCGCACGTCGCCCGACAAGACCGCCGCCGATCCGGCGCCGGAGTGCGATCGGCCGGGCGGCAAGCCTGACCCACGTGCGCGCGGCAAGCGGCGCCAGCACGAGCCCCACTGCGACGGGGTACAGAGCCTTCGCGCCGAAGAGCCAGGCGACGACATAGATCGCGACGCCGAGGAAAAGCGTCAGCCAGCCGCGCCTGGTCATGCGCTACACCGGGACCGGGGTCTGCTCCACGGCTTCGCCGACGATCTCCTCCGCCGTGAGGCCGGCCGAGCGCGCCTCGGGCGCCAGGATCAGCCGGTGCGCGAGGACCGGCCGCGCGATCGCCTTGACGTCGTCGGGAAGCACGTAGTCACGGCCGTCCGCAAGCGCGCGCGCCTTCGCGACACGCAGGAGGGCGATCCCGGCGCGCGGGCTCGCTCCGAGCGCGAGCCGGGAGCTCGCACGCGTGTGGCGGAGCAGCGCCACCACGTAGCGGTTCAGGCTCTCCTCGACGAAGAGCGAGCGAGCCTCGTCGATCGCAGCCATGATCTCGGCCAGCGACGCGACCGGCGCCAGCGTCTCGAGCGGCGGCTCCGTCGTCTGCTCGTTCAGCATCCGCGCCTCGTCGGCGAGCTGCGGATAGCCCAGCGATAGCCGCATCGAGAAGCGGTCGAGCTGGGCCTCGGGCAGCGGGTAGGTGCCCTCGTACTCGATCGGATTCTGGGTCGCGAGCACGATGAACGGGCTTTCGAGCGGGTAGGACTCGCCGTCGATCGTGATCTGGTTCTCCTGCATCGCCTCGAGGAGCGCGGCCTGGGTCTTCGGGGAGGCGCGATTGATCTCGTCGACGAGGAGGACGTTGGCGAAAACGGGACCAGGTCGGAACTCGAACTCGTTCGTGCGCTGGTTGAAGACGTTGACGCCCGTCACGTCCGAGGGAAGCAGGTCGGGCGTGAACTGGATCCGCGAGAACTCGACGTCGAGCGAGCGCGCGAGCGACTTCGCCAGCATCGTCTTCCCCACTCCCGGAAAGTCCTCGATGAGCACGTGCCCCTCCGCGAGGAGGCCCAGAACGCAGAGCTGAAGCGTCTCGGCAGGGGCATGCACGACGAGCGCGATGTTCGCCACCAGCTTCTCGACGGCCGCCGCGGAGCTCGCGACCGCCGCCGGATCTCTACGCGCCTCCACGGCGCGCCTCCAGCAGGCGTTCGACCTCGTCCACGATCCCGGCGGCGATCTCGTCCTTCGACGCCTTCGCCAGCTGCCGCTCGCCGCCCTTCGTCACGAGCGTGACCGCATTGTCGGGCGCGTCGAAGCCGATACCGGGAGTGGACACGTCGTTGTAGACGACGAGATCGATGTTCTTGTCGGTGAGCATCCTGCGCTTCCGCTCCAGGCCGGCCTGCCCCGACTCGGCGCCGAAGCCGACGAGCACCTGCCCGTTTCGGTCCTGCTCGCCGAGGAGGGCGAGGACGTCTGCGGTGGGCTCGAGCTCCAGATTCCAGACATCATCGGTCTTTCCGCGCTTTCCCTCGATCGGTTTGGCCGGACGGTAGTCGGCGACCGCTGCCGCCATCACGATGACGTCGGCCGCGCCGGACCGGGTCCGGGCCTCCCGTTCGAGGTCGGCGGCGGTCGGCGCGTCGACCACCTCGACGCCCGCCGGCGCGGGCACCGCGAGGTTCGCCGCCAGCAGCGTCACCTGCGCGCCGCGGCGACGAGCTTCGGCAGCTACCGCAACGCCCATGCGCCCCGAGGAGCGATTGCCGAGGAAGCGCACAGCGTCGACGGGCTCGCGTGTGCCACCTGCGCTGACGAGGACGTGCGTGCCCGCGAGCGAACCTGCCGTCCCGCTCGAGCAGCTCCTCGATCCGGCGAGCGATGGCCTCGGGCTCGCTCATCCGGCCGGCCCCGATCTCACCCTCCGCGAGCTCGCCCGCCTCGGGGCCGATGAGCTCGACTCCGCGCGCACGCAGAGTCGCTGCGTTGGCCTGAGTCGCCTCGTGTTCCCACATGCGGGTGTTCATCGCCGGCGCGACCAGCACCGGACCGCGGTGAGCGAGCGCCGCCTCGGTGAGAACGTCGTCGGCGAGCCCGTGCGCCAGCTTCGCCAGCGTGTTTGCGGTCAGCGGCGCGATCACGAGCAGATCGGCGCGCTCGAGGTGCGGATAGGGATCGGTGCTCGGGGACTTGCGCGCGAGCGCGAAGAACGTCTCGGCCCGAACGAATCGGTCGGCGGCCTGCGTCGGCAGCGGCAGCACGTCATGACCCGCCTTGACGAGCAGGCGCACGAGCTCGCAGGCCTTGTAGGCCGCGATGCCGCCGGTGATCCCGAGCAGGATGCGCGCCATCGCTCCATTGTGCCCGCGAAAGCGCCCCGCAGTGGCGAGTTACCCGATCGGAGGCTCGGAAGGAGGCCTAGCGCTTGCCGTAGTCGTACTTGATCTTGCCCTGGGCGATTTCCTCCAGCGACATGGTCAAGTAGTTCTTCGAGCGCGACTCGACGAGCGGCGGCGGAGCTTCCTCGAAGCCCATGCCCTCACCGAGCTGGTGGTGATAGTTGTTGATCTGCCGGGCGCGCTTGGCGGCGACGATGACCAGCGCGTAGCGCGAGTCGACTCCACCGGCCTCAACGTTCAACAGTTCATCGATACGAGGATGGATCATGGACGGGCCATGGTAGCTGCAAGCTGCAACTCGCGCTCGATCAGCGCCTGGAGCGCCTCGGTGGCCCGCGCGACGTCGTCGTTGCGAACCATGTAGCGGAAGCGGTACGCCTGCTCGAGCTGATGCCTGGCGAGCGCGATCCGCTCCCCGATCTCACCCGAGCTCTCGGTGTCGCGGGCGCGCAGCCGGCGCTCGAGCTCCGGGACGTCGGCGGCGATGAAGAGCGTGACGCTGTGCTCGACCTCTTCCTGCACCTTCAGGGCGCCGTCGGTCTCGAGCTCGAGGATGCAGACCCGGCCTTCGGCGGCGATCCGATCGAGCTCCGACGCCAGCGTCCCGTAGCGGCCGCCGACGAAGCTCACGTGCTCGAGAAAGGCGCCTTCGTCGATCCGGGCGACGAACTCCTCCTCGCTCAGGAACCAGTACTCACGTCCGTTCTGCTCAGCGGGGCGCTGCGGCCGGGTCGTCGCGGAGACCGCGACCTCGAGCTCGGGCTGACGCTCGACGAGCCGCTTGATCAACGTCCCCTTGCCGGCCCCGCTCGGGCCCGTGACTACGAAGACGGGCAGTGGCCTACCGGTTGAAGAGGCCAATGAGCTCGGCGCGCTGGCGCTCGGAGAGCCCGCCGACCGTCTTCGACTGGCTGATCCGGCACTGGTTGAGCAGCCGGGCGGCCTTGACGCGACCGAACTTCGGCACCGCCATGAGCATGTCGAAGACCTTCGCGGTCGAGACATACTCGGGCGGGTCGAGGAGGATTCCCTCGATCTGAACCCGTCCGTCCTTGAGGTCTTTCTTCAGTCGAGCCCGTCGAACACGGATGTCGTTGGCCCGTTTGAGGGCCTCCATCCTTTGATCGAGCGACCGCAGTGGGGCCTGGGCCTGCGTCTTCGACGTCACCATGAGCGCGGGATACTAGCATCCTTCGGAGAACGGTCAAGCAGTCGCTTTTGGGCTGTTTCCAGGCGTTTTCTGTTGCGTGTTGTCCAAACAGGAAACGCCTATTTGCAGGGATTCATGAGCGGCGCGCCTCGCGTCCAGGGGATGTGCGAGGCCTCGGGCCGCTGCTTCGGCGTCCAGCTCCGACCGGATCCGGACCGGCGCATCCGGGTCGGAGAAGAGAATCGTGCCGAGTGCGACCGCGCTCGCGCCGGCCGCGATCAACTCGATCGCATCGAGCCCGGAGCTCACTCCACCCATGCCGACGAGCGGCAGGTCGACGGCGGCCGAGCAGGCGTAGACCGCTGCCAGGGCGACCGGCTTCAGCGCTGGACCGGAGTAGCCGCCGATTCCGCGGCCGAGTATCGGGCGTAGCGTCCGCTCGTCGAGTGCGAGCCCCCGCAGCGTGTTCACGAGCGAGAGCCCGTCGGCCCCTGCAGCCTCCACCGCACGCGCAACCTCGGCGATGTCCCAGGCCGCCGGCGAGAGCTTCGCGTAGAGAGGCAGGCTCGTCGCGGCGCGGCAGGCAGCGACGATCTCCGCCGCGCTCTCGGGCGCCTCGTCCACGTTCGGACAGGAGAGGTTCAACTCGATCGCCTCGACCTCCTCGAGCGCAGCGCACGTCTCGGCGTAGTCGCTGGCCGAGAATCCTCCGACGGAGATCCAGAGCGGAACACCGAGCTCCCGCAAGCGCGGCAGATTCACCTCGAGGAACCGCTCGCGGCCCGGGTTCGCGAGCCCGATCGAGTTCAGCATTCCGGACTCGGTCTCCGCAATCCGGACGGGTGGATTCCCCTCTCGCGGCTCGGGCGTGATCGTCTTGGTCACGAAGGCGTCGAGCGAGCGCGCCACCTCGGGTGCGGTCAGGGCGTCGAGGCAGCCGGAAGCGTTAAGCAGCACAGAGCACCGGACCTTCCACACAGAGACGCTTGAGCTCACCGTCGATCTCGACGGCACAGCCGTAGCAGGCGCCGTAGCCGCAGGCCATCGGCGCCTCCCACGCGAGTTGCGCGTCGGGGACACGCCGGCGGAGCGCCGCGAGCATCGGCTCGGGCCCGCAGGCGAGCACGTCGACCGAATCCTCCGGGAGCAGCTCGGTTACATACGTCGGCTCGATGCAGACCTCCGCGTTCGGGACGAGCGCGGCCGCCTCGGCGTGCCAGTCGCTGCGAAAACCGAGGATTGCGGGCGGGGATCCGAGCGCGGCGGAGAGAAACGGCAGCGGCGCGACGCCGATACCCCCGCCGACCAGCAGTGGCCGCCCGACGTCGAGGTCGAAGCCGTTCCCGAGCGGGCCGAGGACGTGGAGCTCGTCGCCGGGCTCGAGCGCGCAGAGCGCACGCGTGCCGGGGCCGATCGGGTCGATCAGGAAGGCGAGCTCGTCCGCGGCCGCCAGGCAAAGGCTCATCGGCCGGGGCAGCACCCGTCCCGGGGCCTCGAGCATGAAGAACTGGCCAGGAATGCCGTGCTCGAGCTCTCCACTCTCGACCCGGAGCAGCGTGTACGGGCCGACCTGCTCGGTGCCGGTGACGCTAAGCAGCCCGCGTCTCATGCTCGATCCGCTCCTGGAGGGAGCGCGCGATCTCCTCGCTCGCGTTGGCGATTGCGTCGACCGCGAACCGGGCGCCGGCGAGCGTCGTGATGCACGGCACTCGCCCGGAGAGCGCGGCTTGCCGGATCAGCGCGCCGTCGCGCCTGGCACCGGAGCCCTGCGGTGTGTTCACGACGAGGTCGCAGCGGCCGGCGCGGATCGCGTCGACGACCGCGTCGCCCTTCTCGAGCGTGCCGACATCGAGTCCGGCCGCCGTCAGCACGGCCGCGGTGCCGCCGGTCGCGAGCAGCCGGAAGCCGAGCGCCGCGAGCGCCTCGGCGACCGGCACGATCCCGTCCTTGTCGGCGTGCCGCACGGAGAGAAACGCGGTTCCGGCGGTCGGAAGCGGACGACCCGCCGCGCGCTCGGCCTTGGCGAATGCAGTCGGCAGGTCGGCGGCGCTCGCCATCACCTCGCCCGTGGAGCGCATCTCCGGCCCGAGCGCGGGGTCCGAGCCTGGGAAGCGCGAGAAGGGCAGCACGGCGGCCTTGACGCTCACCAGGTCGGGCCGGCGCTCCTCCGGCAGCTCGAGCTCGTGCAAGCGTGCACCGGCGGCGAGACCGACGGCTGCGTCGACGAGGTTGACACCGGTTGCCTTGCTCGCGAAGGGCACGGTCCGCGATGCGCGCGGGTTGACCTCGAGCACCGAGACCTCGCCGTCCACGAGCGCGAGCTGGACGTTCAGCAGGCCGACGACGCCGAGTGCCGGGCCGAGGCGGCGGACGACGCGGCAGACCTCCGCGTACGCCTCCTCGCCGAGCGAGGGCGCCGGGAGGACGCAGGACGAGTCGCCGGAGTGGACGCCGGCTTCCTCGACGTGCTCCATCACGGCGCCGATGTACACCGACACGCCGTCGCAGAGCGCGTCGACGTCGATCTCGAGCGCACCCTCGAGGAAGCGGTCGACGAGCACGGGACCGCTCACACCGGCCATCGCCGAGCGCACCTGCTCCTCGTCGTAGCAGACGCGCATCGCCCGGCCGCCGAGCACGTAGGACGGACGGACGAGGACCGGATAGCCGATGTGCTCGGCGATCTCGACCGCCGGAGCGGCCTCGTCGGCGATCCCCCACTCCGGGCAGCGCACGCCGAGCTCGTCCAGGAGCCGGCCGAAGCGCTCGCGATCCTCGGCGAGATCGACCGCCTCGTACGGCGTCCCGAGCACCTTGAAGCCGGCCGCCTCGATCGCTCGCGCGAGCTTCAGCGGCGTCTGGCCGCCGAACTGGATCACGACCCCCTCCGGCTGCTCGCGCTCGCAGACGGCGAGCACCGATTCGACATCGAGCGGCTCGAAGTAGAGCCGGTCTGAGGTGTCGTAGTCGGTCGAGACCGTCTCCGGGTTGCAGTTGACCATCACCGCTTCGTAGCCGAGCGCGCGGAAGCTCTGGGCGGCGTGGACGCAGCAGTAGTCGAACTCGATCCCCTGGCCGATCCGGTTCGGGCCGGAGCCGAGGATCACGACGCGCGGCTTGGTCGGCGCGGGCAGCGGCTCGTCGGCCTCGCCGCGGGTCGAGTAGTAGTAGTTCGAGTCGGCAGCGACCTCGCCGGCGCAGGAGTCGACGCGGCGGTACGCACGCGGACCGGTCGGCGGACCGTTGCGGCGCAGCTCGTCGAGCTCGCGGCGGAACCACGGGTGCAGATCGTCCGGCAGGTCGTCGAGCGTCGCCCAGGGCGTGACCGCGCCTGCGTCGAGCTCGCGGCTGGCGAACGCCTTCGCGAACGCCTCCTGGAAGGTGCGCCCGATCCCCATCGCCTCCCCGACCGACTTCATCTGCGTGCCGAGCGTCGTGTCGGCACCGGGGAACTTCTCGAACGCGAAGCGCGGGAACTTGACGACGACGTAGTCGAGGGTCGGCTCGAAGCTTGCAGGCGTCGTCTTCGTCAGGTCGTTCGGGATCTCGTCGAGCGTGTAGCCGACCGCAAGCTTGGCCGCGACCTTTGCGATCGGATAGCCGGTCGCCTTGGAGGCGAGCGCCGACGAGCGGGAGACGCGCGGATTCATCTCGATCACCCGAAGGTCGCCCGTGACGCGGTCGCGCGCGAACTGGATGTTCGAGCCGCCGGTCTCGACGCCGACGGCGCGGATCACGGCGATCGCCGCGTCGCGCAGCTCCTGATACGCCTCGTCGGGGAGTGTCATCTGCGGCGCAACCGTGACGGAGTCACCGGTGTGGACGCCCATCGGATCGAGGTTCTCGATCGAGCAGACGATGACGACGTTGTCGCGCCGGTCGCGGATCACCTCCAGCTCGAACTCGTCCCAGCCGCGCACCGACTCCTCGACCAGCACCTGTCCGATCGGGCTCTCGCGCAGGCCGAGCTCGACCTGGGCACGCAGCTCCGCGCTCGTCGAGACGAAGCCACCGCCGTGGCCGCCCAGAGTGAAGGCCGGCCGCACGACCGCGGGGACGGCGATGCCACCGAGGTCGTCGAGCGAGGTGACGATCCGCGAGCTCGGGACCGTGAGCCCGCAGCTCTGCACCGCCGCGCGGAAGAGCTCGCGGTCCTCGGCGCGGCGGATCACGTCGACCGGTGCGCCCAGGAGCTCGACGCCGAGGTCCTCGAGGACCCCCTCGTCGGAGAGCTGGATCGCAAGGTTGAGCGCGGTCTGCCCGCCGAGCGTCGGCAGCAGCGCATCGGGCCGTTCCCGGCCGAGCACGTCGGTGACGCCCTCGAGATCGAGCGGCTCGAGATAGGTGGCGTCGGCAAACCCGGGGTCGGTCATGATCGTCGCCGGGTTCGAGTTGACGACGATCGTCCGGAAGCCGTCCTCGCGAAGCACCTTCAGGGCCTGGCACCCCGCGTAGTCGAACTCGCAGGCCTGGCCGATGACGATCGGGCCGGAGCCGATCAGGCAGATCGACCTGATGTCTGTCCTACGCGGCATCGCGAACCTCCTGCAGCCAGTGCTCGAGGATCGGCCAGGCGTCGTGCGGCCCCGGGCCGGCTTCGGGGTGGAACTGGACCGATCGGGCGTTGAGCTCCGGAAAGTCGAAGCCCTCGACGGTGCCGTCGTAGAGCGAGACGTACGTCGCCTCGGCGTCGTCGGACGGCGCAACCGCGAAGCCGTGGTTCTGGCTGGTCACGAGCACGCGTCCCGTCGTCCGCTCCAGCACCGGGTGATTCGCGCCGCGGTGGCCGAACGGAAGCTTGTACGTCTCGTGGCCGGTCGCCAGGCCGAGCAGCTGATGGCCGAGGCAGATGCCGAGGATCGGGACTTGGCCGAGCAGATCGCGGATGACCTGGATCTCGTAGCCGAGCGGCTCGGGGTCACCGGGACCGTTCGACAGAAGCACGGCGTCGTAGCGGGCGAGCTCACCGGCGTCGACGGTGTGCGGAAAGACGGTGACGCAGGCTCCCGCTCCGGCGACCCGCCGCAGAATCGACCGCTTGCAGCCGTAATCGACGACGGCGACGCTGATCGTGCCGGCGTCGCAGTAGACGTACGGCTCCGGGGTCGACACCTGAGCGACGAGCGCGGCGCCTTCCATCGACGGCCGCGCTCGAACGGCGGCCAGCGCCTCGCCTTCGGGGAGCGTCCCGGCGACGGCGGCGGCCCGCATCGCGCCCCCCTCACGCAACCGGAGGACGAGCGAGCGCGTGTCGATGCCGGTCAGCCCGACGATCCCGCGTTCCGTGAGCCAATCCGTCCACTCTGGCCCGCGCGCCTCGCGCATCAACACGGCGTTCGCGTGCGCGCCGGGCGACTCGGCCCTCCCGGCCGCGACGCCGTAGTTGCCGACCATCGGCGCGGTGAAGCAGACGAGCTGCTCGGCGAAGCTGGGGTCGGTGACGGTCTCCTGGTAGCCGGTCATGGCGGTGGTGAAGACCGCCTCGCCGAAGGCGACGCCGGGTGCGCCGACGGACTGGCCGTGGAAGACCGTGCCGTCCTCGAGGGCCAGGAAGGCGCTCATCCGTGAACCACCCGTCCGTCGGCGATCGTCTTCACGACCGCACCGCGCAGGCGCTCGCCCAGGAGCCAGGAGTTCGCGGAGCGAGAGCGGAAGCCCCTCTCCTCGACCGTCCACTCCGTCTCGAGGTCGAGCAGGACGAGGTTGGCGCGCGCCCCGACCTCGATTCGCGGCTCCGGCAGTCCGAGCGAACGAGCAGGCCCGGCGGACATGCGCTCCAGCAGCGTCTCGAGCGGGACGAGCCCCGGCTCGACGAGGTGCGTGTAGAGCGCCGCGAATGCGGTCTCGAGCCCCGTGACGCCGAACGGCGCCTCCTCGAACGGCGCCTCCTTCTCCTCGCGCGAGTGCGGCGCGTGGTCGGTGGCGACGCACGCGATCGTGCCGTCGCGAAGCGCCTCGATCAGCGCCTTGCGGTCCTCGTCCGCCCTGAGAGGCGGGTTCATCTTCACGTTCGGGTCGAGCGAGCGAACGGCCTCGTCGGTCAGCACGAGGTGATGCGGCGTCACCTCCGCCGAGGCGTCGACCCCGCGAGCGTGCGCTGCGCGCAGGGCGTCGACCGACTCCTTCGCGGAGAGGTGCATGAGATGGAGCGGCCGGTGCTCGTAGCCGGCGAGCGAGAGGTCGCGCTCGACCATCGCGCTCTCCGCAACGGACGGATAGGGCGCGAAGCCGAGCTCGGCGCTGACGGAGCCTTCGTGCACCTGGCCGTCGCGTGAGAGCGTCGGCTCCTCGCAGTGGAGAGCGAGCTTGCGGCCGGTGACGGCGCCGTACTGAAGCGCACGGCGCATCAGGCCTGCCGAGATCACCGGTCGCCCGTCGTCGGTGAACGCGGCGGCGCCTGCATCGGCCAGCTCCGCCATCTCCGTCAGCTCGTCGCCGTCGAGCTTCTTCGAGATCGCGGCCATGAAGCCGGTCGGAACGAGCGCCTCACGGCGTGCGGCCTCGACGAGAGAGCCGAGGACGGCGGCCGAGTCGACGACCGGGTCGGTGTTCGGCATCGCGAGAATCGCGCAGTAGCCGCCCGCCGCGGCGGCTGCGGTGCCGCTGGCGATCGTCTCCTCGTCCTCGCGTCCGGGCGAGCGCAGGTGCACATGCGGGTCGACGAAGGCCGGTGCGAGGACGCGCCGGGTTCCGGCCGCCGGCTCGATCCGCGCGATCACGCCGTCCGCGACCGTGACGGCGACGCACTCGCCACCGGCGAGTCGCCCCTCGACGGTCAGGCTGTCTGAGCGGCCGTTCTTGCAGAAGAGCGTCATGCGACTGCCGCCGCTTCCGGCGCGGGCACGTCTGCGGTGAGCAGATCGTGCAGCACCGCCATCCGCACGGCGAGCCCGGCGCGCACCTGCTGCAGGATCAGCGAGTCCGGCGAGTCGGCGACGCGCCCGTCGATCTCGACGCCTCGATTGATCGGGCCGGGATGCATCACCTTCTGGCCGGGGCGGACGCGCTCCGGCGTGATCCCCCAGCGCGCGGCGTACTCCCGCAGGCTCGGGACATACGCCGACTCCATGCGCTCGCGCTGCATCCGCAGCACGTAGACGACGTCGGCCGCCTCGGTGTCGCGAATGTCGGTCGACGTGTCGCAACCGAGCGCCTCGATGCCGCGCGGGAGGAGCGTCGGAGGTCCGACAAGGGTGGCGTGCGCGCCGACCAGAGTGAGCGCCTGCATGAGCGAGCGTGCGACCCGGCTGTGGAGGACGTCGCCGACGATCGCGACATGGAGGCCCTCCAGGTGCCCGAGAGCGTTCCGCATCGCGAAGAGGTCGAGAAGCGCCTGCGTCGGGTGCTGGCGCTTGCCGTCGCCGGCGTTGATGACCGCCGCGCCGGAATAGCGTGCGGCGAGCTCCGGCGCCCCGATCTGCGCGTGACGAATGACGATTGCGTGCGGGTCGTACGCCGCCAGCGTCAGCAGCGTGTCCTTGAGCGACTCGCCCTTGTCCAGCGACGAGCCGGCCGCCTTCAGCGACATCACGTCCGCGGAGAGCTTCTTCGCGGCGAGCTCGAAGCTCGACGAGGTCCGCGTCGACGACTCGAAGAAGAGGTTGAGCACGAGCTTGCCCTGCAGCGTCGGCAGCTTCTCCTCCACACCGGCGAAGGCGCCGGCGGTCTCGAGGATTCGCTCGACGTCGGCGCGAGTGAGGTCGGCAATGGAGATCAGATGCCTCATTTCGCCTCCTCGGGCGTGCCCACGAGCAGGATCCGGTCGGCTCCGTCGATCTCCTCGAGCTCCACCTGAATCCGCTCGCTGCGCGCGGTCGGGAGGTTCTTGCCCACGTAGTCGGGCCGGATCGGCAGCTCGCGGTGGCCGCGGTCGACGAGGACGGCGAGCTGAACGCGTGCCGGCCGGCCGTGCTCGAAGAGCGTCTCGATCGCAGCCCGAATCGTGCGACCGGTGTAGAGGACGTCGTCGACGAGCACGCAGGTCGTGCCGCGCAGGTCGAAGTCGAGTGCGGTCGCGTGCACGACGGGCTGCTCTGCTCCGCGAATCGTGTCGTCGCGGTGGAACGTGATGTCGACCGCGCCGAGGGCGATCTCCTCCCCGCTCCGCTCCTCGATCAGGGTCGCAAGCCGCTCGGCGAGCGGCACACCACGGGTGTGGATGCCGACGAGCGCGAGCCGGCTGAGATCGTCGTTGCGCTCTATGATCTCGTGCGCGATGCGCGAGAGCGTCCGCGCCAGGGCCTCGGAGTCCAGCAGGATCTTGGCCGCAGTCGCGCGGTCGGGGACGTGCGTGCTCATTCCGCTCCTTTCCGGCCTCGCAGGACCGGGTTAAAGGGTCGGGTGGCAGTGTAATCGCTCCGGAGGACGGTGCCCCCGGGAAAGAGAACGAGCTTCCCGCTCCGTGCGGATGTTTTCGAAACGGCCTACAACGCAAGAGGTGTCAGGGAATGACGGCCCCCCGCCGCGCGGCGCCCATCGCACTCGTCCTGCTCATGGCGGTTTCGGCCGGGGTCCGCTTCTGGGCGGCGCGAGGCATGGATCTCCCCTGGATCGCGCCCGACGAGACGATCTACGCGTTGCTGGGCCGATCGCTGTGGGAGGACGGGTCGTTCACGCTCCTCGGCGCGCCCGCCGACAACTACTCCTTCGTCTACCCCGCCCTGATCGGCCTGCCGCTGACGATCGGCGACCTGGACACGGGCGTCGCAGCCGTCCAGGCCCTCGGAGCGCTCCTGATGTCGTCCACCGCGCTCCTCGTGTACCTGTGGGGACGCGGGCCGCTCGGGGCGTGGTGGGCGGTGGCGGCCGCAGGGCTGACTCTGGCCGTCCCGGATCTTGCGTACTCGGGTCTCCTGATGAGCGAGGTCGCCGTGTTTCCGGTGGCGACGCTCGCGGTGTGGGCGATCGCAGCAGCGCTCACCCGACCTTCACCCAGACGGCAGGCTCTGGTCGCCGCCACGATCGTGCTGGCGTTGGCGACGCACGTTCGGCTGGTGGCGCTGATCCCGACGCTGTTCGTGGCTGTCGCCCTCCAGTGCGGCTTCGTGCGGTCGCTCGAGCCGGCGCGACGCCAGGCCGTCCTCCTGGTCGGCACCGCGGGTGTGTGCGGCCTCACGCTCGCGGGCTTCGCCGCCGCCGGGCGCTGGGACCACGTCTTCGGCGCGTACGCCGCGGCCGCGGGCGGATACGAGCTCGGCGCCGTGGCGGCAGACGTGATCTGGCACTTCGGCGGCATCTTCATCCTGGTCGCCGGCATCCCGCTGATCGCGCTGGCGGCGATGACGATCCAGTGTGTCCAACGGCGCGAGTCCGACCCGGCGGCGTGTGCGCTCGTCGCGACGACGGTTGCCTGGACCTTGTGCCTCGGGCTCGAGGTCGGAACCTTCGCCTCGCGCTGGGTCGAGCACGTCACCCTGCGGGACCTCCAGCCGGTCATCCCGCCGCTGATGCTCGTGTTTGCCCTCTGGCTCGCGCGGGGCGTGCCCCGACCTCGCCCGTGGATCCAACTCGCCGCGCTGGCGCTCGCGGTTCCCGCCGTGCTCTTGCCGGTGGACCGTTTTGCGATCCAGGAGTCGGCACTCGACGCCGTCAGCATGATTCCGCTCTGGCGGCTCGCCGAAGCGACCTCGACGCAGGCCCTGGAGCTTGTCTACGCACTCACGGTCGGTGCGCTCGTCGCTCTCGCTGTTTTCCTCCCGAGGCGGATGCGGATTGCGCTACCCGTGGTCGTCGCTCTCACCCTTGTCACGCTCACCATCTTCTCCACGCGGCAGATCCAGCGACTGACGCACCTCGACCGCGCCTGGGTCTTCGACACGGGCGACCCTCGCTGGGTGGACGAGGCGACCTCGGCGCCGGTCACGTACCTCAATGCGAGCTCGTTCCCGGCCGGAGTCTGGAAGCAGGTTTTCTGGAACCGTCGCATCGTTGCGGTCGCGCAGCTGAAGGGCGCAGCTCCGATCGCCCCGCTTGCGCCGGTACACGTGGAGCTCGCGCCGGACGGACGGCTTCGCACAGTCGACGGACGCGCCTTCCGGCCGGCACTCGTCGCAGCTCCCACCGACTTCGATCTCGCGGGTGTGCGGATCGCCCAGGCTCCGCGCTCGACCGATCTGGCAGGGATCACGCTCTGGCGCACCGACGGGCCGCTCCGCCTCCTCACGTCGCGCACGGGCGTCAAGCCGAACGGGGACGTCCTCGGCACGGCGCAGATCACGGTGTACGCGTGCGGCCCCGGACGGCTGGAGCTGACGCTGCTCGGCAAGCAGGGAGCTCCGGTCGAGCTCCGGGTGAACGGGATCACCTGGGCGCGGCCGCAGATCGCTCCGGGCGGCGTCTGGTACGGGAGCCTCCCCTCGCCCCCGGACGCCGACGGCCGGTCGCCGTGCGTGTTCGAGATCGTCAGCGGCCTGGTCGGCTCGACCAGGATCGAGTTCGTCCGCGAGTAGCGGCTTACAGCTCCGCGACGGGCTCGTCGGAGCCGGTGGCCGGCTCGATCACGTCCTGTGCCGCCTCGACGGCCTCCTCGGCCACGAACACCTTGAGCGAGTCGGACTCGTCGGCGGATTGCACCTCCGACTCGATTCCCGCATCCTCGAGCAGCGCCTGGATCTCTTCGGCCTCCGTGGCGTCCTCGGCCAGCGCGATCTGCACCATGCCACTCATGCGCTGGAGGGTACTTCAGCTCGCGGCAGGCGCGCGCCGCTCTTCACCAACTCGGGACCACCTCTCTCCACGAACGGGATGTCGATCAGGTCGAAGTCACGGGGCACGACGGTCGCTGGAAACACGGTCCGAGCCTCTCGTTCGACCTCCCCGGCGCCGTAGCGGCTCGAAAGGTGCGTCAGCGCAAGCAGCGTGACTCCGGCGTCGCGCGCGACTCGCGCGGCCTCGAGCGCAGTCGAATGCTCGGTCTCCTGCGCGCGCTCGGCTTCCTCCTCGCAGAACGTCGCCTCGTGCACGAGCAGGTCGGCTCCCAAGGCCGCCTCGACCACACCGTCTGAGGGCGCAGTGTCGCCCGTGAGCACGAGCTTCCGGCCCGGTCGCGCCTCGCCGAGTACCTGCTCCGGCGCCACAACGCGGCCGTCGGAAAGCGTCACGGGTGTGCCCGCTTGAAGCGACCCGCGCTCGGGCCCGAAGGGAATCCCCAACGCGTCTGCTGCAGCGACGTCGAAACGCCCCGGCCGCTCGTCCTCGACGAGCGCGTAACCGAGTGCGTCGCGCCCGTGGCGGACACCGAAGGTCCGCACCTCGTACCCGTCGCGCCGAAGCACAGCGCCCTCCGCGAGCTCGACCACGGCTACCTCGTAGCTCAGGCGACCGAAGATGCGCGGCAACGAGCGGAGCAGGTCATCGAGGCCCCGTGGGCCGTAGAGGGTCAGCGGCAGCTCGCGGCCGCGGAGAGCGAACGACTTCAGCATTCCGGGCAGGCCGAGGAAGTGGTCGGCGTGAAAGTGCGTCAGGAAGATCTCGTGGAGCTCGACCAGGCCGACGTCCGAGCGCAGGAGCTGCCGCTGCGTGCCCTCGCCGCAGTCGAAGAGCAGCTTCTCCCCGCCACGGCGGACGAGCGTGGCGGAAGGGGCGCGGCGAGCGGTCGGCATCGAGCCGGCCGTGCCGAGGAAGACGACGTCGAGATCCACGCCGCCAGTCTAGGAGGGTTCGGTACTGCTCTACGGCAGGACGAGGACTTGCCCGGGGACCAGCACCGTTCCCTCGAGCCCGTTCCGCCCCTGGATCTCCCAGACACCCTCGCGCGGATCCGAGTACCCCCGCGCCGCGATCGACCAGAGGGTGTCCTGCGGCTGCACGACGTACCGGCGCTCCGGCCCCGAGGCGTCGGAGGAGCGGGCGAAGGCGGCCCAGAGTACGACTCCGAGCGCGACAACCATGAGAATTCGTCCGAACATGTGTTCGCCATGATGCACGAACACGTGTTCGCTGTCAAGTCCTAAGTTCGCTCCGTGACGCTCTGGCGCCGGCTCAAGGACTCGCCTGGCGGGTGCTGCTGAGGCGCACGTCGATGCACGACTGACACCGGTTCGACGGACTTCTCAGAAGAGGATCGCGACAATCGCGACGAAGACGACCAGCATCGCGACGACATCCGTCATCGTCAGCGCCAGTCGACGCGAGCCGAGCACGTGCGGATCGCGAAGGATCACGAAGATCAGATGCCCATTCTCCGGGTCCGAGAAACCGGCTGCCGCGCGACGCCGTTGTCTCCCCAGGAAAGGAGGTGGCTCAGCATGGAGGCCGGTCGGCAGTCGGAACGGGCTTTTCGAGGTCTGGCCCTCGTCTTCTTGCTCTCGTTCGTGAACCTCGTCGGCGTGATCTTCACGGCGGCCGCCCTCGGCGGCGTGGAGCCGTGGACCGGTTGGCAGTTCGTCGGCGCGTTCGGCGTCATCGAAGCTGCGTCCGGCCTTGCGAACGTCATCTCGCCGAACATCTGGCGGCTGCCGGTCGCGGAGCTGCAGACGAGTGGGCGCACCGACGTGAAGCTCGCAGCCTCCGCGCTGCTTCTGCCGCACTGGGGTGGGCTTGCGCGCTTCGGCGCTGGCGTCGTCTGCCTGGCCCTCTCGGCCTGGCAGGACGGGCTCGGCCCGGCCTCGATTTTGCTGGTGCCATTCGTTCTTGCCGTCGCGTGGTCGATCCTTGCGCTGTCAGCCGTCCTGGCGCGGGCCGGGGTTGCTCGGCCGGATCTCGACGTCTTCCAACTCGTGGTCCGATGGGGCAGGCGCGAGAAGGAGGCGCCGCCGGTGAGCATCGGCGCGAGCGTCCTCCAGTTTCTCCTCAGCATCCTCACGATCCCGGCTGTGAAGCTGCTGCCGCCATCGGTGCTCTACCAGCCGGAGCTCGGCCCGTCGCGTGACGCGATGATCGTCGCGCTCGTCGTGTCGGTCGCGCTCTCCGCGGTCGTCTGGGTGCTGTGGGCCGGCCGGATCGAGCTCCGCGCGCCCGCGGAGCAGCAACGCGAAGCCGAGCAGCACGCGTAACTAAAGCGCGGCGAGGACGGCGTCGAGCAGGCGGTCTGGCCCGAATCGGACCGGATCGTCTGTGACGAGGCCCGTCTCCTCGGCAGTCGCCGCCACCGCAGCGCGCGCCTCGTCTTCGCCGAGCTCACGGGTGTTGAGCGCGACCGCGGCCACCGTCGCCTTTCGCGCGGGCAGTGAGATCTTCTCGTGCAGAGCGACGATCTCCGGCAGCGAGGTGAGCGGATGACCCGGGTAGCCCTCGATCTCGGTCTGGCCGGCGAGGTGGCAGAGCACGAAGGCGTGCGGCGCCGAGCCGTGCACGAGCCCGAGCGTCACGCCCGAGTACGCGGGATGCAGAAGCGCGCCCTGGCCTTCGACCAGCAGGAGCTCTCCCCCACGCTCGTGGCCCTCGACGACCAGCCGCTCCGTCGCGCCGGCGATGAAGTCGGAGACGACTGCGTCGACGGAGATTCCCCAGCCGGCAATCGCGATGCCCGTCTGTCCGGTCGGGACGAAGCGCGACGCGAGTCCCCGCGCGCGCGCCGCGCGGTCGAGCTCGAGCGAGACCGTCATCTTCCCGATCGCGCAGTCGGAGCCGACCGTGAGCACGGTCTTCACCGGCAGCTCGAGGTTCGCGCCGGTCGGGACGTTCAGATCCGCAGGCGGCCGGCGCAGATCGCGCAGCTCGACGCCGTGCCGGGCGGCGAGGCCCACGAGCTCGTCGTCGTCGGCCAGGAACTCGTGCAGCCCGTTCTCGACGTGCAGGCCTTTCGAGATCGTCGTCTTGAGCAGCTCACGCCACGCGGGCGGAAAGCGGCCGCCCTGGGTGGCGACTCCGACCAGCGCGGTCGTCGGGTTGAAGCAGAGCGCATCGTTGACCGCTGCGACGACGGGAACGCCGCTCTGGGTCTCGCCGGCCCGGGTCGAGTCGAGGAGCGCAACGACAGGCCGCTCGCCGTACGCGAGCACACCGCGGGCCGTCTTGCCGTAGTGAGGATCTCCCGAGAAGCCCTCGGCCAGGATCAAGCAGGCGCTCAGGCTGCGCTGACACCGAGACCCGGCTCGTCGGAGGGGACCTGGACACCGTCGACGAACGCGACTCCGGGCCACGGATCGTCGGCGATCAGCAGGTTGCCGTCGAGGTCGACGTGATCGCAGAGCGGCGCGACGACGCAGCCGGCGGCGATTCCGAGCCCGGATTCGATCATGCAGCCGAGCATCACACCCAGCCCGAGCGCGCGGGCAGCGTGCGCCATCCGGACTGCCTCACGAATACCGCCGGACTTCGCGAGCTTGATGTTGATGCCGTGCGCGATCTCCGCGCAGCCGGCGACGCTGTCCAGCCGGTGACAGTCCTCGTCGACGTAGATCGGGATCGGCGAGCGCTCCTTCAGCGTCGCGCCGCCCTCGTCACCGGCCTTGAGCGGCTGCTCGCAGTAGGCGACGCCGAGCTCGGCCAGCTGCGGGATCGCGTCGAGCGCCTCGTCGAGCGACCACCACTCGTTCACGTCGACCTGAAGCGGCAGCTCGGTGACGCCGCGAACGGCACGAACGCGCTCGACGTCGAGACCGTCGCCGCCGCCGAGCTTCAGCTTCAGCCGCTCTGAAGCGCGACGCTGCCTTCTCGGCGCGGCGAGCCATGTCGTCGGGGTCGCCGAGCCAGACGGTCCACGAGGTCGGTGGCCCGGTGCGCGGGAGCCCGAGAAGCTTCCAGGTCGGGAGGCCGAGGAGCTTCCCCTGGAGATCGTGGAGCGCTCCGTCGAGAGCGGCGCGCGCGGCGTTCTCACCGGGCGGCAGCCGGGCCTCGATCTCCTCCAGCGCGAAGGGGTCGTCGCCGAGGAGCTGACCCGCGGCCTCGAGATAGGCGAGCGCCGACGACCCCGACTCGTCGTACCGCTCGATCGGCGCGCCCTCCCCGAAGCCTGCGAGCTCCCCGTGCCTCAGCTCCACCTGGACGACATCGTCCTCGTCGCTCGACTCGCGCGAGATGACGAACGTCTCCGCCAGCTTCAGCGTGACGATTCGGGCGGTCAGCTCCACTGGCGCAACACTAACCATGCGTTCATGCAATGGTTCTTTGCATCAAGCGACAGAGGGGGACGAATGAAGGGGTTGATCGTTCTCGCGACCGGGATCCTCGCGGCGCTGGCAGTCACAGCGGTACCCGCGACGGCAAGCCGCGAGGCTGCGTACACCGGCGTGTGCTCCGGCTGGGAGGCAGAAGGGGCCGGGGTCGTTCGACAGCCTCGGCTCGCTTACGACCCGGCCGAGCAGCGCACGCGCAGCGGGACCGGTGACGAAGGAGCCGAGCCTCAATGCCACGTACCAGGCGATGCCCGAGAGCGCGAAGGGCAAGGGAGGCGCGAGGTTCCGCGCAACGGTTCCGGTCTGGATTCACGTGATCAGCGACGGGGCGACCGGCAACGTCAGCCAGTCGATCATCGATGCACAGATGACGGTGCTCAACCTCGAGTTCGCCGGTTTCCGCGGCGGCGCGAAGTCGGGCTTCTCGTTCACGCTCGCGGGCGTCACGCGCACGAGCAACGCCGCCTGGTACAACGCGCGCGCCGGCGGCAACGACGAGCGCGACATGAAGAAGACGCTGCACCAGGGCGGCTTCGAGACGCTGAACGTGTACACGAACCTCGCCGGCGGCTACCTCGGCTACGCGTACCTTCCGGGCCTGCCCGACTCGCATCTCTGGCAGGACGGGATCGTGCTCAACTGGGAGTCGATGCCCGGGGCCTCGCCGACGTTCGCAGGTCGGTACGACCTCGGCTTCACCCTCGTGCACGAAGCCGGACACTGGTTCAACCTGGAGCACACGTTCTTCGGCGGCTGCAATGCGAAGGGCGACTTCGTCGACGACACGCCGCCGATGCGCGAAGCGACCCGCGGCTGTCCCGAGGGCAAGGACACATGCGCCGAGCCGGGCCTCGATCCGATCCACAACTACATGGACTACTCGGACGACCCGTGCTACACGGAGTTCACGGCCGGTCAGGTCGCGCGCATGCAGGACGCCTGGCTCTTCTACAGGGCCTAAACCCAGCGAGGGGCCGCTTCGGCGGCCCCTCGTTCTCATGCGCCCGGGAGGATTCGAACCTCCGACCTCTCGCTCCGGAGGCGAGCGCTCTATCCCCTGAGCTACGGGCGCCCCGGCGCGCCCAGTGTACCGCCGCTCTGCGCGCCGCAGGACTCGGCGCACGACGAGCTCGACGGGAAGAACGAGCGCCGGCGGTGGGGCCTCCTCCGATTCGATCATCCCGACGAGCGCAGTCGCGGCGGCCGCTCCGATCCCGAACTTGTCCTGCTTCACGGTCGTCAGCGGCGGGTCGGCGTGCTCGGCGAGCGGTGCGTCGTCGAAGCCGACGACTGCGACGTCGCCCGGAACCGAGAGACCGAGTTCCCGGGCGGCGCGAATCACGCCGAGCGCCATCATGTCGCTCGCCGCGAAGACCGCGGTTGGACGTTCGTCCGCGCCGAGCAGGACGAGGCCCTCCCGGTAGCCGCTCTCGGCGTAGAAGTCCCCTTCACGCACGTCGTCGGCACGTTCCGCGAGGCCGAGAGCTGCGAGTTCGTCGCGATAGCCCCGTAGGCGGTCGCCGGCCGGCGGGAGCCGTGGCGGGCCGCTGACCGTCGCGATCCGCCGGTGTCCGAGCCCATGCAGGTGACGAACTGCGAGCCTCGCGCCGGCGACGTTGTCGGAGGTGACGTAGCCCACCCGCTGCCCGGTGACGTCGAGGTCGACCGCGACGGCCGGGATCTGGCGCTCGAGCAACCGGGCGAGCTCCGGCTCACGCCGGTCGACACCCATCAGGATCAGGCCGTCGACACGGTGATGGAGGGCGCGCCGGAGGAACTCTTTCGGCCGATAGGCGGCGAAGACGAGCAGGTCGTAGCCGAGATCTCCCGCCTCGTGCTTCAGGCCGGCGAGGACGTCCTGGAAGAACGGATGTCCGATGTCGGGGTGGTCCGCACCGGTGTTCAGCACGATCCCCAGAATCTGGGAGCGGCGGGTGACGAGGGTGCGCGCAGCGGCGCTGGGGACGTACTCGAGCGCGGCCGCCTGCGCGAGGACACGTTCGCGGGCCTCGTCGCTCACCTTCGCCGTGCCGTTGAGAACGCGCGAGACGGTCGCGATCGACACGCCACTTCGTCGCGCTACGTCGCGGATGTCCGCGATCGGTCCACCTCCTCCGTGGACGCCCGATTGTAGACCTGGCCTCGGGCGACGCGGCTCGCGCCGCCCCGCCCGAGGAGTTCCTTGAACGTCGATCAGCCCAGGAGCGGCGGGCTCGCGAGCTGTGCGAGCTGCAGCGCCTGTTGCGGGAACCAGGCTCCGGCCGGCGGGTCGACCATCCCCCACTCCGGATCCGTCGTGGAGCCTGCGATGCCACGGTTGCAGGAGCCGTCCGACTCACCGGGGACCTTCACCCAGAGGTAGGCATCGACTAGCTGCTGGCCGAGCGCCGGCGGTACACCCGTGTTGGCCGTCGGACGCGCGCCGACCCCGCGGCCCGGCGGGTTGCACCAGTCCTGGGCGTCCGGGTACGACACCGTCGGATGCCACGGCCCCTGCCCGTTGCGGCTCGTGTCGACGACGAAGTGCGTCAGCTCGACTCCGGCGATGTTCGGATCGACCTCCGCCGCGTACTTCTCGTCCGTCAGGTGCCACGTCGTGTAGTCGCTCGACGTCGCCGGGTAGTACTGGCTGCCGCACCAGTCGAAGTGCCCGGCCGCCCAGGGTGGCCCGCTCGTCGCGAAGGCGATGCACTTCGAGATCCACGTGCCGTACTGAACGAGCTGCGGGGTCGGCTGGTAGTTCGAGGCATTGACGAAGAACCCCTGCGCGCGGAGCACGCCGCCCTTGACGAGGCGGTACCCGGCTTCGCCCGAGCCCAGCCAGTTGCTGTGGGTGCCGTCGAGGTAGACGCTCGTGCCGGGCTGCTGCTCGAGCCGGTCGACGGCCGCGTTCAGCTGCACGTACCGCGCGTCGGCAAGCGCGGAGGATCCGCCCGCAGGCTGGCACCACTCGTGCACACCCTGCAGATCGACGTTGTAGGGGATGATCCCGAGCCCGTCCGGCTCGAGGATCACGACCGCCTTGCCGCTGCCGATTCCCTTCGCGAGGCCGTCGATCCAGGCGACGTACTCGGCGGTGTTCGTCGCGCCGCCGGCCGAGAACTGCCCACAGTCGCGGTACGGGACGTTGTAGGCGACGAGCACGGGAACGCGGCGCTGGAACGCGGCCGCCTGCATCGTCTTGCGCACCTGCTTCTCCACCTCGGCCGGCGTGCCGCCGGTGAACCAGACTGCATGGCCCTGCGCGATCATCGCCGCGAGCTGCAGCGCACCCTTCACGTTGCGGTGCACGAGCAGGTCGATTCCCTGCCGCACAGCGTCCGCGCTCGGCGCGGGCACGTAGAAGCGGGTCGCCGGATCGAGCGCTCGCGGCTCGGAGGCGCCCGACGCGGCGGGTGCCAGGACGACCACCGCGATTGCGACGACGGCGCAGCGGAGCGCCGTCCAAGTCATGTTCCTCACGGTCTTCCCCCTCAGGTGGAGATGCCATGTAAAGGTTTACATCGGCGCGAGAGTCCCATATTCGCCGCCGGCGGTCAAGCCGGAAGGGCGATGCAGCCGGCAAGCGCCTCGAGGAGCCGCTCGACGTCTGCGGCCTCGTTGTACGGGGCGATCGAGACACGGAGCAGGCTCTTCCCCTCCCACCCGCTGACGACGACCTCGATCCGGTGCTCGTCGAAGAGCCGCCGCTGGAGCGCAGCGGGATCGTCGGCGGCGACCTCGGAGGCCCACATCTGCGGGGCGGGCGTTGCGCCACAGGGCGGCAGGCGATCGTGGAACGACGCGGCAAGCCGCCGGCAGCGCTCCAGGTCGAGCTCGCGGTGGGCCTCGATCGCCGCCGGCACCGTCAGGAACGCCGCCGGATCGCGCGTTCCCTGCCAGCCGTGCCGCTCGGCAAAGCTCGCCTCGGCGCCGTAGCCCCACGAGATCACGAGCGGCTCGATCCACGGCTGGTGCTCCGGCCGCGCCCAGAGAAACCCGGCTCCCTTCGGCGCGCAGAGCCACTTGTGGCAGTTGCCGGCGTAGATGTCTGCCCCGAGCCGTTCCAGGTCGAGCGGCAGCTGTCCGGGTGCGTGCGCGCCGTCGACGATCGAGAGGACGCCGGCCTCACGCGCTGCGGCGCAGATCTCCTCGACCGGAAGCACCAGCGCCGTCGGTGAGGTGATGTGGCTGACCGAGACCGCCTTCGTCTTCGGGCCGATCGCGCCCGCGACCTCGCCCGGCTCGACGTAGACGAGCGTCGCCCCCATGAACTCCCACGTCCGCGTCACCGCGCCGTACTCGTGGCGAGTCGTCAGCACCTCGTCCTCCGGGCCGAGCCGAAGCGAGCGGATGACCGCGTTGAGGCCGGCGGTCGCGTTGGGGACGAACACGAGATCCTCGGGCCGCGCGCCGACGAATCCGGCAAGCGCCGCGCGAGCCTCGGCCAGCAGATCGTCGAAGCGGCGACCGAGGAACTCGGAGGGGTTCCGCTCGAGCTCGCGCTGCAGCTCCTGGTAGCGGGCGAACACGGGCGCCGGGCAGGCTCCGTAGCTCCCGTGGTTCAGGTAGACGACCTCTGGATCGAGCAGATAGTCCAAGCGACGCGAGCCTACGCCAGCCCTTCGCTCGCCAGGTAGTTCACGCAGGCGCGCGGGGCCGTGCCAGTGGATGAAGTGCCCGTGTGGGATCTCGCTCGGGAAGCGGCGATTCGACTGAATCGGCCGGCCCGAGTGCCGACTACCCTGCGCGGAATGCTGAGCTACCTCCGGAGCCTCAACCCACAGCTCCCCCGATCCGTTCAAACCCTCCAGGTCGGCGGGCTACTGAACGCGATCGGAAACGGCCTGATCCTCCCGTTCACGCTCATCTACCTGCACAACGAGCGCGGGATCGGCCTCGGTACCGCCGGGCTCGTCCTGGGCACCAACGCGGCCGTGAGCCTCATCTCGGGCCCGATCGCCGGCGCCCTCGTCGATCGAGTCGGCGGCAAGCGGATGCTCGCGATCGCGCTCGTCTTCCTCTCGGTCGGGATCGCCGGCTACTCGCTCGTCGAGACCGCGTGGCAGGGGTTCCTCGTCGCGGCGATCGTGGGAATCGGGAACGGCGCCTTCTGGCCGTCCCAGTCGTCGCTGCTCGCCGGGCTCGCCCCGCGCGAGAAGCGGCCGGCGGTGTTCGCGATGCAGCGCGTGACGATGAACCTCGGCATCGGCATCGGCGGCCTCGCCGGCGGCTTCATCGCGGCCGAGAGCTTCCAGGCTCTCTTCGTCCTCGACGCGCTCACCTTCGTCGGCTATGCGGCGGTGCTCTGGGCCTTCGTTCCCGAGCCGCGGGAGGCGGTCGAGCGGGCCGGACGCTCGGGCCGCTATCGCGACGTCTTCCGCCACCGCGTCTTCATGGGCCTGATGGCCGTGAACGCCACACTCATCGCCGCCGGGATCGCTCAGCTCGAGGTGCTGCCCGCGTACGCCAAGAACGAGGTCGGTATCGACGAGACCGGAATCGGCAAGCTCTTCTTCATCAACACGATCGCGGTCGTGCTCCTCCAGCTCCCGATCGCACGGCTGGCGCAAGGTCACCGGCGGATGACGTTCCTGGCGCTGGTCGGCGTCGGCTGCGCAGCGTCGTGGCTCCTCGTGCCGGTGAGCGGACTGTGGCTTTCGGGCGCCGCCGCATTCGCCATGCTCGCGTTCGCGGTCGCGCTCTTCGGCGTCGCCGAGTGCCTGCACGGCGCGGTCCAGCCCCCACTGGTCGCCGACCTCGCGGATCACAGGCTGATCGGGCGGTACATGGCGATCTCGGCGCTGTCCTGGCAGGTGGGGTTCACGGTCGGTCCGCCCGCGGGCGCTGCGCTTCTCGCCGTCTCGCCCACGGGTCTCTGGATCGCAGCCGCGGCCGTCTGCCTGCTGGCCGGCGGAGGGGCGCTCCTGCTCGAGCGCAGCCTGCCCGAGAACGTCCGCCGGACGCCTCGCATCGCGTCTCCGCTCCGTGCGCCCATCCCCGTCGTCGACGTTGCGGTGCCCAGCGACTAGAATCGCCGCCATGCCCGTCCTCGAGGACCCGCTCAGTACCGATGCCCAGCCTGCCTCGCATCCGGCGGACTCGGCACGGCTCCGGCACGGTCCCGGACGGCGCGCTCGCTGAACGCCACCCGCTCGAGCTCTCCACGGGCGGGTTGACGTGGGTTCATCTCGACCACCCCGATCCTGAGACGGCGAACGCGCTCGCGGAGCGCTTCGGCTGGCACGCGCTCGACGTCGAGGACGTGCTCTCGAAGCGGCAGCGGCCGAAGATCGACGAGTACCCGGACTATCTCTTCGGCGTCGTCCACTTCCCGGTCTACGACAAGGCGATCCAGCGCCTGAACGCGGCGGAGCTCGACTTCTTCCTCGGCGCCGACTACCTCGTCACGCTGCCCAACGTCGAGCTGCTGCCGGTCTCGCGCCTGTTCCGGCGCTGCGAAGAGGACGCCGAGCTGCGTGAGGGCCTCTTCGCCGAGGGCTCCGGCCGGCTGCTCTACGAGGTGCTCGACGATCTCTTCGACTACTGCTTCCCGATCCTCGACAAGATCGGGCACAAGCTCGACTCGGTCGAGGACGACATGTTCGAGCGCCGCGCCGAGGACGTCGTCCGCGACCTCTCGAACGTCAAGCAGGAGATCATCTCCTACCGCAAGATCATCAAGCCGGAGCGCACCACGCTCCGCCTGCTCGAGCGGCGCGTCGAGCGGTTCCTGCCGCACGAGCTCGACCTCTACTTCGACGACATCGTCGACGCGGCCGAGCGGATCTGGGACCTGCTCGACAACTACAAGGAGGTCGTCGAGGGCCTCGAGTCGACGAACGAATCGGTGATCTCGCACCGCCAGAACGACGTGCTGCGCGTGCTGACGGTCTTCAGCGCGATCCTCCTGCCGCTGACGTTGCTCGCCAGCGTCTTCGGGATGAACGTCGACTTCCCCGGCTTCGGCTCTGCGGCCGCCTTCTGGATCATCGTCGCGGTGATGGTCGCGGTCGGCGGGAGCCTCCTCGGCTTCTTCCGCTGGAAGCGCTGGTTGTAGAGTCGAGCAGCTGTGCGAGCGCCTGCCAGCACTTCTGCACTGACCGCGGCGCAAGCTCGTCCGCGGCCAGCTCGGCTATCCACTCCTGCACATCGGAGGTTGAGGGCGGCGCTACGCCGCCGCGGCGAAGGCGAGGAGTTCAGCGGCCGATTCGGTTAGGTCGCCCGGCGCCTGCTGGCCGGGCTGCCAGAGGCAGAACGCGTCGTGCTCGTGCGAGAGCGTCGTGCTTCCGCGGCCTCGACCCGGAATGCGTGCTCGTGAAGGGGCGTGCCGTTCGGGCTGCGCCGGTGTGCCGTCGAGATGAGCGTCGGCGGCCTGAGCGGTGTCAGCCCGGCCTCCTCGCGCAGCTCCCGCGTGAGCGCCCGCTCGAGCGACTCGCCGGCCTCGACGGTGCCGCCCGGGAGCTCCCAGTGTCCGACAAACCAGGTCGTCGGGCGCGCGCCGGAGGAGCACGTAGCCGCCGGAGCCGTGAGTCGCGAGAGCGCGGACGACCGTTCGCGCCGGTGTGCTCTGTGGGACGGACGACATGCTGGAGAGACTGACGCAGTCAGCGGGTCGGCGACTAGCGAGCCAGCACGTGCTCTAGAGGTACGGACTGCCGTACGCTGCGCCGTCAAGTGATGCGAGCCGAAGCCGACAGGGAACGCGGCAACGGAAGCTCGCTCCTAAATGAGAGAGCCGATCAGGGTGAGAAGCCCTGCACTTTGATGCACTCGCGCTCACCGATCGCGCAACGCTCAAGTCGGACGAGCGCTGACCCAGCAGAGAAGCACCGTCGGTGGCGGAGCCTCCTAGGCGGTTCTGAGCTGGCGACGCTGGCGTCTGCGATACGCGGAGGTCAAGAGGCGCCACGCAATGCGGGCCAGCCACATCAGCAAAATCGTACGCAGTCGGAACACGGTCCTTACCTCCCAGTGATCGCTTCGACGGGCTGAAGTCCAAGCCGTTTCACATGAGTCAACGAGACCCGGGCTTTTCCCGTTACGCAAGCAACGTGGGTCCGCGTCCCCTGTGAATTACTTCGGTGAACGTCCAGGCGACGGCTCGTCGTGATCCAGCGACACGGGCCGGACGACTAGCACCGTCGCTTCACGGGTATCCGGTCGAGATGCCGCCGTCGCGCGAATCCAGTGAGTCGTTCGTCCGCCGGGCGCTGCCGATTTATCTCGGGCTGCTCTTCGCGATCTTGACCGTTCTTGCGGTTGTTGTCCTGTTCATGGTCCGCCACGTGCTGCTCGTGCTGTTCGTGAGCGTGCTCTTCGCCGCGGCGCTGACGGGTCCGAGCGAGTGGCTTCACCGGCGCTTTCGCCTGCCGCTCGGGCTGGCCGCGGTGGTGATCTACATCGCGTGCTTTGCAGTCATCGTCGGCATCGGTTGGATCGTCGTGCCCCCGCTGCTCGGCCAGGTGGTCGAGTTTGCCGACCGCGCGCCGGAGTACGCCGACCGCTACGCGGGAATCCGTGAGGCGTACGCCGAGCTTCGGTCCGACTTTCCCGCGCTGCCGCCGTTCGAGGAGCAGCTATCGCGGCTCGGAGACGCGATCCTCAACCGTGCGGGCGAGCGGGCTGCCGCGCTTCCAGGCGACGTCTTCTCGATCTTCATCGACCTGCTCGCGGTGTTTTTCGTCTCGCTGCTCCTCCTCACGAATCGGCTGCGGATCCGTGACTTCGTCCTCTCGTTGACGCACTCCGATCATCGGCGTCGCACCGGCTTCGTGCTCGACCGGACCTGGCTACGGATCGGCGGCTACCTCCGCGCGAAGGTGATCGTGATGGCGATCGTCGGGGCGCTCACGTACGTCTCACTGGTCGTGATCGGAGTGCCCTTCGCGATCCCGCTCTCCGTGATCGTGGCCTTCGGAGAGTTGATCCCGCTCGTCGGCAGCTGGCTCGCCCGCATCCCACTCCTCGCGATCGCGGCGCTCGACAGCCCGCGGACCTTTGTGCTGACGTTCCTGGCGTCGATCGTGATCCAGAATCTGCAGGGGTACGTGATCTCTCCGGTCGTCGAGGGAGATCAGCTCGACATCCACCCGCTCCTCGTGTTCGTGGCGGTCCTCGTGGGCGCCTCCCTCGGCGGCGCCGTCGGAGCGTTCGTCGCCGTCCCTGCTGCGGCGATAGTCGACCTTGTCGTGCAGGAGGTCGTCGTCCCGTGGCGCCGCGCACAGCTCAGGGGCTCCGCTGCCGCCGCGCCGCGCCGCCTCACGACACACGCACCGTGAGGGGACGACGCTGCCGTACGGGCGAAGGCGCTCGGCCCTCCCTTTCGAGATTAACGGTCGACAAGTCGTAGGCCGAGCGAGACGTAGCGTGGTGACGGGCGCTTCGTTGTTGAGCACCGCGAGCCAACGTAAGACAGACGTGATGTCCGACACAAATGGAAGCGACCACCGCTGAAAGCGATCGGACGCTTTCAGGGAACTGCTCAAAGGAGCGCACAATGACGGAGTCGAGTCTGTACGAACGGCTCGGTGGCGCATTCGCCATCGCAGCCGTGGTCGATCATTTCAGCGACGCGATCGTGAAGAATCCGATTGTCGGCCAAACATCGGAGAACCCTGCTCTCCGGGAGTGGCACACGAACAACCTGGAAAGACTTCCGGGCCTCAAGTTCATGCGCACCCTGTGGGTCTGCGAGGTCGCCGGCGGACCGCAGCAATATGCAGCCACACAACCAGGCAGACCCGCAATCACCACCGCCGTATACGCAACTCGAACGATCAGCAGCGAGTGTACGACCGATGTCATTCAGACAAGCGCCGTCGTCCTGCGGCGCTGCGCAAGAACGGCGTGCCGTCTACGCCGCACTCGCCTGGCTCGGCGGCCGCAAGCCCGCCACCAGGGAGACGCTGCCCCGACTGTTCTGACCCGTCGCCCGCCGCGACGCGTCTGACGTTCTAGGCGACGCCTGCTCGGCGCGCGCTTTCAGTCGAGCGTTCATCTGCTCGAAGCCAGCTTCGGTCTTCGCGAGCGTGCCCTTGAAAAGCCCGACGAGGAAGCCGCTGAAGCGTTCCGACTGGACGAAACGGCTTCGCCCGCCGACGAGCGGCTCGATCCGAAGGCCGGCGTACTCTGCTCACCGTCGAAGACGCCGGGCAGTAGGCGGCGGCCGAGCCACGCAGCTCGCGATTCGCCGCGACGCGAGCGAACGGTGGGCTTGAACGTCGTCGCTCGCGCACCACGCGGATCGATTCGCACCGCAAGCCTCGCAACCTCGAGGAGCTAACGCCACTGATCCGGCGGATAAACAGATTCCACTCCGGGTACGCAGCGAAGACGGTCACGTCCGCCCAAATCGTTCGGAGTTTCGACCGGCGGTGCATCGATCTCGATTTCTCGGCGGAGCTCTCGCACCCGGGCACCGTAACAGCGGTGCCGGGGCCGGACGGACCGTGACTACGCGGTGAGCCGAGGTCGCGCGGCCGCCTTACCAGCGCATCCAGCCGATTTCACATCAAGCCGCTAGAGCCTGTCCGGGATAGAGACAACTCTGTAGTCGCGAGGCACCACCGAGACACCACCGCTACACGCGATTCTGCACCGTCTACAACTTTGGCAACCGCATGGTTGAGCAAAAACGGCGTGCTCAAAGGGGCTGTGCGATCTTCCGCTGGAAGCGCTGGCTCTGAGCTCACCGCGGCCGTACTGTCACTTCGCGAAGTGAACGTTGTGTGCTACGCGACACGCCGAACGGCTGATTCGCCGACTCCTCGTCGCCTGATCTAGGCTGCACGCGATCAGCGACCGCGCCGAACTCGTCGTAGCCGCACTCCGGCTCTCGTATTTCACGATCGCGTGGAATGGCGCCGTCGGCGTCGCTGCTCTTGTCGTCTCCTTCCTCGACGGGAGCCTGGCCCTGGCCGGGCTCGCCCTGACTGCGCTACTCGACTCGTCGGCATCGGTCGTGCTCGTGTGGCGCTTCAGAACTGAGCGCCACGATCCCGTCGCGGCAGAACGACTCGAACGGCGGGCGCAGGCCTGGGTCGCGCTCACGATGATCGTCGTCGCGCTCTACGTCGCCGTGCAATCCATTCGTGCCCTCATCGACGGCTCGCATCCCGAAGCCTCGCCGTTCGGGCTGATCCTCGCCACCGCATCGCTCGTGGTGCTGCCCTGGCTGGCACGACAGAAGCTCCGCGTTGCTTCGCGTCTCGCCAGTAGAGCGCTCCGTGGTGACGGTGTGCTCACCGCAGCGTCAGCAGCCCTCGCGGCGGTTGCACTGGCGGCCCTAACCGTGAACTCCGTCTTTGCGTGGTGGTGGGCCGATCCTGCAGCTGCCCTGCTCATCGCCACGGCGCTGGCGATCGAGGCGACGCGCATCGCCGTGCGTCATCGCTTCGGGTGAGGGCCTCTAGCGTTCGCGGTAGACGATGCGGCCGCGCGTCAGGTCGTACGGGGACAACTCGATCTTGACCCGGTCGCCCGGATTCATCCGGATCCTGTAGCGGCGCATCTTGCCCGACGTGTAGCCGAGTGCTTCATGGCCGTTGTCCAGTGCGACACGGAACATGCCGCCGCCGAACGCTTCCATGATGTCGCCTTCCAGCTCGACTTTTTCTTCCTTGACGCCCATGCGTCTCCCTCCATAGCTACCGGCCGCACGGCCTCGGGGTACAGCCCGGGCTACAACCAAGGTACCGCAGATCGCCTCGGCGCGCTGTAATCGGCTCTAGCAGCCGGCTCTAGGCGTCGAATTCGCGTGCGGCGCACTGCGGGCAGTACACGAGCAGGCACGACTCCGCGTCGACGTAGGCCCTCCACCCTCGCGCCGGACCCGATTCGGTCCCGCATTCGAGGCAGACGAGCTCACCGACGATCTGCTCCTCTGGCGCCTGTTTCTCCACCGTTCACAGCTTGCCTTATGCGTTTCCGTCCTGCACTCACCCGTTTGAAGCGGTCCGCATACTCCATTTCGGGGATCCTGCGGGAGGAGCTTGTGTTTCTGAAACACAAGCTCTCGTTCGGCGAGGGCTAGGAGATGAGCGAGCGGCGCAGGGCCATCGCAACGGCCTGCGTGCGCGTCGAGACCCCGAGCTTGGCCATCGCAGCGCCGAGCTGGGTCCGAGCGGTGTCGGGCGAGATGAAGAGCTCGCGTCCGATCGACTCGTTCGAGTGGCCGTCGGCCAGCAGCCGAAGGACGTCCCGCTCACGGGCAGTCAAGCCGAGGTCCCGTGCCGGCGTTGCGCGGATCACGACATCGGCGAGCGCAGGATCGATGTACATCCCGCCGGCCGCGACTGTCTGAAGAGCGCGAACGAGCGCCTCGAGCGGTGCGTCCTTGAGCACGAACCCGCGGGCGCCGGCATCGAGCGCCTCGTCCAGAAGGGCAGAGTCTCCGAAGCCGGAGTAGACGACGGCACCGCACTGCGGTGTCGTCCGGGCGACCTGGCGAACGACGCCGGCGCCCGAGAGCCCAGGCATGCGCTGGTCCAGCACGGCGAGCGAAGGACGCAAGGAATCGATCAGCGAGACCGCCTCGTCACCGTTCCGTGCAAGCCCGACGACCCGGTAGCCCTGAGTGCCCAGGTATCTCGCAATGCTCTCCAGCACCGGAGGATGGTCGTCGGCGACGACACACGTGGGCTTAGCCGCAATCGAGCTCACGGCCAGGTGGTCGGCCGGAGCACGCCGAAGTTGAGAAGATCGATCGATGCCGAAGCCTCTCTGGGCGCCGTGGCGCCTCGAATACGTCACCCACGCCGACGAGCAACCAGGCTGTGTCTTCTGCGCCGAGGCCGAAGGCGAGGTCGAAGAGACGCTCGTCGTCAGCCGAGGCGAGCGCGCGTTCGTCTTCCTGAACAAGTTCCCGTACTCCTCTGGCCATCTCCTGGTTGCCCCGTACGGGCACCTGGGCGAGCTCGGCGACCTCGGCGATGAAACCGCGCTCGAGATCCATCGGCTCGGACTGCAGGGGATCGAGGCGCTGAAGGCGATCTACGCGCCTGCGGGCTTCAATCTGGGCTGGAACCTGGGCCGAGCCGCCGGCGCAGGGATCGTCGACCACGTGCACCTTCATGTCGTGCCCCGGTGGGTCGGCGACACCAGCTTCATGCCCGTGCTCGGAGACGTGAAGGTGCTGCCGGAGCATCTTCTCGCTACCCGCGACCGCCTGCGTGAGGCCTGGCCGGGCCCAACCTCCTGACTTCATTTTTCCGCCGTTGCGACCGATCACCCCCTGAGATGACCCGATTCGACTTCCAGGAGCTCGTGGAGCGATTGCCGCTGGTCGTGTATGTCGACCAGCTCGACGACAAGAGCTCGCCCCTGTACGTCAACCCCCAGATCGCCGACCTCCTCGGCTACACGCAGGATGAGTGGCTCGCCGACCCCGATCTGTTCAGCAACTCCCTGCATCCCGACGACCAAGAGCACGTGCTCGGCCAGATCGCCAACCGCAACTCGTCGGGAGCAACGACGATGTACCTCGACTACCGCCTGATCGCCCGCGACGGCCGAGTGGTCTGGGTCCGTGACGAAGAAATGGTCGTGCCCGACACGGACGGCCGACCGGCCGTCGCCCAGGGCTACATGCAGGACGTGACGGCTCGCCGACAGGACAGCATCCGGCTCGAACTGCTCGTCGGGATCCTGTCACTCGCAGCCGACGAAACGCCGCCGGACGACATCGTCGCGCATGCGGCCCAAAGCCTTGCGGCGCTCTTCGGCGACGTCGCTGTCAGCTACGTGGAGCGGCGGGACGAAAGCGGGTTCTGGATCCGCTACACGACCGACAAGGGCAGACCGGAGTTCTGGGGCGAGGTCGAGTGGTCCGCCGAGTATGTCGAGCGGATCGAACGGGGGCCGATCGTCATCGAGGACATCTCCAAGGAGGCCTGGCTCGATCCGATTCGCGATCAGCTGATCGAACGCAATGTCGCGTCGTCCGTCGATGTACCGCTATTCCGCCACGGCGAGCTCTCGGGCGTGCTGTGGTTCAACAGCGCGAGCCCTCGCACGTGGGGAGCAGACGACGTATCCATCCTGGTGGATGTCGCCGGTCAGCTTGCGATTGTCCTCGCAGGTGCGCGAGCGCGTGAGCTGCGCGCCCTCGCCGAGCGCGACCTTCGCAGCCGCGACGCGATCCTCCAGGCGGTGAGCCGCTCCGCCGAGCGCTTCCTCGTCCAGCGGACCTTCGACGAAGGAATCGTCGAACTGATGCGTGTCCTCGGTGAAGCGACGGGGGTCACGAGCGCACATGTCTTCGAGAACGTCAAGGCCGACGGCCCGTCGACGCACACGCGCCGGCTTGGCGGCTGGGAATCGGGCCGAAGTAACTCGACGGTCGACGACCCGCGCCTCGCCCATGTCCAGCCCGCCCCCCACTTCCCCCGCTGGGCCGAGGTGCTCGGCCGAGGTGACGTCGTCAGCAGTCATGTCTCTGAGCTGCCCGACGCGGAGCGCGCAGCGCTGGCGCTCGCAGGCTCGCTCTCAGTTCTCGCCGTGCCGATCTTCGTCGACGGCGTCTGGTGGGGCTTCATCGGCTTCGAGGACGCTGAGCAACATCGCGACTGGAGCCACGCCGAGACCGACGCGCTCCGAGCGGCCGCCGGGATCGTTGCCGCTGCGATCAAGCGTGAGCTGGTCGAGCGCGACCTGCGCCGCCGCGACGCGATCCTCGAAGCTGTCAGTCGTGGCGCGCAGCGGCTCGTCGCAACTCCGAGCTGGCGCGACGCCGCACCGGACTTCCTGCAGGAACTCGGCGAGGCTGCGGATACGAGCCGTTCCTACCTCTTCGAGACGACGAGCACCGACGATGGCCGGAACACAGTGAGCCAGCGGTTCGAGTGGGTCGCTCCGGGCGTCACGCCGGAGCTCGATAACCCGGTCCTGCAGGACATGTGCTTCGAGGACATCGGACTGGCCCGGTTCGGCGAGATGAATGCGCGTAACGAGGTGTTCGCGGGGAAGATCAGCGATCTGCCGGCCGGGGAGCGAGAGTTCTTCGAGGAGCAGGGGATCAAATCGCTGTTGACGGTGCCCGTGTTCGTCAACGGCGCCTGGTGGGGCTTCATCGGCTTCGACGACTGCATGACGGAGCGCAACTGGAGCCCGGCGAAGATCGATGCGCTGCGGACGGCTGCGAGCCTGATCGCAACCGCCGTCGAGCGTGAGCATTCCGAGGCAACCCTGCGCGAGCAGGAGCAGAAACTGCGCGCCGTCTTCGACTCCGCGCTCGACGCGATCTTCATCACCGACGACGAGCGTCGCTACGTCGACGTCAACCCCGCGGCATGCGAGTACTACGGTGTCTCGAAGCGCGATCTGATCGGCCGCAAGATCGATGAGTTTCTGCCGCCGAACAGTCTCGCAACGCTGGAGGAGGACTGGGCGGAGTTCATCCAGGGTGGACCGATCTTCGCCGAGTGGGAGACACAGAAGATCGACGGCACACTCCAGGTCGCCGAGGCCTCTGCGCGACCGAATTTCCTCCCTGGCCTCCACATCGCGTTCTTCCGCGATGTCACCGACCGGAAGCGGCTCGAAGTCGAGCTTCTGAATGCGCAGAAGCTCGAGAGCCTCGGCAGGCTCGCGGGAGGTGTCGCGCACGACTTCAACAACCTGCTCACTGGCATCACCGGCTACGCCTCGCTCCTGCTCGAACGGGCCACCGACGACGTCGAGCTTCGACGCGACCTCGGCGAGATCAAGCGCGCCGCGGATCGTGCTGCCGAGCTGACGAAGCAACTGCTCGCCTTCGGCCGACGCCAGGTGCTCAATCCGCGTCCGCTCGATCTCAATACCGTCGTGGCCGAGGTCGGCGCCCTTCTGCAACGCCTGCTCGGCGACCACGTCGAGCTGGACATCCTTCCCGCGCCGATGCTCGGCACCGTTCGTGCCGACCCAGGCCAGATCGAGCAAGTGCTCGTCAATCTCGTGGTCAACGGCCGCGATGCGATGCCCGACGGCGGCACGCTGACGATCCGCACGCGCGACGCCGAGGACGGATTCGTGGAGCTGTCCGTCACCGACACCGGCCTCGGCATGGACGAAGAAACCCGTGCCCAGGTCTTCGAACCGTTCTTCACAACGCGCGAGCAGGGCGTGGGACTCGGTCTTGCATCGGTCTACGGCATCGTCCAACAGAGCGGCGGGAACGTCACCGTCGAGAGCGCTCTCGGAATGGGCTCCACCTTCACCGTCCGGCTGCCGCGTGTACTCGAGCTCGTCGAGCCCGCCGCGCCGGCACCCGAGCCCGCAGGGCATCCCGGCTCGGAGACGATCCTGCTCGTCGAGGACGAGGACGTCGTCCGGAATCTGACGCGCCGGGTGCTCGAGCGCCAGGGCTACACCGTTCTCGCGTGCGCAGACGGCATGCAAGCGGTCGCCCTCGCCGAGCTGAACGATCGCCGGATCGATCTGTTGCTGACTGACGTCGTGATGCCCGGCATGCGCGGCTACGACGTCGCCAAGCGCGTCGCACGCACGCGTCCCACGATCAAGATCCTCTACATGTCCGGCTACGCGGAGGAGGCGCTCGTCGGCCAACCCGCCTTTGCCGCGAGCGCCCTGATCGAGAAGCCGTTCGCCGTCGACGCACTCGCCCGCCGCGTGCGCGAGACGCTCGAGTCCTGACCCACGAGGCCGCGCTAGAATCCGATCCCACGCGGGCGTAGCTCAGTTGGTAGAGCATCAGCTTCCCAAGCTGAGGGTCGTGGGTTCGAGCCCCATCGCCCGCTTCCATCGAACAAGCCGGAAACCTCAGGCCAGCGCGGCGCGGATCTTCTCGATCGTCGCCGCTTCGGCTGCCTCGCCGCCCTTGGCCGCCTTGCCAACGGCCTCGGCGACCTCGAGCACGAACGACTTGTAGGCCTCGACCTCGTCGGGCGCCTTCGCCTGCAGCGTGCTCACGGCGCCGCGGAGGGCCTCGACCGTTTCAGCCTCGATCTCCTGCGGCGAGGACCTGGCACCGAATCCGGAGCCTCGCTCGCCCGCCAGGTCGCGCACGAGCTCGCTCTCGTCCGAGCGGCCGCCGGCCAGGTGCTTCGCCAGCGAACCCGCCTCCTTGAAGCTGTCGAAGAAGCTGCGGTCGCTGACCGAGACGAGCAGGCCTGCTCCGGTCGCGCCCTTGCGCAGCTGCTCCCACTCCTGCTCGGTGAAGTCGGACTTCTTTGCCATCGTCGCCTCCTCGATTGTTCGACGCACGTCGGACCCGAGGCTAGTCGATCTTCCGCGTGTGACGGGGACGTAAGGAATCGGCCGGCGACGGGTTCTCCTTCCACACAACCGGAAGGAGCAGACCATGTCAGTCAGGACCGCAATCGCCACCGTGACCGTCGCGGCACTCGCCCTCGCGTCGGGCACCGCCGCCGCGCCGCCGGTTCCGGGTCCCGGTCAGATCACCGCCGGCACGGGCTGCTCGGTGCACTGCGTCGTCAAGGCCCTCGTCACTCCGACGGCCTCCTACGCGAACGTCGCGATCGAGACGTCGGTACCGACCAAGGTTTGGGTCATCGCATGGCACGAGCCCGTTCAGGGCGGCGCCGATGCGTCGTTCTCCTCAGCGAGCTTCCAGACGCAACGTTCGGTGTTCCTTCCCGGCCTGAAGCCGGATACGACGTACCAGATCGTTGTCACGGCAACCGATGCCCAGGGTCGCAAGGAAACACGGCAGGGCATGTTCAGGACACGCAAGGTCGAGAGCGCTGTCGACACCGGTATCGGCAACATCAAGTCGAACGTCGGCTGCTCGATCCAGTGCGTCCGAAAGGCGCTCTTCACGCATGTCGGCGGCACGGACGCCACGATCGAGGTCGAGACCAATGAGCCGGCGAAGCTCCAGGTGATGCTGAGCCCGGACACGCCGATTCAGGAGTCCTGGGGCCCGCGCTTCTCCTTCATCGAGCGCTCGGTCTCGTCGCAAGGGCTCGTCACGAAGTGGACCGGTCAGCTCGGCCAGCTCAGACCCGGCACGACGTATCACGTCATCGTCAGCGCGACGGATGCCCAGGGGCGAAGCGCCTACCAGACGGGGATCGTCCGGATGGACGACCGCAAGGTCAGGATCACACTGCTCAAGCTCAAGGTGATCAGCGATGCGGACAAGGGCAGCGCCAACAAGGGCGAGATCCAGTTCGAGCACTGGATCGGCGACCAGGTCTTCAGCGGCACCGGCTTCCACAAGATCGGGTCGGGCGCGACCGTCGACGTCCGGAGTAGCGACGGGCGTCCGGGTGTGCTCGGAGTGCTCGTCGCGAACGGAAGCGACCCGGTGTTCGAGATGGGCACACTCGGTGCCGAGTGCGACTGGCAGCAGCTCAAGAACTGCGTTCTCGAGAGTGGCTGGTTCCCCCAGAGCGGTGGCGGTGAGATCGGCGGTGGATACATCAACGGCGATTGGGCCGCTGCCGGCGGCACGTTCCATCTCAACTCACTGCTCGACAGCGCCGGCCTACCAGCCACGTACGGCATGGATCTTCCGGCCGGTCACGACGCGTACTTCGCGTACGAGACGACGAGCCATTACCTCAAGTTCCGTGTCTACGGCTACCTCGACGTGTTCTTCGAGTAGCCCGTCGTAACGACTGGCGAAACGCTTGCCGGACGCCGCGACCTGCGCGAGCGCGACGTCCGGCAACTTCCCCCGAGAACGAACGCTGAGGACGTAGCACCTCCGGCCGGTCAGTCGGGGCAGGTCGTGCCGTAGGGGAGCCCGGGCGCGACCGTCTCCCATTCGGCTTCGGCGAAGTTGCCGTGGGCGCGGTCGCACACCTTGGCCTTCAGGTCGGCGAAGCTCGGTCCAGAAGATGTCCCAGAGCTGCACCTTGCTCGTCGTAGCCGGCAGCGGCGAGGGTCTTTCCGTCCGGGCTGAACGCGACCGCGAGGACGACCGTGCCTTGGCCGACGAGCGGTGGGAGCTTGGTGTAGTCGTGGGCGGCGTCCCAGAGCACGACGTCGCCGTCGTCGCCGGCGGCGGCGAGCGTCTTCCCGTCCGGGCTGAACGCGACCGCGTAGACGTAGCTGTTGCTGCTGCGCGAGCACTCGCCTGCCGTACTCGTGGGCGACGTCCCAGAGCACCACCTCGCCGTTCGTCGCCGGCGGCGGCGAGCGTGTTCCCGTCCGGGCTGAACGCGACCCCGTGGACGTTACCTTGGCCGACGGCGAGCGCCGGGAGCTTGCGGTAGTCATCGACGACGTCCCAGAGCACCACCTCGCCGTCTGCCGCCGGCGGCGGCGAGCGTGTTCCCGTCCGGGCTGAACGCGACCCCGCTGACGTCGAATTGGCCGACGGCGAGCGCCGGGAGCTTGCGGTAGTCGTGCGGCGACGTCCCAGAGCACGACCTTGCCGTTCGTCGCCGGCGGCGGCGAGCGTCTTCCCGTCCGGGCTGAACGCGACCCCGTGGACGGCGCCTTGGGCGCTGGCGAGGGCCGGCGAGCCTGCGCGTAGTCGTGGGCGGCGTCCCAGAGCACCACCTTGCCGTCGCCGCCGGCGGCGGCGAGCGTGTTCCCGTCCGGGCTGAACGCGACCCCGTTGACGCCGCTTTGGCCGCTGGCGAGGGCCGGGAGCTTGCGCGTAGTCGTGAGCGGCGTCCCAGAGCACCACCTTGCCGTCGCCGCCGGCGGCGGCGAGCGTGTTCCCGTCCGGGCTGAACGCGACTCCGTTGACGGGCTCTTGGCCGCTGGCGAGGGCGGGAGCTTGCGGTAGTCGTGAGCGGCGTCCCAGAGCACCACCTCGCCGTCGAGCGGCCGCGCGGCGGCGAGGCGTCTTGCCGTCCGGGCTGAACGCGACCCGCAAGGACGACCGTGCCTCGGCCGCTGCCGAGCGCGGCGAGCTCTGCGGTAGTCGTGAGCGACGTCCCAGAGCACCACCTTGCCGTCGTCGCCGGCGGCGGCGAGCGTGCTCCCGTCCGGGCTGAACGCGACCCCGTTGACGGTGCCTTGGCCGCCGACGAGCGCTCGGCGAGCTTGCGGTAGTCGTGGGCGGCGTCCCAGAGCACCACCTTGCCCTGGTCGCCGGCGGCGGCGAGCGTGTTCCCGTCCGGGCTGAACGCGACCCCGTTGACGTGCGGCATGGCCGCTGCTGAGCGCTCGGAGCTTGCGGTAGTCGTGAACGGCATCCCAGAGCACCACCTCGCCGTCGGCGCCGGCGGCGGCGAGCGTGCTTGCCGTCCGGGCTGAACGCGACCCCGTTGACGCCGCTGTCTTGGCCGCTGGCGAGCGCTAGGAGCCTGCGGTAGTGCGTGGGCGGCATCCCAGAGCACCACCTCGCCTTCCCCGCCGCCGCCGGCGGCGGCGAGCGTGCTTCCCGTCCGGGCTGAACGCGACCCCGTCGACGCCGTCCTGATCCTGGCCGCTGGCGAGCGCCGGGAGCCTGCGGTAGTCGTGAGCGGCGTCCCAGAGCACCACCTCCGCCGTCGCCGGCGGCGGCGAGCGTGTTCCCGTCCGGACTGAACGCGACCCCGTAGACGAGGACGTCTTGGCCGACGGCGAGCGCTGCTGAGCCTGCGGTACTCGTGGACGGCGTCCCAGAGCACCACCTCGCCGTCGGAGCCGGCGGCGGCGAGCGTGCTTGCCGTCCGGGCTGAACGCGACCCCGTAGACGCTGGTCTGCCCGCTGCGAAGGGTCGCCGCGGCGCCCGTGCGCTGGAGCGAAGCGAGCGCCGAGATCATGCTGCCTCTCGCCTGCGCGGTGTCTCGGGCGCGGTTGGCCTCGAGGCTGAGGAGCAGCGATGCGGCGAGGTGCGTTGCAAGCTGGTCGTTCGAAGCCGACGCGAGCGCGACGGACCTCGCCGAGGCCGTCGCGCGCGTGGCGTCGCTGCTCTTCTTCAGCGCCCATACGGCGAGCCCGGCGAAGAGGGCGACGAGTGCGAGCAGACCTGCACCGATGCGTACGAGCCGTCGCCGGAGCGCCCGCTGGCGCTGCGCCTCGGCCTCCTGCTCGCGCAGCTGCTCGTACCCCTTCCGCCACTCGAGGATCGGCTCGGCGAGGACGTCGTGGAAGAGCTCGTAGCTGACTACGGTCTCGCCGGCAGGCGGAGAGACGGAGCGGAGGATGCGGCCGCTCTCGCCGCGGCAGAGCTTCTCGAGCACGGCCGTGACCTCCGGCTCGGGCCGCCCCGTCCACTCGGCGAGGTCGGTGGCGGGATGGGCGATCTTCGTCTTCGAGCGGGTGACGAGGTAGCGGAAGAGGTCCGCGGCCGCGGCCTGCTCTCCGGGTGTGAGCTTGCCGAGGGCTTCGAGCAGGTGGTTCTCGACGATCTGCTGCGCGCCGCCGAGCGCCTCCAGCCGGGCGAGGTCGAGGGTGTGCGCGCCGGCCTCGACCGTCGCGCGCCAGAGCCGCTCCAGCACGAGCTGGAGGAAGGGCGCCTCGACCCCGCCGGCCGCTGCCGCCTCGGGGCCGCCGCCGTTGCCGCTCTCGGTGAGCGCAAGCCTGCCCGTGGCGGCCGCCTCGATCACCTTCTCGGCCAGCGCCGGCTCGACCTCGTACGACTCCTCGCCGGGCGGCAGAAGACGATTCCACTCGCGTACAGGACCGTCGATCGCCGCACGAGCCGCCATGCGGTCGAGGTGGTCGACGCGGACGTAGTTCTCGAAGAGCGCAGGGATGCTGTCCTCGAAACGGTCGAGCTTCGCCCAGGCGTCCTCGCGCAGCGAGAGGATGAAGTTCACGCGCAGGCTGGGCTCGTTGACGAGGCGCGGGAACTCGACCGCGAAGGTGCCCTCGCCGTCCTCGGCCGCGTGGTAGAGGAAGTACTCCTCGAACTGGTCGAGCACGACGAGCAGAGGCCGCACGCGCTCGGTCCAGGCGCGGACGGCCTCGAGCAGCGGCTCGCCCGGTTGCCAGGGCGGTAGCTCCTCGCCGCCGAGCGCCTCGGAGCACGCCGCCCTGATCGTCTCGGCAAGCGCGGACAAGGGGTCGTCGCGCCAGCTGCTGAATGCGCAGACCGCGAAAGCCGCCCGCTCCGAGCGGCCGGCCGCGATCTCTCGCACCTGTCCGTGCAGGTCGTGGACGACGCCGGCGTGGAGGACCGACGTCTTGCCGACACCGCTCGCGCCGTAGAGGATCGTCAACCGGGACGCGCGCAGGTTCGCGGTGATGATCGCCTTCTCGTCGTCGCGGCCGAAGAAGAACGCGGCGTCGCCCTCGCCGTAGGGGACGAGACCGACGAACGGCGTCGCCGGGATGATTCTGTTCAGACGCCGTGCAGAGGTGCGAGCGTGTCTGTCATGGCTGCGGCGCCGCGAGCGCGCAGCGCAGTGAGCGCCGCGTCGAGCCGCTCGACGTATTCGCTTGAGCGGCGCGTAGATGAGGTCGACGTCGCCGCGGCGGCTCCAGAGCTGCTGCTCGACCTCGCGCCGCGCTTCTTCGGCCTGCGCCAGCTGCACCGACCACGACTTGGTGCCGAGCTCGTTGCTGCCCCAGAGCTGCTTGAGGATCACGCGCATGTTCCAGTCGCGCATCGAGTAGCCGAGGAAGAGAAAGTGGCTGTCCGACATCTTCGCCAGCAGCGTCGACGGAATCTGCTTGCTGACCGATGGGCCTGCCAGGTAGTCGATGTAGCTGTCCTCGGTGAGGACGTAGCTGTCCCGTTTCTTGTCGAGGCGGTCGACCGCCCCGTGCAGCTTCAGGATCACCGGCCGCTCGGCGAGCGCGAGACCGCTGTACTTGTTTCCGGCCTTGATCGGCACCGGATCGCCGCCCGGCGGCCGATGCCAGAAGTAGCCCTGCAGCGGGCCGGGCTTCGCCTCGTACGAGACGACGTCGAACGGCTCGCCGGCGTCCTCGAACGCGCGCTCGACCAGGTCGTCGTAGTTCGTGGTCAGGACGAGCAGCTGCTCGTCGGCGCCGCTCTCGCGCAGAAGCCCCGGCAGACGCGCGAGCAGCCGGTGGAGCGAGCTCGGCGGATAGTCGGAGTCGAAGACGTCGCGGAGCTTCTTGTACAGCGGCCCCCCGCCGAGGACCGCGTCGAAGTACTGCGAGACCCACAACAGGTCGGGATCGCCGGGGTCCGGGAACTCGCTGTCCTCGGCGAGCGCCCGGGCCAGCTCACGGCCGCTCGGGGCGAAGCCGCCCAGCTCCCAGGAAGCCGCCTCCGGCCGGTCGCAGAGGTTCGCCCCCGCACCCAGGAACGGGACGACGTTTCCGGCCGCGATCGCCTTCGCGACGAGCGAGAAGTGCCGATCATCGACGTCCACGTCACTCCTTCCGACTGCTCGTCGGCTCGGACGCCGCAGATCCTCGCCCTGACGCGATTGGACCAGACCCCGGCGCGGAGCACAAGTCACGCGAGCCGCGGGTGAAGGCCTGATGGTCGGCGCGCGCGAGTTTGTGGGTTAGCCGCCGCTGATCGCGGTGATCACGTCGACGCGCGAGCGCGGCGCGAGCGCCGTGTCGAGCCCGGCCCGCTCGCGGTCGACGTACACGTGGATGTGGTGACGCAGAACAGGGCCCGGTTCGCACAGGCGGTCGCGAAGACCGGGCCACTGTTCATCGAGCCGGTCGAGCACCTCGTCGACGGTCGCAGCATCGATGTCGAGTCGGCGCGGCAGGCCGGCGAAGAGGGACGGGAGCGTGGATGGGAGATAGAGCTCGGCCATGGCTACTCGACGATCGCCACCTCGACCGACGTGATGCCGGGCAGGTAGCTCGCGATCTCGCTCCAGCTCTCGCCCTCGTCGGCACTCGCAAACAGCGTGCCCGTGCTCGTGCCGAAATAGAGGCCGGGCACGTCGTGCGAGTCGATCGCCATCCCTTCTCGCAGCACGCCCACGTGCGCGTTGTGCTGTGGCAGACCGTCCGCGAGCCGCTGCCAGGTCGACCCGGCGTCGCGCGTGCGCCACACTGCCGCACTTCCGTCGGGCATGCAGCGGGCGTGGCCGGGGTCGAGTGGGATGACGTAGAACGTGTCGCGATCGTGAGGGTGCGCGGCCGCCGCGAAGCCGAACTCGGTCGGCAGGCCGTCGGTGATCTCGGTCCAGGAGCCGCCGCCGTCGTCGCTGCGGTGCACGCCCACGTGGTTCTGCTGGTAGAGGCGGTCGCTGTCGACCGGCGACATCACGAGCTTGTGGACGCAGTAGCCGACCTCCGGATTCTCGAGCGGCCAGTCCGCGCGCAGCCCGCGGTTCCGAGGCGTCCACGACGTGCCGTCGTCGGTCGTCTCGAAGATGCCGATGCCCTGCACGATCGCCCAGTACCGGGACGGATCGTCGGGGTGCGGAAGGATCGCCGGCACGCCCAGGTGGCCCGGCGGCTGGTTCGCGGGATCGTTCCACGACTCGCTCCCCGGCTGGCCCTCGAGGGTCGTGAGGAGCGACCAGGTCTCGCCTCCGTCGCTGCTCTCGAACACTCCCGGCATCTCCACGCCGGCGAACAGCCGGCCGTTCGTCGCCGTGAGGCCCGACACCTTCGAGAGCTTGAGCTCGGTGTCGCCGTAGTTGAGCCCCTCGCTCGACTGCTGCCAGGTCTCGCCGAGGTCCGGGCTGCGCCAGACGCTCGAGCCATGCCATTCGCTTGCCGCGGCCGCGAAGATCACGCCGTTCTCGGCGCGGATCGCGTGGTAGATCGGCCAGCCTTCGCAGAACGGCCCGCGCAGCTCCCAATCCCGTCGACCCTCGTCACTCTCGAGCAGGAAGCAGCCCTTGCGGGTGCCGACCATCAGAACCGTCTTCGACATCGATGTCACCTCCGGTTGCGACGATGCACGTACAAGTCTCCCACCTAGGACTTGCGCCGCGCAGGAAACTCATCGGTGAGACGAACGGGAAGCTCGAAGATCGACATAGGATTGGCGGCGTGACGGTGACACCCGAGACGGGACGCTGGAACGCGCTCGCCGCCGCCCGCACTCGGGGCGACGTCGGCGAGGGGATCGCGTCCGTCCTGGCGCTCCTCGGTCTGCCCGACCTGATCTCCTTTGCGGGCGGCTTCCCGGACCCGGCCACGTTCCCACGCGAGCGGATGTCCGCGCTCCTGCAGGAGTTCGCCGCGGCCGGCGAGGTCAGCGCGTTCCAGTACGCGCCGACGCGCGGTCTGGCCGGGCCACTCGACGCGCTCGCGGACCGGCTCGAGCGGCTGCAGGGCAGCCGTCCCGCCGACGACGAGCTGCTGATCACGAGCGGTGGCATCGAGGCGCTCGAGCTCATCTGCAAGTCGTACCTCGATCCGGGCGACCTGGTCATCGTCGAAGGCCCCACCTATCTGGGCGCGATCCAGGCGTTTCGAAGCTTCGAGGCGAAGCTCGTCGCCGTTCCGATGGACGAGCACGGGCTCCAGGTCGACGAGCTGGAGCGGCAGCTCGGGACTGGGCTGCGGCCGAAGCTCCTCTACAGCATTCCCGACCACCAGAACCCGGCGGGCGTCAGCCTGTCGGCCGAGCGCCGCGCGCCGCTCGTCGAGCTCGCGCGCCGGTACGGGTTCGTGATCGTCGAGGACGTCGCGTACCGCGAGCTCGGCTTTTCCGGCGACACGCTCCCGAGCCTCTGGAGCCTCGGCCCGGACGTCGTCGTGCAGGCGGGGACGACTTCGAAGACGATGTTTCCCGGCATCCGGCTCGGGTGGGCAGTCGGTCCCCCCGACATCGCGGCCCGGCTCGTCTCCGCGAAGCAGAACACGGACCAGTGCGCCGGTGCACTCGGACAGCGGCTCTTCGAGGAATGCGCTCGGCGCGGGTGGATCGACGAGCAACTCGTGCTCTCGCGCGCGCTGTACGAGCGCAAGGCTGCCCGCCTGCTCGCGGCGCTCGAGCGCTGGCTGCCGGCAGAGGCGCGCTGGACGCACCCGCAAGGTGGGTTCTTCTCCTGGCTGACGCTGCCTCCCGGCGCCGACTCAGTCGAGCTCGCGCGGCGCGCGGTGGAGAAGGACGTCGGCATCGTGCCGGGCACGCTCTTCTTCCCCGACGGCCGCGGCGCGGACACGGTGCGGCTCTCGTTCAGCCTCGTCGACGAAGCGCAGATCGACGACGGCATCGAGCGGCTGGGGTCGCTGCTGTGAGCGAGCACGGGGCAACGCACTACCGCTGGGACGACATGCCCAAGGAGGCGCTCAAGCCGGATCTGGCACGCAGGCTCATCTCGACCGACCGGATGATGGTGGCGCACGTGTACCTCGACAAGGGCTGCATCGTCCCGAAGCACTCGCACGAGAACGAGCAGCTGACCTACATCCTGGAGGGGGTCTTGCGCTTCCGGCTCGGCGAGGACGAGTCCGAGGTCGTCGACGTCTCCGCGGGTGAGGTGCTCCACATTCCCTCGCACCTCCCGCACATGGCCGAGGCGCTGGAGGACACGCTCGACGTCGACATCTTCTGCCCGCCACGGCAGGACTGGCTCGACGGGTCCGACGCCTACCTGCGTCACAAGTGAAGCTCGGGCTCGAGGGACGCCGGGCGCTCGTCACCGGCGGCTCGAAGGGGATCGGCGCCGCGATCGCCCGTGAGCTCGTGGCCGAAGGCGTGAGCGTGGCGATCTGCGCCCGGAACGAGGACGAGGTGCTGGCGACGGCCGAGGAGCTCCGCTCGGACGGCGCCGTCGTCCATGCGCAACGGGCCGACGTCACCGATCCCGAGCAGGTACGCGACTTCGTGGCGCGCTCCGCCGAGGCGCTCGGCGGAATCGACTTCCTCGTCAACAACGCCGGCGGCGCACACCCGGGCACCTTCGAGACGCTCACCGACGAGAACTGGGTCGCCGACCTCGACGTCAAGCTGTTCTCGCTGATCCGCTGCTCCCGCGAGGTGCTCCCTCACATGCGCGCGGCGGGTGGCGGCCGCATCGTCAACATCGGCGCGGTCTACTCGCGCTACCCGGACCCCACCTTCTTCGCGACCTCGGTGAACAGGGCGGCGGGCAACTCGTTCACGAAGACCCTCGCGCTCGAGGTCGCCAAGGACAAGATCCTGGTGAACGGCGTCAACATCGGCTTCGTCACCACGCCGCAGTGGGACAACATCCACCAGCGGCGTGCCCCGGAGGTGCCACGCGACGAGTTCTTCGACACCTTCGCCGCCGAGGAGGTTCCGCTCGGCCGCTTCGGCACGCCGGAGGAGGTCTCGGGCCTGGTCGCGTTCCTGCTGAGCGAGCGGGCGAGCTACATCACCGGGGCTTCGATCGACGTCGCCGGCGGCATGGGCAGGTACGTCTAGCTCACGATGGACGATGCGTTCGCGCTGCTGGACTGGAAGCGGCGTGTCTTCGCCCTCTATCAGTCGGTGCGCTCGACGCCCGATGCGGAAGCGGCATGGAATCTGTGGCGAGAGGGTCGTGACGACCTGTTCCGCAAGCACCCGCAGTCGCCGCTCCCGGAGGCGGAACGCCGCGACTTCACCGGGCTCCAGTACTTCGACTACGAGCCGCAGCTGCGTGTGCTCGCCGAGGTACGCGCGGCCGAGCCGGAGCCGCGGCAGATCGGAGCGAGTGGCGGCCAGTCCGTTCTGTTCCGCCGCTTCGCGACCGCCTCTTTCACGCTCGACAGTCAGGAGCTCTCGCTCGACCTTCACTGGCTCGAGGGCTACGGCGGCGGCATCTTCGTCGCGTTCGCCGACGCGACGAGCGGCTCAGAGACCTACGGGGGCGGGCGCTATGTGCTCGACTCGGTCAAGGGCGCAGATCTCGGCCAGGACGGCGAGCGTCTCGTCCTCGACTTCAACTTCGCCTACAACCCGTCGTGCGCCTACGACCCGAAATGGGTCTGTCCTCTCGCTCCGGCCTCGAACAGGCTTCCGATCGCGGTCAGGGCCGGAGAGGTCGTGGCCGAACCTTATGGCACGTATAAGCTCGAATGAAGTCCCGACGCCACCGCACCGAAGGGAGATGCCGATGTCTGTTCTCGATGAGGTTCTGTCCGCCAACGAGGAGTACGCCGCGTCGTTCGGGGAGAAGAGCGAGCTCGCTCTGCCGCCCGCCCGAGGCTTCGCGATCCTCACCTGCATGGACGCACGGCTCGATCCGGCCAAGTACGCCGGCCTGAGCGAGGGCGACGCGCACGTGATCCGCAACGCCGGCGGCCGCGCCAGCGACGACGCGATCCGCTCGCTCGTGATCTCGTACAAGCTGCTCGGCACGCAGGAGTGGTTCGTGATCCACCACACCGAGTGCGGCATGGAGTTCTTCGACGACGAGAAAATGCGGGAGATCCTCGGGCAGAGCCTCGAAACCGCCGAGCTCGGTGCCGACGGGTTCCGCGATGTCGGCAGCGGCCCGGGCTCCACCGAGGCCCGCTACATCGACTGGCTCACGATCTCCGACCCGGAGCAGTGCGTGGCGGAAGACGTCGCCCGGATCCGCGCCCATCCGCTGGTGCCGTCGCGGATTCCGATCTACGGCTACCTCTACGACGTGAAGACCGGGCGGCTCGTCGAGGTGCCGGGCGCAACCGCGGCGGGCCGAGCTTCGTAAAGCGCGGGTCACGCGGCACACTACGCGGGCGTGACCGAAGACCAGCCCGCAATCGAGACCATCGCTCTCTCGAAGACGTATCGGGGCGGTGTTCGCGCGCTGGCCGAGCTCGACCTGCGCGTCGAGCACGGCGAGGTCTTCGGGTTCCTCGGCCCGAACGGCGCGGGCAAGAGCACGACGATCCGCCTCATCCTCGACCTGATCCGGCCGACGGGCGGTCGTGCGCTCGTGTTCGGCCTCGACAGCCGCCGGAACGGCGTTGCAGCACGCCGGATGGTCGGCTACCTGCCGGGCGACCTCCGCCTGTTCGACCGGCTCACCGGCCGCGAGCAACTCGAGTCGCTCGCCCGGCTGCGCGGTGCAGTCGACCCCGCGGTGCGGGACGCGCTGGTCGACCGCTTCGGAGTCGTGCTCGACCGGCCGATCCGCGAGCTCTCGAAGGGCAACCGGCAGAAGATCGGGCTCGTGCAGGCGTTCATGCACCGGCCCGAGCTGCTCGTCCTGGATGAGCCCACCAGTGGGCTCGATCCCCTGCTCCAGCACGAGTTTCGGCTCCTCGTGCGCGAGACCGCCGCCACCGGGCGTACCGTCTTTCTCTCCTCGCACTCGTTGGACGAGGTGCAGCAGACGGCGGATCGCGTCGGCATCATCCGCGCCGGCCGGCTCGTCGACGTCGACACCGTCGGCTCGTTGCGCGAGCGGTCGCTGCGTCACGTGACGATCGCCTTCGCCGCACCCGTCGATCCCAAGGAGTTCGCCGCGCTCGAAGGCGTGCGGATTCAGGAGGCGGATGGTGCCATGTTGCGCCTGTCCGCGTCCGAGCCGGCGATGGACAGCGTCGTCAAGGTGGCTGCGCGGTATCCCGTGGTCGACTTCCTCGCCGAGCCCGCCGACCTCGAGGAGATCTTCCTCGACCTCTACCGGGAGAGCGACCATGGCGCCTGAGCTCTTCCGCCGCGGGTTCCTCGACCAGGTGCGGACGCTGATCGCGTGGTGCGTCGGCGTCTCGCTCTACTGCCTCCTGCTCGCCGCAGTGTTTCCGTCGCTACAGGGGTCAGGTGACCTGAACGACCTGATCGAAAAGTACCCGGAGGCGCTCAAGTCGTTCCTGGGGATGTCCGGCGCCGTCGACCTCTCGACCGGGGCGGGTTTCCTCGACACCGAGCTCTTCTCGTTCATGCTCCCCCTCTTCGGCCTCGTCCTTGCGATTGGAGCCGGCGCACGCACGCTGGCCGGTGAGGAGGAGTCCGGCCGGCTCGAGCTTCTCTTCGCATACCCGCTGCGGCGGCGGAACGCGGTGGTCGCCAAGGGAGCCGGTGTGGGTGCGGAAGTTGTCGTCTTCGCGGCGACCCTGTTCGCGGCGCTCTTGCTTCTCGACCCGCTCTTCGACCTCGGTCTGTCGACGAGCCGGCTCGCCGGCGCAGCAATCGGCGTTGGAGTCCTCTCCCTCTTGCACGGTTGGCTGGCGGTCGCCGTCGCCGCGCTGACCCCGAGCCGGGCGCTGGCGACCGGCGTGCCCGCCGCCGTCGCGGCCGCCGCATTCCTCGTCGCAGGGCTGCACGACCTCGCCGGTTGGCTCGACCCACTGCGCTTCCTCTCGAGCTTCTGGTGGGTCGGCCGGTCGCCGCTCCAGCAAGGCGTCTCAGCGGCTCACCTGCTGGTCGTCGCGGCCGCGGCGGCGGCTACCCTCGCCGCCGCCGCGTACTTGATCGAGCGACGTGACCTGAGGACGCCGTAGCGCCCGTCGCGGATTCCTAGCTGTCGGACGCCTGGCCGGACTCGAGCAGCGTCTTCAGGTCGCTCAGGATCCAGACCCAGCCGCCACCACCCTGCACGAGCGGCACCGTGCTCGCGACCTGCGCCGCGTGCTTCGGCGCGTCCTCGAGCTCGTGGGTGACCGTGAGTCTCGCGATGCCACCGTCCTCCTCGTCGATCTCCCAGGTCACGCGTGTCGGCCCCTCGGCGACGAGGTCCGGGTCCCAGAGCGCGCGCCACGTCTGGACGAGCCTTCGCGGCGGATCCACCTCGAGGACCTCGCCGTCGACGAGCTCCGCCGGCATGCCCATCGCCTGAGCTTGCTCGTCAGCGGTCGCGAGGTACCTCCCGCCCGGTCGCAGGTCGAACTCGCCCCGTCCCGGATAGCCGTACTTCTCGTTCCACTCGGGTTTCGTGATCGCGTCCCAGATCGCCTCCGGCGTCGCCCGGATGTAGATCCGGTAGACCTGGGTCGTCGTCAGGGTGCTCTCTTCCGTGGTGCTCATGCCGTTTCCTCCAGTTCGTTCTTGAGGTCTGCGAGCGCGGACACTTGGCGCTCGGTGTACTTGTCGATCCACCGGTCGTGGATCAGCCGGATCGGCACCGGGTTCAGGAAGTGCAGCTTCTCCCGGCCCGAGCGGCGCACGACGACGAGACCTGCGTCTTCGAGGACGCGAAGGTGCTTCATGACGCCGAAGCGCGTCATCTCCAGCTCCGACTCGAGCTCGGTCAGCGTGCGGCCGTCACGCGTGAAGAGCCGGTCGAGCAGGAAGCGACGCGTCGGGTCTGCGAGCGCCTTGAACACACGGTCGTCGTCGGTCATGGCCTTCACTATACGTGACCAAATGGTCACATGTCAAATGGAAGAAAACCTTCACCCCCGCCGTCTGTGTGTGAACGGAACCGAACACCTACCGCAGAAAAGGGGTTCACGAATGCCGCAAGTCATCCTGGCTGACGATCATCCGCTCTTTCTCTCGGCTCTCGAGTTGTCACTGACCGAGGCCGGCATCGACGTTCTCGGCAGTGCAACCAACGGGGACGAGGTGCTCGATCTGGTCGACCTCCACGAGCCCGATGCCGTGCTGCTCGACCTGTGCATGCCCGGAATGGACGGCGTCACCTGCATCCGGCGGCTCTCCGCGCTCTACCCGTCCCTACGGATCGTGGTCGTCTCGGCCACCGACGACCAGACCGTCATCCACGGCGCGCTCGCAGCCGGAGCCGTGTGCTTCGTCGGCAAGAGCGTCCAGCCCGAGGACCTCGTCCACGCGCTTCGCGCCGTGATCAACGCGCGCAACGGCGGCATCCACTACCGCGGCGAGTTGCCCGTTACCCAGCTCCGGCCGGTCCGGCCCGAGCGGCGGGACACGCACGGCCTGACCAAGCGCGAGCTCGAGATCCTGCGGCTCGCCGCGAGCGGCTCCTCGAACTCGCAGATGGCGAAGCTGCTCTGGGTCACCGAGCAGACGATCAAGTTCCACCTCTCGAACGTCTACAAGAAGCTGGGCGTTCCGAACCGGACCGCCGCGTCAGCCGCAGCGAGCAAGCTCGGCTTGCTCGAGCTGGACGACGCAGCCGGCTTCGGCGAGGTCGTCGACATCGCCTCCGCGCGGGGCATGCTCGGCTGAGAGACGCGGTGGGCCGCCCTCGCGGGGTGGCCCACCGATTCGTCCCGCTCAGCTCGAGCGGGCCAGCTCTTCCATCTCCGCCGAATAGCGTCCCGCCACCGCAGCGCTGTTGTTGCGAGCGCGCAGCGCCAGGAACGACTGGCCGGCGTCGACGTTCTCCGCGACACCACCCCACGCCTTCAACGCCGGCGCCTGTAGCGCGCGTCCGTACGAGAAGGAGAGAACCCACGGCTGTGGTCCACGCGAGTTGATGGCGTTCAGGTTCTCGCTTGCCTGCTCGTCGGATTGACCGCCGGAGAGGAAGACGATCCCGGGCACCGCCGCCGGCACGGTCTCGCGGAAGCACCTGAGCGTCCAGTCGGCGACCTCGTCGGCGCTCGCCTGGGTTGAGCTGCCCTTGCCCGAGATGACCATGTTCGGCTTCAGCAGCATCCCCTCGAGGTCGACGCGCTGGTGGTAGAGCTCGTCGAAGACCTTGTGCAGCGTCCGCTTCGTGGCCCGGTAGCACGTCTCGATGTCGTTGTCCGCGTCCATCAGCACCTCGGGCTCGACGATCGGCACGATCCCCTGCTCCTGACAGAGCGCCGCGTACCGGCCAAGGGCATGCGCGTTGACGCCGATGCAGTTGGCCGTGGGGATGCCCTCACCGATCGTGATCACGGCGCGCCACTTCGCGAAGCGGGCGCCGAGCTCGCGGTACTCCTGCAGGCGCTCACGCAGGCCGTCGAGACCCTCCGTGACCTTCTCGCCGGGCGCGAACGCGAGATCCTTGGCGCCCGTGTCGACCTTGATCCCGGGGATGATCCCCTTGTCGGCCAGCAGCTTCGCGAACGGGGTCCCGTCGGACGCGGACTGGCGCAGCGTCTCGTCGTAGAAGATGACGCCGCTGACGTACTCCTCCAGATCGGGCGTCGTGAAGAGCATGTCGCGGTAGGCGCGCCGGTTCTCCTCCGTCGACTCGAGCGAGATCGTGTCGAAGCGCTTCTTGATCGTCCCCGAGCTCTCGTCGGCGGCGAGGATCCCCCTGTTGTCGGCGACGAGGGCCTTGGCGGTTTCGTGCAGCTCATGCGCGGCCATCGCGGTCTCCTTTCATCAGTCGTCTGACTTTCTCGGAAGGGTGGTAGGCAGCGATCCTACGGACAGTGCCCGAGCGGGAGCGCATGACGATCGACTCGGTCTCGACGCCGGCGCCGCTGACGCGCACGCCGCGGAGGAAGACACCGCTCGTGACACCGGTCGCGGCGACGAAGACGTCCTCGCCCGACACGAGGTCGTCGGTGGTCAGCACCCGGTCGAGGTCGTAGCCGGAGTCGACGAGCTTCTGCCGCTCGTCGTCGTTGCGCGGCCAGAGCTTGCCCTGGATCGCGCCGCGCAGGCACTTGATCGCCGCGGCGGAGATGACGCCCTCGGGCGTGCCGCCGATTCCCATCAGCATGTCGACGCCGACGAACGCCTGCGCTGCGGCGATCGACGGAGCGACGTCGCCGTCACGGATCAGGTTCACGCGCGCGCCGGCCTGTCGCAGCTCGCCGATCAGGTCGTCGTGGCGGTCGCGCTCGAGCACGACCACGGTCACCTCGGTGACGTCGAGACCCTTCGCCTTCGCGACCGCGCGGACGTTCTCGGTCGGGCTCGCGTTGATGTCGATCGCCTCGGCGGCCTCGGCCCCGACCGCGATCTTGTCCATGTAGAACGCGGCGCCGGGATCGAACATCGTCCCGCGCTCGGCGACGGCGATCACGGCGATCGCATTCGGCTGCCCGAGCGCCGTCAGGCGCGTCCCCTCGAGCGGGTCGACGGCCACGTCGACCTCGGGGCCGTGGCCCGAGCCGATCACCTCGCCGTTGTAGAGCATCGGCGCCTCGTCCTTCTCGCCCTCGCCGATCACGACGACGCCGTTCATCTCGACGGTGCCGAGCATCAGGCGCATGGCGTCGACGGCAGCCTGGTCGGCCTGCTCCTTCTCGCCCCGCCCGACCCAGCCGGACGCAGCGAGCGCCGCGGCCTCTGTCACGCGGACGAGCTCGAGGGCGAGGTTCCTATCGGGTGCCGTGGCGCTCAATCCGCCGCCGAGCCTACATCGTGTCTGGCGCTTCGACGCCGATCAGGTCCAGCGAGCGGGCGATCACCGACTTCGTCGCGGTCACGAGGCCGAGCCGGAACGCCTCCGCGTCGGAGCCGAGCACCTTGTGCTCGTGGTAGAAGCGATGAAAGTCGTCCGCGAGCCGGATCGCGTAGGTCGGAACCGCGTGCGGCCCTCGCCGCTCGGTCGCCTCGGCGACGATGGCCGGGAACTCGGCGAGGCGCTTGATCAGGTCGCGTTCCTCGTCTGCGAGCTCGGCCGGCGGCTCCGCCGAGGGCTTCGCATCGCCGGCGTTGCGGAGGATGCCGGCGATCCGGGCGTGCGCGTACTGGACGTAGTAGACGGGATTCTTGGCCGACTTCTCGGCCGCCAGGTCGACGTCGATCTCGATCGTCTGGTCCGGCCCGCGCGAGACGAGGTACCAGCGCGTCGCATCCACCCCCACCTCGTCCAGGAGCTCGTCGAGGAAGACGACGTCGCCGCGGCGCTTCGACATCTTCGCGGTCTCGCCGCCGCTCGTCAGGTGGACGAGCTGGTAGAGCAGAACCTCGACACGATCGGGGTCGTAGTCGAGCATCCGCGCGACCGCGGCGTACCAGTTGCGCGTGCCGTGATGGTCGGCGCCGAGGACGTAGATCGCGCGGTCGAGGCCTCGGTCGAGCTTGTCCGCGAGGTAGACGACGTCGGCGGCGCGGTAGGTCGGCGTGCCCGTCTCGGAGCGGATCAGCACCCGGTCGTCCTCGTCGCCGTACGCCGACGAGCGCGCCCAGACGGCTCCGTCTTTCTCGTAGGTGTCCAGCCGCGGCAGGTACTCGGAGAGCCGCTTCTCGAGCTCGCTCTGCTTCGCCCACGAGTCGAAGTGGATCCGGAAGCGCTCCAGCGTCTGCTCGATCCGCACGCAGCATCTGCGGGACCGGGTCGTCGGGCAGCGTCGCCAGCTCGGCGACGTAGTCGCCCTGGTAGCCGTTCTCGGGCGGCTCCTCCCCGCGCCGGCGCGCCTCGACCGAGGCGCGGAAGAGGTCCATCTGCGCGCCGGCATCGTTGTAGTAGTACTCGCGCTCGACGCTCGTCGCCCGCGAACTCGAGCAGCCGGGCAACGGAGTCGCCGTACGCGCCGTTGCGGGCGGCAGCGACGGTGATCGGGCCCGGTCGGGTTTGCAGAGACCATCTCGACCTGCACCTTCTCCTTGACCGCAGCCGAGCCGCTGCCGTAGCTCCTTTCCCGCCGCGAGGATCTCGGCGAGCGCGTCGCGGTACCACGCAGAGGTCAGCCAGAGATTGACGAAGCCCGGGACCGGCGATCTCCGCCCGGTCGACGTCGGGGAGCGCGCGCGGCGAGCTCGACGAGGTGCTCGGCGATCGCACGCGGCGGTTGCTTGCGCGCGCCCGCGAGGCGCATCGCGGCATTCGTCGCGTAGTCGCCGTGCGTCGGGTCTCCCGGACGCTCGAGCACGACCTCCGCGCCCGCTGCCTCGCCGAGCGCCGCCTCGAGCCGTTCGATCGCCTCAGCGGGCATGGATCTCCTTCGGAATCGTCACGCCGTTATCGTACGGGCGTGGACGAGGACGACCCCACCCAGGAGCGACAGCTCAACATCCAGATCGCCGAGGAGCACCTCTCGGGGGTGTACGCGAACTTCGCGAACATCTCCTTCTCCGACTACGAGTTCACGGTGACGTTCGCGCGCATCGACCACGAGGTGTCGGAGGGCGACATTCCCGGGATGGTCGTCGCCCGCGTGAACATGTCGACGAAGTTTGCGAAGGAGCTGCTCGACGCGATGCAGGACTCCTGGTCGAAGTACGCGACCGTCCGCGGGATCCAGGATCTCCCCGAAGCCCCGCCGCGGAATTCGTAGCCCGCGTCGTTGAAAGTCGCCGTCGTCTCGGACGTCCACGCGAACCTGCACGCGCTCGAAGCGGTGCTGGCGGAGGTGGACAAGGGCGGATTCGACCAGCTGTGGTGTCTTGGCGACATCGTCGGCTACGGACCGAAGCCGAACGAGTGCGTCGCGCTCGCTCGAGGAGCGGGTGTCGATCTGCCTCGCGGGCAATCACGATCTGGTCGTGCTCGGGAAGATCTCGCTCGCGACGTTCGGCGGCGAGGCGGGCGCCGCGGCCGCGTGGACGCGCGAGGTGCTGGACGCTCCCGCACGTGCGTTTCTGGCGACACTCGCTCCACGCGCCGTCACGACCGGCGCGGAGCTCTTCCACGGCAGCCCACGCGATCCGGTGTGGGACTACGTGCTCACCGAAGACGCCGCCCGGTGGACGTTCGCCGCCACCACCGCTCCGCTCGTCCTCGTCGGCCACAGCCACATCGCGCTCGAGCTCGCCGGGGACGGCACCGAGGTTCGAGGCGGCCAGGCGGCCGCGGGCACCACGCTCGACCTCGCGGCCGCGCGGCGGCTTCTCAATCCCGGCTCGGTCGGCCAGCCCCGCGACGGCGATCCGCGCGCCGCCTGGCTCGAGGTTGATATCTCGGCTGGGCGGGCAACCTTCCGCCGTACCGACTATCCGGTCGAGCGGACGCAGACCGAGATGCGTGACGCTGGATCTCCCCGAGGTCCTGGCAGCGCGCCTCGAGCACGGCATCTAGCTCGACCCCGAGGAAATGGGGTTACATGGCTGAACTGACCAATCTGGAGACGAAGTTGGGCGAGGTGATCGGCCTCGCGATGGCCGCGCAGGCGGCGACCGAACGCGTCGAGAAGTTGACCGACGACCGACAGTTGGCCGCGGCGCTGAAGAAGATGCGCAAGGAAGCGGTGCAGGCCGAGAAGGACGGCACCGCGGTCGCTGCTTCGATCAACGGCAAGAAGAGCAAGATCCTCGCCGAGGCCCGGACGGTGAAGACGAAGGGCGCAACGATGATGAAGACCTACCTCGAGCGCGGCTCGGACGATCTCGACGGCTTCGAGTTCCTGACGATGGCCGAGGCGGGAGAGGTCGGACACTGGTCCGTGCTGGAGACGCTGAACAGGCAAGCACGGCATCCAGGCGTCAAGCAGCTGGTCAGCACGCACCTGCCGATCCAGAAGCGCCACCTGAAGGACGTGATGTCCGCGAGTGTCTCGCTCGCGGCGAAGGAAGACGCGAACGCCGCGGCGTAACGCCTAGCCGTCGAGCTCGTTGTTCGCGCCGCCGTGCCGTCGTGGCCGCCGTCACTGCCGCCGCCCGGGCCCGAGTTGTCGTTCCCCGCCTCCTGCCGCTCCGCGTCGGTGTTGGTGGGCACGGCAGGCTCGGGCTCGGGCACGGGCACGGGTTCGACGCCGCTGCCGGGGCCTGAGTTGTCGTGACGGTCGTCCTCGACGCGGCCGTCCGCCTCGTTCGCCGGGGCGCCGTCCCCTGGGCCGCTGCTCCCGGGGCCGCTGTTGTTGCTGCCGTCCTCTTTCTGGGCGTCAGTCGTGGTCGTCGCTGTTGCGTGCGGGGCCGCCCGGGCCGCTCGAACCGCCGGCTCCCTCGTTGCCGTCATCCCCGCCGCCCCTCTCCTGCCGGACGGCAGCGAAGCCCCCGGCCGGGACGGGCAGTAGCTCCATCTGCTTCGGCGTCGCTGCGCTCGCGACTGGGGCCGCGACTGGGGCGACCTTCTCGGCGGTGTCCGAGACCGTTGTCACGGCGGCGCTTCCGGCCGGGCGAGCCGGAGGGTCGTGCAGACCGCGCTCGGCGACGATCCCCGCGGAGCCCGCGATGCCGACGGCGGCGCCCGCAGCCGCGAGTTTCGCGATCAGAGGGATACCGACGGCGGCCGCGGCTGCAGGCGTGGCCGCCGTGCTTGCGAAGCCGGGCACCGCGTAGGCGATCGACTCCTGCACTGCGAGCGGCACGACGAGCACACCCGCCACGAGGCCCGGCCGGAGGCGCCGTTGCAGGCGGCGCCTGGCGCGGAAGAGAAGCGCTTCGACCGCGGGGCGGGATGTTCCCAGCGCGGTCGCGACCTCGTCGTAGCGAAGGCCGTAGATGTCGCGGAGCACGACCGCTTCGCGCTGCTTCTCGGGCAACACGGCGAGCTCCGCGTAGAGCGCCGCCGCTTCCTCACGCCCGACCGCGGTGTCCTCGACGCTCGGCGAGATCTGAGTCGGATCGTCGTCGACGATCGCCAGCGGCTCGCGCATCCGGGCCGTCGCACGGCGCCGGCAGGCGTTACGGGCGATCGTGCCCAGCCATGCCGCCGGGTCGCGCACCTCGGTCCCGGTGAGCAGGTTGCGGTACGCCGAGAGAAACACCTGCTGCGTCGCGTCCTCGGCCTCGTTCGGGTCGCGGAGGAGCATCCGGCAGATGCCGTAGACCATGCGTGAGTGCTCGGTGTACAACCGACCCAACTGCGCGCCGGCCGCCCCCGGTGAGGGGCGGCGCGGCAGCGCGGAGATCGGGTCGACGCTCATCGAGCGCTAGTGGTCGTCACCGCCACCCTTCCCATGGCCGCGGTGATCGTCGTCGTCGTCATTGTCGTCGTCATTGTCCTCATGCTTTATCTCTTCGAGCCTCAGGGCCCCAGCGGTTCCCGAGACACACTCGATTTCGACGAGGTCGCCGACCTCGAAGCCGGTCAGCGGCTTGCTCAGCGCACACGTCACCGGCGCGGACGAGCGTGGTGAGACGGTGATGGACGTGTCGGAGAGCGCGGTGATCGTGCCGGTCACCTCGACCTCGTCCTCGTCCTCGTCGTCCCCGACCCGGTCGTCGTCGCGGTTGTTGTCGTCGTCGCTCCGGAGCGAGAGCAGCGTCAGCTTCCCGTCGGTGCCGACGGCAACGTGCGCCTTCACCGCGTCGAACTGTGCGAGACCCGCCGGCAGGACGAATCCGGCCGGGAGGGCGAGCGTCACGAACCCGGTCTTCGCAACGATGAGCTCGATGCTGCCGGCGTCGATCTTGGTGAGAATTCCCTCGACCTCGAGCACACCGAGGCGGCCGAGCGTCGACACCGATGTCGCCGACGGAGTCGCGGTGGTCAGATCGACCGTCGCCGCGATCCGGTCACCGGCTCGCGGTGCGTGCTCCGCTGAGGAGGAGAGAGTGCGGGTCGCCTTGCGTGAGAGGGCGAAGGTCGAGCCGCCGGCGCTGACGAGCAGCCGCTTCTGGGCCTTCTGCCACCGGACGACGACCGCCTTCACCTTCGCTGTCTTGGCGCGGCCGTTGGCCTTGACGGTCGCGGCCTCGAACGTCCCGTCGGCGAGGGCGGTGCCACGAATGTCCAGCCGCTGCCCGATCTTGAGCGCGTGAGCGTTCGGGGAACGGGTGGTGCGGACGACGCCGCCGGCGGACGCGGTCACGACCGTGCCGCGCTTGGCGTCCGTGGCGACGACGACGCCCTTCCAGGCGGTCGCAGCGGAGGCCGAGCCCGCGACAACGAGCAGGCTGACGACCGCAAAGAGAAGTACGAGCATGCGTTTCATGGCTGTGTGCGCCTCCTGTGTCGGGGTTGCACACAGCAGGAGCCGAACGGCGCCGGAAACTTGCGGGTCGCGAGCGCGGTCTAGAGGAGAGCCGGCTCGGCCGGCGCTTCGCCCGTGGTGGCGAAGGTGATGCCCTCGCGCGCGAGCGCGACCTGGACTTCCTCGCGTGCCTTGTAGATCCGCCACTTCACGGTGGCGAGCGTCACTTCGAGCGAGTCGGCGATCTCGGTGTAGGAGAGCCCGACGATGTCCCGGAGGAGGAGCGCCATCTTCAGGTCGACGCTCAGGTGCTCGACGGCGCGCCAGACGGCGTCGATCGCCTCGATCCGCTCGAACGGCGCGTCGACGACCTCGAGCGGCGGGATGTCCTCGAGGTTCACGACCGCACGCGGCCGGCGCTCGAGGGCGCGCAACTCGTCGAGCACGCGGTTCTTCGTCACCTGGAAGAGCCAGGTCGTGAATCGGCAGCGAAGCGAGAAGCTCGGCAGGCCCTGGTAGACCCGGAGGAAGACCTCCTGCGTCAGATCTTCCGCGAGCGAGCGGTCGCCGACGAGCCGAAGCACGTAGTTGTAGACGGGAAGCTCATACGCACGGACGATGAGCGAGAAAGCTCGCTCATCTCCTCGCTGGGCCTTCCGCAGGACGCCGAGATCAGGCTGGGGCAGCGACAAGTGGGCCGGAGTATAGCGACGAGATTCTCAAATGGAAGGTCCCGTTTTCGCCGGAGCGCACAAGTTGCCTCCCGTCATCTCGGACGGTGTATTCAAGCCCAGTAGCCGCAGGGTCGTAGGGGCTAGATCGGACAATTCGCCGCCTTCCTTTAGCTCCACTTCACTCAAGGTGAGTATGAGCGGCACCGGATTGGTGGTATGCGCGGTGAACGGGCTGACGCCGTCGGACTCGAGCATTGTTTCGGCGTTGCCGTGGTCGGCCGTGACGAGACAGACCCCGCCGGCCGCCTGGGTTGCCGCGACGACGACGCCGAGGCACTCGTCCGCGACCTCGACGGCCTTCGTCACGGCCGGGATCGAGCCCGTGTGGCCGACCATGTCCGGGTTCGCGAAATTGATCACGGCGAAGCGATAGCCGTTGCCGATCTCGGCGGCGAAGCGGGCGGCGACTTCGCGGGCGGACATCTCCGGCTTGTGGTCGTAGCTCGGCACGTCGCGCGGGCTCGGGACGAGGATGCGGGTCTCCCCGGGCCACTCGTCCTCGACGCCGCCGTTGAAGAAGTAGGTGACGTGCGCGTACTTCTCGGTCTCCGCCACGTGGAGCTGGCGCGCTCCCGCGGCGGCGAGCGTCTCCGCCAGCGTCCACCGGACCTCCTGCTCGCCGAACGCGACGGGCACGTCCAACTCGGACGAGTAGCGCGTCATCGTCGTCAGGTCGAACCCCGCCTCGACGAGCCTGGTCGCCAGCTGGCGACCTCGGTCGGGGCGGAAGTTGAAGAGGATCGCCGCATCGGCAGGTCCGAGCACCGGACGGTCGTCGACCACGATCGGCTCGAGGAACTCGTCCGTCACGCCCGCGTCGTAGCTTCCTTGCACATTGCGCAACAAGCTATGTGCCGGCACATGTGTACCCATGTGCCGGGTGATCGCATCGAACGCTTTTTGCGTGCGTTCCTCACGCTTGTCGCGGTCCATCGCCCAGTAGCGCCCGATGACCGTCGCCAGCCGTTCGGCCGGTAGCTCCGCGAGGTCGGACACGGCCGAGGTCGGCGAGACGTCGCGCCCATCCGTGAAGGCATCGATCCAGGTGCGCTCCTCCATGCCGAGCCGGCGTGCGAGCTCGAGCAGCGCCTGCAGGTGGTCGATGTGCGAGTGGACGCCGCCGTGCGAGACGAGCCCGAGCAGGTGCACGTCCCCGCCGCGCTCACGCGCGCGCTCGAACGCGCCGATGAGCGCCGGGTTCTCGAACAGGGAGCCGTCGCGAATCGCGACGTTCACGCGCTGGAGGTCCTGGAAGAGGATCCGGCCGGAGCCGATCGTGAGGTGGCCGACCTCGGAGTTGCCCATCTGGCCCTCCGGCAGCCCGACCGCCTCGCCCGAGGCCTTCAGCGTCGTGTGCGGGTACTCGCGCCAGAGCCGGTCGAAGACGGGCGTCTGCGCGAGCTCGACCGCGTTGCCGGGCCCGGGCGGTGCGCAGCCCCAGCCGTCGAGGACGACGAGCGTTACGAGGTCGACGCTGCCCGGCAAATCGCTGCGAAGGAGTCGGGATCGAGTGAGGCGCCGCCGACGAGGGCACCGTCGACCGACGTCTGAGACATGAGCTCGGCGGCGTTCTCCGGCTTGACCGAGCCGCCGTAGAGAACCGGCCGGTCGAGCAGTCCCTTGATGAACGCATGCGCCTCCTCCGCCATCTCGGGCGTCGCGGTCTTGCCGGTGCCGATCGCCCAGACCGGCTCATAGGCGATCACGAGCCGTTCGTGCGCTCCGGCCGCGAAGGAGATCGCCTCGACCTGGATCTTGAGCACGAGCTCGGTGTCGCCGGACTCGCGCTGCTCGAGCGTCTCGCCGACGCAGGCGATCACGCCGAGCCCGGCCTCGAGCGCGGCCCGGGCGCGACGGGCGACCATCTCGTCGGTCTCGCCGAAGAGCTGCCGGCGCTCCGAGTGGCCGACGAGCGCACCCTGCACCCCGAGCTCCACGAGCATCTCCGGCGAGATTTCGCCGGTATAGGGGCCGGTCGGCTCCCAGTGCACGTTCTGGGCGTAGATCGTCTGGCCCGTCTCGACGGCCGAGCCGAGGGAGACGTACGGCGGGCAGAAGACGACGTCGACGTCCGCCGGGGCCTCGAAGCCGTCGAAGAACGCACGCGCCTCGGCCGGCCCTTTGAACATCTTCCAGTTGCCCGCGATCAGCATCTGCTCAATTCTCCGGGATCGCGGCGACGCCCGGGAGCTCCTTGCCCTCGAGCAGCTCCAGCGACGCGCCGCCGCCGGTCGAGACCCATGAGATCTTCTCGTCGAGGCCCAGCTCGTTGACCGCGCGAACGGAGTCGCCGCCACCGACGACGGTGTAGCCGTCGACCGAGGCGACTGCCTGGGCCACCGCCTTCGTCCCCTCTGCGAACTGGCTCCCACTCGAAGACACCCATCGGACCGTTCCAGAACACCGTCTTCGCGGCTCGGATCCGGCGGGCGAAGTCGTCGCGCGAGTGCGGGCCGATGTCGAGCCCGAGCCAGCCCGCCGGGAGCGCGTCGAACGGCGTCACCCGAGTCTCCGCGTCGGCCTCGAACGCGCTCGCTGCGACGACGTCGGTCGGGAGCACGACCGGAAACGGCAGCGGGTTCTCGTCCCGTAGCTCCTCGGCCATCTTGCCGCCGACGAGCACCTCGTCCGCGCGGCCGCCGAGGTTCTTCGAGCACCCCGAGCTTGTCCTCCACCTTCGCTCCGCCGGTGACGAGCAGGAAGGGCCGCTCGACGTCGCCGAGCAGACGCCCGAGGTGCTCGAGCTCGGCGAGCAGGAGAAGCCCGGCGTAGGCCGGCAGGAGCTGCGCGACCCCGACCGTCGAGGCATGCGCGCGGTGAGCGGAGCCGAAGGCGTCGTTGACGAAGAGGTCGCAGCCCTGCGCGAGCTCGCGGGCGAACTCGGGGTCGTTCTTCGTCTCGCCGGGATGGAAGCGGGTGTTCTCGAGCACCTCGATCCGCTCGTCCGGAAGGAGCGAGCGCAGGTGCTCGCGCACCGGCTCGATCCGGAACGCGGGATCCTCGCCCTTCGGCCGGCCGAGGTGCGAACAGACACGGATCTTGGTCGCGCCACGCTCGAGCAGTAGCTCCAGGGTCGGCAGCGCGGCTCGGATGCGCGTGTCGTCAGCGACCTTGCCGTTCTCGAGCGGAACGTTCAGATCCGCGCGCACGAGCACGGCCTTGCCGTCGACGTCCGCGTCGCGGACAGAGCGCGGCAGCCTCATTCGGTCATCAGAGGAGCTTGCCGATCAGATCGACGAGCCGGCACGAGTAGCCCCACTCGTTGTCGTACCAGCCGAACACCTTCACGTTGCGGCCCGTCACCATCGTCAGATCGCTGTCGAAGATGCACGAGTAGGCCGAGTGCATGATGTCGGTGGAGACGAGCGGGTCCTCGGAGTACTGCAGGAGCCCGTCGAGCGGCCCGGCCGCAGCGTCGCGGAATGCCTGGTTCACCTCGTCGACCGTGGTGTCGCGCCCCACCGTGACGACGAAGTCCACCAAGCGAGCCAGTCGGCACGGGCGCGCGCACGCTGATCCCGTCGACCTTTCCCTTCAGCTCGGGCAGCACGATCCCGATCGCCCGGGCAGCGCCGGTCGAGGTGGGTATCAGGTTGATCGCTGCCGCGCGGGCTCGCCGCAAGTCGCTGTGCGGGAGGTCGAGGATGTTCTGATCGTTCGTGTAGGCATGGATCGTGGTCATGAACCCGTGCTCGATCACGAACGTGTCGTTCAGCACCTTCGCCATCGGTGCAATGCAGTTCGTCGTGCACGACGCGTTCGAGATGATGTGGTGCGCTTCCTTGTCGTAAGCGTCGTCGTTGACGCCGAGCACGATCGTGACGTCAGGGTCGGTGGCAGGCGCCGAGATGACGACCTTCTTCGCGCCGGCGTCGAGGTGCTTCTGCGCGCCGTCGCGCTTGGTGAAGAAACCGGTCGACTCGAGCACCACGTCGACGCCCAGGTCACCCCAGGGAATCGCGCCGGGATCGCGCTCCGAGAGGAGCTTGATCTCCTCCCCGGCCGCGTGAATCACGCCGTCGCGCTCCTCGACGTGCGCCCTCGAGCGGCCCGAGGATCGAGTCGTACTTGAGCAGGTGGGCCATCGTCGTCTGGTCGCCGAGGTCGTTCGCGGCGACGATCTCGATGTCAGCCTGGCGTTCGAGCTGCGCCCGGAAGAAGTTCCGCCCGATCCGGCCGAAGCCGTTGATGCCCACACGAATCGCCATTCGCTCCTCTTCCTACGCAGTGTCGATTGCCGCGTTCGAGTCTAGATCGCCAGCGGGTACTTCCCGCGCAGATACCGCAGGTACGGCTCGGAGTCGAGCCCGCCACCGGTGATCCGCTCGACCATCTCGCGCGGCGTGTACTTGCGGCCGTGCTGCCAGAGGTTCTCGTGGAGCCAGTCGGAGAGGGCCCCGAACTCGCCCTGCTCGAACTGGTCGTGCAGGCCGGGCACGTCGGCGTTGACCTTCTCCCACAGCTGACCCGAGATCACGTTGCCGAGGGCGTAGGTCGAGAAGTAGCCGATCGCGCCGACCGCCCAGTGCATGTCCTGGAGGATGCCGAGCGCATCGTTCGGCGGCTCGACGCCGAGATAGTCCTTCATCCGCTGGTTCCAGATCTCGGGTAGCTCCTCGAGGACGATCGTGTCGGCGAGCAGCTCCTGCTCGAGCTCGAAGCGGAGGATGATGTGCAGGTTGTACGTCGCCTCGTCTGCCTCGACGCGGATCAGCGACGGCTCGACCCAGTTGACGGACCGGTACCAGTCCTCGAGCCCGACGTCGCCGAGCGCCTCCGGGAACATGCTCGTCAGCTGCGGGTAGAAGTAGCGCCAGAACGGGAGGCTGCGGCCGACCATGTTCTCCCACATGCGGCTCTGCGACTCGTGCAGGCCGAGCGATGCGCCGTGCGCGAGCGGCGTGCGCTCGAGCTCGGGGGCGACGCCGTGCTCGTACAGCCCGTGGCCGCATTCGTGCATCGTCCCGAAGAGCCCGTCGAGGTTGTCCTCGAAGTAGCGCGTCGTCAGGCGGATGTCGGTGATCGCGATCGAGGACGCGAACGGGTGGACCGCGGTGTCGAGACGCCACTCGGACGGATCGAAGCCGAAGCGCTCGATCACCTTCAGCTCGAACACCTTCTGCCGGTCGATCGGGAAGCTGGCGCCGCGCACCGGACGCTCTCCCTCCGCGCGTGAGGCGGCGACCAGCGGCACCTGCTCTTCCTTGAGCCGCTCGAAGACGGCGCGAACCTCGGCCGTCTTCATGCCGGGCTCGAAGTCGTCGAGCAGGACGTCGTAGGGCTCGTCGTAGTCGTCGAAGCACTCGACGTACCGGCGGCGCAGCTCGAAGTTCTTGCGGAGGGCCGGCAGGAACTGCGAGAAGTCGGAGTCCTGTCGCGCCTTGACCCACACGGGCATCGCGAGCGAGGCGGCGCGCGACATCTCGCCGCGCAGCTCGGCCGGCACGCGACGTGCCTTCTCCCAGTCGCGACGGACGAGCCGGATCAGGCTCGCCTCGTACGAGTCGTACGGCTGCGACTCCTCGAAGGCCGACAGCTTGTCGAGCAGCCGTCCCATCTCGTCGGACGTGAGCGCCTCGTGGGAGATCCGATTGAGGGTCGCGAGCTGCTCGGCTCGGACGCCGGCGCCGCCGGGCGGCATCTTGACCTGCTGGTCCCAGCCGAGCAGCGACGACGTGCGCGTCGAGATCCTCGATCTCGCTGACGCGCTCTTTCAGCTCCGCGAAGGCGGTATCCATCATCGCGCAACCTAGCGCGAGAGTCCGAGCCGCGACCGCGACGATGGTCATCGAACCCAGAGCGAAGCGACCCTTCAGGGGTCTTGGCGCGGATCCTGCTGCGCCGCCGAGAAAACACGGCGGGCCGGAGGGGGAGCTCCGAGGACGACCTCCCCCTCCACATGCCGTGCTCTGGTGCCGACGACGGACGGGGTCTGAATCCGTCGACGGACGAGCACGGACCCGCCAACGTCAAGAGTAGGACAATTCGCCCCTTTAGTCACCCGCGTTACAAGTGAGAAATGGCCTGCTTCAGCGGGTTGCGAGCTCCTGGAGCTTTCGAAGCCGGCGGTGCGCAGAGGCCTTTGTCGTCGGTGGCTCGCAGCGTGCGGCCAGCTCGCGCAGCGGCAGGGTCGGATACCGGAGCCGAAGCCGTGCGATCTCGTGCAGGCGGTCTGGCAACCGCTCGAGCGCGCCCGCAGCCTGGAGGGAGCGCACCGCCTCGAGCTGTTCGTGCGCGGCGCGGCTCGTGCGGACGAGATTGGCGTGGTCGGCGTTCGCCAGTCGGTTCGCCTCGCCGCGGGCAGCCGCGATGACCGAGCGCTCCTCGAAGGCGAGGACGGTGTCCCCCGCTCCGGCCGCGCTCAGCACTGCTTCGATCGAGTCGAGTCCCTTCGCGTAGGCCACAGCGTGGCGGCCGCGGTCGAGGACGCCCAGATTCGCGTCGCCGGCGGCCGCGACCGTCCGCAGGAACTCGGCGCCCTCCAGGGAGGTCGTCCGCAGCTCGAGGTGCGGTCTCCTCGGCCCGGACAGCGAGCCGCCGCCGAGCAGCGCCCCCCGAAGGTAGGCACCGCGGCAACAGGCGCGCCCGACGACGCGCTTCGGCGGCCGCTCGACCGGGGCGTGACGGGCATCGAGGACTCCTGCCTCGACGAGCATTGCGAGCGCAGGTTCGTCCCCGGTGACGTGGAGCTGGTACCTGGTTGCGCGGTCGAACGAGCGGCGGCTGTACGTGCGGATCTCGGAGTGGATCCCGAGCTCGCGCAGAAGCGAGAACCCGCGGCGGGCGACCCCCGAGGTCGCCAGGTCGAGATGAAGCGAGATCTCGCCGCGGCCGCGCAGATGAATGCTCCCCGCCGAGTGGAAGAGCGCCGAGATCTCCGCCAGACGGCAGCAGCCGCGCTTCGGCGCGATCGCCGCGAGCTCCGAGCGCAGGTCGTCGGAGAGAGTCACGACGTCCACCCCTCGAGGCGGAGCAGCCGGCGCTTGTACTCGACGCCGAGCGAGCCGTAGCCGCCGATCCCGCTCGCGGCGACGACGCGGTGGCACGGGACGAAGAGCGAGAAGCGGTTCTCGGCGCAGAACGTCCCGGCAGCCCGTGCCGCCCGCTGCCGGCCGGCGAGCGCCGAGAGCTCGCCGTAGCTGACGACCTCGCCCCACGGGACATTCCGGAGTGCGTCGGCCAGCGCCTCCTGGAACGGCGTCGCCCAGTCGCCGTCCAGCGGCACGTCCGCAAACGAGACGCGCTCGCCGCTGAAGTAGCTGGTGGATCGATTGGAGCAGTTCGGCCACGAATCCGTCACCGTCCTGCGACGACTCTCCCGATAGCGTTTCAGTAGGGACACCCGGGGTGCCCCTGGGGGCCGTTTGGGGGGTCGTTCGGGGGTGGTGTCGGAGAGAGCGCCGTGCAAGCGGACGCCGGGCGTCGGCGGGTCGTGGGCGACCACGACGCGCCCGTCGCCGATCCACAGCTCTCCGACTCCCCAGCCCTCGACCTCGTAGGGATGCCGCGTCACGCGCATCGACGCCGACTCTACAATCGCGCCGTGAGCGCACCCGGGATCTTCAGACCGCCGACGCCGGATGAACGAGCCGGTCCGCAGCTACGCGCCCGGCACGCCCGAGCGAGAGGAGCTGCGCGTCCGCCTCGCGCAGATGGAGCGCGAGCGGATCTCGATTCCGATGGTGATCGGCGGCAAGGAGGTCGAGACGAAGGAGACGACCCAGGCCGTCATGCCGCACCGCAAGGAGCACGTTCTCGCCGACGTCGCGAAGGGCGGCCCGGAGCACGTGCAGCTGGCGATCGACGCAGCGCGCGAAGCGCATGCCGACTGGTCGCGGCTGCCCTGGGAGGAGCGAGCGTCGGTCTACCTCCGCGCCGCCGAGCTGCTCGCCGGCCCGTGGCGCTCGACGCTCGTCGCCGCGACGATGCTCAACCAGTCGAAGACAGCGCACCAGGCCGAGATCGACGCCGCCGCCGAGCTGGTCGACTTCTGGCGCTTCAACGTCGAGTTCATGCTCCGGATCTACTCGGAGCAGCCGGTCTCGTCGGCCGGCGTCTGGAACCGGATGGAGTACCGGCCGCTCGAAGGCTTCGTCTTCGCGGTCAGCCCGTTCAACTTCACCGCGATCGGCGGCAATCTCAGCGGCTCGCCCGCGCTGATGGGGAACACCGTCGTCTGGAAGCCGGCCTCGACCGCCGCGCTCTCGGCTCACTACACCTTGCAGCTGCTGCGGGAGGCCGGGCTCCCGGATGGGGTGATCAACCTCGTCTACGGCTCGGGCGCGACGATCGGCGACGCGGCTCTCGCGAGCCCCGAGCTCGCAGGCATCCACTTCACCGGCTCGACGCCGGTCTTCCAGAGCATGTGGAAGACGGTGGGCGCAGAACATCGCGAACTACCGGAACTACCCGCGCATCGTCGGCGAGACCGGCGGCAAGGACTTCATCCTCGCCCACTCGAGCGCCGACGTGGACGAGGTCGCGACGGCGATCGTCCGCGGCTCCTTCGAGTACCAGGGACAGAAGTGCTCCGCCGCCTCGCGCGTCTACGCGCCGAAGAGCATGTGGCCTGCGCTGAAGGAGCGCCTCGCCGAGCAGGTCGCGGAGCTGCGGATGGGCGACGTCGCCGACTTCTCGAACTTCATGGGCGCGGTGATCGACAGCAGCTCGTTCAAGACGCAGAAGGACGCGATCGACGAGGCGCGCGCCTCCGGCCAGGCCGAGATCGTGGTCGGCGGCGACTACGACGACAGCGAAGGCTTCTTCGTGAACCCGACGGTGATCGAGACCGAGGACCCCGGCTACCGAACGATGCACGAGGAGCTCTTCGGCCCGGTCGTCACGACCTACGTCTACGACGACAAGCGCTGGGAGGACACGCTCAAGCTCGTCGACGAGGGCGCGCCGTACGCGCTCACCGGCGCCGTCTTCGCCGACGACCGCTACGCGGTCGAGGAGGCGCATCAGGCGCTCCGCTACTCCGCCGGCAACTTCTACGTGAACGACAAGCCGACCGGGGCCGTCGTCGGCCAGCAGCCGTTCGGCGGCGGACGAGCGTCGGGCACGAACGACAAGGCAGGCTCGATGTGGAACCTGATCCGCTGGGTCAGCCCCCGGACGATCAAGGAGACATTCGTGCCTCCGACCGACTACCGCTACCCGTTCATGGGCGACGGAGCCGACCGGTCGTAGCGAAGTAGCCTGCACGCGTGGGCGAACGTTCTCCACGCGATCCGAGTCTTCTTCGAGACGCTCGCCGCGGTCAAGTTCACGCGCGCTCGGGCTCGCGGTCGTCTGCCACGTGCTGAAGACGATGTGCACGAGCCGCGCGTGGCGGAACACGATCGCCGCCTCGTATCCCGAGGAGGAAGTGCGCTGGCGCTCGATCTACGCCGCCTACCTCGCCGGCGTCGGCGTGAACGCGATCATCCCGGCCCGGGCCGGCGACGCCGTCCGGCTCTACCTCGCGCACCGCGCCGTGCCCGCCACCACGTACACGACGCTCGTGGCGACGCTGCTCGTTCTCTCCGTCTTCGACATGGCGATGGCGCTGATGATCTTCGCCTACGCGCTCACGCTCGGCGTCCTTCCCGGCATCGGCTCGCTCGGAAGCCTCCCCGGCTTCGACTTCGGCTTCTTCGTCTCGAACCCCGAGTTCTCGGCCGTGCTGCTGATCGTCGCTGGTGATCTTCGGGACGATCGGGTTCTTCTGGGCGCGGATCCACATCGACGAGTTCAAGCAGCGCGTCGGCCAGGGCTTCGCCGTCCTCCGCGACCGCACGGAGTACCTCCAGCACGTCGCGCTCTGGCAGGCCGGTGACTGGTTCCTTCGCTTCGTCGCGATCTGGTTCTTCCTCGACGCGTTCGGGATCCATCAGTCGATCCGGAACGTGCTGCTCGTGCAGGTCACGCAGAGCCTGGCGACGCTCGTCCCGATCTCCCCCGGCGGCATCGGCACCGAGCAGGCGTTCATCGTCTACGTCTTCAAGGGGTCGGTGTCGACCGCGAAGCTGCTCTCGTTCTCGGTCGGGCATGAAGCTGACGCTGATCGTGACGAACGTGGTCATCGGCTTCACGGCGCTCTTCCTGGTGCTCGGCCACATCGACTGGCGCTCGATCGCCGGCAAGAGGCCGGCGTCCGAGCCCTAGCCGCGGCCGGTCTTGTGCAGCTGCGCGTAGATCGAGCGCGCGGTCTTCGCCGGCACGCCCGGTACCCCCTCGAGCTCCTCCTGGCTCGCGGCGAGCACGCTCTCGGTCGAGCCGAAGTGCTGGATCAGCGCCCGCCGCCGCACCGGGCCGACGCCCTCGAGCGTGTCGAAGAGCGACTCCTTCGCCCGCGCCGACCGCCGCTGGCGGTGGAAGTCGAGCGCGAAGCGGTGCGCCTCGTCGCGAACGCGCTGCAGCAGCTGCAGGCCGGCGCTGTGCGGGTCGAGCAGGATCGGATCCGGCCGTCCCGGCACGAACACCTCCTCGATCCGCTTCGCGAGCGAGATCACGGCGACGCGCGGAAGCTCGTACGCCTGCATCGCGGCGAGCGCCGCCGAGAGCTGCCCCTTGCCGCCGTCGATCACGACGAGGTTCGGCGCGGTCGCGAAGCCCTCGTCGTAGTCCTCGCCCGTGCCGCTGTTCAGCCGCGCGAACCGGCGCGAGACGACCTCTGCCATCGCGGCGAAGTCGTCCTGGCCGTCGAGGCCGCGCACGCCGAACTTCCGGTAGTGCGCCTTCTTCGGCATCCCGTCCTGGAAGACGACCATCGAGCCGACGATCTCCTGGCCCTGGATGTTCGAGATGTCGAAGCACTCGATCCGCAGCGGCAGGCTCTCGAGGTTGAGCGCCTCGCGCAGCTCCTCCAGCGCCGCGACGCGGCGCAGCCGCTTCTGCTCCGAGACGAGGGTCTCCGAGTCGAGCGCGAGCTTCGCGTTCTGCGCCGCCAGCTCTGCGAGCCGTCGCTTCTCGCCTCTCGCCGGCGCTCGCACCTCGACGCGCGAGCCGCGCAGCTCGGAGAGGAACTGCTCGAGCGCCTCGAGCCCCGTGGCGTCCGACGGGACGATCAGCTGCGGCGGGATCGACGGCGCATTCCCGTAGTACTCGAGACAGAACGCCTCGAGCACGGTCGTCACGTCCTGCCCCTCGACGTTCTCGAGGTGGAAGCCGTGCCGGTCGATCATCTTGCCGCCGCGCAGCGGGAAGACCTGCACCGCGGCCCGGTCGCCCTCGACCGCGATGCCGATCACGTCGATCGAGCCGGTCTCGCGCCGGTCGGCGCCCTGCTTCTCGGCCAGGTTCTCGATCGCGAAGAGCCGGTTGCGGTAGCGCGCCGCGTCCTCGAACCGCTCGTCGGCCGCCGCGTCGCGCATCTGCCGCTCGAGCTCCCGCACGATCGTGCGCGTGTCACCGGAGAGGAAGTTGATGACGCCCTCGATGATCTCGCGCGTACGCCTCCTTCGAGATGTAGGCCACGCACGGCGCGTGACACCGTTCGATGTGGAAGTCCAGGCAAGGGATCCCCGAGTGCCGTCCCGGGCTTGGGGCCCTCGCACGGGCGGAACTGGAAGACGCGGTTCAGCACGTCGAGTGTCTCGCGAACCTTCTTCGCATTCGCGTACGGGCCGAAGTAGAGAACGCCGCGCCGGTGCCGTTCGCGCGTGAACATCACGCGCGGGTAGTCGTCCTCGATCGTGACCGCGATGTACGGGAACGACTTGTCGTCGCGAAGCCGGACGTTGAACGGAGGCCGGTAGCGCTTGACGAGGTTCTGCTCGAGGTGGAGCGCCTCGACCTCGGTCGCGGTCACGATCACCTCGAGGTCGGCGATCCGCCCGACGAGATTCGGGATCGAGGAACGGGTGTCGCCGCGCCCGGCCTGGAAGTACGAGCGCACGCGTGACCGCAGCGACTTCGCCTTGCCCACGTAGAGCACGTCGCCCTTCTCGTCGCGGAACAGATAGACGCCCGGCTTCGCGGGCAGGCGCTTCAGCTTCGGCTCGAGGTCGGGCATCCGAGCTAGCGTAGCCCCGTGCGTGGGGTCACCATCGCGGTTCTGATCGCGCTCTCGCTGCGCGGGCTGCGGCGGCGATTCGGCGTGATCGAACGGCTTCGTCGTGGGCGCCGTCGACGACGCCGTCCGGCACCCGGGGCCGACGCTCGACCAGCTGCGCGAAGCCGGCTTCGGCGCCGTCGGCGTCACCAGCTTCTGGCAGCCCGGGCTCTCGGCACCGACGCCCGAGGAGCTCGGCGTGCTCCGCGACGTGGCGGCCCGTGCCGACGGGACGCGGATCTTCCTCAGCGTCTACCAACCCGGCTCGGCGACGACGCCGCTGACCGCCGAGGCGCGGGCGCAGTTCGCGTCGTACGTCGGCCGCGATCGTGCGAGACGTCCCCGAGATCCGCGACATCGTCGTCGGCAACGAGCCGAACCTGAACCGCTTCTGGCTGCCGCAGTTCGACGAGTCCGGGAACGACGCGGCCGCGCCGGCCTACTTCGCGCTTCTGGCGGAGGCGTACGACGCCGCCAAGGAGGCCGACGAGGACGTCGACGATCTGGGGCGGCGCCCTCGTCGCCGCGTGGGATCGACCGGCCCGGCACCGGTCGCGACACGCAGTCGCCCGACGACCTTCATCCGGACCTCGGCGCGGCCTACCGGGCGAGCGGTCGCGAGGAGCCGCCTCTCGACGGCTTCGCCTTCCATCCCTATCCGGCGAGCTCGAGCATTCCGCCCGACCGTCCGACCGACCCCGCGTCGACGTCGATCCTGCTCGCCGACTACGAGGAGAAGCTGGCGCCGTTGCTCGAGGAGGCGTTCGGCCCCGGCCTGCCGGTCCTCTACAGCGAGCTCGGCGTGGAGACCGCGATTCCGCCGGCGAAGGCGTCGCTCTACGAGGGCACGGAACCCGGAAAGCCGGTCGACGAGCCGACGCAGGCCGACTACTACCGCCGCGCGATCGAGCTGGCCTCCTGCCAGAAGGACGTCGTCGGATTGCTGCTCTTCCACTCGCACGACGAACCGGCGCTCACCGGCTTCCAGTCCGGCGTGTACTACGTCGACGGGACGCCGAAGACGAGCCTCGAGCCTGTGCGCACGGCGATCCAGGCCGCCGGGTGCTAGTGCGTACGATACGTCCGTGAGCACTCGCCTCTCAGGGCCAGTACGTCGCCTACACCTTTCACAAGCTCGACCCCGCCTGGCGCCGTCTTCCGGTCGACGAGCGTGCCGCGATGAAGGATGCCTTCGCGGAGGTGATCGAGAGCTGGAGCGACCGCTTCGAGCACCTGCGCGCCTACTCCACGGCAGGCGTCCGGCCCGACTGCGACTTCTTCTTCTGGAAGATCACGGACCGCTACGCAGACCTCGGCGAGCTCGGTGCAGCCCTGAACGGCACGCCGCTCGCCGGCTGGCTCGAGACGCCGTACAGCTACCTCGCGACGACGAAGGCTTCGCCCTACACGGAGGCGCGACGGCCCCGCAAGATCATCCCCAAGGGCTCCCCGTACCTCGTCGTCTACCCGTTCGTGAAGGTGCGGCCGTGGTATGCCCTGTCGCTGGAGGACCGCCAGCGCGCGATGGACGAGCACATTCGCATCGGACGTGAGTTCGAGACGATCCACAACCACACGACGTACTCCTTCGGCATCGACGATCAGGAGTTCATGACCGCCTTCGAGTGCGACGAGCCGTCCGACTTCATGCACCTGATGCTGACGCTGCGCGAGAGCGAGGCGTCCGCCTACACGGAGCGCGACACGCCGATCTTCGTCGGTGAGGGGATGACCGTCCGCGCGGCGCTCGACGCCCTCGACGGCGCGACCGCGCACGTCCGCGCCTAGCCGTGCGGCGCATCTGCGCTTCCTGGGAGTAGCGGTGCTTGCCGTGCTCGCGCTCGCAGGCTGTGGAGGTGGCGGTCGGCGGCGACGACGCAGCCGCCCCGGCAGCGGCGCCCGCAGACGGCGTCCAGGAGCTCGCAAACGTCCTCGACCTGCGCGCGGCGTTCGAAGCGGATGCCGGCAAGCCGCGCGTCCTCTTCCTCTTCTCCCCCACCTGAGGCACCTGCCTCGCCGGCGCCCGTTGGGTGCGGGAGAACATCCTCGACAAGGAGCCGTCGAAGGACCTGCGGATCTACGCGGTCTGGCTCAACCAGCGCTCGACCGACGCGCGTGACGAGATCGACGAGTCGATCCTGGCCGACCCGCGCGTGACGCAGTACTGGGACCCGGAAGGGATCACGGGCAGGTACTTCGCCGAGAACGATCTCGGCGGGCTCGGCTACGCCGGCTTCGTCTACGACGTCTACTACGTCTTCGCCGGCGACGCAGCCTGGGCGAACGCCCCCGCACCGCTCGCCGCGTCGGGCTCGCCCGTGCTCTTCAAGGGCGACGAGCTGCTCGCCGCGCTCGAGAAACAGCTCTAGCTAGTCGATCGAGCGCAGGAACTCCTCGACCCGCTCGAGGAAGGCCTCCGGCTCCTCGACGTGCGGCATGTGGCTCGACTCCTCGAACAGCGCCCACTGCGAGCCGGGGATCCGCTCGTGGATCTGGCCCGACGATCAGCGGCGTGGCCTCGTCGTGACGGCCCGAGACGAGCAGGGTCGGGGTCGTGATCTCGGGCAGCCGGTCGGTGATGTCCCAGGTCTTGAGGGAGCCGACGACGTGGAACTCGCTCGGCCCGTTCATCGTGTGGTAGACGGTCGGGTCGACCTCCATCTGGTCGAAGCTGCGCTGCACGCACTCCGGCCACGGCACGCGGCACAGGTGCTCGTCGTAGAAGACGCGCACCGCCTCCTCGTACGCGGGATCGTCCGTCGTCCCCTCCTGCTCGTGCCGGGTCAGCGTCTCCTGGACGTCCGCGGGCAGATCTGCCCGCAGGCGATTCGCCTCCGAGACCCAGAGCGTCATGCTCGCGGGCGAGTCGGCGACGACGATCCCGCGCAGGCCCGGCGGGTGGTCGAGGGCGTACTCCATCGCGAGCATCCCGCCCCAGGACTGCCCGACCACGGCGTGCCGGCCGGCAATGCCGAGCTGTGTGGTCAGCTCCACCAGCTCGTCCTTGAAGAGCTGCGGCGTCCAGAACTCGGCGGGCGCGTCCGGTAGGTGCTGGCTCTTGCCGCAGCCGACCTGGTCGTAGAGGACGCAGGCGCGGCCGTACCTGCTCAGCTCGGCGATCGGCTCGCAGTAGTCGTGCGCCGAGCCCGGGCCGCCGTGGCAGATGACGACCGGGGTCTGTGGCGACTCCGGGTCGAGCTCGCCGACGACCCGGTACCAGGTCTCGTGCTCACGCCACTCCATCAGTCCTTCACGCTCTTGCATCTGAGACTCCTTTGGTCGAGATGACGCCGCTGAGCGGGTGATGACATGCCGCGTAACGGCCGCCGCCGAAGTCCTCGAGCTGCGGCCGCTCGACCGGCAGATCTCGGTGGCGTACCGGCAGCGGGGATGGAAGCGGCAGCCGGTCGGCGGGTCGATCGAGCTCGGGACCTCGCCCTCGAGCACGATCCGCTCGCGCCGCGGCGCGGGCTCGCTGTCGCCGGTGTCGAGCACGGGGATCGCGGACAGCAGCGCCTCGGTGTACGGATGCACCGGGCGCGCGTAGAGGTCGTCCGCAGGCGCGATCTCGACGACCACGCCCAGGTACATGACCGCGATCCGGTCGGAGACGTGGCGGACGACGCCGAGATCGTGCGCGATGAAGACGTACGTCAGGCCGAACTCGTCCTGGAGGTCGTCGAGGAGGTTCACCACCTGGGCCTGGATCGAGACGTCGAGCGCCGAGACCGGCTCGTCGGCCACGATCAGCTGCGGCGCGAGCGCGAGCGCGCGGGCGACGCCGATTCGCTGGCGCTGGCCGCCGGAGAACTCGTGCGGGAAGCGGTTGACGTGGTCGGCGGACAGGCCCGACGACCTCGAGGAGCTCCTGCACGCGCTTGCGGATCGTCCTTCTCGCCGCGCGGTGCGGTGGATGCGGAACGGGTCGCCGACGATCTGGATCACGCGCTTGCGCGGGTTCAGCGACGCATACGGATCCTGGAAGATCATCTGCATCTCGCGGCGGAACGGGCGCAGCGCGGACCGCGAGAGGCTCGTGATGTCCTTCCCGTCGAACCGGACGGTGCCACTCGTCGGGTCGTGCAGCCGGACCAGGAGCCGGCCGAGCGTCGACTTGCCGCAGCCCGACTCGCCGACGACGCCGAGCGTCTCGCCGCGCCGCACCTCGAGCGAGACACCGTCGACGGCGTGCACGTGCTCGCGGATGCCCCGAGGCCACGAGGCTGAACGGACGGGGAAGTGCTTGACGAGGTCTGCCGCCTCGAGCAGAACTGCCGCCGCGTTCACGCGCTCTCGCGGTCCGTGAGGGCGGCCAGCGATGCCTGCCGGAGCGCCGGGCGAACGGGTGGGTCGAGATGGCACGCGTCCTTGCGGCCGGGCGCGACTCGCTCCGCGAGCGCCGGACGGGTCGAGCAACGCTCGAAGCGGTGCACGCATCGAGGCGCGAACCGGCAACCCTCGGGAGGCGCCAGGAGCGAGGGCGGCGTGCCCGGGATTGCGGCGAGCCGACGCGGCCGCGGCCGGTCGATGCGCGGCATCGAACCGAGCAGCCCCCACGTGTACGGATGCTGCGGATCGCGGAAGACGTCCGTCCTCGAGCCCTCCTCGATCACGCTGCCGGCGTACATCACGACCACGCGCTCGGCGAGGTCGGCGACGACGCCCATGTCGTGGGTGATGAGGACGATCGAGGAACCGTGATCGCGCTGGAGGCGCTTCATCAGCTCCAGGATCTGAGCCTGGATCGTCACGTCGAGCGCGGTCGTCGGCTCGTCGGCGATCAGCAGCGACGGATTGCACGAGAGCGCCATCGCGATCATCACGCGCTGCCGCATCCCGCCCGAGAACTGGTGCGGGAAGTCCTCGGCGCGGCGGCTCGCGTTGGGGATCCCGACCTCGCGGAGCAGCTCGACCGTCCGCACCCGGGCGGCCCGCGCGCTCAGCCGCTCGTGCGCGCGCAGCTGCTCGGCGATCTGCCAGCCGACGCGGTAGACCGGCGTCAGCGCCGTCATCGGATCCTGGAAGATCATCGCGATCTCCGCACCGCGGACGGACTGCATCTCTCGCTGGGAGAGCGCGATCAGATCCCGTCCGCGGTGGAGCACCTGCCCTTCGACGATCGCGTTCGGGTCGCGGATCAGGCGCATCACGCTCAGCATCGAGACGGTCTTCCCGGAGCCCGACTCGCCCACGATGCCGAGAACCTCGCCCTGCCCGAGCGAGAACGAGAGGCCGTCGACTGCGCGGACGACCCCTTCCTCGGTGCGGAACGAGACGCTCAGGTCGCGGACGTCCAGCAGCGGCGCTCAGGCATGGCGGACTCTCGGGTCGAGCAAGGCGTACACCAGATCGACGATTGCGTTCGCGAGGACGACGAAGAACGCGGCATAGATCACGGTCCCCATGATCACGGGCAGGTCGAGGTTCTGGAGCGAGTCGTAGGTCAGCTTGCCGACGCCCGGGAGCCCGAAGACCACCTCGGTGAGCAGTGCCCCGCCCCCGACGAGCGCGCCGAAGTCGAGCCCGAACAGGCTCACGAACGCAATCAGCGACGTCCGCAGTGCGTGCCGCAGCAGAACGCGCTGCTCCGAGAGCCCCTTCGCGCGCGCGGTGCGGACGTAGTCCTCCTCCTGCGCCTCGATCAGGCTCGAACGGAGCACGCGCGCGTAGACGCCGATGTACAGGACGGACAGGGTCAGCCAGGGCAGGATCAGCGACTTGAACCAACCGACCGGCGACTCGGTGAACGGCGTGTAGCCGAGCGGCGGCACCCAGGAGAAGAGGAACGTGTCGTGGAGGCGGCTCTGGCTGAGCAGGTTGACGACCTCGCCGAGCCAGAACACGGGGATCGAGATGCCGATCAGCCCGACGACCATGATCAGCGTGTCGAGCGGCGTGCCGCGGAAGACCGCGGCGACCAGCCCCATGAAAATGCTTACGACCACCCAGATCAGCGCGGCGCCGAAGACGAGCGAGAGCGTCACCGGCGCTGCCTCGACGATCTGCGGGATCACCTCCGCGCCGCGGTTCACGAACGAGGTGAGGTCGCGGGTGACGAAGAGCTTCTTCATCATCAGCCCGTATTGCACCGGCAGCGGCTTGTCGAGCCCGAAGTCCTTCCGCACCGCCGCCAGCGTCGCCTGGTCGGCGTTCCGGCCGGCGATCCGCGCTGCCGGATCGACGCCCGGCGTGGCGAAGAAGATCACGAAGACGAGCACGCTGATCGAGAACATCACGAACAGCATCGAGACGAGCCGGCGCGCGATGAAGAGCAGCATCAGTGCGCAACCCGCAGCTTCGCGCGCGGGTCGAGCGCGTCGCGAACGCCGTCGCCGAGCACGTTCAGCGCCAGGACCGTGAGGGCGATCGCGATCCCGGGCGCGAGCGCGACGGCCGGCCGCGAGTAGAGCAGCCCCTGCCCGTCGAGGATGATCGTGCCCCAGCTCGCGTTCGGCGGCTGCACGCCGATCGAGAGGAACGACAGCGCCGCCTCGGTGAGCATGGCGATCGCGATCATGATCGGGAAGAAGACGATCACCGTCGTGACGACGTTCGGCAGAATCTCGCTCCAGAGAAGCCGCCACGTCGATGCGCCGAGCCCGACCGCCGCCTCGACGAACTGACGCTCGCGCAGCGAGATCACCTCACCACGGATCGGTCGCGCGACGTAGGGGACGTAGACGATGCCGATGATGAAGATCGGGAGCGAGAGGCTGCCGGACTCGAGCGCGATCGGCCCGATCGACAGGCCGCGCGTGAGCAGGACGACCGAGAGGCAGATCGCGAGCAGGTAGACCGGAAACGCCCAGACGACGTCCAGCAAGCGGCTGAGGACACCGTCGGCGACACCACCGAAGAATCCCGCGACGACCCCGACGAACGTCCCGAGCAGACAGGTGAGCAGCGCCGCGGCGAAGCCGATCAGGAGCGAGTTGCGTCCCGCCGTAGAGCAGGCGCGCGGCGACGTCCCGGCCCTGGTTGTCGGCCCCGAGCATGAAGTGGCGCGGATCCCACGTCGGCCCGACCGGCGTGACGCCGAGACCGAGCCCGCTGGTCTCCTGCTGCATCACGGGGACGCGCTTGCCGTCGACGATCGTCGTGCCGTCGAGGTTCGACTGGAACGGATCGGTGTGCGCGATGCGGTTCGCGTACAGCGGCGCCGCGAGCGAGAGCGCCAGGATCAGCGACAGCAGCACGAGCATCGTCATCGCGACCCGGTTGCGCAGCAGCCGCCGCCGGGCGAGCGCCCACGGCGCGGCGCCGACGGCAGGGCCGGCGACCGGCTCTGTCGCTTCGGCCGCGTAGGCCCCTGCTCATCGGCCGCCGAGCGAGCAGGGGCCGGGCACGCGCCCGGCCCCCACGAGAGCTCCTACTTGACCCACGACTGCGAGACGAGCCAGTAGAACTGCTTGCTGAAGGTGAAGTTGCCGACCCGCTTCGAGACGAAGTCGACGTGCTTCGGGTTGAACAGGGTGGCCATCGGAGCGGCGTCCGTCACCGCGCGGTCGATCTTCGTCCACTCGGCGTTGGCCGCGTTCTCGTCCTCCGACGCGAGCGCAAGCGCGTGCTTCATCTGCGCGTCGATCTTCTTGTCGCAGAAGCCTGCGATGTTGATGCTCGAGTCGCTGCCCGGATGGAACGAGTCGCAGCCGAACAGGATGTTGAGGAAGTCCGATGCAGCCGGGTAGTCCTGGTACCACTGCTGCACGTTGATCTGCACCTTGTTCTTCGTGTTCTGCACGAAGGTGAAGAAGATGTTCCCCGAGATCGCCTTGACGCTCGCCTTGTAGCCGATCTGGTTGAGAACGCTCTGGGTGTACACGCCCATCGCCTTGTTCACCTCGTCGTCCGGGACGACGACCGTCACCTTCTGTCCGAGCGGTGCCGGACTCCTTGACGAGCTGCTTCGCCTTGGCCACGTCCGGCGCCGACCACTTGGTGCCCGGGTTCTTGGTGTACGGGCAGTAGTCCTTGTGCCCCGGGAAGCCGGGCGGGAGCACCTGGCACGACGGCGACGCGAGGTTCTTGCCGCCGAAGATCTTCACCGCCGCGTTCCGGTCGACCGCGAAGTTGAACGCCTGCCGCGCCTTCAGCTTGTTGAAGGGCGCCATGTTGGTGTTCATCGGGATGTACCAGAACGCCGTCAGCGGGGTGACGTGCACCTGGCTCGCGTACTTCGTGCCGATCTCCGAGAGCCGGTCCGCGGGAGGCTGCTCGAGCGTCCAGTCGGCCTGCCCGTTCTGGATCGCGGTGACCTGCGCCTCGACGGTGAGGCCGAAGGTCTGTGTGATCTGGTCGGGGTAGCCGTCCGGCTGCGCCTTGACCGACCACTCCTTGAAGTAGGGGTTGCGGGCCATGACCAGGCTCCGGTTGGGGTTGTACGACTTGAAGTAGTACGGGCCGGTGCCCGGAATCGGCTTCGTGCCGACGTCCTTCGGCGGCGTGGCCGCCGGCAGGATGCTCGCGTGCGGGACCGAGAGCTTGTACTTGAACTCGGGGTCGGGCGCCGTGAGGTTGATCGTCACCGTGCGGGCCGCGGCGTTCGCCGAGACGCCGCCCTTGAGCGTGCAGGTGGCGGGCGTCTTCAGGCAGGCGTCGGCGCCGACGATGCCGGCGTAGAAGCCACCCGAGGTCGGGCTCTTGACCTTGAAGATGCGCCTGAGCGAGGCGACGACGTCGTTCGTGGTCACCGGCTGGCCGTTCGAGAACTTGATCCCGTTCCGGAGCTTGAACGTCCACGTCTTGCCGCCGTTCGTCGGTGTCGGAATGGCCGTTGCGAGGTCGGGAACGACCGTGAAGGCCGCATTCCCGCCGGCCTTCTCGAACCCGAGCAGCCCGTCGTAGGTCGCCTGGTAGAGCTGCCAGTACTGGAGCGTGTAGTTGACGTGCGGGTCGATCGTGCCGCCTGCGGCCTTCGCCACGAGCTTGAGGGTGCCGCCGCGGTGTTGCTTCATCAGCGCGGGCCGGTCTGCGCTGGGAGCCGCCGCCGTCGGGCTGAGCTTCTTCGGTGCCGCGCTCCCCCCGTAGCTGACGGCGACCACCGCGAGCGCCAGCAGCGTCAGCGCGGTGAAAGTCTTGATGCCCCGCCTCATAGTCGTCTCCTTCGGTTGCCCACCCTCGCGATGCGAGACATGTCACGCTCGGCGATCGTAACTCCGGCGCGTCCTCGGTTCAAAACCGGCCTCCAGTTCGACCAGGCCAAACATCCGTTCAACTGAGGCGTTTACTGGGCTGCGCGCGAGTGACAGCCGCTAGCTGTAGCGGTGCTCTTCGCGCCAGATGCGGATCACCGCGTACGCGCACGCCGCCGAGCACGAGGAAGAACGCGAGCGCGTCAGGCCCCGACGGGCCGAGGCCGATGAAGGCGCCGATGTCGACCACGGCGAGCACGATCGCTGCCGTAGAAGACGTTCCGGCTCCGGTCGTTCCACGCCTCGATGTCGCTCCGCCGCTCGCGCCACATGAGGAAGAGGAAGAAGGCGATCGCGAGGAAGAACGCGATCTTCAGGAGGCCGCCGACGGTCGCGAGCACCGGCTCGAGCGAGAGGACGACGACGACGAGCGCGATCAGCCCGATGATCAGGAATCCACGTATTGCCGTGTGCTCGGAGAAGAAGCGCCTCATGACGGTCCGGTCATGAATGCTCGCACGGCGAGCGCCGCCGCGAGGAGGGAGGTGCCGGCGAACCAGAGCAGCCGCTTCGGCCCCTGCGCCGGCGCGTACATCCACGGCGCGAGAATCGCGCCGAGCGCGAGCGAGCCGTAGACGTAGTGGAGCTCGTCGCCGGCGCGCCGGTCGTCGGAGAGGAGAAGGAGCCCGAGCCCCACCTGAGCGACGAGCAGCGTCTGCGCGAGCGCGAGCAGGTTCGAGAGCAGCCGGCCCGCCCCGCGCCGGCGCCAGTAGACGAGCCCGCCGACGAGCGCCGCGAGCGCCGGCACACCCACCACGAAAAAGGCGAGGATCTCGTGGGCGGCTAGCATCGCGTCGCACCCTAGCGAGAGGAGATCAGGTGGTCGAGGAAGGAAAAGCAGCACCGGACTTCGAGCTTCACAGCGACACCGGAGAGACCGTCAAGCTGTCCGACCTGCGCGGCAAGCCGGTCGTCCTCTACTTCTATCCCAAGGACGACACACCCGGCTGCACGGCGCAGGCGTGCGGGATCCGCGACGCGTGGGGCGAGTTCGAGTCGCGCGGCGCGGTCGTGCTCGGCGTCAGCCCCGACGACGAGAGCTCGCACGTCAAGTTCAAGGAGAAGTACGACCTGCCGTTCACCCTGCTCGCCGACACCGATCACCAGACAGCCGAGGACTACGGCGTCTGGGTCGAGAAGAACTACGCCGGCAAGACGTACATGGGCGTCGAGCGCTCGACCTTCGTGATCGACGCGGACGGCAAGGTCGCGAGGGAGCTGCGGCGGGTGAAGCCGGACACCCATGCCGACGACGTGCTGGCGGCGCTGCCCTCCCAGCCGTAGCCATCACGCTCCCACCGCAGCTCGCCTCGGCGATCGAGCGGCTCGTCGCAGAGGCGGGCGGCTCCGTCGAGGCGGAGGTCGAACGGCTCTCGACGGCCTACCGTGGCGAGGACCGGGCGCGCGCGGCGAGCAGCCGCGCCGCCGTGGCCGCCTATCTCGCCTACCGCGCGCCGGCGACGTTCGCAGCGGCGGCGGCGGTCTTTCGCCAGGTGCAGCGGCAGCGGCCGGACTGGACGCCGCGTTCGCTGCTCGACGTCGGTGCTGGACCGGGCGTTGCGGCCTGGGCGGCCGTCGCTGCGTGGCCCTCGCTCGAGCAACTGACGCTCGTCGAGGCCGAGCCGGAGATGATCGCGGCCGGACGTGAGCTGACGCCCGGTGCACACTGGGTGCAAGCCGACGTCACCGCCGCTCCAGGTCCGGCGGATCTCGTCCTCGTGTCGTACGTCCTCGGCGAGCTCCACAAGCCGGTTTCGCTGCCGCTGTGGGAGCAGACGGCCGACACGATCGTGTTCGTCGAGCCGGGCACGCCGGCGGGCTACCGGCGGATCCTGGATGCCCGCGACGCCGTGATCGAGGCCGGTGGCCACACGGTCGCGCCGTGCCCGCACGACCTGGCGTGCCCACTACCCGAGGACGACTGGTGCCACTTCGGCGTCCGTCTCCCCCGCTCCAAGCTCCACCGCCGCGCGAAAGGCGTCGAGCTCGGCTACGAGGACGAGAAGTACTCGTACGCGGTGCTCAGCCGCGAGCCAGTGGCGAAGGCGTCGGCGCGGATCATCCGCCAGCCGCAGGTCCGGTCGGGACACGTGATTCTCGTCGACGTGCGAGCCCGGCGGGATTCGAGCGACGAACGGTCAGCCGAAAGCAAGGCGCGCTCTACAAGGAGGCGAAAGGCGCCGCCTGGGGTGACGCTATCGACCTTCCACGCGCGCCACAGCCCTGACGCCGTCCGAACGCGCGCAACCCCACGATCACCTCTCGCTCGTCGGCTGTCGTGACGAGATCGATCTCGTCGCCTGCGTCGATCGGCCGGCGGTAGTCGAGCTCCGCCACCAGCGGCCTCGCCAGATCGAGGGCGCCCGAGGCCAGAACGTGCTCGACCGCTTGCCAGTAGATCGCATTGTTCAGATGTCCGTGCGGATCGATGTCGGTCGCCCGCAGGGGCCAGGACACCGACGGCGCATCGGGCGGAGGATCCGGCAGCTCGAGCCTGGTCGACACTCTCCGCCCGCCGGTCGACTTCGCCGTAGACCCCGAAGCCCTCGATCCTGGCCGGTCGCTGGTCGGGATCCAGGTGGATCCACACGCTGTCGACCTCCGCCTGCCCGCCCGCGTCGCCGGTCAGCGACCAGCGCCGCCCGGCCGCGATTGCGGCGAGGCCGCTGCACCAGGTCACGAGCTCCACTTCGCGGTCCTGCAGAAACGGCTCGTGGACGTCGATCCGGATTCGCCGCACGAACCACAGATGCGACGGTGTTCCCCAGCCGGTCTCCTGGACGTCGTCGATCGCGACGTCCTGAAGCAGCCTGGCCAGCGCGTCCAGCCGGACGCGGCCGCGCGGGTCGACGTCGGCGAGCCCCACACGCCGGCGGCCGGAGAACGTCCGCCCGTGCGACGGGAACAGGAATCGCTGGATCGAGCACCCCGGCGAGCCTATCCGGCGAGCTGCGATGCGGATGGGGCGGGGCGTCCGGGTCGGGCGAGAGTGCGACGCCTGACGCAGGCGGGCGCGTCGCCACATGTACGCGGCCAGCAGCGAGAACGGTGAACCTGCGCTCCGTTCCCTCGAGTGCGTGATCGGCCCGCGCTGGGTCGTCACCGCTCATCACGGTGAGATCGAGGTGCTCGAGGAGTTCCGCGAACGCGCCGAAGGGGGAAGTCGGGTCGCTGAACTCGACTCACCGTCGTTTGTCGCAGCGGTTGCTGAGTGGGTTGTCGCCAGCTACTTCCGCGCCTTTGAAGCTATCGAGAGCGAACTCGTGGAGTTGGACTCAAAGGTGATGTCCGACGTCCCGACGAGCGTCTCCGACGACCTGGCGCGGCTCGTCGAACTGCGCCGCGCCATCGGGACTCTGCGAGCTGCGCTCTCCCACACCGTGAGATCGTCGTCGCCCTGGCTCATCCCGAACTCGACCTGCTCTCGACCGAGACCTCGGCGGAGCGATTTAGCGCCCTCGAGAGTCGCGTGTTCCAAGCAATGGATGCGGCCCGCGAAGCGAAGGAGTCGACCCGCGGTTCGTTCGACCTGATCGTCGCCCGGCTCGGACAGCGGACGAACGACATCATGAAGATACTCACGCTGGTGACGGTGATTCTCCTACCTGCGACCGTGCTCGCAGGGGTCATGGGCATGAACTTCCAGCTCCACCTCTTCGACCTGGTCTGGATGTTCTGGGTTGTGGTCGGCACGATGCTCGGCATCGCCGTGCTCGTGTTGTCCGTAGCCCGCAGTCAACACTGGATCTAATTGCCTCGACCACCGCGCGTCCGAGCTGACTCGCAGCGTCATGGGGCAGCAAGGCGTTTCCGTAGCGACGCAGCGACAGAAGCGACAGATGGGTTGAGCCAGACCGTCGACGGGCACCCTGATACGAACGACAGAATGGGAGGCCTGATGAAGGCGAAGCTATTAAGCGACGCAGGGGACATCCCCGAAGGGGAAGTCGTCGAGATCAAGACAATCGCCGGTCATAACGATGCGCGCTCGGACAGGGATGTGGGGGGACGGAGTACTACTGCCGCTCCGGTATGCGGATGAGAGGACTTGAACCTCCACGCCCCGAAGGGCACACGGACCTGAACCGTGCGCGTCTACCAATTCCGCCACATCCGCGCGGAGCGACAGTCTAGCCACTGCGCTCGTCCGCTTCCGGCCGGCCCGGGCAGCACCGCGTAACACGATTTTCATACGTCTCACCTACCATGACCGCCTTGCTGCGGGGTCTCGTCATCTGCCTGCTCTGCCTGCTCGCCGTCGCCACCGGCGCTGCTCGCGCGGGCGATCAACCCGCGTCCGGGCAGCTCGTGGAGGTCGTCGTCGGCCTCTCGCAGCAGCCGCTGGCAGTGACTCGCTGGAAAGCTGGACGGCAGCTCCAAGCGCGGACGCTCGTGTCGGCGCAGAACCGAGTCGCGGACACGATCGCAGCACAGCTTCCCGACGCGCAGATCCGGTGGCATTACAAGCTGGTCGCGAACGGGATGGCCGTCGTCGTGCCTCGCTCGCAACTCGGCCGCCTCATCGCTCTGCCGGGTGTAGCCAAGGTCTATCCGAGCGTTCGCTACCGACCGCAGCTCGACCGCAGCGTGCCGCAGATCGGCGCGCCCACGCTCTGGGGGCCCGGGCTCGAGAACGCCGGCCAGGGGATGAAGATCGCGATCATCGACGAGGGGATCGACCAGCGGCATCCGTTCTTCTCACCGGCCGGGTACACGATGCCCGCCGGGTTCCCGAAAGGCCAGACCGCCTACACGACGGCGAAGGTCATCGTTGCGCGCGCGTTCCCGCCCGCCCGACCGACGTGGAAGAACGCGTCGAAGCCGTTCGACCGCAATGTGGTCATCCCACGGCACCCACGTCGCCGGGATTGCCGCGGGGAATGCCAACACCCTCGCCGAAGGGACCCGGATCTCCGGCGTCGCGCCCCGCGCGTACCTCGGCAACTACAAGGCGCTGACGATTCCCACCGACGCCGACGTGGGCCTGGACGGCAACTCGCCGGAGCTCGCGGCTGCGATCGAAGCAGCCGTCGCCGACGGCATGGACGTGATCAACATGTCCCTCGGCGAGCCCGAGATCGAGCCGTCCCGCGACATCGTGGTGCAGGCACTGGCCGCAGCGGCTCGCGCCGGCGTGGTCTCCGTCGTCGCGGCCGGCAACGACTTCAGCGACTTCGGGCGCGGGTCGATCGGCTCGCCCGGCTCGTCGCCGGACGCGATCACGGTCGGCGCGGTCTCGACGTCGCGCAACGGCCCCGAGGACGTCGTCGGCTCGTTCTCCTCGAGCGGGCCGACACCGCTCTCGCTACGCCTCAAGCCGGAAGTGAGCGCGCCCGGCGTCTCGATCTTCTCGGCCGCTCCCGGCGACTCCTACACCACGCTGTCCGGAACGAGCATGGCGGCACCGCACGTCGCCGGTGGCGCAGCCCTGCTCCTCCAGCGCCACCCGACGTGGACGCCGGCGCAGGTGAAGTCGGCGCTCACGCTGACGGGCGACACCGCCTGGTCCGACGATCGCAGGACCTCGGAACTGACCACCGTGCGCGCCGGCGGAGGTGTCATCAACCTGCCCCGGGCCGACAACCCGCTCGTCTTTGCCTCGCCCGTCGCTCTCTCCTTCGGCCTCGTCGGACCGACCGCGACCCAGACACAGCAGGTGGATCTCACGGACGCCGGCGGCGGCGCGGGCGCTTGGGCCGTCTCGCTCGACGCCCCAGTCGGGGCATCCGTCGACAGTCGTCTCGATCCCGCCGACAGTGAATGTGCCCGGGTCGCTCCCGGTCACCGTGACGACGACGAAGTCGCCCGACACCGAGGTGACAGGCTACGTCGTCCTCACCCGTGGCGCCGAGAAGCGCCGCATCCCCTACTGGTTCCGGACCGGCGCCGCCAAGCTCGCGAGCGCAAAGACGACACCGCTGCGGCGCGCGGGCTCGTACTCGTCGACGACCAAGGGAGGCGCCGCACGCATCACGAGCTACAGCTACCCGCAGTCGCCCTCGGGCTTCGGGTTCTCTGCGAAGCTGCCCGGCCCGGAGCGCGTCTTCCGCCTCACGCTCGGCCGTCCCGCCACGAACTTCGGCGTCGTCGTCACGAGCCGCGCCAAGGGCGTGCGTGTCGAGCCGAGGATCGTTCACGCAGGCGACGAGCGCCGGCTGACCGGCTACCCCGCGCTGCCGTTCAACCTGAACCCGTACCTCCGCATCTTCGGCGAGCCGGTGCTCGCGGCCGGGACGGTCCTGCCCGCAGCCGGCGCCTACGACGTGGTCTTCGACAGCCTCTCGGCGGCGCGGGCAGGCGCATTCGCGTTCCGGTTCTGGATCAACGATTCCACGCCGCCCACGGTCGTTCTGAAGACGAAGCGCGTCAAGCCCGGCTCTCCGTTGGCCGTCACGGTCACGGACCGTGGGTCCGGGGTCGATCCGGCCTCGCTCGTCGTCCTCGTCGACGGCAAGGAGCGCAACGGCAGACTCGCAGGTAGCGCGGTACGTGTCCCGACCGCGGGACTCGCCAGGGGAAGGCACACGCTCCGGCTCCAGGTCTCCGACTACCAGGAGACACGGAACATGGAGAACGTCGGCCCGATCCTCCCGAACACGCGCATCGTGCAGACGAGCTTCGTCGTCGCCTAGAGGCCGACAAACGCAACGACGACCGAGTCCACGACGGGGGACGACGACGGGCGAGCCCGACCCGTACCCGTAGCTAGCTGCGGCGGTCCTTCTCCTCGATCGTCGGGAGATCGGCCAGATCGCGCTGGACGCTCTCGGCGAACTCCTCCTCCTCGGAGCGAATCAGCTTCAGGCTCGCCTTCCGCTTCTTGCGATCGCGTGCTTTCCGCGCCTCGCCGCCGGCGAACTTCGCCGTCACTCCGCCCATGCGTTGCCACTCGGCGCCGATGACGACGGCGGCAGCAAGGGCGAGCAGCACGATCCAGGGCCAGCTCACAACTCCAAGTGTACCCTCGGAAAACCCGGGCTACCTAGGCGCGCGAAACCGCCCCGGTCTCCGCTGCGGAAAGCGGGACGAGCTCGAAACGGTCGACGTCGACGAGCCCGTGGTCGGTGATCTTGAGGCTCGGGATCACCGAGAGCGCGAGGAACGCGAGCGACTGGAACGGCGAGGGACCGCGGAGCCGAGCGCGTGCACCGCCGCGACCGTCGCCTCGCTCGCCTCGATCACACGCTCGAGCGGGAGGTCCGAGACGAGACCGGCGACCGGGAGCGGCAGCTCCGCAGTCACCTCGCCTCCGTCGACGACCACGAGGCCGCCACCCAGCTCGACGAGCCTGGCGACGGCGCGCACCATGTCGTCGTCGTCGACACCGACGACGATCAGGTTGTGGGCATCGTGCGAGAAGGTCGAGGCGAACGCCCCACGCCCAAGGTCGAAGCCGCGGACGAAACCGAGCCCGATTCGCCCCGTCCCGAGATGGCGCTCGATCACCGCGATCTTGGCGAGGTCACGCGAAGGATCGGCCAGTGCGAGCCCGTCCTCCGCCTGGCAGCTCCTCGACGAGCGCCTCGGTCACGATCTGGCCCGGAATCAGGCCGATCACCCGGGCGCGCCCTCCCTCCCATGCCACCTGGAAGTCCTCGGCCGCCACCGGCTGGATCCGCACGCTCTGCGTCACCCACTCCGGCACCTCCGTCGGCGGGATCTCCTGGACCGCCTGTCCGCGCTTGAGCACGATCTCGGGCACGAACCGCTCGAGGTCGGGAAGCAGCAGCAGGTCGGCCTGGAAGGCCGGCGCGATCGCCCCCAGATCGCCCAGCCCGTGCCAGAGGGCCGGGTGATGCGTCGCCATCACGAGCGCGTCCTCGGCCGAGACGCCGTAGGAGACCGCGTCACGCACCATCGCGTTGATGTGGCCGTCCTCGGCGATGTGCTCCGGCTCACGGTCGTCCGTGCAGAACGCCATTCGCGACGGGCCGAACTCGGCGACGAGCGGAACGAGCGCCCGGAGATTTCGCGCGGCGGAGGCCTCGCGGATCAGGAGCCACATCCCGGCCCGCAGGCGCTCCCGCCCCTCCTCTGCCGTGAACGCCTCGTGGTCGGAGCCGATCCCGGCCGCAGCGTAGGCCTGGAGAGCGTGCCCGAGCACTCCCGGCGCATGTCCGTCGACGCGGTCGGCGCCGTCGACAGCGAGCTTGGCCAGCTCGCTCGACGCTCCGGAGATGACGCCGGGGAAGTTCATCATCTCGGCCAGGCCGATCACGCGCTTGCGGCGCAACAGGCTCTCGAGGTCGCCGGGTGTGAACGGCCGCCGCGGCGACTCGAAGCCGGAAGCCGGCACGCAGGAGGATGCGGTGAAGAAGATGTCGAGCGGGAGGTCCTCGCAGACGTCGACGAGCCAGTGGACGCCGTCGGTGCCGAGAACGTTCGCGATCTCGTGCGGGTCTGCGACGACGGCCGTCGTGCCGAGCGGCAGCACGAGTCGTGCGAACTCGGACGGAAGCAGCTTCGACGTCTCGAGATGCAGGTGCGCATCGATGAATCCGGGAACGACGTACGCGCCGTCGGCGTCGAGCGTCTCCTTGCCCTCGTAGGCGCCGAGCCCGGCGATCACGCCGTCGCAGATCGCGACGTCGACGTCGAGCCATTCCCGCGTGAAAACCGAGAGCACGCGACCGCCGCGGACCACGAGATCGGCCGGCTCGTCTCCCCGTGCCACGGCCAGGCGGCGGGCGAGATCACCCATCTTCGACTTCAGTTTTCGCTGCCCAGCGTCGATACTTCAAGTATGACCAAGGAGCTTCTGATCGGGTACGCGGTTCTCTGGGTCGTCCTGCTCAAGACGCTGCTGATGCGCGCGCGTGTGATCCCCACCGATTGCGCCCGTTGCGGGCTGCTCTTCGAGCGGCAAGAGCTCGGCCAGGCGATCTGCAGCTGTAACCGCCCCTAGCCGCCGGGGAACACCTGCATCGGCAAGCGCGAGAGCGACTCGCCGCCGTCCGGCCCGACGAGCCACGTGTCCTGCATGTACAGGCACGCCTTGCCGTCGGACGCGATCGCGTGCGGGTGCATCGAGAGCACCATTCCGGAGCGAAGCACGGTCTCCAGCCCCTCGCCCACCCGCGGGTGCTCGATCATCGTCATCCCGATCGAGTGGCCGGTGACATGGCCGAGGTGGTAGCCGCGGTCGGTGAAGCCCTTCGAGACGGCGCGATGGACCTCGTGCGCGGTCGCGCCGTCGCGCATCGCGGTGCGTGCCGCCGCGTGGTACTCCTCGTACGCCTCGACCATCGGCTCGACCTCCGATGGCGTCTTGCCGATCGCGCGCGAGACCTCGACCCAGTGCATTCCCGGGCCCGCAACCTCGAGCGACGGGAGCACGAAGTCCCCCAGCGTCGTCTCCTTGCGGGCGATCCCGAACTCCGGTCCGGTGAGGACCATGTTCATCGTCAGGCGGCCGCAGCCACGCTCGATGAAGAGCTTCTCCGCCGCCGCCATCGCCTCCGCTGCGGTCTTCCCAGGCTCGTAAGCGGAGAGGAACGCCTCGAAGCCGTCCTCGTTGATCCGAACGCTTTCGCGGACCGATTCCAGCTCGGCGTCGCTCTTCACCGCCCGCGCGAGGTCGAACTCGGCGTCGAACGGCACGAGGTCGAGACCCTCGAGCGCCCGGAAGTCACGCACCGTCATGATGTAGTCGAGGCCGTAGACACCGATCCGCCTCCAGCCGCTTGTCCGCGGCCGTCGCGGCGAGGTACTCGCCCGGCCGGTCGTGGAAGACCTGCTCGAGCTGCGCCGTGCCATGCTCGCCCACGTAGCGAGCCTCGGTGGGGAACACGATCTGCGGCTCCCCGTCCGCCGGCACGACGACGTACGCGTACCGGTGCACGATCTGGAAGCCGGAGAGGTAGGTGACCGAGCCCTCGAAGCCGCTGTACTCGCTCCCGGAGACGATCAGCGCGTCGAGGTCGTGCTCGGCCATTGCGGCACGGACGTTCGCGTAACGACGGGTCAGCTCTGAGTCCAAGAAGCCTCCATTCCCTTGATCAGGGCCACGATGGCCTCGTTGAGCGGGGTCGGGACGCCGTTCTCGCGCCCGAAGCGGACGATGCCGCCGTTCAGGTAGTCGACCTCCGTCTGCCGGCGAGCCTCGACGTCCTGCAGCATGCTCGCCTTGTGGTCGTAGGCGACCTCGGGCTTCGCCGCATGGTCGATCAGCACCTCGGGGTCGGAGTCGAGCTCGATCCCCTGCGCTGCGGCGACGGCCTTGCCTTCGTCCACGAGGCCGCTGACGAACCGGCGGAGATCCGGACGCTCGCAGATGCGCCCGTGCGTGAGCCCTGTCAACGCGCCGACCGGATTGGTCGAGGCGTTGAAGATCACCTTGCGCCACTGCGCGCCGCGTGCGTCGTCGACCGCGATCGACGGCATGCCGCCGCGCGTGCAGGCCTCGGCCAGCTGCTCGATCTCCGCCGCCGTGGCCGGCCTGGGCTCGAAGGGGCCGAACGTCGTGTCGCCCTTGACGTCCCACTGCACGACGCCGGGCTCCAGGATCTTCCCTGCGGGGAACGTCGTGCCGCGGATCACGCGCGCGACGTGCGGCGCGAGCGCCTCCTCGTTGCCGACTCCGTTCTGGACCGAGGCGACGGCGCCGCCGGCGAACGCGTGCGCGGTGGCGGCGATCGCGGCCTCGGTGTGCATCGCCTTCGTCGCGACGATCCCGAAGTCGCACGCCGGCAGCTCGGATGCGATCGCTCGTGGCCCGGATGCCCGTGGCCTGCACCTCACCGGCGCCCGTCAGCCGGAGGCCGCGCTCGTTGATCGCGTCGACGTGCGCCTGGGCGAGGTCGTACGCCCACACCTCGACGTCCTCGAGCGACGCGAGATTCGCGGCAAACAGCGACCCCACCGCTCCGCACCCGACAATGCACACCTTCATGCCGGCCTCCGTCGCGGCAACCGGAATTCGCGACCGCCGGTGATTCCGGACGGGCGCAGGATCAGCATCAGCGCCATCAGTGCACCGAGTATCACGAGCCGGGATCCCTCCGGCAGGTTGACCGTGAGCCCGACGCTGATCCCGTCCTCGGCGTTGCCGAGCACCGAGTCGAGACCACTGACCGCGAGGGCGCCGACGACGGCGCCCCAGAGGCTCGTGACGCCGCCGATGACCAGCATCGCCAGCGTCAGGAAGGTGAGTTCGAGATACACCTGCTCGGTCGTGATCGAGCCCAGCATGTGCACGAGCAGGCCGCCGGCAAAGCCGCAGAGCGCGCCGGACAGCGTGAACGCCCACAGCCGCTGCCGGTGGACGCTGATCCCCACCGCCTGCGCGGCAGCAGGATCCTCACGCGTGGCGCGGGCTTTCCGGCCGAGCGGGCTTCGCTGGTAGGCGAACGCGACCACGACCACGAGCAGGGCGCCGAGAGTGGCCTGCAACGCGCCGGTCGTCTCCGGCACGAGCGAGAGCGTCGTCGCGCCAGGCCCGATCTTCGTCCACTCGCGCAGGAGGTTGTGCGTGATCTCGAGCACGGCGAACGTCGCGATGCCGGCCGCCAGCCCTGAGAGCCGCATCAGGGGCAGGCCCACCAGGAACGCGAAGACGCCGCCGACCGCCGCCGCGAGCGCCAGGGACGTCGCGCTGCTGATCGTGTGGTCGCGCAGCAGCGGATAGAGATCGGGCAGCACGCCGACCTTCGAGTCGAGGGGGACGGTCATCACGCCCGCGGCGAAGGCGCCGAGCGCCACGAAGCTGATCTGCCCGAACGAGAGCACGCCGGTGCTGCCGACGAAGACGTAGATCGCGACGACGATCGCGACCGCCGCGAGCGCGTTCAGGAAGTGGATCTGGTTCGCGCGTGAGACGAGCGACGCGCCGATCCCGACGACCACGATCAGGAGCATCGGCGCGGCCAGCGCAACCACGGTGTCGATCCGCCTCATACCCGGTCCACCACCGCTGTACGACCACGGGCGAAGAGACCTGCGGGCCGCAGGAGCAGGACGAGGATCACGAGCGCGAAGACGGCGGAGGGCAGGAAGACGGTCTTGTCGGTCGGCAGCGCACCGTTGATCACACCGGTCGCGAACCCGATCGCGAAGCCCCCGAGCGTCGCGGTCCAGAGCCGGTCGATGCCTCCGACGACGACGCCGACGAGGACGACGATCGTCTCCTTGAGCGCGAAGTCCGGGGAGACGAGCGGGGACTGGACGGTGAGGATCACGGCCACCATCGCCGCGAGCACGCCGGAGAGCAGCACGGCGACGCCGATCACGGTGTCGGCTCGGACGCCGAGCAGCCGCGCGGTGCGGAAGTCGGCCGACGCGGCGCGCATCTGCAGGCCGATGGTCGTCTTTCCGAGCAGCACTGCAAGCAGCCCGAGCGCGACGACCGCCACCACCACTGCGAGGATCGTGACCTTGCGGATGTCGACGCCGCCGATCGTGACCACCTGATTGAGCTGCGCGAGCGACGCGGCCGGCTCGCCGATCGTTCCGTCGCGGATGTCGAGGATCAGCGCCACGTTCTGGAGCAGGAACGCGACCGCGAACGTGGTCACGAGCATCACCGCCGGCGACTGCGTCCGCAGCGGGCGGAAGACGGCGCGCTCCATCGCGAGCGAGAGAGCGATCACGACGACGAAGCACGCCGCGATGCTGCCGGCCGTCGGCCAGTCGGAGGTGAACGCGAGCGTGTACGCCCCGGCCATGATCAGCTGCCCGTAGGCGAAGTTCACGAGCCGCAGGACGCCGAAGACCAGTCCGATCCCGACCGCCATCAGCGCGTAGACCGCGCCGAGGCCGATCGCGTCGACCAGAGTCTGCGCATCGACGGCGGCGACGATCATGCGAGGTACGCCTGAATCATCTTCTCGGTGTCGTTCGCGTCGGCCGGGGTCAGGAGCATCCGCAGCTCTCCGTTTGCGAGCACGTAGGTCCGGTCGGCGAGCGCGACCGTGCGCTGCGCGCGCTGCTCGACGAGCAGGATCGAGACGCCGCGGTCGCGGATCTCCGTCAGCGCGGCAAAGACCGTGTCGACCAGGGTCGGCGACAGGCCGAGCGACGGCTCGTCGAGCAGGAGCACGTCGGGCGCAGCGACGAGCGCGCGGCCGATCGCAAGCTGCTGCTGCTGGCCGCCGGAGAGCGCCCCTGCCTGGCGATCGCGAAAGTCGGCGAGCATCGGGAAGAGCTCGTACGCCGCGGCGAGCGGGTCCGAGCCGTTGCGGCGGCGGCGAGCCGAGAGCCCGAGCCGCAGGTTCTCCTCCACCGAGAGCTCGCCGAAGATGCGACGGCCCTCCGGCACGAGCGCGATACCGGCCCGCGCGATCGCCTCCGGCGAGCGGCCGCGCACGGACTGGCCGGACAGGCGCACATCGCCGGCCGCCGGCGCCACGACTCCCATGATCGCGTGCAGGGTCGTCGACTTGCCGGCCCCGTTCGGCCCGATCAGGCCGACGAGCTCGCCGCGGCCGACCTCCAGGCTGAGCCCGCGAACGGCCGGGACGGAGCCGTACAGCACATCGAGGTTCTGCAGCTCGAGGACGGCGCTCACCGTGTCGTCTGTCATTCGGCCACCGCGCTCTCGCCGAGGTAGGCCGACGTGACGTCGAGGTTGCCGCGGATCTCGGCGGGCGCGCCCTCCGCGAGCGTCTTGCCCTGATCGAGGACGTGGATCCGGTCGGAGACGCCCATCACGAGCGCCATGTTGTGGTCGATCAGGAGGACGCCGGCGTCGAAGTCCTCGCGGATTGCCCGCACGAACGCGGCGAACTCCTCGACCTCGGCCTCGGGCAGGCCCGCTCCGGGCTCGTCGAGCAGGACGAACGCCGGCTTCGTCGCGAGAGCCCGCGCGACGCCGAGCAGACGCTCGTGCCCGTGCGGAAGCCCACCGGCGGATGCCTCCCCGTCGAGCGCCAGCCTGTCGATCAGCTCGACGGCCCGAGTGCGGGCCTCCGCGGGACGGGCTCCCGCCCCGAGGGCCGAGACCTCGATGTTCTCCCGAACGGTCAGCCCTCGAAACGAGCGACTGTGCTGAAAGGTTCGCGCGATCCCTGCTCGGCCCCGCTTGTGCGGGCTCCAACCGGTGACATCCCGTTCGTCCAGGTCGACGCTGCCGGAGGTCGGGACGTCGAAACCGGTGAGCACGTTGACGAGCGTCGACTTGCCGGCCCCGTTCGGCCCGATCAGGCCAACGACTTCGTGCCGGTGCAGCTCGAGCGTGACGTCGTCCAGCGCCTGCACGCCCACGAAGGACCGCGAGACGGAGGAGGCCCGGAGCGTTCCCCCGGGCCTCCCGCGTCGTTCCGTTGCGACTGCTTCCGCCAAGCTAGATCTTCGGAACGACCTTGGCGGTCACGGCGCCGACGTAGCGCGCCTTGTTGTTGTCGATCTTGATCACGCGGTACTGGCGCCCGAAGACGCTATGGAATTGCGGCGAGAAACTGACGAGCCCGGAGAGGGTCGGCACCTTCCTGAACTTCTCCATCGTCGCCGCCAGGATCGCGCCGTTCGTCGAGCCGTGCGAGCGCCGGATCGCGGTCGCGACGCCGTCGATCGCGGCCGAGCCCGTGACGAAGCCGCCGGTGAAGGCCTTCAGCTTCTTCGCGAGCGCCCGCACCGCCGGGTTCGGGTCGTCACCGAACGCCGACGCGTAGGTCACGGCGTAGTAGTTCGTCACCTGCGGGTTCTTGGTCAGCCAGTACGTCCCGTCGCCGGCCCAGGAGTTCAGGATCGGCGTCTTGTTGCCGAGCGAGCGCAGTCCGGAGACGAGCGCCGGCAGCTCGCCGAACGCGGTCGCGGTCACGATCACGTCGGCCTCACGACCGTTCAGGCGGCTGACGGCCGTGTTGACGTTGTTGGCCCCGGTGGCGTAGCTCTCGCGGCCGGCGATCTTGCCGCCGAGCTGCGTGAAGCGCTTGTCGAACGCCTTCACGACGTCCTTGAAGTACACGAGCAGCGTGTTCGTGGCGAGGTTCGCCGTCCGCCAGCCCTTCCTGCACGCGTACTCGGCCATCGCCGAGCCTTCGTCCTGAGCGACGTTGCCGAAGCTGAACGCCATCTTGCCCGACTTGCCGAAGCGCTTCGGCCCCATCTGATCGGTGCCGATGCACGGCGCGATCGTCAGCTTGCCGGCCTTCAACGACTCCTGGACGACGGGCGTCGCGTAGTCGACATCGCAGGTCGTGAACATGATGTCCGCGCCCTTGCCGAGCAGGCTCGCGGCACAGGACTTCGCCTTCGCCGGGTTGTTGTTGTTCGTGTCGCAGGTCTCGAGCTTGAGCGGGCGGCCTCCAATACCGCCCCTGGCGTTGATCAGACCGATGCGGACCTTGGCGGCCGCCAGCGCCGGCCCGTCGAACGGAGCCATGTTGCCCTTGCTGTCGAAAGCCCAGCCGATCACGATCGGCGCCTGCGCGTTCGTCGTCGAACCGCCGATGCCCGTACCGACGGTTGCGGCGACGAGCCCCGCAAGCGCAAGCAGCGCCCCGAGTGTGCCCCATCTCTTCCGTGCTGTCATTCCTGCCTCCCTTTGGATTCCCGGTTCAAAGCCATGACTCTTCCTTCGCCCGGATCAGGCGGTACAGCGTTTGATGCAGCGGTACCGGCACGCCCAGCCGCTCCGCTTCCTTGATCAGCGAGCCCGTAATCAGCTCGATCTCGGTCGGCCGGCGTGCGTCGACGTCCTCGAGCATGGATGGATAGTGCGCGCTTCCTCGCCGCGTGGCGAGGACGTTCATCTCCCACGGATCCTCGTACAGCTCGATTCCAGCCGCGGCGGCGACGGCCTTGCCCTCGTCGATGAGGGCGTGCACGAGGTGACCGAGGTCGGATGGCCGCTCCTCGGCGGCGAAGTGCGCGTCGTGCCGGAGCCCGGTGAGCGCAGCGACCGCGTTGATCGTCGCGTTGAAGATCAGCTTCGACCACTGCGCGGGCCGGAGATCGGGAAACGCGCGCGCTTTCAGGCCCGAGCGTTCGATCAGGCCGGCGAGCTCCTCGACGCGGTCGTACGGGATCCCGTTGTACGGGCCGAGCCACGTCTCGGTGTCGAGGATGTACTCGACGTGCGTGTCGTCGTGGCGGGTGCCGCTCATGAAGGTCACACCCGAGACGAGCGGCCAGTCGCCGTGCTTGCGCACGACCTGCTCGGCCCCGAGGCCGTTCTGGACCGTCACCACCATCGCGTCGCCGAACCGGCCGGCGAGCGAGCGTGCCGCTTCGTCGAGCCCGGTCGCCTTGGTCGCAACGATCGCGACGTCGAACTCCGGCAGCTCCGCCGGGTCGGCGGTGGCATGAACGCGCCCGGTGAACTCGGCGCGGCCGCTCACCTCGAGGCCCTCGGCTTCGAGCGCACGCGCGTGCTCGGGCCGGCGGGTGAGCACCCAGACATCGGCGACGCGGCTCAGATGAGCCGCGTAGAGGCTGCCGATCACGCCGGCTCCGACGACGCACACGCGCTCGATCACGAGCCGGCGGCCACCGCCTTCCGCGCTTGCGCCTGGAAGTGCGGCATCACCGTGTGGGCGAAGAGCTCCTGTGACTTGATCGCCTTCCAGTGGTCGGCACCGCCCGCGTTGACGGTGATCGAGATCTCGGTCAGCCCGGCGCAGACCTCCTGCACGGCCTCGATCCGCTCGATCACGTCGGCCGGGGTGCCGACCCAGACGATGTCGCCCTCGATCATCGCCTCGTACGGCGTCTCCGCCAGCTTTTCGAGGATCCCGGCCGTGTAGAAGCCGTAGCCGGCCGCGTTCAGCTCGTCGGCGGGCGGCGGGTCGTATTCGGTCAGCGGCGAGGCGTTCCCCTGCAGGAACTTCACCAGCCAGTCCTTCGCCTCGCGCTTCGCGACCTCGCGATCCTCGTCGATGTAGCAGGCGTGGATCCAGACGATGTCCGGCTCGTTGCCATGCTCCGCGCACTTGGCGCGATAGAGGTCGAGCTGCTCGGCGAGCGCGGCGTACGGCAGGAGCGGCGGCACGACGACGGCCCAGCCGCGCTCGGCGGCGAGCTCGTACGTGCGGTCCGAGGTGCCGCCGAGGAAGACGCGGAACTTGCGGTCGGGCCGCGGCACGATCCCCGAGTCGCCGATCTGGAAGTGCTTGCCGTCGTACGAGAAGCGCTCGTTCTCGAGCGCCTCGAAGAGCAGCTCGACGGACTCCTCGTAGCGCTCGCGCGACTCCGGTGTCAGCGGCAGCCCGGCCTTCGGCGGCATCCAGCCGTGCCCGCGGCCGACGCCGAACTCGTAGCGCCCTTCGAGCAGGATGTCGGCAACCGCGATCTCGGAGGCCAGCACGACCGGGTTGTGGTACGGCATCGAGTGCAGGAGCGTCCGGAAGTTGATCCTCTTCGTCCGCTGAGCCGCTGCGGCGAAGAGCGCCAGCGGGTTGGCCGAGACCGAGAACTTCGGGAAGAAGAAGTGCTCGATCACGGCGTACGCGTCGTAGCCGAGCCGGTCGGCGTTCTGAATCTGCTCCAGCACTTCGCCGTAGAGCTGCTCCGCGGACTTTCCGGGCCAGCTCTGGATCTCCGAATAGAGGCTGAACTTCACGCCGTCACCCCTTCCCTGACATGTCTGCCGCGCAGGCACGAGTATCCCGCGCCCGTGTCATGTCAGTCAATCATCCGCCACGATCGCCGTGCATTCGATCTCGATCAGAAGGCCGGGCACCGCCAGACCCGTGATCCCGACGATCGTCTGCGCCGGGTACGCGGCGCCGCCCGTCACCTCGTCGATGGCGGCCGTGATCGTCTCGAACTCGGTCGGGTGCACGGTGTAGATCGTCCGGCGGACGATGTCGTCCCAGCTCGCTCCGGCAGCCCGCAGCGCGACCTCGACGTTTCGCATCGCCGCTTTCGTCTGCTCGCCGAGATCGTCGCCGCCGACGAGCCCGAACTGCTGGTCGAGCGCGACCTGGCCGGCGAGGTGGACGACCTTCGTGCCCGTAGCGATCGCGACATGACTGAAGCCCGGCGCCGGATGGAGCTCCGGCGGATTCACGAGCTCACGGTGGTGCGCCATCTCAAGCTCCTTTCTCGACCAGGACACGGAACTCGGCGTCGGTGACGAGCCGGCTGTTCTCGGTTCCGAGCCGTTTCACGGCCGCCAGGACCTCCGGGAACCGCTCCTCCGGCAGGTCGAGCCCGAGCTCCTCGGCCTTCAGCCGGACCGAGTCGAGCCCGCTCTTCTTCCCGAGCACGACGCCTCGGTCGGCACCGACCAGCCCTGCTGCGTACGGCTCGATCGCAGGCGGGTCGTGGAACTGGCTCGCGACCGCGCCGCTCTCGCGCGTGAAGAGATTCGCTCCCGTGATCGGCGTCCACGGAGCGAGGTGGTAGCCCGAGCGCTTCTGGACGAGCGCAGCGAGCTCACGCGCCTTCGTCAGGTCGAGCCGCGTCGGGATGCCGTAGAGCGCCTCGAGCGTGAGCGCGACCTCGAGCAGGTTGGCGTTCCCGGCCCGCTCTCCCATCCCGTTCACCGTGCCGTGCACCCAGGTCGCGCCTGCCTGGACGGCGGCTACCGCCGCCGCGGTGGCGAGGCCGAAGTCGTCGTGTCCGTGCCAGTGCACCGGGACGTCGAGCCAGTCGACCGCCTGTCCCACGAGGTAGGCGGCACCCTCGGGCGTCGCGACGCCGATCGTGTCGACGACGACGGCTTCCTTCGCGCCTGCCTCGACCGCGGCCTCGTACGCGCGGCGAAAGAAGCCGAGCTCGGCCCGCGAGCCGTCGACACCGAAGAACGCGACGGTGATCCCCTCGCCCGCGGCGAACGAGACCGCCTTCCGGATCCGGCCGAGCATGTCGTCGTGCGAGACGCCGAGGGCGGCGAGCTTGGCGTCGGAGATCGGGCTCTCGATCACGGCAGCACTCACACCCAGCCCGGCGAGTTGCTCGACGTCTGCCTGCACCGCGCGAGCGAAGCCCCACACCTCGGCTTGGAGACCGGCGTCCGCGATCAGGCGGATCGCCTCGGCATCCTCCTCCGAGACGCGTGCGAAGCCGGCCTCGATCCGGTCGACACCCGCCTCGGCGAGCGCGCGGGCGATCGCCAGCTTGTCCTCGGGCGAGAGGACGACGCCGACGGTCTGCTCCCCGTCGCGAAGGGTCGTGTCGTAGAGCCCGACGGTGTCGTGCGTCTGCGGCTCGAGCGCGCGCTGATTCAGGTCGCCGGTCCAGAGCTGGTCGCGGTCGATCACGGAGCCCGCACGATTCCGTCGGGGAAACGGCAGAGCTTCTGCGGCGCGCCGTCGGTGATCAGGAAGTTGTCCTCGACACGAAGGCCGCCACCCTCGGGCCAGTAGACGCCCGGCTCGAGTGCGAGAACCATTCCGGCCTCGATCGTACCGCCGCCTGCCTGATGGGCATAGGGCGGCTCGTGCGCGCGGGCGCCGACGCCGTGGCAGATGGGATGCGCCGGCTGCCCTTCGTAGCCGGCGTCGGCCAGCCCTGCTCGGACGCGTCTGTCGAGCTCCGCGAGGCTCGCGCCGGGCCTGAGGAAGTCGACCGCATCCGCGTAGACCGCCAGCAACTGCTGCTCGAGCTCGGCGTACCGCGCGTCGAGCTCGCCCGGAACGAGGTTCTTCGTGTGGTCGCACCAGTAGCCGTCGGCGCAGACCCAGATCTCGAAGAGCGTCGGCGCGTCCTCCTGGACCGGCCGGCTCCCCGTCGCGGTGAACGAGCGGATCCCCGGGCCCGACCAGATGAGCGAGAAGCCGTACGCCAGCTCGACCGTTCCCTCGTAAGCCGGGTGATCGAAACCGGTGCCGTGATCGTGCACCCAGCCGTTCCACATCGCACCGACCTCGCTCTCCCGCATCCCGGTCCGGAGCCGTGCCTGGACGTGCTCCATCGCGCCGGCGGCGATCGCATTCGCGAGCTGCATCCGTTCGATCTCCTGCTCGGTCTTGATCGCCCGCGCGGTCGCGAGCAGCGGCGTCGCGTCTGCAGCGTCGGGGAAGGCGTCGAACCACGCCTTGGGATACGTCGTCGGTTCGCCGACCATGCGGTCCGCGGCCTGCGTGCCGAGCGAGAGCTCGATCCCCACCCGGTCGTAGTCGGAGGAGATCTGCCGCGCCAGGTCGAGCGCCCGCAGGCTGGGCGGCCGCGGGTCGCTCTCGTCGTAGCCGCGGAAGAGCCGCACCTCGGGCGTCCAGCTCATCCGCTCGGCATCCGCTTCGGAGGCCTCGAGGCAGATCAGGACGGGCTCGCCCTCCTGCGGGAAGACGACCGCGTCGTAGCCCTTCATGCCCCAGAAGTTCGTCAGGTAGAGGACGTTGTCCGGCGCGCGAACGACGAGCGCGTCGAGCTCGTGCTCGGCCATCAAGGCCCGTACGCGGTCGAGCTTGGCATCGTCGCGGCGCCAGCTCACGGGCGGACCAGACTTTGTGTTTCTGAAACACAAGCGATCGATTCGCGCCGGCCAACCGCATGGTTGCCCGGGTCGGAGCCGCGCTGGGAGAGCTTGTGTTTCAGAAACACAATCTCCTCCCTCACCGCGCTGCCTCCCACACGATTCGGCCTTCGCGGGTCACGACATGGCCGATGCCGCCGGCCGGATAGTGGCCGCAGACCGTGAGGACATCCTGGTCGACGAGCTCCTGGAGCAATGAGCCGGCGCGTCGCGGCGCAGGCTGCCGCGTCGCTGTCGGAGACGTAGGTGTGATCGGGCTGATCGAGCAGCAGCGGATTGACCGCGGCGTCCGCGATCAGGACGGCGCGCTCGCCCTCGGATTCGATCCGGAGACCCATGTGCCCGGGGAAGTGCCCCGGCAGCGGGAAGGCCGTGACGCCCTGGGCGACGACCACCTCGCCGTCGATCTCTTCGAACTCGACCGCCAGGATCGTCCGCTCGACGTGCGGACGGCCGCTGTTGCCGGCGAAAGCGACCCCGTCGCGATGCGCGACGTAGCGCGCGTTCGGAAAGACGAGGACGCCGTCCCGGTCGGTGTTCCAGCCGACGTGATCGACGTGCAGGTGCGTGAAGAAGACGACGTCCACGTCCTCGGCCGCGGCTCCGGCCTCCTCGAGAGCAGGAAGCAAGCCTTCCTCGAACTCCGCGTCCCAGCCCCACAGTCCCGCAGGCCCGACACCCGTGTCCACGAGCACCGTCTCGCCGGCCGAGCGAAGGAGATAGGACGTGCAGGGGATCCGCCAGCGCGACTCGGCGAAGATCTCCGGATAGAGGTCGCGGCACGGCTCCCAGTCGGCGGTGTCCGGAAAGAGCTCCGCCAGCTCCCCCAGCTCGCCGACCGCGTCGACCAGCGGCACGAGCTCGACGGAGCCGACTACCACCTGATCCGCTCCGGCGGCGGTTCCCCGTGCGCCTCCTGCCAGCCGATCACGGGATTTCGGAGCACGCCGATCCCCTCGATCTCCGCCTCGATCACGTCTCCCGGCTTCAGGTAGAGCGAGGCTGCGTCCTCGGAGAAGCCCGCCACGCCCGAGACCGTCCCGGTCGAAAGAACGTCGCCGGCCGAGTATCCAAGTGCCGAGTAGTGGCTGATGATCTCCGGGATCGTGACGCTCATCCGGCCGGAATGGGACGTCTGCCGCGTCCCTCCGTTCACGCGCAGCTCCATCGCGAGATTGTGCGGGTCGGGGATCTCGTCCGGCGTCACGATCCACGGGCCGAGCGGACAGAAGGTGTCGATCGCCTTGCAGAAGCTGAAGACGCCGGAGCGCATCTCGCGCCGCTGGATGTCGCGCGCGGTGATGTCGTTGAAGATCACGTAGCCGCCGACGTAGTCCATGGCTTCTTCCGGCGGGAACCACTTGCCGCTCTTCCTCAGGATGACCGCGAGCTCGAGCTCGTAGTCCAGCTCCTCGGTCAGATGCTCGGGATACACGACCGGCTCGTCGGGGCCGATGATCGCGTCCACGTTCTGGAAGAAGACGATCCACGGAGCGATCTCGTGCGACCAGTCGACGACTTTCGACTCCTCCTCGTGCTCACGGAAGTTGCCGGCCGTGTGGAAGAACTTCTTCGGGCTGATCGGCGCGCGGAGCTTCGCCTCGGCCAGTGAGACCCGCTCGCCCGTGTCGTCGGCGCCGCCGCGCTCGAACCACGCCCGCATCGTCGGCACGTCGAGAACGACGATCTCCTCGCCGTCGATCCGCCCAACGCGGCCCTCGTCGAAGGTGACGAGCTTCATCGCGCTCGCAGCCAGGCCAGGACGTCGCCGGCATTCTCGTCCGGCGGGAAGACGGGGTAGAAGACCTTGACGATGTCCCCATTCTCGGCCACGAGAGCGAGGCGCTTGTACAGGGTCTCGCCTGCAACCTCGAAGGTCGGGAAGCCGAGCGCGTCGCCGAGCCGCCGTTCCGGATCGGCCACCACCGGAAACGGCATCGCGTTCCGCTCTGCGAACTCGATCTGATCTGAGAGTGGCTGAGTCGAGATGCCGGCGACTCGCTTTCCAAGCGCGCGCAGCTCGCCGTGGGCATCGCGGAAGCCGCAGGACTGCGGGGTGCAGCCACGCGCGCCGGGCGTCTCGTCCCAGCCGGGGAGCATAGGGATGCCGGGGCGGCCGGTCCTCGGGTAGACGTAGAGCACGTCGAGGTCCCGCACGTTCACCGTGCCCTGCGACGACTCGAGCTCGAGGTCGGGCAGAGCGAGTCCGGTCAGGTGCGCCGCCCCGCCGTCGTCCTCGGGCACGGGCAGGTCGTCAGGCAGCGCGTAGGGGTCGTAGCTCATGCGACTCCGCAGATCCTCTGCGCCGCGCGAGCATAGACCTCGGCGATCTTCACCAGCCCGTCGATCTCCAGATTCTCGCCGTACTCAGGGTCGGGCAGGCCGGACGAGGTGCCGTAGTTGACGGTCGCGATTCCGTAGCGCGAGAGCACGGAGGCGTCCGAGAACCAGCGGGTCACGTCCCGCTCCGGAGCCTCGCCGAACACCTCCATATGCGACTCCTCGAGCGCGCCGACGAGCGGGTGCGACTCCTCGATTTCGGCGCCGGGCGCGGTCACGTAGACCTCCGCCTCCACCCCGTCGAGCGAGCGGGCGAACGCGAGCGCCTTGCGCCGCGCCTCCGCCATCGCCACGTCCGGCGGCACACGGAGATCGAGGAAGAGATCTGTTCGGTGCGGAGTCCGCGACACCCGCCACCCGAACCCGCCCTGGATCGCGCCCACGTTCGCGACTCCGCGCACGTCGCCGTAGCTCATCTCTTCCTCCCAGCTCGGCAACCAGGCGAGCACCCGGTCGAGAACGTCGCGCATGCGGACGATCGAGTTCTCCTCGAGCCGTCCGGACGAGAAGGCCGTATGGATGAACGGTCCGGATGTCGACAAGCGCAGCCAGATCGTTCCGAAGTGCGCAAGGACGAGCTTCTGCTCGGTCGGCTCGCCGAGGATGCACATGTCGGCGGCGCCTCCGTGGCCGACGAGATGACGCGAGCCTGCGGCGTAGCCGCGGTACTCGGCGCCCTGTGCTTCGCCCTGCTGCGTCTTCTCGATCTCACCCGCGACGGCAGCGAGCAGCACGTCCCCGCGGAGGGCCGTGTCGGCAAGCGAGCGCAACGCGGCGAGATACGCCACGAGCGCACCCTTCATGTTCGAGATCCCGAGCCCGTAGATCCGGCCTTCGCGGACGAATCCTTCGGGCTGGAACCCGGGGATCCCGGCCAGCCACGGTTCGCGGCCGGAGTACGACGTATCCATGTGACCGTTGAACATCAGCGTCGGCCCGCCGCCTGTTCCCGCCCGGGTTGCGAGAACGTTCGCGCGCCCGTCCTCGACCTGCTGCCACTGCACGGCCAGACCGAGCTCCTCGCACTGGCCGGCCATCCAGGTCGCCATGGCCTCCTCCGAGCCGGTGAAGCTCGGGATCGACACGGCCGCCAAGGCGTCCGCGACCAGGCGCTCGCGGTCGATCACCGGTCGGGCCCTCCCATCCCTGGCAGCCCGGCGTCCCGAGGCGGGGCCGGCATCGTCGGCAGGCCGGCCGCGCGCCACGCCTGAAAGCCGCCGGCCAGATCGCCCGCACGCGAGAACCCGAGCTCGCGCAGCGCGGCGGCCGCGAAGCTCGACGAGTAGCCCTCGTTGCAGACGAGCACGAGCTCCAGCTCGCGCTGCGCAACGTTCGGGTTCGAGAAGCCGGAGTTCTCGTCCACACGCCACTCGAGCACCGACCGCGGCACGTGCACCGATCCCGGGATGACGCCGTCTTGCTCGCGCTCGTCGTGCGAGCGCAGGTCGACGAGGACCGAGCCGTTCGCTGCCCGTGCCAGCGCCTCAGCAGGCCCGTAGCGGCGAATGCCGCTCCGTGCCTCGGCCAGCAGCTCCGCGACGCTGCTCACGGCTTCCGCCCCGAGCCGAGCTTGACTGCGACGGGGACCTCGAAGCCGTCGCCGTCGCGGTACTCCTCCAGCAATTCTTCGAAGCGGGCGCGAATTGCCTGCTGGGTCTCCTCGCTTTGCGCGACCACGAGCGGGCGGACGCGCACCGTGCCCTCGACGAGCCCGTCCCAGAGCTCGGCGGCGCTCTGGACTCGGAGGGAAAAGTCGATCGTCTGGACCACGGCGTGCTCGAGGCCCGAATTGCTGAGCAACCGCTCGAACTCGACGTCGTCGGCGAACCGGAAGATCGGCGGGCCCGGCGGGATGTCCGCCGGCGGCGCGGCACCGACGTCCGCGACCGCATCGAGGAGGACGCCCAGCCATCGGCCTCGCGTCGGCTCGTCCCAAACTGTGAATGCAACGCCGCCGCCGGGGCTCAGGACGCGTGCTGCCTCCGCCACTGCCAGCTCCGGCCTCCCGAGATGAAGGAGCACGAATGCAGCGGTGACCGCGTCGAAGGAGGAGTCCTCGAATGGCAGCGACGTCGCGTCGCCGTGAACGAACTCCGCTCCCGGCACACGGGCGCGCGCAAACTCGAGCATCGCCTCGGACAGATCGAGCCCCACGACCTGCGCACCGCGCGCGACGGCACGATCCGCGACATACCCCGGGCCTGTCGCCACGTCGAGAAGCTTCACACCCTCGCCCGCCTCGACCGCATCCAGCAGGTGCTCCGCGAGCCGGGCTGTGACTCGGCTACCGAGGGCGTCGTACGCGGCGGCTTCCTTGGCCGCCCAGCCCTCGGCCTCGAACGCGTCGAACGCCTCCGGGTCGAAGCTCACGCCCGAACGTGCGGCAGCACCTTTTCCCCGAAGAGGCGGATCTGGTCGTGTCGCTTGTCGCCCCACAGCTCGAGCATGACATGGGTGCAGCCGGCGTCCCGGTACTCCTCGATCGCCGCGATGCAGTCCGCCGGCGTGCCGGCGATGGGCTTGCACTTGTCGAGGATTGCGTCGGTCACCTTCGCCTTGGCGGCCAACCGGCCGCCCTGCTCCATCGCCTCCGCGACCGGCCGGATCTCGTCCTGCTCGAGGCCCGGCGAGATCGAGGAGTGTGTCCGCGGAGCCCTGGATGTTCTGAACCTTGTTGGCGAGATACATCCCCGCGATCTCGCGTGCCCCGTCCCGGCCCTTGTCCCGGTCCTCGTCGATCGAGGCGACGACGGTGCAGCCGACGTCGATCTCCTGGCCGACCAGCTCGCGGGTGTGCCGGACGAAGGCGGGCGTCGTGATCGAGGGCGTCAGGCACCCGTCAGCCAGCTCCGCCGCGAGGCCCATCATCTTCGGCGCCGTCGCGGCGACGTAGACGGGCGGAACGTCACGGGGCGTGTGGGCCTCGTCCGAAAGTGCCGGCACCGACGCGCTCCACGTGTCTCCGTCGTACTCGAACGCGTCGCCGCCGAGAACGCCGCGAACGATCGCGACCGCGTCCCGCATCGGCCCGAGCGTCTTCTTCGTCTGCATCTTCGCGTTGTTGAGGAAGATCTTCGAGGTCCCGAAGCCGAGGATGAACCGTCCGGGACCGGCCGCCTCCTGCACGACACGTGCGTCCATCGCCACCTGCACCGGATGGCGGGTGAAGGGAGAGATGATCCCCCAGCCGATCGTCAGCCGTTCCGTCTCGCGCGCCATCAGCGCCGAGACGACGGTCGAGGAGCGGGCCTCCATCTGGTGCTTTCGCCACCAGGGATACGCCTCGGCCAGCCAGACCGTGTCCATCCCGGCCTCGTCCATCACGCGCGCCGACTCGAGCATCTCGTCGAGCGGCTCCATCGTGAGTTGCATCACGCCGATCCGAAACGGGACCGCCACGGCGGCTAGGCCTTGTCTTCGGTGTCGTGCTCGACGCCGCCTCGACCCTCAGCGGCCTCGCTGACCTGCTTCTCGAGCGCGGTGAGAACGTTCCCGACCTGTTGGTTGATGATCGGCTGCAGGACGCGCTGGCCCATCGCACCGACCGGGCCTGCGATCTTGACGTCGGCCTCCCAGCGCATCGAGGTCCCCGTGCCCGCCTCGGAGAGGTGGAACTGGGTCTGCATGTTCATGATCGCGCCCACGCCGTTCCCCTTGGCGTTCAGCTGCGCGAACTCCGGCGGACGCTCCTCGACCTTGTCGAAGTCGATCGTCATTCGCAGCCCGCCGAGACCGAGCGGGATCTTGACCTTTGCCTGCCAGTGGCGATCGTCCTTGACCTCGAAGCCCTCCACGCCCGGCATCAGCTTCGCCATCTGCGCTGGGTCGTTGAGAACCTCCCAGACGACGTCGCGCGGCGCCGAAAGCTCCTTCGTCCCCTCGACCTTCATGCCGACACCACGGTGACGTTCGCGCGCGTCTTCTCCGGGTCCTGGAGCATCGACCACACGCGGTGGGAGGGATTGCAGCTGGTGTAGACGATCGGCTTGCCGGCGGGCCGCAGGGCGTCCTGGATCGCCGAGCCGATGCAGTGGATGCCGCCGCCACCACCCTCGCCCATCCCCTTGGAGCCGAGCGGCGAGAACGGTGAAGGCGACTCGATCGAGCCGGTCTTCAGCGCCGGCACGTCGAGCGCGTGCGGGACGTGGTAGTCGTAGAAGTTCGAGGTCAGCAGCTGTCCGTCCTCGTCGTAGACGAAGTCCTCGTGGAGTGCGGCCCCGATCGCATGCGCAGTCGCGCCGTGCACCTGGCCCTCGACGATCTGCGGATGGATGCGCGTGCCGCAGTCGTCCACGGCCGCGTAGTCGACGATCTCGGTGACGCCGGTCTCCTGGTCGACCTCGACCACGCAGGCGTGGATCTGCGTCGCATACGTCAGGGTCAGCTTGCCCATCTTCTTCTCGACGTCGACCATCCCGAAGTACGGCCGGTAGACGAAGCGGTGGTTCAGCGTCGGGTTGAAGTCGGGCGGCAGGAACGCGTTGTTCGCGTTGACGATCGCGCCGAGCGCCATGAACGGCAGGGCGGCCTCGGGCGGGCCGTCCTTGATCCGCGCGAAACCGTCGGCGAGCTCGATCTGTCCCTCGTCGCACTGCAGCACCGCGGCGGCGAGCGTGACCATCTCCGCCCGCAGCAGATCGGCCGCCCCCTTCACGGCGCCGAGGCCGGTGACCGCGAACTGGCTCGCGTACGTGCCCGAGAAGCCGGCATGCGAGTTGAAGAACGTGTCGTGGCCGGAGCGCACGTGCACCTGGTCGGGCGAGCAGCCGATGATGTCCGCGACGACCTGCGAGGACGTCGTCTCGTGGCCCTGGCCCTGCGGCACCGTCCCGAGCGTCACGACGACCTCGCCGAAGATGTCGAGCTTCACGGTCGCCGCCTCGTTGTTCCCCGAGAACTGAAGGTCCGGGTTGAGCAGCTGCGACTGGCCGAAGTTGTTCGTGCCGGAGTCGAGCGTCGAGCCGATGCCGATCCCGAGCAGCTTGCCGCGCGTGAGCGCCTCCGCCTTCCGCTCCTCGATCGTGTCGTAGCCGATCAGGTCGAGGGCGATGTCGAGGCAGCGGGCGTAGTCGCCGGAGTCGTACACGCAGCCGTTCGGCGTCTCGTACGGCATCTGCTCGGTCTTGACGTAGTTCCGCTTCCGGATCTCGACGGGGTCGAGGTCGAGCTCGGAGGCGACGATGTCGATGATCCGCTCGGTCAGCCAGAGGTGCTGCATCCGCGAGTAGCCACGGTTCGGCGACACGGGCGACTTGTTCGTCGTCACCTGCGTGAAGTCGACGCGGATGTTCCGCCAGGCGTAGCAGCCCGGGGTCACCTGCGCCCAGATGATGCAGCCGAGCGGCTCGTAGCGCGGGAACGCGCCGCAGTCGTCGAGCGCCTTGACGTTGAAGCCGAGCATCGTCCCGTCCGACTTGACCGCGACCTCGATGTCGTGGAACCAGCGCTCGTTGCCGTGGGCGTTCGCCGTGTGCTGGTCGGTGCGCCACTCGGTCCAGTTCACGGGCCGGTTCAGCTTCCGTGCCAGCAGGCAGAGCGTGACGTAGTAGGGGTGGAGACAGATCTTGTTGCCGAAGCCGCCGCCGATGTCGCGGGTGATGAAGCGCAGCTTGTCGATCCCGGTGCGGAGCGCCGGTGCCATCCAGATCGCGCCCACGCCGGGCATCTGGTGGTTGCAGTGCAGCGTCCACTGGCCGGTGCCCTTCTCGTACTCGACGAGCGCGCCCGAGCATTCGAGCGGCGTCGAGCTGAAGCGGTGGAAGTGGAGCTCGTCGATCTTGACGATGTGGTCGGCCTCCGCCTTCGCCGCCTCCCAGTCGCCCCAGTCGAAGACGCCGCTCCACACGACGTTGGAGCCGGCCTCGTCGTGCATCACGGTCTCGTTCTTGACCGCCTCGCGTGCGTCGACGAGTACGTCGAGCGGCTCGTACTCGACCGCCACGAGCTCGGCGGCGTCGCGCGCGAGCTCGCGGGTCCTGGCGCAGACCGCAGCCACCGGCTCGCCCATGAACCTCACGCTGCCGACGGCGAGCGCGTAGTCCTTGATGTTCGCGCCCGGCGGGACCGACATCTCGAAGAACGGGTCGGTCTGGATCGCGACCTCGTCGCCTGTCAGCGTCCCGAAGACGCCGTCGAGCTCGAGCGCCGCCGAGACGTCGATCGAGACGATCTTCGCGTGGGCGTGCGGCGAGCGGACGAAGTGCACGTAGCCCATGCCGTGCCGGCGAACGTCGTCGAAGAAGACCCCCTGGCCCTGGACGAGCCGCCGGTCTTCCTTGCGCGGGATCGACTGCCCGATGTGCCCCTTCTGCAGCTCGACCGGCGCGGTGGTGGTCTCGGTCGTGCTCACGCTTTCGCTCCGGCCGACACGATCGCCTCGACGATGTTCACGTAGCCGGTGCAGCGGCAGATGTTGCCCTGGATCGCGGTCCGCGCCTCGTCCTCGCTCGGATGCGGGTTCTGCGCGAGCAGCGACGACGCGCTCATCAGCATCCCGGGCGTGCAGTAGCCGCACTGGAGAGCGTGATGCGCGGAGAACGACTGCTGCAGCGGACTGAGCTCTTCGCCGTTCGCGAGCCCCTCCACCGTTCCGATCTTCGCGCCGTCGGCCTGGACGGCGAGCAGCATGCAGCTCTTCACGGCCTGACCGTCGAGGTGAACCGTGCAGGCACCGCAGTTGCCGGTGTCGCAGCCCACGTGCGTCCCTGTCAGTTCGAGGTCGTCGCGGATGAAGTGGACGAGCAGGCGGCGCGCGTCCACCTCGCGCTCGTAGACGTCGCCGTTGACGTCGACCGAGATGGTGCGGCTCATGGACGGCTCTTCCACACTCACCTCCCTCGCTCCGCTGCCTGGGCGACGGCGCGCACGGCGCAGACCTCCGCCAGCTGTCGCCGGTAGTCCGCCGGCGCATGGACGTCCGACGGCGGGTCGAGCGCCGCGTCGGCGACGGCCTTCCGGATGCTCGCCTCGTCGGTCCCGCTCGGCGTCAGCAGGACCGGCACGGCATCGACGCAGCCAAGCGCGATCCGCGCTGAGCCGCCTGCGAGGCTCGCGGCCGCGTTCGCGATGCACGTGCCGTCGCGGCCGATCGTCACCGACGCGAATCCGTCCTGCGCGTTCGCGGCCGCAGGGACGGACACCGACGTGAGCAGCTCGCCTTCACCGACCACGGTCATGTACACGCCGAGGAAGAACTCCTCGGCCGGAACGGTGCGCTCGCCGGCCTCGCTCCGGATCGTCATCGACGCACCGACGGCGACCAGCAGCGGCGGCAGGTGGTTGGTCGGGTCGTTCGAGCAGATGTTGCCGCCGATCGTGCCCCGGTTCCGAACCTGCACGTCCGCGATCTGCGCCGCGACCTCGGCCAGGATGGGCCGCGAGACCTCGACCTCGGAGGAGTCCATGATCTGCGTGTAGGTGGCCATCGCGCCGAGCTGGAGCGTGTCGCCGCTGACGCTGATCGCGCGCAGGTCGTCGAGGCGGTTGAGGTCGATCGAGCACGTCCGGGAGATGCCGCGCGCGCCTTCATCACGTTCACGAGTGTCTGGCCGCCGGCGAGTGCGCGGGCACCTTCGTTCGATGCCAGGAGCCGGATCGCCTCGTCGACCGACCCCGGCCGCGCATACTCGACTTCACGGAGAAGCATGAGTGGGATTAAACACTGATTTCTCCGTGACATGTCAAGCGAGTAGAGTCGCCCGCATGGCAGGGTTCGACGCGGTCTTCGTCGGTAGCGGCGTCAACTCGCTCGCGGCGGGTGCCTTGCTCGCGAAGGAGGGTTGGCGCGTCTGCGTGCTGGAGCGAAACGACTGGCTCGGCGGCGCGATCAAGACCGTCGACGGCCTCACGGCGCCCGGGTTCACACACGAGGTCTTCTCCTCCTGGCACCCGCTGTGGGTCGGCTCGCCGGCCTATGCCGAGCTGAAGCCGGACCTCGACGAGCTCGGCCTCGAGTACCTGAACACCGACCTGCCGACCGCCGCCGCCTTCCCGGACGGCTCGAGCACGTTCCTCTCGACCGACGGCGCCGCGAACGTCGCCGAACTGGGCGACGCATGGCAGCAGCAGTTCGACGAGTTCATGGCCGGCGTGGACATCGCGTTCGGCGTGCTCGGGACCGAGCTCTGGTCGGGTGCCGGTCTCTCGCTCGGCCGCAAGGCCTACTCGCACTACGGCCGCCGCGGCCTCGTCGAGTTCGCGGGACACACGTTGCTTTCGGCGCGCGACTGGCTGACCGAGACGTTCGAGGACGAGCGCACCCGCGGCCTGCTGGCGCCGTGGGTGCTGCACACCGGCCTCGGGCCGGACCAGGCGGTGTCCGGCTTCATGACGCAGGTGATCGCCTGCGCCCTCCAGCTTGGAGGAATGCCGGTGCCGAAGGGCGGCGGCACGAAGCTCGTCGAGGGTCTGGCGACGATCATTCGCAACGCAGGCGGCGAGCTGCGGACCGAGACGGACGTCGAGCGGATCGTCGTCTCCGAGGGTCGCGCGACCGCGGTCCGGCTCGCGGACGGCGAGTCGATCTCCGCGTCGCGCGCCGTGCTCGCCTGCGTGACGCCGACGCAGCTGTATGGCCGGCTGCTCGGGGAGAGTGACGCACCGAAGCACGTCCGCGACGCGGCGCGCCGCTTCCGTTACGGCCGCGGTGAGATGCAGATCCACATCGCGATGAACGAGCGGCCGCGCTGGAAGGGCGACGAGCGGCTCGCCCGCACGCCGCTGCTGCACCTCACGCCCGGCCTCGACGGCGTCTCGCGGGCGGTCAACGAGGCCGACCGCGGCCTGCTCCCGGCCGAGTCGACGATCGCGCTCGGGCAGCCGATGACCCTGGATCCGTCGCGGGCGCCGGACGGCTCGTGGGTGATCTGGGTCCAGCTGCAGGAGCTGCCGCCGCGGCCGAAGGGCGACGCGGCCGGCGAGATCGACGTCGGCGACGGCACGTGGACGGAGGAGCTGCGCGAGGCGTACGCCGACCGGATCGTCGAGCGCATCGGCCGTCACATCGAGAACCTGGAGTCCGCGACCGTCGGTCGAGTCGTCATGTCGCCCGCGGACATGGAGGACGCGAACCCGAACTGGGTCGGCGGCGACATCTATGCCGGGTCGTGCGCGCTCGACCAGAACCTCCTCTTCCGCCCCACCCCCGCCACGCCTGGTCACGGAACACCGGTCGAGAGCCTCTGGCACATCGGGGCGAGCACCCATCCCGGTCCGGGCCTCGGTGCCGGCTCCGGCTACATCGTGGCCAAGCACCTCACGCGTCCGCCGCTTCGACGGCGGCTGCTCGCGAAGCTCCCGGGCGTTGCCTGATGCTCTCGCTGAGTGAGATCTCGACCCCGTCGGCAAGCTTCCGCGACGATCTCCGCGCGTATGCGGCCGCCGGCTTCGACGGGATCGGGATCTGGGAGATGAAGCTCGGTGCGAACGACGAGGCCAACCTCGAGGCCGTACGCGCAAGCGGCCTGAGCGTCACGAACTGCGTGCCGCTCGTGCCCTCGATCCTCCCGAACACGGTGATCGAAGGGCCGGAGGACGTCGAGACGCGGATCGACTCGCTCTGCGCATCGGTGCGCCGCTTCGCTCCCTTCGAGCCGGACTGCGTCCTCTGCCTGACCGGGGCCGCCGGCGACCGAAGTGATGAGGAGGCCCGGCGCCTGGCGATCGACGGCCTGCAGCGGATCGCAGCGGCAGCCGACGAGGCGGGCGTCCGGCTCGGACTCGAGCCGATTCACGCTATCCGAGCGGGACGCGCTGACGCTGGTCACGTCGATCCCCGAGGCGCTCGAGCTCCTCGACGAGGCCGGGCTCCCGGAGGTCGGGATCATGGTCGATCTCTGGCATCTCTGGGACACGCCGGACATCGAACGCCACCTCGCCGACAACGTCGACCGAATCACGGGCGTGCACGTTGCGAACTGGTTCGAGGGGGAGCGCGGCGATCGGGCGCTGCCGGGCGAGGGCGTCTCCCGCACCGCGGAGCTGATGCGCGTGCTGCGTGATGCCGGCTGGCAGGGCCCTTGGGACGTCGAGATCTTTGGCGACCCGGATCGACCCGACTCCCTCTGGTCGCTGGACGTCGACGCGGCCGCGCGCCGCGCGTACGCCGCGATCGCGGCTGTCTAGAGCGGGCGCCCGGCGAGGGCGAGGACGTTCGCGACGAACGCCTTCGTATCGTCGTAGATCCCGATCTCGCGCACCGCCTTCTCACCCTGGTACCAGGCGGCGAGCGCCAGCCGCTGATCGCCGTTGAAGCGTTTGAGGAGGTGGTTCAGAAGAGCCATCCCGACCTCGACGCCGCCTTCACCCGTCTTGGGGACCGTGTGCCCGAGGACGATGGTCTCGACGAACGCCCAGGTCGAGGGGATCACCTGCATCGGGCCCCAGGCTCCCACCGACGAGGTGATGTTCGTCTGGAAGCCCGACTCCTGCCACGCAAGGGCGCGCGCCAGGCTGACCGAGATGCCGTAGTGGTTCGCCCACTTGTCGATGTGCGCCCGCACGGTCGAGCGGGAGAGCTCCTCAGTCGGACCGCTCCCGACCTCCGCGGGCAGGCGAAGCCTCGCGCCCTCGACGACGAGGTTGATCGATTTCAGGTCGTTCACCTTCGCGAGAGCGCGCACGGTCGTCTTGTGTTTGACCGCGATCTCGGTGAGCGTGTCGCCTGGCTTGACGACGTACGCGACCGGCGTCGTCGTGGCTCGCGTCAGCACCGGCGCACGGCGACCGCTGCCGAAGGCCGTCAGCGACGCGGGGCCGGCGATCCCGTCCACTGAGAGGCCTCGGGTCTTCTGGAAGCGAGCGAGGGCGGCCTTGGTCGACGCGCCGAAGTGGCCATCGACGTCGAGCAGCCGGAGATGGCCCGCCCGCGCGAGCAGGAACTGAAGCGCCGAGACGTCCCACCCGTACGCGCCCTGCACGAGCACACGTCTGGCGACGAGGGGCCGGCCGAGTGCACCGAGCTCCGCGCGTGTGCGGGGGCCGAGCTCACCGGTGACCGGGAGCCGCGTCAGCCGCTGGAACGTGCGCAGCCCCTTGGCGGTCATCGGCCCGGAGACACCGTCGATCTTGCCGAAGTACATCCCCTTCGAGCGCAACGCGACCTGGAGGCTTGCGATCTCGGGATCAGGCGCGGCGAGCGCGCTCGGCGCCGCGACCAGGGCGCTGGCGATCAAAGCGAGAATCAAGGTACGCAGACGCACGGGACGGACCATTTGGGGACCGGCCTCGAGCCTCCTGCAAGTCTTTACAAATCGACAATATTTCGGGCTGTCAGCGTCTTGGTGACTTCGCGCCAGATTTCGCTCGACCGCGCATCTACCGGTCGAGGGCAGGGGTCTGAAGGAGACAGTCGACATTCCCGCGCGGATAGCCGAGCTACGGTCGGTGCTGCTCGAGACGCGGTCCGACGACCTTCGGAAGGCGATCCAAGCGGCGATCGAGGACTGCCGGCGGAAGCTCGCCGAGGTGGAGCACGACCCGGCGCCAGGCGAGCTCCCGCGGTTGGACTCGAACCAACAACCCTCCGGTTAACGGCTTCTCAGCCGTTCGCGGGAATACGTCGGCCGCTTTCGGTGTCCTAGAGAGCATGGACATCAACGGAGGGGGACGTCATGACCGGTAAGCAGCAGCAGATCGAGCAGGAGCGGCTTCGCGCAGCGACGGCGATCATGATCCGCGCACTGATCCTCGCCGCGATCGTCGCGCTCGTCGTTTCGGTAGCGCCCATCGCCTCGGCGGGCACCGCGAAGAAGCCACCGTCGCCGAATTTCATCGAAATCGGGACGACCGAGACGCTCGACATGAACGCGAGTGTCCCGACGTCCGGTCCCAGGTGAGCTCCCGCGGTTGGACTCGAACCAACAACCCTCCGGTTAACAGCCGGATGCTCTGCCAATTGAGCTACGCGGGAAGGCAGCGCAGATTGTAGCGTCGCTAGGCGCGCTCCACGGACAGCTCTTCGATCGCCGCGCGAACCCGTTCGATCGCCTCCGCGACCTCGCGCTGGCGACCGGGATCGACCTCGCGTGGCGTCCTTCGCGCAGGCGCCGCTCCCGCAGGCGGAGCAGCAGCTGCCGGCCGGTTCGCTCGTCGATTCCCTCGCGCGCGACGCGTGCGTCGAGCTCGGCCTTCAGGCCGACGAGGTCACCGTCGTCGCCTCCGTCGAGAGCTGGTCGCGGAAGCGGCGGTGGGTCTCCGACTCGAAGTGCTCCGGGGTGATCTCGGCCAGCAGCGGCAGGAGCGTCGGGTGGGCGACGCAGGCCGCCAGCACGTCGCGTTCGAGCCGTTCGGCGATCGCGAGCATCTTCGGCGAGAGCTCCTGCGTCAGCGTCCGCGTGCCGCCCTTCGGCGTCAGTCCCGCGAGCGTCTCCTTCGGGAGGTCGAGGCGTCCGGCGAGCAGCCGCAGCGCGTCCTGCCACTCCGGGGAGTCCTCGTTCCGCTGCAGGATCTCGCGAGCCCGCACGAACGCCTCCTGGCGGTCGGGCGTGCGGTCGAGCTCCAGCCGGACGCGATAGACGACGTAGCTCTCGGCGCCCACGAGCCGCTTCTCGAAGCCGTCGGGCGCGTCGGCCGGGTCCTGGCCCTTCGGGAAGCGTCACGACCCGCACGTCGAAGCCGAGCGAGGTCGCGAGCTCCATCCCGCGCAACGTCGCCTCCTCCCCGGCCGCGTCCGAGTCGAAGCAGAGGTAGATGCGGCGCGAGAGCCGCTGCAGCTCCTTCAGCTGCCGCTCGGTCAGGGCGGTCCCCATCGAGGCGACGACCGGCTCGAACCCGGCCTGGCGCAGCGCGATCACGTCGGTGTTGCCCTCGACGACGACGGCGCGCTCCTGCTTCGCGATCGCCGTCCGGGCGAGGTGGAGGCCGTACAGGATCGCCGACTTGTGGAAGAGCTCGCCCTCGGGCGAGTTGACGTACTTGCCCTTCAGCGGGTCGTCCTCGTGGAGCTTGCGCGCCTGGAAGCCGACGATCCGGCCGCGCGCGTCGGCGAGCGGGAACATCAGGCGCGGCGGGAAGTAGTCGTAGCCGCGCGCATTCGTCAGCCCGGCGCCGCGCAGCTCGTCGCGCGTGAACCCCTTCTGCTGCGCCTTCTGCGCGAGCCCGCTCCCCGGCGAGAGACCGAGCCGGAACTCGCGGCAGATCGGCTCGCCGAGCCCGCGGCTCGCGAGGTACTCGCGCACCGGCGCACCGGCCGCCGTCTCCCAGAGGTGGCGCTCGTAGAACGACGGCCGCCTGCTCGAGCACGGCGTGCAGCCGGTCGCGCCGCTTGCGCGACTCCTCCAGCTGCGGCGAGGTCTCCTCGTACTCGAGCGCTGACGCGGAACCGCTCCGCCAGCCACTCGACCGCGTCGGCGAAGTCGAGGTTCTCGGTCTCGCGCACGAACGTGATCACGTCGCCGCCCTTGCCGCAGCCGAAGCAGTGGTAGAGCTTGTCGGCCGGGTTGACGGAGAAGCTCGGCGTCCGCTCCTCGTGGAACGGGCAGCGGCCGGAGTAGCGGGCGCCGGCCTTGCGCAGCGAGGTCCGGCCGGAGACGACCTCGACCATGTCGGCCGCGGCGACGACCTCCCGCACCGACGTCTCCTTGATCCGCGCCATCAGAGACGCTCGGCGTACTGAAGGGCGAAGCGGTCGGTCATGCCGGAGACGAACGCACGGATCTCGTCCTCGGAGTCGCCACGCTCGACGAGGTGGTCGAAGATCGCCGAGATCGTCGCGTGCGCCCGCACGTGCTCGCCGCGAGCGTGCTCGCCGAGGTAGACGCGCTCGAACATGAACGCGCGGAGCGCGAGCATCGACGCGCCGACCTCCTCGCTCTGCACGATGTCGCCGGCGCGCTCGGAGCTCTCGATCAGGTCGTGCACGAGCGTGTCGATCCGGCTCGATCCGGTCTCGCCGAGCAGCTCGATCTCCGCGCGCGGCAGGTCGTCGGGAGTCAGCAGCCCCCAGCGGATCGCGTCGTCGATGTCGTGGTTGATGTACGCGACGCGGTCGACGAGCCGCACGATCTTGCCCTCGAGCGTCTGCGGCTCCTGCGGGCCGGTGTGCGTCAGGATCCCGTCGCGCACCTCCGCGGTCAGGTTCAGCTGCTCGGCGATCCGCAGCGACTGCTCGTTGTGGTGGAAGCCGGTGCCGAAGCGCTCGCGCAGGCAGGCGATCGAGCCGCTCCTCGCCGGCGTGGCCGAACGGCGGATGGCCCATGTCGTGGCCGAGCCCGATCGCCTCGGTCAGATCCTCGTTCAGCCGCGAGCGCCCGGGCGACGACGCGGGCGATGCCGGTCGTCTCGAGCGTGTGCGTGATCCGGGTGCGGTAGTGGTCGCCGGCGGGGTCGATGAAGACCTGCGTCTTGCCCTTCAGCCGCCGGAACGGCTTCGAGTGGACGATCCGGTCGCGGTCGCGCTGGAACGGCGTCCGGATGCCGCACTCGTCCTCCTCGCGGAGGCGTCCGCGCGTCTCGTACGAGCGAACGGCAAGCGGCGAGAGCGCGCTCTCTTCGTGCGCGCGGATGCGCGCCTCGAAGGCGTCAGCGACTCGTCCGGCCAGCTCCGGCATGAGGTCAGGGTATCCCGCTCGGCGGATCTCGCAGTCGCAGCTCGAGCGGTCGTTCAGCAGCTGTGGAGAAATCGTTGCTGAAGATTTACCCGCGGACACGTCCTGTTCGAGACCCGTCCGGGGACAGTCCCCGGACGGGTCTCGCGCGGACATTGGCGGCTTCGGACGCGTACGTGAGCCGGCGCGGCGCGCTTCAGATGATGATCGGGACGGTGCCGCCGTCGGCGGACCAGGCGGCGCCGGTGACGTACGACGCCCGCTCGGAGGCGAGGAACGCGATCACCGACGCGATCTCCTCCGGCTCGGCGAGCCGGCCGAGCGGCCGGCCGGCGCCGACCTTCGCGAGCACCTCGTCGCGGCTGCCGCCCTGCTGGTCGGCGAGACCGCCCTCGCCGAGCCACGCTTCGGTCGCGGTCGGGCCGGGCGTGACTGCGTTGCAGCGGATCCCGTCGCCCGCGTAGAGGTCGGCGACGAGCCGCGAGAGCGAGAGCACGGCCGCCTTCGTGACCGAGTAGTGCGGCATCGCGGCCGACGGCCGCTTGCCCGCGGTCGAGGAGACGTTGACGATCGACGCCCGCTCGACGCGCGCAGGTGCGGGAGCGCGGCGCGGATCGCGCGCACGTAGCTCATGACGTTCAGCTGCCACATCGAGTCCCACTCCTCGTCGGGCACCTCCTCGAAGCGCGCCTGGACCGCGATAGCCGACGTTGTTCACGAGCACGTCGAGGCCTCCGAGCTCGGCCGACCGCGGACTCGACGAGGCGTGCCGGCGCGTCCGGCCTCGGACAGGTCGGCCCGCACGTGCAGCGCCTCGCCGATCGCGGGCGCTTCGCCCCGGCCGGAGGTGACGACCCGCGCGCCCTCCGCCACGAGCAGCCTCGCCGTCTCGAGGCCGATCCCGCCGGTCGAGCCGGTGACGACGCACGCCTTCCCGTTCAGTCCGAGGTCCATCGGCGGCTAGCTTAGATGCATGACCACGCTCCTCCTGGCGCGACACGGCGAGACCGACTGGAACCGCGAGTTGCGGATTCAGGGCTCCTCCGACATCGAGCTGAACGAGCTCGGGCGCAAGCAGGCGCACGCGCTGGCCCAGGAGCTGGAGCACGTGGAGCTCGACGCCATCTACGCGAGCGACCTCAGCCGCGCGCGGGCGACGGCGGAGGCCGTTGCCGCGAGCCACGGACTCGAGGTGCAGCTCGACTCGCGGCTGCGCGAGCGCTCGTTCGGCTCGTGGGAAGGGCTCACGCGGGAGGACATCGACGAGCGGCCGGAGCAGCACCATGACGGCGAGACCGACGAGGAGGTACGCGAGCGCGTCCTCGCAGCGGTGCAGCTCGATCGCGGCCGCGCACCCCGGCGAGCAGGTGCTCGTCGTCTCCCACGGCGGCGCGCTGAACTCGCTCTGGCACCACGCGCTCGGCGTTCGCATCGAGCGCTGGGCGAACTGCGCCGTCTACAAGCTGGCCGTTCGGGACGACGGATTCGTGGAGATAGACTGAGCGGCCCGTGGAGGACTACACGAACAAGTACAAGGGCGAGCAGATCGAGGTCGCGCTCTTCGGCGGCGAGTACCAGGAAGGCGTGCTCACCGCCTACTGCTCGATCGAGGACGTCCCCCACATCGAGCTCAACGGCCACATCCTCGTGCCGCTGCAGAACGTCGCCTCGCTCCACTGCTCGAGCCGCTGCGACGCGCCGGAGCCCGACTGGCCGCCCCGCGGCCTGGGCGAAGACGACCGCGACGGCCTCGGCGACGACGACTCGTAAGCGATGCGGCTCGCCGCCGCCCGCAACCTCGCGAAGGTGTGGCTGCTGCGCGCTGATCATCGCGGCCGCGTTCGGCGGCCGCCGGCTGGGTGCTCGGCGGCTATCGCACGGCCTCGGTCTTCGTCTTCTGCGCGCTCCTCGCGGGTCTCGCCGTCTACGCGTACGCGGACCGAGCGCTCCTCGGAATGCTCGGCGCGCGCGAGTATGCGCTCGCCGAGGATCCGATCCTGCGTTCGACCGTCGACGCGCTCTCGGCCAAGCTGGGGATCCTGCCGCCGAAGCTCTACCTGATCCCGGACGGCTTCCCGCGCGCGCTCTCGGCCGGACGAGGGCCGCAACGGCTCGGCGCTCGCGGTCTCCACGGGCTTGCTCGGAGCGATGAGCCCGGCCGAGCTCGAGGGCGTGCTCGCACACGAGCTCGCGCACGTGCGCAGCCGCGACGTGCTCGTGCAGACCTCGGCCGTGCTGCTCGCGGTCGTGCTCGTCGAGATGTCCCGGCTCGGCGGCTGGCTCGAGCGAGCGCTGCTTGCCGTCCTCGGCCCGATCGCGGCAGCGTTCGTCCACCTGCTGCTCTCCCCCAAGCGCGAGCTCGCCGCGGACCGGGTGGCGGCCGGGATCTGCGGCTCGGGCGAAGGGCTGGCCGACGCGCTCCTGCGCCTCGACCACGCCAGCGACCTCGTCTCCTTCGAGGCGAGCCCGGCGACCGAGCCGCTCTACACCGTCAATCCGTTCGCCGAGGAGGGTCTGGCCGCCCTCTTCGTCACGCACCCGCCGCTCGAGCGCCGGATCGCGGCGCTACGGCGGGATCGCCGGGTAGGCGCGACCACATCGTCACGTCCCGGCGCTCGCCGCGCTGCTCGAGCCAGGAGCGAAGGACGCCTTCACGCGTGAAGCCGCTCTTCTCCGCGACACGCTCGGAGGCGACGTTGCCGGGGAACGTCCCGAGCTGCATTCGCGGCAGCTCGAGCTCGTCGAATCCCCAGGCGCACAGACGAGCTGCACCGCGCGCGGCACGTAGCCACGGCCACGAAAGGACGGCGCGGCCCAGTAGCCGAGCTCACCGACCTTGCCGTGCAGCCAGAGGGTGATCGCCGCGGCGAGCTCGCCCGACGCCCGCTCGATCGACCGCGAGCGGCGCCGCTCCCTCGGCCCAGGCCGTCTCGCAGCGCGCGAGCCAGGCGCGAGCGTCCTCTGCGGAGTACGGCGTCGGAACCGTGGTCCAGCGGACGATCTCGGGGTCGTTACAGGCCGCGACGATCGCGGGGACGTCCGCGTCGAGCCACGGGCGCAGATGCGACGAGCTCGTCCTCCAGTGGGGGGTCCGGCGGGCGAATACTCCATGAGATACCAATTCTAAGCTGGAAATGGAAGGAGGGCCGCTCTCGCGGCCCTCCTGAAGTAATTCGGCGGCGTCCTACTCTCCCGGGGGCTTGCGCCCCGAGTACCATCGGCGCTGTCAGGCTTAACTTCTCTGTTCGGAATGGGAAGAGGTGTACCCCCGACGCTATGACCGCCGAAATTGTCGAAAGTGCGCGTCTTGCGAAGCAAGCCTGCTCAGCGCGCACCCTCAAAACTCCATAGCAACTCCACTAAGTGTTCTAAATCAAGACCTCGGGCAATTAGTACCGGTCAGCTGAACGCATTGCTGCGCTTGCACCGCCGGCCTATCAACGTGGTGGTCTTCCACGGCCCTTACTCCCTCGAGGGGATGGGAAGTCTCATCTCGAGGTGGGCTTCCCGCTTAGATGCTTTCAGCGGTTATCCCATCCAGACGTAGCTAATCAGCAGTGCCCTTGGCAGGACAACTGATACACCAGCGGTCTGTTCGTCTCGGTCCTCTCGTACTAGAGACGACTCCTCTCAAACTTCCAGCGCCCATGGTGGATAGGGACCGAACTGTCTCACGACGTTCTGAACCCAGCTCGCGTACCGCTTTAATGGGCGAACAGCCCAACCCTTGGGACCTGCTTCAGCCCCAGGATGCGACGAGCCGACATCGAGGTGCCAAACCCTCCCGTCGATGTGGACTCTTGGGGAGGATAAGCCTGTTATCCCCGGAGTACCTTTTATCCGTTGAGCGACGGCAATTCCACTCTTAACCGCCGGATCACTAAGGCCGACTTTCGTCCCTGCTCGACTTGTCAGTCTCGCAGTCAAGCTCCCTTATGCCTTTGCGCTCTACGCACGATTTCCAACCGTGCTGAGGGAACCATTGCGCGCCTCCGTTACATTTTAGGAGGCGACCGCCCCAGTCAAACTGCCCACCTCACGCTGTTCCCGACCCGGATCACGGCATCGGGTTAGAAGCCCAGAATGCGAAGGGTGGTATCCCAAGGGTGGCTCCACGGAGACTGGCGTCCCCGCTTCAAAGCCTCCCACCTATCCTGGACAACGCACACCAGACTTCAACGTAAAGCTGCAGTAAAGGTTCACGGGGTCTTTCCGTCCAACCACGGGTACTCGGCATCTTCACCGAGACTACAATTTCACCGGATCTCTCGTTGAGACAGCGCCCAAGTCGTTACGCCATTCGTGCAGGTCGGAACTTACCCGACAAGGAATTTCGCTACCTTAGGACGGTTATAGTTACCGCCGCCGTTTACCGGGGCTTGGATTCAAAGCTTCGCCCGAAGGCTAACCTCTCCTCGTGACCTTCCGGCACCGGGCAGGCGTCAGCCCCTATACGTCGTCTTACGACTTCGCAGAGACCTGTGTTTTTGGTAAACAGTCGCTTGGGCCGTTTCACTGCGGCCCCCTCAGGCTCGGCGGAGTAAATCCGCGTCACCCTACCGGGGCGTCCCTTCTCCCGAAGTTACGGGACCATTTTGCCGAGTTCCTTAACGAGAGTTCTTCCGATCACCTTGGTATTCTCTACCTGCCTACCTGTGTCGGTTTTGGTACGGGCACGTCCCACCTCCCTAGACGCTTTTCTAGGAGGCATGGCTTCAGGAACTTCGCCCATCGCTGGGCTCGGCATCCCGTCTCAGGCTTGAATGGGTGACGGATTTCCCTATCACCCGCCCTACGCGG
>CAVXQE010000012.1:147500-986190 GCA_963763755.1 uncultured Gaiellaceae bacterium
GTTAGCTTCGGCACGGAGGGAGTCGACACCCCCCACACCTAGCACCCATCGTTTACGGCGTGGACTACCAGGGTATCTAATCCTGTTCGCTCCCCACGCTTTCGCGTCTCAGCGTCAGTACCGTACTAGAGAACCGCCTTAGCCACGGGTGTTCTTCCTGATATCTGCGCATTTCACCGCTACACCAGGAATTCCATTCTCCTCTTCCGGACTCTAGCCAAACAGTTTCCATCGACGTCTAGAGGTTAAGCCTCTAGTTTTCACAACGGACTTGTCTGGCCGCCTACACGCTCTTTACGCCCAATAAATCCGGACAACGCTTGCCCCCTACGTATTACCGCGGCTGCTGGCACGTAGTTAGCCGGGGCTTCTTCTGCAGGTACCGTCACCCTCTGGGCTATTAACCCGAGTGGCTTCGTCCCTGCTGAAAGAGGTTTACAACCCGAAGGCCTTCTTCCCCCACGCGGCGTCGCTGCGTCAGGCTTTCGCCCATTGCGCAAGATTCCCCACTGCTGCCTCCCGTAGGAGTCTGGGCCGTGTCTCAGTCCCAGTGTGGCTGATCGTCCTCTCAGACCAGCTACGGATCGTCGCCTTGGTAGGCCATTACCCCACCAACAAGCTAATCCGCCGCGGGCTCATCCTCGATCGGAGGCCGAAGCTACCTTTTCTCACAGAGCTCGTAAGCTCGAGAGGCTATCCGGTATTAATCCGGGTTTCCCCGGGCTATCCCAGAATCGAGGGCAGATTACCCACGTGTTACTCACCCGTTCGCCGCTGTCCCCAGTCCCGAAGGACTGGTTCTCGCTCGACTTGCATGTGTTAAGCGCGCCGCCAGCGTTCGTCCTGAGCCAGGATCAAACTCTCCGTGAAGGATTGTTTGCCCATAAATGCAGTCAAGAAACGACTGCGGGCAATCTTTCGCTTCGAGCTTGAGCTCAAAGTGTCTTCCGCACCGCTACCGAAGCAGCGGAGGGTCGACGGGTTTTAGTTGAAGCCTCATCCGAGCTCGTGAGGCAAAGCCCACGAGACGATGAGGTCTCGACGTAAACGCACGCTGTTGAGTTTTCAAAGACCAGTGCCACTCTTGATGCGGCGGCGAAAAAAAGCCTCCGGCACGCGCCAGAGGCCTCCAAAGCTTGCGGTGCTGATCGTATCCGATCGAGGCTTGGAGACGCTCCGGTTCGTCGCGGGACAGGGACTTTGCTTCACCGACCCTCACGGGCGGCCGATGAACAGTAGCAAAGAAGACGGCTCCGTCAACCAATCTCGCGCATCTTCGCGAAGCGCCGCTTGCCGGCCTGGACGGTCGCGTCGACGAGCTGCTGCGCGCGGCACGTCCAGCTCCGTGATCGGCGAGCCGTCCACTTTCACGCCACCCTGGTCGATCAGCCGCCTCGCCTCGCTCGTCGAGAGCCCGAAGGCGGACGCCAGCAGGGCCGGCAGGTGGACAGGGTCGCCCTCCGGCAGCTGCACGTCGGGGAGGTCGTCGGGCGCCAGACCCTCCCGCACCACGCGGGTGAAGTGCTCCTCGGCCCGGCGCCGCTTCCTCCTCCCCGTGCGAGCGGGCGACGATCGCGCGGGCCAGAGCGAGCTTGGCGTCCATCGGCTCTCCGGCCGGCACGGGACGCTCCAGGACGAGGCGGTACCACTCGTCCAGCTGCGAGTCGGGGATGCGCATCGTGCGGCCGAACTGCTCTTCGGGCGGCGCGGTCAGCGGGATGTTGTTGCCGACGGACGAGCTCATCTTCTCGCCGTCCCAGGAGAGCAGGAGCGGAGTCGTCAGCACGACCTGCGGCTGGAGCCCGTACGCCTCCATCACCATCCGGCCGGCCAGGAGGTTGTAGAGCTGGTCGGTGCCGCCGAGCTCGACGTCCGCCTCGATCGCCACCGAGTCGTAGGCCTGCATCAGCGGATAGAGCAATTCGGAGACGGAGATCGGCTCCTCCGCGGCCATGCGCTTCGAGAAGTCGTCCCGCTCGAGGATCTGGGCGACCGTGGTGGTGCGCGTCAGCCTGATGACGTCCGCGAAGTCGAGGCCGCTGAGCCACTCGCTGTTGAAGCGAACCTCGGTCTTCCCGGGGTCGACGATCGTGAACGCCTGCTCGACGTAGGTCTTGGCGTTGGCGTCGATCTCCTCCGGCGACAGGATCGGACGCTCTGCTGAGCGGCCGGACGGGTCGCCGATCCGGGTCGTGTAGTCGCCGACGATGAAGACGCCGATGTGGCCGGCGTCCTGGAAGGCGCGCATCCGCTGCAGCGGAATTCCGCGGCCGACGTGGAGGTCGGGCGACGTGACGTCGATCCCGAGCTTGACGCGCAGCGGACGCCCGAGCTTCAGCTTCTCCTCGAGCCCGCCCTTGGGCAGGACGTCGACGGCGTTGCGGGTGAGATCCTCAACGCTCACGGGCGGCCGATTCTACGGACGTGCGCCTCGGTGACCGCCTCCGGTGAGGTGCAGCCACAGAGCGCGAGCGCGAGCTCGGTCTCGTCGCGGAGCAGCTCGAGCACGTGGCGCGCGCCCTGCTCGCCGCCGTGGGCGAGCCCCCAGAGGACGGGACGGCCGACGAGCACCGCCCGGGCACCGAGCGCGAGCGCCGTGACCACGTCGCTGCCGCGACGGATCCCGCCGTCGACGAGCACCTCGATCCGCCCATCGACCGCCTCGACCGCTTCGGGCAGCAGCTCCGACGTCGGCGCGACGCCGTCGAGCTGCCGGCCACCGTGGTTCGAGACGACGATCGCGGCGGCGCCGTGCTCGCAGGCGAGCGCGGCGTCCTCCCCGGTCTGGATCCCCTTGACGATCACGGGCAGCGGCGACTCGGCCACGAGCGCTCGAGGTCTCGCCAGGTGAGCGTCGGATCGATCCACGTCAGCACCTCGAGCGGCGTCGCGCCGCCCCAGCCGCCCGGCCGCCGCGGAGACGCTCGGAACGAGCACGTCCTCGGGCACGCGGAACTCGGTGCGCAGATCGCGCTCGCGGCGGCCGAGGCGCGGCGCGTCGACCGTGAGCACGATCGCCCCGTAGCCCGACTCGACCGCCTGGTCGACGAGCGCGCTCGTGACCCCTCGGTCGCGGAACACGTAGAGCTGGAACCAGCGCGGCGCGCCCGGTGCCGCCGCCGCGACCTCGGCGGGCGTCGAGGTGGCGATCGTCGAGAGGCACATGATCGTCCCCACCGCGGCCGCCGCGCGCGCGGTCCCCGCCTCGCCGTCCGGATGAGCCATGCGGTGAAAGGCCGTCGGCGCGACGAGCACCGGCATCGAGACCTCCGTCCCGAGCACCGTCGTCGCCGTCGTCGTGGCCTCGACGTCGACGAGGACCCGTGGCCGCAGCCGGTAGCGGCGCCACGACTCGACGTTCTCGCGCAGCGTCCGCTCGTCGCAGGCGCCGCCGGCGAAGTACCCGAGCGCGCCCTCCTCGAGGATTTCCTCGGCGAGCCGCTCGTACTCGGAGACGGTGAGCGGCTCGCCCATACGGCGAATCTATCTAGAACGGGTACGGCATCAGGCTCCACACCGCCGCCGCGTACCAGAAGCCGAACGCCAGGCTCAGCGAGCCGAGCGCCGGCACGGCGACCGCGTACGAGCGCCGCACCGGGGCACTGCCGAGCGTGGCCCCGAATCCGGTCGTGAGCATCGTCATCGAGACGGCGGTGAAGACGGCGAGGATCAGCAGCGACCCTGCGGCCAGCGGCTTCGACGGAATCGCCGCCAGCAGGAGGACGCCGACGCCGGCGCTACCGCCCATGCCGTGCACGAGACCGATGCCGAAGGCGCCGACCGGCGTCCGCACCTTGTGCCGGTGACCCTCGTCCTCGGGGCCGTGCGAGTGCGCGTGCAGATGGAAGAAGCCGCTGCGCCAGCGGACCAGCAGCCGGACGGCGAGGAACACGATCAGAGCGGCGACCGCTGTCTCCGCCCCCTGCTGGAGGCGCTCCGGCAGGTACGCCTCGAAGAGCACGACCGGCAGCCCGAAGACGACGAGCGTCAGGGCGTGGCCGAGACCCCAGAAGACGCCCAGCTCGGCCGCGCGGCGCCGGGCTCCTTCCCGTCCGGAGGCGACGAGGGCGGTCACGGCCGCGATGTGATCCGGGTCGGTCGCGTGACGCAGTCCGAGCAGCGCGGCAACGAGGAGGACGATGAGGACCGAGCCGCCGTTCGACATGGCGGCGATGTGATCGTCGAGACCGAACATGGCTAGAGCACCCCCGGGAGGGCCTTGAGCGTGATGGTGACTCCGACCAAGAGGATCACCACCGCGCTCGCGGCGGGTAGAAGACGGATGACTGGGCCGTCGAGCGAGATGCGGCTGAAGGCCCGCTTGGCGAGGACGGCGACGAGGCCGATCGACGTGATCGTGGCCGCGAGGCCGAGGCTGAAGGCGACGATCAGCGCGAGGCCGAAGCCGATCCGGTGCAGAGCGATCGCGCTGAGCAGGACGACGAGCGCCGACGGGCACGGCAGCAGGCCGGCGGCGACGCCGACGCCGAGCAGGCCGCGCCGGTCGTGGTGATGGTGATCGTGGTGGTGGTGCCCGTGCTCGTGGCTGTGCCCATCGCTGGGCCGTGGTGGTGATCGTGTCCGCGGCGGCGCGCGCGGGAGAAGAGGACGGATCCTCCGACGACGACCACCAGCAGGCCGGAGATCAACGTCAGCCAGGGATAGAGCGTCTCGGGGACGATGAAGCGAGAGAGCAGCAGCGTCACGAAGCCGAGCGCGAAGACGCCGATCGTGTGCGTGATCGTCACGATGCCGCCGAGCAGGACGGCGTCGACGGGCCTCCCCTTCGTTCCGACGAGGTACCCGGCGACGATCGCCTTGCCGTGTCCCGGCGTGAGCGCGTGCGCGGCGCCCCAGAACGCTGCGATCAGCAGCGAGAGGAGGATCACGCCCAGCGAGAGGTCGCCGCGCGATACGAGCGACTCGAAGCCGCCCTTGGCGTGCTCGGCAGCCGCCTCGCTCCGGAGCTGCGGCGGCGCGCCGGCCCCCTCGCCGAGCGTGAAAGAGGCCGTGGCCTGGGTGACGTCGAGCGGCGAGCGGAGCAGATCGTTCGGGTACGCGCGCAGGTCGTCGCTGCGGCTCTCGGCCGGCACGCTCGCCGACCGCAGCGAGGCTCCCTCCTCGGCGCGGACGACGACTTCCCGCCAGCCGATCCGTGAGGCGAAGTTGCGGTCGCGGAACGCGAGCCGCGAGCCGCTGCCGGCCGCGGCGTAGACAGCGTCGAAGCGCAGCGTCTTCAGTCCGCCGGCACCGGGCCGCTCGGAGACCCGCCGCTCGAGCAGGCGCAGCGGTGCGCGGCGGCCGTCGAGCCGGAGCTCGAGACCGCGGGCCGCCTCGCGGGCGAACCCGACGGCACGGACGCGCGTACCGAGCTGGAAGGTCGGGATCTCCGCCAGGTCGAGCGCGTAGTGGACGTAGACGCGGCCGCCGGAGAGCTCGATCTCCGTCTGCCGGTTGACGGTGAAGTTCCCGAGCGGGTGGGCGAGCGCCGACGGCGGGCGCGGCGAGCGCAGCCAGGACGGCGAGGATCACGAGCAGGCGCTTCATGCGGCGTACCTCCGTGCGGTCGGGCTCCAGAGGAGCGAGAAGTGCGGGTTCGTGTCGAGCGCGAGCCGGAACCAGTGCCGCGCGTCGGCGTTCCGGCCGAGGCAGCGCTCGATCATCCCGCGGTGGAAGAAGAACGAGGCATCGCGCGTGCCGAGCCGCAAGGACCGCTGCGACCAGCGTCGCGCCTCGCCGCAGCGGCCGTTGCGGGCGAGCGCCCACGCGAGCACGTCCTCGCCGGCGATCGAGGGCCGGCGGACGTGGGCGAGGCGGGCGAGCTCGAGCGTCTCGCCGAGGCGGATGCCGCGGTCCGTGCGATAGAGCGCGGACTCGAGGTCGATCCTCGAGCCGTTCGCCGCCTGGATCTTCTCGATCGCGGCGACGAGCCCGTACTGCTGCCGCGCCTCCTGCGTCCTGCCGGTGGCCGCGAGCAGGTCACCGAGCTGGGCGACGTAGCCGCGGGAGCGGAACCGCCTCGACCGCGCGCCGCTGGAGCGCGACCGCACGGCCGAGCCGTCCGCGCGCAGCCTCGAATCGCGCGAGCGCGTCGAGAGCAGGTGCGTAACCGGGACGGGCGGCCAGCGCGAGCCGGTAGAAGGACGCCGCGCGCGCTGCACGGCCGACCGACCAGTGCAGCTTCCCGAGCTCCACCGACGTCCAGGCGTAGGCCTCGGGCCGCCCTGCAGCGGCGTCCAGGGCGAGCTCCATCGCGCCGATCGCGCCGGCGACGTCGCCGCGGAGCTCACGCGCGTAGGAGACACGTGCATAAGAAGAGGTGTTGGGCTTCAACGCGGCCATCCGGTCGAACGCGGCGAACGCGGCGTCGTACCGGCCGAGCTCGAGCAGGGCATCGCCGAGGACACCCTGTGGCGCGGCAGTGGTCGGAGCCGCGGCGAGCGCCCGGCGAGCGAGTGCAAGCGCGTCGCGAAAGCGGTGGCGGGTGAGCGCGACGCCGCCGAGCCCGGTCAGCGCCTCGAAGTCCTGCGGCTCGAGCTTCACGGCCCGGCGAAGGGCACGGTCGGCGCGGGAGACGTACGCCGCGTCGCCGGTCTCGCGAGCCCGCTGGGCATACGCGAGCCCGAGCAGCGCAAGCGGATGGGAATCGGACGGCCGGGCTGCGACGTCGGCCTGCAGACGCCCGATGAGCGCCTGGGTGTCGCCGGGTGCGAAGCCGGCGCGGAGCGCCTCGGCCTCGACCGGTGCGGGGGCAGCAGGAGTCGCCGAGCGCGACTCGCGGGCGACGCCGCCGAGCAGGGCGCCGAGCGCCAGGGCGACGATCACGGTTGCGGTGATGAGTGCCTTCATGATGGCGGCGGCCGGTGCCGGTGCGGGAGGGCCTGCTCGCGCAGACCCTCCCCCGTCTCCGGTCAGGGCTTCTGCAGCCCCTTCGAGTTGGCGAAGCCCTGCGGCGGGTCGGCCTCGTACGGGAACGAGTCGAGCGCCGGGACGTCGCCGCTGTTGACGCCGTCGCCGAGCGGGACCTTGTTCCCCTTGAGGAAGCCGGCCATCACCTGCTCCGCGATGTCGATCACGTCGTCGTTGAGCCGGCGGCCGTTCGGGAAGCCGCCGTTGTCGCCGCCGATCACGCCCAGGCGGCTGACCTTGCCCGCGGGGGTGACCGGGATCGAGTAGTTCAGCCGCAGCAGGTCTGCGACCGTGTCGCCCGTGAAGTTGAGGCCCTTGACGCCGGTGCCGAACACGGCGACGAGGTCGTCACGGTTGTCCTCTGGTGCGTTGAGCTTGTAGAGGTCGTTCATCAGCTTCGCGAGGATCGGCTTGACGACCGGGCCGGCGAACTGCTTGTCGTTCACGGGCGCCGAGCGGTTCCACAGGTCCTTGAAGGGCGTCGGCACGACGACCTCGTTGACGAGCGGGTTGCCGAGCCGGGACACCTGGGTCCAGCCGCGATGGAGCTTCTTGCCGATGGTGACGTTCGGGCGCTCGGTCGAGGCCCAGACGCCGATCGTGCTGTTCTTCGCCTTCAGATCCGAGATCGGGATCTGCAGGGCGATCGTGTGCACGCCGTAGCCGGCGAAGAAGTCCTTGCCGCCACCCATGTTGCCCGTGCCCTTGCGGAAGCCGACGAGGTCGAAGATCGCACCGATGTCGCCGTAGAAGGCGTCGTCGCGCTGGCCGGCGAAGACCGTCAGGCCGCCCTTCTCGACGATTGCCTTGTCCACGAGGCTCCGGTAGTTCGGAGTCGAGCGCGGACCGATGTTGTTCGGCGGCGTCGTTCCCCGGACGAGCAGGCTGTTGTTCCGCCACATCGACCACTTCTGGACGGTGTTGCCCAGGAATGCCGGGCCGGCCGTGCGGCCGAAGCGGAACTCGTAGACCTGATCCGGCCGGGCGTCGCCGTTCGTGTCGACGTTGATCTTGTACTTCGCGTTCGGCGAGAACGTGTAGTAGTTCGGGCCGGCCGCGGGATCCTCACCCGGGATCCAGTTCGAGATGATCGTCACGGTGTCCGGCTTGTCCGGGCTCCGAAACGCGTACAGGTCCGTGTTGTCGGCGCTCGGATCCTCAGCGATCAGCGGCGCCTCACGATGACTCGAAGCGGTACCGGCGCTCGGGGCGGATCCGACGACTGCCGCAGCAACTGCGGCGAGTGCGGCGGCTGCCAGGGCGGCGGTAGCCAGTGCTGCTTTCTTCATCTTTCCACGCTCCTCCGTGGTCGGGTTACGGCGCTTGTTCGGCCGCCACGGAGGACCGGTTCGATTGACTTTTCGAGCGAACCGATCGGCGCTCTCGGGCGAATCAGGGTCGTGCTGACGTCCGCCCCAGCCCTCGCCGCGATAGGCTCGACGCCCGAGCCGATGCGCTTCCGCCGCGACCTCGCCCACCTCTCCGACGAAGCGCTGGTCGCGCTTGTCGCCCGGTCGGACGAGGCTGCGCTGGCCGAGCTCTACGACCGGATCGGCGCCACGGCCTACGGGCTCGCGTACCGGGTGCTTCGCGACGAGGCGCTCGCCGAGGACGCCGTGCAGGAGGCGTTTCTCGGGCTCTGGCGCAGCGCCGGGTCCTTCATCCCCGAGCGCGCAAAGGCCTCGACCTGGATCCTGACGCTCGTGCACCGGCGCGCGGTCGATGTCGTGCGGCGGGAGCAGCGGCGGCGGACTGAGTCACTCGAAGGAGCGCCCGAGCCCTCGGAGGGCTCGGCGGAGGAGGCAGCTTGGCTCCGGCTCGACCGGGAGCGCGTGCAGACCGCGCTCGCAAAGCTGCCCGATCAGCAACGCGAGGCGATCGAGCTCGCGTATTACGGCGGCTACTCTCAGTCGGAGCTCGCCGAACGTCTCGGACAGCCGCTCGGCACGATCAAGAGCAGAATGTTTTCCGGGCTCTCGCGCCTGCGCGAGCTTCTGGACGAGGGAGTGGAGACACCGTGGACCTACACGAGCTGACCGCCGGCTACGCGCTCGACGCGCTCGACCCGGACGAGCACGCGCAGTACGAGGCGCACCTCGCCACCTGCGAGCCGTGCCGCGACGAGCTGCAGGGGTTCTGGCAGGTGTCCGCCTCACTGGCGCGTGCGGCCGGCGGGCCGCAGCCGCCCGCAGCGCTCCGCGGTCGTATCCTCGAGCAGGCGCGGAGCGAACGGCCGAACGTCGTTCCGCTCCGACGCAGGTTCACGTTGCCCGTTCTGCTGCCCGCGGCCGTCGCGGCGGTGGCGGCGATCGCGATCGGCATCTGGGCGGTCGGGCTGTCCCGCGAGCTCGACGACGCAAATGACAGGCTCGCGGTGCTGGGCGATCCGAACGCCCGGGTCTTCGAGACTGCGAAGGGCGAGGCGAACCTCGTCGTCACCCCGAGCGGACAGGCCGCACTCGTCGTGCGGATGCTCGCGCCGGCGCCCGCGGGCAAGGACTACCAGATCTGGGTGTTCGAAAACGGCGTGCCGAAGAGCGCAGGTCTCTTCGAGCGGCCTGGTGTCACGCGTTTGACGCGGCCCGTCGAGCCGGGACAGACGGTGGCGGTCACAGTCGAGCCGGACGGCGGCCTCGACGCCCCCTCGAGCGCACCGCTCTTCACCGCTTCGTCGGCCTGACACCGAACCGTCACGAAGCCGTGACGGATGCGTTCCGACTGCGTCCCTAGACTCGTCGGCATGAGCGAGCTACGGGTCGCGCTGACGCGCATGTTCGGATTCGACGACTTCCGGCCCGGCCAGGAGGCCGTCGTCAGGGCCGCGGTCGAGGGCCGGGACACGCTCGCGCTGATGCCGACCGGCTCGGGCAAGTCGCTCACCTACCAGCTCGCGGCGATGCTGCGGCCGACGCCGACGCTCGTGCTGAGCCCGCTGATCGCGCTGATGAAGGACCAGGTCGACAAGCTCCCGCCCGAGGTCGCGGCGCAGTCGACGCTGATCAACTCCTCGCTCGACCCGGACGAGGCCGCCGCGCGCCTCCGCGGGGTGTCCGAAGGCCGGTACCGGATGCTCTACGTCGCACCGGAACGGCTCCGCTCGCGGAACTTCCTCGACGCCATCTCGCGGATCGACGTCGGCCTCGTCGTGATCGACGAGGTGCACTGCGTCAGCATGTGGGGACACGACTTCCGGCCCGATTACCTCTTCATCCGGCGCGCCCTCGACGCTCTCGGGAAGCCGGCGATCCTCGGAATGACTGCGACCGCGACGCCGGCGACGGAACGGGAGATCGCAGTCGCCCTCGGCCGCGAGCCGGAGATCGTCCGCACCAGCGTGGTCCGGCCCAATCTCCGCTACGACGTCGAGATCGTCGACGGCGAGGAGGCGCGGCTGAGGACGCTCGTCCGCCGGCTGCACGAGCTGCGCGGCGCGTCCGCGATCGTCTACGCGCGCTCCCGCCGCAGCTGCGAGAGCCTGGCGCGCACGCTGCGCGCCCACGACCTGGCAGCCGTTCACTACCACGCCGGGCTCGAGCCGGCCGAGCGCGCAGCCGCTCAGGAGGCCTTCATCGAAGGCCGGATCCAGACGGTCGTGGCAACGACCGCCTTCGGGATGGGGATCGACAAGCCTGACATCCGGCTCGTGGCGCTCTACAACTACCCCGAGTCGCTCGAGAGCTACGTGCAGATGGTCGGGACGTGCCGGCCGGGACGGCCGTGCCTCGGACACGCTCCTGCTCGCGAGCCGGGCAGATGCGCAGCAGCTGCGCCGCTTCGCGCGTTCGGACATCCCCACGGTCGACGACCTCCGCTCCGTCTACGCGCGGCTGCGCGGGCGCTCCGAGGTGTCGCCGGAGGAGCTCGGCGACGAGCCCGATCCGCGTGTGCTCGTCGGAATGCTCGAGCAGGTGGGGCTGGTGCGCCGCGGCTTCGACGCCGGCCGTGCGATGCAGATCGAGGTGCCGGACCCGCCGGCCGACGCCGCTGCGCGAATCGACGCGCTCCTCGCGCGCTACGAGCGCGAGGCGCTCGCCCGCACCGACCGGCTCGTTCGTTTCGCCGAGTCCCGCGCCTGCCGGCACCGCCAGGTCGCCGAGCACTTCGGGGAGACTCTCGTCGAGGACTGCGGGATGTGCGACGTCTGCGCGCCCCTCGCTGCTCCGGTCGACGAGCCGGCAGCCGTTGCACCGCTGCCCGACGACGTCGCCGGAGCCATTCACCGCGCCGCCCTCGACCTTCGCTGGCCGCTCGGGCGCACCGGTCTGGCAGCGATGCTCCGCGGCTCGATGAGCGCGCCTCGCTCGGCGCAGCGCTCCGCACACTTCGGCGTGCTCGCTGCGGCCAGCCAGGCCGACATCAAGCGCTGGATCCAGCTGCTCGAGGTCTCGGGTGCGCTCGAGTCGTTCGAGAGCGAGGACGGCTTCCGGCTTCTCCGGGCCCACCAGGGCGCAGCTCTGCCGCGAATCGGCTCGCCCGCCGCTGCGGGACCGGCCGACGAAGGGCTGTTCGAACGGCTACGTGCCTGGCGGCTCGAGCGCGCACGGGCGGACGAGGTGCCCGCATTCGTCGTCCTCCACGACGCGACGCTCCGCGAGCTCGCAACCGCAAAGCCGGCCTCCGAGGAGGATCTCGCGGCCGTCAAGGGCTTCGGCCCCACCAAGCTCGAGCGCTACGCCGACGATGTGCTCGCCGTGATCGCGGCGTCCTAGCCGCCACACGGCTACAATCCGGCCCTTGCGGTCGTTCAGCAAGAACAGACCGGCGCGTCCTCGTCGCCGGATCCGCAAGCTTCGCCTCCTTGCGCTCCTCACCGTCCTCGGGCTCCTCGGCGTCGGTGTCGTTCAGCTTCGGCCTGATTCGCGCGATCGCCAGCGAGATCGACTCCGGCAAGTTCGACCCCAAGAAGCAGCTCGACAACCAGGTCAACGGCTACATCTACGACTCGACCGGCAAGAAGATCCTGGCGGTGCTGCGGGGATCCGAGGCGCGGACCCTGATCGAGTACGACGACATCTCCGATCCGATGCGGCATGCGATCGTGGCGATCGAGGACCGGCGCTACTGGGAGCACGACGGGATCGACCTGCGCGGGATCGGGCGCGCGCTGATCGCGGACATCAAGCACCAGAAGGTGGTCGAGGGCGGCTCGACGATCACGCAGCAGTTCGTGAAGAACGGGCTCGAGCGCGATCAGAAGACGATCGCCCGCAAGGTGCGCGAGGCGGCGTACGCCTGGCAGCTCGAGCGCTCGAAGGCCTGGCCCAAGAAGCGGATCCTGACCGAGTACCTGAACACGATCTACTTCGGAAACGGCGCCTACGGCGTCCAGCAGGCCGCGTTGACGTACTTCCACCACGGCGCGCGCTACCTGACGATTCCCGAGGCAGCGCTCCTGGCCGGCATCCCCGCCGACCCGAGCCGCTACGACCCGGTCACGAATCCGCAGGCCGCCCTGATGCGGCGCGAGCTCGTGCTGAAGGCGATGCTCGACCAGTCGATGATCACGCGGTCGCAGTTCGTGGAGGCGAACGCGGCCAAGCTTCCGAAGGCCGAGAACGTGCGGCTCCCCGGCACGGAAGGGCCGGCGCAGCACTTCGTCAACTACGTCAAGCAGCAGCTGATCGACGAGTACGGCTCGGCTGAGGTCTTCGGCGGCGGGCTGAAGGTGCGGACCACGATCGACCTCAAGCTCCAGCAGAAGGCGCGCGACGCGATCTCGAAGTGGCTGACGAATCCCAACGGCCCGTCCGCGGCCCTCGTGGCGATCGACCCGCGCAACGGCGCGGTGAAGGCGATGGTCGGCGGCAACAACTACCGCAAGAGCCAGTTCAACCTCGCCGTGCAGGGCGTGCGCCAGCCGGGCTCCTCGTTCAAGCCGTTCGTGCTCGCGACCGCGCTGCGCGAGGGGATCTCCCCCGCGACGCATTTCGAGTCGAAGCCGCAGACGATCGACCTCGGCGACAAGTACTGGGTGGTCAGCAACTACGACGACTCCTATCTCGGCTCGATCGACCTCGAACGCGCGACGATCGAGTCCGACAACGCCGTCTACGCGCAGCTCACGCAGCTCGTCGGCTCGAAGCACGTCGCCGAGACAGCCAGGCGCATGGGGATCCGGAGCAAGCTCGACGGCTACTTCGCGATCGGCCTCGGCGCCGAGGCGGTCAACCCGCTCGAGCTCGCTCGCGCCTACGCCACGCTCGCCTACGGCGGCCGCCGTGTCGACGGCGCGATGTTCGGCAACAAGCCGCGCGTGATCGCGAAGGTCACCGAGCGGGGCCGCACGCGATTCAACGCACCGACGAAGTTCGATGCGCTCACCGCGACCGAGGCGGGGATCGATGAACGCGATCCTGCAGAAGGCCGTCCGGCTCGGCACCGGCAAGCGCGCCGCTCTCGTCGATCGGCCGGTGGCGGGCAAGACCGGCACGACCGAGAACTACGGCGACGCGTGGTTCGTCGGCTACACGCCGCAGCTCGTCGTCGCCGTCTGGGTCGGCTACCCGACGACGCTGAAGCCGATGCTGACGGAGTTCCACGGCGATGCCGTCACGGGCGGCAGCTTCCCGGCGCTGATCTGGAAGTCCTTCGTCGAGAAGGCGCTCAAGGGCGTGCCGCCGGAGGGGTTCCCCTACCCGAGCACGCCGTACGTGGCACCGAAGCTCGTCGTGCGGCGAGGTAACCGGCTGCTGCTCGACAACGGGCTGCTGCCGCTCCCGCAAGGAGGTCGTCTACTTCGCAGGCAAGGGGCCGAACAGGACGGCGAACTGCCTCCAGAACGAGGTCGAGGTGCCCGACGTCCGCAAGCTGACGCTCGCCGAAGCGCAGGCGCGGGTCGCGGCACAGCCTCTGACGGCCGAGCTCGTCTACAAGCCGGCGGCCCCGCTCCAGCAGCCCGGGATCGTCGTCGACCAGCAGCCGAGAGCCGGCTATCGATCCTCCTACGACCGGATCATCCTCGTGATCTCGAAGCCGACCCAGGGCGTGATCCCCAACCTCGTCGGCAAGAATCTCGCCGACGCACGCCTGCGGCTGAAGAAGCTGAAGATCGAGCCGAAGATCAGCTGGGGTATCGGGAAGCCCGGCACGGTCCTCCAGCAGAAGCCACGAGCCGGTCTCGCGGCCGCGCCCGGCATGAAGGTCGAGCTCGTGGTCGCTAGGAGCGGGTCGGCGGCGGTAGCGGCCGGCTGAGGTACCGCGAGCCCTCGGCGCCGTAGCGCCACGGCAGATCGGTCGCGACGCTGATGCCGATCCGCGGTGCCGCCACGACTACACGCGCGGAGTCAGCCGGCAGCAGCTCGAACGGCGGCTCGTCGAGCGCCAGCCCGTCGTGATCGCGCGTGACGCCGAGCGCCTGGCAGAGCCGGCCCGGGCCGGCGCAGAGCAGCCGCGGATCCACGAGACCGCGACGCCGCTCCATCACCTCGACCCCGTGCGCCGGCTCGAGCGCGCGGATCAACACCGCTGCGGCGCTCCCCTCCTCTTCGCAGACGAGGTTCAGGCACCAGTGGATGCCGTACGAGCGGTAGACGTACGCGTGACCGGGCGGCCCGAACATCGACGCGTTCCTCGGCGTGCGCCCGCGGAAGCCGTGTGCCGACGGGTCCACGGCCGACTCGTACGCCTCGACCTCGACGATCGGGCCGCCGACGCCGTTCACGAGCAGCGTGACGCCGATCAGCTCCGGCGCGACCTCGTGGACGCTCCGGGCGAAGAACTCGCGCGAGAGCACCTAGAAGAGCTGTGAGCCCTCGGGCGGCCTGCTCGACGACTCGAGCAGCTTGCGCGCCCGGCGGCCGAGATCGGCGAGGTCGACCCGGCCGGTGGAAGCGTCTTCCGCCAATCGCTCGGCGAGCGAGAGCGCCTCGTCGAGAAGCGGCGAGCCGCTGGCATCCTGGCCCATGTCGTGCAGGATCGTGCGCTCGGTCCTGGAGGCGATGATCGGGTCGGGGACGCCCTCGACCCAGACGAGCGTCCGCTGACCGCCGCCGCGGTTGTCGCCCGTGATCGGCTGCAGCGCATAGATCTTGTCGGCGCGCGCCCACTTGCCGAAGCCGAGGAAGACCATCCGACCGTCCATCCGTCGATTATTCCTCACGCGGCGGGCGAAACCAGAACCAGTAGACGGCGGCGGCCGCGAGGAGGATCCCGAGCCAGCCGAGCGAGAGCTCCGGCCTGAGAACACCAGGCGCGTGCCATCCGACCCAGTCCCGCTTCCAGAGCTGTTCGTTCCAGGCGTCCTGCGACGCGTTCGCGACCCCGTAGACGAGCTGCACGAGACAGGTACGCCCGCAGCCCGCGGCCGGCGGGCACCCGCGAGAGGAGGAGCGCGATCAGGGCGAGCATGACGCCGCCCATGCCGTGGTGAAAGCCGAGGTGCACGGCGGCGAGGCCCTCGTCCCGAACGGCCGGCACCTCCTCGCCCATGAAGAAGTCGCCGGGGAAGTAGAAGCCGGTCTCGGCCGCCATCCACGGCAGGGCGATGAAGAGCAGGAGTCCAGCAAGGACGAGCCGAAGCGGGTCGCCGCGCGCAGATCTGGCGAAGCGCGACGCCGCGACGGCGGGCGCTGCCACGGTCAGCCCGAGCGCGAGCCCGACACCGAGAGCGGGCACCGCGTTGATCCAGCGCGCATCGAGGTCGCCCTGGTCGACGACGCCCGGGAACGCGGTCAGCAGGCAGAGCACGATCGAGAGCCAGACGAGCAGCCTCGGCCCGCCCGCGATGCGCCGCAAGCGCGATCGCCGCGAGCGCGAACGGATAGTTGAGGAGGACGAGCGTGCGGCCGAGGCCGGCGGCGAGGTCGCCCGCCTCGTCGACGTTGTAGAGCGCCTCGGGCGGCAGCCGCGAGTAGGTGACGAGTATCGCGGTCGCCTCGAGCCCGAGCAGCGCCCAGGCGACGAGCGCCTCGCCTAGGCCAGAGCGGCCGTCAACGCCTCGGCCACGCGTTCCTGATCCTCCGCTTCGATCGCGGTGAAGAACGGTAGCGCGAGCGTGCGCTGCGAGAGATCCTCCGAGACCGGACAGAGACCCTCGCTGAAGCCGTAGCGCTCGCGCATGTACGCCTGCAGGTGGATCGACGGCAGGTAGCGCGACGTCGCGATTCCCTGGCGCTCGAGCTCGGCGATCACCCGCTCGCGGTCGGTGCCGCGCGCGAGCGTGACGACGTAGACGAACCACGAGCGCACGTGGTCGGCGTCGTCGGCGAGCGGGATCTCGAGCCCGTCGACGCCGGCGAGCAACTCTCCGTAGCGGGCTGCGGCGGCCTGGCGCATGGCGAGGATCCGGTCGAGCTTCTCGAGCTGGCCGATCCCGAGCGCAGCGCGCACGTCGTCGATTCGGTAGTTGAAGCCGAGGCGACCGTGGTCGAGCCAGCCGCCGCCGTCGGTGCGGCCCTGGTTGCGCAGGCTGACGAGCTGATGCCGGGTCTCCTCGGACGACGTCGTGACCATCCCGCCCTCGCCGGTGGTCATCTGCTTGTTCGGGTAGAAGGCGAAGACGGCGTCGACGCCGTGCGAGCCGACGGGTCTTGCCCTTGTACTCGGCGCCGAGCGCCTCGCAGGCGTCCTGGATCAGCGTCAGGCCGTGCTCGCGCGCACAGCTCGCGGATCGGGTCGAGCTCGCACGGGTAGCCGAAGATGTCGACCGCGACGATCGCCTTCGTCTTTTCCGTGATCGCGGCCTCGACGGCTGCGGGATCGAGGTTCATCGTCCGCTCGTCGACGTCGGCGAAAACGGGCGTCGCACCTTCGTGGATGAAGCAGTTCGCCGAGGCGACGAACGAGTAGGGCGACGTGATCACCTCGTCGCCCGCCCCGAGACCCGCGATCACTGCCAGCAGGTGCAGCCCCGACGTGCCGGAGGAGACGGCAGCCGCGTACGGCGCTCCGACCTTCTCCGCGAAGAGCTCCTCGAAGCGGTCGATCGCCGGCCCGAGCGAGAGACGCCCGGACCGGAGCACCTCGAGCACGAGCTCCTCGTCGCGCTCGTCGACATACGGCGACGAGAGCGGAATCGGCCGCGTGGCCGCTCTCACGCGCTCTCACGCCTGGGCGGGAGTCTTGTCGCCCACCGCGACGCGGTCGAGCCAGTGCCCCCAGCGGTCCGACTTGCCGCGCACGGTGTCGAGGTACGCCTTCTGCAGCTCGAGCGTGACCGGGCCGGCACCGATCTCGTGGTCGTCGACCGAGCGGACCGGCATCACTTCGGCGGCGGTGCCCGTCATGAAGATCTCTTCGGCGAGGTAGAGGTCGGAGCGGATGAGGCTCGCCTCCTCGACCACGTAGCCGAGATCCTGCGCGATCTGGATCACGCTGTCGCGCGTGATCCCGGGCAGGATCGAGGTGGAGAGCGGCGGCGTCCAGATCTTGCCGTCCTTGACGACGAAGATGTTCTCGCCCGAGCCGTCGGCGACGAAGCCGTCGTCGGTGAGCAGGATCGCCTCGTCGTAGCCCGCGTTCTGCGCCTCGTGCACCGCGAGCATCGAGTTGAGGTAGATGCCGGTCGCCTTCGCGACGTGCGGGATCGTGTTCGCACCGATCCGCTTCCAGGACGAGATCTTGCAGCGGATGCCGGTGGCCGCGTTCTCGTCGCCGAGGTAGTTCCCCCACGGCCAGCTCATGACCACGACCTCGACCGGATTCCCCTTCGTGCTCACACCGAGCTCGCCGTAGCCGTAGAACGCAAACGGGCGGAGGTAGCACTCGGCGAGCCCGTTGCGCCCGACCAGCTCGTGGATCGCCGTGCGGATCTCCTCGACCGCGAACGGCAGCTCCATGTAGAGCAGCTTCGCCGAGTTCTCGAGCCGCTGGAGGTGCTCGCGCAGCCGGAAGACTGCGGGGCCCTCGGGCGTCTCGTAGCAGCGGATGCCCTCGAAGACGCCGGTCCCGTAGTGGAGCCCGTGCACGCCGACGTGAACCTTCGCGTCGGCCCAATCCACGAACTCGCCGTTCATCCAGATCGTGCTGGTCTCCTGCATCGCAGCGCGCATCGTACTAGATGCGTTCACGCCTCCTGGACGGCGTCGATCGGGCGGGCGCGGGCGAGCCGGACCAGGTCGCCCGGGCTCAGGGCCGCCAGGTGGGTGGGCGAGCCGGCACCGATCCAGACCGTGTCGTGGGCGAGCAGGCCCTGGTCGATCAGGACGAGCTCCACCTTCGGCAGCGGAAACGGGGCGACGGCTCCGGGCGCGAAGCCCGTCGAATCCCGAACCTCCGCAGCAGTCGCGATCCGTGCCTTCGTCGCGCTCGCGGCGCGTGCGATCTTGTCCAGGTCGGCACGACGGTCGCCGGGAACGAGCGCCATCACCGGACGATCGTCGCAGAGGAGGACGATCGACTTCACGATCTGGGCGAGCGGGGAGCCCGCGGCGCGCGCGGCGTCCTCGGCCGTTTCCGTGGGGGCCTCGAGCTCCTCGAGCCGCGCTTCGGCGCCGGCCTGGCGGAGGTAGGCGGCGACTCGCTCGACGGGCTCCGGCCACGTGGCGCTCACGTCACCAGAATATCGCCGCCGTCCTAGAGCATCCGGCGCCGCACTCGCTGCCGGTAGTCGGCGTATTCCGGAAAGCGCTCCGCCAGATGCCGTTCCTCGACGCCCGACTTCAGCCACCACAGGATTGCGATTGCCGGCAGCGCCGCTGTCGCCAGGACGCTCGTCAGCAACCCGTAGCCGAGCAGGAAGAGGAGGCCGGCGCCGTAGACCGGATGCCGCACGAACCGGTACGGGCCGTCTTCCACGAGCACGCCCTCCTGCCGCGGCCGCGGGTAGGCGGTGAACGAGCTGCCGAGTGTGCGGGCGGCCCAGACGAAGCCCGCGACTCCGGCGAGGATGAACAGGATGCCGACCAGGCGCAGCCAGTCCGGCCAGCGCGGCGGCAGCACGCCGAGCCCGAGGATCACGGCGGTCAGCGCGAACTGACCCCAGACCCAGCCCGCACCTCTATCCGAGGACGATGAACCTGGCATCGTCGAAGCCCTCCGCGCGGATTCGCTCGACGAGCTTCAGCGGCGGCTCGGAGTCGATCGCGAGCGCCATCAGCGCCTTGCCGCCCTCTTTCGTCCGCGAGACCGCCATGTTCGCGATGTTCACGCCGGCCTCGCCGAACATCGTCCCGACGCGACCGATCACGCCGGGGACGTCGTCGTAGCGGAAGAAGACCATCCGCGGCGAGAGCTGGAGGTCGATCGCGAACCCGAGCGCACCGGCGAGGAAGAGGCGCGGCTCCGGCCCGATCGTCGTGCCCGAGACCTCGACGTCGTCCACCGAGACCATCACCAGGTTCGTGTAGTCGCGCGCCTTCCCGGAGCGCTGCTCGGTCACCTCGATCCCTCGCTCCGCCGCGATCACGGGCGCGTTGACGTAGTTGACCGACTGCTCGACCCGGCCCTGGAAGGCGCCGTTCAGCGCCGCGACCGTCAGCAGGCGCGTGTCGTGGTCGGCGATCCCGCCGTGAAAGGAGAGCGCGATCCGGCGCGGATGGCCGCCGGCGAGCTCGACCGCGAGCCGGCCGAGCTTGGCGGCGAGCGGGATGTACGGGCCGAGCACCTCGAGATCCTCGGCACCGACGACCGGGATGTTGACGGCGTTCGTGACGAGGCCGCCGTCGAGCGCGGCGACGACCTGCTCGGCGACGATCAGGCCGGCGCGATCCTGGGCCTCGTCGGTGGACGCGGCGAGATGAGGCGTGACGACGACGTTCTCGAGACCGAGCAGCTCACCGTCGTACGGCTCGGCCGAGAAGACGTCGAGCGCCGCGCCGGCGACCTTGCCGGAGCGGATCGCCGCGGCCAGCGCCGCCTCGTCGACGAGCTCACCGCGGGCGGCGTTGACGATGCGAACGCCGTCTCGCATCTTCTCGAGCACGTCGCTGCCGACGAAGCCGCGCGTCTCGTCGGTCAGCGGCAGATGCAGCGTGATGAAGTCGGCGGCCTCGAGGACGGACTCCGGCGTCTCCGCGTAGTCGACGCCGAGCTCGCGGAAGCGCTCGGGCGCGACGAACGGGTCGTAGCCGATCACGTGCATGCCGAGCCCGAGGGCGCGACGCGCCACCTGCCGGCCGATCCGGCCGAAGCCGAGCACGCCGAGCGTCTTGTCGGCAAGCTCGATCCCGCCCCAGCGCGAGCGCTCCCAGCGGCCTTCCTTCAGCGCCGCGTGCGCCTGCGGGATGTTGCGGGCGAGCGCCACCAGGAGGCCGATCGTGTGCTCGGCGGCGGAGACGACGGTCGAGTCGGGAGCGTTCGCGACGACGATGCCACGGCGGGTGGCCGCCCCAACGTCGACGTTGTCGATCCCGACGCCCGCGCGCCCGATCACCTTCAGGCGCTCGGCGCGCTCGATCACGTCCGCGGTCAGCTTCGTCGCCGAGCGGATGACGATCGCGTCGTAGCCGCCGATGATCTCCTCGAGCGGAGAGTCGGCGTCCTCGTCCACGTCGAAGCGAGCGCGCAGGAGCTCGACGCCCGCCGGGGCGATCGGCTCCCGCACGAGGACCTTCAGACCGTCGCCCCCTCCGCAAACACCTCGAGCGCCCGCGTCGCCGCCTGCCCACGCTCGATCGGCGCGCCGAGCTCGCCGAGCACGAGCTCGACCGCGGAGAGCGCCGTCGCGATGTCGAACTCGTCGTACCAGCCGATGTGGCCGATCCGGAAGATCGCGCCCTTCAGCTCGCCCTGACCGCCGGCGATCGTGATGCCGTGGCGGTCGCGGAGCGCGCGCGCCAGGTCGGCCGAGTCCATCCCGTCGGGCATCCGGACGGCGGTGACGACGGCGGAGCGATCCTCGTCCGGCGAGAAGAGCTCGAGCCCCATCGCCTTGATCCCGGCGCGACAGGCGCGGCCGAGGCGGATGTGACGCTCGAACGCGTCGTCGAGGCCGCCGTCGAGCAGCAGGCCGAGCGCGACGTCGAGCGCGACGATGAGCGACACGGCCGGCGTGAAGGCGCTGTCGACAGCCTCCTGCGCTTTGCGCGTGCGTTCCCAGTTGAAGTAGAAGCTCGGCAGCGTCGACCGGGCGACCTGCTCCCAGGCGGCCGCCGACACGGCGGCGGTCGCGAGCCCGGGCGGCGTCATCAGCGCCTTCTGCGAGCCGGAGATGACGACGTCGAGGCCCCAGTCGTCCATCTCGAGCGGGACGGCGCCGAGGCTCGAGACGGCGTCGACGACGACGAGCGCGCCGGCCTCCTTCGCCACCGCGGCGAGCGCCTGAATGTCCGCAACGACGCCGGTCGAGGTCTCGGAGTGGACGAGGAAGACGAGCGAGACCGGTTCGATCTCCCCCAGCTTGCGAGCGAGATCCTCGGCGCTCGGCGTCTCGCCCCACGCGTAGCGGAGCTCCTCGACCTCGCAGCCGAAGGCGCGCGCCATCGCGCCCAGCGCTCGCCGAACGAGCCCGCCGAGACGGCGAGCACGCGCTCGCCGGGCGAGCAGAGGTTGACGATCGCCGACTCGAAGCCGCCCGTGCCCGAGCACGTGAAGAGGAGCACCTCGGACGAGGTTCGATGGACCTCCTTCAGCCGGCCGAGCACCCGCGCGTACACCTCGCGGAAGTCCGGCGCACGATGGTGGATCACCTGCTCGGCCAGGGCGGCGAGCACCTGCGGCGGCACCGGCGTCGGTCCGGGCGTGAACAGGTACCGCTTCTGCGCCATCGCCGCAGCCTAGCGTGTAGTCGACGTGAGACTGGTCGGACTAGGCTCCGACCGCATGGAAGCGCATCCTCGCCTTCGCCGCGGCGCTCGCTGGCGCTCTGCGGCTCGCAGGCCTGCTCGCCGCTCCCGCTGGCGGGAGCGGCGCGAGCCGCAGCTCCTGGCCTGGAGCGCGGGGCTTGCGGCCTATGCGCTCGGGGCCGGCGGCGATCGCCTGGGGAGCCGCCGCCGGCTGGAACGACGGCGTGTTCCGCGCCTACTACCTCTGCGGCGGCCTCCTGACCGCTGCGCTCCTCGGCACCGGGTCGCTGCTCGGCATCGGCGTCCGCGCCGCCGGGCCGATCGCGCTCGTCTACACAGGGCTTGCGGCCGGCGTCGCGCTCGGCGTGCCGATCGAGGGAACGATCGCCGGCACGTCGATCCCCGAGGCGCAGGAGCACCTCGCGCCTCTTCCCCGCCCGGGTGCTCGCGATCGCCGGCAACGTCGCTGGCTCGCTGGCGCTGATCGGGGTCGCCGTCGCGGGCCTGCGCCGTCGCCCGATCGGCAACCTGCTGCTGCTCGCGGGGTTCGCCGTGGCGGCCGCGGGCAGCGCGCTCGCGGGGCTCGGCGCGGCGCAGACCGCCGTCTTCGTAGCCGTAGGTGCAGGACTTTTGTATGCGGGCACCGTCGTCCGCACGTAACAAGACTTACCGTTTGCAAACAACCTTGCTGCTAGTCTGCGCACGCAACAGACGTGCCGTCCGGGTGCCACTGCGGCTTTTCCGCGCCCGAACCGCCGACCGTGTTCCCGAGCAAGGAGAACTGCGTGAGAAGCCTGTCCGTGCGCCTATTCGTGCTTGTCGGCGCCCTTTCCCTCGGCGTGGGTGCTTTCCCGCAGCCGAATGCAGCGACTGCGTCCTCGACGCGCGTCGCGCAGCTGGAGGAGATCGACGAGTTTCGGGTCGAGACCTGGCACTGGCAGTCCCTGATGCGCAAGCCGAAGACTCCCACCGCCTTCCGCGAGCGGCGAAGTCGACGACCCGAACTACCTCAGGTGGATCCGCAATCTCTGGCGAGCCAGGGCGCGCACGGCCGAGTACCAGGCCGAGCACCCGCCACACCGCGGCGCCTGGCTCTGCATCCACCGCTACGAGCGCAATCCCACCCAGGGCTGGCGGACGCGGACCGGCAACGGCTACTACGGCGGGCTGCAGATGGACATCGGCTTCCAGCGCCAGTACGGCGCCCGAGCTCCTGCGCCGCAAGGGCACAGCGGACCGCTGGACGCCGGTCGAGCAGATGTGGGTCGCCGAGCGCGCGCACAGAAGCGGGCGCGGCTTCTACCCGTGGCCGAACACGGCCCGTTACTGCGGCCTGATCTAGGCCGGCGGTTCGTCGTCTTCGCCGTCCGCGCGGCTCGCGCGCCGCTCGCGCAGCCAGACGGCGAAGAAGATCGCGGCGATCGCTGACGACGACCAGCGCCTCGCGCGATCGCGCCGCCGGTGCCGCCGTGGGCGACTAGCCCCTGGAAAGAAGCCACAACCCGCCGACGGTGTAGACGACCATCAACCCCAGCATGGCGTACTGGGACCGAAGCGCGTCCCGCTCGGGCAGGATCGTGACGGCCCGGTCGTGCGCGACCGTCAGCCCGGCGACGTGGCCGGCGACGAGCGCGCCGACCTGGACGTACCAGACGGTGTTCGGGGCGAACGGCGCGATGTTCGGCGCGTAGTCCAACGGTGCCGAAGAGGTCCCAGCCGAAGCCGAAGGGATCGGAGGCGAGCGGGAGCGCGTACTGCCCCTGGATCACGAGCAGCGTGAAGTAGTGCGCGACCGCGTAGACCAGCGCGATCGGCACGAGGCTCTGGACGAACTCGGGCACGAGCGGCCGGTCGGAGTCGACGGTCCGCTCGGCGAGCCGCACCGCGCCGAGGTAGGCGAGCGCGACGATGAGCACGCAGCCGATCAGCCCGGCGAGCGAGAGCGCCGTCGTGAAGAGCTCCGCCCGGCCCGGCTGATCGACGATGTACGGCCCCTCGATCCGAGCGCGAAGGTCCTGCCAGAACGATGAGCGGCTGAAGCCGTCGAAGCCGACCGAGCCGAGCATCACGGCGACGAACGCCAGCAGTCCCGGCGTCGTGTCCCGGCCCGACAGACCGGAGAACGGCATCCGCACGACGAGCCGGCCCTCGTGCTCGCCGAACGGCGCGATCCGCGCGAGCAGGCCGAAGTAGACGGTGAAGCCGTTCCCGCGCGAGTCCCACTCCCGCCGCCCGTAGGCGGCCATGCCGAACCACATCGCGTAGCTGTAGAGCGCGATCGCGAGCGCCAGCGCCCGCGGGCTGGCCGGCTCCGCGTAGACGAGCTCGAGTAGCCGCGAAGCAGAGGAGGAAGAACGCCGCCGGCCAGAGCCCGAGCCGCTCCGGATACTCGAGCGGCGGCTTCCAGTCCTGCCCGAGCGTCCGCCAGATCCACTCGACCGCGTTCGCGATGCGCGAGCCACGGGTTGAGCACCGCGCCAGACGTTCCCGAACACCACCTGCACGCGGCACGAGCCCGAGCCAGAAGATCACGTAGATGAAGGTCGGCGCGAGGTTCTGCGCCGACGACGGCTCGCCGATCAGCGCGGTCAGGAAGATGAGGACGAGCAGGCCGGCCGAGATCGCGCCGAGGATGCCGTGCAGGACGCGGCGAGCGCAGGAACCGCTCGAGCCCGGCCGGCAACGGACGGCCGGCGCGCCGCCGCTCGAGCTGCGGGCGTCTTCCAGAGAGCCCCGAGCGCGAGGAACGAGAGGACGAGCACGACCGCCCCGCCCCAGAAGAAGAGCCAATCGGGAACGGGCAGGTCGCGCACCCCGCCGATCCCATGGGCCAAGAGCGTCAGGGGCGAACCTCGAGCTCGCGCGATCGGCAGGCTCCGGCTCTCGAGCTCGGCCTCGAAGAGACCGGGCGCATCGGCCGTGAAGCGGATCGTCGCGGGCTCACCAGGAGCGACGTCGGCGCTCAGGTCGTAGCCGTGGAGGTGCACCTCGTCCGCGAGCTCGGACTCGACCACGAAGACGACCTGGCTGCCCTGCTTGATGGTGAAGTGCTTCACGGTCGGCGCCTTGTCCCCCGGCACCGAGACGCGTGATCCGGACGACAGCCGGGCTCGGCCGGCGCGGTCGTCGTCGCAGCGGTCGTCGTCGTCTCCGGCTCCGTCGTCGTCGCGGCCGTCGTCGTTTGTGCCACGGTCGTCGTCGGCGCGGTCTCGTCGTCTCCGGGCTTGAGGGCGAAGTAGAGGCTGACGAGCAACCCGAGTCCTGCGGCGATCAGCGCGACGGTTCGGAATTGCGGATTCACGGCGAGAGGCTATCCGCTCGGATCCCCGCCGAGGCGCGAGATCGCTCGCTCGGTCTCGGCGACGAGCGTCTCGACGAGGTCGGCGGCCGCGCGCCTCGCGCACGAGCGCTGCCCCTTGCCCGGCGAGGGCGAACAGCCGCGACGGGTCGTCCGCCTCGAGGCCCGCGCGGTGGATCGGCCGGGTCACGTCCAGTTGCAGCGGATACGGCGCCGGCGGCTCGCCCGCGCCGACGAGCTGCTCGACGGCGTCGGTGCGCACGAGCCGCGCCTCGCGTCCCGAGAAGACCCGCGAGACCCGGGTGCCCTCCGCGGGCGTCGCCGCGAGCAGCCGCCGGAAGGCGGGCGAGGCGAGCGGCTCTCGGAGGCGGTCAGGAACGCCGTGCCGAGCGAGGCGCCACCTGCCCCAAGCGCGAGCGCCGCGGCGATCCCGCGGCCGTCCATGATCCCGCCCGCGGCGAGCACAGGCACCGAGACGGCGTCGACGACCTGCGGCACGAGCACGAGGCTCCCGACCTCCACTTCGGCCGGAGGGCGCTCGAAGGTGCCACGATGACCGCCGGCCTCCCAGCCCTGCGCGACGACGACGTCGACGCCTGCAGCTTCGAGCGCCCGCGCCTCGGCCACGGTCGTCGCCGTCCCGACGATCACCGCGCCGGCCGACTTCACCTCGGCGAAGTCCGGGATCCCGAATGTGAAGCTGAACACCGGCACCTGCTCCTCGACGACGACGGCGAGCTGCTCGTCCAGCGCGGGGTGCGCGTCCGGCGCGGCGTCGGGCTCCGGCCAGGCGAAGAGGTTGACCATGAACGGCGCGATCGGTGAGCCGCCGTACGGCCCGGATCGCGGCGCGCAGGTCGGCAGGCGCGAGCCATGCGGCGCCCAGCGAGCCGAGCGCACCGGCGTTCGAGACCGCGGCCGCGAGCTCGGGGGTCGTGAAGCCGGACATCGGCGCCTGCAGGAGCGGGTACCGGACGCCGAGGGCACGGGCTGCGGGCGTCTCGTACCAGGCCATCTCAGGCCTGCAGCTTCTCGCGCACGAGCTCGCTGACGGCCCGCGCGTTCGCCTTGCCCCCGGTCTCCTTCATCACCTGGCCGACGAAGAAGCCGAGCAGCCCCTCCTTGCCGCCGCGGTAGGCCTCGACCTGCCCGGGGTTGGCGTCGAGGATCTGCGCGACGATCGGCTCCAGCTCGGCCGTGTCGGAGACGGCCTCCTGCGCGAGGTACGGCTCGGCGGAGAAGCCCGGCTCGGCGATCTTCTCGAGCGCTTCGTCGAGTGCGGTCCGCGGGATCCGGTCCCGCGCCTCGACGAGCTTCGCGAGCTCCGCCGGGTCGACGGCCTCCGTGTCGACGCCGGCCAGGCGGTTGGCGATCACGTTCGCCGCCGGCACGGCCTCGGCGCCGGCCGCGACCGTCGCCTGCCAGAGCCGGTCGAGCCCGCCGGTGACGAGGACGACGGCACGGTCGAGGTCGAGATCGGCCTCGATCCGCCGGATCCGCCGCGCCGGGCTCTCCGGCACCTCGGCGCGCAGACGTTCGACCAGCTCTGCGGGCGGCTCGATCGGCACGAGGTCGGGCTCGGGGAAGTAGCGGTAGTCGTCGGCTTCCTCCTTCGACCGCCGCGCGGTCAGCGTGCCGCTGCCGGCGTCGAAGTCGTAGGTCTCCTGCACGACCTCGCCGCCGGACTCGTAGACCGCGATCTGCCTCGCGACCTCGGCGTCGATGCCCTGGGCGACGAAGCGGAACGAGTTCATGTTCTTCAGCTCGCAGCGGGTGCGCAGCTCCGACGATCCGGCCGGCCGGACCGAGACGTTGGCGTCGACGCGCAGCGTCCCCTTCTCCATCTCGGCGTCGGAGATCCCGAGCTCGACGATCGTCTGCCGCAGCAGCTGCAGGAAGCGGCGCGCGTCCTCGGCGGAGTGGATGTCGGGGCCGGTGACGATCTCGACGAGCGGCGTGCCGCCGCGGTTGAAGTCGACGAGCGAGTAGTCGGCGCCGCCGATCCGGCCGGTGCGCCCGCCGACATGCGTCGTCTTCGCCGCGTCCTCCTCGAGGTGCGCGCGGACGATCCCGACCTCGTGGTCACCGTCCGGCGTCGGCACTAGCACCTTGCCGTTGATGCAAGACGGTAGATCGTATTGCGAGATCTGATAGCCCTTCGGCAGGTCGGGATAGAAGTAGTTCTTGCGCGCGAAGACGGCGCGCGACGCGATCTCGCAGTCGAGCGCGAGCCCGAGCTTGATCGTCCACTCGAGCGCCGTCTCGTTCGGCACCGGCAGCGCGCCGGGGAAGCCGAGGCACACCGGGCACGTCTGCGTGTTCTCGCCGCCGCCGAAGCCGTTCGCGCAGCGGCAGAACATCTTCGTCCGCGTCTTCAGCTGGACGTGGATCTCGAGCCCGACGACCGGTTCCCAGCTGCTCATCGCAGCCGCTCCGGAACGGGATCGAAGCCGAGCGCGAGCTCGAGCGCGTGCCCGTGCGGAAGAGCGTGTTCTCGGAGAGCTGCGGCCCGATCAGCTGCAGGCCGACCGGCAGCCCCTCCGAGAGGCCGCACGGGATGTTCAGGCCCGGCAGGCCGGCCATGCAGGACGGGATCGTGAGCAGGTCGGAGAGGTACATCGCGAGCGGGTCGGCGGCCTTCTCGCCGAGCTTGAACGCGACCGTCGGCGAGGTCGGCGAGACGAGCACGTCGAAGCGCTCGAACGCGGCGGCGTGCTCGCGCGACGATCACCGTCCGCACCTTCTGCGCCTGGCCGTAGTACGCCTCGTAGTAGCCGGCCGAGAGCGCGTAGGTGCCGAGCATGATCCGGCGCTTCGGCTCGTCGCCGAAGCCGGCGTCGCGCGTGCGCTCGACCATCTCGTAGTAGCCGTCCGCATCGACGCGAGGGCCGTAGCGGACGCCGTCGTAGCGGGCCAGGTTCGAGGACGCCTCGGCCGGAGCGATCAGGTAGTAGCAGGCGAGCCCGTAGTCGACCGAGCGCGGCAGCTCGCACTCCCCCACCTCGGCGCCGAGCTCGCGCGCCAGCTCGATCGCCTTCTGGACGGCGGCCGTGACGCCGGGCTCGATTCCCTCGGCCTCGTTCATCTCCTTCGGCACGCCGATCCGCAGCCCCTTCAGGCTCTCGCCCTCCGGCAGCTCGACCGCGGGCACGTCGACGGTGGTGGAGTCGGCGGGATCGCGGCCCGAGATGATCTCGTACAGCCGCGCGCAGTCGCGGACGTTCTTCGCGACCGGCCCGACCTGGTCGAGGCTCGAGGCGAAGGCGACGACGCCGTAGCGGCTGACGGTGCCGTAGGTCGGACGCAGGCCGACGTTGCCGCAGAGCGCGGAGGGCTGCTTGATCGAGCCGCCGGTGTCGGAGCCGAGCCCCCACGGCGCGAGACCGGCCGAGACCGCGGCCGCGGTGCCGCCGCCCGAGCCGCCGGGCACACGCTCCGGGTCCCACGGGTTGTGCGTCGGCCCGTAGGCGGAGTTCTCCGTCGACGAGCCCATCGCGAACTCGTCGGTGTTCGTCTTGCCGATCAGCGGCAGGCCTGCCTCCTTGCAGCGCGCCGCGACGGTCGCGTCGAAGACGGGGACGTAGCCCGCGAGGATCTTCGAGCCGGCCGTCGTCTCGATTCCCTTGGTCGAGATCACGTCCTTGAGCGCGATCGGAACGCTGTCGCCGACCGGGCGCGTCGACCGTGCGCAGGTAGCAGTGCAGCTCGTCGTCGCGCTCCGCGACCGCGTCGAGGTAGGCGCGGTGGAGCTCGGCGCCCGAGACCTCCTTGCGCTCGAGCAGCCCGAGCGCCTCCTCCGCGGTGAGGCGGCGTGTGTCGATGCCCTCGGCTCATGAGGTCGGCGGCACCTTGAAGAGATCGCCCTCGCGCGCCGGCGCGTTCGCGAACACCTCGTCGAGCGCGAGCGACGGCCTGCGGCTCGTCCGGCGCCCAGGCGTTGACGAGCTCCAGCGGATGCGAGGTCGGCGGCACGTCGGAGAGGTCGAGCTCACTCACCTTCGAGACCGCCTCCAGGATCGCGCCCAGCTGTTCGGTGAGCCGCTCGACCTCGTCGTCGGTCAGCTCGAGCCGCGCCAGCTTGGCGACGTGGAGCACCTCTTCGCGTGTGATTGCCATCCACGTCCATCCTTCCAAATAAGAAGGGCCCCCCTCTCGGGGAGCCCTTGACGAAGCTCGATTCCGAAAGAGGTCTTAGGCGGCCGTGACGTTCGCCGCCTGGGCGCCCTTGGGGCCCTGGACGACTTCGAACTCCACACGCTGACCCTCGGTCAGCGACTTGTAGCCGTCCATCGTGATCGCGGAGAAGTGGACGAAGACGTCCTCGCCACCCTCACGCTCGATGAACCCGTAACCCTTCTCGTTCGAGAACCACTTAACGGTGCCCTGAGCCAACTGTGTTTCCTCCTTGCAGTGAAGCGACGGCCCGGGCACCGAGCCGCCGACCTTGATAAAGCGCGCGAACCATAGCCTCATGTGACGGGATGTGCAAGCTCCTTCCGGCGGTATCGCGCGGCACGCACTGTGCTCTTCAGAAGCATTGCAATTGTCATGGGTCCGACGCCGCCGGGAACCGGCGTCAGGAGACCCGCGCGAGCCGCGACATCCGGCGCAACGTCGCCCACGAGACCGTCCTCCGTCCGCGTGATTCCGACGTCGATCACCGCCGCGCCCTCCTTCACCATCTCGGCCCGGACGAGCCCGGGAACGCCGACCGCAGCGACGATCACGTCGGCGCGCAGAGGTCTCCGCCGCGAGGTCCCGCGTGCGCGAGTGGCAGATCGTGACGGTCGCGTGCCGGTGCAGGAGGAGCAGCGCCACCGGCTTCCCGACGATGTTGCTGCGACCGATCACGACTGCGTTCGCGCCACGGAGCTCGACGCCGTACTCGTCGAGCAGCTCGAGCACGCCGAGCGGGGTTCCGGGCACGTGCGCGGGTGTGCCGGCGAGGAGCAGCCCGCCGTTCAACGGATGGATGCCGTCGACGTCCTTCAGCGGATCGATCGCGTTGATCACCCGGCTCTCGTCGAGGCCGTCCGGGAGCGGCAGCTGGACGAGGATGCCGTCGATCGCATCGTCGGCGTTCAGCTCGGCGACGAGCGAGAGCAGCTCCTCCTCGCTCGTCGACGCGGGCAGCCGCAGATCGCGGGCCTCGATCCCGACCTCGAGCGACGCCTTGTGCTTCAGCCGGATGTAGACCTCCGAGGCCGGGTCGTCGCCGACGAGCACGGTCGCGAGGCCGATCGGTCGCGCGAACGCCGCGACCTCTCGCGCGACCTCCGCGCGAATCCGCGCCGCGAGAGCCTTCCCGTCCATCAGCGTCGCCGTCATGGACACGAGAATAAGCTCTGCCGATGCGTCTGCCTCGCAAGAACGACCCGGAGTCGATCGCTGCGCGGCGCGACGCGATCCGCGACGTCGTCGGCGACGAGCCGCTCGCGCTCGACGACGAAGCCTGGAGCCGCGCGCAGGAGTCGCACACCGGCGCCGCCGTGATCCCGGTCTCGGTCGTCGGGCCGCTCCTGGTCGAGCTCGGCGCCTACGAGCTCGAGGAGCCCGCGGGAACGCTGCGCGAGACCGGCCGCGCGCGGGAGGAGATCCTCGTGCCGCTGGCGCACACCGAGGGCGGCCTCTCCGCCTCGATGTCGCGCGGCATGAAGGCTGCCGAGTCGGCCGGCGGATTCAGAACATATGTGCTGCATGACAGAATCACGCGTGCATCATGCTTTATTTGCAAGAACACCGAAGATGCCATCAGTTCTTGCAAAGTGGCTGGAAGCGTCGCTCGACGACCTGCGCTCCTTCCTCGCGGCCCTCGACGACCCGTCCCTCTCGAAGCGGGCGAAGCTTCGCGAGGTGAAGACACACGTCGTCGGGCCGATGTGCCACGTGCTCTGGGCGTGGACGACCGGCGACGCCTGCGGGCCGAACATGATGACGCGCAACAGCTACGCGCTGAACATGGGCTATCGTGCTGCAGCAGGCGCCCGTGAAGCCGGAGCGCGCGATCCTCGAGGCGAACATGGGCGGCGACAAGAAGCCCTCGTTCGAGTTCTTCCAGTCCGGGCACGGAAAGACGGTGCTGGCCGAGGCGACGCTCGACGCCGAGACCGTCCGCCGGGTGCTGCGAACGACCGTCGACGACCTGCTCGAGCTCTCGTGGGCGGGAACGCACGGCGCGGTCGCCTCCGGGATGCAGTCGGTCGCGTTCACACCGGCTTCGGCGATCGCGGCGATCTTCGCCTGCACGGGCCAGGACCTCGGGATGGTCGGGACGAGCTCGATGGCGCACGGCACGGCCCACCGGACGGAGGACGGCGGCCTGCACGCCGCGATCCGTTTCCCAGGGCTCGAGGTGGGCACGGTCGGCGGCGGCACGACGCTGCCCTACGCCCGTTCCTGGCTCGCACTCCTGGACTGCGCCGGCAGCGGCAAGGTGCACCGCTTCGCCCAGATCATCGCGGCCTCAGCGCTTGCGCTCGAGATCTCGGCCTCCTCGGCGATGGCGACCGCCGGCTCGGAGAACTTCTTCAAAGCCCACCATGAGCGCGGAGGATTGCGTTGAAGGGCGATAAACTGGCCGCGATGCCGGTCGAGGAGATCGAGGAGCCGATCAACGCGGATGCGACCTACCAGCCGCTGATCGAAGCCGAGCGGGCCGCCGCCGACGACGCGGCCCACAACGACAAAGGTCGCGGCGTGCTCCGCTTCTACGAGCTCGCGAAGAAACAGGAGTGGCAGGTGCGGGACATGGCCTGGGGCGAGATCCCGCCGATCCCGGAGACCCGTGCGGGCGCCTCGCCGGAGCGGAAGGAGCGGCGCAACGCGGTCTGGCGGTCGGTGATCACACAGCAGCTGCAGGCAGACGAGCTGGCGGTCTCGATGGCGGGCCAACTGCTGAATCTCGCACCGCACCACGAGGCGAAGCTCTACTACTCGACGATGGTGCAGGACGAGTCCCGTCACGTCGAGGCGTGGTTGAAGCTCGTCGAGCAGGCCGGCGGTGTCGCCGAGCGCGACCCGTACCTCGACGAGCTGGCGAAGATGACGCTCGAGGCGGAGACGCTCGAGGAGAAGGTGTTCCAGATGCAGGTCTTCTTCGAGCGGCTGATCATCCCCCGCTTCCGCCTGATCGCCCGCTCGTCGCGCGGGACGCTCCTCGAGGATCTCTGCAACCGGCTCACGATCGACGACGGCATCCACCACAGCGCCGGCGTCGCCTACGAGCGCGTCCTCCTCGAGGGAGCGTCGAAGAAGCAGAAGGACCGGCTGGTCAAGGCCGCCAACCAGCTGCTGCCGCTCTTCGTCGAGCACGCGCTCTGGCGGCCGAAGGAGCGGGCGTGGATCGGGAACGTGATGCGCGAGACGGACATCCGCCGCCTGCAGGATGACGTCCGCGACGGGATTCGCATGGCCTCGAGCATGGGCCTCGACGTCAGCGACATCGTGCTTCCGTTCGCGGCCTGACCACACAACGCATCCCACCCCATCACGACCCCTCCTGCTTCGGCTGCGGAGACAACGAGTTCGGGCTGCGCATGGCCCGGCCGGAGGTCGAAGGCGCCGAGACGTACGAGGCGCAGGTCACGTTCGGCAGCCATCACCAGGGCGGGCCTGGAATCGCGCACGGCGGCATCGTCGGGGCCGCGCTCGACGAGGCCTGCGGCCTCCTTGCAACCTGGCACCGATTCCCGACCGTGACCGCCCGGATCGCGATCCGGTTCCGCCGCCCGGCTCCGATCAACCGCGCGCTGCGAATCTCGTCGCGCGTGACTGGAGAGCGGGGGCGCAGGATCGAGATCTCGGCGGCACTTCGAGACGGCAAGGAGCGTGCTGGCCGAGGCCGAGGGAGTCTTCCTTCACGTTCCACTCGACCACTTCCTGGCTACACCGGAGGGACGGGCAGCCGGCGAGGCGTGGCGCGGTCGGCTCGAGAACGCCTGAACGAGTGATCTAGGGCCTCCAAGGCGATGCCGATAGGAGACAAAACCCTCCCAGGTCTGCGGCAGACAAGGAGTTCCCCCCGTGTTTCGTTACGGAGTCGCCGCCGCCCTGATTGTCTCCGCCGCCGCTGCCGCCAACAGCCAGGGCCTTCTGCACCGGGCCGCCACGCTTGGCTCGTGCGCTCCGCTTGTCGCCCAGGCTCCCCACGGCGCGCAGTGGTGGGAATGCAAGCCCGGGGCAGTGAGCGGGTATCCCGATCTCTCCCAGGACTCCTGCCGGCAGGGTGACCTGCGCGGTGACGTTCGCTACTGGCTCTGCCCGGCCGGGCTCACCGTCAGTCGGTTGAGAGAGGACGTCGCAACCAACTAGCCGGCCCGATCGCGCGCTAACGTCCACGGATGGCGCAGATCACGATTTCGGCAGAGCAGCTCGCCGGCCTCGCCGGCCTGATTCGCGGCTTCGTCCGGTTCGTGCGCCGACTCTCGCTCGTCGCAATCGGCGCCACGGTCGTCCTCGTCATCCTGCTTCAGCGCGATGGCTTCACAGCGGACGAGGCGGTGCTGACGATCCTGTTCCTCACGCCTCCGGCGATCCTTCTCTTCTTTGCGCAGGGCGTCCAGACGGTGCTCTCGTTCCCCGACCGCCTTCGACGGGTCCCGGACGAGGGTCAGCGGGGCATCGCCGAACTGACTCGGTTCGCGGGCCAGACCCAGACGCGCCGCGCCCGTGGGCTGCCGATGTTTCTCTGGCGGCTCCGGGGGACCGTCGGCTCGGCCCGCGACGTCGTCGGGGTCGCGGCGCCTCTGCGGGTGTTCACGCCCGGGTTCCTGGCTCTCGCTGCGTTGTCCGCACTCCTCTGCATCCTGCTGCCGGTGGTCGTGCTGGTCACCTTGCTCGTCGCCGTCGGCGCCTGAGCACACGGAACGCCAAAGAAATGTTTGACATTCTTGAATATCAAAGATATCTTTGGTGTTGTGCAAATCACCGATCCGCGCGCGCTCCGCGCCCTCGCCCATCCCCTTCGTCTCGACCTCGTCGAGCTGCTCGGAGTGCTCGGTCAGGGCACCGCCGCTGAATGTGCACGTCGCCTCGGCACGAGCCAGGCCAGCTGCTCGTTCCACCTGCGCCAGCTTGCCAAGTACGGCTTCGTCGAAGAGGCGGAGCCGAGCGAGGACTCCCGTGAGCGTCCCTGGCGGCTGACCGATCTCGAGCAGAACTGGTCGGCCGATGCGGGGCCGGCCGCCGACCAGCTCGAACGCGTCTTCGTCCAGCGAGAGACGGATCGCATCCTCGGCTGGCTCGCGGCAGACGACGCGCCGGAGGCGTGGCGAAAGTCGTCGTTCGTGGGCGGAGCGACCGTCCCCCTCACCGTCGCCGAGCTGGAGTCGATTCGAGCCGAGCTTCGCGCCGCGCTCGAACCGTTCGTCGGACGACTCGGTGACCGGAGCAACTGGCCGCCCGACGCGCGCCCCGTCCGGATTCTGCTCGCCGGCACGCCACTCGACGAACTCACAGACCCGACAAGCGACGATCCCGAGGAGGGCGCATGACGACGACAGCCAGCGAAGAGTGGACCTCCGTGCCGACGGCGAGCGGCGACCTGCGGGCGCTCACATGGATCCCGGACGCACCCGGCCCCCTCCCGGGCGTCGTCCTCGTCGACGGATCCGGCGACGGGGCCTGCGACGACTGGGGCGGGTGGCCGGAACGTTTCGCGGCGTGCGGCGCCGTCGTTCTCTCACACGACAAGCCTGGCAGCGGCGGCTCGCCGGGCAACTGGCTGGAGCAGACGTTCGAGGACCGTGCCGACGAGTCGCTTGCCGCTCTTGAAGTGCTGCGCGCCCATCCCGCGTGCAGCGGTCAGCCGGTCGGCCTGCTCGGGTTCAGCCAGGGCGGCTGGGTCTCGCTGCTCGCGGCGACCAAGGGCGACGTGGACTTCGTGATCTCTGTCTCCGGACCAGGGGTCACTCCGGCCGCGCAGGACCGCGACCGGATCGAACGCGAGCTGCAGTCGCGAGGCATCGATCCCGCTGCGATCGCGGAGGCCATGGAGTGGATCGACGAGCGTACCCACCGGCTTCTCGCCGGAGAGCAGGTCGAAGACGTGCTCGCCGACCAGCAGCGGCTGGCGGACCGGAGCTGGTACGCCGGCACGACGGAGTACTTCGACAATCTGCCGGCGCTCACATTCCTCAGCCGTCTCCTCGACTTCGATCCGGTGCCGGTGCTCCAGCGCGTCTCGTGCCCCGTACTCGCGCTCTTGGGCGCCGCGGACACACTCGTCCCGATCGCGCCGAGCGTCGCGGCCTACGCGGAGAACCTGCCGAAGCTCCCCGGCGACCCGCACGGGATCGCGGTCTTTCCTAGAGCGGATCACGGGCTCTTCACCGCCGACCCGAATCCCGACGTGCCCCGAACCGAGCAGCTCGCCCCCGGCTTCCTGCCGATGGTCGCCGGCTTCCTCTCTTCACAGGCGAGGGACTTAGAGCGACTTCGGGTGACCTCAGCTTGTCGAGGTCGCGTCAGCGCCGGCCCGCCGTCTCGCGTCGCTCCTGCCTGCGAGCTTGTAGACGCCATCGGTCGTCCTCACGACCAGCTTCGCGCCGACGAGCTCTCGCCGCAGCGTCGCGACGTCATCGTGGAACTGCCGCAACACTGCGTTCAACTCGCGTTCACGGTAGGTGCGGCCGGCCTCGATGTGATCTGCGAGGTACTCGAGGACGACAGCCCGCTTGGCGTGCGCGACGGGGATCGAGCGCAGCCGGCCGTCGTCGTCGAGGAAGGTGCGGAGCACCTTTCCGGCGTCCGACGTCGGGCGCCGCTGGTTCGAGTGCTTCTCGAGCCAGTCCATGAGCTGCGACTGCTCGACCCGCCAATCGCGGCCGATGCGGTATCCGGGGATGTCTCCTGCCTGGAGCTTCCGCTGCACGATCTGATGGTTCAACCGCAGGAGCTCGGCGACCTCGCCTGCCGTATACAGGACGATCAGCAGGCGAAAGCCGGAACAGCGAACATACGTTCGATGTCCTCCCAGGGTGCAGCCCTCACTCGTTACCGTCGCGCCATCGAAACCCAGTCGATCGTGCTCGCCGAGCTCGCTGCGCGCGAGCTGGGTCACGTTCCGCTCGGTGACGCGCTCGCGCTCGTGATGCTGTACGCGACCGCCGGCTCCCCCAAAGCCGAGCCCGCGGCGGTGCGTTGGCTCGCACGCCTTGCCCTCGAGCGGCCTCGGACGACGATCGGCGAACTCCAGCTTGCCGCCGCTGCGCTCGACCAGATCGCGGAGCGGCCGAAGCTGGCTGCTCGGATGCTGCTCGACCTCGCGACGTAGCCTCAGTGCTCAGCCCGCGTCCGGCTCTCCCGCCACTTCGCACTCCAGGCAGATCCAGTCACCGTCGAGTCCTTCCCGTGCGCTCAATGCCCTCGGGACCATGGTCACGCCACACGCGGGGCAGATCGGTGGTCTTTCGTCATCCACACCTGAAGTATGGAACGAACGGCTCATTGCGGGAACGTCGGAACGGCGGGCTACGTCGTCCTGCATCATGTGGACCATCAAACGGTTCCTGATCACGATTGAAGCGCCGAACTGGGAAGACTTCCAGGACATCGAGCTACCGCGACTTCCGGACGTGGGCGAGACCATCGAAACGAAATACGGAACGTGCTTGGTGACGCAGACGGATCCGTCGCCCGGCACCTCGCCATACGCCGGCAAGATCGTCTGCCGACTGCCTTAGCGTCGCCTACCGGCGTCGAAGGGAATGCGTCACTTGGATCGCTTTCAGTAACACTTCCATGATGGCTACCGGCTTCCCAGTCGGCGGCGACATCGAGCAGGCTCTTGGCGACGTCGGCGTCCCGAGCTACGTCCTCGACACGACGGGAGTCGTCCGTTGGCTCAATCCGGCGGCGCAGCGGCTTGTCGGAGACGTTCGCGGTCGCCTCTTCACCTCTGTCGTCGCGCCCGAGGACAGCCGCCGGGCCCGCGAGCTGTTCACCCAGAAGGTGCTCGGCACCACGGCGGCCACTGAGGCGACCGGCGTCTTGCTGTCGACCGCCGGGGAGCGGGTGGCGGTGGAGATCAGCGCGGTGCCGCTCAAGAGCGGTGAACGGGTGGTCGGCGTCTTCGGGCTGTTGGAGGAACGCCCCGACGACACGCTCAAAACTCCACCACCCCCGCATCTCACCCCGCGGCAAGTCGAGGTGCTTCGTCTTCTGGAGCAGGGCCGCTCGACGAAGCAGATCGCTGCCGAGCTCCACTTGAGCACCGAGACAGTCAGGAACCACGTCCGCCGTCTCTTCCGGGCTCTCGGCGTCAACTCCCGGCTCGAAGCCGTCGCCGCCGCCCGGGGCGTCTCACCCGCACTGAGCGACAATGCGGTCAACAGAAGCACGCTGATAGCTGTGCTCTGAGGCGATGTGGGGCTGGGCTCATTTCGGGTCTAGCCGCCCTACCGGTGGACGAACGTGATCGCGACGCGCCGGTTGACGGCTCTGCCTTCCTCGGTGGTGTTTGTGGCGACCGGGGAGACGTAAACGATTGATTCCGCCGCAGGTGCCGGACACGATCCATGTGGCCCCCCTCGGAATGTGGCAACAGGGTCGCCGCGAGCAGACGCTTTGTCAAATGTGCACCGGAAGCTCGAGTGATCTTTTCGCAGCCGCGCTCATCGCCGGGATGCGCCGGCTCCGAAGAGCGCTGGGAAAAAGAGTGACTTCGGGAAACAGTCGCTCTTTGCGGGGAGAAAGAGGCGCCGAGCGGACTCGAACCGCTGTACGAGGCTTTGCAGGCCTCTGCCTAACCACTCGGCCACGGCGCCGCCGCGCCATCGTAGCGACCCTCCGTAACCCCTTCCGAGCTTTCACCGTTGTACCCGAGTAACCGAACACACAGGAGGCCCGAATGTATATCGGTGGCGGTCTAATCACCCTTATCGTCGTCATTCTTCTGCTCGTCTGGCTCCTCTAAGAAGGCAATTCCCGGGCGCCCCACGTGGGCGCCCGTTCCTCTCTTGAAGAGGCCCCGTCCGGGGCCTTTTCTACGCTGGCCCATGGAAAGCTGCGACCGATGGAGAAGCTGATCGCGGTCGAGCGGTGCCTGCGCTGCAGCGCGGCGATGGAGTGGCGTCACGGGACCTGGCAGTGCCCACGCTGTCGCCTGAAGCTCGGCTGCTGCGAAGGGGAACCTCAGCACTGCGACGCCGGGGCGCCGCCGCGCTAGTCGTCTAGTCCTCGGCCGCGTCGCCGCGGGCGCTCTGGCCTCAGGAAGGTCAGGAGCCCGGGGATCATCAGGACGAGCAACACCGTCAGCAGGATCTCCATGCGTTCCTTCAACGACGGACCGATCTCGGCGTCGATGCCCACGTCCGCCCGGAGGGGATCCGCGATTCCGCGTATTGGTTGTAACGAGGAAGATGACTCCGACGGGGGATGCCCGAGCTCCGATCACCGCACACGATCCGTCATGGCGGCACGGTCTGAAGCAACTCTCCCCATGGAGGTTTCCTGTGCACGCTCGCCCAGTTCTCGTAGCCGTTGTCTTAGGGCTACTTCTCGCCACCTCTGCCGGGGCTGCTGTTGACGCCGGTTCGAGCGTCGGCTTCCGCTTTCTCCCCCAGAAGACCTTCCAGGGCCAGCCCGCCACCCTGTCGGTGATCGCGCGCCCGAGTGGCGTCCGCTGCGTCCCGACGATCCGCTACGCGGACGGAGCGCTTCAGTCCCTCAAGCCAACGGTTGCGCGCGGCAATCGCGCAACGTGGAACTTCAAGATTGCCGCGAAGGCGCGGATCGGCACCGCGATGGCCACCGTCAAGTGCGGCCGTGCGGGCAAGATCTCCCGTAGCTTCGCCGTCGCCGGCCCGCCGGCGGCGCCCGCGACGGTCGTGCTCAAGAAGAGCGGTTTCTCACAGCGAGTGCGCGCCAGCGGCCGCGACGTGAGCTACGGCGTCGTGCTCTCCAATCCGTCACCAGAGAAGGATGCGCTCGCGATCTCGGTGATCATCAACTTCATCGACGCGACCGACCGCGTCGTCCAGACGAAGACCGAAACGATCGCTGCGATCGGCGCCGGTACGGATTTCTATCTCGGTGGTGGAACGTCGATTCCGGACAGCACGCCTGTCGCCACGCTGGAGATCGTGACGCGAGTCGGCGGCCAGGACATGGCCGCCAAGCTCGGCCCACCCAGCTCCGACGTGCTCGTGCAACAGGCGAAATACGACCCGGGCTGGGTCGGGGCGGTCGTCGGCCAGGTCGAGAACGACCATCCGACGATGATGCTCTCTGCACACGCGTCGATCTCAACGGTGATCTTCGACGCGAGCGGGAATGTGCTCGGCGGGAGCAGGGGCTCCAGCACCGGCGACCTGCTCCCCGGAGTTCGGGCCTACTGGAGCGCTTCGTCCGGGGCCAACTCGGTCCCGATCGACAGAGCGGCCTCCGCGGGCGTCTCCGTCCTGGGGAAATACCTCCCTGTGAGCTAACTGCACCGGGGTGGCTTCGCGTTCTGCCCACGCGGGACGCGAAGCCATTCTGGGCGAGCCACCACGGTCTCGCCGAGATCAGCCGGCTGGCACAGCGGTAGGGTTGCGAGGTGACCAAATTCGTCGTCGACGCCGGCGCTGTCCTCCACCTGGCGAGCTCGGGAGCGACCGTCGCGGATGCGCACGAGCTTCTCGCGCCGACGCTGCTTCGTTCCCAAACGCTTTCGGCGCTGCACGAGGCCGTCCAGAAGGGTGAGCTCCCGGCCGACGTCGCGCGCGAGCGCCTCACCCGCGTCGGCCGAATGCCGATCAGGCTCCTCGGCGACGCCGTGCTCCGGCGTCGGGCGTGGGATCTGGCGGATCAGCTGGGCTGGGCGTCGACCTACGACGCCGAGTACATCGCACTCACTCAACTGCAGGCAGACGCGTTCGTCACCCTCGACGCGAAGCTGGCGCGCAGCGTCGAAGGCGTCGTCGCGACCGCGTCGATCGACGCGCTGCTAACCAGCCCGTCCGGGTGAGCGCCAGCGCCGGCTAGCCGAGCTTCCGGGAATAATCCGGCGCAGATGGGGTCCTCCAGGGTGTGACACTCCCCCGTCCTCACTTCGTGCATCAGCCTCGCCACACCGTGGCGCGCTCGGCGTTACCGTGTGTGTTGCCGTGTCCATGAGACGCCGTCGACAAGAGGATGACGCCGGTCAGGAGATCGTCGAACTGGCCGCGCTCGCAGACGGGTCGCTCGCGCCGGCGCGTCGGGCCGCGCTCGAGACACAGGTCGCGGAATCCTCCGAGCTTGCCGACCGGCTCGCCGAGCAACAGCGGGCGGTCGAGCTCGTCCGCTCCGCCGCAGCCGAGGTCGAGGCACCGGCATCCTTGCGAGCGCGCATCGAGGCGCCGCAACGTGCGCGCCGCAGGCCGGTGCCGCGGCGTCTCGGTCTGATCGCCGCGGGCGCGGCGGCTGTGCTGGCGGTCGCAATCGGGTGGAGCGTCTTTGGCTCCGAGACCTCGGGCGAACGCTTCCACGCCGCCCTCGCACCGACCGGCGCGATACCCGGAGCCGACGGCGAGGCAACACTCACGAAGACACTCTCGGGCTGGCGGATCGAGCTCGACGCCACGGGACTCCCCCGGCTCGACGGCGATCGTTTCTACCAGGCGTGGCTCCGCAACCCCGCCGGTGTGCTCGTGCCGATCGGGACGTTCAACGAGGGCCAGGACGTCACGCTGTGGGCAGGGGTCTCGCCGAAGGTGTTCACGACGCTGAGCATCACCCGCGAGCGAGCTGACGGCGAGCAGGCCTCGTCGGGCCAGAAGGTGCTCGTCGGCACCGTCGACACCGGCAGCTAAGAGACGGCGTCGACGCGGCGCACCACCTGCTGGCGCGCCCGGTAGAGACGGCTCATCACCGTCCCCTCGCGAATCTTCAGCGCTTTGGCCGCCTCCTTGTACGAGAGGCCGGTGACGTCGACGGCGACGAGGACGTCGCGGAAATCGTCGGGAAGCGCGGCAATCGCGGCGTAGAGCTCCCCCGCCTCGAGTGCCGCGTGGGGATCACGCGCCTGCGGGTCGGCCACGAGGTCGAGCTGGTCGGGGAGCGGGCCGGGACGCAGCCGCCGGCTCTCGGTCCGCTTCTTGGTCAGGAAGGTGTTGCGGAGCGCCCGCAGCAGGTAGCCGAGGTCGTCCTCGTTGCGGAGCAGGCGCGGACGTGAGAGCACTCGCGCATACGTCTCCTGGACGAGATCCTCGGCGTCCTCGCGAGAGCCCGCGAGCGCCCAGGCGGCCCGGTAGAGCCGGTCGAGGTGGTCTCCGAGCTGGGCTGGGTCGAGCGGGCGATCCATCGGCAAGTGGTGGCCTGAGGCGGCCGGTGCAGCTCGCGTGAGCATAGAGCCCGGGAATAGACGGCGGCGAACGGCGTCCTTGGGAGCAACAAGCCCACTTGCTCACTCGAGAGGAGATGCATCCACATGAATCACCGCACGCACATCAAGCAGTTCGCGCCGTGGCCGCCGTCGTCGCAGGCACGGCCGGGCTCGTGGCCGAGCAGGGTCAGGCCACGCCGCCCTTCCAGAAGCACGCGAAACTCCAGCGCGGCGTCCTGAAGGTCAACGGCACCGGTGCCGGCGAGAGGATCGCCCTTCGCCTCAAGGCCGGCGACCCCGGCCTTCTCCAGGTCGACTTCGGCGACGATGGCCAGGCCGAGTTCCAGGTCCGGCGCGAGCGCGTCAACCGGATCGCCGTCGACGCACGTGCCGGCGACGATGCCCTCCGGATCGACGAGGCCAACGGCGCCTTCACCGACAGCATCCCAACGACGCTCGACGGTGGGGACGGAAGCGACAACCTCGCCGGAGGCTCTGGAACGGAACTGCTGCTCGGAGGCTTCGGGAACGACTCGATCGACGGGAACAAAGGTGACGACCTGGCGCTCCTGGGCGCCGGCGACGACACGTTCGTCTGGGATCCGGGCGACGGCAGCGACACCGTCCGGGGCCGGTTCGGCACCGACACGATGCTGTTCAACGGCGCCAACGCCGCCGAGCGCATCGACCTGTCGGCGAACGGGAACCACCTCAGGTTCTTCCGCGACATCGGCAACATCACCATGGACACCGCAGACGTCGAGCGGGTCGACTTCAAGGCCCTCGGCGGCGCCGACGTCGTCACCGTCAACGACCTCAGCAGAACCGACGTCACGAACGTGAACGCCGACCTGGCCGGCACCCCCGGCGGTGCGGGCGACGGCCAGATCGATCAGGTCGTCGTCAACGGGACGAACCGCAACGACACGATCGAAGTGAGCGGAGATGCCTCAGGCGTCGCCGTCTCCGGACTGACGGCTGCAGTGACGATCCGGAACCACGAGCCGAACGACAAGCTCGACGTCAACGGGCTCGGCGGCAACGATGAAATCTCCGCGGCGGCGCTCGCTGCGGGAACGCTCGCCCTGAGCCTGGACGGCGGCGCGAACAACGACACGCTCGCCGGCGGCAGGGGCGTCGAGGCCCTCCTCGGCGGCGACGGGAATGACTCGAGCGACGGCAACGGCGGCAACGACGTCGCGCTCATGGGTCCCGGCAACGACAGGTTCGTCTGGGATCCGGGCGACGGCAGCGACACCGTCGAGGGCCAGGCCGGCTTCGACACGCTGCTCTTCAACGGCGCCAACGCCAGCGAGCGCATCGACGTGTCCGCGAACGGCGAGCGGCTGCGCTTCTTCCGCGACGTGGCGAACATCACGATGGACGTGAACGACGTGGAGACGGTCGACTTCCGCGCGCTGGGCGGAGCCGACACGGTCACGGTCAACGACCTCACCGGCACGGACGTTCAGCTCGTCAGGTCCGATCTCGCCGGCGTTGCCGGAGGCACGGCAGGCGACGGCCAGCCCGACCAGGTGATCGTCAACGGCACGAACCGCAAGGACGCGATCAGGGTCAGCGGCCAGAACGGCACGGCCCGCGTGACCCGGCTCGCGGCGGAGGTGCGTATCGACAACGCCGAGCCCGCCAACGACACGCTCACCGTCAACGCACTCGCCGGCAACGACGTCGTCGACGCCGCTTTCCTGAGGTCGACCTCGGTCGCGCTCACGCTGGACGGCGGCGAAGACAACGACATCCTCGTCGGGAGCGCTGGAGACGACAAGCTGTTCGGCCGCGAGGGCGACGACGTGCTCCGCGGCGGCCCTGGTCAGGACGCCCTCGACGGCGGCCCGGGCAACAACATCCTGATCCAGAACTGAACGCAACCACGACACGCCTCACCGGGACCCACGACGGGTCCCGGTGAGGCAGAGGGAAGAACCGATGGGACACCACCGTCCGGTAGTACAGATGGATCGAAGCGCGACAGCTGTTGCTGGATTTGCGCCGGCACCGACACGTAGCCCCTACGGGCCTGCGGAGGAGCTGCGCGCGTTCGCCGCGTTCCTCCGCCGGCACGCCGAGTTCGACGCCATCCGTCTCGACCGGCTGCGGGCCACCGAGTACGGACGCCTGGACGCTGAGAGGCAGGTCTACCTCGACTACACCGGCGGCAGCCTCTACGCGGAGTCGCAACTCTCCGACCATCTCGAGCTGCTCCACAGCACCGTGCTCGGCAACCCGCACTCGATCAACCCGACCTCGGCGGCGTCGACCGAACTGCTCGAGCGCGCACGGAAGGCGGTGCTGCGCTACTTCAACGCGCCACCGGAGTACCGCGTCATCTTCACGCCGAACGCGACCGGCGCTCTCAAGCTCGTGGGCGAGGCCTATCCGTTCGACACGGGGAGCCGCCTCCTGCTCACCTCCGACAACCACAACTCCGTCAACGGACTGCGGGAGTTCGCCCGCGTGTCGGGCGCGACCACGACGTACCTCCCCAGCAAGCTGCCTTCGCTGCGGGTCGACGAGGACCGGCTCAATGCCTGCCTGCGCGAGGCGGACCGCGGACCGAGCAACCTCTTCGCCTACCCGGCCCAGTCGAATTTCTCGGGCGTCCAGCATCCGCTCGAGTGGATCGCGACGGCGCAGACGGCGGGGTGGGACGTCCTGGTGGACTGCGCTGCGTTCGTACCGTCGAACCGGCTCGACCTCAGTGAGTTCCAGCCGGACTTCGTCCCCATTTCGCTCTACAAGCTGCTCGGATACCCGACCGGCGTCGGGTGCCTGCTCGTCCGCGAAGAGGCCCTGGCCCGACTGCGCCGGCCCTGGTTCGCCGGCGGCACCATCGCCACCGTGAGCGTTGGGGGCGACTGGCACGCGCTGGCCGACGGCGAGCCGGCGTTCGAGGACGGCACGGTGAACTACCTCTCACTGCCTGCCGTCGAGCAGGGACTTCGCTACCTCGAGGAAATCGGCATCGACACGATTCACACCCGCGTCCGCTGCCTGACCGCCTGGCTGCTCGAGGAGCTCGCCGCGCTCAGGCATGCGAACGGCAGCCCCGTCGTGCAGATCCACGGGCCGCGAACGACGCACCGGCGTGGCGCGACGATCGCGCTCAACTTCCTGCGTCCGGATGGCCGATTCGTGGACGTCCAGATCGTCGACAGCCGCGCGGCCGAGCACGCCGTCTCACTGCGCACGGGCTGCTTCTGCAACCCAGGTTCGGCAGAGCTGGTCTACGACATCCCGCCCGAGGCACTCCTTCGTCGAACCGGTTCGCCGTCGTCCAGCGACCACCTCCGGGCTCTGGGAATCGAGAGCGGCGGCGCGGTTCGCGTCTCGCTCGGCGTGGCGACGACGTTCCGGGACGTCTATCGCTTCATGCGCTTCGCGTCGACATTCGGGCTTCAGACAACCGGCTGATCGGGCTCAAACCCACCTGGACGACGCCGGCGCAGTAGATTCGCTCGGTGCGCCGCTGGTTTCCCCTGATCATTCTCGCCGCGGCGCAGTTCGTGATGGTGCTCGACTCGAGCGTGATGAACGTCTCGATCTCGCAGATCGTGGAGGACCTCGACACGACCGTCACGGGCGTGCAGACCGCGATCACCGCGTACACGCTGGTGATGGCGGCGTTCATGCTCGTGGGAGCGAAGCTGGGAGACATCTGGGGGCGTGACCGTGCGTTCGGCCTCGGTCTCGCGGTCTACGGGCTTGGCTCGCTGACGACGGCGCTGAGCCCGAACCTGTACGTCCTGCTCTTCGGCTGGTCGCTCGTCGAAGGCCTCGGCGCAGTGCTGGTGATCCCGGCCATCGCCGCTCTGGTCGCCGCGAACTATGAGGGGAAGGATCGTGCGTTCGCCTACGGGATCATCGGCGGCGTCGCCGGCGCCGCGATCGCCGTTGGCCCGGTCATCGGCGGCTGGGTGACGACGAACGCCTCCTGGCGGCTCGTGTTCGTGGGGGAGGTCGTGATCGTCATTGCCATCCTTGTCGTGCGCAAGCGGATGCAGCCGGCGCCACGGCCCGAGCACCCGCCGAAGCTCGACGTCGTCGGTGCGGCCCTCTCAGCCGCGGGTCTCGGCCTGATCGTCTTCGGCATCCTCCAGAGCAGTTCCTGGGGCTGGCTGCGGCCCCTCGACGCACCCACGATCGGGGGCAAGGAGCTCACCCCGTTCGGGTTCTCGCTGGTGCCGTTCCTGATCATCGGCGGTGTCTTCCTCCTCTGGTCCTTCGGCATCTGGGAGGAACGGCGGGAGCGGCTCGGCCAGGACACGCTGCTCGACCGCGCGCTGCTGCGAATCGAGTCGCTCCGCGCAGGTCTGGCGTCGCTGATGTCACAGCAACTCGTGCTGATGGGCACCTTCTTCGTCCTCCCCGTCTACCTCCAGATCGTCCTCGGCTTCGACGCCTTCGAGACGGGCAAGCGGCTGCTGCCGATGTCGGTGACGATGCTCATCGCCGCGCTTGCCGGCCCGAAGCTGTCCGGCCGGCTTGCATCGCGACGAGTCGTGCAGATCGGCCTCGTGGCGATCGTGGTCGCAGCTCTCGTCCTGGTAGGCACGATCGACGTCGAACTGAACGAGACGGGCTTCAAGCTCTCGCTCGCGCTGTTCGGGATCGGCGCCGGCCTGATGATGTCGCAGCTTGGCAACGTGATCATGTCGTCGGCGCCGCCGGCACAGACAAACGAGGCAGGCGGCCTGCAGGGTGCGGCCCAGAACCTCGGCGCCTCACTGGGCACTGCGCTCATCGGCTCGGTCCTGCTCACCGGTCTGCTCACCGGCTTCCAGACCCGCATCGCTGAGAACACGGCGCTCTCGGAGTCCGTCCGCGCCGACATCACAGCCGCGACTCAACAGGGGATCGAGATCGTCACGACCGAGCAGGCACACGCCGTGGCCACCTCAGCCGGCCTCAGCCCAGCCGAAGCGGACGCCGTCACGGCCGACTACGCCGACGCCCAGCTCGACGCACTGAAAGAGGCGATGTTCGCGGTCGCGCTCCTCGCGCTCCTGTCTCTCATGTTCACGCGCCACCTGCCGGGCAGACGAGCGACCGTCGAGCCTGCGGCCACACTCTCGGCCTGACCCGGCCTGTCAGCTGCCTGATGTCTCTGCTTCTCGTTGGACGATGTTTCGGATCATTTCGATGCCGACGATGACGAGGGCGACGACGAGGAGCAGTGCGATCCAGCCGTGCGCGAAGATCGGGACGAGCACCGCGAGCCCGAGCACGCAGGCGCCGGCGATCGTGTAGGTCGCCGGGCGGCTTTGCAGCGTGGGCTGCGCGAGTCGCCGCGCTTGTCCGGCGCGACGGGTGTCACCGACAAACCAGACTCCGGCGAGCGTGACGATGCCGAGGATGATCCACACCCAGGCGCGCTCGGCCAGCACCTGCGTCAGGATGTTCCACGCGTCTTGTACGGCGGGCTTGGCGCTGTCGTCCTTGGCCAGCTGGTCGACGAGATATCCGCCCGCCACACGGCGCACGGCCAGCATCAGCAGCCCAACCACGAGCAGGCCGATCGCGACTGCGCGCAACTCGATCCTGCGTCGCCCGCGCGGCAACCAGATTGCGAGCGCGGCGACAGCAATCGCGACGAGCCACATCCAATCGGCAACCGCACGCAGGATCCGCGTCAGCGTCTGCGCGGTCTCCAGCTGGCTCGCCTCGACGATCGTGATCTTCCCCGCCGACTCAGGCAACTTCTCCGCCACCTTCCCGATGATGGCCACCTGCTCGCCGATCTGGATCACGATCGGACGGAGGTCGAGAACGACCTTCCCGCCTTCCGTCTGGAACCGCGTCTTGTCGTCCAGGAGGCGCACGAGTTGTCTCTGCGCCTCTGTCGAGGTCAGCACCCAAGCCGTCTGAACCCGCGGCCGCTCGAGCGCCCTCACCGCGGCCTCGTCCGCAACCGAGCGCGAGAGACCCGCCAGCACCGGAGCCAGCCCCTTCTGCGCCGGCGGCAGCCGATCCGCGATCGCAGCCTCAACATCGACGTTCGCATAGAGGCTGTCGACGGCGTTGTTCGCAACCTGCGTTCGGATCGCGTCGTTCTCGATCATGTTCCGCGAGACCGTCTCGAAACCGGACTCATCGAGGGCCGTGTGTGCCACGTAGTAGGCGAGCATCCCCACCAGCCCGAGCAGAACCGCCAGAACCGTCAGCGCACGAGCGCCAACCACACGGGCACGTGACACCCCGCCCGGAGTTGACGCTTCTGCCGCCTCACTCACCGCTGGTTTTGCTTCACTCATCACACACCTCTGGGTCGTGAAGTGGCGCTAGCTCGCACCTCCGCCGCCAACTATCTCATCCCTGACACGGCACGCCCTCGCGCCACCGCCACTCTCAGCCTCGTGATTGGGCGACCGAAGCGGTTCAAGCTTCCGCCTCGAGTTGTCGGCGCGCCTCTGCGTTGGCCTTGTGCTCCGACTCGGACACCTCCGGCCACTGCAGATCGAGGCCGCGGATCGTCTCGACGAGGATCCGCACCACGAGGGCCTGGGTCAGCCACTTGTGGTCTGCCGGGACCACGTACCACGGCGCCCACGGCGTCGAGGTGGCGGTCAGCGCGGCGTCGAAGGCGGACATGTACTCGTCCCAGTGGCCGCGCTCGGTGACGTCGGCCGCATTGAACTTCCACTCCTTGTGGGGCGTATCGAGCCGAGCGAGGAAGCGCCGCTTCTGCTCCGCCTTGGAGACGTTGAGGAACAGCTTGACGATCTTCGTCCCGTTCCGGTCGAGGTGCCGCTCGAAAGCGTTGATGTCCTCGTAGCGCTCCTCCCAGATCTCCGGGCCGACCTCTGCGGTGGGCAGCTGACTCCCGAGCCACTCTGGATGCACGCGAAGCGCGACGACGTCTTCGTAGTGCGAGCGGTTGAAGATGCCGATCCGTCCCCGCTCCGGAAGACCCTTCGAGATGCGCCAGAGGAAGTTGTGGTCGTGCTCCTCTGCGGATGGCGCCCTGAAGGAGACCACCTGAACGCCCTGCGGGTTGACGCCCGTCATCACGTGCTCGATTGCGCTGTCCTTCCCGGCGGCGTCCATTGCCTGCAAGACAACGAGGAGTGCGTATGTGTCGCTCGCCCAGAGGAGCTCTTGCGCGTCGGCGAGGTCTTCGACGCCTTGAGCCAACACCGCTCTTGCCTCGGCCTCGAGCTCGTCCTGCGAGAGCCCTTCGTAATCGGGGCCTCCGGTCCAGCCGGGATCTCGGTCGGCGATGGCCGCCGGATCCCCGGGCGTCACCATCACCTGCTCCCTGATCCGTTCCTTCCTGGGCATCTGCTAGCCGGCCCCGGCCGGGACGATCCCTCGGTGGCTGCGCCGGTCGAAGAGCTTCACGGTCTCCGCGATCGCGAGGTAGACGATCGGCCCGAGCAGGCAGATGCCCCACTGCGAGCTCGTCAAGGAAACCGTGTCGAAGATGCGCTGCAGGAAGTTCAGCTCCGTCACGAGGAAGGTCAGCACGAGCGTCACTCCGATCAGCTTCACGAACCGCCGGTTCTCGAGCGTGTAGCGGCTGAAGACGGTCTGTGTCGGCTCGCGGACCTCGAGGGCGGCGACGATGTGCATCAGCGACAGCGTCGTCAGGCCCATCGTGGTGGCGATGGCGAGGTCGTAGCGATCCTCGCCCCAGGCGACGACTCCGAGTGCGATGACGGCCATGACGAGGGCCAGGCTGCCGAGCCGGATCGCGAGCGAGCGGTTCACGATCGGGGCGCTGGCGTCCCTGGGCCGCCGCTTCATCAGGCCGGGGACGGCCGCGTCGAAGCCCAGGCCGATCGCCAGCACCACGTCGATCGCGAAGTTGATCCAGAGGACCTGCAACGGCGTCAGTGGGGCGCCGTTGGCCACGTCGAACGCCCCGGCGAGGACGAACAGCAGGATGAATGCGCCCAGCTCGATCAGCTGAATCCGCACGTACTTCATCAGGTTGTCGTAGATCCCGCGGCCGCCCTCGACCGCCGACACGATCGTGGCGAAGTTGTCGTCCGTGAGGATCATGTCCGCGGCTTCCTTCGTGACCTCGGTGCCCGTGATCCCCATCGCGACACCGATGTCCGCACGCTTGAGCGCGGGGGCGTCGTTGACCCCGTCACCGGTCATCGAAACGACGTTGCCGTTGCCGCTTCAGCATGTCGACGAGCCGCACCTTGTCCTCCGGAGCGACCCGGGCCACCACTCCGATCTCGCCCACCTGTGCGCTGAGCTCCTCGTCGCTGAGCGCCGCGAACTCCGTACCGGTCAGGGCGCGGCCCTCGATCCCGAGCTGGCCCGCGATCGCGGCGGCGGTCGTGGCGTGGTCGCCGGTGATCATGCGGACCTGGATGCCGGCGTCCTTGCAGAGGGCGATCGCGTCCCTCGCCTCCTTGCGCGGCGGGTCGACGATGCCGACCAGAGCGAGCAGCGTCACGTCCTGCACCTCTGCGAGCAGGTCGCCGCCGGCGTCGAAGCTCGCGGGCTCGATGTCGCGCGTGGCCACCGCGAGCACCCGCAGGCCCTCGCCGGCGAGACGGTCGTTCTCGGCCAGGACACGATCGAGTGCGCCCTCTGCGGGCACGTTCGAGCCGTCTGCGTCCCGGATCTGCGACGAGCGCGCGAGCAGCACGTCGGGCGCGCCCTTGATGAAGCAGCGCACGACCTTGCGGCCGTCGTCCTCCATCTCGTGGAAGGTGGCCATGAACTTGTACTCCGAGTCGAACGGAACCTCGCCGACGCGCGGGAAGAGGCGCCTCGTCTCGTCGACGTCGAGCCCGCCCTTGGCGGCCAGAACGACGAGCGCCGCCTCGGTCGGGTCGCCGACGATCTCACCGTCGCGCACGGCAGCGTCGTTGGCGAGAGCCATCGGGAGGAGGAACGGGTCGAGCGAGGTCTCCGTCTCGCCCGCGATGCGGAGGATCTTGCCCACCGTGGAGTAGCCCTCGCCCTCGATCGAGTAGCGGCGCCCGACGACGATCAGCTCGCGGGCGGTCATCTGGTTGAGCGTCAGCGTGCCGGTCTTGTCGGAGCAGATCGCGGAGGTCGAGCCGAGCGTCTCCACGGACCGGAGCCGCTTCACGATCGCTCCCTTCGCCGCGAGCGCCTGCGTCCCGAGCGAGAGCATGGTCGTGACGACCGCGGGCAGGCCGGTCGGGATCGCAGCGATCGCGAGGGCGATGCCGATCACGAACAGGTCGTCGAAGTCGTCGCCGTGGAGCAGCCCGAAGACGACCACGAGCGCCAGCGCGGCCGCGGCCATGATCGTGATCAGGACGGTCAGCTGGTCGAGCTGGCGCGTGAGCGGCGTCTTCTCCTGCTGAACCCCGGCCAGCATCCCCGAGATCTGCCCGACCTCGGTCGCCATTCCGGTCCCCGTCACCACCATCTCGCCCCGGCCGCGGGTCACGGTCGAGTTCATGTAGGCCATGTCGAGACGGTCGCCGAGCGGGACGTCCTCGCCTGGCACCGGGTCGACCGACTTCAGCACCGGGGTGCTCTCGCCGGTGAGCGCCGCTTCCTCGATCTCCAGCGTCGCGGCCAGGATCAGCCGCCCGTCGGCGGGGACCTTGTCGCCCGCCTCGAAGGTGACGATGTCGCCCGGGACGACCTCCTCGGCGGGGATGTCCACCCGCTGGCCGCCTCGGCGGACGTGCGCGTGGATCAGGAGCATCTTCTGGAGCGCCGCGACGCTCTCCGCGGCCTTGCCCTCCTGGTTGAGGCCCAGGACCGCGTTCAGCACGGTCAGGCCGATGATCACCAGACCGGTCGACCACTCCTGGAGCGCGACGATGCTGACGATCGCGGCGCCGAGCAGGACGAGCTGCATCAGGTCGCGGTACTGCCGAAGGAACGCCTGCCAGGCCGGCTCCTTCTTCGCCTCCGCGAGCTTGTTCGGGCCGACCTCCGCCCGTCGCCGCTCGACCTCGGCGGTGTCGAGACCGGACCGCGGATCGACCTCGAACCGGGCGCATGCCTCGTCCGCGGTCAGACCGTGCGAGCTCGCGTCGCGACCAGCCTGCGGACTCGCCTCCTGGACGGCGGTGACACTCATCGCTCGATTCTCCAGCCAACGCGGGTGGCACACGTCATCCACAAGAGGTGATTGCAGCTCAACGACGTTGAACCGTCGTGCCGATGTCGGTGATCGCGTCGTCCAGTGAGTCGTAGAAGTGCCTCCGGTCGAGCGTCTCCAGGAGCCCGTAGCGCGTTACGAGGTCGTACAGGCGACTGCGCAGCTCCACGAACACCAGGTGGACGCCGCGCTGATTGAGTTCGCTGTCGAGACGCTCGAGCATGTCGGCTGCGGTGACGTCGATGTCGGTGATGGCCTCGCACTGGACGACGACCCAGTGGGCATCGGAGCTGTTGACCAGCCGCCGGATCTCCTGGCGGAAGATGCTCGCGTTGGCGAAGAAGAGGGAAGCCTCCCAGCGGAACACGACGACGTCGGGGACCTGCGCGGCGTCGGGATAGGCGTCGATGCTGTGCCAGGAGTCGAGCGAGTCGACTCTGCCGAGCACCTGGCCGGTGGGCCACCAGTTGCGCTTGAAGAAGACCAGGATCGAGAGCGCGACCGCAATCAGGATGCCTTCGAGCACGCCAAAGAGCACGACGCCCAGCGTGGCGGTCATCGCCAGCACGAAAGACGACATGCGGACACGCAGGAACTTGGCGACCGTCGAGATGTCCATCAGTGAGAGCGCGGCGGCGATCACGATCGCCGCGAGGGCCGAGTTCGGAAGGTTCGCGAGCAGGCCAGGCAGGAAGAGCAGCATGATCGCGACCAGCGCCGCGCCAACCAGCCCGGTGACCTGGCTCTTGGCGCCGGCCTGCTCGGCGACTGCCGTACGCGATCCGCTCGTGGAGACGGGGAATCCCTGGAAGAGCCCGGCGAAGGCGTTGGCGGCGCCGATCCCGATCATCTCCTGGCTCGCGTTCACCTCGTCGCCACGCTTGGCGGCGAAGCTCGTCGAGGTCGCGATGGTGTCTGCGAGCGACACGAGGGTGATGCCGATTGCCGCCGCCAGCAGCGCCCCGATGTCGCTCAGAGCGACGGACGGGAACTGAGGCCGGGGCAGACCCTGCGGCAGCGACCCGACGGTCGTCACGCCCTTGTCCGTCAGGTTGAAGAGCGCCACCGCGAGTGTCGAAAGGACGACGGTGATGAGCACGGCCGGGATGCGTCGCGTAAAGCGCGGCAGGATCAGCAAGAGGGCAAGCGAGGCCAGACCGACCGCCAACGTGTAGCGGTTACGCGCGTCGAGGCCGTCGAAGAACGCCCGCACCTCGTCGAGGAACTTGTCGGCATCGGTGGAGAAGCCGAACAGCTTCGGGAGTTGGCCCATGATGATCGTGATGCCCAGGCCGATCATGTAGCCGACCTGGACCTCCTTCGAGAGCAGGTCGGCGACGAAGCCGAGCTTCCCGATCCCCAACCCGATCTCGATCGCGGCGACGAGCAGCGCCAGCATCCCGGCGACAGCGACCAACTCGGCGGGGTCGTCGGCAATCGCGAGGGGAAGAATTGCGAGGAGGATCAACGGGCCGAGCGACGAGTCGGGCCCGAGCACGAGAATCCTCGACGGGCCGAACAGCGCATAGCCGACCAAGCACGCCATCGTGGTGTAGAGCCCGTTCACTGCCGGGACGCCGGCCAACTCTGCATAGGCCATGCCCTGCGGCACGAGGATCGCCGTCAGCACGATCCCTGCGACGAAGTCCGAGCGCAACCATCCGAGCCGATAGAGCCTGATCATCCCGATGCCCGGGACCCAGCGCTCGACCCGGCCGGTCGACTCTCGCGGCACCCGGTCAGTGCTCATGTGGCCGACCAGGCAGACGATGCGGCCGGTGGAGGTGAGTAGGAAATCATTTCGCGCGCGAGCTCATGCGGTTCGGCGCCACATCCCGGCCGGCGCACCTCACGCGTGGGACCACGACCTTGGCGCATGACCGGGCCGCCACGTCGCAGTGATCAGCTCGGGACGCTGAGGCCGACCCTGGGGAACTCCTCGGCCATCCTTGCGCCGACGAGCTGGAGCGCCGACGCCGGGCGAATCATCACCTTGAGCTCGGTGATCAGCCCATCCTCGTCGAAGGTCAGCTTGTCGATCCCCTCGACCTGCTTCCCGCCCACCTCGGTTGCGAACTCCAGGATCGCGACACGGTCGTCCGGGTCTTCGAGTTGGTGCAGATAGCGGAAGCTGCCGCCAATCCCGAGCACCTGCTCGGCCGCTCGCAGCACCCTCAAGACCTGATCCCGGCCCTCATACGGCTTGAACAGAACCGGACTGCGGAACACCGCGTGCTCGTGGAACAGCTCGGGAACGTGATCGACGTTCCCATGTTCGACAGCGGCGCGGAAGCGGTCGGAGAGCATCAGCGCCCGCAGCCTAACGCGCCTGGCCGACATCGGGACTCCGGTCCGGGGCAGCAGAAGCGAGGAGGGGATCAGGGCTGCGGGAGGTTGATCGCCTGGATTCGTGAGCGGTCGCGATTCCTGTCTGCCCAGCCAACGCGTCTGCGTTCGATTGAGAGGATGGAAGGGGATCTCTCTACCCTTCGGGAGGGCGGATCCGCTCGGACCCGAGCGTCCAGGTGAAGCGTGTCAGCGTCTCGTTCGGGGCGACGCCGCTGGGCCGGAGGCCGCGTCGCACGAAGAGCGTCGGCACCTCGGCGCCCATAGCGACGGCGAGCCGCGTGTGGCCGATGCCTTCGGTTCGCCAGCGATCGGACAGGCCGACGACGAGCAGGCGGGCGTCGCGTGACGCCTCGAGGACACCGTCTTCGCCCGGGACGGACGAGAACCGGCTCGGTGACGATTCCGACCACCTGCTGCACGAGCAGCGAGGCGCGGGCAAGAGCCGGCTGGCGTCGCGGCGCCCGAGAGCGGGATTGGCCTCGGTACCGAGGAGCCGGAGCGTCGTCCCGAGCGATTGGGCGAGCCAGGCGGCCACCTCGATCGCGGTCCAGTCGTGCTCGACGCCTCCGAACGGCGTCACGATCGGCCCGGTGGCCATCTCTCCGCCCCGACGAGCACACCGACATCGCAGGGTGCGCGTTCGAGGACAACCGCGAGATCCTGGTCGGGAAGACCGCTGTCGAGGAGCCCAGGTGCTGCGTCGAGAAGGATGAGGTCGACGTCGTGCTCGGTGGCGAGTCGCACGACGTCCGCTCCCGGCTCGCCCGTGGTGTAGGCGGCTATGCGGGACGCGATGCCTTGCTGCGCGAGCGCGTCTCGGCGTTCGGAGAGCGCGGCGCTCGCGGCCGTAAGCTCACCGTCGTCGCGCAAGAGCCGAGCCAGGATGAGCTCGCGCGCGGGCCGTCGAGCGAGCGGCTCGGCGATCGCGAGCAGGTCGTCGAGCCGCTCCGGGTCGGTTGCGACGACCATGATCGCTCGCTGTCGCGGCGCCGCGGGCGCCTCCTGCGAGGTCAGGGCCGGGTCATGGCGAAGGATCGCCTGCTCGAGCTCCTGCAGGGCCGGGCTCGGCTCGATGCCGAGCTCGTCGACGAGCAGCCGCCGCGTCTCGCGATAGATCTCGAGCGCCTCGACCTGGCGACCCGAGCCGTAGAGCGCCTGCATGAGCACGGCTCGCAGCCGCTCGCGGAGCGGATGCTCACGGACGAGCGCCTGGACCTCACCGACGAGCTCGGCGTAGCGACCGAGCGCGAGGTCGGCCTCGAATCCGCCGCTCGAGCGCCTCCAGGCGGAGCTCTTCGAGGCGGAGAATCTCCGTTTGCGCGAACGATTCGTGGGCGAGGTCGGCGAGCGGCGGCCCGCGCCAGAGGTCGAGAGCTTCGCGAAGTCGTCGCGCGGCCAGCTCGGGCGCCGCCTGTCGCGCCTCCTCGACCAGCATCTCGAAGCGGAGCAGGTCGAGCTCGTCCGGACCGACGCGGATCATGTAGCCCGGCTCCTGCGTGACGATCGCCTCGTGTGGAGCGAGCGCCTTGCGGAGCTGTGAGACGTGGTACTGCAGCGCGTTGGCCGCTGTCCTGGGCGGCTGTGCGCCCCAGAGCTCGTCGATGAGCCGGTCTGCCGAGACGACCTCGTTCGCACGCGTGAGCAGGAGTGCGAGAAGCGTCCGCTGCCTCGCGCCGCCGAGCGGGAGCGCACGGCCCTGCTCGACGACCTCGAGCGGTCCCAGGATGCGGAACTCCACGTCTCTCCTCCCGCGGTTCCGGCGGCGACGCTAACACCGCGTCGTCGGCTCAGCCGAGGCTCAGCGATGCCTCAGCGTCGGCGTCGACCATTCGTGCTGGCGCCCGCAGCGGCGTAGGCTCGAACCAGGAGGACGGCTGATGGCGTGAGCGTTCAGACAGAGATCCGGATCGGCTCCGAGTTCGTCGGCTATCGGATCGACGAGCTGATCGGCCGCGGTGGGATGGGCGTCGTCTATCGCGCCTACGACCTGCGGCTGAAACGGACAGTCGCGCTGAAGCTGATGGCGCCCGAGCTGGCGCTGGATCAGCGCTTCCGCGAGCGCTTCTCGCGCGAGGCGGAGCTCGCGATGTCGCTCGAGCACCCGAACGTGGTGCCGATCCACGACGCAGGCGACATCGACGGTCGCCTCTACCTCGCGATGCGCCACGTCGAGGGAACGGACCTGAAGGCGCTCCTCCAGGCCGAAGGGGCGCTCGACCCGGTCCGCGCCGCTTGCCATCTGCGGCCAGGTCGCGAACGCCCTGGATGCGGCGCACGCGAAGGTCTCGTCCATCGGGACGTCAAGCCCTCCAACGTGCTGCTCGATGCGAGCGAGCATGTCTATCTCGCCGACTTCGGACTGACCCGACGACTCGACGAGCAGGGCGGCCCGGCGGGCGAGGGCCGCTCCGTGGGCACGCCCGCCTACCTCGCCCCCGAGCAGATCGAAGGCGGGCCGGTCGACGGCCGCGCGGATGTCTACTCGCTCGGCTGTCTCCTCTACGAGTGTCTGACCGGCGAGACCCCGTTCGCCCGCGGCTCGCGGCTGGCAGTGGCCTGGGCGCACCTGGAGGAGGAGCCACCGAGCGCAAGCGAGCGCCGCCCCGAACTGCCCGAGGCGATCGACGCGGTGATCCGCAAGGCGATGGCCAAAGAGCCCGATGACCGCTACACGACCTGCGCCGCGCTGATCACCGCGGCCGAGGAGGCGCTCGGGCTCCGCCGACCGCCGACCCTTCGCCGGCACAGGCTCTCGGTCATCGCTGCCGTTGCGACCCTCCTTCTCCTCGCCGCGGTGCTCGTCGCCGCCGTGGTCATTCGAGGCACCGGCGACGCCGGCGCGGCCGCGCCGGCCGTCACGGCAGACACGCTCGTCCGCATCGACCCTGCGACGAACAAGGTCAGTGCGGTCGTCGACGTCGGCCCGAGACCCTCCGCGACCGCTGTCGGCGGGCGCAGCGTCTGGGTCTACAACGACGCCGGTCCGTCGGTCACGGAGATCGACGCGGCAACAGAACCACGTCCGACACACAACGAGGCTCGTGCACGGCACCCAGCCGACCCGGATGCCTTCACGGGGCCGGTGCTGGCCGCCGACCCGGCGGCGCCTGGCTCGTCGGCGTCGACCCGCGCGGAAGGTCGTATCTCACGCGGGTGTTCTCGGGGCCCGCGGGAAGCGCGAGTACCGGCTCGACGGACGAGCCCCTTGCAGTCGCGGTCGGCTACGGCGCCGTCTGGGTGGTCGTTCGCGGCGCTCGCGACAACCAGGTGCTGCGCATCGACCCGGCCACCGGCAAGGTCACGAAGCGGACGCACTTCCCCACCTCCTCACCGATCGACGGTCTCGCCGCCGGCCTTGGCAGCGTCTGGGTCGTGGCCTCGTCCACCGCAATGCTCTACCGGATCAACCCTCGCTCGGCAGCGCGTGACGGGACGGATCGACCTCGGAAACCGCGCCGCCCGACCCGAGGTGGTGCTCGGCTCGATCTGGGTCGGCCTGTCCGACACGGGAGGTGACACGGTCATCGTCGACCCTCGGACGCTCCGCGCCGTACCTGCCTCTGGTTGCTGTTCTCCGGAGAAGGGCTACTTGGCACGGCCGGGCACGGCTCGATCTGGCAATACGACACCCCGGACGGGACCGTCGTGCGGTGGGACGGTCAGACCCATCAGTCCGTCGCCGACATCCCTGTCACGGATCCGCCGTTCTACGGCGGGCTGTGCCTGACCTCGATCGCGGCCGGTGCCGGTGCTGTGTGGGTGACGGTCGCCGCAAACGTCAACTACGGCTGCTGAACCGCCGGCTGCGGCGCAGCCTGCCTCAGCCCACCCTCAGCCTCCCCTCAGTCCCCGCGACCACGCTTGCCTCGGAAGTTGTCGCCTGACGCGAAGGAGGAGAGCAATGAACAGGAAGCTGACAGCAGTCGCGGCTCTCGCGGCACTGGCGGTCACGCTGGCGGCTGTCGCGGCAGCCGGGCCGGTCGCAGCGAAGCAGCGAGTCGCGATCCAGCGAAGAGCGCGAACGGGTCGTTCGTCCTGACCCCACTGACGCCGGGAGCCATCAAGCGCGATACCGGCACCGCCAGCTTCTGCTGCTGGACCGAGCGCCACATCATGCGCGACGGGCAGGCCATCGACATCAACGACCCCCAGATGACGCTCACGTGGAAGCGGGGGACACTCGTCGTCCGCAACCGGATCGGATTGGTCGACATCCCGGACGGCTGGGCGGTCTTCACCGGCACCTGGAAGGTCATCCGTGGCACGGGCGACTATGCCGGGCTCTCCGGAGGCGGACGCGGAGCCGGCGTCATGCTGCCCAACGGCAACGTGAAGTCGCAATTCGAAGGCTTCCTCAGCCCGAAATGAACTCGAGATCCGGGCGCGTCTCGACGCGCGCCACATCAGGCCTACACGAAGGAGAGGGAGACATGAAGCGATTGACGTTTCGGATGAGGCTGCTGCTCGTCCTCGTGGGCATCTTCGCAGTGGCCGCGACGGTGTCGCTGTCGGCCTCGGCGAACCACCCCAAGCCGGTAGTGGTACCGCCCGACGCCGTCGTGACCTGGAACACCAACACGGTCAACGCGGTTCGCGCCTCCGTGCCGACGAAGGTCCAGACCGACGGCATGGTCTACATGTCGTACGTGCAGGCGGCCGTGTACGACGCCGTCACGAAGCTCAAGGGGCGCTATGCGCCGTACCACGACTTCACGGTCGCGGTCGTCCCGGGTGCCTCGGTGCAGGCTGCGGTCGCCGCGGCTGCTCGCACGACGCTCGACTTCTACCTGCCCGATCAGCAGGCGACTGTCGACGCCGAGTACACCGCCTACCTTGCAACACTCACCGGAGGCGTCACTGACGGCGTCACGGTCGGGGAGGCGGCGGCGAACGACATCATCTCGTTCCGCGCGGGCGACGGCCTCAACGCAGCGACGCCGAGCTACGGCGGGAACGGGCCGATCCTGCCCGGACAGTGGCAGCTCCAGCCCGGTCAGAAGGTGCAGACACCCTGGTTCGCGACGATGCGCCCGTTCCTGCTCGACCAGGCCGCGCAGTTCCGGGCGAAGCCGCCGCCGTCGCTCACGAGCGACCTGTACGCGAGGGACCTGAACGAGACGGAGGCGTACGGCGCCCTCAACAGCACCGTCCGCACAGACGAGCAGAAGGCGATCGCGTACTTCTGGGTCGGGAACAACATCAACCAGTACAACGTGACGATGCAGACCGTCGTCGCGCAGCACCAGATGGATCTCGTCGACGCGGCGCATCTGTTCGCGATCGGCAACATCGTCACCACCGACGCCGGGATGGCCTGCTACGACTCCAAGTTCTTCTACCAATTCTGGCGTCCGATCACGGCGATCCAGAACGCCGACAAGGACAACAATCCCGACACGACGGCCGACCCGACCTGGCAGGCGCTGCTGGGGGTACCGGGCCACCCCGAATACCCATCCCAGCACGGCTGCTTCACGGCAGCCTTCAGCGACACGCTCGCGGCGGCGCTGCACACACAGCACATCGACGTCGACATGCCGGGAGGACAGAACGGAAGCAACGTCCTCACGACGACGCAGCACTTCAACAACGTCGACGACATGCAGAAGCAGGTCGTCGACGCGCGGGTCTGGCTCGGGTTCCACTACCGCAACTCGGTCGAGCAGGGTGAGAAGCTCGGCAATCACGTTGCGGGCTGGGAACTCAAGCGGTTCTTCAAGCGCGTCCAGCAGTAGCTCCAACGCTCAGCGAAACAGAGTGGCCCGCGCTCCGCGCGGGCCACTCGCCTTTCAAGACGATCTAGCCGGCGAGCACGGCCGGCGCTGGACTATCAGGGGGTGCTGCGCCGTGCTGTCGCAGGCCGCGACTACCCGAAGAAGTCGCATCCTCTCGCTCGTCACAGGCGCGGTGGGTGCGTGGGCCCCATCTACACGTCTGTCCGCTCTGCGCCGTGCCAGCGCAAGATCAGCGCGTAGAGGACGACGAGGTTGAGTGCAATCACCACGAGTCCCCAGAGCGGGAAATTATTGCCACCCGCGAAAGAGAGTTCCCAGATGACGTTGATGCCCGTGACGGCGATCGCACACCAACGCGCCACGCTAGAACGAAGCCAAAGCCCGAACCCGGCCAACGCGACCGCTGTCCCCCAAAACAGGAGGATCCAGCCCCACGTCGTGAGGTCGAAAACGATGACCTGGTTGGGCGTCACCGTGTAGTACTTGTCCCGGACGATCGCGATCAGCCCCTGGAAGAAGTCGAGAGCGCCCGCGAGCAACATCAGGCAGGCAGCGAAGTCAACCCAGTCATTTCGGAAGCCCCGTCCCGCCACGATCGACCCTCCTTTCTCGTCTAACCGCACGAGAGACCCTATAAGAGTTCGGAGGGACTTCCACACTCCTGGGCACCGAGCGCGGCTCGGGTTAGGGGCTGGTCCGCGCCGCAAGTCCTGGGCCGCCGATGCCCTGACCATCGGCGACCATGGCAACGTCGAGATCGACCGATCCGCCCCAGTGCGACGCGACGGTCGAATCGAGGCGGGCAAGCTCGTCCTCGACAGCCGCGCGGTGCTCGACGCGCACGTCCTCGCGCAGCGCCTCGAGCGTCGCACGTAGCTTTCGCATCACCTGGATACCGGAGGCCCCGTACAGACGGATCTCGGTCACCCCGAGCGCAAGGTAATCCTCCCAGAGCGGGGTGCGTATCACGACGGCGGGCGGGTCATCGACAGGCGCGCTCCCGGCACGGCCGAGATCGGTCGCCCCGATCATGCGTAGCGTCTCTCCGAGATGGCCGAGCACCTGTGTCGCCGTGGTCGGCGCGTTCACCGCAGGCGACAGCGCCATGAGTGCGATGTCGACCATGATCCGGATGGCAAAGGCCGGATCCTGCTGGATCGTTCGCTCATCGCCCAGCGCGATCATCCCGCTCAGCTCCCGTTCGGTCGCTCCGGGGTCGCCGCTGCCTCGGTAAACGGTCACCAGGGCCTCCCCGGTCGCGACGAAATCCCCGACGGCGTGGGTGAGTACGAGGTGGGATTCGTGCTCGCGCGCCCAGCCGACAAGACCGTCCAGGTGGATTGCCTGGATCACGCCAGCTTTGTCGGCCCGCACGACCTGGGTCGGCTCGGTCTCCGACTCGGCCGACTCCATTCCGATGGCTGATTGTGCGACGGCCTGTGTGGTCTCTTCAAATGCCGTTCGTCCAGCCTCAGCGACGAGTGCCGCGACGGCCACCGGTCGAAGACGGGTCATGCAGCGGCTGAAGAAGAACAGAAACATGATCAAGCCCACGGCCATAAGGACTCCTGAAATGCTGACGCCCAGGTTGGGCACGAAATCCGGCTCGATCCGCCGGAGCAGAGAGAAGGAGAGCGTCAGGGTGCCCGCCAGCAGGGCGAGCGTGGCCTTCAGCACGGGATCGCGATACCAGAGCCGCATGTAGCGCGGCGAGAACGTCCCGTTCACCATCTGCACGATGAGCGTCGTCACCGTGATGACAAACCCGGTCAGAGCCGCAGCCGCCCCCACGACCGCGGTAAGGACGGTGCTGGCGGTCGAGGACGAGTACTGAAAGTAGTTGGGAAGGTCGAGATGCCTGTCGACCTCCGCCAGGACGACACCTAGGATCGAACCCAGAATCGCGCCAAAGAGCGGGACGATCCACAAGCTGCCCCTGACCCGCTCGCGAATGAGAAATCTGCGGCCCCAGGTCATGGGGATGCGATCACGTCGCTGGATCGATCATTGAGCCTCACGGCTACGAGTCGACTGTTGACCATTGCGCAGCGAAGGTCAGGCTAGGGACGTGCTCGGACGGTGCTTCCCCACGAACGGCCTCTCCGGCGGGGCGGCGAACTCGCCCCATCCGCCGCTGACTGTATTCCTCGACCGCACGTACGGCGAATACCTCCACTCGGACGCTGAGAAGGCGCATCGGATCAAGGAGGTGGACGGCGGTCACGGGCTGTACGAGTGGCAATTTCACTGGGTGGCCGAGCGTCTCGCGATCCTCTTTTCCGGTTTCCTCAGTCGTTCGAGCGGCGCGTGAACGCATGGAACCAGCCGAGTAATCGGCCACCCATGGCTGTAGGAGTCGGGAAGCCCTCCGCCCGCGACGGTGTTCCGGCCGGGGGACTTCTAGGTACCGGCACCTCGTGGCTGCCAGAATCGAGCGATGGCGAGTGAGCGGATGTTGGGCATCGTCGGCGGCGTCGGGCCCGAGTCGACGGCGGACTACTACCGTCGTCTCATCGACCGCTGGCGCGAGCGCGGGCCTGCCAACACCTATCCGTCGATCCTGCTCAACAGCCTCAACAGCCGGCCGGCGCTCGATGCCCTCCTTGCCGGCGACCTCGACCCCGCGGTCAGCTTGTTCGATGCGTCTGTCGCGCGTCTCGCGGGCGCGGGCGCCGGGCTGGCGATCATCGCTTCAGTGATGATGCATCGCGCTTTTGACCGGGTTGCGGCGGCGGCGCCGATCCCGATGCTCAGCATCCTCGACGCTCTTGTCGCTTCGGCGCGAGCCGACAGCATCCGCCGACCCGGCCTCATCGCCACCCGGCCGACGACCGAAGGCGCGTTCTTCGCACAACCGTTCGAGGCCGCGGGCATCGAGCTCATCCGCCCGGACGAAGCCGATCAGGCTTTCATCCACGAGGTCTACTTCAGCGAGCTCGTCAAGGGTCGGTTCAGCAACGAGACGCGTGCTCGCCTCCTCGACGTCATTGAGCGGTTGAAAACCCAGCACGACATCGACGCAGTGATCCTTGGAGGCACGGAGCTGCCGCTGATCCTCCGCGAACCGACGTACGCCGGCGTACCCGTCCTCGACGCCACCGGCATCCACGTCGAGGCTGCCACCGACTGGCTACTAGGCGGCGGGTTCATTTTTCCGGGCAGGGAATCTCCGCTCTGATGCGGGTGCCACGTCCCGGCGGGCTGTCGACGTCAAGGTGCCCGTTGAGCGCCTCGACGCGGGCCGCCAGCCCGCGGAGGCCCGAGCCGGCGGCCGGGTCGGCGCCCCCAACGCCGTCGTCGGTGACGCTCACCGTTGCGGCTCCATTCGAGCGGCTGATGCTGACCGTCGCGCTGGACGCGTGCGCGTACTTGCCCACGTTCGTGACGGCCTCGGCGACGACGTAGTACGCCGCCGCTTCGACGTGGGCCGGAAGCCGCCCCTCGGGCAGCTCCGTGATGTCGACAGGGATCGGCGCCCGCAGCAGCAGGGCATCGAGCGCTGGGCCAAGACCCCGCTCCGTGAGGACGACCGGGTGGATGCCGCGGGCCAGCTCGCGCAGCTCCGTGAGCCCGCGGGCGAGCTCTTCCTGGGCCTCGGTGAGAACCTTCCGCGCGGCCTCCGGATCACTCTCGAGCGTCGCGGCGACCATGCTCAGCTCAAGGGCGACCGAGACGAGCCGCTGCTGAGCACCGTCGTGCAAGTTGCGCTCGAGCCGCATGCGTTCGGCGTCGCCGACCTCGACGAGCCGCGCCCGCGAGGCAGCCAGCTTCTCGTAGGCGTCGGCGTTGGCGAGAGCCTGCGCCACGAGTTCGGCGAAGTCGCATAGCCGCTGCTCGAGACCGTCGGGCAGGCCTTCGTCCGATGTCGTCGCCCCAGCCAGCACGCCCCACAGCCTTCCGCCGACGGTGACCGGCGCGGCCACAGCGCTGCGGTAGCCGAAGCTCCGCACGGTCTCGGCCAGGGCGCCGCTCGTCTCGTCGTAGTCCACGCGCTGGGCGGTGCCGCTGCGCAGCACCTCCGCCACGACGGTGTCGCCATCAAGGTCGAGCGAGGCACCAACGGGGAAGCGCGGCTTGCCGTCCTCGCTCCAGGTACCGACGATCGTGGCGGTTCGCGCGCCGTCGTAGTGCATGACGCTTGCGCCGGGGAGTGCCAGCAGCCGGCCGACCTCCTCGGTTACCTGCTCGAAGACTCGGCTCGGCGACGCCTCCCCGGCAACGAGCGTGGCGACCCTGCGCAGAGCCGCCTGCTCGTCGGCGAGCGCGCGCTGAGTCGCCTCGGTAGCCGCCAGCGCGCGTGCCGCGCGCGTGCGCTCGGCGGTCACCGCAGCGAGGATCAGCGAAGTGATCGCTGCGATCGCGATGAAGAACTGCGTCGCGAGGAGGCTGTCGGTGATCGATTCCCGCACAAACGGTCCCTCGCTCTGCGCCGTGTTCCAAACGATGATCGAACAGACGACGAGGATCGCCGTGGCGGCGCCGCGAGGCCCGAGGCGCAGCGCCGCCCACAAGAGCACCGGAAACACGATGTAGGGCACGTCTGCTTGCGGAGGCACCTCGGCCAGCACCACGAGCACAGCGAGCATGACTGCCATCTCGACAAGGTCCCGCCGCCGGAGGCCCTGCAAGCCTGACGCGGACCACGTCAGGATGGCGGGCGCTACGACCAGGACGCCGGCCGCGTCGCCCAGCGTCCAGGTGCGAAAGACGCGCCCGAGTTCGTCGGCGGCGATCACGTCGCCGAGGTACAGCGACATTGGCCCGAAAGCGGCGCTGATGATGGCTGCGAGGAACGCGCACGCGACGAGAGCCAGCACGTCAAACACGCGGTCGAGCTCGCCTCGCCCGCCGGTCAGGCGGCGCAAGACCAGGGCCGCGATCACGAGCGCCAGCGTGTTCCCCACCGTCTGGCCGAGGACGGTCCCGAACGGTGTCGAGTAATCCCCGAGCCAGAGGTCGCCGATCACAATGCCCGGCCAGAGCCGAGCGCCATACAAGAACAGCACGGCAAGTCCAAATCCCGCAGGCGGCCACAGGGCCGCCACCGCACCGTCGAGATAGGCAAGCTCGAGGCCGATCCGTCCCGTCAGGTAATAGCCGACGGCAACAAGCGCAACGGAACTCCAGTAGAGCACGACACCGCCGTGCCGGGTGCCGCGCAACGCCGCGAGCCATCTGGATACCCCGTGGGGCCGGTCAGCCCCCGTAGCAAGCGTTGCCACTATACCCTCCCTCGGGCCGAGTCTAAGCCTGCCGGACCGGCCACCGCAACCAATCTCGCGATTCGGGGTTTGCGACGCTCGTCGTCACTTCGCACCTCCCTTGTCCAGGAGCGCCTGGTCGAAGAAGCGAACGACGCGGCGCTCGTACTCGGCCGGGTGAGCGTCGATGCCGCCGTTGCGGTGGGGGTCGCCGGCGAAGTAGCCTCGCGCCGTGGAGGGACTCGAGCGCAAGTGGTGGACGTTGATCGCGGTTTGCACCGCGATCTTCATGTTGCTGCTCGACATCACGGTCGTGAACGTCGCGCTCCCCGACATCCAGCGCGATCTCGACGCGAGCTTCGCGCAGTTGCAGTGGGTCGTCGATGCGTACGCGCTCACGCTCGCGACGACCGTGCTCGCGGCGGGGTCGCTCGCCGACCTCTTCGGTCGCCGACTGGTGTTCACGATCGGCCTCGTGCTGTTCACGGTCGCGTCGTTCGGCTGCGGGATCGCGAACGACGCCGGTGTGCTGATCGCCGCACGCGCGGTGCAGGGCGTCGGCGGCGGCGTCATGTTCGCCGTGTCGCTCGCGCTGCTCGCGAACGCCTTCCACGGCCGCGAGCGCGGGACGGCGTTCGGGATCTGGGGCGCGACGACCGGGCGCGGCCGTCGCGATCGGGCCGCTCGTCGGCGGGGTCCTCACGGAGTGGGCCGGCTGGCGGTGGATCTTCTTCGTCAACATCCCGATCGGGGCCGCGGCGATCGTCGTGTCGCTGCTTCGGGTGGACGAGTCGAAGAGCCCCGGCACCGCTCGCGTCGACTGGCTCGGGACGGCGGCGCTGACGGGATCGCTGTTCCTGCTCGTCTACGGGCTGCTGCAGGGGAACGAGAAGGGCTGGTCGAGCGCGCTGATCGTCGGCTGCCTCGTCGGCGCCGTCGTCCTGCTCGCGGCGTTCGCGGCGATCGAGCTGTCGCAGCGCAACCCGATGCTCGACCTGCACCTCTTCCGCGGGGCCGGCTTCGTCGGGGCGCAGATCGCGGCGTTCGCGATCTCGGCGTCGATCTTCGCCGCGTTCCTCTACCTGACCCTCTACCTCCAGAACGTCCTCGGCTACTCGCCGCTCGAGGCCGGGCTCCGGTTCCTGCCGTTGTCGCTGGCCGCGTTCGTCGTTGCGGCGATCTCGGGCAACCTCACCTCGCGCGTGTCGGCCCGCTGGCTGATGGGCGCCGGGCTCGCGATCATCGGCGTCTCGCTGCTGCTGATGGCGCGCATCGAGGTGGACTCGGGGTGGACGATCCTGCTGCCCGGGTTCGTGCTGGGCGGGATCGGGATCGGGCTCACGAACCCGGCGCTCGCCTCGACCGCCGTGGGCGTCGTACCGCCGGAGCGGTCGGGCATGGCGTCCGGCACGAACAGCACCTTCCGCCAGGTCGGGATCGCGACCGGCATCGCCGGCCTCGGGGCACTGTTCCAGCACACGATCTCCACGAAGCTGACGACGCCGAGCGGGTCTGCTCCGAGCCACGATCTCGTCGCCGCCGTGGCGTCGGGCGCCTTCCCGAGCGGCGATCGCACCCGAGGCCCGGGTCGCGTTCGTCGACTCGCTCGGCTCGATCCTGACGATCGCCGCGATCGTCGCCTTCGCCGGGGCCGCGCTCGTCGTGGTGCTGCTGCGCAACTTCCGGCCGCCGCACTCCGGCGCCCCGGCCGGTGACCGCGCCACTTAGCCTCCGGGCGTCTCGTCGACGAGCACTCGACGACGGATCTTCCCGGTCACCGTCGGCGGCAGCTCACGGACGAACTCGAGCTTTCGCGGACACTCGTATGCCGCGAGACGCGTGCGGACAAACTGCTTCAGCTCGTCCGCCAGCCCGTCGGGAGCGCGCCCGTCCCGGGCGATCGCCGAGTGGCCGGCTGCACACGTGCGACCTGCGCACTCCCGCCGGTGACCTTTGACCCGTCAGGGCGAGCCCCACACGACCCCGGCGGAACGTCATAGCGGCGGCGGCCTTCTCCGTTCTCCGCAGCCGTTCGCGGTGCTGTCCGGGCTTTGTCTCGACTTCCACGCGACGCTATCGCCGTGCGGCCATGTCGGGGTGTCGCGCGAGGAGTAGGCTGTCGGTCGATGCCGCGCCGGCCGTTGCCGCTGATCCTCGCCCGCGAGCTCGCCGCCAACGTTGCGACCCCGTACCTCGTCCTCGACGCCGAGGGAGCGCTCGTCTTCTTCAACGAGCGTGCGGAGCGGATCGTCGGCGCGACGCCGTCGGAGCTCGGAGAGATGCCCGAGGGGGAGTGGCGCACCCGCTTCCAGGTCGAGCGGCCGGACGGGACGCCGGTCCCGGGCGAGCAGACGCCCTCGGCGCGTGCGCGGCGCGAGCGCCGGCCGGTGCAGGACACGCTCGTCTACACGTGGGCGGACGGGCGGCGGACGACGCTGTCGGTCACGGCAACGCCGCTGCTGGGAGCCGGGGAGGAGCTGCTCGGGGTCTTCATGCTGTTCTGGGAGCCAGACCGGGAGTGAAGGCGACCGTTCGCGGCTGTCGCGGCTCGCTGGCCGCGCCCGGCACGGATACCGTCGGCTACGGCGGGAACACCGCCTGCCTGGCGCTGGTGCTCGCCGACGACACCCCGCTGATCCTCGATGCCGGCACCGGCATCCGCCTGCTCGGGCTCGAGCTGGCGCGTGCCTTCCCGCGCCCGATCCACATTCTGCTCACGCACCTGCACCTCGACCACCTCGAGGGCCTGGGGTTGTTCGCGCCGATCTGGATGCCGCAGACGGAGCTGCACATCTGGGGGCCGCCATCGCCGGTCGCCAGCCTGGCCGAGCGGATCGCCCGCTACTTCTCGCCGCCGCTCTTTCCGGTGCAGCTCTCGGAGGTGCCGGCGCAGGTCGTCTGCCACGATCTACCGGCCGAGGAGTTCCGGATCGGCTCGGCGACGGTGCTCGCGCAGCCGGTCACGCACCGCGGGCCGACGGTCGGCGTGCGCGTGGACGACGCCGACCGCTCGGTCGCCTACATCCCCGACCACGAGCCCTACCTCGGCCTCGAGCCGGAGGAGGCGGAGCCGGGCTGGCTGTCCGGCTACGCGCTCGCGGCCGAGGTCGGCACGCTCGTCCACGACGCCCAGTACTCGGAGGCCGAATACCGCCAGCGGCGCGGCTTCGGGCACTCGAGCGTCGCGCACGCGGTCGCGTTCTCCCGCGCCGTGAACGCCAGCCAGCTCATCCTCTTCCACCACGACCCGCTGCACTCCGACGGCGAACTCGACGCGCTGGGCACGCGGGCGAGAGAGCTCTGGGCCGACACGCGCAGGCCACCACAACTCGCCCGCGACGGGATGCAACTCGACCTGGACCCCCCGCCCTCCTCCTGGTAGCCGCGTCGTGGCCCGCACCGGGATTCCCGCGGGCGTCCAGATCATGCGAGCCCGCTGCGTCATAGGCACAAAGCCGAGCGACTTCATCCCGCACCCGGGCCAGAAGGTGTTCGCGTTCGGCGCGTGCGTCGCCATCCCCGCTCGCCACGAGCATATGAGCTGCGCGACGCGCAGGCTGCCGCGGTAGCGAGAGGAGCACGATGCCGGGCGACACCTTGGGTGTGCGCTCGTGCAAGGTTGGCCGCGAGCGGACGCGGAAGCGCGGGAAGCCCGCGCGCTCGTCACCGTGTAGCCGCCGCCCTAGAACTGGCGGGTTCAAATTCGGAGGTCGAGGTTCGGCGTCCAGGCGCTCGCGTTCGATCCGGGTTCAAGCTGGCGGGGGTCGATGGCTGACCGTGAGGCTGACCTCGCCGAGGTGAGGCGAGCCGGTAAGCGGGCTGGCGCCGCGAGTGCGTCTGCTCACCGAGCAGAAGACCGGCGTGAATCAGGCTGTGACGGTGACTACGAGGCGTCGAGCTGAGCGGCCAACTGCTTACTTCTTAGATACGGCGCTGCTCCGCCGCGATGTCTGCGCCTGCTCCTCGAGTGAGTCCACGCGCCTCTCCAAATCCACGACCCGTGGATCGCCGTCGCTGACCGCATCGGCGGCCGTACGGAATAGCTCCTCGAAGATGCCCAGCGCCCCGGCGAACATCCGCAGCGGGAGGGCGACGAGATTGCGCATCGCGTCCTCGCTCGAGTCCGCGAGCCGGGCGATCGCGTGACCGCTGTTCGCCTCCGCTTCCTGGGCCATGACGAGACGATAGCGCGTTCCGTGAGCGCCCAGGAAGCGGACGCGGGGATGGTCGAGGCTGACCTAACAGCTGACCGCGAAGCGGGAGGCCGCTGACTCAGTCGGTTTGAGCGGGAAGTGCGTCTGCTGCGGGAGCAGAGAGCCCGCCCTCGCCGAACAGCGCACGGAGCTCACGAAGGCTCGTATCCTCGCCCCGCTGAAGCTTCCCAATCGTGCTGTCCATTGACGCTGTAGCGCTCACCTCCACGAGCGGATCCACGGCGTCAAGCACTCTCAGAGCCACGTTCGCGGACGCTGCGCCGCCGTCCGGATCGAGCGCGGTTCGCATGATCTGATCGGCGAGCGGCGCGGCTTTTTGCAGCGCAGCGAGCCGCAATGCTGCTCTGGGGCCGAGCACGGCGCCGTTGCCCTAGGTGCCGTGTGAGCTTCATCTGGGCTCTCAGTTCCCTCTTGGCTTCATGGGCCGAGGGTGGATGCTGCGCGAGGGTCTACGGCGATGCCGATACCCAATGAGGCCCGGAGCACAGAAAAGCCCCGATTAAAATTCGGCGCTCCGGGCGGCACCTGCTGGAGTTGCTCAACGACATCCTCGACCTGTCGAAGGTCGAGGCGGGAAAGATGGAGCTCGAGCTTGCCGACACGCCCGTGAGCGCCGCGCTCGAGCAGAGTGTTGCGATGGTCGGCGAGCGCGCGAGCCAGCATGGTCTCGCGCTCGAGGTCAGGGTCGATCCCGACGTTGCGGATGTCGTCGCGGATCCGTTGCGGTTGAAGCAAGTCGCGCTCAATCTGCTCTCGAACGCCGTGAAGTTCACGCCCCCCGGAGGGAAGGTGAAGGTACGTGCTCGGCGTGTGGGCGACGAGGTTTACGTGACGGTGGAGGACACGGGGATCGGGATCTCGGCACAGGATCAGGCGCGGATTTTCGAGTCGTTCGAGCAGGGACGCAGTGGCCACTCTGCCGGCTCCGAGGGGACGGGGCTGGGGCTGACGCTCTCGAAGCGAATCGTGGAACTACACGGAGGCCGCCTCTGGGTCGAGAGCCGGCTCGGTGAAGGCAGTGCCTTCACGTTCACCGTTCCAGCGGCGACGAGTGCGACAGAGGTGAATGGTGTGCGTCCGCTCGTCGATGCGCAGGCGCCCCGCCCGACCCGGACGAGGACGATTCTCGTTGTCGAAGACGATCCGGATTCACTCGAGCTGATGACGATCTACCTCCACGGGGCCGCATTCGATGTGCGGGTCGCGCGCAACGGCGAGGAGGGGCTCGAGCTCGCGCGCGCGCTCCAGCCGAGCGCGATCGTCCTCGACATCATGCTCCCGCGGCTGGACGGCTGGGAGGTGCTCTCCCTGCTCAAAGCGGATCCTCGCACCGCGGGCATTCCGGTGGTGATTGTCTCGATGCTCGACGAACGCGGCCGAGGCTTCGCCCTCGGCGCAGCCGACTACCTCGTCAAGCCGGTCACCCGCGACCACGTCGCTGCCGCGCTCTCGCGCTGCGCGACGACCGCGCCGGAAATCGTGCTGGCGCTGAGCGACGACCCGTCGGTGCTCGAGTTGCTGGATTCCGTCGCTTCGCACGGCGGCTACCGCGCTGTTGCGCGCCACGGACGAGGACACCGCCGTGGCGTTCGCCGAAGCGGAGCATCCGGCGGTGATGATCGTCGACGTGCTCACGACCGGAGTCGATGCGTTCGACGTGATCTCCCGGGTCCGAGCCGACCCTCGAGACCGCGGCTGTCGCGATCGTCGTGCTGACAGCTGAGATGACGACGGACAGCAAGCAGCGCCTCCACGGTCAGATCGATCGCGTCGCCCAGAAGAGCGAACTCGATCGCACGACGCTGCTCGCGCTGATCCAGTCCGTAGCGAACGCGGACGACACATTGGGCGAGCTGATCTTGATCGTGGAGGACAACGAGGCGACGCTGACGCTGCTGCGCGACGTCCTGGGCGCGCACGGGTATCGCGTTCTCGAGGCGTCTTCGGCCGAGGACGGCCTCACGCTCGCTCGCGCAGAGCGGCCGCAGCTCATCCTCATGGACGTTCAGCTTCCGGGAATGGACGGGCTTGCTGCCCTGCGCGCGCTGCGCGCGGAGCCGGAGACGGCCCGGACGCCGGTGATCGCCGTGACTGCGCTCGCCATGAGGGACGACCGGGACCGGCTCCTCGCGGGCGGTTTCGACGGTTACCTAGAGAAGCCGGTAAACGTCCGCGAACTTCCGTCGTACGTTCGCGCCCACCTGACGCCCGACGCCGTCGACACATGAATACGCCGCTCCCCCGCGTTCTGGTCGTGGACGACACCGCTGCGAACGTCGACCTGCTCGAGGCGATGCTCAGCGCACGCGGCTATGAGGTCGAGGGCGTCAACTCTGGAGCGGAGGCTCTCGAGCGGCTGGCGCTCGATCCGCGGCCCGATCTGGTCCTGCTCGACATCGTCATGCCCGAGATGGACGGATATGAGTTGTGCCGGCGCATCCGAGCGACGCCGGCTACGGAGCTCCTTCCCGTAGTGATGATCACCGCGAGCAGCGTAGAGGAGAAGCTGAAGGCGCTCGAGGCCGGGGCAGACGACTTCGTCATGAAACCGTTTGACAAGGCGGAGCTGCTCGCACGCGTCCGCTCGCTGATCCGGATCAAGCAGTATCACGACACCATCCTCAACCAGGCGGCGGAGCTCGCCGACTGGAATCGACAGCTCGAACAGCGGGTCGAGGAACAGGTCGCAGAGCTCGAACGCATGGGCCGGCTCAAGCGGTTCCTCGCGCCGCAGGTCGCAAACCTCATCATCACGTCCGGCGACGAGTCCTTCCTCGAGAGCCATCGGCGCGAGATCACGGTAGTCCTCTGCGACCTTCGTGGCTTCGTTCCGTTCGCCGAGACTGTCGAACCCGAGGTGACGATGAGCGTCCTTGGCGAGTATCACGAGGCGTTGGGCGATCTCGTCTTCCGGTTCGAGGGGACGCTCGAGCGCTTTACCGGAGACGGACTGATGGTCTTCTTCAACGATCCGATGCCCTGTGACGATCCGCCGCTCCACGCGGTCCGGATGGCCGTCGCCATGCGGAACCGCGTCGGCGAGCTCGAGGAACGCTGGCGTCGCAGCGGGCACGACCTCGGTTTTGCCGTCGGGATCGCGCACGGCTACGCCACGCTCGGTCGCGTCGGGTTCGGGGGTCGGTTCGACTACGCAGCGATTGGAACGGTGACGAACCTCGCGTCGCGCCTCTGCGACGCAGCGAAGGCAGGGCAGATCCTGGTTAGTCCTCGAGTGCACGCCGCAGTCCAGTCTCTCGTCGTTTCGAACGAGGTCGGCGAGCTTCAGCTGAAGGGCTTCTCCCGCCCCGTCATCGCTCACGAGATCCTTGGGGTCGACGCGGCGCGCGTGCGCGAGTGAGCGAGGTGCGCTCGACGGGGACGGAAACGCTCGCGTCCTTGACCGAGCGTCAGCGCGAGGAACGGTTCGAGTCGCTCCAGCAACGGCTGCCGGCGGTGTGGAGCGCAATGCGCATGAACCTCGCCGGCGAGTCGATCGTCGTTGTTCCTTCGGTGACGCTCGATCGGGTCGTCGACCGGCGCGCGCCGGTGCAGGCGTACGAAGAGCGCCTGCTCTTCCTCCTTCTCCTCCTTCGGCAGCCGCGGCTGCAGGTGATCTACGTCACGTCGACGGAGATCGATCCCACGATTGTCGAGTACTACCTCTCGCTGCTCTCAGGTGTCATACCGAGTCACGCCCGTGCACGGCTCCATCCGGGGCTTTTGTGAAGCGGATGATGGGACTCGAACCCACGACCTTCTGCATGGCAAGCAGACGCTCTAGCCAACTGAGCTACATCCGCGTGGGCCGGAAGTATAGCGACGGTCAGCCGGCGGCTTCGGCGTCGAGCGCCTCGTTCACGAGCTGGTCGGCGAGCTTGTTCTGCTCACGCCGGACGGCCCTGTAGCTGACCGATCCGACCTCGCGCGCGAGACGCGACGCCTGCGCCGAGAGGCCCCGCAGCGCCTCGTTCTTCACCCGGTACTCGCCGCGCATCTGCTTCACCATCAGTTCCGAGTCGGAGATCACCTCGAGCTCGGTCACCCCCACCTCGGCCGCCTTCTCGAGCCCGGCGACGAGGGCGCTGTACTCGGCGACGTTGTTCGTGGCGACGCCGATCGCCTCGCCGTGGGCCGCAAGCACGGTCCCGTCCTCGGCCTCGAGCACATAGGCATAGGCCGCAGGCCCAGGATTGCCGCGAGAACCACCGTCGGTCGAAAGCGTCGCCTTCACCCCACCCGTCCCGAAAGGACTTTGTGTTTCAGAAACACAAGCTCATCCGCGGCGGTGCAAGATCGGATTCCCCTGCAAGCCGGCGGTTTTGCGCCGCAGGGGAGACTTTGTGTTTCTGAAACACAAGGGCGGGTTCAGAGCTCGATCTCGGGTGCGGCCTCGACACCCGAGTCGCCGGTGTTCGGCGTGCCGTCGGACTCGATCAGCAGGATCTCGGCGCCCTCCTCCGAGACCGGGCAGTGCTCGACGCCCGCCGGAACGACGTACAGGTCGCCCGGGCCGAGCTCGATCTCGCGGTCGCGCAGCTTGATCGTCAGCTGCCCCTTGACGACGAGGAAGAAGTCGTCGGTGTCGGGGTGCGCGTGCCAGACGAACTCGCCAAGGGTCTTCGCGACCTGGAGCTTGTTGCCGTTGTACCGCCCGACGATCCTCGGCGAGAACGGCTCGTCGAACGTCGCAAGCGTCTCGGCGAGGTTGACCTTGTCCTGCATCTACTCGACGTTGTCGATCTGTGCCCGCTGCAGCTTCCCGGAGTAGTCGATGTACAGCGACTTCCACTCCGTGAAGACGTCGAGTGCTGCCTGACCCGCCTCGCGGTGGCCGTTGCCGGTGTCCTTGGTGCCGCCGAACGGAAGGTGCACCTCGGCGCCGGTCGTGCCGGCGTTGATGTACGTGATGCCGGTCTGCAGATCCCGCATCGCGCGGAACGCCTTGTTGACGTCGCGGGTGAAGATCGAGGACGAGAGCCCGTAGCGGATGCCGTTCGCGACGCGGATCGCCTCGTCGAAGTCCTTGACCGGGATCAGCGCCGTCGTCGGGCCGAAGATCTCCTCCTGGGCGATTCGCATCTGCGGATCGACGTCCGCGAAGATCGTCGGGCGGTAGAAGAAGCCCTTGCCGAGGTCGCCCTCGGTCGCCGCTTCGCCGCCGGTGAGGAGCTTGGCGCCCTCGCCCGTGCCGATCCCCGTATACGAGTGGATCTTGTCGAGCGACTCCTGGTTGATCACAGGCCCGAGGTCGGTCTCGGGATCCCAGCCGGGGCCGATCCGCATCTTCTCGGCGCGCGCGACGAGCCGCTTCTGGAGCTCGCCGTACACCGCCTCGTGGACGATCACCCGGCTCGCGGCCGTGCAACGCTGACCGGAGGTACCGAACGCAGACCAGACGATCCCTTCCACCGCGAGCTCGAGGTCGGCGTCGTCGAGGACGATGATCGCGTTCTTGCCGCCGAGCTCCAGGTGGACGTGCTTCAAGTGGTCGGCGGCCGCCTTCGTGACCGCGACCCCGGTCTCGCGCGAGCCGGTGAAGGTGATGATCGGAACGTCCGGGTGGCGGACGAGCCGCTCGCCGGCCTCCTCGCCGTAGCCGTGCACGAGGTTCACGACCCCGTCCGGCAGCCCCGACTCGCCGAGCAGCTCGATGAAGCGCTCGGCCAGGGCCGGCGTGTCCTCCGCCGGCTTCAGCACGACCGTGTTCCCGCAGACGAGGGCGGGCGCGAGCTTCCAGGCGGGGATCGCGATCGGGAAGTTCCAGGGCGTGATCGCTCCGACCACTCCGACCGGCATCCGCACCGACATCTGGAACTTGTCCCGCAGCTCGGAGGGCGTCGTCTGGCCGAACAGGCGGCGGCCTTCGCCGGCCATGTAGATCGACATGTCGATTGCTTCCTGGACGTCGCCGCCGGCCTCCGCGAGCACCTTGCCCATCTCGCGGCTCATCAGCTCCGTCAGCTCGTCCTTCTGGTCCTCGAGCAGGCGGGCGAAGCGGAAGAGGACGTTCCCGCGCTCCGGCGCAGGCGTGAGCCGCCACTCCTCGAACGCGGCCTTCGCGGCTTCGACGGCGCGATCGACGTCCTCTGCCGCCGAGCGAGGGAAGGTCCCGACCGTGTCGCCGTTCGCGGGTGTCCGCGACTCGAAAGTCTCACCCGAGGCTGCGTCGGTCCACTCGCCGCCGACGTAGTTCTTGCTCTGCTTCGCCGTGACCGCCATCGGGGCGGAGTGTAGTCGGCAGGGTTCAGCAGTCGCGCAGCGTTGCGCAGAGCTGGCGGATCGGCACCGCGAAGTTCAAGTTCTCGCCGCCGCCGGAGACGAGCACGCCGACGACATGGCCGTGCCGATCGACAGCGGGACCGCCCGAGTTGCCGGGGTTTGCGGCCGCGTCGGTCTGGATCAGGTTTGGTCGGACAGCGCTGACGACGCCGCTCGTGACGGTGCCGGCGAGACCGAACGGGCTGCCGACGAGCAGCAGCGAGTCACCGGGACGCGGCCGGTTACGCAACGGCTTCTGCCAGAGCGGAGTGGCCTTGACGGGATGGCCGGAGACTCGCAGGACGGCGAGGTCCCGCTTCTTGTCTATCCCGATGACCTCGGCCGCCCACGAGCCGTTGTTCCGCTCGAGGGTCACCGGCTCGCCGATCTCGGAGACGACGTGTCCGGCGGTGACGACGTACGTCGCACCTTCATCGGACCAGGCCGCAAAGCCGGCACCGAGGCCGTCGGTGGTCTCGACCGTGAACACGCTCTTGAGGACCTTGGCCGCGAGCGGAGCCTGACCCGCGTCCTTTTGAGCCAGCTTCCCCTCTGCGCCCTTCACACGACCCTTGAGCTCCTTGTCGGCGAGCCGGAACGACTCGAGTCGGCCTTCGAGCTCACGAACGTCCGTCTCGAGCAGGCTGACCTTCGCGCCCTGCGTCTTCACCGACGCGTACGCGAACAGCGCGATCCCGACAGCCGCGAGCATCGCCAGGCCCAGGAGGACGATCGGCAACGAGAGCGTGCGCCCTCGGCCCTCGAAATCCTCGTCGTAACTCATGCTCATCCGTCGGCATCGCCGAGGGAGCGGCACTCACTCGATCGAGGGACTACTCCGGGTCGGTTTCCGGGAAGGTGCCCGGAATGCGCGCGCGACGCCGGTCCCGCGTTTCCCGCAGGCCGCCGTACTCGCGGCCGTTTCGACGGTCGTCCCCCTCGCGCCGGTCGACGATCACCGTCACGTTCGGGTTGTCCTTGTAGTACTCGACCATCTTGTCGAAAAGCTCGTTCTCCAGCTCGCGTGGGATGACGCAGTAGATCATCGCTCTGAGTGTAGGTCTTCGCGCCGCAAGTGCTAGTACCTCTTTGCGCTGGCGGTCAATGCGCCGAGGCCGACGAAGACCGAGCCGGAGACGTAACGCTGCACTACGAGGAACCGCCGGCTGTCCCGCAGCCGCTCCGAAGCGCTGCCTGCGACGAGCGCCCAGACGCTGTCGCTGATCACGGCCAGCGCAACGAAGAGCAGGCCGAGGATTCCGATCTGGAGCGCGGCGGAGCCCTTGTCAGGGTCGACGAACTGGGGCAGGAAGGCGAAGAAGAAGAGCGCTGTCTTCGGGTTCAGCACATTCACGACGACGCCTTGTCCGAAGCGGCGGCGAAGGCGGCGCTCTCGCGGGACGTCAGCTGCGGGCTCCTCTCTTCTCACGAACAGCGTGTACAGACCCAGCCCGATCAGGTACGCCGCACCTGCGTACTTGACCGCGGCGAACGCGGTCGCCGACGAGACGAGCAGGGACGAGAGGCCGATTGCCGCCGCGGTGACGTGGACGAGACCGCCGACCGCGATCCCGAGGGCCGAGACGAAACCCGCGAGCCGGCCACGGTCGATGCTCTGCGCGACGATGTAGAGGACCGCCGGTCCGGGGACGACGATCAACGCCAGGGCAGCAGCGGCGAAGACGAGCAGCGTGGACGGGTCCGGCATGCGGCCGTTGCTAGACGCGGGCGATGTCGGGCATCAAGCGGCCGTCGTCGGCGAGCTGCGCGTTCCACTCCTGGAAGCTCGTGTCGAGCTCCTCCAGGTCGTGGCCGCGTTCGACGAGGCGTACCGGCTGTGGTGCATCCGGCGAGACCCGGTACTGGTACCAGGAGATCTCCCAGGTGACTGTGACGACCATCTCGCCGCTCACTCCGGAGAGAGGCACGATCGAAGACTTCGGTGCGCCCAGGCTCTTGGCGACGCCCGCGACGGTGCGTCGGTGTGGGCTGGAATTGAAGAGGTCGGCGGCCTCGACGAGCGCGAGCTCGGGCTCGGAGAGACGGCGCAGAATCGGCTCGTCCGCGACCGGCGCCTCCTCGGCGCGCCTGCCGCCTCCGAGCAGGCCGGCCCAGCGGCTCTTGCGGCGACGGGCGTCGATCGGAACGGTCGGCATGGACGGTCCTCCCTCGCGCAGCCAGCCGTGATCGAGGGCGATCTCGGCGCAGAGCGGGCAGACGTCGACGTACTCACCTCCGCCGGGTGAGAACCGCGTTGCATGCTCGCCCATCAACAGCGAGCGCTCGCAAATCGCGCACGTTCGCGTCGTGGCGTTCCGCGTCACGCGCATGCGCCGACCGTAGCAGAGGTTCTCGGAAGTTATCCACAGCCCGCTGTGTCTGCTATATGTTTCATACATATGTATCGACGCGGACACGGAGGACATCGGCGAGGCAGAGGCGGTCGGATCGAGCGCTTTCAGGTCGCCGCGATCCTGCTTCTGCTGAACGAGCGTCCCGGACACGGCTACGACCTCCTCGAGCGGCTCCCGCCCGTGATCGGCGAGGAGCGCGTGGACGTCGGCAACCTCTACCGCGTCCTGCGCGCGCTCGAGGAGCAGGGCCTCGTGGCCAGCGAGTGGGACGAGGAGGTGCCCGGACCGGCGAAGCGCACCTACGAGCTCACCGACGCAGGCGCCGCCGCACTCGAGCGCTGGGCGACCGCTCTCGGCGAGACCCGCACCCGCATCGACAGCTTTCTCCAACGGTACGAGGAAAGGGGGTGAACATGCACCACCGCAGATTCCACCGCAGGCGCCCCCCGCTGGGCGCGCGGTTCTACGCGAGCGAGAACGTGCTCGAACGGCTGGACGAATACCAGCGCGACCTCGAACAGGAGCTCGCCGACGTCGTCGAGCTGATCAAGCGCCTCCGCACCGAGGAGGCGCCGCCGCAGCCGCAGACCGTCTAAGTCAGCCAGGTGGTGTCAGAGACGAGTCTGACACCGTTCCTCGCCGGCTCGGCGCTCAATGCGCTGAGCCGGCGGCCTCGCGTTCTTTCTTGGTGTCTTCGATCACCTTTTGAGCGACGTGGGCCGGAACTTCTTCGTAGCGAAGGAAGTGCATCGAGTACTCGCCGCGGCCGCCGGTGATCGACGTCAGCGTCTGGGAGTAGGTGAGCACCTCGGACATCGGCACCTCGGCCTTGATCGTGGTCATCCCCGAGGCCGGCTCCATCCCGTGCAGGCGGCCCCGGCGGGAGTTGAGGTCGCCGTTGACCGCGCCGACCGCCTCGTCGGGGACGGTCACGTCGAGCTCCATGATCGGCTCCAGCAGCACGGGCTCGGCCTTGGAGTACGCGTCCTTGAACGCCATCGAGCCGGCGATCTTGAACGCCATCTCGGAGGAGTCGACGGTGTGGTAGGAGCCGTCGACGAGCAGCACGCGCACGCCCTGGACGGGCGCGCCAGCGAGCTCGCCGTGGTGCATCGCTTCCTGGATCCCCTTGTCGACCGCCGGCCGGAAGCTCTGCGGGATCACGCCGCCGACGATCTTGTCGACGAACTCGTAGCCGACGTTTCCGTCGATCGGCTCGAGCACGATCGTGCAGTCGCCGAACTGGCCGCGGCCGCCGGTCTGCTTCTTGTAGCGGGCGTGAGAGCGCGACTCCTTGCGGATCGTCTCGAGGTACGGCACGCGCGGCTTGTGCAGCTCGACGTCGACGCCGAACCGGCGTTTCGCGCGCTCGAGCGCGACCTCGACGTGCATCTGGCTCATGCCGGACAGGATCTCCTCCCCGGTCTGCTGGTCGCGCCGCAGGCGCAGGGTCGGATCCTCCTCGGCGAGGCGGCGGATCGCGCTCGCGACCTTCTCCTCGTCGCCCTTCGACCGGGGCGTCACTGCGAAGCTCATCACCGGTTCCGGGAATCCGATCTCCGGAATGTCCGTGGCCACGACCTCCTTGTCGAGCAGCAGGTCGCCGGTCTGCACCTCCTTCAGCTTCGCGACCGCGCCGATGTCCCCCGGCCCGAACTCCTGCGCGGGGATGTGCTCCTTCCCCTGCTGGAAGAGGAGCGAGCCCATCCGCTCCTTGGCGTGCGTGCGGGCATCGACGAGCGTCTGGTCCGGCTTGACCGCACCCTGGAGGACGCGGAAGAGGTTGATCCGCCCGGCGAACGGGTCGGCGATCGTCTTGAACACGAAAGCGGCTGTGTCGGCGCCGTCGATGTGGGTGATCGAGCCCGCCTTGGCCGGCGAGGGGACGCCCTCGACGATCAGGTCGAGCAAGGCGTGCGTGCCGAGGTTCTTGGTCGCGATCCCGCACGCGACCGGGAAGACCTCACCGCGGGTGACCGCGTCCTTCAGCGCGTGCGCCACCTCCTCCACGCCGAGCTCCTCGCCTTCCAGGTACTTCTCCATCAGCGCCTCGTCGGTCTGGACGACCTCGTCGAGCAGCTTCTCGCGGTACTCGGCCACGAGACTCGCCATCTCCTCCGGGATCGGACCGGGCTCGGGCTCCTTGGCGCCGTCGGGACTCGTGTACGCGCACATGTGGAGGACGTCGACGATGCCGGTCATCTCGTGCTCGGCGCCGATCGGGAGATGCACGGCGACACAGCGCTCGGAGAGCTGCTCCTGCAGTTGCCCGAGTGCGCGGAAGAAGTCGGCCCGCTCGCGGTCGAGCATGTTGACGAAGAGCAGACGCGCGATCCCGAGCTCCTCGGCGCGCTTCCAGACGCGCGACGTGCCGACCTCGACGCCCATCACACCGCTCAGGACGACGAGAGCGCCCTCGACCACCCGCAGCGAGGAGCGGGCTTCGCCCTGAAAGCTCGGATCGCCCGGGACGTCGATCAGGTTCAGCTTGCGCTCGTGCCACTCCGCGTGCGTGAGCGAGAGCGAGATCGACATCTTCCGCTGCTGCTCGTCGTCGTCCCAGTCGGAGGTCGTCGAGCCCGCATCGATCGTGCCCAGCCGGTTCGTCTCCCCGGCCTGGAAGAGCAACGCCTCGACCAGCGACGTCTTGCCCGTCCCGCGATGGCCGACGACGGCGACGTTGCGGATCCTGCCAGGCTCGAAAACGGGCATACGCAGCTTCCTCCTCGGCTCACGGGGTACGGACTCGAATCGTAACGCGGTCGCGCGAGACTACGCGGACGGCACGCGAGCCGCGCCGCCGAGACGGGCCTTGAGCCGGAGGATTGCCTTCGTGTGCAACTGCGAGACGCGTGACTCGGTGACGCCGAGCACCTCGCCGATCTCTCGGAGCGTGAGCTCCTCGTAGTAGTAGAGCGTGACGACGAGCTTCTCTCGCTCGGGCAGGCGCGCGATCGCCTCGCCGAGCGCCTCCTTCTGCTCGACCTGCGCGAGCGCGGACTGCGGCTCCGGGCCCTGCGTGTCCTCGATCGTGTCGATCAAGGCGATCTGGTCGCCGCCCGAGGAGACCGTCCAGAGCTCGTCGAGCGCGGCGATCGAGGAGCGCGAGATCTCTGTCAGGCTCGCCCCCAGCTCTTCCTCGGTCATGCCGAGCTTGGCTCCGATCTCCTCGTCGGTCGGCGCGCGGTGGAGCTTCTTCTCGAGCTCGGCGATCGCCCGCTCGATGTCGCGGGCGCGGGCGCGCACCGAGCGCGGCACCCAGTCGAGTGCGCGCAGCTCGTCGATGATCGCACCCTTGATCCGCGCGATCGCGTAGGTCTCGAACTTGATCTCCCGGTCGGGGTCGAACCGCTCGATCGCGCCGATCAACCCGAGCAGGCCGTACGAGACGAGATCGCCTTCGTCCACGTGGGCAGGCAGGCCGCTGCCGAGGCGGCCCGCAACGAACTTGACGAGCGGCGCATAGGTGAGGATCAGGCGGTCGCGAACCGCGCGGTCGCCTGTCTTCCGGTACTCCTGCCAGAGCCCGCTCGTGTCCTCGGTCTTCGCCACGGAAAGAGAATACGCCGCAGGCGCCCCGACTCTTGCTCAGCGCCGCTTCAACAGCCGAATCGACATCGTCGCCATCCAGCCCCCGAGCCCCACCGCCGGCGACCGCAACGGGCCAGACTCCCGCCCGCCCCGCCGAGACCGCGATCAGGCCGAATCCGAGCGTGAGGACGAGAAAGAGCAGTCCGAGCGCGTGGCGTTGCGACGGCATCAGGCAAGGCTACAATCGGATCCCGAGCCGTAGGGGCGTAGCTCAGTTGGTAGAGCGGCGGTCTCCAAAACCGTAGGTCGCAGGTTCGAGCCCTGTCGCCCCTGTCATTGGAATCCCCTGCACGTAGGCGGGTTCCGCTTCGGAACGGTCATGGGGCACGGTCGCCGCCGTGCCCCACAAGTGCCCTAAACGTCTGATGGGTTGAGCCAGACCGCCGACGGGCACCCTGATACGAACGACAGAATGGGAGGACCTGATGAAGGCGAAGCTATTAAGCGACGCAGGGGACATCCCCGAAGGGGAAGTCGTCGAGATCAAGACAAGCGCCGGTCAGAATGACGCCCGCTCGGACAGGGATGTGGGGGGACGGAGTACTACTGCCGCTCCGGTCTACGAGGTAGAGGACAGCGAAGGGCATACGGAGAAGGTCGACACGCGAGACCTTCAGGTATTGCCCTAGTCGGCATCGCCAATAGGCGTGGCAGCGAGAGAGTAACCCTCCGCTACGCCGTCATCGTGCGGCGGGCCTGAGATCGCTGCTTCCAGCGCGTCCAGGCGACCGGCGATCCCCGAATGCGCCCCGTCGAGTAGTGCGCCGTAGTGACGTTCGATCATCGCGACCGACGTTCCCATCACGCGGGCGAGTTCGAAGACCGTCACGCCCGCGGCCAAGGCGAACGTGGAACGCAGGTCGTAGATCCGGGCGGGCCCGGCGATTCCGGCCGAAGGTCCGACTCGCCGAACTTCGCCAAGCCGGCCAGGAGCAATAGAGGCGACGTAGCCGCGGGCGCACCGGGCCGACCGCGACCCTCAGGGGTCGAGCCCTTCGCGCTTCCGCCACTGGTGCTCTGACAGCAAGACGGCACGGTCGACGGCCTCGGACAGAACGACGCTCACAAGGTCAGTCTACGAACGGGCTGGCGGCGGTGCGATGGCCCCGTAGCCGTCTGTTACGTGGATTCCTGGCTGAGCGACACCCCCGGACACCCCGCACTGCGCTGGGCAAAGATGACTCGGCCACGCGAGTGTTTCCAGGAACGTTCCCTGGGTCATCGCTTGTACCACCACCTACCACGAATCTCGTTGCTAGCAAGCCTGACGAATTCGGCACAGGCGTCGTCCAGTAGATCGTGATTCGGGTCCCGCAAGCGTGGCCTTGGCTTGATTGACGACGTGCTTCGCTGCGGCCGGCGCCCCCCACCCGCGGTCCTCTTTCCACATATCCTCTCGGAAGACCAACGCGACACGCAGCGCAAGGACATTGAGGTCGTCAATCAGTCCACCTGTCTCCTTCTTTTTGATCTGCGTCTCGTCGCGAGGGGCAAGACGTAGCTCCTCCAAGGCATCCCGGACGGCTGCGAGTTTCTCGAGAAACTCTCTAGCGAGCTGCACCTGCCAACCCCTGTAGGTCTCAAATCGGGCGGCTCGTTGCACCATGAATGGACCAAGCACCGCTGTGAACGCTGCACCTATGAGGACGCCAACGAACGCGATCAACGCAGGGGACCTACTTGCCTCGCTTGCCGCGCTTGCCGCGAGAGTCATAGAACCATCCGAACGCGGGACATGCCGCACCTTCCGTCTTCGCTGGCCCCTTGCGGCGGGACTCTCGGACTCTGGCTCTCAGATGTCAAGGAGGGCGGCCTCGGGGAGGGCGCGTCCCCTTCGGTCAGGAATCGAGCCCCTCGCGCTGCCGCCACTGATGCTCGGACAGGAGGACGGCACGGTCAACGGCCTCGGCCAGAACGACGCTCACAAGGTCAGTGTGATGGAGGGACTGCCTGCGCGTCGATCTCGGTTAGCTTTGATTCCAACGCGTCCACGTTTCGCCCGCGAACGAGATACAGAATGATCCCCACAAGCGTCGTCGCTCTGAGGTGTTCGCGCTTGGCCGCGTCGAACGTGTCGAGAGTTGATGATTCGCGGATTTCAAGTAGGTCGAGAGCGAGCTGGCTGACACGGTTGAACGTGGCGAACAGCGCCATTTCAAGTCTGCTAGCTGCGCTCGTCACTCGATAATCCTCGTCCGCAGCCGCAAAGATCGAGATGTCCTCGCGCAGCGCATTGAGCCGAATTGCGAGCGACTCCATTAGCGCCGGCGTTACCTTCGGGTCAGCGTTCGCCCCGATTCGCTCGGGTTCAACGTCGGTCAGGAACACGTTTACTCGGCCGAGAATCTCTCCCGCCCGCTGGCGCCGCGCCGCCGCCGCGGCCGCGAGCCGTTCGGCGCGAGCCTGCCGGCCAGTGAAGAAAGCGCCGATGGTCACGCCGCCAAGTGCTGCCGTCGCTGCGATTACCGCGGCAGAAGTTTGGGGTGCCACCGCCAGTATGCTCACCGCATCAGCCTCGCAGGGGGGTCGGTCGCCGCTAGGGGTCGAGCCCTTCGCGCTGCCGCCACTGATGCGGCTCATAGGGGCGGCCGCGCGAGCGACCGCCCCTAAGTGCTTACGGCACGAACGTCACGGTGATCGTCCTGTCGATTGCAGGCGCAGTAACGAGCGCGTTCGGAGTCTCACACGGCCCTGCCGCGAACCCCTGGGCGACCATCTCATCGCACGGGCCTGACCATGCCCCACTAAACGTGTGTGTCCCTGTCAGGCCGCTCGAGAAGTTGAACACGTGCTGCCGGCTGATGATGTGGCCGAACACTGGGTCATCGATCTGCAGCGCTTCCCGGAAGCTCGAGTTCACCTCCACGGCGTGTCGAGACGATCGCTCGAGCACCTGATCATCCGCATTGAATGACGCGGGCGCCGGCCGGGTACGCGATGCTCGCCGTGTGCTGAAAGGGCTTCCTGCGTGGGTGCACGGCTACGAACGTGCCTGGCTGCCGGTCGATGTGATGGCCGGGTTGACGATCTGGGCGCTGATGACCCCGCAGGCGATGGCGTATGCCGGGATCGCGGGCGTTCCGGTGCAGAACGGTCTCTATGTGTTGCCGCTCGCGGTCGTCGGTTATGCGTTGCTCGGCAGCTCACGCCACCTGTACCTCGGCCCGAGCGCGACGGTCGCGACCCTGTCGGCGTCGACGGTTGCGGTGGTCGCGACCGCCGGCACGGGCTCGGCGGAGTACATCGCGCTCACCGCCGCGCTGACGCTGATGGTGGGCCTGATCTACATCGCCGGGGGACTCGCCCGGATGGGCTTTGTCGCCCGTTTCTTCGCGCGGCCGGTGCTCGAGGGCTTCATCGTCGGGCTCGGTCTGTACATCGCGATCGGCCAGCTGCCGAAGCTGGTGGGGATTGAGAAGCCGTCGGGCGACACGCTCGCCGTGCTCGTGCGCACCGTCGCCGATGTCGGCAGCTGGGAATGGACGACGCTCGCGGTCGGGCTCGTGGCTCTGGTCGCGCTGTTCGCGCTGGCACGCTTCACGCCAATGCTCCCCGGGGTGATCATCGTGGTCGTCCTGGCGGTGCTCGCCGCCAAGGTGTTCGACCTCCAGGAAGACGGCGTGGCGGTCGTCGGAGACGTGCCGACCGGCCTCGAGTTCGTGTCGTGGTCGAGCGTCTCGGCGAGTGAGCTAGTGGACATGGTTCCCGGCGCGCTGGCGATCGTGATCGTGGGACTCGCCCAGTCGCTGGCACTGGCCAAGACCTATGCCGTGAGGTTCCATTACCCGATCGATCCGAACCGCGAGATGTTGGGCTACGGCGCCGCGAACATCGGCGCCGGCGTGTTGCAGGGCTTCACCGTCACCGGCGGGCCGTCGGCGACGGCGGCCGCCGTCCGTGTCGGCGCGAAGTCTCCCGTCGCCTTTCTTGTGAGCGGGCTGATGGCGCTGCTCACGATCCTCTTCCTCGCCGGATTGTTCGCTGACCTGCCGGAGGCGGTTCTGGGCGCGATCGTGATCTGGGCGGTGTCCGGGATGATCAGGCCCCAGAACGTCTTGAAGTACTGGCGCGCGCAGTCGCTCGAGTTCTGGGCGGCGCTCGGCGCGATGCTTGGAGTGGTCCTGGTCGACATCCTCGTGGGTGTCGGGATCGGCGTCGCCCTCAGCTTCATCCTGCTGATCCACTCGATCGGCCACCCGCATATCGCGTCGCTCGGACGGGCCAGGGACGGCTCGCGGTTCGTCGACCTGGACAGCGACACAACCGCGATCCCGGTGCCGGGGGTGCTGATCCATCGCTTCGAGGCGGAGCTGATCTTCGCCAACGCCGACCTCTTCCAGGACGACATCCTCGCGCGCGTCGCCGCGGCGGAGCCGCCGCCCGGTGCCGTCATCCTCGACTTCGAGGCGGTCGGCCACGTGGACGTCACGGGCGCGGAGGCGCTCCGCTCGGTGCACGACTCGCTCGACGAGCTCGGCATCCGGATGATCGTCGCGCGCGCGAAGAGCACCGTGCGCAGCGCGCTTGATCGCTACGGGATCGCGGACGCCCTCGGGGAGGAGAACATCGTGCGGACCGTCGACCTGGCCGTGTCAGACGCCCATCTCGGCGACGACGCGGCCTGACGCTGCCGCCGCCTGCAGCGCGCGGTAGTCCTGCTCGTTCTGGTCGGCGTATGTCTCCGCGAACGAGGCCATGGCGCGGTCGAAGGAGTCGCCGCCGCCTAGATAGGCGGCGATCGCGATCCTGTCGCCCGAGCGCGCGTGGGCTCTCGCGAGCGTCCAGCCGCAGACCTTGGCGTAGGCCTCCAGCTCCGGCGGACCCATGACCTCGACCTCCACCGAGCCCTTCGCATCCCACAGCTGCCGGATGTAGAAGTCGCGCTCTTCCCCGTCGATCGTCACTACTCGCTCCCACCCGAGGAGGATGTCGGGCGCCGCCTGCATCATCCGCTGCCCTTCCACGACGCGCTCCCCGTGCTGGGCGTACTCGCTCTTCCCGAGGAACGGCTCCAGCACCGAGGCGTGCGCCTCCTTGAACTGGAGAAACAGCGGGTCGCCGTCGTCGCGGCCCACCATCAGGAGGATCCAGGAGCGGGTGCCCACGCTGCCGACACCGACGACCTTCCGGGCGGCATGCACGTACCGGTAGCTCTCGAGCAGATGGCGCCGGTCGTGAGGCAACGTGGATCGGTACTCGCGGATCATGCGCCGCACGACGTCCTGCAAGTGATCCTGCTCGGCGTCCGGGAGCACGTCCTCGATCGGCGTGACGAGCGGAGGGTTGCCGACGATCCGCAGCTCGCCGTCCACGATCCGGCACAACTTGGCGAGGGCTCGCATGCTGTCCTTCGTGCGCATTTTCTCGACGTCGGCCTGGAAGCGCTTCATCTGCCTGCCGGACGCCGACGCGCCGAGCTGATCGAGGATCGCCGCGACGTCGAGGCGCGTGTACCAGAGGTCGATGTTGCGCAGCTTCGCGAAGCGGGCCATCGCGTCGCGGTACTCACGCACCGCCGCCATCACGGCCGCGCGGCGGACAGTCTTCTTGAACCCGCGCTCGCGGCCCGCTACGGCGATGCTGGCGGCGAGTCGCTTCACGTCCCACTCGAACGGCCCCGGAAGTGTCTCGTCGAAGTCGTTGATGCTGAAGACGAGCCTCCTGTCCGGCGCGGCGAAGACGCCGAAGTTGGAGAGGTGCGCGTCCCCGCAGAGTTGCGCGTGCAGGCCCGTCCGCGGCCCGGCCGCGAGGTCGGCGGCCATCAGATAAGCGGCGCCGCGGAAAAACGCGAACGGCGACACGAGCATGCGCCCGTACCGGATCGGGCCGAGCTCCGGCAGACGCGTCCTCGCCTGCTCCTCGAGCAGATCGACGGGATCCGCGCGTCCCGGTGCCGGCTCCCACGCGGCGTGAGCCGAGCGCGGAAGCTCACGACGGGCGGCCTTCCCGCGGGCGGCCCGCTCGGCCGGCGAGAAGTGCTCGACCGCGTGTGCCGAGGCGTCCTCGGAGGCCAATACGGAACCGGCTTCGAGAGGTCGGAGGTGGTCGTCCACGCTGCTCATCGTCTACTCCTTCCGAGACTCTGCCTCAGGCTCCGCGGGCAATGCCGTTTGAGTCGCAAGGGATGACGGCCCTCCCCGGGTCGAGGAACCGCAGCAAGAGCAGCGTCGAGGTGATCACGATTGCAACGCTCCCATCATGGTCACTTGCACGATGGCGCCGCTCGGCGCTGTCGGCGAAGAACAACATGTACACGAAGATGAGGCAGCAAGTCTCTTGAACTCCCGACGGGTCGTTGGGACCAACTCTGCAGTGATCGGCGACGGAACCTCTTTCCGGTCGTCGTCCGCGAGAGCATCGAAGGTAGCGCACGCATCATTGTCGATCTCCCTGGAATCGGCCTCTCGCCCGAGTACGTCGCCTCCGTGCTCACCGAAGTCGCGCAGAAGATACGCACTGACGGTCGCCACGATCAGGCCGACTAGTGCACAACCTAACGCGCAGGGCGCACAAACGGCTTGGTTACAACGAGAACCTCGCCAAGATGCGCGAGGACATGCTTCGCGCGGTCGCCGAGGGCGAGAAAAAGAAGAAGCCGGGCTAGGTCAGCTCGCCGTCGCTCGATTGAGGGTCGAGGCGCCCCTCCGCCTCGCAATCTCGACGTGATGCACTCGGGCCGGGGGCTTGCTCTGCCCCCGGCCCGTGGAGTGCTACGAGCTACACCGGATTGCGCTGCTAACTCGAAACGCCGGCCGCGGCAGGGATCGTCGCGTTGACTGCCGACTGGATGAGCTCGGCAACCGCTTCAGGCTTCGAGACGTAGATCGAGTGACTGCCCGCGACCTCGATCACGGTCGCACCCGCCCGCGCGGACATCTCACGCTGGGCAGCCGGAGGGATCATCCGGTCTTCGGTCGTGACGAGGTACCAGCTTGGCTTGTTCTGCCACGCGGGCTCGCTGATCGTGCCACCCAGGGCACCGACGCCCCACGGGACTTGCGAGTCGGCCATGAACACGGCCTCTTCCTCGCTCAGGTCACCCGCGAATGACGCATGGAACTTCTCCCGGTCGAGGAGGAGAAACCCATCCTGCGGGGGCAAAATCGGCGGCTGCGGGCCATCGGTCGGGAAGCCCTCGATGAGGGTGTTCACCGACTCTCCCTTGTCCGGCACGAAGGCCGCGATGTAGACGAGCGCCGCAACGTTGGGATGGTTGCCCGCCTCGGTGATGATCGCCCCGCCGTAGGAGTGGCCGACGAGGATCACAGGTTCGCTCTGCGCGTCGATGACGCGCTTGGTCACGGCAACGTCGTCGGCGTGCGAGATCGTCGGGTTTTGGACGACACTGACGTTGTAGCCGTCTTTGGTCAGGTGCTCGTAGACACCCTTCCAGCCGGAGCCGTCCACGAATCCGCCGTGGACAAGAACGACTGTGGGAGTGGTGTCCGAGTTGCCCGATTCGTTCATGAGAATTCCCCCTCTCTCGGGTCGCGGCTTCCTGTCGTGTCGCCCGGATTGACTCGGCAAAGCCCTCCCAGCTTCACGCTCGAGCCCGACTCCGGGACCAACAGCGGAGTTCGATCGGCGGCGGGGCTCCACGGCAAAGACCGCAAGGTCGGTTGGTCCAACCACTTTACCCCCCTTGCGCAACAACGAAAGTGGGTGAACCACTCCGTTACACCAGCGGACACCACCGGCTCGGCAGGCGCGTGCCTCGACCAGCTCTGGGTGCACCTCATGCCGGTGCGCCGACGCTCAGATCAGGGGCCGGCGCGCCGAGCTGGCGAGCGAGGGAGAGTGTGTTCCAGACGTGCCAGAGATCGGTGAGTCGCCCTTCGTCGTCGTAGTGGAAGAAGTGCATGTGAGGCACATCTACTGGCGTGCCGCTGACTGGGAGGGAAGCCAGTGGTCCGATCCGCAACGGTCCCTGGTGGGTGCCGGTCATCGTCGAGCGGCAGGCGACTACGTCTCCTTCGCAGACGAGCTCCTCGACGTCGAAGCGTAGGTCGGGGAAGGCCGTACGCAAGGTCGAGATCAGCTGTTTGAGGTGCGCGGCGAAGTCTGTTCCTTCCGGCTCCTGATGGTCGACCGCGTCGGGCGCGAGCGCCAAGTCGACGTAGTCGAGCTCACCGTCGTTGAACATGCGCTCGAACCCCTCGAGCGTCAACGACTTCAATTCCTCGGCAGTCATGGCATCTCCGTCTTCGTGTGTCGTGTCGGACGAAGATTGCGCTCGCTCAGGGCGCGATGGGATCGGCCGTTCGGATGGTCTCGTCGTCGTAGCTGCGGATGTCATCGCGGTGAGCGAGCGCCCAGCTAGAGGAGTCGGGCTCGTCCCGGCGATCATCCAATCAGTGGATGAGGACGGTCGGCTCCCGAGCCCTCTTCGGCTGCGGCGATCTCGCGCTCGAGGCGCTCGGCCAGGGCCGGGACCCACGGGTGGCCCTCAAAACGCTCACCGAACGACACAAGGTCGCGGACCACACCGCGCGCCTCTTCGAACTCGCGCAGCCGGCACAACAGGCGCACGCGGCTCGCCGCGTGCGGCAGCGCCAGGCCCGGAACGAGCGGAAGCAGCTCGTCGAAACGAGCGGCGGCCCGCCCGAGCACGGCGACATTTCCGACCGCCGCCGCGGCTTCGGAAAGCGGTAGCAGCGTCTCGGCGAGGCGAAGGTAAGCATTCCCCGCTTCGTAGTGCTTGCACGCCGAGTCGAGCGTACTCAGCGCCTCGGCGTGGCGTCCCTCCGCGACGTAGAGGCGACCCGCAGCAGCGACGAGATCGTTCCCCGTGAGCGGAAGGTTCAGGCGCCGCGCGACATGCTGGCAGTCGACGAGAATCGCCGCCGCATCGTCGAGCTGCCCCGCTTCGAGCAAGAAGCGGACGAGCATCGTGCCCACCCGCGCGCGGCGTGGCTCGTCGCCCCAGTCGAGCATCAGCTCGTAGGTCTCGCGGAGCACCTCGACGCAGGCCGGATTCCAACGCTCGTCGAGCGTCCACGCGCGCGCCAGGGTGCAGATCGTGTCGGCGCGCACCGTCGGCGTGAACTCCTCACGAGATGTCTCGAGGGCCACCAGGCCTGTTCCGTCCGCAAACGGAGCCGCGCCGCACAGCGCGAAGGCGAGCGACCGCAGCGCGAGGGACTCGGCATCGACCAACGCCATCCCCTTCACCTGTGCCGACAGCACCGTCAGGGCTGCATTCCCGCCCTCGAACATGCCCGAACTGAGCTCCTCGTCCACATGGCAGTCCTCGATCAGCGTCGCCGCGATCATGCACAGATGCTTCGGCATCGCGGGATCGTCGTGCAGGTTCGCCTTCAGGTGATACGGCATCGACCGCACCAGCAGCCGGTACGCCGCATCGCTCGACCCGGCCGCTTCGGCGATCAGGGCGAGCACGACCGCAGCGCGAACCGGGCTGAGCAATGCCCCCCACGTCTGGCGCACGTCTGACGCCAGCGTCGCGCTCCGCAGGCCCGGGAACTCCATCTCGCTGTCCCACTCAGGCACGACGAGCGAGCCGCTCTCACCAAGTGCCGTCCCCGCCGCGATGAGGCACTCGGGGAGCGTTCCGTCGACGATGCGCGCGTGCGCTCCAGCCGAGGCCACGAGGTCGGCAAGCGCTCCGGTCGGCTCGTCGCCCGCGCGGTTGACCACCGTGAAGGACGGCGATCCGGCCGCGCCCTCGCGCAGGCCAAGGTACTGCGGGTCGTACGCCAGGTCGGCGCCGGAGAAGCCTACGACGAGCACCGCGTGGTCGCGAAAGAGCTGCACGAGCGCCGACTCGAGTGCTTTCGGGCGGCCGAGCACGCGCTGACGCAGCGTGTCGACCATCGTCGTGGCGCGGCCGACCGAGCCATGAACCTTGATCACCGGGATCCTGGCGGGCGCCGAGCCATGCTCGAGAGCGGCCAACCGCTCGAAGTCCTCGGGCGCGCAGTAGACCTCGGCGGACACGCCGGCGGCGTGGAGAGCCAACTCGATCAGCCGGTCGAAGTTGGTCGTGACGACGGCGCGCAGGAGCCCGGTGGCCGCAAGCGTCGCGATGGCCGCATGGCCGTCGTTCCACGTCTCGATGTCGAGCGGCTCGAAAACCGCGAAGTAGTGCTCGCCGAGCGACTCCTCCGCAAGCTGGGCCTGGAGGTCGGGCTGCGCCGCGGCGGCCGTATCACGCCGCTCGAGCACGAGCCCCAGCACGTCCCCGCCGACCTCGCCGCCGGTGTGCATGCCGAGGCAGAGGGCCAGGTTCTCGAGGAATGCGTCATTGATCGCTGTCCAGCCCGGCAGCGACGACGGCGGCCCCATCGACAGGCCCGCGCCTGCAACGACGACCACACCGTGCGCCCTGGCGTCGAGCGCGAAGGCGGCGGCGTCGAACTCGCGGCGCATAACCCGGGTAGCGTTCACCTCGAGGAGAGCGACGCCCTACAGCTCTTCGGAGAAGCTCCGTGAGCCGCCGTGATGCCCTGGTGGACGAGCCGGTAGGGAGGGCGGCAAGGGCTCATGTGCCGCTGACGATTATCGGCCATAGGAGGTCGGCATTCAAAGGCCAGCCCGGCACCTCGGCGACTCTCAGCGCGCGCGTCAGCGCTCGTCATGACCTGGGCACGCTCGCCCACGACTGTCCCCTTGACATCGGACACTCGTGTCTGCTTTAGTAATCCAGACAACACTGTCTGACTTAGAGAGGACACGAGATGCTGCACCGACGCAAGCTCGCCACCGCAACACCGAATGCCACCGACAAGAAGAGCGGCCTGTTGTTGTTCGTGCTGCTGATCGCGCAGCTGATGGTCATCCTCGACATCACGGCAGTGAACATCGCGCTGCCGAGCCTCGCCGCTGACCTGAACCTGACCGGCTCCAGCATCAGCTGGACGATCACGAGCTACTCGCTCATCTTCGGCAGCCTGCTGCTCTTCGGAGGCCGCGCCGCCGACCTGCTCGGACGGCGCCGGATGTTCCTGACCGGCCTCGGCATCTTCACCGCCTCCTCCTTCGCCTCAGCAATGGCCGGCACCGCCGGCGCCCTCTTCGCAGCTCGAGCGGGCCAGGGACTCGGGGCAGCCATGCTCTCCCCCGCAGCGCTCGCGATCATCATGTCCGCCTTCCAGGGCCACCAGCGGGCGAAAGCGCTCGCCGCCTGGGGAGCCGTCGGCGGCGCAGGCGCTGCGATCGGCGTCCTCGTCGGCGGACTGCTGACCGAGTTCACCGACTGGCGGATGATCTTCTACGTCAACCTCCCCGTCGCAGCAGCACTCGCGATCGCCGCCCTGAAGATCATCCCGGCCGACACCCGCAAGCCGCGCTGGCAGGGTCTCGACCTCCGCGGCGCTGTGCTCGCCACGACGAGTCTCGGCGCGATCGTCTTCGCGATCACCCAGGCCGAAGGCGCGGGTTGGACTTCGGTCCAGACTCATCTGTTCGGCCTCGGCGGTCTCGCCGGCCTCGCGGCCTTCGCGGCCCTCGAGCGCCGCACCGACACACCGCTCCTACGGATCGAGCGGCTCGCCGATCGCGCAGTCGGCGGCGGACTCTTCCTGATGCTCGCCGCAGCCGGTTCGATCTTCGGCCTCTTCCTGCTCAGCTCGCTCTACCTCCAGAACGTGCTCGGCTGGGGACCGCTCTCGACCGGCCTCGCTTTCATCCCGCTCGCGCTGGCGGCAGGAGTGGGCGCGCACGCATCCGGCCACATCGTCAGCAAACACGGGGTCCGCAGCCCACTCGCCGGCGCGTTCCTCGTCGCCGCCGCCGGCATGACCCTGCTCGCCCATGTCGGCGAGAACGGCAGCTACCTCCGCGACGTCCTGCCCGGCATGCTGGTCGCCGGACTCGGGCTCGGTGTCGCCGTCGTCTCCGTCTCGATCGCCATCCTCACGGGCGCCCGCGACGAGGAGACCGGGATGATCTCCGGCCTCAACTCGACCGGCCATGAGATCGGCGGGACCATCGGGATCGCGATCTTCTCCACGATCGCAGCCGGAAGCGGCGCCATCGCCGGCCCCCAGGCCGCCTCCGGGATCGCGCACGCGTTCATCGCAGCCGGGCTGCTCGCTAGTGTCGCCAGCCTGGTCGCTCTCGCCGTCCTGCCGCGGGCACACCACTTCGTGCCGAAGATGCGGTTGAACCCCAGCGCGATGCCGAGTCACTAACGATGCCGAGACCAACGACGACACCTGCCGAAGCCCCCGCCCCCAGGCGCCGCCGGGCCGACGCCGACCGCAGCGTCGCCGCCATCCTCGACGCCGCCCTCGAAGCGCTGGCGAGCGATCCCGACAGCAGCATGTCGGAGATCGCTCGCCGCGCCGGCGTCGTCCGCGCCACCATCTACGTGCACTTCCCGACACGCGAGTCGCTGCTCGACGCAGTGATGGAGTACGCGGTCGGACAGGTCGTCGAGGCGATGAGCGGCGCCGAGCCCCAGCGGGGCGAGCCGGTGGAGGCACTGGAACGAGTGCTCCGAGCCACCTGGCGTCAGCTCGCGCAGTTCCACGGTCTGCTCGCGCTCAATACGGCGCGGCTCTCGCCGGAGGAGCTCCACCGCCGCCACCGCCCCATGCTCGACCAGCTCGAGCCCCTGATCGAACGCGGCCAGAAACAGGGCGTCTTCCGGAGCGATCTCCCCGTCGCCTGGCACCTCGCGGTAGTCCGCGCAATCGTGCACACCGCCAGCTACGAGATCCAAGCCGGCCGCATCGAAGAATCCCAGGCCGAGGCAGCCATGCTCACCACGGCTGTCGCCGCAATTTCGGTGCGGTCGAGCTAGAGCGCGGATTCAGCCATCAGTCGAGGCTGGAGCGCCAGGACGAGACTCGAGGTGGACGCAGAGCGCGCACAACAGGGCGAGGTCCCCGGACCCGTCCCTGAAGTAGCGCCAGCCGTTTTCCAACGTGTCGCCCACGCGACCTCGGCGGTCGCAAGTCGCGCACACGAGCAGGATGTCGGTATTCGTCACGTCGGCGACGATACGGGTCGCCTCGCGCTTGACGCTATGCCTCTTTCGGGGTTGACCGCCGCAGGTTCACCTGCCGCCACTCTTTGGTTCACCCTCTGCGAAACCGAGGTCAAGACCGAGCAAACAGCACTTCGAGCCACGCGCGAGGCCGATTCGCGGCGCGCTTGACCGGGTCACGGAGAGGTCGATTATCGCCGCAGCCCGGCTCCAGCCCGGGTCCGAAGAGGGGAAAGGAACATCATGAAGCGATTGATCTTCCTCGGTGTAGTGGCGTTTGTCTGCTCGGGCGCGACGCTCGCAGCGGCGACGCCGGAGGTCAAGGCGGGAGCGCAGAAGCGCTACGTCGTGCTGTACGAGAAGAGCGCCTCAGCTGATGCGCGAGCTGCGCGAGGCCACGAAGGCCCGCAACTGGCACAGCGGGGGCGACAACGGCCGGCCACGGCGGCAACAACCGCGAGGAACCGCTGGCACCGCTCCAGTGGGACATGAAGATGATCCACGCGACCGCCGACGGCTCGTACGACGGAGCAGAGGGGCCGGAAGGATGTGCTGGTCGGGATCATCGACACCGGCGTGGACGGCAACCATCCGGACATCGCCCCGAACTTCTCGAAGTCGTTGAGCCGCAACTTCACGACTGACATCCCACTGATCGACGGACCGTGCGCAGACGAGCCGGACCATTCGTGCTCCGACCCCGCCGACGTGGACGAGAACTCGCACGGCACGCACGTCGCCAGCACGATCGGCTCGCCGATCAACAAGCTCGGCGTTGCCGGCGTCGCGCCAAACGTCACGCTCGTCAACCTCCGCGCTGGTCAGGACTCAGGCTTCTTCTTCCTGCAGCCGAGCGTCGACGCGCTCACCTACGCAGGAGACCACGGGATCGACGTCGTGAACATGAGCTACTTCATCGACCCCTGGCTCTTCAACTGTCGGAGACAACCCGGCCGACTCGCCGGCAGAGCAGGCCGAGCAGCGGACGATCATCGAGGCGACGCAACGGGCGCTCGACTACGCGCACCAGCACGGCGTCACGCTGATCGCCGCCGCGGGGAACGAGCACACGAATCTCGCCCAGGTGACCACAGACACGATCAGCCCGGACTATCCGCCAGGCACGGAGCGCACGCGCACGATCGACAACAACTGCCTGAGCCTGCCGCAGCAGGGCAACAACGTGATCAGCGTGTCCGCAGTCGGGCCGTCGAAGGCGAAGGCCGACTACTCGAACTACGGCTACGACAAGATCACCGTCGTCCGCTCCGGGCGGCTACTTCCGCGACGCTCCGTGGACCGCCGCAAACCCCAACGCCGGCGTCCCGAACCTGATCCTCGCGGCGTATCCGAAGAACGTGGCCGACGAGCTCGGGCGACCTGAATCCCGACGGCACACCGAACAATCCGTTCGTGATCCGCGACTGCCGCGGCAGCACGTGTGCCTACTACCAGTACATCCAGGGCACGTCGATGGCCTCGCCGCACGCTGTCGGCGTCGCCGCCCTGATCGTCTCGGAGTTCGGCCATCGGGGACGGCACGGAATCAGCTTGAACCCGCTCCTCACGCAGGCGTACCTCGAGGCCTCGGCGACCGATACGCCGTGCCCGACGCCGAACCCGTTCAGCTACGCGGACAAGGGTCGTCCGCCGTCGTTCACGGCGTTCTGTGAGGGAACACCCGTCTACAACGGGTTCTATGGCCACGGGATCGTCGACGCGCTGGCTGCGGTCAGCGGCGACGTCCTCGGCGACCACTAACGACCAGTAGGAAAAGAGACGGGGTGGGCTGCGGCTCCCACCCCGTCCAATCCGGGCTCACGATCGGCGACTGCGGCATCGTCGTCGGAACACAGCGGACTTTCCTGATCCAGATATCGGCGCCAACGGCCTCTCGCTGATCCCTCAGCCGAGTGAACCAGTGCGGTCAACTCCGGAAGGGTGATGGTGTGAAGCGAGGCCCTCCAGGCAGGATGCACTCAGGACGGCACCTCGGGCGGCGAGGCGCTGCCCCCACTGGGCGGGAGACGCGATCCTTGCGGCGGACGCGCGTCTCTCGCCCTCTTTTCATTCACGGCTATCCTCCCGACAGGGAGGTCACCGTCCGGGACGAATCTACGGGCGGGAGCGATGCTATGACCAGACCACGTATATCGCAGGTCCTCCTCTGGATACTCGCCCTGGTGACGCTCGCGCTGTTCGGGTTCTTCGTCGCGCTCGTTGCTGGAGCGATCCCGGTCGGAGATCCCCCTCCTCCCGCCGACAGCGGGGTGCTCGAAGCGCCCCAGACCAAGTCTGCAGACGAGCCGGCCGCGAAAGCGGTAACAAGGAGCGTTCTGCGGACCCCCACGGAGCAGGCGACGAACACGACATCGCCATCGCTCGCGACAGTCGTCGTCACGGCAGCGCGCGGGGATTGCTGGATTTCAGCTCGTCTCGGCTCCGAGAACGGGCGCGTGCTCGACGAGCGCATACTCGCTCAAGGCGAGTCGGTGACTCTGCGCGGCAAGCAGGTGTGGATATCCATCGGCGCCGCGGCGAACGTCGACGTGACCGTGAACGGTGAGGATCGCGAGCTGCAGTCCGGGACGGTGGCGGTCGTCCTGGGCCCGGCGTAGGTCAGGTCAGGCGGGACGCTCGCCCGGACGCCCGTCAAGGCGAATGAGCGGTCGTGCAGACGTCGCGGAGACCCGAACTGCCGCAGCCCGATTCGAGTTCTCGATCGTGCGCGCGAGCCGCACGAGCGGCTCTGCGAGACCAAGACGGGACATGAGTGTGTAGCGGATCATCGGTACTCCTGTTCTCGGCGCGAACAGTGCAGTCCTCTTATCCCCCGAATGGAGGATTCCTACACCATGCGTCGGCTGGCGGCGCCGGCTGGGGTGTTCGTTAGGCTCACCGGCATGGCTCTCCTCACCTCGCAGGTCGAGCGCGACGAGACCTTCGCGCGCCGCGCCGAGCGGATGGAGGCCCTCGTGGCCGAGCTGCGCGAGCGCACGTCGCAGGTGGCGAGTGGCGGCGGGGAGAAGTCGGTGGAGCGCCACCGCTCACGCGGGAAGCTGACGGCCCGCGATCGGATCGACCGGCTCATCGATCCCGGCACGGCGTTTCTGGAGCTGAACGCGCTCGCCGCCTGGGATCTCTACGACGGCGCCGCGCCCTCCGCCGGGATCGTGACCGGCATCGGCGTGGTCGAGGGCCAGGAGTGCGTGATCGTCGCGAACGACGCGACCGTGAAGGGAGGCTCCTACTTCCCGCTGACCGTGAAGAAGCACCTGCGAGCCCAGGAGGTGGCGGAGCAGAACCACCTGCCGTGCATCTACCTCGTCGACTCGGGCGGCGCCTTCCTGCCGCTGCAGGCGGAGGTCTTCCCCGACCGCGACCATTTCGGGCGGATCTTCTACAACCAGGCACGGATGTCCGCGAAGGGGATTCCCGCAGATCGCGGTCGTGATGGGCTCGTGCACCGCCGGCGGCGCGTACGTGCCGGCAATGAGCGACGAGACAGTGATCGTGCAGGGGACCGGGACGATCTTCATCGGCGGCCCGCCGCTCGTGAAGGCCGCGACCGGCCAGGACGTGACCGCCGAAGAGCTCGGCGGCGCGGACGTGCACACGCGCCGCTCGGGGGTCGCAGACCACTACGCGACGTCCGACGAGCACGCGCTCGCTCTCGCCCGGCAGATCGTCCGGAATCTCCATCGCCGCAAGGAGCTCCCGTGGGACGTCGCGCCCGCGGAGCCGCCGGCGCTCGACCCGAACGACCTCTACGGGCTCGTGCCCGAGGACTTCAAGCACGAGATGGACGCCCACGAGCTGATCGCGCGAATCGTCGACGGGAGCCGGTTCGCCGAGTTCAAGGCGCTCTACGGCGAGACGCTCGTCTGCGGCTTCGCCCGGATCGAGGGCTATCCCGTCGCGATCCTGGCGAACAAGGGTGTGCTGTTCGCCGAGTCCGCCCAGAAGGGCGCGCACTTCATCGAGCTGGCGGCGAAGCGGAAGATCCCGCTCGTCTTCCTGCAGAACATCACCGGCTTCATGGTCGGCAAGGAGTACGAGGAGGGCGGGATCGCCCGCGACGGCGCCAAGCTCGTGACCGCAGTCGCGTGCGCGGACGTGCCGAAGTTCACGATCGTCACCGGCGGCTCCTTCGGCGCCGGCAACTACGCGATGTGCGGCCGCGCGTACGGCCCGCGGCAGCTCTGGATGTGGCCGAACGCCCGCATCTCCGTCATGGGCGGTGAGCAGGCGGCGATCGTCCTGACGATGGTCGGCGACGCCGATGCGGACGAGATCCGCGCCACCTACGAAGCCGAAGGCAACCCGTACTACTCGACGGCTCGCCTCTGGGACGATGGGATCATCGATCCGCGCGACACACGCCGGGTGCTCGCGCTCGGGATCTCGGCGGCGCTGAACGCGCCTGTCCCGGAGAGCACGTTCGGCATCTTCCGAATGTAGGAGAAGGAGGACACGATGGCAATCACGGCAGAGGAGCTGGCGAGCTGAGCTTCGCGAAGCGGAAGCGGCACACGGCGTCTACGAGCAGCAACTCGGTCACCGCGACGAGGACTGGCCGACGTGGTACGCGGCGTTCATCGTCGAGAGGCTCGACCAGCCGCGCGGGATCGGGCTCGACGCCGAGGATCTGCGGATCCTCGAGGCGGCGCTCCACTCGTACCTGGCCGACTTCGGGCACGAGGAGGCCGACGTCCTTCGGCAGGCGAAGGCGACCCTGGCGAAGGTGCAGGCGACCTGAGGTTGGGCTACAGCAAGCTCAACATCCAGGAGGTCGAGGGCGCCGGCCCGGGCGGCGCGTTCCATTTCGTCCGGCGCGAGCTCGGAGTGCTCGCCTTCGGCGTCAACTGGATCGAGCTCCCGCCCGACACCGAGGGCCACGAGCACGACGAGACCAACTCCGGCCAGGAGGAGGTAGCCGTGGTCGTCACCGGCTCGGGGACCTACCGGGTCGACGGCGAGGAGGTGCCCGTCCGCACCGGCGACTTCCTCCGCTTCGATCCCGAGACGACCCGCTGCCCGGTCGCGGGGCCCGAGGGACTGACGCTGATCGCGATCGGGGCGCCCCGCGGCGCCTACGAGCCGCGCGGCCCCTTCTGATGGTCGTGCGGATCGTGCTCTGGAGCCTCGCCGATTCGAAGACCACGATCGAGGAGCTTCGCCGCTACCTCCGCGACGAGGCGGTCGACGAGTTCGCCGAGGTCGAGGGGCTGCGGTTCAAGGCGTGGATCTCGGACCCGCTCGGCGAGCGCTGGGGCGCCTTCTACCTGTTCGAGACGCGGGAGGAGGCCGACCAGGTGCTGCCGACAGGTGTGCGCGACCTGATCGGAAAGGATCCGGAGGTCGTCGAGGAGTTCGACCTCGAGGCGTCGATCGAGGGCCGCTTCGTCGAGCACGAGCTCTCGCGGCTCGGGCTTGCCTTCGAGTAGCGGCGCTACTTGACGACGAACGAGTTGCTGCCGAGCAGCTTTCCGTACTGCGGCTTCGCGCGGGTGCCGCGGGCGCCCCAGACGTACCAGTCGTACTTGCCGGGCGCCGAGCCGCTGCAGCTTGCCGGCGAAGCGCCAGGTCTTGCCGAGGCGGAAGGTCGGCTTCTCGGGCCAGAAGGTCAGCACCTTCACCTTGTTCCGGTAGAGCTGGACGTTGTAGAAGGTCGCTCCCTTGACGGCCTCCCAGGCGAGGACGAGCGGTGCGTGGACCGACGCGCCGGCCGTCGGCCGGTAGAGCGCCGGCAGGTCGACGTTCGCCGTGACGGCCTTCTCGCACCATGTTCCCCGCCACGTCGCTCGCCCTGATCTCGTAGCGGTAGCGGACGCCGTCGCGGACCGTCTTGTCGGTGAAGCTCGCGCCGTTGCCTCGGTAGACGATGGTCTTCTTCCTGCCGTTCACGCCCGGGGTGCGCTCGAGCTCGACGAGCACGGCGTCCGGCGAGCGCTTCCAGACGATCTTCGCGACGCCCTTCTCGACCTCGGCCTTCGCCATCGGAAGCTTCGGCGCGGTCGCGTCGTACTGGAAGGCCTGGCCCGCCTCGGCCGCTGTTCCCGGCGGCGTCACGGCACGCGCCGACGACCGCCGCCTTCGCGAGGTCGGGGCCGGCGTAGCGGGTCGGGGCCGTGCACGCTGCGATCCCGGAGGTGGCGTCGGTGCCGGCGAAGCTGACCGTGAGCGGCTTCCGGTACCAGCCCTTGCCGTCCGGCTTGCGGTCCGGCGACGCGGTGACGGCCGGTGCGGTCGCGTCGTACTTGAAGCCGACGCTCGCGGCGCGCTCGAGTTGCCGGCGACATCGGTGCACGTGCCGGAGAGCGACGGCTGAAGCGCCGTCGCCGCCGCCGTACGACGGGCTCGCTGCAGGACGCGATGCCCGAGGTGGCGTCGGTGCCCGCGAACGCCACCGCAACCGGGTGGTTGAACCAGCCGCTCGAGTCCGGCGCCGCGCGACGAGCGCGTCGCGCCGACTGACCTGCGGCGCCGTCGTTGTCGATCGTTCGACCGGATGGCGCCGAGCTGCTCGACGTCGTCGGCGCCGTACGCGACAGTGCGGCGACACACGTACTGCGTGGACGTCCCCTCCGCCGTGATCGGGCTCAGCCGGTCGAGCATGTGTCCCGGATCGACGCCCGTGAAGCTGGCCGTCGTCGACCACGGTCCGACTGTCACCGTGACGTCGCTCGTGTGCCAGCCGTTCGCAGTCCGGCTGGTGCCAGGCGAGCACGGTCGTAGCTGACAGCCGGAGCTGCGCGCAGCCGCATGCGACTGCAGCAGCCGCGTGCCGACACGAGCGCCAGCAGGAGCGCGAGTGCACACGCGAGACCGCGAGCGCCAGCTGCCGCCGCGCGGCGAAGAGCACGACTGCGCCGCCCAGCGCGACGAGCAGCAGCCCGAAGCCGGCGAGCGCGAGCAGGTCGCGGTCGATCGAGTCACCGGAGGGGGACGCAACGAACGCGGCGAGCGGAACGCGGTAGCGGTCGTGCGGGACGCGCGCCACGGGAGCCGGCGGCCTTCGGCTTCACGACCCGCGTGACCTTCGCGGGCGCGGGCTTCGGCTTCGCGCGTTTCACCGGCACCTTCGCGACGGGCTTCGGAGCCTGGACGACGGGAGCCGGCGTCACGACCGGCGCCTCGCCGGACCACGACGGTCACCGTCGGTTGGACCGGCACGGTCTTCGGCGGCGCCGGCGGCGGAACAGGTGGCGGATCCGGTGTGGGTGCTGCGGAGGCGGAAACGGCGAGAGCGAGGCAAAGGAGGACCAGAGCTCCGGTCGGAGCACACACGCGCCTCAGTGACGATCCGACCCCCCAGTCAGCCAATTTCGGTCCGCCCTTCCTGTGTATTCCTCCTCGAAGCTACTGCCGCTTTCGAGACATGTCAACGCGACTTGACCGGGGGAAGGCCGGGCCGAAGCCCGGCCTTCCAGGTCACGAATTGCTCTTTCAGACGGGCTGCCTCCTGTTGGTCGGGTTGAGCTGCGCTGCCAGGGACGCGCCCAGCGCGCCCTGCCAGTTCGCCGCCTGCTGACCGATCGCCTGAATCGCGACTGCGTTGCCGCAGCCACACCTGCCGGACTGGGTCTGCTCTGCACCCTGGCCGGTCAGGTTGAGATTCAGGGCCTTCGCGGCCGAGTAGACGTTGTTCGACTGCGACACGTCACCCGCGTCGCCTTCGCTGTCCACGGCCACCGGCGAGTTGCTGTTCGAGGCGCCGAACTGCAGCGCCGCGGACAGCGCGAGCGCCGCCTGCGTGTTCGATGCCGACTGGCCGATCGCCTGAATCGCGATCCCGCCGACGCCGCCCTGAGCCTGAGTCGCGCTCTGATCGAGCCCGTTCAGGTTCGCAGCGGTGCCCGACGACCAGACGTTGTTCGACTGGTCGACCGAGCCGCCGTTGCCGTCGCTGTCCACGCTCACCGGGGCGTTGTCGTTGCTCGCACCCGCCTGAAGCGCGAACGAGAGCGCCGCAGCGCCCTGCTCGCTCGACGCCTGCTGGCCGATCGCCTGGATGCCGATCCCGCCGTAGCAGCCGCAGCTGCCCGCCTGGATCTGCTCAGCCGACTGGCCGGTCAGGTTGACGTTCAGCCCAGTCGCGCGGGAACCGACGTTGTTCGACTGCGAGACGTCGCCGCCGTCGCCGTCACTGTCGACCCGCACCGGCGAGTTGCTGTTCGAGGCGCCATGCTGCAACGCCGCCGAAAGCCCAACCGCCGTCTGGTAGTTCGAGGCGTCCTGGCCGATCGCCTGGATGCCGCCCGAACCGCCCTGAGCCTGGCTCGCGCCCTGCCCGAGGCCGTTCAGGTTTGCAGCGGTGCCCGACGACCAGACGTTGTTCGACTGGTCGACCGAGCCGCCGTCGCCTTCGCTGTCGACGCGAACGGGAGCGTTCGAGTTCCCACCCGAGCCACAGCCGCACTTGTCGCGGCCGAACTCCTGCACGGCCAGCGAGCCGGCGAGTGCGCCCTGCGTGTTCGAGGCATTCTGGCCGATGGCCTGGATCCCGTTCGAACCGCAGCGGCATTCGCCACCACGCTGAGCCTGAATCGCGCCCTGCTCGAGCCCGTTCAGGTTCGCGGCAGTCGCCGACGAGCCGACGTTGTTGGACTGCGACACGTCGCCGCCGTCCCCGTCGCTGTCGACCCGCACCGGCGAGTTGCTGTTCGAGGCGCCATGCTGCAGCGCCGCCGACAGCGCAACCGCCGTCTGGTCGTTCGAGGCATCCTGGCCGATCGCCTGGATGCCACCGGCACCACCCTGAGCCTGAGCGGCACCCTGGCCGGTCAGGTTCGCGTTCGCGGCGGTCGCCCACGAGCCAACGTTGTTCGACTGGTCGACGTTGCCGCCGTTCCCGTCGCTGTCAACGCTGACAGGCGTGTTGGCGTTCGAGGCGCCGGCCTGGGCCGCCGCGGAGAACGCACCTGCTGCCTGCGTGCTCGAGGCGTCCTGGCCGATCGCCTGGATGCCGCCCGAGCCGCAACCGCAACTGCTGCCGGCCTGAAGCTGGGTCGCGTACTGCCCGAGCCCGTTCAGGTTGGCCGCGGTCGCGGAAGAGCCGACGTTGTTCGACTGCGAGACGTCGCCGCCGTCGCCGTCACTGTCGACCCGCACCGGCGTGTTGCTGTTCGAGGCGCCCTGCTGCAGCGCCGCCGACAGCGCACCCGCCGTCTGGTAGTTCGAGGCGTCCTGGCCGATTGCCTGCGTGCCGCCGCCGGCGCCCTGGGCCTGAGCGGCACCCTGGCCGGTCAGGTTCAGGTTCGCCGCCGTAGCAGACGAATCGACGCTGTTGGACTGATCGACGGAACCACCGTTGCCGTCGCTGTCGACACGCACGGGCGTGTTGACGTTGCCGCCCGACGAGCAGCCGCACATGTCACGGCCGGCCGACTGAGCGGCGAGCGAAGCAGCAGCTGCCGTCTGGTCGTTCGACGCGTCCTGGCCGATCGCCTGGATCCCGCCCGAGCCGCAACGGCAGTCGCCGCCGGCCTGGGCCTGATCGGCGTGCTGCCCGGTCAGGTTCACGTTCAGCGCCGTGGCGTCGGACTGGACGCTGTTCGACTGCGAGACGTCACCGTCGTCGCCCTCGCTGCCAACGCGGACCGGCGTGTTCGTGTTCGACGCACCGGACTGTGTTGCAGCCGACAGAGCTGCAGCCGACTGGGTGCTCTCGGCATCCTGGCCGATGGCCTGGATTCCGCTGCCGGGTGTGCAGAGGCAGTCGCCTCCACGGCTGACCTGGCTCGCGTGCTGCCCGAGCCCGTTCAGGTTCCCGGCGTTCGCCGACGAGCTGACGCTGTTCGACTGCGAGACGTCACCGCCACCGCCGGAGCTGAGAACCCGCACCGGGATGTTGGTGTTGCTCGCACCGCGCTGGTCAGCGGCCGACAAAGCACCCGCGGACTGGTTGTTGTCCGCGTCCTGGCCGATCGCCTGCGTGCCGCCGCCGCCGCCCTGGGCCTGGTCGGCGCTCTGGCCGGTCAGGTTCAGGTTCGCCGCCGTTGCAGATGAATCGACGCTGTTTGACTGGTCAACGGAGCCGTCGTCGCCGTCGCTGAGAACGCGAACGGAGATGTTCGTGTTCTTCGCGCCCGACTGGCTGGCACCCGATGCTGCGGCGGCGTCCTGCTGGTTGTCCGCCGACTGTCCGACTGCCTGCGTGCCCGAACCACCGGCCGAGTTCTGGTCGGCGGTCTGGCCCGTTGCGTTCGCGTTCGCAGCGGTCGCGTTGGACTCAACGCTGTTCGACTGCGAGACCGAACCATCGTTCCCCGGGCTCAGGACCCGGACTGGGATGTTCGTGTTGCTCGCGCCACTCTGGGTGGCGTACGACAGTGCCTGTGCGGACTGGCTGTTGTCCGCGTTCTGCCCTACAGCTTGCGTTCCGCCCGCGCATCCGCACGAGCCGTTCTGGGTCTGGCCGGCCGACTGGCCGGTGAGGTTCGCGTTCCCTGCCGTGGCGTTCGAGCTGGCGGTGTTCGATTGCGAGACGTCGCCGCCGTTGCCTGGGCTCAGGACGCGAACCGAGATGTTCTGGTTCGCCGGTTGACTCTGCGACGCGCCCGACAGCGCCCCTGCGGCCTGACCGCTTGCAGCGGCCTGGCCGAGCGCTTGCGCGGCAGGATCTCCCGGCGGTGTCGCCGACGCGTAGCCCGCACTCACGAGGAGCCCGAGCATCGCGGCGACGACCGCGAGTATCCGTTTCATCAATCCCTTCTCCTTCCAAAGCGTTTGCCGAGCGGGCAGCCTCCCGCGCGACCGAAAATTGGAGAAGGAGCGAGCTAGCCCGGCTTTTCGCGCCGAGAGCCGGAGTCCGCGGCCTCGGCTTTCCACTCCTCGGCGACACGCCGAGCGGCATCGGCGAAAGCGAGGAGGAACGGGACAGAAAAGAGGAAGATCAGCAACAGCGTGCGGTCCGAGCCGCCGGCGCCGAGCGGGCCAACGCTGGAGTAGCTGACCGCGGCGATACCGGCGCCCTCGGGCAGGATCGGGCGCGCTTGTGTCGCGGGCCGCTGCTCCTGCGCCTTGGCGCGCTCGCCGGCCGCGACTGCGGGAGCCGGGGGCGCCAGCGTGGCGATCTGCGCGGCCGAAACGACCGCTACCGGGGCGGTTCCAGTAGTAGCCCGGGTGGTATCACCGCGTCCGCGGTCGGGAGCGGGCAGGAAAAGCGAGGGAACAAGCGTGGCGCCGTCGTCGTCCGGCGCCGATGTCGCGGCCTGACTCCGGCGCTGCGCCGTTCTGCGCCGCTGCCGAGGGTGTCTCGAAGGGCATCGCAGCCGTTTCCGGCCCTATGCCGGTCTGACCTATGCCGGTCTGACCTATGCCGATCTGAACCGAAGCGACCGGAGTCTGAATCGAGGCGGTTGGACCGGGAAGCCACTGGACCGGGAGCGGCGCGGGGTGATTGACGGCGGTCTGCACGATCACGGGCATCGCGAGCGCCAGGTTGGTCTGCGTGACTGCGCCATCGTTCCCCGGACTGGCAATCCGAATCGAGATGTTGACGTTGATCGGCTGATACTGCGATGTCACCGGCTGATACTGCGAAGAGGATTGCGATCCGCTATTTGCATTTGCGTTTGTGTTTCCACCGCAATTCCAATTCCAGTTCCAGTTCCAGATCTGTTGGAGATAATTCGAGGGAAGCACAATCGTCGGTGGGATCGCGTCCCCACAGCTCCACGTCCACGTCCAATCCCAAGAGTCAACAGGAGTCAACGGGGCATCGGGGGCAGGAGCGGGAGCGGAGGGTGCTGCCGGCGCCGCCGCGGCCCCGTTTGCGGCCGAGGGGTCGTGATACTGCGGATCAGGCTCCTGATATCGCACCTCGGGCGGGGCGGCGACAGGCATTGGCTGCGAAAGCGCGGCGTTGATCTGGGTGACTGCGCCGTTGTCCCCGGGGCTGTCGAAACGCACCGAGATGTTCACATTGACGGGCTGTACCTGCTGTACGGCCTGCGCGACCTGCTGAACGGCCTGCTCGACCGGCTCCGGGGTTGCCTCAGGAGGCGCTGCAGGGGGGTCTGGCAGGGGCTCAGGCGCTTCAACAGGCGTTTCCAGGGCCGGCGCCGCAGCGGGCGGCTCAACCGGCTCCTGCGAAGGCTGCACGCTAGGAGCCGCCGTGGCCGGGTCCGCGGGCGGCACGGATTCCGGCTGCGGCGGCACGGGCGTGAGCGTCGGTGTTACGACCGGCGCCGGCGCCGGGAGAGCCGGCACCGGCGTCGGCGTAACAACCGGCTGCGTAGCGGCCACGGCTGCGGCGACGATGGCCTGTGGATCAGGCAGCACGGGGATTGCGGGCGCGGGTGGGGTTTCCGCGACCGCGGGGGAAGCAAATGCGGAGGCAGCTCCGAGCACGGCCACCCAGACGGTGACCCGGCGATGCGATGCGCGCAGCTTTGTGTGCCCCCACGTAACAAGAAATACCCACCTGCGAAGAGGTTGAGCCATTTGCTGTTCTATTTCCTGTACGTTCGCCCAGGTTCGCGGCAAATAGCTTTCAATCTTGTTGCTCAAGAAGTAGTCTCGGATGTACGGAGACAGCGACCGGGGAGGCGATGAATGTCGACGGATTCGCAGCTGCTCTTGACCGCCTGGTACGAGCGAGAGGGACTTCGAGGCGCGGCGGCGGCTGATCGAGGCGCACCTGCCGCTCGTGCGTGCACTCGCGAGTCGCTTCGTCCGCGACGGAGAGCAGCTCGAGGATCTCGTTCAGGTCGGGTCGGTCGGCCTGATCAAGGCCGTCGACCGGTACGACCCGCGCCGCGGCTCGTCACTGACGGCATATGCGGTTCCCACCGTCGTCGGCGAGATCCGGCGTCACCTTCGCGACGGCACGCAACCTCTCCGGGTGCCCCGCGCGCAACGTGGTGTCAGCCCAGTGCGGGCGGTGCCGCTGGAGGACGAAGCGGACCTGGTCCCCGATACCGCAGCCGAACGCCGGCTCGAGCTCGGTGAGGAGCGGCTGCTGCTCGAGAAAGGCCTACGGACACTCGCCAGGCGCGAGCGCCGCATCGTTCAGCTGCGCTTCTTCGGCGGCCTCAGCCAGCGGCGGATCGCCGCGGAGCTCGGACTCTCGCAGGTGCACGTTTCGCGCCTCCTGCGCCAGTCGCTGGGCAAGCTACGCGCCGAAATAGGCCAAACGTAAGCCGCGATATCACCTTGCGAGTCTTGTGCGGATGATTTCAAGTCCGTAGAATCGGCAAGCGTGACCGCCCACGCCGCCTCTTCATTGCCCGCGGAGGAGCCCGAGGACCAGGATAAGCCCGCTCCGAGCGGCCGCCTGCTCCTGCGGATGCCGCGCACGCTCCACGCCGACCTCGCGCAGGCCGCGGAACGTGAGGGAACGAGCCTCAACCAGTTCATCACCGCGGCTCTCGCGACCAAGATCGGGTCGGGGCCGGACGAGCAGCACAGCGAGTCGCAGCAGGGTCAGAGCAAGGTGATCGCAGTAGCGCTGGTGGCGAATGCCGTCGTGATCGGCCTCGCAGCCGTGGTCGCGATCGCGGTGTTGATCGTCGCCCTGCTGGGCTAGCCCTACAAGACCAGAGTCTCGGGAAAGATCGCGCCCGCCTCGAAGCGGTCGAGACGGTACGCCGCGAGCTCGAACGGCGCCTCCTCGCCGAGCAGCTCCGCCGCAACCGCGTCGCCGACCGCCGGCGACTGCATGAAACCGTGGCCCGAGAAGCCGCAGGCGGCATACACGCCTTTCGCGACCGGCCCGATGATCGGATGCGCATCCGGCGTCATGTCGTAGAAGCCGGCCCACGCGCGCCGGAGCGGTGTGCCCGAGCGCCTGTGGGTAGCGCGACACCAGGCGCTCGCGCCAGTCCTCGACGAGGTCGTCGCGCACCTCTGCCGGCCCGTCCCAGCGCAGCTCGGTCTCCCCCATCGCGAGCCGCAGGACGTCGTCGCCGACGCGGCGGAAGTGAAAGCCGTTCTCCTCGATCGTCATCGGCAGGTCGAAGGGAACGTCGGCGACCGGACCGACGTCTGCGAGCTGCCGCACGAGCGGTCGAACCGGAAGCTCGACACCCCTGGCGGCCGCGAGCGACGGTGAATACGCGCCGCAGGCGATCACGAGCACGTCGGCGTCGAGCTCGAGCGCGTCGGTTCGCTCGCGCACCTCGACGCCCAACGCAGCAGCCCGGCGCACGAGCTCGCGCGTCACACCGGCCGGATCGGCGATTCCGTCCTCACGGCAGATCGTCGCGCCGAGGACGTCGTCCACGCGGAGGCCGGACACGAACGATGGGTCGACGCTCTCGACCGGCACGCCGAAGGAAGCCTGCAGCTCGCGCCGCGTCTCCAGCTCTGCGAGCCCTTCCTCGGAGGTCGCGAGGAAGAGGTAGCCGACCTGCTCGAAGAGCGGCGCGCCGAGCTCGCGGAAGAGTCGCACGCTCGCCTGCGCCAGCCGCACCTCCGCCTCGGTCGTGAACTGCTGCCGGACACCGCCCATCGCCTTTCCGGTCGCGCCGCCCGCGATCTCCCCCACGCTCGGCGAGCACGACGCCGTCGGCGCCGCGGAGCGCGAGGTGGTAGGCGATCGACGCGCCGATCGCGCCCGCGCCGGCTACGACGACTCGAGCCATCCGCTCAGCTCGTGGCGCTCGCCGTCGCTGAGTTGCCGCAGCGGACGCCGCACGTCCTCGCGCATCGGGACGCCGCGCAGCCCGAGGATGAACTTCAGCGCCGCGTGGCGCGGAAAGCGCTCGACCGTCGCCCGCAGCTCCCCGAGCTTGATCGCCCCGGCCTCGGTCGGCTCTCGTACGACCGCCGCGACCCTGTCCGGAAACGCGGCTGCCAGGCCGGAGACCGCGCCCACCGCGCCCGCGCTGATCCCGTCGAAGATCAGCGACTCGGGGCCGACGAAGACGTCGAGTCCCTCGATCAGGTACGGGGAGAAGCGGTCGAAGGGTGCGTCGGAGACCTTGAGGCCGACGAGGTTCGGCGCCTGCTCGCGCAGTGCGAGCAGCACGTCGATCGGGACGGCGTAGCCGCTCGCACGCTCGAACTCGTAGACGTAGAACGGCAGTCGGCGCGCACGCGGCGGCAGCGGCGACGAAGTGGTCGAGCAGCGCCCGCTCGTCGAGCTGGAAGTACGGCGGCCCGATCACCGCGATCGCGTCGACTCCGGCTGCGGCGGCGTGCTCGACCAGCGCCAGCGTGTCGGCGGTGGTCTGCGCCCCGCAATGGGCCGCGACCTGGAGACGGCCCGCCGAGGCCGCGACGAAGAGCTCGAGCGCGCGCCGCCGCTCGTCCTGGTCGAAGAGCAGTCCTTCGCCCGTCGTCCCGAGGGCCAGGAGGCCGTCGACCCCGGCCGCAGCGAGGAAGTCGACGTACGGGCCGAAGGCGTCCTCGTCGAGACGATTGTCCGCGAGTGGAGTCACGGCGGCGGCAAGAGCACCTCTGAGCATGACGCGACTCTACTTTGCGGGTGAGGCGGGGCTCCGCAGAGGAAGCCCCGCCTCGGCCGGGCACTACTTCTTCTGTTCGATCGAGATGAGCCTGTCGAGCTTGCGATCGCCGAGGCCTCGGTCAATGCCGGGGCCGCCGTCGAGCAGGTCCGGCCCGCCGTCGCGCGCGTCGACGTAGTCGGCTCCCGGACCGCCGCGGATCGTGTCGCGACCGGCCGATCCGTCCAGCTGGTCGTTGCCGGTGCCGCCGTCGATCAGATCGGCGCCGGCACCACCATGGATGCTGTCGTCGCCCGCCTCTCCCAGCAGGCGGTCGTTGCCACCGAGCCCCGAGATCACGTCGCGGCCGCCAAGGCCGCAGATGACATCGCGGCCACGGGTTCCGACGAGCAGGTCAGGGTTGATCGTGCCGGTGATCGTGCAGCCGGCACGGCCGAGGCTCGGGCCCCAGTCCGGCGACATGTCCCAGAGCCGGCTTGCGAGCAGCCGGTGCTGCGAACCGCCGCTCGCGGTCATCTGGAAGAACTCGCGGTTGTCCTTGGCCGTACGGTCGCTGACGAAGACGATCGAGCGGCCGTCGGGCGAGAAAGACGGGAGCGCGTCGAGTGCGGGGCTGTTGGTCAGCCGCCGCTGGACCGTGCCGTCCGCGTTCATCGACCAGATGTCGAGGTTGCCCGCGGCGTCGCGGTCCGAGTCGAACACGATCGTGCGGCCGTTTGGCGACCAGCTCGGGTTCTCGCCGCCGATGTTCGCGGCGTTGGTGAGCTGTGTCTGGCCGCGTGCCGTCGGCGTTCATCGCCCACACCTGCCGGCTGCCGGTGCGGTCGCTCATGAACGCGATACGAGTCCCGTCGGGTGACCAGGCCGGGTCGGCGTCGTCCGCGGCGCTCGTGGTCAGCCGGGCCTCGCCGGTCCCGTCCGAGTTGATCGAGTAGATGTCGAACTTCCCGTTGCGGGTCGTCTCGAACGCGATCTGCGTGCCGTCGTCGTTCCAGGCGGGATCGCCGTCGAAGCCGCGCGAGAAGGTCAGCTCCTTGAGCGAGCTCCCGTCCGGCCGGACCACGTAGACGTCGGTGTCGCTGTGGCGCGTCGACTCGAACGCGATCTGCGAGCCGTCCGGCGACCATGACGGCTGCGCGTCGTGCTGGTACCCCCTCGTCAGCTGGACGAGACCGGTGCCGTTGGCATTCACGAGGAAGAGGCTCGACTGACCGCCGTCGTACGGGGCGCCGCGCTGAAAGACCAGCCGGCCGTTTGCTCCCGGGAAGGCGCTTTCGGCCGGTGAAGCGCCGCCGACTGCAGCGGCCGCGAGCGCGACCAGTGCCAGTGCTGCTGCCTTGCCGATCATCCTGAACCTCCTGTGGCAGTGACCAGCTGACGGTAAGAGGCTCGTGTTAGGTGCCACGACGAATCCCGTAAGGGAATCCGGAGGTTCTGTAAGGATCTCTGCGCGATGGGGGCACTCCGGATCGAACGCGACGACGACGTCCTGCGGATCACGCTCGCGCGCCCTGAGACACGGAACGCCTTCGACGCCGCGCTGATCGCCGAGCTCGCCGACGCGTTCGTCGACGTCGGCAAGGCGCGAGCCGTCCTGCTCGCCGGCGACGGGCCGAGCTTCTGCGCCGGCGCCGACGTCGAGTGGATGCGCGCGTCGGTCGACCTCGACTTCGACGCAAACGTGGCGGACGCGAACGCCCTGCGCGGGATGCTGGAGGCGATCGACCGCTGTCCGGCTCCGGTCGTCGCGCGCGTTCAGGGCCACGCGCTCGGCGGCGGCGCGGGCCTCGTCGCGTGCGCGGACATCGCGGTCGCGGACGAACGGACCGTCTTCGCGTTCTCGGAGGTGAAGCTCGGCATCATCCCGGCGGTGATCTCGCCGTTCGCGCTCGCGAAGATCGGGCCGAGCTGGGCACGCCGCTACTTCGTCACGGGCGAGCGCTTCGACGCGGCGACTGCGCTGCGGATCGGGCTGGTCCACGAGGTCGACGCCGGATCTGGACTCGGCCGTCGAACGTGTGCTCGCCGAGTTGCACAGCGCGGGTCCCCGCGCTGCACGCCACGCGAAGAAGCTCGTCCTCGACCGGCCGGACGGGCCGGAGACCGCGCGCAGGATCGCCGAGCGCCGCACGAGCGACGAGGGCCAGGAGGGCCTGCGCGCCTTTCTCGAGCGGCGCAGCCCGGACTGGGCTGGCTAGCTGACGCGGAGCAGCGGGCTGACGACGTCGCCGGACGGATACCAGAGCCGGAACGTCGCGCCCTTGCCCGCTCGAACCGTGCGGCTCAGGAATCCGTTCGCGTTCGTCCGTCGCGACCCCGCCAACGGCACGCCAGCCACCGTCTCGGAACTGCTGGAGGATGTAGCGCCGCGGCCCGTTGCCCGACCGCACCTGCCCCCACAGCACCGTCCGAACGCCGATGCGGGAAACCTGCGCGAGCGGGAAGCTGCGCGGCACGGTACGAGAGCTTGACGCTGCCGCCGGCGGCGATGTAGCCGCTCTGCCAGCGCCCGATCTCAGGCTCGTCCTGGTAGAGGTACTGGATGAGCATGTCGACGTTTCGGTGCAGCGAACGCCCGATACGCCGCCTCGCTCAAGTAGCGGGCCTGAAGCGTCTTGGAGACGCCGAGAGCACGATCCGGCGGGTTCGTCTGATAGCCGTACTCCGTCAGCCAGATCCGCTTGAGCGGCCGAACGCTCGCGACACCTCGCGCTGCAGCCGCTCGATCGTCGACATCGTGATCGTCTCGCAGTGCCCGCAGCCGCCGATCGAAGGGGTCTCGAAGGGATCGAGCGGATACGGGTTGTGCGCGTAGGCATCGAGCTGGCGCACCCGCGGCGCCCATACCGCGGATCCAGGTCGACCGGCGAGACGCCGCCGGTGGAGCGCGCGCGGAGCGGTGACGCCGCCGCCGACCTTCGCGTCCGGAGTCGCGTTGTGGATGGCGGTGTACGCGGGATTGAGCAGCTTCGTCACGTAGGTCTGAGGCGTGGTCGGACGCAGCCAGCGACGCTGGTTCGGCTCGTTCCAGACGAGCCACAGCTTGACCCACGAGTAGCGGTTCGCAGCCGCGGCGCGCGAAGGCCGCGAAGGATGCGCCCGACCTCGGCGCCCAGTTCGGAGCACGACCGCCGTTCGCCCAGCGCGGAGCGCCGTAGAGCGTCACGACCGGTGCGATGCCGTGCTTGCTCAGGCCCTCGAGAACTGCATCCGCACTCCCCCAGCTCCTCTTCCCGCGGACCTTCTCGACCTGGTTCCAGTTGATCGTGAAGCGGACGAGGTCGACGCCGATCCGGTCGAGCTCGGCGATCCGCTCGTCGAGCGTTCCCGGGCCGTAGACGAGCCACGCGTCGTCCTGGAGCCCGTAGCGGACGTACGGCGAGGCCTCGGCAGGCGCCGAGCAGCGCGAGGAACGCCGCGACCATCGCCGCGAGCAGGAGTAGCCGACCCATCGGCCGACGGTAGCCGGAACGCCGTGAAGGTCGTGTAAGTCCATGTAAGGAGTCCGTCAGCGAGCGCTGACGGTGACTGCCGCACCGGCGCCGAGCGGGGTCGCGAGGCGGTAGCTCGTTGCCCGCTTCGGGGCGACCTTGACCGTGAAGCGCCCGTCCTGCCGTACACGTACACGACGGACCGTTCGTCCAGGCGCCGCCGTTCACCTGCTGCTCGAGCCGCACCTTGCCGAGCCCACGCACGAAGCCCTTCAGGACGACCGGCCGCCCCGCCACAGCCAGTGCACGCCCTCGCGGCTGCTCGAGATTCAGGACGCGCACCGCGAACCACGTCGAGCGAAGGTCGAGCGCGCGACGAAAGTCCTGCGCGAGCATCGTCCGGGCGCCGCTGCGGCCCTTGATCGTCACCTCCGCCGCGCGTCCCGATGGTCCGCGGGAGACGACGAGGTCGCGCACGACTCCCAGCGCCGAGCTTCCGCCCCACGTCGGCCGGCGTCCACCGGAACGGGCCCCAGCGGTGGAGCTTCGAGAGACCGTCGTACGGATCGGAGACCGAGACGAGATACGGCACTGGCGTCGCCCCCGGCCACGCCTCCTCGTTCGAGACGGTCCTCCCGCCCGAGGTCGAGTGGTAGAAGGTCGTCGCGACGCGCCCGTTCCAGTAGAGAACGTGGCCCGCCGTCGAACCGATCGCACGGTTCGTCGAGACCGCCTCCGCGGGAATGCCGCCGTAGACCTGGCTGCGCGTGTCGGCGTAGAGGTCGAACAGGGAGCCCGGCTTGAGCGTCGCGAGTGCGTATGAGCGGGCGACGACCGACTGGGCGCGAAGCGCCTCGGGGTGCCAGTCGTCGGGCATCTCCCAGGGCACGACGCCGCGGAGGTAGCGGTCGAGCGGGAAGCCGATTGACGATCGTGAGCTTCCCTGCCTGCCGGTGGACGACGAGCGCGCCGCGATAGGCCGTCCCGTCCAGCTGCAGCGGCGCGGCACCCGCGACGTAGCGCAGCGGCAGGCGCAGAGCGTTGCAGCTTCGCCGGCGACGAGGTTCTGCGTGCCGGCTCTTCAGCCTGCGCGCCTTGCCGCGGGCGTCGACGACCTTGAACGGCTTCGTCGAGCTGATCTGGACCGCGGGAACGTGCTCGGCGAGCAGCACGCGCACCGGCCGGGCGGGCACGATCCGCAGCTCCGTTCCCCGGTAGTAGTGCGCGAGGATCCGCTGATAGCCCCAGCCGGCCCGGGCATAGCCGCGGGCGCCGTACTGGCTCATCCCGACGCCGTGGCCCCAGCCGCGCCCGTCGATCACGAAGAGCGTGCCGGCGCCGGCCGACGCGGGCCAGCAGAGAAGAACGACCCCAAGAACGAGAAGCAAGCGCCGCAACGCGAGGCAGGGTATCGCCGCGGCATACCATCCGCAAACGATGACGATCGAGAAGCTCCTGGTGGCAAACCGCGGTGAGATCGCCGTGCGCATCTTCCGCACCTGCCGCGAGCTCGGAATCGCCACCGTCGCGGTTGCCGCGCCGGACGACAGCGGCTCGCTGCACGCCCGCTCCGCAGACGAAACGATCGAGATCGAGAGCTACCTCCTCGCCGCAGAGCACGTCCGCGCGGCGCAGGAGGCCGGCGCCGACGCGATCCATCCCGGCTACGGCTTCCTGGCGGAGAACGCCGACTTCGCGGCCGCGGTCGAGGCGGCCGGCCTGACCTGGGTCGGCCCCTCCGCGGAGGCGCTCCGGCAGGGCGGCGACAAGCTCGCGGCGAAGCGGATCGCCCTGGAGTCGGGGGTGCCCGTCGTGCCCACCGGCGAGCCGGCGGAGATCGGCTTCCCGCTCCTCGTCAAGGCGGCTGCCGGAGGCGGCGGACGCGGGATGCGGGTCGTGCGCGGGCCGGACGAGCTCGAGGAAGCGCTCGAGGCCGCTGCCCGCGAGGCGGAGGCGGCCTTCGGCGACGGGACGGTCTTCTGCGAGCGCTACGTCGAGCGGCCACGCCACGTCGAGATCCAGCTCCTCGCCGACACGCACGGGACCGTGCTGGCGCTCGGCGAGCGCGACTGCTCGGTGCAGCGCCGCCACCAGAAGGTGCTCGAGGAGTCTCCCTCCGCCGCGGTCGATCCGGAGCTGCGAGCGGAGATGAGCGGCGCAGCGGTCGCTTTCGCGAAGGCGATCGGCTACGCGAGCGCCGGCACCGCCGAGTTCATGCTCGACGGGCGCGACTTCTTCTTCCTCGAGCTGAACGGCCGCATCCAGGTCGAGCACCCGGTGACGGAGCTCGTCAGCGGCCGTCGACCTGATCCGCGACCAGATCCGGATCGCCGAAGGAGAGCGGCTCGACCCAAGTAACAGTCTGTTACAAGGCCACGCGGTCGAGGTGCGGCTCTACGCCGAGGATCCGCGCAGCTTCCTCCCGCAGGCCGGGACGCTCGAGCGGCTCCGCCTGCCGACCGGGATTCGCGTCGACGCGGGCGTCGCGGAGGGCGACGAGATCGGAATCGGGTACGACCCGATGATCGCGAAGCTGATCGCGCACGGGCCGACGCGAATCGAGGCGCTCGCGCGGCTCGGGGACGCGCTGGCCGAGACCGAGGTCGGTGGCGTCACGACGAATCTCCCCTTCCTGCGCTGGCTCGTCACGCACCCCGTCGTCCTGGCAGGCGAGGCGACGACCGCGTTCCTCACCGAGTACCCCCCGCTCTCAGAGCCGCCGCTACGGCTGCCTGACGCCGCCTGGCGCGGCGGCTGGCGCCTCAATCTCGCACCGGTGCCGCCGGCTGCGCCGCCCGACGTCGACAGCGCCGCACACGAGCATGTGGCCGGCGGCGGCGAGAGCCGCATCACGGCGCCGATGCCGGGAACGGTGATCCAGGTCAACGTGGCACCGGGCGACCATGTCGAAGCGCGGCGGCCGCTGCTCGTGCTCGAGGCGATGAAGATGGAGACGCCGCTCACGGCGCCGTACGACTCGACCGTGAAGGCAGTGCACGTCGAGGAGGGCGACCGCGTCGCCGGCGGCGCCCTCCTCGTCGAGCTCGAAGCGAACTAGTCGGCCGGAACGGCGGCGGCCGCCTCGGGGCCGGCACCACCGCGAAGCGGGGAGAGGAAGATCGCGGTCAACGCGACCAGCACGGCGGCCGCGATGAGAATCGTCCAGCCGTCGTCGGTCGTCGGCTTCACCGTCATCGCGAAGACGATCGCGTACATGTAGACGAGGTCGATCCGGAGCACGGTGAAGAGGCGGCGGATCAGCTCCTGTCCTGCAGGCGTCGCCGGCCCGATCGACCGGCAGGCGCTTGGCCATGGGCGCGATCACGAGCAGCCCCGTGAGGAACGAGGCGGCGAACGTGACGAGAGCGAAGACGATCCACAGCTGTCCCCAGTCCCAGTTGCCGTTGATCATCATCCCGACTCCGGCGAGGACGACGACGAGGGATGCGGGGACGAACATCCGCTCGCCGAGCACGCCCGCACGTCCGGCGAACCTGGCGATCTCATCTGTATCGCCGCCGCGCCGAACGACCACGCCGTACATCTGGAACGTGAAGGCGCCGCCCAGCCAGATCGCAGCCGCGCTGATGTGCACGAACAGCAGGAACTCGTACCAAGTCAAGAAGACCCCTCCCTCGGAGAACGCGTCCAGGAGGTTCTATAAGGCTAGAACAGTTTTTGCAACTTCATCGCGGCGCCCATGTCTCCCTTGATCTTCAGCTTGCCGGTCATGTAGGCGGTGGTCGGGTTCTGCTCGCCGTTGATGACGGCCATCATCGTCTCCTCGGACGTCGTGATCGTCGTGTCGGCCTCGCCGCCGCCGTCGGTCACCGTCGACCTTGCCGTCCTCGACCTTGACGAGCCACTCGCCGGCACCCTCGATGTCGAACAGGTACGAGTTGTTCATCCCGGCCGTCTTCTCGGCGTCGGCACGGGCCGCAAGGCCGTCGAAGAACTCCTGCACGTTCTCAGCCATCTCGGTTCGCTCCTTGATCGGTTGAAGCGCGAATCTACCCGGTAGCATCCCGCCGCGCCCATGGACCTCGACCTCACGCAGGAGCAGCAGCTCGTCCGCGACACGGTGCGCGAGTTCGCGCGCGAGAAGGTCGCGCCCGTCGCCGAGGAGCTCGACCGCGAGTCGCGTTTCCCGTACGAGATCGTCGCCGAGCTCGGCGAGCTGGGCCTGATGGGCCTGCCGATCTCCGAGGAGTACGGCGGCGCCGGCGGCGACACCGTCTCGTACGCGCTCGCGATCGAGGAGCTGACGCGGATCGACTCCTCCGTCGCGATCACGGTCGCGGCGCACACCTCGCTCGGCACGATGCCGATCTACCTGTTCGGGAGCGAGGCGCAGAAGCAGGAGTGGCTGCCCGACCTCGCCTCGGGACGGAAGCTCGCCGCCTTCGGCCTGACCGAGCCCGGTGCGGGCTCCGACGCGGGAAACACGCTCACGACGGCGGAGTTGCGCGACGGCGCGTGGCTCGTCAACGGGTCGAAGATGTTCATCACGAACGCCGGCACGGACATCACGTGGGGCGTGACGCTGACGGCACGGACCGGCGAGGACGAGATCTCGAACGTCGTCGTCGAGAACGGGACGCCGGGCTACGAGATCTCGGCGCCGATGAAGAAGCTCGGCTGGAAGGCCTCCGACACGCGCGAGCTCTCGTTCAGCGACGTCAGCGTCCCCGAGGGACACCTGCTCGGCCCGCGCGGGAGCGGTTTCCAGCAGTTCCTCGAGATCCTCGACGGCGGCCGCATCTCGGTCGCGGCGATGGGCGTCGGCCTCGCGCAGGGCGCGTACGACCTCGCCTACGCGTACGCCAAGGAGCGCGAGCAGTTCGGGAAGCCGATCGCGCGCTTCCAGGCCGTCCAGTTCCGGCTTGCGGACATGGCGACGGAGATCGAGGCGGGCCGCGGGATGGTGATCAAGGCAGCGTGGCTGAAGGATCAGGGTCGCCCCTTCGCGCGCGAGGCGGCGATGGCGAAGCTCTACACCGGCGAGCTATCGAACCGCGCGGCGAACTGGGCGCTCCAGATCCACGGCGGCTACGGCTTCATGGACGAGTACGCGATCTCACGCCTCTACCGCGACCAGAAGATCCTCGAGATCGGCGAGGGCACGAACGAGGTGCAGCGGATGGTCATCGCCAAGCACCTGGGGCTCTAGCCGGCGAGTTCGAGGCCTTCCGCGAGTGCGTGGCGGAGCTCGCGGCGTGCCGCCTTCCGCTCCTTCATCGCGCGGGGATCCGGAATCGGAACAGCGGACAGGAGCGCCTTCGTGTAGTCGTCCTGCGGGTTGGTGTAGACCTCCTCCGCCGGGCCGATCTCGACGAGCCGACCCTTGTTCATCACCGCGATCCGGTCGCTCATCGTGCGGACGACGGCGAGATCGTGCGCGACGAAGAGATACGTGAGGCCGAAGTCCTGCTGGAGATCCTTGAGCAGGTTGAGGATCTGAGCCTGGATCGAGACGTCGAGCGCCGAGACCGGCTCGTCGCAGACGATCAGCTTCGGGCTCAGGGCGAGCGCGCGCGCGATCCCGATTCGCTGCCGCTGGCCGCCCGAGAACTCGTGCGGGTAGCGGTTCGTGTAGCTCGGGTCGAAGCCGACGACGTCGAGCAGCTCGCGGATGCGGATGCCCCGGTCGCGGCGGGTTCCGATCCCGTGCACGATCAACGGCTCGCCGACGATGTCGCCGACCGTCATCCGTGGGTCGAGCGACGAGTACGGGTCCTGGAAGACGATCTGCATCTCGCGCCGCATCTTGCGGAGCGCTTCGCGACCGAGCTCGGTCAGCTCGATGCCCTCGAACTTCACGGAACCAGAGGTGGGCTTGAGGAGCTGCAGGATGCAGTAGCCGGTGGTCGACTTGCCCGAGCCGGACTCGCCGACGAGGCCGAGCGTCTCGCCCGCCTTGATCTCGAAGCTGACGCCGTCGACCGCCTTCACATCCCCGACCTTGCGCTCGATCAGAAGCCCTTCCTTGATCGGGAAGTGCTTGTGGAGGTCCTTGACCTCGAGGATGACGCCGTCAGTGCTCATGCGGGCGTCGCCTCCGGCGCGCGGGGCGCAACTCGCTCGCTGGCCGGGTGGGCCGAGCGGACCCAGTGACCCTTCCGAACCTCACGCAGCTCCGGCATCTGCTCGGTGCAGGAGTCGCCGCCCGCATAGCGGCAGCGCGGCGCGAACCGGCACGCAACGGGCGGGTCGATCAGGTCCGGCGGGCGGCCCGGGATCGCCGTCAGCCGCCTCTCGCGGATGCCCTCGCCCTCGAGCTGGGGCAGCGCTCCGAGGAGCGCCTCGGTGTACGGGTGCTCCGGATGGTCGAAGAGCTCGAGCGTCGACGCGTGCTCGACGATCTGGCCGGCGTACATCACGACGATGTCGTCCGCCGCCTCGGCGACCACGCCCATGTCGTGGGTGATGATGATCATCGCCATCTCGTGCTGGGTGCGGAGGTCGTCGAGCAGGTCGAGCACAGACGCCTGAACGGTGACGTCGAGCGCGGTCGTCGGCTCGTCCGCGATCAGCAGCTTCGGGTCGCAGGAGAGGGCGATGGCGATCATCACGCGCTGGCGCATGCCGCCGGAGAACCGGTGCGGGTAGTCCTTGAGCCGGTCGGCGGCCCGAGGGATCCGGACCTCCTCCAGCAGCTCGATCGCCTTCTTGTTCGCGTCCTTCTGCGGCACGTCGTAGTGCCGCCTGATCGTCTCGGTGATCTGCGTCCCGATCGTGAGCGTCGGGTTCAGCGACGTCATCGGGTCCTGGAAGATCATCGCGATCTCGCGCCCGCGGACGTCCTCGAGGTCGTGCTCGGAGAGCGTCGTCAGGTCCCGTCCCTCGAAGAGCACCTCGCCTGACACGATCTTCGCGGGAGGCTTGGGGATCAGGCCCATGAGCGAGAGCGCCGTGACCGACTTCCCGCAGCCCGATTCGCCGACGATGCCGAGCGTCTTGCCCTTCTCGACCGCGAAGCTGATGCCGTCGACCGCGCGGACGACGCCGTCGCGCGTGAAGAAGTGGGTGCGCAGATCGTTGACCTCGAGCAGCGCCACTAGGTCTTCCGGCTCCTCGGGTCGAGGGCGTCCCGCAGGCCGTCGGCGATGAAGTTCGCGCACATCACGAGCGACGCGATCGCCAGCGACGGGACGATGATCTCGATCGGGTGCGTCCGGTAGGTGGTGCGGCCCTCCTGCGCCATCGCGCCCCACGAGGGGTCGGGCGGGCTGATTCCGAGCCCGATGAACGAGAGGAACGCCTCGCCGAGGATCACGGCCGGCAGCTCGAGGAAGATGGCGATGATCAAGATGCCGAGCGTGTTGGGTAACAGGTGCCGGAAGAGGACCCGATACCAGCGCGCCCCAACCGCCTTGGCGGCCCGCACGTAGTCGTTCTCCTTCAGGCTGATCACCTGGCCGCGGACGATGCGCGCCGTCGTGAACCAGCTTGCGATCGAGAGCGCGATCATCATCGTCCACTTGTTCGTGGTGCCGATGATCGCCAGCGTGATGATCGCGAAGGGCAGGTACGGGAAGTCCGTAGAGCGCGTCGAGAAAGCGCATCAGACCGTTGTCGAGCCGGCCGCCGACGAAGCCGGAGATCGACCCGTAGACGACGCCGATCGCGAGGATCGCGATCGTCGCGCCGAACCCGATCAGGATCGAGACGCGGCCGCCGAGAGCCGTGCGCACGAACAGGTCGCGCCCGAACTTGTCCGTGCCGAAGAGGTGCTGCGAGGCTCGGATCCTCCTTCGCGATCGCGAAGTTCACGGCGTCGGGGTCGTACCGCGAGAAGATCGGGACGAGCAGGCAGTAGAGGAGGATGACCACGAAGCCTCCTGCTGCGATCAGCGCTCCCCTGTTCCGCATGTAGCGACGCCAGGCGTCCTTCCAGAGGTTCGTCTGGCGGATCGGCCCACCGGACGCGGCCAGAGGGCCCTCGACGACGAGCCCCTTCGTCGCGGATGTCGGTGGGGTTGGCGACCATCAGGTGCGCGCGTCCCGCGTACGGGGATCGAGGAAGCCGTAGAGGATGTCGACGACGAGGTTGGCGAAGATGATCAGCGCGGAGAGCAGGACGGTCAGGCCCATCACGACCGAGTAGTCACGTGCGCTCACCGCGGTGACGTAGTAGCCGCCGATGCCGGGGATGTTGAAGATCAGCTCGATCACGAACGAGCCCGTGATGATGTAGCCGAGCAGCGGTCCGGCCGCCGTGATCACGGGGATCAGCGAGTTGCGCAGCACGTGCAGCCCGACGACGCGCCGGTAGCGAAGCCCTTTGGCCCGGGCGGTCCGGACGTAGTCCTGCTGCAGCGTCTCGAGCATCGTTCCGCGCACGAGCCGGGCGAAGAGCGCCATCGGCGCGAATCCGAGCGCAATCGCGGGCAGGATCTTGTACTCCCACGACGACCAGCCGCTCGTCGGTAACAGCCCGCCTTTCAGGGCGATGAAGTAGATCATGAGCGTCGCGAGCAGGAAGCTCGGGACCGCGTGGAAGATGTTCGAGAAGAACATCGCCGAGTAGTCGACCCAGGTGTTCTGCTTCAGCGCCGCAACGATCCCTAATGGCACACCGACGCAGATCGCGAAGAGGAACGCGTAGACGCCGAGCTCGATCGACTTCGGGAAGTGCTCCTTGATGATGTCGTTCACGCTTCGGCCGCGGAGGACGAGCGACGGGCCGAAGTCGAGCGTGAAGACCCCCTTCACGTAGAACGCGTACTGCTTCCACCAGGGATCATTCACGTGGAACTTCCGCTCGAGATTGGCCTGCACGGCCGGCGGCACCGCGCGCTCGGAGTGGCGGAAGGGGTTGCCGCCGATCTGGCGCATCATCATGAACGTCAGGAAGATGACGACCAGGAGCACCGGGATCGTCCAGAAGAGTCGCCTGACGATGAACTTCAGCATCGGTTGCCTTTACCCGATCGGCATTGTCGCGAACCGGGGACGGAGCGCTTGGACTCCGTCCCCGGTCCGTGCGGTGAGCGTTATTCGGTGACGACGACCTTGGTCAGGTCGGTCTGGTTGAGCAGGTTGACGCTGAAGCTGTCCTTCACGGACTCACGCTCGAGGTTCACGAACGTGTACCAGTAGATCGGCATGACCGGCATGTCGCCGTTCTCGCCGCCGAGGATGTCCTCAGCCTCGCCGTAGAGCTTGTAGCGGGCGTCGTTGTCCGCGGTGTTCTTCGCCTTCTCGATCACGGCGTCGTAGTCCTTGTTGCACCAGTTCGTGTTGTTGTTCCCCGACTTGCAGGTCCAGAGATCGAGGAAGTTGATCGCGTCGACGAAGTCGCCGATCCAGCCGAGCCGGTAGACGTCGACGTCGGCGTTCGGGGGCGGGCCGAGGAACTCCAGGTACTGCTGGAACTCCTGCTGCTTGATCGTGCTCGTGATTCCGAGCTCCTTCCAGGCAGCCTGGATCGCCACTGCGATGTCCTTGTGGCCCGGTGCGTCGTTGATGTAGAGCGTGATGTTCTTCTTCGGGTTCGCCACCTCGCTCATCAGCTGCTTCGCCTGCTCCATGTCAGCCGTCTCGCGGCTGCCACGGCGACTCCGGGTTGAGCACGTCGAAGCCCGGCATGCCCGTCGGGGTGAAGCCGGTGGTCGGCAGCTGGTCCTGCTGCGCGATGTTGTCGATGATCGACCGGCGGTCGATCGCGAGCGACATCGCCCGGCGCTGCTTCACGTCGGAGATGTTCTTGACGTTGAACCCGTAGTAGTAGGTGCCGAGAGCCGGGTACTGGGCGTACTCCGGCGTCTCCTTCAGCCGCGAGATCTCGTCCGGCGGCAGGTTCTGGTAGAGGACGTCGATCTCGCCGGCCTCGAACGCCTGCACGGCGGTCGTGCCGTCGGTGATCATGCGGCCGTTGACCCGGGTCAGCTTGACGGAGTCAGCGTCGCGCCAACCGTCCCACTTGACGAGGTCGATGCTGGCGTTGTGCTCCCACTTCTCGAGCTTGAAGGGGCCGTTGGTGACGATGTTCGCCGGCTCGGTCCACTTGTCGCCGAACTTCTCGACGGTCTTCTGGGGAACGGCGAGGAACGAGGTGTGCGCCGACTGCTGGATGAACCACGGCTGCGGGCTCGTCAGCTTGACCTCGAGGGTCTTGTCGTCGACTGCGTTCACGCCCATCTTGTCGGCGAGCGCGTCGCAGTTGTCCTTCTTCGGATCGCAGCTGTTGTACTCCTGCGCCCCGACGATGCCGTAGAACTGGTACGCGTAGTCGGCTCCAAGCTCGGGCGACATGGTGCGCTTCCACGAGTACTCGAAGTCGTGCGCGGTGACGGGGTCGCCGTTCGTCCACTTCAGGTCGTCCCTCAGCACGTACGTGACGGTCTTGCCGTCGTCGCTCGTCTCGAAGCTCTCGGCCGCGCTCCCGACCGGCTGGAGATCGTCGCCGAGCTTGACGAGCGGATCCATGATGTTGAGCAGGATGTTGGAGGAGGTGGTGTCGGTCGCAAGACCGGGATCGAGTGACGGGGGCTCGGTGCCCCAGTTCACCGTGATCACCTGATTGGCGGCTGCGGTGCCGCCTTCTCCGGTTGTCGCGCCGGTGCCCGACGAGCTCTCGTCGTCGCCGCCGCAACCGGCTGCGACCAGCGCGAGGCTCGCGACGAGCAGCGCCGACCAAAGCCAGAGGGTCTTTGTCCTCATGTGTGATTCCTTCCGTTGTGTCCGTAAGGCCGCGGCGCAAGTACGCCGATTTGGGTCCTTGCCATGTATACCGTCCCCAAACCTATGAACCGGTGTCCTTTACGAGCCGCATACGTCGGCGCAACGGTATCTACGTTTCTCGCCCTCGCGTTGGCACAAGGTGCATGGGCACATGTGGACGTGCAACCACGCCTCGTCGAGCAGGGCGAGATCACTCAACTCCGGGTCGAACTGCCGCGATTGCGGCCCGGTCCGGCACCGCAGCGGATCGAGGTCGAAGGCGCTGGGATCGACGTACTTTCGACTCGACTTGCAGGGGAAAAAGGGATCTGAGACCGTCTGGACCGTCCGCATGCGCGCGACGGGGCCGCCGGGCCAGGTGCCCCTGATCCTGCGGGCCGTCTACACCGGCGGTGAGGCCGTCGAGGTGAAGAACAGCCTCACAGTGGTGCCCGCGCCGGAGGCGTCGTCGTTCCCCTGGGCCGTCGTCGCCGGCGGCACGCTGCTCGCGCTGGCACTCGCGTTCGCCGCGCTGCGCCTCGCCCGCCGCCGGGCGGAGTGATAGCGTCATGTCTCGTGCTGTTCCAGCAGTTTCTGGACGACGACCTCGGCTGTGCGTCGTATCTGGTCGGCGACGAGGACGCGGGCGTCGCCGCGTTCGTCGATCCACCGTACGCGATCGAACCGGTGCTGGACGCCGCCGCCAAGCACGGCGTGAAGATCGTCCGGACGATCGAGACGCACACGCACGCCGACCACCTGTCCGGCCACGGCCGCCTCGCGCTCGAGCACGGCATCCCGGTGTCGATCCACGGGGCCGCAGAGGCCGCGTATCCGCACGACGCGCTCGAGGACGGTGTGGAGCTGGAGCTCGGCCAGGTCGTGCTGCGCGCGATCCACACACCCGGGCACCGGCCCGAGCACACGTGCCTCGTCGTCATCGATCGCACCCGTGCCGACGAGCCGTGGCTCGTGCTCACCGGCGACTCGCTCTTCGTCGGCGACGCAGCGCGGCCGGATCTGGCAGTCGCCGCGAAGGAAGGCGCCGAAGGGCTCTTTCACTCGCTCCGCCGGCTGCTCGAGCTTCCGGACGGCGTCGAGGTCTTCCCCGGGCATGTCGCAGGCTCGCTCTGCGGCAAGGGCATGAGCTCGAAGGGGTCGTCCACGATCGGCTTCGAGCGCCGCTTCAATCGTGCGCTCCAGATCACGGACGAGCTCGACTTCGTCGCGGACGCCTCGACCTCCGCTCCGAAGCCGCCGAACATGAGCCGGCTCGTCGATCTCAACCGCGGCCCGTTCGTCGGCGCGGCGAGCGAGGTGGGCGAGCTCGCCGCGCCGCCGGCAGACGCCGATCACCCTCGACGTCCGCGACGCCGTCGCCTACGGCGAGGGACATCGGCCCGGCGCCTTGAACGTCCCGGTCTCGGGCAGCTCGTTCGCGACGAAGGCCGGCTTCGTCCTCGACCTCGACGACCGGATCGTCGTGCAGGCCTCGAGCCCCGCCGAGGCCGCCGACGCGATCCGCGGGCTGCGCTCCGTCGGCTTCCTCGAGCTCGAGGGCTACGTGCTCGGCGGCGGCTCGGAGCGCATCGAGCCGGTCGACCTCGACGAGCTCGCCCGCCTGCTCGAGGATGGCGTCGAGCTGATCGACGTGCGCGAGCGCGACGAGCGCGACGAGGGCTACATCGCCGGGAGCCGCAACATCCCGTATCGCCTGCTTCCGATCTGCGGCGCCGATGTCCCCACGGACCGGCCGGTCGTGACGATTTGCGAGAGCGGCGCCCGCGCCGGCATCGCCGCCTCGATTCTGGCGGCGAAAGGCGTCGCCGCCCGCCCGGTGCTCAACGGCGGGATCTCGGACTGGGCCGCCCGGGGCGGGCAGATGGTCGAGTTCCGCCGCTGCGGCTCGTAGCGCCAAGACGCGCCTTGTGTTTCTGAAACACAAGCCTCTTTTCGTTCGGCTCGCTGTGAGCCTCTCGTTGATCTCTCGTAGCAGCGCTCGCGGCACGATCGGGTCATGCGCTTTGCGAGCTCACGCTCGACCCGTCCCCGGCTGCGCGAGCTCGTCGCCGCGCTCGACGCGGACGACACTCCGATGGCCGCGACCTGGCGGCTCGTCTCGGAAACCGCTGCAAATCTGGGACTTCCGCGGCCGAGTTACCCGCACATTCGCCGCCTCGTGCTGGCCGAGCGCCGGCGCCGCCGTGCACACGCGGAGATCCGCGACATCGTCAAGGAGGCCGCGAGCACCATCGCCGCAGGCCGCGTCCCGGGGTTCGACTACACCCTCGGCCGGCTCCTCGACGCGCAGGCCGCGCTCGCCGACGAGGAGGCTTGTGTTTCAGAAACACAAGGCGCTTTCGGGGCGCGGGAGCCGCCGCGCTAGCTGACCCGCTCGGCCGGGTAGCCCTGCTCGGCGAGGGTGGCGCGGAGCTCGTCGCAGTGAGCCTCGTCGCGCATCGCGAGCGTCAACTCGACCTCGGTCTGACCGATCGGCAGGTCCATGCCCTCGCGGTGGTGCTCGACGGAGACGACGTTCGCGCGCTCGGAGGCAACGAGCTGCAGGAGCTTGACCAGCTCGCCGGGACGGTCGCCGAACCGGGTGCGGACGACGAGAAAACGGCCCGCCTGCGTGAGCCCGTGCCGCATCACCTGGATCAGCAGGGTCGCGTCGATGTTGCCGCCGGAGAGGATCACGCACCGTCTCGTCGTCCCCAGGCACCTTGCCCGCGAGCAGGGCGGCGACCGATGCAGCGCCGGCGCCCTCGACGAGCAGCTTCGTCCGCTCGAGCAGCAGCACGATCGCGTGGCTGATCTGCTCATCCGTGACGGTGACGACCTCGTCGAGCAGCTCGCCGAGGATCGCGGAGGTGAGCGTTCCCGGCTGCTTGACCGCGATGCCCTCGGCGATCGTGTAGCGATGGTCGGTGCCACCGGCGAACGGGCAGATGTTCTCGGCCTGGACTCCGACGATCCGCACCGCGGGCTTGAGCGCCTGCAGGCCGATCGCGATCCCGGCTGCCAGCCCGCCGCCACCGATCGGAACCACGAGCGTCCCGAAGTCCTGCAGCTGGTCGACGAGCTCCAGCGCGATCGTCCCCTGCCCTGCGATCACGCGCTCGTCTTCGAACGCGTGCACGAACGTCGCGCCACTCGCTTCGACTCGCTCCTTCGCAGCGGCCATGGACTCGTCGAAGCTGGCGCCCACGAGCTCGACCTGCGCGCCGTAGGTTCGAGTCGCGTCCACCTTCGCCATCGGCGAGTCCTGGGGCATGAAGATCGTGGCCGAGATCCCGGCCTCGCGCGCCGCCCAGGCGACGGCCTGGCCGTGATTGCCCGCGCTCGCGGCGACGACGCCCGCCGCCCGCTCTGCCGGCGTCAGCGAGGCGATCGTGTTCACGGCGCCGCGGATCTTGAACGAGCCGGTCCGCTGGAGGTTCTCGGCCTTGAGCTGCAGCGGCCGCCCCGCCAGCCGCGAGAGCGTTTCCGACGGGTAGACCGGCGTGACGCGAACGATCCCGGCGATGCGGGTCGCGCGCAGCCTCGAGGTCAGCGAGTGTCGGTGCCTGTTCCGTCTTCAATTCCGTATACCTGCTCAAGGATCTCACGCACGGCCGAGAGCGGATCGAGCTTCCGCGCCTGCACCTCGTCGAGCAGCCTCCGAAGCTCGGGGTTCTCCGCCACCTGCGCCTGCAGATGCGCCTTCGCCCGGCTCGTCGCGGCCGCGAACACCTCGCCGGCGAGATTCTTCCGCCGCCGCTCCTCGAGCAGCCCGTTCGACTCGAGGAACGCGCGGTGCTCCTCGATCTTGCCCCAGAGCTCCGGGACGTTCTCGCCGCGGACCGCCTCCGTCAGGACGATCGGCGGCCGCCACTCGCGGTCGCGGTCGAGCGCCAGGATCGAGCGCACCTCGTTCAGCATCGTCTTGGCGGCCGGGTGATCCATCTTGTTGATCGCGATCACGTCCGGGATCTCCATGATCCCCGCCTTCAACGCCTGCACCGAGTCGCCGGAGCCGGGCATCAGCACGAGCAGGACCGTGTCCGCGATCCCGATCACCTCCACCTCGCTCTGTCCCGCGCCGACGGTCTCCAGCAGGACGAGCTCCTTGCCGGCCGCGTCGAGCAGGAGGGCGGCCTGCAGCGTCGCCTCGGCGAGGCCGCCGAGGTGCCCGCGCGTCCCCATCGACCGGATGAAGACGCCGGGATCGAGGAAGTGGTCTGAGAGCCTGATGCGGTCGCCGAGCAGCGCTCCGTGCGTGAACGGGCTCGACGGATCGACCGAGATCACACCGACCGACCGCTCCTCGGTGCGGATGTGGCGGACGAGCGTGCTGATCAAGGACGACTTGCCGACTCCCGGCGGCCCGGTGACACCGACGACGAACGCGGAGCCGGTCTCCGGATAGAGCTCGCGGACGAGTGCGTACGAGAGCGGATCGCCGTTCTCGACGAGCGAGATGGCCCGGGCAAGCGCGCGCCGATCGCCGGAGCGCACGCCGGCCGCGAGCTCGTCGAGCGTCCAGGGCTGACGCGGGCTCATGCGACCACCTCGACGGTCCGAGGCGCAAGCATGAACGCGGCGAGGGAGGCGGCGAGATAGGCGGTCGCCGCTCCGCCCCAGACCCAGCGGGCGCCGAAGGCGTCAGTGAGCGCGCCCGCGGCGATCATCCCCAGGCCGAGCAGTGCGTAGTTCGAGGACATGATCACCGTGAACGCGCGGCCGCGAAGCTCGTCCGGCGCGCCACGCTGGACGAGGAGCGCGTTGCACACGACGGCCGCGCCGTTCCCGAGCGAGGCCAGGATGACGGCGGGCACCGCGACCGCGATCGTGGGCGCCACCGCCGCGATGCCGTAGCCGACCGCCATCAGGCCGATCCCGATCCCGTACAGCCAGCTCACGCCGAAGCGTTCGACGAAGGTGCCCGCAGCAAAGCTGCCGATCGTCAGCCCGAGCCCGCCCGCACCGACGAGGACGCCGAAGCCGATATTGCCGCTCTCGAGCGCGACCTTCGCGAGCACGACCTCGGCGACGTTGATCGCCGCGTTGCCGAACATGACGATGTTCCAGGCCACGAGCACCGTCAGGAGCGCCCGCGAGCGAAAGACGATCCGGACCCCGTCGCCGATGTCATGCCAGTGACCACGGCTCTCGACCCTCCCCGCCTGCATCCTCGCGCCCGGGATCTGGGCGAGCAGCGCAGCGGAGAAGAGGAACGTCAGCGCGTTCAGCCAGTAGGCGAGGTCCGGGCCCTGGATGGCGATCAGGATGCCGCCGATGACCGGGCCGACCATCCACGTCAGGTTGTCGCCCGTCTGCAGGAGCGAGGTCGCGTTCGACAGCTCCTCGTCGTCCACCAGGTTCGGCAGGCCGGCATAGACCGCCGGCCGGAAGAATCCGGTCGCGACGCCCGCAAGTCCGGCCAGAACGACGATCGCCGTCGCGCTGCCGGCGAACGGCAGCACGCAGAAGATCGCGACGCGGACGAGATCGGAGACGATCAGCAGCCGCTTGCGAGAGAGCCGGTCGACGAGCGGGGCGAAGAGGAAGCCGATCACGATGATCGGCAGGAAGTCGGCGATCAGGAGCGCGCTGACCCAGGCTCCCGAGCCGGTGCGGTCGAAGACATCGACGGTGAGCGCGATCGCAGCGAGGTACGTTCCCGCGCCCGACCCGAGCGTGGCGACGAAGAGGCGCCCGAAAGTCGGGCGCGCGTCGGAGAAGGTCGAGGCGGAGGATGCGCGGGACCCTACCCAGCGAGCCGGGCGGCTATCCGCCCTTCGGCTCGTAGGCGAGATTCGGCCGGAGCCAGCGCTCGACCTCGGCCGCGTCGACACCCTTGCGCGCCGCGTAGTCGACGACCTGGTCCCGCTGGATCCGGCCGACGGCGAAGTACTTCGCGTCTGGATGGCCGAAATAGAGCCCGCTCACCGCCGCCGCAGGAGTCATCGCGTAGCTCTCCGTCAGGGCGAGCCCGGCCGACTCGGCGCCGAGTAGCTCGAAGAGCTTGCCCTTCTCGGAGTGATCGGGGCAGGCCGGATAGCCGAACGCAGGTCGGATCCCGCGGTAGCTCTCTGCGATCAGCTCCTCGCTCGTCGGCGCCGCGTCCGGCTCGTACCACTCGCGGCGCGCCTGCAGGTGGAGGTACTCGGCCGCGGCCTCGGCCAGACGGTCGGCGAGCGCCTTGACCATGATCGCGCGGTAGTCGTCCAGCTCCGCCTCGTAACGTGCGGCGAGCTCATCGGCCCCGTGCACGGCGACGCCGAATGCGCCGATGTGATCTCCGCCGGCGGCGACGTAGTCGGCCAGGCAGCGGTTCGGGCGCGAGTCGCCCCAGGCAGCCTGCTGGCGCAGCATCGGGAAGCGGACGCCGTTCTCGAGCACCACGTCGTCGCCCTCGGAGTGCGCCGGCCAGAAACCGTAGATCCCTTTCGCGTGCAGCAGCCCGTCACGCACGATCTCGTCGAGCAGCTCGTTGGCCTCGTCGTAGAGCTCCCGCGCCGCCGGCTGCTCGAGGATCGCCGGGAACTTCCCTTTCAGCTCCCAGGCGTGGAAGAAGAACTGCCAGTCGATGAACCCGCGCAGCTCGGAAAGCTCCGGCTCGAGGGAACGCGTGCCCGTGAACGCCGGGACCGCGAGCTCGTCGTAGTCGAGCGGCTCGCGATTCGCGCGAGCGGCGTCGATCGGAAGCAGCGGCCGGCGCTCCTTCTCGGCGTGGAGCTCACGCAGGCGTTCCTGGTCGCCCCGATTCTCGACGTCGAGCTCGCCGCGGCGCACGGGATCGAGCAGATCGGAGACGACGCCGACGACGCGAGAGGCATCGAGCACGTGCACCGTCTCGCGACCGTAGGCCGGCGCGATCCGCACCGCGGTGTGCTGCCGTGAGGTCGTGGCGCCGCCGATCAGAAGCGGCAGCTCGAGCCCGCGCCGCTCCATCTCCTTCGCGACGTGCACCATCTCGTCGAGGGACGGTGTGATCAGTCCGGAGAGGCCGACGGCCTGCGCCCCCTCGGAGACGGCCGTGTCGAGGATCGTGTCGCCCGGCACCATCACGCCGAGGTCGATCACCTCGTAGTTGTTGCAGCCGAGAACGACGCCGACGATGTTCTTGCCGATGTCGTGCACGTCGCCCTTGACCGTCGCGAGGACGATCTTCCCCTGCGCCCGGCCGTTGCTCCCGGTCCGCTCCTTCTCCTCTTCCATGAACGGCTCGAGATACGCGACGGCGCGCTTCATCGCCCGCGCGCTCTTCACGACCTGCGGGAGGAACATCCGGCCCGAGCCGAAGAGGTCGCCGACGACCTTCATCCCGTCCATCAGCGGGCCCTCGATCACGTCGAGCGGCCGCGCCGAATCCGCGCGCGCCTCCTCGGTGTCCTCCTCGATGAAGTCGACGATGCCGTGCACGAGCGCATGCTCGAGCCGCTTGCCGACCGGCGCTTCGCGCCACGAGAGATCGAGCTCGCGCTTCGTCGCCGATCCCTGAACCGTCGCGGCGAAGCTGACGAGCCGGTCGGTCGCGTCCGGCCGACGGTCGTAGAGGACGTCCTCGACGTGCTCGAGCAGATCGGCCGGAATGTCCTCGTAGACCACGAGCTGGCCGGCGTTCACGATTCCCATGTCGAGCCCGGCCTTGATCGCGTCGTAGAGGAACGCGGAGTGCATCGCCTCGCGCACGACGTCGTTGCCGCGGAACGAGAACGAGAGGTTCGAGATGCCGCCGCTCGTCCGCGAACCGGGGCAGCGCTCCTTGATCAGCGGCAACGACTCGATGAACGCCTTCGCGAAGCCGTTGTGCTCCTCGATCCCGGTCGCGACGGCCAGGACGTTCGGGTCGAAGATGAGGTCCTCCGGCGCCCAGCCGTCACCGGTCAGGAGGTCGTAGGCGCGGCCGCAGATCGCGACCTTGCGCTCGACCGTGTCCGCCTGCCCTTCCTCGTCGAAGGCCATCACGACGACGCCTGCGCCGTACCCGCGGATCGTGCGCGCCGCCTGCAGGAACGCTTCCTCGCCCTCCTTGAGACTGATCGAGTTGACGATCCCCTTGCCCTGCACGCACTTGAGGCCCGCCTCGAGCGCGGAGAAGCGGGAGCTGTCGACCATGATCGGGATCCGCGCGACCTCCGGCTCGGTCGCGAGCAGGTTGAGGAAGGTCGTCATCGCCTGCTCGGCGTCGAGCAGGTCGGCGTCCATGTTCACGTCGAGCACGTTGGCGCCGCCGCGCACCTGCTCGAGCGCCACGGAGACCGCGCCCTGATAGTCGTTCGACTCGATCAGCCGGCGGAAGCGCGCCGAGCCGGTCACGTTCGTGCGTTCGCCGATCATCACGAAGCCGGTGTCCGGACCGATCTCGAACGGCTCCAGGCCGCTGAAGTGCGGCCGCGGCGCGTGCTTGGGCACCGTGCGGGGCGCGAGCCCGTGCACCGCCTCGGCGATGTGGCGCGTGTGCTCCGGCGTTGTGCCGCAACAACCGCCGACGATGTTCACGAAGCCCTCCTCGGCGAACGAGCGCAGCAGCTCCGACGTTTCGTGCGGCTGCTCGTCGTAGCCGCCGAAGGCGTTCGGGAGACCCGCGTTGGGGTGGGAGCTCGTGTACGTGTCCGCGATCCGAGCGAGGTCGGCGACGTGCGGGCGCATCTCCTTCGCCCCGAGCGAGCAGTTGACACCGACGATCAGCGGCTCGGCGTGCTCGACCGAGGCCCAGAACGCCTCCACCGTCTGGCCCGAGAGCGTGCGGCCCGAGAGGTCGACGATCGTGACCGAGATCCAGAGCGGCAGCTCGGGCGCGACCTCGCGCGCCGCCGCAATCGCCGCCTTCGCGTTCAAGGTGTCGAAGATCGTCTCGATCAGGAGCAGGTCGACACCACCCTCGCGCAGCCCTCGGATCTGCTCGGCGTACGACTGCGCGACCTCGTCGAACAACACCGGGCGGTAGGACGGATCGTCCACCTTCGGCGAGAGCGAGAGCGTCACGTTCAGCGGGCCGATCGAGCCGGCGACGAAGCGGCCTCCCACCTCGTCCGCAGCCTGGCGGGCGAGCCGCGCGCCCTCGACGTTCATCTCGTACACGACGCTCTCGAGCCCGTAGTCGGCCTGTCCGATCGACGTGGCCGTGAACGTGTTCGTCGTCGTGATGTCGGCCCCGGCGGCGAGGTACTGCCGGTGGATGTCGAGGATCAGATCCGGCCTGGTCAGGTTCAGCAGATCGGGGTCGCCTGCGAGCTCGCGCGGATGGTCGGCGAAGCGCGTGCCGCGGTAGTCCTCCGGCTCGAGACCGGCGTTCTGGAGCATCGTGCCCCAGGCGCCGTCGAGCACGACGATCCGCTCCGCCAGCAACTCCCGCAAACGCTGTTCCGCGCTCACTGCCGTCCTTTCCCCGCCGTGCCTCAAGAGGACGGGAGCGCAGGCTCCCAGCTCTTTAGGCGTTTTTTAGCCTGGTCGCCAAGCTGCCTGTCAAAGCTCTCCAGGTACCGAAAAGGCTAGCACTCAACGCCGCCGGCAGGGCCCTCGGGTTGTTCGGTTGCTCAGTAGCCGCTGAAGCCGTCGGTCGAGACCTGCTCCTCGGTGAGGCCCGCAGCCAGGAGTGACCCGGACACGCCCTCGGCCATCGGCCGCGGTCCGGCGACGAGGAACTGCCTGTCTTCCAGGCCGCCGAGCAGCTCGCGCAGGACCTCGGCGTCGAGCTGGCGCGTCTCTCCCTCCCAGCCCTCCTGCTCCGTCATCGTCAGGACGATCCGCAGGCCGTCGATGCGCCGCTCCAGCTCCTCGAGCTCGTCGAGGAACGCCGCCGACTCACGATCGCGATTCGAGTAGACGAGCGTGATGCGGTACGGCAGCTCCTCGTCGGCGATGTAGCGCAGCATCGAGCGAAAGACGGTGATCCCGATTCCGCCGGCGATGAAGACGTAGTCGACGCTCGTGTCCTCGGGCAGGAGGAACGAGCCCTTCGGCTCCTCGACCTCGACCTCGTCCCCGACCTCGAGCTCGGCGAGGGTGCGCTTGAATGCGGTGTCGCGGAGCCGCGTCGCGAGCCCGACGACACCCGGCTCGGTCGGGGAGGTGACGAGCGAGATGTGGCGCCGAAGGCCCTTCTCGTCCTGGTGGCCGCGATCGGGCAGCTCGACCCAGAAGTAGTGACCCGGGCCGGTAGGCCGGGTAGCCGTCGACGGCGAAGAGGACGAGCAGCGTTCCCTTGGCGACCTCCCGCTTCTCGGCGACCGTCGCTTTCATGCGCCGAGTCTAGCCGGAGAAAACGACGCGCTCGCCGTGCTCGATCACCTCGGCCTGCGGCGGCGGCGTGCGCATCAGCTCCTCGATCTGCGTCGAACTTCGGCATGCCCGCGGCCCGCATCCGCTCGATCGCCGCGTCGAGGTCGTACGGCGTGCGGCGGAGCTCGACCTCCGGGCCCAGCAGCGCCCAGTAGGCGTTCCCGGGCTCGAGCTCGTACGGCAACCCGACACTGCCCGGATTCAGCAACCGTCTCTCCCCCACGCGCCGGTCGTACTGCATGTGCGTGTGCGCGGTGACGATGCACGCCTCGGACACCCCAGCCGTGAACTCCTCGACCCGCTCGGCGGACGTGGCCACGGTCACGCATTCCTCGTCGCTGCGGGGTGAGCCGTGGCAGAAGAGCGTCGGCCCGAGCCCGTCGACGTCCACGGCGACCTGCACCCGCGTGCTCTGCACGTAGTCGTGCAACGCCGGCTCCTCGTGGCGCTCGTGCTCCCAGCGGGCCACCTCCGAGTCGAGCAGCTTGTGCTCGAGCAGCTCCCGCTCCGAGTTGCCGCGGACGTAGAGCACCCGCTCGCCCCACGGCTCGAGCAGCGCCGCGGTCTCCCGCGGGAGCGAGCCCCACGTGAGATCGCCGCAGGAGACGATCAGGTCCGGCTGCTCGCGGTCGAGCTCGGCGAGCACGGCCTCGAGGGCCGTCGCGTTGCCGTGCACGTCCGCGAGCGCGGCGACTCGCACTCGCCTAGTCTCGACCTGCGACCGTCAGCTGGTTCTCGGCGTGCTTGATCCGCTGCTCGAGCTGCCAGCGGTCGGCAGTCGACTCACCCTGCTCGACCTTCTCCAGCTCCGCCTTCGCCGTCTCGAGCTGCTCCTTGGCCCGGTCGTCGTCGATCTCCTTCACGTCGACAGCGTCGTCGACGAGCGCGATCGCGTTGTCGAGCTCGACCTTGAAGAAGCCGGGGCCGGTCGCGAACTCCAGGATGTCCTCGTTCGCGCGGTCGCGGTAGACCCGGGTCGAACCGGCCTTCAGCGTGGCTACGAGAGGCGCGTGCCGCGCGAGCACGCCGATCTCGCCGGCGGCACCGGGTACGACCAGCATCTCTGCCTCGCCGCGGAAGGTCTCCCCGTCCGGCGTGACGATGGCGACATCGAACTTTGGGTGGGTCTCTGCCATCGCTTTACGCCGCTGCGGCCGCGGTCTTCTCGGCCTTCGCGACGGCGCCCTCGATCGTGCCGACCATGTAGAAGGCGGCCTCGGGCATGTCGTCGTGCCTGCCTTCGATGATCTCGCGGAAGCCCTTGATCGTGTCCTCGAGCTTGACGTACTCGCCCGGGGTGCCGGTGAACTGCTCGGCGACGAAGTTCGGCTGCGAGAGGAACCGCTCGACCTTGCGGGCGCGCGAGACGACGAGCTTGTCCTCGTCGGTCAGCTCGTCCATGCCGAGGATCGCGATGATGTCCTGGAGGTCCTTGTAGCGCTGCAGCACCTGCTGCACCTGCGTCGCGACCGCGTAGTGCTCGTCCGAGACGATCCCCGGCTGAAGGGCGCGGGAGGTGGAGTCGAGCGGGTCGACGGCCGGATAGATGCCCTTCTCGACGATCGCACGCGAGAGCACGGTGGTCGCGTCGAGGTGCGCGAAGGTGTTCGCAGGCGCCGGGTCGGTGAGGTCGTCGGCCGGCACGTAGATCGCCTGGACCGAGGTGACCGAGCCGGTGGTCGTCGAGGTGATGCGCTCCTGCAGCTGCCCCATCTCGGTGGCGAGCGTCGGCTGGTAGCCGACGGCGCTCGGCATGCGTCCGAGCAGCGCCGAGACCTCCGACCCCGCCTGGACGAAGCGGAAGATGTTGTCGATGAAGAGCAGCGTGTCCTGGCCCTGGTCGCGGAAGTACTCCGCCATCGTCAGGCCCGAGAGGCCGACCCGCAGGCGCGCGCCCGGCGGCTCGTTCATCTGCCCGTAGACGAGGGCGACCTTGTCGATCACCTCGGACTCGGTCATCTCGAGGAAGAGGTCGTTGCCCTCGCGGGTGCGCTCGCCGACGCCGGCGAAGACGGAGACACCGCCGTGCTGCTGGGCGACGTTGTGGATCAGCTCCTGGATCAGCACGGTCTTGCCGGTGCCGGCGCCGCCGAAGAGGCCGATCTTGCCGCCCTTCACGTACGGGGCGATCAGGTCGACGACCTTCAGCCCGGTCTCGAAGATCTCGATCGTCGGCGAGAGCTCGCGGAACGTCGGCGGATCGCGGTGGATCGACCAGCGCTCGACGTCCTTGCCCGCCGGCGGCTTCTGGTCCACGGGCTCTCCGATCACGTTCCAGATTCGACCCAGGGTGGCGTCGCCGACGGGAACGGAGATCGGCGCGCCGGTGTCGACGACGTCGACGCCGCGCGAGAGGCCGTCGGTGCTGTCCATCGCCACAGCCCGGACGCGATCGTCGCCGAGGTGCTGCTGCACCTCCGCGATCAGCGTTCGGCTGCTGCCGTCGGCGGTCGGAACCTCGATCGCGAGGGCGTTGTAGATCCCAGGAAGCGTGTCCGGAAAGACGGCGTCGATGACAACGCCCTTGATCTCGATGATCTTGCCGACGGTGGTCGTCATTGGTCTCCTGCAGGTCGCGGTTTTTGCGTGGCTACGCCGCCGAGAACGGCGACGGCCAGTCTAGCCGCGCGCCCACCCCGGACGCGTTAGATGGCGACGCGCATGCGCGTGCCCTGCTCGCGATCGAGCATCGTGCGCATCAGGTAGAGCTCGTAGTCGATCGACTGGTAGTAGGTGCCACCGGGGGTCGCCTGCCGGGCGGGACTCGTCGAACGTTCGAGGTCGGTCGCCGTCGAGAGCGAGACCAACCCCACGGCGACGGTCGCCGCGACCGCAGCGACACGCGTCACGACCGTCCGGCCGCGCCGCCGATACGGGAAGGTCAATTGCGCACGAAAGGGCTCGGCCGGAGCCTCGCGGAGCACCGTGGTCAGCTCGGCGATCTCGCGCCGGAACGTATGGCAATCGGCGCAGCGGGCGACGTGCGCGTCGAGGACGGCGAGCTCGAGCTGCGAGAGCGCGCCGTCGACCTCGAGCGCGGCGGCCGCGCGCGTGCGCTCGCACGATGCTGCTCGTAGATTCCTTACATTTCTCATCGTTATCCCGTTAAGACGCCACCGGCGGAACCAAGTTAGCGCTTTAAAAAGAAAAGTTAGCTGCCGTTGAGCGGCCGCGGGACCTCGGGGGTTCGCGGGAGCTCGGGGAAGTGGCAGGCGCTCGGATGGCCGCCGAACGCCGGCGGCACGAGCGGCGGCTCCACCTGCGCGCAGAGGTCCTGTGCCTTCCAACAGCGGGTCCGGAAACGGCAGCCCGAAGGAGGATTCGCGGGACTCGGCACGTCCCCCTCGAGCACGATCCGCTGCCGCTTGCCTCGGAGCGCCGGTGACTCGATCGGCACGGCCGAGAGGAGTGCCTGGGTGTACGGGTGCGTCGGCGACTCGTAGATCTCGTTGCGGGGCCCCACCTCGACGATCTTGCCGAGGTACATCACCGCGACGCGATCCGAGATGTGGCGGACGACGGCGAGATCGTGGGCGATGAAGAGGTAGGTGAGCTGGAACTCCCGCTGGAGGTTGGCAAGCAGGTTGATCACCTGCGCCTGAATCGAGACATCGAGCGCGGAGACGGGCTCGTCGAGCACGACGAAGTTCGGGTTGAGCGCGAGTGCGCGGGCAAAGCCGATTCGCTGCCGCTGTCCGCCCGAGAACTCGTGCGGGAAGCGGTTTCCGTGCTCGGGGCTCAGGCCGACGACCCGCAGCAACTGGTCGACGCGCAGCTTTCCCTCTCGACCGCGGAAGTTGCGATGGACACGCAGAGGCTCGCTGACGATGTCGCGCACAGTCATGCGCGGGTTGAGCGAGGCGTACGGATCCTGGAAGACGATCTGGATGTCGCGCCGTACGGGCCGCAGCTCCCGCCGCGACAGGCGGGTGATGTCGTTTCCCTGGAAGACGATGCTGCCGTCGGTCGGGTCGAGGAGCCGGATGATCGTGCGGCCGAGCGTCGTCTTTCCGCAGCCCGACTCGCCGACGATGCCAAGCGTCTCGCCGCGCTTGACCGTGAGGTCGACGCCGTCGACGGCTCGAACCGCGCCGATCGTGCGCTTGAGCAGCCCCGCCTTGATCGGGAAGTGCTTCACGAGGCCCCGGACCTCGAGGATGTTGTCGCCGGACGAGCCGTTCGAGCTCGCGCTCGTCTCGGCCGTCTGCGCCTGTACCTCGGTCACGACGGCACGCCCTCGGCGAGCGGAGCTACGGCCTTCTCCTCGAGCTCGGAGGCGAAGTGGCACGCCGACACGTGATCGCCGGCACCCACCCGCTTCTGCTCGGGGGTGTCAGTCCGGCAGATCGACCGCCCTTCCGAGAGATAGCAGCGAGGGTGGAATGCGCAGCCCGGCGGCGGCGTGATCATGCTCGGCGGTTGGCCTGGGATCGGCTCGAGTACGCCTCGGTCGAGCTCGATCCGAGGCACTGACAGCATCAGGCCGACGGTATAGGGGTGCCGTGGTGCGGCGAAGATCGTGTGAACGTCTCCCATCTCGACGACGCGACCGGCGTACATCACCGCCACACGGTCGGCGAGCTCGGCGACGAGTCCAAGGTCGTGGGTGATCAGGATGATCGCCGCATTCGTCTCGTCCTGCGCTGCCTTCAGGACCTCGATGATCTGCGCCTGGATGGTGACGTCGAGCGCCGTCGTCGGCTCGTCGGCGATCAGGAGCTTCGGTTCGTTGGCGATCGCCATTGCGATCATCGCCCTCTGACGCATCCCGCCCGAGAACTCGTGCGGGTACTGGTCGAACCGGCGCTCCGGGTTCGGCACGCCCACGAGGTCGAGGAGGTAGATCCCCCGCTCGCGCGCAGCCTTGCGGCTCACGTTCTGGTGCGCCTGCACAGCCTCGGCGAGCTGGTACCCGATTTTCAACACCGGGTTGAGCGAGGTCATCGGGTCCTGGAAGATCATTGCGACCTCGCCGCCCCGCACGTCGCGCAGCTCCTTCTTGCGCATCTTCAGCAGATCGCGTCCGTTCAGGATTGCCTCGCCCTGCACGATCCGGCCCGGCGGCTGCGGGATCAACCCCAGGATCGCGAGCTGGCTGACGCTCTTGCCCGAACCGGACTCGCCGACGATCCCGAGCGTCTCGCCGGGGTGGACGTCGTACGAGATGTTGTTGACGGCGTGGACGATGCCGTCTTCGGTCGAGAACTCGACGACGAGGTCGCGGAGCGACAGGACGGGCTCAGGCACGGGTCCTCCGCTGCGTCGGATCGAGCGCGTCGCGCAGGCCGTCGCCGACGAAGTTGATGCAGAGCACGATCAGCACGATCGTCAGGCCGGGGAAGGTGACGAGCCACCAGTACTGGGACGCCACGTCCTGACCGTCGGAAATCAGTTTCCCGAGGGCGGGCGTCGGCGGCTGAATGCCGAAGCCCAGGAACGAGAGAGCGGCCTCGACGAGGATCGCCAGGCCGACGATCAGCGTGGCGTTGACGATGATCGGCCCGATCGCGTTCGGGAGGATGTGTCGGAACATGATCCGTGCGTCGCCGGACCCGGCCGCGCGTGCAGCCTCGACGTACTCCTTCTCGCGCAGGGAGAGGAAGGAGCCACGGACGATGCGCGCTAACGTCGTCCAGAAGAGGAGCGCAAGTATCACGGCGACGCGGTACTGGCTGCCGTTCCCGAGAAACGCGGACAGCGTGAGCAAGACGGCGAGGCCGGGGAGCGTGAGCACGAGGTCGGTCAAGCGCATGAGCAGGTTGTCGGCCCACCGTCCGTAATAGCCCGCGAACGCACCGACGAGCACGCCGATCAGCACCGACAGGCCTGCGACGATGAACGCGACGCGCTCGGTGGTCTGGATGCCGTAGACGACACGGCTGAAGTAGTCGCGCCCGAGCACGTCGGTGCCAAAGTAGTGGTGCCCGTTGAGCGTCGGACCCACGGCGGAGTTCTCGAGATCGATCTCGTCGTAGGCGTACGGCGCGACATAGTCGGCCGCGAAGCCGGCGCCCAGGATCACGATCAGCACGACGAGGCTGATCATCGCGAGCCGATGACGGACGAACCGCCGCCGCGCGTACGCCCACTGGCTACGCGACTTGACCTCGAGGCCGGTCGCGTAGGTGAGCTCGAGCTCGTCCGACACCCCCGTTTCGACCGGCTGCGCGGCCGGAACCGGGAACTCACCCGGCTCGAGCTCTACCGGCTCGTTCTTGAGGTCACTCATAGCGGATGCGCGGGTCCAGGAAGCCGTAGGTGATGTCGGCGATCAGATTGAAGATGATGATCATCGTCGCGGTGACCATCAGCCACGCCATCACTGGATACACGTCCTGGCTCTGCAGATTGCTGATGAAGTACGGCCCCATCCCGTCGAGCCCGAAGATCGTCTCGGTGATGACGGCGCCGCCGATCAGCACGCCGAAGTTGATCGCCGACACGGTGACGACGGGGATCAGGGCGTTGCGCAACGCGTGTCTGATCGTGACCTTCTGCTCCGGAAGACCCTTCGCGCGTGCCGTCCGGATGTAATCCGAGTTGATCACCTCGAGCATCGATGCGCGCATGTACCGGCTGTACTGCGCGACCGACAGCACCGCGAGCGTCATCACCGGGATCGCAAGGTGCTGGGCCCGGTCGACGCAGAACGTGCACGTGTTGTCGACCGAGTTGAGGCCGGAGGTGTAGAAGACGCGAACGCCTGTCCTGAGGAAGAACTCGGTGAAGAGGATCTGAAGCATGAGGGCGAGCCAGAAGACCGGCATCGCGAAACCGAGGAAGCTCGCCATCGTCGCCGTGTAATCGAAGACGGAGTACTGCCGTATGGCGGAGTACACGCCTATGAGTATTCCGATCAGGAGCGCGAGCAACTCGGCCACGATCACGAGCTGAAGAGTGTGCGGGATGACGCGCGTCAGGTCGTTCCAGATCGGCGTCTGAACGAAGAGAGGGGTCCCGAATTTGTCCGTCACAGCGTCCTTCAGCCAGTAGACGTAGCGGACGGGGATCGGATCTTCGAGGTGCTTGCGCTCGGAGATGTTCTGGAGCGTCTGCTGCGAGATCAGCGGATTGAGCTTCAACGCCGCCAGCGGATCGCCGACCGCCGAGACGCAGACGAAGATCAGGAAGCTCGCCGCGAAAAGGACGGGAATCGAGTAGAGGATCCGGCGAAGAATGAAAGTGAACATGGGAGCTCCTCACTTCGTTCGCTGAGGAAGACCGGAGTCCCGCCCCCGGCCGGGGGCGGGACTCCTATTTCGGACGAACTCTACTAGCGTCGGATCAAACTAGCTTCCGATGCTCCAGTTCTCGACGTTCCAGAGCGGACCACCCGAGGTCGGGTTGTCAGACAGGCCCTGGAGCTTCGACTTGTAGACGAGGAACGTGGGCTTCTGGTACAGCGGGAGCGAGGGGACGTTCAGCCCCATGATCGCCCCTGCCTTGTTGACGAGCCCGGCCCGGAGATCCGGATCGAGTTCCTGGTCGGCAGCCTTCAGAAGGCCGGTGACCTTCGTCGAGCAGTAGCCCATCCAGTTGGACTCGCCACCACAGCTGTAGATGTCGGTGATGCCGGACGGATCGCCCGAGCCGACCCACGCGAACAGCGCCAGCTGGTAGTCCTCGTTCGCGACCTGCGGGAAGAAGATCCGTGAGGGCGTATTCGCAATCACGACCTCGATCCCGGACTTCTTGGCCTGCGCCTGCACGATCTCCTGCGAGAGCTCGCGGAGCCTGTTGCCCGCGGTCGTCCCGTACTTGACCGAAGCGCGGACTCCGTTACACACGAAGATCCCGTCGCCACCCTTCGTGCAGCCATGCTTGGCCATGATCTGGCCGGCCTTCGTCGGGTTGTACGTGTACTGCGCGAAGTGAGGCTTGTACTGCTTCTGCGTGTTCTGGTACGTGAGGCTCTGCAGCGGCTGAAGATCAGGCTTCAGCGTGCCGAACAGCTGCTTCGTGAGGGCAGTGCGGTCGATCGAGTAGGCGAACGCCTGCCGGAACCACGGAGCCCTTGCCAGCGGGAAGCCCTTCTTGCCGGCGTTGAAGTCGATGTGCTCGTACGTTGCACCGGCGCTCGAGAGGACCTTGAGCCCGCTCGTCTTCCGGAGGTCGCCGAGCTGGAGCTGCGGCTGCGGGTAGATCGCGTCGACCTCGCCGCCCTTGATTGCCTGGATCTCCGAGTCGGTGTTGGTGATGAAGCGGAAGACGATCTTGTCGATCTTCGGCTTCGGCCCGTAGAACTTCGGGTTGCGGACCATCGTCATCGACTGACCCTTCGTGTAGCTCTCGAGGATGAAGGGACCGCTGCCGATCGGCTTGCCGGTGGTCTGGCTGTTGACGTTCGTGTTCCAGATCTCGTTGAAGTCCTTGCCCTGGAGGGCGTGCTTCGGCAGGACGCCGAACTGCCCGGCGAACAGGAGCTTCCACGCCGCGTACGGCTTCTTGAAGATCAGCTTCACCGTCTTCGAGTTGATTGCCTTTGCCCGAGCGATGTCCTCGTAGCCTGCGCGGCCCGCGACATCGTTCTTCGGGTTCATAATCGTCGTCAACGTGAAGATCACGTCCTGGGCTGTGACCGGCTTGCCGTCACTCCAGTTCGCGTTCTGCTTGATCTTGTAGGTGACGGTGAACGGGCTCTTCGTGAACTTGGCCTCGCCGTCGGCCATGTCCGGCTTGAGGTCACCATTCGGCATGATCTCGTAGAGACCGGGGAACGAGGTCCCGACGGTCCACGAGGTCCAGGTGTTGTTGCATCCGGCCAGGACGCCGTTGAGACACGGCGGCTCCTGCTCGGCGCCAAAGACCACGGTTCCACCGGTCGCACCGGTGCTTGCCGCAGTCGTCCCGCCGAGGACACCGGCCACGATCGCCGTCGCGAGCGTGCAGCCCGCGACGAGAGTGCGTCGCCGTAGATTCATACTGTTCCTCCTTAGTCCACCATTGCCCCCCAAGCGAGCAGCTGCAGTTTGGGGGTGGGTCTCAGCTTGAGACGTCACGACGCTGGCGAAGTTAGGCACACTTTCAATACGAGGTTGCAGGTAGATCGCACAACCGCGGAAAGTGAGAGAAAACGTGGAGATTCCACGCAGAGGGCGGCAGGATGTTCCGCAGAAGGAGGGGACGCCGGCTGTCGGGGACGCCCTGTACTTCGCCGGGGTCGCCGGGGAGCTCGTTGACGCCGCAGCGTCCGCATCGTGGTACAGCGAGCCGGGCAATCCCGCCGACGTCGCGGTCGCGACGCTGTGCCGCTTGCGGCGTGCGGCCGCAGGTGTAGGAGGCAGGCCCGAGTCCGGTGACGATGCCGTTCGAGCCGTACTCGAGACCGCCGACCCCGCTGCACTCGTCTGGATCGCGAGCCGGCTCGTGTCGTATGCGGACGAGATGGCGTTTGCCGACCTCGTTCCCCTTCCCGCCCCGGAGTAGCTAGCGGCTGCGACGAACGAGCAGGAGCGAGAGCGGGGCGAGAATCGAGGCGATGAGATACGGCGCGAGCGGCGTTTGCGTCAGATCGCGATCGATCGCGGTCGCAGGCGCCCCCTCGACGACTTCACGCGCCCGCTTGGTCGCCGCGTCGAGATCGCGCTCATCGTAGACCGTGCCATGGGTCGCCGCCGCAAACGCCGCCACCGCCTTCGCCGACCCCGAGTCCGGGCGGTACGCGACGTCGGGGATGCCGCGCGTGTAGACGCGCTCCTCATCGCCCCAGAACCGAATCACGATCGTCTGGATGGCCGGGGGCGTGCCGAAAACCGATCGGAGGCGCGCGGAATCGAACGGGCGGGACTCACCGTCGGTGAAGACGACGACGAGCCGCCGTTGCGCCGATGCGGGGAAGTAGCCGTGCGTGGGGATCACGGCGAGCGCGCCGAGATCGGTCGCCCGGCTCGTGTAGAGCCCCGATGGCCCCGGCTCCTCGATCCCGATCGACCGGGCGAGAACCGATGCGAACACGTCCGGATCGGCTGACGAGAGCAGGTGGGGAAGCGTCCGGTCTGTCAGCGACGCGAGCCCGACGCGGACGTCGTCGAGCGACGAGCGGAGCGCAAGCGCGCTCTCCTTCGCGCGCGCCAGGCGCGTGGGCGCGCCCACGGTCGGCCGGGCGAGCATCGAGCGAGACGTGTCGACGACGAAGAGAGCCTCGGCGCCCACCCGAACGTGTCGCACGTGCCCGCGCGCGATGACGGGCTCGGCCGCGGCGAGACCGACGAGGACCGAGACGAGAACGAGCGCGGCGAGCACCGGCAGACGCGACCGCCGGGTCGGTGCGCGCAGGCCGAGGCGCGAGCGAACCCGGCTCGCCCGCAGGACGACCGCGACCGACGCCAGGAGCGGGACCACTCCGAGAAAGGCAACGGCGCCCCCAAACGGCGCTAGGAACTGGATCTCCACGTCAGTATCCCGTCCCCTCGCGTCCGCTTCCCGCGCCGGCGCCCTGGTTGAAGGTGCGCCCGCCCTGAGTCCGCTGCGGCCCGCCGCCGCCCGACGCGACCAGTGTGTCCAGAGCGAGCTCGAGGTTGTATTTCGCGTCGTCGTTCCCCGGATCGAATCCGATCGCGCGCTGGAAGTCCGCGGCGGCGTTGTTGAGCAGGGTCGCACGCAGCGAATCGTCAATCGCAGCGAGGGAGAGCGCGAGCACGCCGAGGAGGTTGGCCGCCGCCGAGCGGCGTGCGGCGTTGTCGTCCCGCCGTACGACGGCGCCGAGCTGGATCTGGGCCACTGCGCGGAGACCGACGAGCTGCGACTGCTCGTAGGTGACAGTCCGCGGATGGGCGCGGCGTACGAGCTGGAGCGCCCGCCGGTACGTCAGGTCGTCTTCGACGCCGAGCAGCGCGCGCGCCGCGCCGAACGGAATGATCTCGGTCGGCTGCCAGCGAGTGTCCCGCAGAGACCCGACCCGGAAGAGGACGTCGTCCGCCTGGAAGCTGCGGTCGCGGCGGTGGACGTCGAGCGCGAGCAGCGACAGGAGCACCGCGAGCGCGAGGCAGGCGGCGGCTCCAGCAAGCATCGCGGCGCGCCTCACCGGCCGGCTCCCGCAGCTGCCTCGCGGATCTCGACACGCGAGCACCACCGCTCGTGGACGGCGAGCGCGAGGAGAAGCAAGGCGGCGACGACGAGGAACGCGCGCGGCAGAGGTCCCCGGCCACCCTCCGGGGCGGCGGTCGCGGCCGCCCGTACGCCTGACCGCTCGACGTCGGCAAACGCGTCCTTCCCGACCAACCGCTCGAACAGGCGGCGATTCTGGGGTTGCGGCTCGAGCCCGGCGATCCGTAGTGGGATCCCGGCCTTGCGGTACTCGATGATCGCCTCCGTCATGTCGGCGATATCGCTGCTCGCGGTCTGCAGATCGCTGACGAGGAGCACGGCGCCGTTCCCGAGGTGCTGGCGGTCGATGATCGTGCGCGTCAAGTCGAGCCCGGTGGAGATCCGTGTACCGGCTGTGAAGGCGGGGCTCCACGGGCTCTCCTCCACACCACTCTGCTCGGGCGTGAAGAGGCGCAGCAGCGACCGAAGCTCGCGCGACGGCGAGCCCGGCGGCAGCAGCTGGTAGGCGACGTCCGAGAACGCGACGACGCCGACCGGCTCGCGGAGGGCGATCAGCTGCCGAAGGACGCTTGCGATCGGCTGGTACGTCTGCCCGTCGACACTGCGCGAGACGTCGATCACGACGATTCCCGACGTCCCCGGCGGCAGGAGTCGCGACGGCGTGTCGTCTGAGCCGCGGGCGAGCAGCACGCCGGCGACGACGAGGCCGAGCAGCACCGCCGCGAGCGCTGCGCGCAAGCGGCGGGTGCGGCGCGCGTGCGGCGCGAGCGCGCCGATGTCGGCCGACGGAATCGCGGACACCGGCCGAAGGAAGCGTCTACGCGGCACGACGACGCCCATCCTCGCCGGCGAGGCGAATGTGCCGCTCGAGGCGCAGGATCGCCTCGGACGTCGGCATCGTCTCCGTCCAGGCGAGCTCGAGAGCTTCGCGCGCGAGGTCCTCTGCCCCACGCGCTCGAAGCTCCATCCCGAGCCGCTCGAGCGCACGCCGGCGCGCTGTCGCGTCGCCCTGAGTTCGTGCGCGCTCGAGGACTGCAAGGGCACGCTCGATGGGAGGCAGTTGCGCGAGCCACGATTCCCAGGACGGCGACGCCCGCCACGGCAGCGCAAGGTAGACGAGGACACATGCCGGTAGCACGAGCAGGCCGGCAGCAAGGAGGAGCACCGCGATGATCAGCGTCGGCGACGAGCGATGCGACACGGGCGGCAGCGCGGTGAGGTCGGCCCGCCACGGAGCCATGACGGGTGTGTTGAGGCGACTCGTGCTCTGTTCCTCCTTCGGAACGGAGGCGAGGCGCGAGTAGAGCTCGACCCGCGGCCAGGAGGCGCGCACGACGCGCGGTTCGCCGGCGGGCGATCGGTAGAGGACACGTACTGGATCGAAGCGAACGTTCGCGCGACCCGATGTCGGGAGGCAGTTTGCGCGCAGACAGCGGAGGCGGAACGTATAGCGGAGCTGGCTGAACTGTCCCACGTCGCGACGGACGGTCGTCACGCCATCGACGACGTATGGAGCGAACGAGCGCACAACCCTCGGAAGCCCCGGAGCAACGGCATCGCGGTCGACGACCACGTCGAGTCGGGCGACGAGCGTGTCCCCGAAGAGATGCGTGCGGGGCGTGACGTCTGTCTTCACGGTGACTGCCGCTCGTCCCGGCACCGCCTGCCCGGCGGTCTTCACCTCGTCGCCGAGCCCGGCGAACGCGACGATCGCAAGCGTCGTGACCACCCCGACCGCCGAAAGCCCGACGACGAAGAGGAGACGCGGTCGTCGGGTCACGCAACGACCGCCGTGTACATGCGCTCATCCGCCCAGGCGACGAAGCGGGGAAGGATGTCGTCGGGAGCGGCGGACGAGAGGAGGACTGATTCCACGCCGAGCTCGGCAAACCCGTCGAGACACGTTCTCAGCCGCTCCTCGTTCTCGAGCCTCCTCGCCTCGGCTTCGGCCTCGGTCAGGCGCACCTCGTGCACGCGACCCGTGACCGGATCGGCAAATGGAAGCGCAATGCCACCGATTGCCGGAAAGCTCTGCTCCCACACAGGATCCTGGATCACGACCGGGACGATGTCCCACCGGTGCGCGAGCGCAGAAAGCCACGCGTCGGGCGGCGGTGGGGCGAGGAAGTCCGACAGGATGAAGACGAATGTTCCTTGCGGCAGAGCAGTGCGATAGGCGACGAGTTGCTCGAGAGCTCGCGCGACAGTGTCTTGCGTCGCCGTACACGCCCCGTCCTCGAGCCGCTCGTCGATCGCCGCGAGGATTCTCCGCTCGCTCTCGGGCCGCCGCCAGTAGGCCTCGTCCTCGGCGAAGTCGAGGTACCCGATCAGCGCGTGGACGCTCGCCGCGCTTTCCTTGATCAGCATCGCAGCGGTACGCATCGCGAGCCGCTTCGAGAGCCACGGGAACGGCGGCGGATAGAGCGCCATCTCGGGGCGGCGATCGCAGACGATCACCACGCGGGGCGCTTCCTCGGCGAAGTGCGAGCGGACGATGAACTCGTCGCGGCCGAGGGCGGATGAGACGCGCGCGGAGGCGTTCCAGTCGATCGTGTCCATCGCATCGCCGCTCTGATACGGACGGGAACCGGCGACGTCGTAACCAACCCCGCGCCGCGCGCTGCGCAGCGCGCCGAACGCGTGCCCGATCAGCCTTCGCCGGGGAACGAGCGGAAACGTCTGTTCCGACGCGGACACGTCACCCCCCGGGAGCGAAAGTCAGCAGCAGCCCGTCGCCGTCGGACCCCGGCCGCGGAGCGACCTCGAGGCACCGATCGCGGAGCTGCTCGACCGCACGTGCCCAACCGGACTTCCGCGTCTCGACGAGGAACGCCGGCCGGAAGACGAGCCTGTGAACGAGCACGGGAACGAAGAGCCGCTCGACGTCGTCCGGGACGACGTAGTCGCGTCCGTTGAGGAGCGCCCACGCCCGCGCGACACGCTCGACCGCGAGACTGCCGCGGACCGAGCTGCCGATCGAGACGACATCGAGCTCGCGAGTCGCGCGGACGAGGTCGACGATCCAGTTGTGCAGAACCTCGTTGACGTACACGTGCTGCGCAGCTTCCCGTAGCTCCTGGACATCCTCCACTCCGACGACCGGCTCGAGGTGCGCAAGGGGATGCCCGAAGCGCTGCTCCTCCAGGATGCGGCGTTCCTCGAGCACGCCGGGATAGCCGAGCGCGGTGCGCAACAGAAAGCGGTCGAGCTGTGCCTCCGGCAGCGGGAACGTGCCCTCGTACTCGATCGGGTTCTCGGTCGCGAGCAGGAGGAACGGATTCGGGAGCTGCATCGTCACCCCGTCGACTGTCACCTGTCCCTCGGCCATCGCCTCGAGCAGCGCGGACTGGGTCTTCGGCGTCGCGCGGTTGATCTCGTCCACGAGCAGGACGTTCGTGAAGATCGGGCCGGGCCGGAACTCGAAATCGCGTGTCTTCTGGTCGAAGACGGACATGCCCAGTCACGTCCGTCGGCTGCAGGTCGGGCGTGCACTGGATCCGCGAGATGCGTGACATCGTGGATGCTGCCGCCGATCGCCCGAGCGAGCACGGTCTTCGCCGTGCCGGGCACGTCTTCGAGCAGGACGTGGCCGCCGCACATCAGCGCGGCGACGACGAGCTTCAGCTCTTCGCGCTTGCCGTAGACGACGGTCTCGATGTTGTCGAGCAGGCGAGACGCGACGTCGATGGCGCGGGAAAAGCGCTCCTGTACCTGCTCGGGTCCGTCGTCAGCGCGCCCAACCTCCACCGGCTCCATGGCGCCGATCCTAGTCGGACCTGCGGTAAGGAGTGTTAAGCCTGGGTTTACGACTACGTGAGCGCTTCCGCCCCGGCGACGATCTCCAGCATCTCCTGCGTGATCTCCGCCTGGCGGGCGCGGTTCATCTGCAAGGTCAGCGTGTCGATCAGCTCCCCAGCGTTCTTGGACGCGTTCCGCATCGCCGTCATCCGGGCGCCCTGCTCCGAGGCCGCCGATTCGAGCAGCGCCCGGTAGACCTGCGTCTCGAGGTAGACCGGGAGCAAGCGGGCGAGGATCTCCTCCGGCTCGGGCTCGAAGATGAAGTCGCCGCGCATCGCGTCGTCGCGCCGCTCCTCCTCATCGGTCTCGAGGATGTCGGCCGAGATCGGCAGCAGCTCCTGCTCGGTCACGGTCTGCACCAGCGGCGAGACGAAGGCGTTGTAGACGAGGACCGCGCTGTCGATCTCACCGTCGATATAGAGCTCGCCGACGCGGTGCGCGATCGCCTGTGCGTCGGCGTACGCGGGCCGGTCCGTGAAGCCGGTGTACTCGCCGAGCACCTCGTAGCCCCGGAACGCCAGAGTCGAGCGGCCCTTCTTGCCGACCGCGATGAAGTGCGCCTGCTTTCCCTCACCGCGGAGCTGCCGCTCGAGCGCGAACGCCCGCCGGATGATCTGGGCGTTGAACGGGCCGGCAAGGCCGCGGTCGCCGGTGAGCGCGACGACGGCCACCGTCTTGATCTCCTCGCGCTGCTGCAACAGCGGCAGCCCGCGCACCGACGCGCTCGCACGCCCGACGCCCGCGATCAGCTCGCGCATCGTCTCGGCATACGGCCGCATCGCCTCGATCCGGGTCTGCGCGCGACGGAGCCGGGCGGAGGCGACGAGCTCCATCGCCTTCGTGATCTTGCGCGTGTTCTTGACCGAACGGACGCGCCGCTTCAGGTCTTGGACCGAGGCCACTAAGCCACGAGCCCCTTGTCTTCTTCGACGTTGAAGCTCTTCTTGAACTTCGCGAGCTCCTCGTCGAGCTTCTCGGTCGTCTCGTCGGTGAGGTCCTTCGTCTCGTCGATCGACTTGTAGATCGCGCCGTCCGCGCGGAGGTACTCGCGCAGCTCGTCGTGGAAGCGCGGCACCTGGGCGACCGGAATCTCGTCGAGGTGGCCGTTGATCCCGGCGTAGAGCGCCACGACCTGCTCGGCATGGGGCCACGGCTTGTACTGCGGCTGGTTCAGGGTCGCCACCATCCGCTCACCGCGGGCCAGCGTGTTCTGGGTCGCCTGATCGAGCTCGGAGCCGAACTGCGAGAACGCCTCCAGCTCGCGGTACTGGGCGAGCTCGAGCCTGAGGCGGCCGGCCACCTTCCGCATGGCCTTCGTCTGCGCCGAGCCACCGACGCGCGAGACCGAGGTGCCGACGTTGATCGCCGGCCGGATCCCCGAGTAGAAGAGGTCGGCCTCGAGGAAGATCTGCCCGTCGGTGATCGAGATCACGTTCGTCGGGATGTAGCCGGCGATGTCGCCGGCCTGCGTCTCGACGATCGGCAGAGCCGTCATCGAGCCGCCGCCGAGCTCGTCGTTCAGCTTGCAGGCCCGCTCGAGCAGGCGCGAGTGGAGGTAGAAGACGTCGCCGGGATAGGCCTCGCGGCCCGGCGGGCGGCGCAGCAGCAGCGAGAGCTGGCGATACGCGTCGGCGTGCTTCGAGAGGTCGTCGTAGATGACCAGCGCGTGCTTGCCGTTGTAGAGGAAGTGCTCGGCCATGGCCGCGCCCGCGAAGGGAGCCATCCACTTGATCGGCGCCGCCTCGTGCGCCGCGGCGGTGACGATGATCGTGTACTCCATCGCGCCCTCTTCCTTCAGGCGCTCGTACACCTGCGCGACGGTCGAGCCCTTCTGCCCGATCGCGACGTAGATGCAGAAGACGTCGGTGTCCTTCTGGTTGATGATCGCATCGATCGCCACGGCCGTCTTGCCGGTGCCGCGGTCGCCGATGATCAGCTCGCGCTGGCCGCGGCCGACGTTGGTCATCGAGTCGATCGCCTTGACGCCGGTCTGGAGCGGCTCCTTCACCGGCTGGCGCTCGATCACGCCCGGGGCCTTGAACTCGAGCGGGCGGCGCTCCGTGGACTCGACCGGCCCGCCGCCGTCGAGCGGCTCGCCGAGCGGGTCGACGACGCGGCCGAGCAGGGAGTCGCCGACGGGGACGTCGACGACGGCGCCGGTCCGCTTGACCGGCTCGCCCTCCTTGACCTCCTGCCACTCGCCGAAGAGCGCGACCCCGACGTTGTCCTCCTCGAGGTTGAACGCAATCCCGACGACGCCATGCTCGAACTCGAGCCGCTCGAGCGAGACGCAGTTCTCCAAGCCGTGCACGCGCGCGATGCCGTCACCGACCTGGAGCACCGTGCCGACCTCGGAGAGGTCGGTCTGGACGTCGTAGTGCTCGATCCGGGACTTCAGGATCGAGGTGATCTCTTCTGGGCGTAGCTTCAACGTCAGCTCCTTGTCACGAGTTCGTGTCGTAGTCGGTCGATGCGTCCGCGGACGCTTGCGTCGAGCCGGTACGAGCCGACCTGGAGGATGATCCCGCCGATCAGGGCGGAATCGACCTTCCGTGTCGCCTCGACCGCGCGGCCGGAGGACTTCTCGATCTTCTTCAGGATCGTGGACGCCTCGTCGTCCGAGAGCTCGTACGCGGTCGTCAGCTCCACCGTCAGGCGCTTCTGCTCGGCCGCGACGAGCTCCTCGAGCTCGCGGTAGATCTCGTCGATCTGCGCCGTTCGTCCCTTCTCGGAGAGCAGGCGCAGGAAGTTGCGAATCAGCTCGTCGGCGTCACCCAGGATCTCGTCGAGCGCGGCCGTCCGCTCGTCCCGGTCGAGCTGCGGGTTCGTGAGCAGGCTGCGCAGCTCGGGGACGGCCTCGAGCGCCGCGACGAAGTCGCCGAGCTCGGTGAGGACGACGTCGAGCCGCCCTTCCTCCTTCGCTGCCTCGAAGAGCGACCGTGCGTACAGGCGGGCGGCAACGGCCACTAGGCGCGCTCCAGAGCCGAGAAGTCGAGGTCGCCGATCGCGTCCTCGATCAGCTTGCGGTGGTCGTCGCGGTCGAGCACCTTGCCGGTGACCTTGGCGGTCGCGGTGAGCGCGAGCTCGGCGACCTCGGCGCGGATCTGTTCGAGTGCGCGGGACGGTCTCGGCCTCGATCTGCTTGCGCGTCTCCTCGAGCCGGCGCTGCCGGTCCGCTTCGACCTCCTCCTTCGCACGCTCGCGCTGCGAGTCGGCGACCTTGCGGGCCTCGGCGAGGATCGCCCCCGCCTCGCTCTTGGCCTGGCCGATGAGCTGCTTGTGCTCCTCGAGCAGCCTGCGTGCTTCGTCGCGCGCGTGCTCCGCTTCCTCGATCGAGGAGCGGATGCGATCGCGGCGCTCGTCGATCATCTTCTGGATCGGGCCGAACGCGTACTTCCGCAGGACGAAGAAGGTGATCGCGAAGCAGACGAGCGTCCAGATCATCAGACCCGGGACGACGTCGATCAGCGGTGAAGCTGCGAGCAGCATCAGGTGCGTCTCCTTCTTCCCTTAGACCAGGACGTAGGCGAGCAGGCCGCCGATCAGGCCGTAGAAGACGACGGCCTCGGTGAGCGCGAAGCCGAGCCACTGGATGCCTGTCAGCTCACCGCGGAGCTCGGGCTGACGCGCGACCGCCTGGATCATCGAGCCGAAGATGTTGCCGATGCCGATACCGGCCCCGAGGGAGCCGAGACCGATACCGAGAGCGAGCGCGATCGCCTTGCCGGCGTCGACGTTGCTCGCGGCATCTGCGGCGAGAAGGCTGAAAGACATGCTGGGTACTCCTCCTTGTGGGTGCTTGCTAGTGCTCCGGCTCGATCGCCGAGCCGATGTAGATGGCAGAGAGTGCGGCGAAGATGAAGGCCTGGATCGAGACCACGATCACGACCTCGAAGAGATAGAACGCAGCGGCCGCGGGAACGGCGACGACCGCGACGGCGAGGCTCTCGAGCACGAAGATCAGGCCGATGAAGGTCAGGATCAGCATGTGTCCGGCGAGCATGTTCGCGTAGAGACGGACGGACAGGCTGATCAGGCGCATGAACTGGCCGAGGATCTCGAGCGGCACGATCAGCGGCAGGATCGCCTTCGGCACGTCGGGAATCCAGCTCCTGAAGTACTTGCGCGTGCCGTTGTACCGGATCCCCTCGATAGTGCGTGAAGATCCAGGTCATCAGCGCGAGCGCCAGCGTGACGCTGATCGACGAGGTGGCCGCGTAGATCGCCAGCGTCGGCAGCTCGACGCCGAAGAAGTCGAACTTCTCGTTCGAGAGCGGCAGCGGGATGAAGCCGAGCATGTTGATCACCCAGATGAAGAGCATCAGCGACGTCACGTAGGGGAACCAGCGCGCAATCGCCTTGTGCGGCAGGCCCTGCTCGGCGACCTGCGTCTGGGCGATGTCGTAGATCAGCTCTCCGACCGCCTGCCTCCTGCCGACCTCGTTCTTCGGCCCGATCCGGGCGCGCATCAGGAAGAGGCCGAGCGCGATCGTCACGATCGTGCCCAGGATCAGGTAGGCGACCGTCTTGTTGATCGAGAGGTCGAGCGGACCGAGGTGGATCGGGATCCACTCGCCGGGGTCGAAGTCGTGCTCCGGGTTGAACTTCTCCTCCTCCGCGCCATCCGCCGACGAGGCGAGCGCGATCTGCGGCAGCAGCAGGAAGAGCGTCAGGGCGAGAGCGCTAAGCCGTTTCACGGGTCTCCCCGGAGAAGTAGAGCGCGAGCGAGACGGCCAGCTCGAGCGTGTAGGCGAGTCCGTACAGCAGGACGACGGCGAGCGCGAGCTGCGCGTCCGTTGCTGCGAGCACGACGACGACAACCATCACCGCCAGCGCTCGAAAGGTCATTCCGAAGCCCACCACGCCTGAGCCGGCGAGGTTACCCATGCCCGAGCGCAGGTGCGTCAGTAGCGCAGCGAGCGCGCGCGACGCCGCCCAGAGGGTGGCGCCGATCACCCAGCCGCGGAGATCCCAGCCGGCCGCGAGGAAGATGGGCAGCGCCAGCACGATCACGGCGGCGCCGGCGATGAACGGCAGCCTCTGATCGGGCATCGGCCTCGGGGTTGCGAAGACGCCGGCCATCAGAGTGCATCCTTATATCGCGTGTAGGTCATGAAGACGCCGATCGGAATGCCGAGGATCGCGCCGAGGAGGAAGCCCCAGGCCGTCGAGCCGGCGAGCCAGCCGATCAGGATGCCGACCACGATCACCGCGGCCGTGGTTCCGATCAGGACGGAGCCGGCGCCGGCGAGGTTGAGCTTCGGGGTCGGCTGCCGCTCCATCTGCGCCGCGAGCATAGCAGAGTTTGTGACAGCTAAAAGCCGCCTATTTCCGCGGAAAAAGCACTGACTTTGTACGATCGAATCACGAGCTCCGCGACCGAGACCTTGTGTTTCAGAAACACAAGGTGGAAAACCGCCGCTTCGCGCCTGCGGCAGCCATCCCGCAGCTCGAACGAGCTTGTGTTTCAGAAACACAAGGCCGTCTCGTCGCGTTCTCGGGCGCTACGCCGAACGGCGCTCGTCGGCCGACTCCTCCCCGCGCCGCAGGCGGCGCGGATTGTTCAGCTTCACGATCTCGAGCACGTACACGACGTAGAGGGACATCGCGATCGCGACGAGCGCGATTCGCCGCGACTGCGACCGTCTCCCACAGGTGCCACACACCGCCCTCGCGGAACGGGATGAAGCGCGTCGCCAACGCGGCGCCGGCGAGCGCGGCGCACCACGCCCACATCGTCACCGCAGCCCGGCGCTGGGAGAAGCCCCGCCGGAGAAACCGGAAATGCAGGTGGGCCTGGTCCGGCGCCGAGACACGCTGGCCGTGCTTGAGCCGGCGCGCGACGACGAACGACGTGTCGAGGATCGGGACGGCGAGGACGAGCAGCGGCAGCAGCAGCACGACCGTCGAGGCCGTCTTCAGGAGCCCCTGCACCGACACCGCCGCGAGCAGGAAGCCGAGCACGAGTGCACCCGAGTCGCCCATGAAGATCCGGGCAGGGAAGAAGTTGTGGCGGAGGAAGCCGATGCACGCCCCGGCGACGATCGCCGAGAGGATCGCGGGATCGATCGTCCCGAGCGAGAGCGAGAGCACGGCGAAGGTGACGCCGGCGATCGCGCAGACGCCGGCCGCCAGGCCGTCCATCCCGTCGAGGAAGTTGACCATGTTCATCACGGCGACGATCCAGAGCATCGTCAGCGGGACGCCGACCGCCGCCGGCAGATCGACCGGGCCGAGAAACGGGAACGTGAAGTGGTCGATCCAGACGCCGAAGAACGGTGGGATCGCGGCGGCGACGAGCTGGCCGGCGAGCTTGCGGCCCGGCGCGAGCCCACGGAAGTCGTCGATCGCGCCGACGACGGTCGCGACCGCGGCGCCGAGCAGCACTCCCCGCGTTTCCCGCCCGAGCTCGAGGAACGCGAGCGCGGGCACGAAGATCCCGAAGAAGAGAGCGAGCCCGCCGAGACGCGGGATCGGGTTGACGTTCAGCCGGCGACTGTCCGGACGATCGACGACGCCGAGGAGCCGGGCCATGCCACCCACCGCGGGCGTCAGCAGGATCACGATCAGGAACGCGACGGCGGCGCCGTAGAGAACCTCGGGATGCTCCCGAAGCGCGCTCATCCCATCGTTACTTCGTCCCGTACAGCCGGTCGCCTGCGTCGCCCAGGCCCGGGACGATGTAGCCCTTGTCGTTCAGCTCGCGGTCGATCGCCGCGCACACGATGTGAACGTCGGGATGCTCCTCGTGCACGCGCTCGATCCCTTCCGGCGCCGCGACGAGGCACACGAGCGTCACCGAGCGCGCTCCGGCCGCCTTCACCGCGGCGACGGCCGCCACGCTCGAGTTCCCGGTCGCGAGCATCGGGTCGAGGACGATCGCGTCACGCTCGGCCAGGTCGTCGGGCAGCTTGACGTAGTACTCGACCGGCAGGAGCGTCTCCTCGTCGCGATAGAGGCCGATGAAGCCGACCCGTGCGCTCGAGATGAGCGAGAGGACGCCCTCGAGCATCCCGAGGCCCGCTCGCAGGACCGGGTTCACGGCGACCTTCTTGCCCGAGATCCGCTGCGCCTGCATCCGTTCGAGCGGCGTCTCGATCTCGACCGGCTCGGTCGGGAAGTCCTTCGTCGCCTCGTAGGTGAGGAGCAGCGTCAGCTCGTTCACGAGCTTGCGGAAGTGGACGGTCGGCGTCTCCCGGTCGCGCAGGTACGAGAGCTTGTGCTGGACCAGCGGGTGATCGACCTGCGTGACCTTCCCTGCGCTCACGCGTAGGCCGTGTAGCCGCGGAACCCCGGGTAGAGCGGCCGCTTCGCGCACAGCGCCTCGGCGCGGTCGGCGAGCTCGCCGAGATCGCTGTCACCGAGAGCGCCGGCGATGATCCGGCCCACCTCGCGGAAATCCTCCTCGTCGAAGCCGCGCATCGTCGCCGCCGGTGTGCCGATCCGGACCCCTGAGGCGACGGTCGGCGGACGCTCGTCGAAGGGCACGGTGTTCCGGTTCACGGTCAGCTTGACCTCGTGCAGACGTTCCTCGGCGTCCTTGCCGGTCCAGTCCGTCTCTGCGCAGGTCGAGCTGGAGGAGATGCGTGTCGGTGCCGCCGGTGAGCACGTCGAGGCCGCTCGTCATCAGCTCGTCCGAGAGCGCGTCGGCGTTCGCACGCACCTGCTCCTGGTAGGAGCGAAATGCCTCGGAGCCGGCGATCTTGAAGCACGCCGCCTTCGCGGCGATCACGTGCATCAGCGGCCCGCCCTGCATCCCGGGGAAGACTGCCCGGTCGACGGCCTGCGCGTGCTCCTCGCGGCAGAGGACGAAGCCCGCGCGCGGGCCGGCGAGGGTCTTGTGCGTCGTCGAGGTGACGATGTCGCAGTGCTCGACCGGGTTCGGGTGGAGTCCGGCAGCGACCAGGCCCGAGAAGTGCGCCATGTCGCACATCAGCAGCGCGTCGACCTCATCCGCGATCTTCCGGAACTCCGCGGTGTCGACCGTGCGCGGGTACGCGGAGCCACCGCAGACGATCAGCTTCGGCCGGTGCTTCTTGGCGACCGCGAGCACCTCGTCGTAGTCGACCATGTCGGTCCGGCGCGAGACGCCGTACGAGGCGATCGTGTAGAGCCGCCCCGAGAAGTTGACCTTCAGCCCGTGCGTGAGATGGCCGCCGTGGTCGAGCCGGAGGCCGAGGATCGTGTCGCCCGGCTGCAGGAGCGCGAAGTACGCGGCCATGTTCGCCTGCGCGCCGGCGTGCGGCTGAACGTTGGCGTGGTCGGCGCCGAACAGTTCCTTCGCGCGATCGATCGCCAGCTGCTCGATCTCGTCGACGACCTCGCAGCCACCGTAGTAGCGGCGGCCGGGATAGCCCTCGGCGTACTTGTTCGTCGGCACCGAGCCGACAGCCTCGAGCACGCTCGGCCAGGTGAAGTTCTCGGACGCGATCAACTCGATCTGCGCGCGCTGCCGCTCGAGCTCGCGGCCGAGGAGGGAAGCGATTTCCGGATCGACGTCGGCGAGGCCGGCGGTTCGAAGGTGATCGAGCGTTTCCTGGGCGACGGCCATGCCTGGTCCTCCTCAGCTGCGGGATGACTCGATGCTAGAGCACCGACCCGACGAGCCGGAGCGCTTCGTCGGCCGAGACGGCGCCCTCGCGCAACACCACCGGCTCCGGAGCCGGTGAAGTCGATCACCGTCGAGGGCGTCCCCGGCAGCGGGCCGACGTCGACGATCGCATCGACGGCTGCGCGGATCTCTTCAGGCACCTCGTCGACCGTCGCCGGGTCCGGGCCGCCCGGCAGGTTCGCGCTCGTCGCGACCATCGCACCGAGACTGGCCAGCAGGTCGCGCGCCTCCCCGTCGAGCAAGGGGACGCGCGCGCCGATCGTGTCGGGCCGCGCACCCGAGAGCCAGCGGAAGCGTCGCGCGGGGTTCGGCAGGACAAGCGTCAGCGGCCCCGGCAGGAGCGCTCGTGCAATCAGCGCCGCGCGGCCGCGAAGCTCCGGCACGCACTCCAGCAGCATGTCGACGCTGTCGGCGACGAGCGCCGTCGGCTGGATCTCCTCACGTCCCTTCGCCCTGTACAGCCTCCGCACCGGCCCCTCGGAGTACGCGCTCGCCGCGAGGCCGTAGACGGTGTCGGTCGGCACGATCGCGAGCCGGCCGGCGCGGATCGCTTCGACGGCGGCCTCGACCTCAGACACGGCGTCCCTCGACCACGCGGTCGCGCCCGGTCAGGTCCGGGGTCGTGGAGACGTCGGCGTAGCCGAGCCCGTCGAGCAGCGCCGCGGTCGCGGACGCCTGCCCGTCGCCCACCTCGAGCACGATCCGGCCACCGGGCACGAGCACCTCCAGTGCGGCGCGGGCGACTGCCTCGGTGGCGCCGCTGCCGACGAGCGCGAGATGAGGCTCGTACTCGCGGACGTCCGGCATCAGCGTCGGGAGCTCGTCCGGCTCGACGTAGGGCGGGTTCGAGACGACGAGGTCGTACGGGCCGCCCGGCAGGCCCGCCCTCAGGTCGTGCTCGAGCAGCTCGATCGTCAGCCCGGTCCGCGCGGCGTTCTCGCCGGCCAGCGCGAGCGCATCGGGAGAGACGTCGATCGCGGTCACGCGCGAGTCGGGATGCTCGTCGGCGATCGCGAGTGCGATCGCACCGCTACCCGTGCCGACGTCGAGCACCCGCGGTGCCTCGAGCCCGCGCAGAAGGGCGAGAGCGCGTTCGACGACGATCTCCGTCTCGGGTCGCGGGATCAGCGCCCGCCGGTCGACTGCGAGCGTCAGCCGGCGGAACCCCCACTCGCCGAGGATGTAGGCGACGGGCTCGCGGCGTGCGCGGCGCGCGACGAGCTCGCGGTAGCCGTCGAGCTCGCGGTTCTCGAGCGGCCGGTCGAAGTCGGTGTAGAGCTCGATCCGCTCTCGTCCGAGCGTGTGCGCGAGCAGCAGCTCCGCATCGAGCCGCGCGGTCTCCGAGGTCTTGCCGAGATGCTCGGTCGCGCGCCGGAGCACCTCGCCGACGGTCACGCCTCGAGCGCCCGGCGCCTGTCCTCTGCCTGAAGCGCCTCCGTGAAGGCGTCGAGCCCGCCGGGAAGCACCTTCTCCAGGTTCACGGTCACCTTCACGCGGTGGTCGGTGGCGCGGCTGTCGGGATAGTTGTAGGTGCGGATCTTCTCGGCCCGCTCGCCGGATCCGATCTGCAGCTTCCGCGCTGCGGAGAGTGCCGCCTGCTGGCGCTCGCGCTCGGCCTCGTAGATTCGGGCGCGCAGCACGCGCAGCGCCTTCGCCTTGTTCTGCAGCTGCGACTTCTCGTCCTGCATCGCGACGACGATCCCCGTCGGCAGGTGCGTGATCCGGACCGCCGAGTCGGTCGTGTTGACGCTCTGGCCGCCCGGCCCGGTGGAGCGGTAGACGTCGATCTTGAGGTCGTTCTCGTCGATCTCGACGTCGACCTCCTCGACCTCGGGCATCACGGCGACGGTCGCGGTCGAGGTGTGGATCCGACCCTGCGATTCGGTCTCCGGCACGCGCTGGACGCGGTGCGTACCACCCTCGTACTTGAAGATCGAGAAGGCGCCGTCTCCCTTGATCGCGAAGACGACCTCCTTGAATCCGCCCGTCTCGCTCTCGTTCGCCGAGAGCAGCTCGGTCTTGAAGCCGCGGCTCTCCGCGTAGCGGGTCAGCATCCGGTACACGTCGCCGGCCCAGATCGCCGCCTCGTCGCCGCCGACGCCCTGACGGATCTCGACGATCACGTCCTTCTGGTCGGCCGGATCGTTCTCGACGAGCGCGAGCTTGAGCTCCTCCTCGATCTCGGCGAGCCGCGTCTCCGACTCGGCCACGAGCTCCTTCAGCTCGGGATCGGCGAGCGATGCCGTCACGTCCTCCCGCATCGAGCGCCACTCCTGCGCCAGCTTGTAGGGCGTCTCGAGCTCCTTCAGGCGGCGGCCGACCTCGGCGGCCTCGCGGTGGTCGTTGTAGACCGACGGGTCCGACATGCGTTCCTGCACCTCGGTGTACGAGCGCTCGAGCTCGTCGATCAGGTTCTCGAATGTGTTCGACACGGGTCGTAGGGTAGTGCAGCGATGAGTCCCGAGGACGTGCGCCGTGCCCCTTGCTCGACCGTATCGATCGTGAAGGGATGAGAGTCCGCCGCGCCGTCGCGGGCGACTCGGCGGCTGCGGCCGCCGTCGTCCGCGCGGTCTACGAGGAGTTCGGCTTCACCTGGGACGAGGCGGGCTATCACGCCGATCTTCGAGATGTCGAGGAGTCGTACGCGGCCTTCTTCGTCGCCGAGAACGACGGGCGCATCGTGGGGACAGCGGGTCTCACGAGCCACGGATCGCTGGAGCGGCTCTACGTGCTGGCGGAGGCGCGCGGAAGCGGCGCCGGGTCGGCTCTCCTCGCGGCGGTCGTCGCGGAGGCGCGCCGCCGGGGCCATGTCCAGCTCGAGATCTGGTCGGACAAGCGGTTCACCGACGCGCACCGGCTGTACGAGCGCCACGGCGCCCGCGTCGTCGGCGAGCGTGTGCACGACGACCCGGACGCGAGCCACGAGTGGGGCCTCGTCCTCGACCTCACCGACCCCGCTCCGAAAGAGACGTGACCGCAGCGCACCCGTCCGGGGACTGTCCCCGGACGGGTCTCGGCGAGACATGTCCGGGCGTCAATCTTCTGTGCCGATTTGTCCACAGGGCTTGTTGTGGCGTGCTTCTGGCTCTAGCGTTGGGTGCGATGGCTCGTCTGCCCCGCTCGACCTTTCCCGACTACGGCGTCTGGCACGCGACGACGCGCGGGGTCGAACGGCGAGCGGTCTACCTCGATCGCGACGACGGCCGTCGCTTCCTCGCCCAGCTCTGGCAGGCGGTCGAGCGGCTCGGGCTGCATGTCCACGCTCTCTGCCTGATGCCGAACCACTACCACCTCGTCGTCCAGTGCCTGCGCGACTGCCTCTCGCGAGCGCTGCACCGCGTCAACGGCGTCTACGCCGAGGACTTCAACGCGAAGTACACCGCGCAGCGGCCACCTCTGGGGCGACCGCTTCGCGCTCTGGCAGGTGCGCGACGAAGAGCATCTCCGCGCGACCTGTGAGTACGTGCTGACAAATCCGGTCCGCGCCGGGCTCTGCGAGCGGACGGAAGACTGGCCGTGGTGCTGGAGCCGCTACGCGTCGAGATCTGCGTCGAGCGTGATCTCCGGGACGCCGGCGAGCGCCTGCGAGACCGGGCAGCCCTTCTTCGCCGCCTCGGCCGCCTCGCGGAAGCCGTCGGCGTCGAGGCCCGGCACTGTGCCGCGCACCGTGAGCGCGCTCTTCGTGATCCCGGTACCCGGCACGAAGGTCACGACAGCGGAAGTCTGGAGCCGATCAGGGGGAGTGCCGGCCTTTGCGAGACCGAGTGACAGCGCCATCGAGAAGCACGAGGCGTGCGCAGCCGCGATCAGCTCCTCCGGGCTCGTCTTCCCGCCCGACGCCTCCTCCGACCGCGCCGCCCAGCTCACATCGAGCGGCCCGAAGGCGCCCGAGCCGACCTCGTCGATCGTTCCCGACCCGCTCATCAGGTCACCGTTCCACGTCACCGACGCCCGGCGCTCAGCAGCCATGTCCGCTCCTCCTAGTTCGACTCGAGTACGGCTCGAACGCTAACTGAAGCGCTCGCCCGGATCAGAATCGAGAACGGACAGCCTTCGTCCGCTGCCTGCGCAGCTTGCTCCAGACCGGCCGCGTCGATTCCTTCAGCGCGGGCTCGTGCGTCGATCTCCGAGGCGACGATCAGGTGGCCCTTCTCCCCGACCTCGTCCATGGTCACTGTGCACGTGAGGTCGATCCGCTCGACCGTTCCGCCCGCCCTCGCGATCTCGCCTGCGAGTGACGTCACGTAGCACGTGGCGTGCGCCGCCGCGAGCAACTCCTCCGGGCTCGTCTTGACAGCAGCGTCGCTGATCCGCGATGGGAGGTCGACCGGCAGCTCGAACGCTCCCGTCCCCGCCGTCGCCACGCCCGAGCCGCGCGAGAGCGACCCTTCCCACGCCACCGACGCCTCGCGCTGGATTCGCGGCATTAGGCCATGACCTCGACCTTGCGCTCGTCGGCCGTGATCGCGCCCTCACGGCGGAGCACCTCCTCGAGCGCACGGATCGAGACTTCGATCTGATCGAGAGACGGCTGGCGTGTGGTCAGCCGCTGGAGCCAGAGTCCCGGCGCGAGCAGCATCATCAGGATCGCGTTGTCCTGGTGCTTGCCGGCGAAGCGGATCAGCTCGTAGGCGAGGCCGGCGATCACCGGCAACAGCAGGATCGCGGCTCGTGATCAGCCAGTACCAGGCCGGCTGGCCGACGAACGCGAAGACGAAGATCCCGATCACCATCACCCAGAGCAAAAACGCGGTTCCGCAACGCGGGTGGATCAAACTGAACTTCTGCACGTTCTCCGGCGTGAGCTCCTCGCCCGCCTCGTAGGCATTGATCGCCTTGTGCTCGGCAGCGTGGTACTGGAAGACGCGCCGCAGGTCGGGCAGGAGTGAGATCAGCAGCAGGTAGACGAGGAAGATCGAGACGCGGATCACGCCTTCGATGATCACGAAGGTGCCCGTGGTATCGATCGGCAGCCAGTTCGTGATCAGGGCGGGCGTCACCTTGAAGAGCATCAGCGCGAACCCGATCGCGATCGCGAACGAGAAGATGATCTGGCCGCGCCCGATCTCGGTCTGAACCTCACCCTCCGCCGCGTCCGGGTCCTGCGCGGCGTAGTTCGCGGAGATCGCCAGCGCCCGGAAGCCGATCGCCAGCGATTCGCCGAGTGCGATGACGCCTCGGATCACGGGCAGCCGGAAGATCCGGTTGCGCGCCATCGGGGAGCTGATTGCCGTGACGACCTGCGCGATCTGACCGTCCGGCTTGCGCACGGCGACAGCCCAATTCGACGGGCTGCGCATCATCACGCCCTCCAGGACGGCCTGTCCCCCGATGTTTTTCAAGGCGCGCTAGCCGCGGCGGGTGCCGCCGGCCTTCTCCAGCCGGCGCTGGAAGCGCTCGACTCGGCCGCCGGCGTCCATCAACTTCTGCTTGCCCGTGTAGAACGGGTGGCAGGCCGAGCAGACGTCGACGTGGATCTCCGGCTGCGTCGAACGGGTCTCGAACTCGGCGCCGCAGGAGCAGCGGACGTGCGTGGATACGTACTCGGGATGGATTCCGGTCTTCATCGCCGAGCCAGAATAGCAGAGGCAGTTTCGGCCGCTACGTTGCCACCGGAGACAACGATACCGATCGGACCATCCCCTGTTCGCCCGGCCAGGACCGCCGCGACAGCCACGGCTCCGGCCGGCTCGCACGCGAGCTTCGCATGCATGTAGAGGAACCGAAACGCGTCCTCGATCTCCTGTTCCGTCACGAGCATGCTCTCGACGTCGTGAGCCTGAAGGACGGCGAGCGCGGTCTCGCCCGCGAAGGGGCCGGAGAGGCCGTCCGCGATCGAGTCCGGCGTCACCGGCACGGACTTCCCGGCTGCGAGTGCGTCATGCACCGCGGTCGAGCGCTCCGGCTCGACCGCGATGACGTGCCGGTCGGGCGCCGCGGCGGCGACCCCGGCAACGAGCCCGCCCCCTCCTGTCGGCACGAGGATCGTCTCGATCTCGGGCGCGTCTTCGAGCAGTTCGAGCGCGAGCGTGCCCTGGCCGGCGATGACGAGCGGATCGTCGAACGGGTGCACGAGCGTCCGGCCCGTCTCCCGGATGTGCTCGTCGAGCCGGGCGAACGCCTCGACCGCGTCGGCGGCCTCGAGATCGACCTCGGCGCCGTACCCCCGTGTCGCCGCGACCTTCGCGGCGCTCGCGCTCGCATACATGACGACGAGGCAGTCGATCCCCTCGGCGGCCGCCCCCCAGGCCAGCGCCTGGGCGTGGTTTCCGGCCGAGATCCCGATCACGCCGCGTGCCTTCTCGTCGGGGCTCAACGAGGCGAGCTTGTTCAGCACCCCGCGCGCCTTGAACGAGCCGGTCTTCTGGAAGAGCTCGGCTTTCAGCCAGACGTGCTCGCCCAGCGTGCGTGAGGTGAACGTCGGCGTTCGGTGGACACGGCCACGGATCCGCTCCGCCGCAGCGAGCACGTCGTCGCGGGTCACCGGCATTGAGGCATCGTAGACTCAGCCCGTGGACGACCCTCGCCTGGACGACCATCGCGTACGGATCACGGTCGACGACGACCTGCGCCGCTCGCGCCTGACCGTCTTCTTCCGGCTGCTGTTGGCGATCCCGCACCTCGTCTGGTTCGTGCTGTGGTCGATCGCGGTCTTCTTCGCTGCGATCGCAACCTGGTTCGCCGCGCTCGTGACGGGTCGGGCCCCACGGGGCTTGCACAACTTCCTCTCGGCGTACGTCCGCTACGCGACACACCTGGATGCCTACCTGTCCTTGACCGCGAACCCGTACCCGGGTTTCACGGGCGAGCCGGGGTACCCAGTCGACGTCGAGATTCCAGGCCCGGAGCCGCAGTCCCGCTGGAAGATCGCCCTGAGACTGCTGCTCGCGGTCCCGGCGCTGGTGCTCGCTGCTGCCGTCGGCTGGGGCCTGCAGTACGTCAACGGGGGCGCCTCGCCGAGCCATGAGACGACTGAGGCGTCGGCCGTCTACTTCAGGCTCGGAGGCGCCGTCGGTGCCTGCGCCTTCCTCGGCTGGTTCGCGGCGCTCGTCCTCGGCCGCATGCCGAAAGGCCTTCGCGACCTCGCCTCGTACGGCGTGGGTTACGGCGCCCAGGCCTGGGCGTACCTGCTCCTGCTCACCGACCGCTATCCCAACAGCGACCCCGAAGCGTTCGGCCTCGACTGGACGCCTGCCGCCGCATCCGGTCCAGCTCCAACTCAGCGACGACGGCCGACGCTCACGCTTGACCGTCTTCTTCCGGCTTGCTGCTCGTGCTGCCGCATCTCGTCTGGCTGTCGCTCTGGTTCGTTGCGGCTGCGCTGGCGGCGATCGTCAACTGGCTGGTCACCCTCGTGCGCGGCCGGCCCGCCTGAGCCGCTGCACCGCTTCCTCGCCGCCTTCGTCCGGTACGCGGCGCACGTGGCGAGCGTTCGCCACCCTGATCGCGAACCCGTTCCCCGGATTCGTCGGCGAACCGGGCTATCCCGTCGACATCACGATCGGACCGCCCGCTCGCCAGAACCGGTGGGTCACGTTCTTCCGCGGCTTCCTCGTGTTCCCGGCGCTGGTCGTCTCGAGCGCACTCTCGGGCGTGCTCGTCCTCGCGGCCTGCTTCGGCTGGTTCGCGTCGCTCGTCACCGGTCGGATGCCGACCGGCTTGCGCAACATCGGAGCCGTTGCCGTGCGCTACAGCGCGCAGACGAACGCCTACTGGTTCGTCGTGACGGACGCCTACCCGTACGCGACCCCGTCGCTGCGACCTCCCGCCGAGCCCGAGCCCGAGCCGGAGCCCGAGCCGGAGTCGTTCGAGGCAGCGATCTGAGCACGCGGAGCCCGGCGCTCCGCGTCGTCCTCGTGCTCGTCCTCGCCGGCGCCTGGGCTGCCGCCGCGTGGTCGCTCTGGGGCAGCGTCGTCCCGGGAGACCTCTCTCTCCCCGACGTCTCGCTCGCCGGGATCCCACAGGAGACCCTCGACCGGGCCAAGCGCTACGAGACGCTTCTTCCGGATCGAGTTCGTCGTCTCCCAGGCTCGTGCTGCTCGGCGTGCTCCTCGCCTACGCGAAGTGGGGTATTCGCTTCGCGAAGGAGTCGGCCGCCGGGCGCATCGGCACCGGAATGCTGCTCGGGATGATCGGGCTCGCCCTGGTCTGGCTCTCGCAGGTGCCGTTCCGGCTCGCGGAGGTGTGGTGGGACCGCCGCTACGACCAGACGGACAGCGGCTATTTCGAGACGCTCTTCGCGAACTGGATCCAGCTCGGCGCCGAGTTCCTGTTCATCTGCTTCGCGCTGGTCGTCGTGATGGCGCTCGCCGGGGCGTTCCCACGCCGCTGGTGGCTCGCAGCGGCGCCGTTCTTCGTCGTCCTCGCGACGCTGTTCGGCTTCATCTATCCCGTACCTGACCCCGACCGAGCCGCTCCGCCGCGCCGACCTGATCGCGGCCGGGCGGGAGTACGCGGCGAAGCAGGGGATCGATCCGGTTCCGCTCCGGGTCGAGGACGTCACGGACTTCACGAGCGCTCCGAACGCCTACGCGGTCGGCTTCGGGCCGAGCAAGCGCATCGTCTTCTGGAACACGCTTCTCGACGGCAGCTTCACGCGACAAGGAGGTGAAGACCGTGCTCGCGCACGAGCTCGGCCATCACTCGAGCAACCACCTGATCGAGGGCATCGCGTGGTACGCGCTCTTCGCGCTCCCGGGCGCCTGGCTGATCGCCGTCGCCACGCGGCGACGCGGCGGCATGGGGAATCCGGCAGCGGTGCCGCTCTCGCTGCTCGTGATCGTCGTGCTCGACCTGCTCTCGCTGCCCGTCTACAACCTGATCTCGCGCCACATGGAGGCGGAGGCCGACTGGAAGGCGCTCGAGACGACCCACGACCCCGCGTCGGCGGAGGCGCTCTTCAAGCAGTTCACGATCCAGTCGCTCAACGATCCCGACCCGCCGACGTGGTCGTATCTGCTCTTCGACAGCCACCCCTCCGTCGAGAAGCGGATCGCGATGGCCGAGGCCTGGAAAGCGCGCTCTAGGTGAGCGTGTACTCGGGGCCGGAGCCGCCCTCGGGCGGGGTCAGGCGGCCGCCCTTGGCGGAGATCGCGCCGCACTGGACGCAGTTCGACGGGTTCACCTCGACGTGCACCATCCCGTCGCCGTCGGCAGCGCCCACCTCGTAGACCTGCGCGGGGCACATGTGTACCCATGCATCGCCGAGGTCTTTCGGGACGGTGCGCTGGATCCGGATGTGGTTCGGCTGGTCGTCCCGCGTCCTGTTGCCCGAGAGGAAAACGGACGAGAGCTTGTCGAACGTCAGCTTGCCGTCGGGCGCCGGATAGCTCTTCGCGCGGTCGGTCCGGATCAGCGTCCGCTCGGCGTTCGGCTCGATCTCGTATTCCTTCGGCGGCAGCTTCCCCTTGGTCACGGTCATCGCGCTCGCGAGCGCGCCGCCCATGAAGAAGCCCTTGTCGAAGACCTGCCGCATGTTCCGGACCTCGTGCAGGTCCTTCAGCACGTAGCTCGCCCGCAGCTCGTCGTCGTAGGAGTCGAGCGCTCCGACGCGGCTCGGTGACTCGCCGCGCTGGAGCGAGCGGAACGCCGCCTCGGCGGCCATGATCCCGGACTCGATCGCGTAGTGGATCCCCTTCAGGGTCGGCACGTTGACGAGTCCGGCGCTCTCGCCCGCGAGCAGGAGGCCCGGCGCGTGGAAGCGCGTGGGCAGCGCGTGGTAGCCGCCTTCGGTGATCGTCTTCGCGCCCCACGCGATCCGCTCGCCGTCGCGCAGGATCTTGCGCACGAGCTTGTGCGTCTTGAACTCCTGCAGCACGTCGTGGACGGAGAACTCGATGTCGCGGTACTCGAGCCCGGCGACGAAGCCGAGCGAGACCATGTCCTTGCCCATCGGGTAGATGAACGAGCCGCCGAACTCGCCGTACTTCGAGCTCTTGCGGAGCGGCCAGCCCATCGTGTGCACGATGTGCCCGAGCGGCCTCGGCACCTTCCAGACCTCCTTCACTCCGAGCGCCCAGATCTGAGGCTGCTCGCCTTCGAGGCCGAAGCGCGAGATCGCCGCGCCGGTGAGGTGGCCCTGCGTCCCCTCGGCGAGGACGGTCAGCTTGGCGACGATGTCCGAGCCAGGCTCGTGCGTCGGCAGCGGGCTGCCGTCACGGCCGAGCCCCTTGTCGCCGGTGCGGATCCCGTGCACGCGACCGTCGGCGACGAGCAGCTTCTGCGCGTCGGTCTCCGGCAGCACGGCCGCACCGCCCGCCTCCGCCTGCTCGGCCAGGAAGCGCCCGAACTGCGAGACGGAGACGACCCAGTTGCCGTGGTTGCGCATCGTCGGCGGCGGCGGGATCCGGATCGCGGCGCCCTTCGTCAGCAGGTAGACGGCCTCGCCGTGCACCTCGCCGTAGCTCGGCACGTCGTCCATCGTCAGCCGGCCCTTGAAGAGCCGGCGGAGCGCGCGCGGATTCACGACCGCGCCGGAGAGCAGGTGCGATCCCGGCGCCTTCCCCTTCTCGACCACGGCGACCGGCACGTCGCCGAGCCGGGCGGCGGTCTCGGGCGACTCCTCGAGCAGCTGGCCGAGCCGGATCGCGCACGCGAGCCCGGCGGGACCGGCACCGACGATCAGCACGCCCACCTCGATCCGCTCGTCGACCGGGTCGGTCGGCGCGGCGATCGCGTCCGAGGGCGCGAACGGCGGCGGGTAGTCGGCCGGGCGGACGCTCACGCTGTCCTTACCCACTGCGCCGAGCCTGCACCAACTCGGTCAGCTTCGGCAGGATCTGGTGCAGGTCGCCGACGACGCCGAGATCCGCGAACTCGAAGATCGGCGCGTTCGGATCCTTGTTGATCGCGACGATCGTCTTCGAGCTCTGCATGCCGACCTTGTGCTGGATGGCGCCCGAGATCCCACACGCGACGTAGAGCGTCGGCGAGACCGACTTGCCTGTCTGGCCGACCTGGGCCGAGTACGGATACCAGCCCGCGTCGACCACCGCCCGGGTGGCGGCGACCGCACCGCCGAGCGCCTTGGCCAGGTCCTCGACGAGCGCGAACTTCTCCGGCTCACCGAGGCCGCGGCCGCCGGCGACGATCACGTTCGCGTCCTCGATCGACGGACCGCTCTCTTCCGCGTGCGCCTGCTCGACCATCTCCGCCGCGAGAGAGTGCTCCTGCAACTGGACCTCGAACGGCTCGACCGTTCCGGCGGCGGGCTGCTCCGACGGGTCGAACGCGCCGGCGCGGAAGAGACCGATCTGCGGCGTCGACTTCCAACCGACGTCCACGACAACCGAGTCCCCGAGGGCGGACTGCTTGCCGACGAGGCCGCCGTCGCCGTTCACGATGTCGGTGAGCTGCCAGTTGAGCCCGGCCTCGAGCCGGGCCGCGAGACCCGAGGCGATGTCGGAGGCGAGGATCGACTGGGCGAAGAGCACGGTCTCGATTCCCTTCTCCCCGACGAGCTGCGCGATCGCGTCGACGCGCGGCTGCGGGAGCGGTGCTTCGAGCTTCGGGTCGTCGGCGACGTAGACCGTGGCGGCGCCGTGCTTGGCCGCCTGCTCGGCGAGACCGTCGAGGCCCGAGCCGACGATCACGCCCGCGACGTCGCCGTCCGAGCGACGCGGCCTTCGAGAGGACGGCGAGGGAGCCCTTCTGGAGCTCGCCGCCGTGATGCTCGAGGAAGACGAGGGTGCTCATCAGATCAGCCGCTTCTCGACGAGGAACGCGACGATCTGCTCCGCGCCGCTGCCGTCGTCCTCGATCTTGCGCGTGTCGCCGCGCGGCGGCGGGTCGGAGAGAGCGAGCACCTCGGTCCGCGAGCCCTGCTCGCCGGCCCGACCGGCGTCGACACCGAGGTCGGCGAGCGAGAGCGTCTCCTGCGGCTTCGACTTCGCGCCCATGATCCCCTTGAGAGACGGGTAGCGCGGCTCGTTGATCGAGTCGGCGACGGCGACGACCGCCGGCAGCGGCGCGCGAATCACGTCGTAGCCGAACTCCGTCTGGCGCTTGCCGGTGAGCGAGCCGCCGTCGAGCGTCAGCTCCGCGACCTGAGAGATGACAGGTCGGCGCAGCCGCTCGGCAACCGCGCCCCAGAGCAGGGCGCCGTCCGAGTCGGACGACTGCTGGCCGAAGAGGACGAGGTCCGGCTGCTCGCGCTCGAGCGCCTTCGCCAGCGTCAGGCTCGTGGCGACGAGGTCGGAGCCCGCGGCGCCGTCGTCGGAGATCAGAACGGCGCGGTCGGCTCCCATCGCGAGCGCCTTGCGGAGCGAGTTGAGCGCGCGCTCCGGACCCATCGAGACGACGACGACCTCACCCTCGCCGGTCGCGTCCTTCAGCCGCAGCGCCTCCTCGACCGCGTTCGCGTCGAAGGCATTCAGCGCGCCCTCGCCGGACCGGTCGAGCCGCTTCGTGCCGGGATCGACGCCGCTTGTGCGCGGTGGCGTCCGGCACCTCTTTCACGCAGACGGCGATCTTCATCGCGCGGACTCTAACGATGAGCCGCCGCACCGCTCGGGGGGAACGTCACCGCGGCGATATCCCCCTTTTGCACACCATTGTCTCCGATCGCCCTGCTAGGCTCCCGCGCTTCGAGCTCGAACCGGTACCTCATGACCCTCACCCGGACGACAGCCCGAGGAGCTCTCCTCACATTGCTCGCGCTCCTGCTCACGGCAGGGGTGGCGGCTGCATCCCCGGCCGCGAAGCCGCCGACGATCGTCTTCCCGGTGCTCGGCGAGGCGAGTTACATCGACGACTTCGGCGACGCGCGCGGCCAGGGCGCCCACGAGGGCAACGACATCCTGGCGCCGCGCCACGCGCTCGCGCTGGCCGCCGAGGCGGGGACGGTCAAGTTCCACATCACCTCCTCGCGCGCGGGCTGCATGCTCTACCTCGAGGGCGAGAGCGGCACCGAGTACCTGTACATCCACCTGAACAACGACCTCACGTCCGAGAACGACAACCAGGGCCAGTGCGTGCCCGGGGTCGCCTTCACGAAGGGGCTGAAGACCGGAGCGAAGGTGCTCGCCGGCGAGCCGATCGGCTACGTCGGCGACTCCGGCGACGCGAACGGGATCCATCCGCACCTCCACTTCGAGGTGCATCCGAACGGGGGCGCCGCGGTGAGCCCGTACCAGTACCTGCGCAAGGCGAAGCATCTGCTCTTCGCCGCCCGGCTCGGGACGACGTTCACGCTTGCGCTCACGGGCACCGTCGTGACGGCGGCCGGCCAGGACCTCTCGATGAGCATCGACCAGGTGCGCTCGTGGCCGGGCGGGCGCAAGATCAAGCAGGCCGGACAGAAGGTCGCGGTCTCCGTGCCCGAGACGGCGTCGATCGAGGGGATGACCGCCGACGCCCGCGGCGGGTCTCGCCTACTCGGCGCTCGAGCTGCTCACCGCGGGAGTGCCGGTGACGATCTGGACGACGCCGGCCAAGGTGACGCTCGCGGCACAGTCGGGTACGAAGGGCGCGCTTGCCGCGTCCCGCGTCGTCGTCAAGCCCTAGACCGGGATCTTCGCCCTCAGGAAGTCGACGATCTCGCTCGTCGGCGCGCCGGGCGTGAAGACCGCCGCGACACCCTTCCCTCTGAGCTCCTCCGCGTCGTCGGTCGGGATCGTGCCGCCGACGACGACGACCACGTCGTCGATGCCGTTCTCCTTCAGCCCGTCGAGGATCCGCGGCACGAGCGTCATGTGCGCACCGGAGAGGATCGAGATGCCGACGGCGTCCGCGTCCTCCTGGATCGCAGTCTCGACGATCTGCTCCGGTGTCTGGTGGAGCCCGGTGTAGATGACCTCCATCCCGGCGTCGCGAAGGGCGCGGGCGATGATCTTTGCGCCACGGTCGTGACCGTCGAGGCCGGGCTTCGCGATCACTACTCTGATCTTCCGGGCCATCGCGTCGGCAAGTATATGGCGGTGCGCCTGACTGTCATCGGCTCGTCCCCGGCCTGGCCCAACCCTGGCGGGGCCTGTTCGGGCTACCTCGTGGACGACAAGCTGCTGCTGGACTGTGGGCCCGGCGTGCTCGCGAAGCTGCGGCAGCGCGAGCCTTGGCCGACCGTCGAGGCGATCGCCATCACCCACCTGCACCTCGACCACTGGGGCGATCTCGTCCCCTGGGTCTGGGGGAGTCTCTTCGGACCCGGCGAGGAGGTTCCCCGGCCCCGACTCTGGCTGCCGCCCGGCAGCAGCGCCGAGCTGCGGCCGATCCTGGCGCGTCTCGGCAGCGAGGACATGTTCGAGCGCGCGTTCGAGGTCGCGGAGTACGAGTCGCGGACACCGTTCGCCGCGGCGGCCGGGCTCCAGGTGACGGCCGTGCCGGTCGAGCACTACGACATGGAGGCGTTCGGCTTTCGGGTCGAGGGTGACCGGGTGCTCGCGTACTCGGGCGACAGCGGTCCGTGTCCCGCGCTCGGGGAGATCGCGCGCGACGCCGACCTCCTGCTCTGCGAGGCGACGCTCGAGACGGGCGACCTCGACGGCCCCCTGCGCGGCCACCTCGCACCCGACGAGGTCGACGCGGCGGTGGCCGGCACGCACGCGAAACGGATCCTCCTCACGCACCGCCCGGACGAACGGCCCCCGCCGCCGGGCTCCGAGCTTGCGTACGACGGGCTCGAGCTCGACTTCTAGGAAGCCGACCTAGAACACCGGCGTCTCGCGCCAGATTCCCCAGACCTCGCGCCAGGCGTCGCACATCTCGCCCATCGTCACGTAGTCGCGGGCGGCGTCGAGGATCGTCGGCATCAGGTTCACCTCGTCGCGGGCGGCGGCCGCCTTCAGCGCGGCGAGGCGCTGCTCGACCTTGGCCGAGTCACGGCGGGCCTTGAGCGCCTTCACCCGCTCGATCTGCTGCGGCTCGAGCGCCGGGTCGATCTTCAGCAACTCGGGCTCGGGCTCGTCGAGGAGCTGATAGCGGTTGACGCCGACGACGACCCGGTCGCCGCGCTCGACTTCCTCCTGATAGCGGAACGCCGCGTCTGCTATCTCTCTTTGCGGGAAGTTCTGTTTGATCGCCTCGACCATTCCACCCAGTTTCTCGATCCGGTCGAAGTACTCGTAGGCCTGCGCCTCGATCTTGTTCGTCAGCTCCTCGACGTAGTAGGAGCCGCCGAGCGGGTCGATCGAATTCACGACACCGGTCTCGTGCGCGATCACCTGCTGCGTGCGCAGCGCGATCCGGACGGCGTCCTCGGTCGGCAGCGCAAGCGCCTCGTCGAAGGAGTTGGTGTGCAAGCTCTGCGTCCCGCCGAGCACCGCCGCCAGCGCCTCGATCGCCGTCCGGACGATGTTCACCTCCGGCTGCTGCGCGGTCAGCGAGACCCCGGCCGTCTGCGTGTGGAACCGCATCAACCACGAGCGGGGGTTGCGGGCGCCGAACCGGTCGCGCAGCTCGCGCGCCCAGATCCTGCGAGCAGCGCGGTACTTCGCGATCTCCTCGAAGAAGTCCAGATGCGCGTTGAAGAAGAAGGAGAGGCGCGGCGCGAAGTCGTCAACGTCGAGGCCGCGCTCGACCGCCCACTCGACGTAGGTGAAGCCGTCCGCGAGCGTGAACGCGAGCTCCTGCGCCGCCGTCGAGCCGGCCTCGCGGATGTGGTAGCCGGAGATCGAAATCGGATGCCACTTCGGCATCTCCGTCGCGCACCACTCGACCATGTCCGTCACCAGCCGCATCGACGGCTCGGGCGGGAAGATGTACTCCTTCTGCGCGATGTACTCCTTCAGGATGTCCGTCTGGATCGTCCCGCGCAGCTCGGCCGCCGGCACGCCCTGCTGCTCGCCGACCGCGACGTAGAACGCGAGCAGGATCGCCGCCGGCGAGTTGATCGTCATCGACGTCGAGACGTCACCGAGCGGGATCCCGTCGAAGAGCGTCTCCATGTCGGAGAGAGAGTCGATGGCGACTCCCTCGCGGCCGACCTCGCCGAGCGAGCGCTCGTGGTCCGAGTCGTAGCCCATCAGCGTCGGCATGTCGAACGCGGTCGAGAGCCCCGTCTGCCCGTGCTCGAGCAGATAGCGGAAGCGCTCGTTCGTCTCGGCCGCGGTTCCGAAGCCGGCGAACTGGCGCATCGTCCAGAGCTTGCCGCGGTACATCGACGGATAGACACCGCGCGTGAACGGATGCACACCCGGATAGCCGAGGTCGCGGTCATAGTCGATCTCGACCGTGTCCGGCGTCGCCAGCGGCTCGTTCTCGAGCCCCGAGATCGTGGAGAAGAGCTCGCCCTGCCGCTCCGGCGTGCGCCCGTAGAGCTCCTCGCGCCACGCCTGGGTAGCGTTCAGCGAGCCGCGGTCCTCAGTGGTGGCCATGGAGAAGGATTGTAGGGACGGGGTTTACGCTCCGTGTGAAAGCCGCCGACCGAGGGGTCACATGATCAGACCGCTGCTCGCGATCCTCGTTGCCGCACTCGTCGCCGCGCCCGTGGCGGTTGCGATCGACGGCAAGCAGGCGCACGCGCTGCTCCGCCTCGCCGTCAAGGCGACAGGGCTCACCGCCAAGGAGCCGGTCGGATCGTCGCGGAGCCGCAGTTGCGATTTCGGCAGCGGCGCGTGACCCTCTTCGACCGCGGCTATCCGCGCGCCGCCCAGGCTCACGACGAGAAGGTCTACCGCGCGCTCGGGCTGGTCTCGGGCGGCAACGGCGTGCTGCGCGAAGGTCTGCTGGCGCTCGACACTCGGACCGGCGTGTACGACCCCGCTGCCCGAACCGTGTACGTCCAGGCCTGAGGCGGTCCTGGTCGCTCTCGACTGGGACTCGGAGGTCGATGCCACCCAGTGGGAGACGGCCGTCGAGGCGTACGTGGGCGCCGCGTTCGGCACCGGAATTCCGACCGAGTGTGCGGCGAGTGCGTGCTGGATTTTCGGTGGCCGGACGGTCGCCTTCGACCACCTCGGCGTGCACACCGCGCTCGTCGTTTCGGACGACGTGAGGCACGCCGGAGAGCTCGCGCGCGCCGCCGCATCGACCAGATAAATCGGGCGCTGCGGGACCCGAAAGCGAGGGCAAGAACGCTCCGAATCTGAGGGCGAAAGGCACGTGAAATGACTGTTTTGGGCGTCCCTCGATTCAGGGACTGAGTCTCGAGTCGAGGTCGAGCTTTGGGCGTTGGCGCGGTGCCCTCGACGACCGTTTCGGAGCCCCTTCCGGACGCGGTCTGGCGACGCCGGTCGGCGATTTCGGCCAGACCCCCGTCGCCGGATCCGGCTTTTGGGATGGACATGCGGCTCAGCGCCGGTACCCGAGCCTTGCCAACGGTGTACCCCAACAGGGTGATCTTCGGCAGATTTTCCCGCTTTAAATGGGTACTTTTGGCTCAAGTCTGCGCCAGTGAGAGTCGATGCCTGCTGTGCGCGCACTCTCCCCTCTTACGCGCGCGATTGAAAAGCGGAAAACACCCACTTGGCGACTAACGAAGAACTGCGGCCTTCGAATCGCCCGGCACACGCCGGGTCGATGCCCGTGCGGACGCTCCGACTCATCCTCCTCGCTCTCGTCGCTGCGATCGCCGGCGGCGCCGCGACCCTGATTGCTTCCGGCGACCAGCGTCGCCGCGCCCGCCTTCCTGCACGCCGCACTCGGCACCCAGGGCGGCAAGAGCAGCTACGTCCCCGCGACCGGCGTCAAGGTCGAGCTCGGTGACTCCGGCTACGTCGTCCGGAACCCGACCGGCACGGTCTCGCTCGCCAGCGAAGACGCTGCCGGCGGCAACTGGAACCGCTTCGAGCGCGGTGCGGTGCGCTCGACCCCGTTCGGCTCCGAGTCGGTCGTCGTCACCTCGACGCGCGCGGAGCAGTTCCTGACCGTTCGCGAGCGATCAGGGCGAAGCGCACGTGGCGCTGGCGGCTCGGCACCGGAAAGCTCAAGCCGAAGTTGAGGGTTGACGGAAGCGTGCTCGTCACGGCCGGCGCCGACAGCGCCGGCCTTCGCATTGCTCCGGTCGCGATCCTCGACGGCAACGGCCGGGACGTCACGCCGGCCAAGGCGAGCTGGAAGCTCGACCGCTCCGGCGGCGAGTGGTTCCTCGCACTCGACCTCGACGACGCGAAGCTTCCGCTCCCGTATGCGATCGACCCGGCCGTCGACTACCCGGCGACCCAGTACCTCCGCAACATCACCTCGACGACGTCAGACGGCGGTCCCCGACAACGCGCTGCGGACCACGTCCGGCACGGTCGACACGACCAGCCGTCACGATCACGACGGGCACGGCCACCGGGTTCCTCCAGTTCCGACCGGCCAGACGACCCTGTGGGCAACAAAGGGCGCCCCGTCGCTCGCACCCCCGAACGGTCGCGGCTGGATCGTCGACCTCGGCGGGACAGCGACGCCGAACGACACGGTCATCCCCGGCGGGCAACTGGACGTTCAACGTCCGCACCGACGCGAGCGGCACCTCCACCGGCGGGCCGATGAACATGGCCTTCGGCGTCTGGAAGGTGACGACCGCCGGCGGCACGATCACGGCGAACACGATGCTACGTCGATCCGAACGGCGCCGGCTCACGTGGACAACCTGAGCCTCCTGAACACGATCGCGACGCAGACCGTGAACCACGTGATCGCGATGCCCGAGATCTCGCTGCCTGGCGAACGAGCACATCATCGTCCAGCTCTACGCGGTACAACACGGCGACGCTCACGACGTCGCGACGCTCTCCCTCTACTTCAACGACGCGAACGCGTACGTTCAGCACACCGCCGCGACGACGCGGCCGAGCGTCCCGGCACTGGTGACGCCCGCGAACGCCGCCTTCCCGAACACGACCACGCCGACCCTCACCGCGACCTTCAGCGATCCCGACGCCGCCGACACCGGCACGGTCAACTTCCGGGTCTGCGCCGACGCGGCCTGCCCGACAATCCTCTCGACCTTCTCCTCGGCAGCACTCCTCGCCAACGGCGCGAACGGCTCCGCCGCCGTTCCGGGCGCCGCCGGACTCGTCAACGGCACGACCTACTACTGGCAGGCGCAGAACAAGGACAACTCGAACGTCCAGTCCGCGTTCTCGGCGTCGCGCTCCTTCACGGTCGACACGACGGCGCCGGCCGTCCCGTCCCTCGTCATCACCGAGTCGAACGCGGACAGCCACGCCAGCGGCTCGACCTTCTACTACCGGCCCGCCGGCGCCGGCGGCACGTTCACCGCCACGGCGACGACGAGCGATGCGACGTCGCTCGTGAAGCACGTCACGTTCCCGGGACTCGCCGGTGGGTTCACGCCGGCCGCTCCGGCCAACGACACCACGCCCGCTTACGCGCAGGTCTACACGTGGCCGGCGACGACCGGCACCGAGACCGGCGCGAAGAACGTCACCGCCGAGGACAACGCGACCAACATCTCGACCGCGGGCACCTTCACGCTCACCGCGGACTCGGCGGCGCCGGTCGGCGGCGCGCTGACGGTGAACAGCGTCGCCGCGAGCGGCGGCGGCACGCAGAGCTACGACAACGACGGCACCTTCACGATCGGCCTCCGCACCGACTACACCGACGCGATCTCCGGGATCGCGACCTCGACGCTGACGCGTGAGCAGGGCACGCTCAACGCCGACGCCTGCTCGGCCTACGGCGCCCCGACCACGCTCGTCGGCACGCCCGCCCAGAGCGGACTCGCGACCGGCTGCTACCGCTACATCCTCACCGGCACCGACAACGTCGGCAACGCCGTCTCGATCACGACGATCGTCAAGGTCGACACGAGCGCGCCGGCAGCGCCCGGCCTGGTGCTCTCCGACTCCAGCGCCGACGTCCACACCACCGGCACCACCGCCTTCTACCGCCCCGCCGGCAGCGGCTCCTTCGACGTCACCGCCTCGTCGACCGACGCGCAGTCCGGGATCCTCGACTACAGCTTCCCGGCCCTCGCCGGCTTCACCGGCTCCGGCACCGGCGCCACCCGCACCTACACCCTCGCGACACCGACCGAGCCCAACGGCGCCAAGCCGGTCAACGCGCGCAACAAGGCGCTGCTCAGCTCGGCGGCCACGAACTTCACGCTCACCTCCGACTCGGTCGGCCCGACCGGCGGCGCCCTCACGGTCAACGGTGCGGCGGCCAGCGGCGGCGGCTCGCAGAGCTACGACGGCGACGGCAGCCTTCACGATCGGCCAGGACGAACTACAACGCCGACGCGCTCTCGGGCTTCGCCACCTCCGTGCTCACCCGCGAGGAGGGCACGCTCGCCGCGCGACGCCTGCTCGAGCTACGGCGCCCCCACGACGATCGTCGGCACGCCTGCCCAGAGTGGGCTCGCGACCGGCTGTTACCGCTACGTGCTCACCGGCACCGACAACGTCGGCAACACGACGACGATCACCACCGTCGTCAAGGTCGACACGTCCGATCCGACCGCTCCCGTCACTCTCGCTCTCCGACTCGAGCGCCGCGGTGCACACGACCGGCACCACCGCCTTCTACCGCCCGACCGGCAGCGGCTCCTTCGACGTCACGGCGAGCTCGACCGACGGGCAGTCCGGCATCGCCTCCTACTCCTTCCCCGCCCTCGCCGGCTTCACGACCTCCGGCGCCGGCGCATCGCGCACCTACACGCTCGCGACGCCGACCGAGCCCGACGGCGCCAAGCCCGTGTCCGTCCAGAACAAGGCGCCGCGCGCTCGAACTCGTCCAACTTCACGCTCACCTCCGATGCGGTCGACCCGACCGGTGGCGCGCTCGACGTCAACGGCGTCGCGTCCAGCCTGGTCGGCACGCAGAGCTACGACGACGACGGCAGCTTCACGATCGGCACGCGCACCGACTACGCCGACACGCTCTCCGGCCTCGCCTCTTCGACTCTCACACGCGAGGACGGCACGCTCGCCGGCGACGCCTGCTCGAGCTACGGCGCCCCCACGACGATCGTCGGCACGCCGGCCCAGAACGGTCTGGCCACGGGCTGCTACCGCTACACGCTGACCGGCATCGACAACGTCGGCAACAGCGTCTCGCTCACGACGGTCGTCAAGGTCGACCTCACCGATCCGACGGCACCCAGCCTCTCGCTCGCCGACTCGAGTGCCGACGTCCACACGGTCGGGACGACGGCGTTCTACCGCCCCGCCGGCACCGGCTCGTTCGACGTCACCGCCAGCTCGACCGACGGCCAGAGCGGCATCCTCGACTACTCCTTCCCCACCCTCGCCGGCTTCGTCGCGACCGGTTCGGGCGCGACCAAGACCTACACGCTCAACACACCGACCGAGCCGGACGGCGGCAAGACGGTCACCGCGCAGAACAACGCCGGCCGGACGAACGGCTCGACCTTCACGCTCACGGCCGACTCGACGGCTCCGAGCGGCGGCTCGATCACGGTCAACGGCGGCGGCTCCTACGACACCGACGGCACCGTTGCGCTGGCGAAGACCAACCACACCGACGGCGGCTCCGGCGTCGCCTCGCAGACGTTCACCCGCGCGCACGGCGACGCTCGTCAACGACATCTGCGGCAGCTTCGCCGGCACTGATCCGGTCACGATTCTCGGCGGCAACGACGCCGACACCCTGAGCTACCGGCTGCTACCGCTACACGCTCACCGCCACCGACAACGTCGGCAACCAGGTCGTCACCCAGAGCGCGATCGTGAAGGTCGACGTCAGCGCGCCGACCGCTCCGACCCTGACGCTCTCGAACGCGACCGGCAGCGCCCACTACCCCGGTAGCGGCTCGACGATCTGGTTCCGTTCCGCCGCCGGCGCGGGCGGCAGCTTCGACGTCACCGCGAGCTCGACGGACGCGCAGACCGGCGTTGCCTCCTACTCCTTCCCCACGCTCGGCGCAGGCTGGTCGCAGACCGGGAGCGGCGCGACGCGGACGTACACCTACGTGGATGCAGCAGCCACCCCGGGCGCAAAGAACGTCACCGCGACCAACGGCGCCGGAACCGGATCCGCCAACGGCACGTTCACCGTCTCGAACGACACGACGACTCCGACCGGCGGGTCGATCACCGCGAACGGCGGCGGCGCCTACGACGGCGACGGCACCGTCGCGCTCGCCCAGACCAACTTCACCGACGCCGGTGCCGGCATCGCCGGTCACACGCTGACGCGCGAGAGCGCAACGCTCGCGGCCGACGCGTGCGGCTCGTTCACCGGCAGCGACCCGGTCACGATCACGGCCGGCAACGACGCCGACACGCTCACCACCGGCTGCTATCGCTACACGCTCACCGGCACCGACAACGTCGGCAACCAGTCGAGCGTCCAGAGCACGATCGTCAAGGTCGACACCTCCGCGCCGACCGCCCCGAGCCTCGTCCTCTCCAATCTCTCTGCGAACGCGCACTACGCCGCCGGCACGCTCTACATCCGCCCGTCGGCGGGTGGAACGTTCCGTGTCACCGCGACGTCGACCGACCCGCACACGGGCGTCGCGTCGTACGCGTTCGGCCCGTTGAACACGAACGGCGGCACGAACTTCAGCGGCTCGCAGACCGGCGACCACTTCGACTACACGTTCAACGGCACGACGACCGCGCCGAGCACCGGACGGACCGTCACCGCTTCCAACCCCGCCGGCGTCGTCTCGAACACCGGCTCGTACACGATCGTGGAGGACACGAGCGGCCCGACGACGACGCTCACCGATCCCGGCGCGAACCTCCGCGGCACGGTCGGCCTCACTGCGACGGCGACCGATCCGGATGCGGGTGTCGTCAGCGTCGCGTTCCAGCGCTCCCCCGCGGGCGCCGGCACGTGGACGACGATCGCGACCGACTCGACGCCGGGCGACGGCTTCTCGGCGAGCTTCGACACGACAGTCCCGGCCGACGGCCTCTACGACCTGCGCGCACTCGCGACCGACGACGTCGGCAACACGACCACGGACGTGGTCGTGAATCGGCGCGTCGACAACACGAATCCGACGGGCTCGGTCACCTCCCCCGTCGGCGGCGCGAACCTCAGCGGCCCGGCCGTGCTGGCCAGCAACTCGGCGGACGCGGGCTCCGGGGTCGACACGATCGTGTTCCAGCGCTCGCCTGCCGGCGCAGGGACCTGGACGAACCTGTCTTCCCCGTGGGCGACCTCGGGCGTCACTGATGGTCTCTACGACCTGCGCGTCGTGACGACGGACAACGCCGGTAACTCCTTCACTTCTTCGGCGATCACGGTGCGCGTGGACAACACCGATCCGACTGGCTCGATCACGGCTCCCGCAGACGGCGCGAGCGTCCGCGCCTCGATCGCCGTCGCGGCGAACTCCGCCGACGCGGCCGGCTCGGGCGTCGGCACCGTCGTATTCCAGCGCTCGCCGCTTGGGCTGGGAAGCTGGACGACGATCGACTCCGACTCGCTCGCGCCGTACTCGGTCACGTTCGACACGACCGCCGTCGCCGACGGCCAGTACGACCTGCGCGCGGTCACGTCCGACCTCGCCGGCAACTCGTTCACCTCCGGCCTCGTCTCGGTCACGGTCGACAACACCTCGCCGAACACGTCGATCACGTCCCAGCCCACCGACCCGACGAACTCGTCGAGCGCCTCGTTCTCCTTTAGCTCGAGCGAGGGCGGCTCGACCTTCGAGTGCCAGATCGATGGCGGCGCCTGGGGCGCCTGCACGAGCCCCAAGACCTACAGCTCGCTCGCCGATGGCTCCCACACCTTCCAGGTCCGCACCACCGACGCGGCGGGCAACCTCGACGCCTCGCCGGCCGGCTACACCTGGCTCGTCGACGGCACGAACCCGACCGGCTCCGTCACGGCTCCGGCAGGTGCCGCGAACCTCCGCGGCACGGTCGGCCTGACGAGCAACTCTGCTGACGCCGGTGGCTCGGGTGTCGCGACCGTCCAGTTCCAGCGCTCGCCGATCGGCGCCGGCACCTGGACGAACCAGGCCGCCAGCTGGAACACCACCCTGCAGGCCGACGGCCAGTACGACCTCCGCGTCGTCACCACCGACAACGCCGGCAACTCCTTCACCTCGGCGACGATCACCGTCCGCGTCGACAACACCAATCCGACCGGCTCGATCACCGCTCCCGCGGATGCTGCCAACCTCCGCAACACGATCTCGCTGACGAGCAACTCGGCAGACGGCGGCTCCGGCGTCGACACCGTCACCTTCCAGCGCTCCCCCGCAGGCGCCGGCACCTGGACGAACCAGGCCCCGAGCTGGAACACGACGGCGCAGGCCGACGGCCCGTACGACCTCCGCGTCGTGACGACCGACAACGCCGGCAACTCCTTCACCTCGGCGACGATCACCGTTCTCGTCGACAACACGAACCCGACGGGCTCCGTCACGAACCCGGTCGCCGCAGCCGACATTCGCGGCACCGTTGTGCTCGCGAGCAACTCGGCAGACGTGGGCGGCTCGGGCGTCGACACCGTCCAGTTCCAGCGCTCGCCCGCGGGCGCCGGCACGTGGACGAACCAGGCCGCGAGCTGGAACACCACCCTGCAGGCCGACGGTCAGTACGACCTCCGCGTCGTCACCACCGACTTCGCGGGCAACTCCGTCACCTCGGCTGCGATCACGGTTCGCGTCGACAACACCGATCCGACCGGCTCGATCACCGCTCCCGCGGATGCTGCCAACGTCCGCAACACGATCTCGCTGACGAGCAACTCCGCCGACGCCGGCGGCTCGGGCGTCGCCACCGTCCAGTTCCAGCGCTCGCCGATCGGCGCCGGCACCTGGACGAACCAGGCCCCGAGCTGGAACACCACCCTGCAGGCCGACGGCCAGTACGACCTCCGCGTCGTCACGACCGACAACGCCGGCAATGCCCACACCTCGGCGACGATCACCGTCCGGGTCGACAACACGAATCCGACCGGCTCAATCACCGCTCCGGCCGACAGTGACAACGTCCGCGGCACGATCGGCCTGACGAGCAATTCCACCGATTCGGGTGGATCGGGAGTCGCGACTGTCCAGTTCCAGCGCTCGCCAATCGGTGCGGGCAGCTGGACGAACCAGGCGGCGAGTTGGGACACGACGGCGCAGGCCGATGGCCAGTACGACCTTCGCGTCCTGACGACCGACAACGCCGGCAACTCCCACACCTCGGCGACGATCACCGTCCGCGTCGACAACACAGCGCCGACGGCGACGATGGGCAACCCGGGAGCCGATCTCTCCGGCACCGTCACCCTCACCTCCACGACGAGTGACGGCGGCTCGGGCATCGCCTCGGTCACCTACCAGCTCTCGCCGGCGAACGCGAACACCTGGACGAACCAGGCCGCCAGCTGGAACACGACCGGCAGCCCCGACGGGCTCTACGACCTACGCGTGATCGCGGTCGACAACGCCGGCAACTCCACCACCTCGGCCGTGGTCGAGGATCGCCGCGTCGACAACGACGCACCCGCGATCGAGATCACCGCTCCGGTCGGGATCGTCAACGCCTCCGCCCCCGACCCGTTCACGATCACCGCCTCCAGCGCCGACGCCGACCTGAACCAGGTCGAGTTCTTCGAGTGCCCGACACCGGCCTGCGGCTCGCAGACCTCGATCGGCGTCGACACAACCGTGCCCTACTCGGTCTCCCGCGCGATCCCGGCGGACGGCTCCTGGACGCTCAAGGTCATCGCCACCGACAACGCCCTCAACACCACCAGCGACACCGAGACAGTCACCGTCGACCGCACACGCCCGCAGACCACAGTCGACTCCAACCCGGCCTCGATCACAAACCAGACCGGCGCCACCTTCACCTTCAGCTCAAACGACGGCGCTGCGACCTTCGAGGTGCGCCTCGACGGCGGCGCCTGGATCCCCAGCACCAGCCCCAAGCTCTACAGCGGCCTCAGCGAGGGCCCTCACACCTTCGACGTCCGCGCAACCGACACCGCCGGCAACACCGACCTCACCCCCGCCAGCCACGCCTGGACCGTCGACACCACCGCACCCAACACCACGATCACATCGCAGCCCGCCGACCCGACAAGTGCAACGGGAGCCACCTTCTCCTTCACCTCCAGTGAAGGCAGCTCGACCTTCGAGTGCCAGATCGACGGCGGCGCCTGGGGCGCCTGCACGACGCCGAGCTTCTACGGCTCGCTCGCCGAGGGCGCACACAGCTTCCAGGTGCGCGCGACCGACGCCGCGGCGAACACGGACGCGACGCCTGCGACCTTCAACTGGTCGATCGACCTCACCAGCCCGACCGGCTCGATGACCTCGCCCGCCAACGGCGCACGCGTCCGAGCAACGATCCTGCTCGCGAGCAACTCGGCAGACGGCGGCTCCGGGCTTGCGTCGGTCGTCTTCGAGCGCTCGCCCGCCGGCGCAGGCACGTGGACCGCGACGCCCGCGAGCTGGGACACGACACTGCTCTCCGACGGTGACTACGACCTCCGCGTCGTGACCTCCGACGTGGCGGGCAACGTCACGGTCTCCGGCGTGATCACGGTCACGGTCGACAACACGCCCCCGAACACGAGCATCACCTCGCAGCCGGCCGACCCGACCAACGCAACGGGGGCATCGTTCGCGTTCTCGTCCGAGGCGGGTGCGTCCTACGAGGTTCGCCTCGACGGCGGCGCCTGGATCCCGAGCGCGAGCCCCAAGATCTACAGCGGCCTCGGCGAGGGCACGCACACGTTCGAGGTGCGCGCCACCGACCTCACGGGCAACGTCGACGCAACGCCGGCCACGTTCACCTGGACGGTCGACACGACGGCGCCGAACACGACCATCACGTCGCAGCCCGCCGATCCGACGAACCTGACCGACGCGTCCTTCGCGTTCATCGCGACCGAGGTTGGCTCGAGCTTCGAGGTTCGCCTCGACGGCGGCGCCTGGAGCGCGAGTGCCAGCCCCAAGCTCTACAGCGGCCTGACCGAGGGCTCGCACACCTTCCAGGTGCGCGCGACCGACCCGGCCGGCAACCAGGACGCGACGCAGGCGAGCTACACGTGGACGGTCGACACGACTGCACCCAACTCGTCCTTCACGTCGACCCCGGCCAATCCGAGCAGCGACACCACTCCGACCTTCGGTTTCGCGTCGACCGAGGCGCCCGCGACGTACGAGGTCGACCTCGACGGCGGCGGCTGGGTCAGCGCGTCGACGCCTCTGACGATCTCGCCCGCCCTCTCCGACGGCTCGCACACGCTGCAGCTGCGCGCAAGCGACATCGTCGGCAACCAGGATGCGACCCCGGCGGCCTATACCTGGCTCGTCGACGGCACGAACCCGACGGGCTCCGTCACCTCGCCGGCCGACGGCGCCGACGTCGCCGGCACGGTCGCGCTGACGAGCAACTCGGCCGATGCCGGCAGCGGCGTCGCGACCGTCACGTTCCAGAATTCCCCGGCAGGCACGAATACCTGGACGAATCTGGCCGCGAGCTGGAACACGGCCCTCGAGCTCGACGGGGACTACGACCTCCGCGTCGTGACGACCGACAACGCCGGCAACACCTTCACGTCCGCCACGATCACGGTCACGGTCGACAACACCGTCCCGACGCTCGCGGTCAGCGTGGCCAACCCGGTCAACGCCGCGACGTCCGATCCGACACCGCTGGTCGCGACGGCCACCGACGCGGGCAGCGGCATCGCCAACGTCAGCTTCGAGCAGTGCACCGTCGCAAACGACGATTCCTGCGCCGCCGACACGTGGACGTCGCTCGGCGTCGACACGACTCCCCCGTACGCCGTCTCCTGGGTCATCCCGGCCGACGGAACCCGGCTCCTCCGCGTCCGCGCCACCGACAACGCCGGCCGCCAGACGGCGGTCCTCGTGCTGACGACAGTCGACCGGACACGCCCGACCGGCTCGGTGACCGTCCCGGCCGCCGGCGCGAACCTCCGCGGCGCCGCCGTCGCACTGAGCGCCATCGCCTCCGACGCCGTACCGGGGACGGTCAACACCGTCACATTCCAGCGCTCGCCCGCAGGCGCCGGCACGTGGACCGACATCTCGGTCGATGCGACGCCGCCGTACAACGCGACGCTCGACACGACCGGGCTCGCCGACGGCCTGTACGACCTGCGTGTCTTCACGACCGACTCGGCCGGAAACGCCGAGGCGACGCCCGCCACGGTGCAGGTGCGGGTCGACAACACGCTGCCGACAGGCACCGTCACCTCCCCGGCCGACACTGCTGCGATTCGCGGCACGGTCGCGCTGACGAGCAACTCGGCGGACGCCGGCGGCTCGGGCGTCGACACCGTGCAGTTCCAGCGCTCGCCCGCAGGTGCCGGCACGTGGACGAACCAGGTGGCCAGCTGGAACACGACTGCGCAGAGCGACGGCCTGTACGACCTCCGCGTCGTGACCACCGACAACGCCGGCAACGTTTTCACCTCGACTGCGATCACGGTTCGGGTCGACAACACCAATCCGACCGGCTCGGTCACCGCGCCGGCCGCCGCGGCCAACCTCCGCGACACCGTCGCGCTGACGAGCAACTCTGCCGATGCCGGATCCGGCGTCGCCACCGTCCAGTTCCAGCGCTCGCCGGCCGGCGCAGGCACCTGGACGAACCAGGCGGCGAGCTGGGACACGCACACCGTCGCTGACGGCCAGTACGACCTCCGCGTCCTGACGACCGACAACGCCGGCAATGCCTTCACCTCGGCCACAGTCACGGTGCGCGTCGACAACACGCTCCCGACCGGCTCGGTCACCGCGCCCGCCGCCGGCGCCGAGATCGGCGTGCCGCCGGTCTCGCTCACGAGCAACTCGGCCGATGTCGGCTCGGGAGTCGACACCGTCGTCTTCCAGCGCTCCCCGGCAGGTGCAGGGACCTGGACGGCAACGCCCTCGACCTGGGACACGGCAGCCGGAGCGGACGCCGTCGCCGACGGCCTGTACGACCTCCGCGTCGTCACGACCGACCTCGCCGGCAACGTCTTCAGCTCCCCGGCCGTCACCGTTCTCGTCGACCACACGGCGCCGACCACCTCTGCCCTGCTTGCTCCGGGTAGCCCGAGCAACGCGCCCGTCACGGTCAGCTTCTCGGCGGCCGACGGCACCGGCTCCGGGGTCGCCAAGACCGAGTACCGCGTCGACGGCGGCTCGCTGCTCCAGGGCAGCTCCGTCGTCATCCCGGCGCCGGGCGACCACTCGAACGACGGCACGCACACCGTCGCGTTCTTCTCGACCGATGACGTCGGCAACGTCGAGGCTCCGGCCAACACGGTCAACGTGGTCATCGACACCACGGCGCCGAGCGGCTCGGGCGGCGACCCCGGCGACTACCTGCGCGGGATCGCGAACCTCAGCTACTCGACCGGCGCGGCTGACGTCAGCTCCGTCCAGTTCCAGTTCTCCCCGGCAGGCGCCAACAGCTGGGCGAACATCGGCGCGGCCGACATCTCCCCGCCGTACGAGGCCTCGTGGAGCACGACGCTCGTCGCCGACGGTGAGTACGACCTCCGCGCGGTTGTCACGGACACCACCGGCAACATTGCGAACCAGCTGCTCCCGGGCCTGCCGAAGACGGTCGACAACACGCCCGCGAGCGGATCGATCACCTCCCCCGCTGCGGCCTCGTACGTCGCCGGCAGCGTCACGGTGACCGCGAGTGCCTCCGACGGGCCCGTCCCGCCGGCTTCGGGTGTCTCGGCAGTCCGCTTCGAGATCAAGCCGACCGGCGCCGGCGCCTTCACGGTCTTCGGCACGCAGACGACTCCGACGGTCGGCTCGACGTACAGCCAGTCGCTCGCGACGGGCGCGCTCGCCGACGGCCCCGCCGATCTCCAGGTCGTCGTCACCGACGTCGCCGGCAACGAGACGACATCCGCCACGCACACGATCAACATCGACAATCTCTCCCCCGTCGTGACGCTCGACGATCCGGGCGCTGCGGTCGGCTCGAGCGTCGGCCTCACCGCCAGCTCCTCGCCTGACACCACCAACGTGGCCTTCCGCTATCGCACGGTCGGAAGCGGCGGTGCCGGCACGCTGATCGCTTCGGACGGCACCGCGCCGTTCGGAGTCACCTGGACGACGGCACCCGCAGCCGAGACGCAGTGGGAGCTGATCGCCGTCGCCACGGACGCCGGCGGCAACGTCACGACGAGCGCACCGCGCGTCGTCCTCGTCGACCGGACGCAGCCGACCGGCAGCGTCACGGCTCCCGGCAGCGGCGACACGGTCGGCGGCCCGGCTGTTGCCCTCGGCGCGAACGCGGCGGACCTCGCGGGCTCGGGCGTCATCTCGGTCGTCTGGGAAGTCATGGAGTTCGGCTCGGCCACCTTCACGCCGGTCGCGACCGACACCACCGCGCCCTACTCGGCCACCTGGAACTCGACGAGCTCGCCCGACGGCGCGACCGTCATCCGCGCTGTGGTCACGGATGCGGCCGGCAACACGAGCACGACAGCCGCCGTGTCGTTCTCGCTCGACTCGACCGGCCCGAGCGTCTCGCTCTCCGATCCGGGCGCCGTCGTCGGCGGAACGATCTCATTGAACGCAACCACCGGCGGCGGTGCTTCACGCGTCGCCTTCTCCGTCTCCCCGGCAGGCGCCGGCACATGGACGCAGCTCGCGAACGACACGAGCGCTCCCTTCAGCACTCCGTTCGACACCTCGACCCTTCCGGATGGCCTCTACGACCTCCGCGCCGTCGGCTACGACGCGCTCGACAACGCCTCCGCGCCGGCGCTGCGCACGAACGTCCGCTTCGACAACACCGCGCCGACGCTCGTCTCGTCGGTGCCCGCCGACGGCTCCGTCTCGACCTCCGCCAACCAGATCGTCCTGACCGCGAACGAGCCGGTGACCGCACCGGGCGCACTGCTCGACGGGATCGCCGCCCCCGCACCGACCGTCTCGGGCTCGACGCTCACGTTCGCCACCGGATCGCTTTCGGATGGCCTGCACGTCCTGTCCGGCGAGCTCGAGGATGCCAGCGGCACCCGCTCGCTCTTCCGGGTCGCGGTCTCGATCCAGAACACGCCGACGTCCGATCCGCCGCCGGTGGAGCGCAGCATCACCGCCTCCGGCGACTTCACGGTGACGCTCCCGGGCGGGCTCGTCTCGGTGCGGATGCCGGCCGGCGCGTGGCCGACCCCGCCCGACCCGCTGGACTACATCCTCGTGCTCCGCGTCGACGCCGGCCCGGCCGGTCCCGGTTTCGTTCCGGGCACGCAGATCGTCGAAGTGACCGCACGCTGGGCGCTCTCGGGCCTCTACGTGACGGCGTTCAACGCCCCGATCGAGATCGACTTTGCGAACCCGGCCGCCATTCCGGCGATCCCCGCGTGGTCGCAAGTCGGCACCAATGCCGCTCCCGCCTGGACGAACATGGGCCGACTCGACGGCTCGACGCTTCCGGCCGCTCGGCCCGACGGCTTCCACGGCACCACGGCAGCCGTGAACGTGCTGACGCACCACCTCACCTTCTTCGGCCTGAAAGTCGACGACGGCCCGCCGACGCCGCCGCGCCACATCGCCGGCGTCGTCGCGTCCGACGGCCTGACGCTCCGTTGGATCCCCGGCACCGACGCGAGCGGCGCAGCTCGGCAACGTGCTCCTCTACGTCAACGGCGAGCACTACCGCACCTTCGGCCCTCGCCAGTACGAGACGAAGATGGGACCGTTCACGCCCGGCGACAGCCGCGTCTTCACGCTCGTTCAGCTCGACGCAGCCGGAAACCGGAGCGCGCACGGCGAGGAGCTCCGCGCCGTCCCGCCGCTCGTCGGCATGAGCCTCGACCAGGCGGTCGCCGCACTCGCAGCCGCCGGCTTCGCAGCTCGGCACGGTGCGCGAGCAGCCGGTCGCGACGGTCGCGCCCGGCACCGTCGTCGGTCCGATCGCACCGCGCGCACGCCGAGTCCTGTCGACCAAGATCGATCTGGTCGTCTCGCGCGAGTTGATCGCGCCGCAGACGCAGCTCGTCTTCACCGTCGCCGGCTCCAAGACGCTCGCCCTGAAAAAGCGGACGACGATCGCCGCTCGCGTCAAGGTGTCCAAGCCCGCCACCCTGACCGCGACGCTCTCGAACTCGGCGAAAAAGAAGCTCTACACCTGGAAGGTCCGACACCTCAAGGCCGGCGCCAACGTCGTGAAGCTGACCCTGCCAAAGCAGATCCGCCGCCCCGGCACCTACACCGTGACGTGGATCGCCCGCGCCGGCAAGGAGACGGTCAGCCGCACCGTGAAGCTGAAGCTCGTCGGCAAGAACGTCGCGCAGATCAAGAAGAGCCGTAGCGAGGTCGAGGTCGTGCTCGCCGGCGAGCAGCATCCCAAGACGGTCGTTCAGTCGGCTCTCGCGGGCACACGCGCGCGCGTCGTCGCGCAGGCCGACCTCGACCAGACCTTCGCTCTCGCGGCCTCCGGCTCACGCGACGTCAAGATCGTCGTCGTCGACGTGGACAAGCACGGAGTCGGCTTCGTCCGCGACCTGCGCACGGTCTTCCCTTCGATCCGTGTGATCGCCATCGCAACGCAGCCGGCAGACCGCGTCCGCGCGCTGCGCGCCGGCGCCGTCAAAGCGCTCCCGCGCAACACGACGTCGCGTCAGCTCGCCAAGGCGATCGCCGCGATCTCGTCCCGCTAGACGAGCGCCTGCGCCGCGAAGACGGCGCCGACGAGCACGAGGATCGCACCGAGCGCGAGCCGAAGAACGTTCTCGTCGATCGTCCCGGTCGCGCGCGCGCCGAGCCAGCCGCCCGGTAGCGCGCCGGCGAGGCCGGCGGCCAACACGGCCCAGTCGACGCCCAGCGAGCCGGCATGCGCGGCGAAGCCGGCCACGCCGAGGAGAAAGCCCACCACGAGGTTGGTTCCCGCCGCCCGCTTCACGTCCATCCCCACGAGGCGCACGAGCGTCGGCATCCGGAGCGTTCCGAGAATCACGCCCACGGCCCCGCCGAGGGCGCCGATGCCGACGCCGCCCGCGACCGCGGGCCACAGACGAAGCCGTTCGCGCGTCAGCGGACGGACGGGCCGCAGCGCCAGGTCGACGCCGCTCCACACCAGTACGGCCGCGATCGCGGCATAGAGCAGGTTTTCGGAGACGTCGTCGGCAACGAGCGCCCCCACGACCGCGCCGACAATCGAGGGCGGCGCCATCCACGCGACGACGCGCCAGTCGACCCGCCCCGCTCGCGCATGGCTGACGGCTCCGGACGCGGCCGCGGCGGCGGAGATGGCGATGTTCGTCCCCGCAGCAGCGAGCGGGTTGCCGGTGACCGCGACGATGAGGGGCAGCCGGAGCGTCCCCAGCACGAGCCCGAGCATCGAACCCGCATAGCCGGCCACGAACGAGCCGACGAGGGTTAGCGCGAGCTTCCCGGCTTCCACAGGGGCTCGTCGCGGCCGGCGTTCGCCAGTCGGGCGAGGATGAAGAGCAGGTCTGAGAGCCGGTTCAGATAGATCAGGACCTGCGGGTTGAGCTCCATCTCCTGGGAGCCCAGCAGGACGTCGCGCTCCGCCCGGCGACAGATCGTCCGCGCGACGTGCAGCCTCGCAGCGGTCTCGGTGCCGCCGGGCAGGATGAAGCTCTTGAGCTCGGGCAGTTCGCCGTTGAAGGCGTCGCAGAGCTCTTCGAGGCGCTCGATCATCGCGTGCTCGACCCGGAGGCGATCGGTCACCCCCCAGGGCACCGACAGATCCGCACCGACGTCGAAGAGCTCGTTCTGGACGAGCTCCAGCGCATCGCGCATCGCCTCCGGCACGTCACCCGCCAGCACGACGCCGAGAGCCGAGTTGAGCTCGTCGACCGTGCCGAACGCGCCGATCCGGCAGTCGAGCTTCGAGACGCGCGATCCGTCCCCGAGCGACGTCTCGCCCGCGTCGCCGCCGCGCGTGTAGATCCGCGTCAGCCGGACGGGCTCGTCGCGGCTTCTCATGCCGTCGGCGCCGGCTCGCGCTGCAGCTCGAGGATGCTGCGCGCGATCACGAGTCGCTGGATCTCGCTCGTCCCCTCGTAGATCTCCGTGATCTTCGCGTCGCGGTAGTAGCGCTCGACGGGGAACTCCTTCGTGTAGCCGTAGCCGCCGAGGATCTGGATCGCCTCCGCCTGTCTGGCGACGGGCCATCTCGGAGGCGAAGAGCTTCGCCTTCGCGCCGGCCTCGGTGTGCGGCTCTCCCTGCTGCTTGAGCCAGGCGGCACGGTAGGTGAGCAGCCGGGCGGCGTCGATCTCGGTCGACATGTCGGCGAGCTTCCACTGGATCGCCTGGTGCTCGGCGATCCGCTTCCCGAACGTGCGGCGCTCCTTGGCGTACTCGCGGGCCACGTCGTAGGCGGCCTGCGCGATCCCGACTGCCTGTGCCGCAATTCCGATCCGGCCGCCGTCGAGCGTTGCCATCGCGATCGCGAAGCCGCGTCCTTCCTCGTGCAGCAACCGGTCGCGGCCCACGCGCGCGCCCTCGAGCAGCAGGTCGGCCGTCGAGGAGGAGTTGAGACCGAGCTTCTCCTCCTCCCTCGTCACGCGGACGTGCTCGGCGTCGAGCAGGAAGGCGGAGACACCGCGCGCTCCCTCGATCTCGGCCTCGCTCCGGGCGAAGGTGAGGAACGTGCCCGCATAGCTGCCGTTGGTGATCCACTGCTTGGCGCCGGTGATCGTCCAGCCGTCGCCGTCGGCGTCGGCCCGAGTGCGGAGCGCGCCCGCGTCGGAGCCGGCCTCGGGCTCGGTCAGCGCGAAGGCGCCGATCTTCTCGCCGCTTGCGAGCGGGGGCACGAACCGCTCGCGCTGCTCCTCGGTGCCGAACGCGAGGATCGGCAGGGTGCAGGCGCTCGTGTGCACGGCGACGGTGACGCCGACACCGGCATCCGCGCGCGAGAGCTCCTCGAGGACGAGGATGTACGAGAGGAAGTCGGCGCCGGCGCCGCCCAGCTCCGCCGGCACGCAGACGCCCATCAGCCCGAGCTCGGCGAGCTTCTCGTACAGCTCGGTGGGGAAGCGGTGCTCGCGGTCCCAGACGGCCGCGTTCGGCTCGATCTCGGCCTGCGCGACGTCACGTGCGAGCGCCTGAATCTCCCGCTGGTCGTCCGTCAGGGAGAAGTCCATCGCGGGCGAGTCTACCGTCCGGTCGGGACGGGGAAGACTTTGTGTTCCTGTAACACAAGCGCCCGTCGAGCGGCGTGGTTGGGCGGAACGAGAAGGCTTGTGTTACAGAAACACAAGCCGCTCTACGCGGCGAGGAACTCTCTGCGGATCTCGTGCAGGACGTGCTCGCGGTCGCAGAACGCGTCGACCACCTGCGGGTCGAACTGCTTCCCCTTCTGCTCGACGATCTCCCGGCGCGAATCGCGCCAGCTGCGCGCCTCGCGGTAGGGCCGGTGGTTCGTGATCGCGTCGATCGCGTCGGCGACCGCGAAGATTCTGGCGCCGATGGGGATCTCCTCGCCCGCGAGGCCATCCGGGTAACCGTTCCCGTCCCAGCGCTCGTGGTGCGACCGGACGATCTCGACCCCCGCCTCCTGCAGGAAGGCGACACCACTGATCATCTGCGCGCCGAGCAGGGTGTGTGCCTTCATCACACGCCACTCGGCCTCGTTCAGGGCGCTCGGCTTCAGGAGGATCTGGTCGGGAACGCCGATCTTGCCGATGTCGTGGAGCAGAAAGCCATACTCGAGGGCGGGATCCGCAGCGAGACTCGGATTGATCGCGGCGGCGAGCTCCAGCGCGTAGCGCTGCACGCGCTGCGAGTGCTGTCGCGTGCCGGTGTCCTTGGTTCCCAGGGCGCTCGCGAGAGCGGAGACCGTCTCCTTGTACGCGCTCTCGAGCAGACCACGCTGGGCGCGCTCGAGCTCGACGAGGTGGCGCAGGTCGCGAGCGTAGAGAACGAGCTGCTCTTCGCCGGAGCGGCCCCTCGAGCTCCGCATCGGAGCGCCCGCCGCGGTGCCCGCGAGGCGTTCGACGACACCGAGCAGCTCGAGCGGGCGGAACGGCTTCAGGAGCAGGGCGTCCGCACCGGCGGCGCCGGCAACGTCCTCCACGTCGTCCATGCCGGTCAGCAGAACGATGCGGATCGCACTCGTGTCGGGGCTCTCCTTCAGCTCGCGACAGAACGCGAGACCGTCCATGCCGGGCATGCCGACATCGAGCACGATCACATCTGGCCGCTGCGCCGAGATCCGCTGTTCGGCCTCCGCTGCGCTGCCGGCCTCGTCCACGTCGACCTCGACGTCTTCAAACGTCGTGCGCAGCAGGGCGCGGAATCCTGAATCGTCGTCTACCAGCAACAGTCGCATCGTTCCCCCCGGATCGAATGCTTATCAACGCAGGTATCGGCAGCTAGGTCTGATGCTTGAGTAGGACCTACCCCGTTTGGGTGAAGGTTGAGACGTACGAGGTCGAGGCCTGGCTAGTACGCGTAGAAGCCGTGGCCCGACTTGCGGCCGAGCCGGCCCGCCTGGACGTACTGACGCAGCAGCGGGCACGGTGCGTACTTCGGATTGCCGAGCCCCTCGTGCAGCACGTCCATGATCGCGACGCACGTGTCCAGCCCGATCAGGTCGGCGAGCGCCAGCGGCCCCATCGGGTGTGCGAAGCCGAGCTTCGCGATCGTGTCGATCGCCTCCGGCTCGGCGACCCCCTCCAGCACCGCGTACGCGGCTTCGTTGATGAACGGCATCAGGATCCGGTTCGACACGAAGCCGGGGAAGTCGTTGGCCTGCGCCGGCACCTTGCCGAGATCCTCGGCCAGCTTCGTGATCGCGGCGGCCGTCTCGTCGGACGTCTGCAGAGCGCGGATCACCTCCACGAGCTTCAGCACAGGCACCGGGTTGAAGAAGTGCATCCCGATCACACGGTCGGGCCGGTCGGTGACAGCCGCCAGCGACGTGATCGGGATCGACGAGGTGTTCGAGGCGAGGATCGCGGTCTCGGGAAGGATGCCGTCCGCGCGGCGGAAGAGGTCTTCCTTCACGGACGCGTCCTCGACGACGGCCTCGATCATCAGGTCCGCGGGCGCGAGCTCGTCGACGGCGGCAACCCGCGCGAGCACCTCATCTGGATCGGCGCCGCCCTTCTCGGCGAGCCTGTCGAGGCTCTTGCGCATCGCCGCCAGGCCGCGTTCCGTCGCGCCGGGCGCGGCGTCGTAGAGCGAGACGCGGCGGCCGGAGGCGGCCACGACCTGCGCGATGCCGCCACCCATCTGGCCGGCGCCGACGACGAGAACGTGCTCGAAGTCCATCGCGCGAGAGGCTAACGTCAGCGGCATGGTGACCGTACGCTCAGCCGTTGCGGCTGACGCCGACACGATCGGTCGGATACAGGTTGAGACGTGGCGCGTCGCCTATCGCGGACTCATGCCCGACGAGGCGATCGCGGCCTTCGACCTCGAAGGTCGCCAGCGGATGTGGCGGGAAGGGCTCGCCCGCATGCCGCGACCGGGGAGCGCGACCTTCGTCGCCGAGCTCGACGATGAGGTCGTCGGCTTCGCGAGCGTCGGCCGGTCCCGCGACGAGGAAGCCGAGAACGAGGGCGAGCTGTATGCGATCTACCTCCACCCGTCCTGCTGGGATCGAGGGATCGGCCGCGCGCTCCTCGAGCGGGGCGAGGAGTCGATGCGCGCGTACGGCTTCGAACGGGCAATCCTGTGGGTGCTGGAGGGAAACGAACGCGGCGAGCGCTTCTATCGCGCCGCCGGCTGGGAGCGCGACGGCCGCAAGCTCGACACGTTCCAGGGCGCCGAGGTCTGCGAGCTCCGCTATCGCAAGGCTCTGTAGCTGCGCAGCTTTCGGATGAGGAAGAAGGTCCCGGCGCCGAGCACGAGCACGCCGACCACGATGCCTCCCCAGTTGATGGGCGGCGTGCTGTTGTCGACGTCGCGTCAGCGCGAGGAATGCCGACGGATCGACCTGCGAGCAGAGGCTCGACCGCCACTGCCCACCCACGCGAGTGAGGAGAAGTCCGATTCGCTCGTCGACCTGGAGCTCCAACCCGCACGCCGCGCCGTTGGCCGCGGAGACGACCTCGATCCGGTTCTCGATGTCACCCTTGTAGACCTGCTCGACGCGGAAGAGGTAGACCGCGTTCTGGCGCTCGACCTTGCGCTCGAGCACGGTGCCGACGAACGCTCCATCGGCGCGCGGCAGGTCGCGGATCAGATCGACGCGCAGGCAGCTGCAAGCGAACGCATCGGCGGGAACGGCGAGCGCCACCACCGCGGCGGCAGCTGCCGCCGCGCAGGCGGTAACGATCGCCCTCAACGGGAGTCCGGCTGTGGACAAAGAGTTGCTGAATTGTTGACCTCAGACACGTCCGCCCGGGACGTGTCCGGGGACAGTCCCCGGACCGGTCCGCCGCGGACGTCGGTTGCAACGGCCAGGCCGAGCCGCCTCAGACCTCGATCAGGAGCGCGTCGCCCTGCCCGCCGCCCGAGCAGATCGCAGCGAGGCCGAGCCCGCCGCCGTTGCGACGGAGCTCGTGCACCATCGTGCCGACGATCCGTCCGCCCGAGGCTCCGATCGGGTGCCCGAGCGCGACGGCGCCACCGTTCACGTTCACGATCTCCTCGTCGGCGCCGAGCAGCCGCGCCGAGTTGAGCGCGACCGAGGCGAAGGCTTCGTTGATCTCGACCCGCTTCACGTCGTCGATCGTCTTGCCGGCCTTCTCGAACGCGATCGCCGCGGCGTTGGCGGGCGTCCGCACCAGATAGGCGAAGTCATCGGCGACGTAGCCCTGCGAGACGATCGTCCCCAGGATCTCGAGGCCTCGACGCTCCGCGAACTCCTCCGACGTGACGATCACGCAGGAGGCGCCGTCGTTGACGCCGGGCGCGTTCCCGGCGGTGGTCGTCCCTTCGGGATCGAAGACCGGCTTGAGCCGCGCGAGCGACTCGAGCGTCGTGTCCGGACGGATGCTCTCGTCCGCGGTCACGCCCTCAACGGGAACGATCTCGTCCTCGTAGCGCCCTGCGTCCCGCGCCGCTGCGGCCCGCTGCTGCGACCGGTACGCCCAGGCATCCTGCTCCTCCCGGCTGATCCCGAGCTCGCGGGAGACCATCGAGTTGTGCTGCACCATGTGGAGTGAGTCGTAGGCGTCCGTGAGGCCGTCGAAGATCATCGAGTCGAGCAGCTCGCCGTGACCCAGCCGGTAGCCGAAGCGCGCCTTCTTCAGCAGGTAGGGCGCGTTGGACATCGACTCCATCCCGCCGGTGACGATCACCTCGTGATCGCCGGCGCGGATCATCGTGTCCGCGATCTGGACGGCGCGGATCGACGAGGCGCAGACCTTGTTGATCGTGTCCGCCGGCGTCTCTTTCGGCAGCCCTGCACCGATCGCCGCCTGGCGCGCGGGCGCCTGACCCGCACCCGCCTGGAGCACCTGTCCCATGATCACGTACTCGGGCTCGTCCGGCTCGAGGCCGATTCGCTCGAGCCCCGCCTTGATCACGATCGACCCCAGCTCGGTCGCCTGGTAGCCGGCGAGGCCGCCGCCGAGCTTGGCGAAGGGCGTGCGGACCGCAGAGACGATGACGGAACGGGTCACGCAGTGAATCTAGCGAGAGTAGGAGTCGCCGGGACGAACTCGCGCCGCAAAGGCGACGAGCAGCCGGACGCACGCCTCGAGGTCGGCGAGCTCGACGATCTCGATCGCCGAGTGCATGTTCCGGAGCGGGATCGAGACGAGCCCCGTGGGGACGCCGTCGCGCGAGGCGAAGGTCGCGTCGGCGTCCGTGTAGGTCTTCATCCCCGCCTCCACCGTGTGGTCGATGCCTTCCGCCTTCGCCGCCTCGAGCAGCAGCTCGAACACCCGTGGGTTCACGGCCGGGCCGCGGAAGATCGCGGGCCCGCCGCCGAGCACGTGGTGGCCGCCGGTGGCCGCGTCGTCGGCCGGCACGTCGGTGGCGTACGTGACGTCGAGCGCGATCGCGACGTCAGGCCGAAGCGCGTGGATTGCACCTTGCGCGCCCTGCGCACCGAGCTCCTCCTGGGCGGCGCCGACGACTGCGATGTTCACCGTCTCGAGCCGCCGGAGCGCTTCCAGCGCAACGTAGACGCCGGCGCGGTTGTCGAGGCTTCGCGATGCGATACGCCCGTTCGCCAGCTCGAGCGGCGGCGCCACGACGACGATCGGGTCGCCGATCTCGACGAGCGAGCGAGCCTCCTCCCCGCTCCGCGCCCCGATGTCGACGTAGAGCTGCTCCCACTCGACCTTCTCGTTGTCCTTCACCTTCCGGGCGATGACGCCGTGGACGGTGCCGGCCTTCGTCCGGATCTCGACCCGTTGCCCGTAGGCGACGTTCGCCCGCCAGCTGCCGAGGCGATGCGCCGCGATCAGGGCGTCGTCCGCGACGTGCGCGACGGCGAGGCCGATCACGTCGAGGTGCGCGACGAACGCGATCAGCGGGCCATCGGCCCGCCGCCGCGCGATGATGTTGCCGATGGAATCGGTCTCCACCTCTGCCAGATCGCCGACCGCGTCGCGGACGACGTCGAACGCGAGCTGCTCGTGTCCCGAAGGGCCGTGAGCGCGGAGAAGTGCGTCGAGGACATCTGGCAACGGCATTTGCGGGCAGTCTATGGACGTGACGACGTCGCCGATCCCGACTGACCTGCTCACCCCGCTCGGCGCGTACCTTCGCCTCCGGGCCGGCGCCACCGCGAGCTTCCTGCTCGAGTCCGTCGAGCAGGGCCGTCTGGGCCGTCACTCGTTCATCGGCTCCGGCTCGCGGCTCGTCACCTTCGAGGAGGCGGAGAGCCTCGACGAGCCGGTCGTCGGCTACCTCGCCTACGACCACGTGGCGCAGCTCGAGCCGACGGTTCCACTCCCCGACGACGGCGCCGGGCTTCCGGAAAGCCGGTTCGTCGTCGCCGACACGCTCGTCCGCTTCGACCACGGCAGCGGCACGGCGGACGTGCTCGCCGGAGACCCGGACGAGATCGCGACGAGGCTCGAAGCGGAGATTGTGTTACAGGAACACAATCTCTCCTCCAGCACCGAGGTGCGCCGCTACCCCGACCAGCAGACCTACGAGGACGGCGTGCGGCGGATCAAGGAGCTGATTCGCGCCGGCGACGCCTTCCAGGTCGTCCTCTCGCAGCGCGCGGAGCGAACGACGTCTGCATCGGCCGTCGAGCTCTACCGTGCGCTCCGCCGCGTCAACCCCTCGCCGTACCTCTTCCTGCTCGAGCTCGAGGAGCTCGCCCTGATCGGCTCCTCACCCGAGACCCTGGTCAAGTGCGAAGACGGGACGGCGAGCCTGAATCCGATCGCCGGTACGACCGAGCCGGGCGAGGGAGACGCCGAGCGGCTGCTCACCTCCGAGAAGGACCGCGCCGAGCACGTGATGCTCGTCGACCTCGGCCGCAACGATCTCTCGCGAGTGTGCGAGGCCGGCAGCGTCCGGGTGGCGCGCTACCTCGAGCCGGAGCGCTTCTCGCACGTCACGCACCTCGTCTCCGAGGTCACCGGCGAGCTCCGTGAAGGCGTGACGCCGTTCGACCTCCTGCGAGCGTGCTTCCCGGCCGGCACCGTCTCGGGCGCGCCGAAGGTGCGCGCGATGCAGATCGTCTCGGAGCTCGAGGGCTACCGCCGCGGCACCTACGCCGGCGCAGTCGGCTACGTGCTGCCGGGCGGAACCATGGATACGTGCATCGCGATCCGCGCGATCGCGCTCAGCGACGGTGTGGCGCGCTTGCAGGCGGGAGCCGGGATCGTGGCAGACTCGGATCCAGCCGCCGAGCACCAGGAATGCCTGAACAAGCTCGCCGCGCTCGAAGCCGCGATCGACCTCGCCGAAAAGGGTTCCTAGATGCTCCTGATGATCGACAACTACGACAGCTTCACCTACAACCTCGTCCACCTCTTCCAGGAGCTCGGCGCCGAGGTGCGCGTGTTCCGGAACGACGCGATCACGCCGGACGAGGCGGAGCAGCTCGCACCGTCGCACGTGGTCATCTCCCCCGGCCCCGGGCGGCCGGCCGATGCCGGTGTCTCGGTCGAGGTGATCCAGCGGCTCGGACCGCACGTCCCGACGCTGGGCGTCTGCCTCGGGCACCAGGCAATCGTGGCGGCATTCGGCGGCGAGATCGGCCAGGCTCACGCGCTCCTGCACGGCAAGTCGTCCCCGATCGCGCACGACGGCAAGGGGATCTTCGCCGGGCTGCCCGCGAACTTCGAAGCCGGCCGCTACCACTCCCTCGCCGCGATGAGCGTGCCGCCCGAGCTCGAGGTCACCGCACGCACGCCGGACGGCGAGGTGATGGGCGTGCGCCATCGCGAGCTTCCGATCGAGGGCGTCCAGTTCCACCCCGAGAGCGTCCTGACGCCGCTCGGGAACGAGCTGGCGGAGAACTTCCTCGCGCCATGATCCAGGCGGCGCTCGCAGAGCTCCTGGAGGGCCGTAGCCTCTCGCGCGAGCAGGCGCGCGAGGTGATGGACGAGATCATGCGGGGGGAGGCGACGCAGGCCCAGATCGGCGGCTTCCTCGTTGCGCTGCGGCTGAAGGGCGAGAGCGCCGACGAGATCGCCGGCTGTGCAGAGGCGATGCGAGATCACGTCCTCCCCGTCCGGCCGGAGCGCGACGACCTCGTCGACACGGCCGGCACGGGCGGCGACGGCGCCAGCACGATCAACATCTCGACCGCAGCGGCGATCGTCGCCGCGGCAGCCGGCGCGGGCGTCGCGAAGCACGGCAACCGCGCCGTCTCGTCCGCCTCCGGCTCGGCCGACGTGCTGGAGGCGCTCGGGTTCCAGCTCGAGCAGCCGCCGGAGCGAATTGCGCAATCGATCGACGAGCTCGGTTTCGGCTTCATGTTCGCGCCGGCGCACCACCCGGCGATGCGCCATGCGGCACCGGTGCGGCGCGAGCTGGCCGCGCGTACCGTATTCAACGTGCTCGGCCCGCTCACGAACCCAGCCGGCGCCCGTGCGCAGGTGATCGGCGTCTACTCGCACTCACTCGTGCGGACCATGGCCGAGGTGCTCGCACAGCTCGGCGCACGGCGGGCGTTCGTCGTCCACGGCGCACATGGCATCGACGAGCTCTCGCCGACCGGCCCGAACGACGTGTGCGAGGTCGTCGACGGAGAAGTGCGCGAGCGCGTGATCGATCCGATCGACTTCGGGATTCCGCGCTGCGACCCGGCGGAGCTGCGCGGGGGATCGCCGGCAGAGAACGCCGACGCGATCCGCGAGGTCTTCGCGGGCGCCGACGGCGGCCGCCGCCACGCAATCCTGCTGAACGCGGCCGGCGCGATCGCGGCCTCCGGGCACGCGGAAGACCTGCGCGAAGGGCTCGAGATTGCCCGTCTGGCGATCGACTCGGGCGCTGCGGCCGAACGGGTCGACGAGCTTGCGAGGTTCACGCATGCGGTTTAACGACGCGCTGGCAGGCCCCGGGCTCGGCGCGATCGCCGAGATCAAGCGGCGCTCGCCCTCGCTCGGCGACATCCGCCCGGACGCGGATCCCGCCCAGCTCGCCGCCGCGTACGCTCGCGCCGGCGCAGCGGCCGTGTCGGTGCTCGTGGACGAGCTCTTCGGCGGCGACTGGGACGATCTTCGCGCCGCGCGCGCGGCAACCGGTGTCCCCCTCCTGGCCAAGGGCTTCTTCTCGACCGAGGAGCACCTGCGCACGGCGAAGGAGGCAGGGGCCGATGCCGTGCTGCTGCTGCTCCGCGACCTCGACGACGCAGAGGTGCGGATGCTGCTCGGCGTGGCGCGCGAGCTCGGCCTCGACACGCTCGTGGAAGCGCACGACGCCGACGAGCTGGAGCGTGCGGTCGTCCTCCGGGCGCCCGTGATCGGCGTCAACGCCCGCGATCTCTCGACCTTCGAGATCGACCGGGAGACGCAACTGGCGCTCGTGGCCCGGATCCCGCCCGACCGGGTCGCGATCGCCGAGAGCGGCGTCAGGACGCGGGCGCAGGGAGCAGCCGCCGAGCTCGCAGGCGCAGACGCGATCCTCGTCGGCTCGGCTCTGATGCAGGCACCCGATCCGGCGGCCAAGCTGCGCGACCTCCTGCGCGGCCGCTCGTGAAGGTGTGCGGCCTGACGCGGGAGGAGGACGTGGCCGTCGCGGCCGAAGCCGGCGCCGATCTCGCCGGCTTCATCCTCGCCCCCGAGAGCCCGCGCGCCGCCAAGGACGTCCTGCCGGTCCCGGACGAGCTGCTCGCCGTCGCGGTCTGGGTCGGCCAGGCAGGCCCGAGCGCCGCTCCGCTCGACCAGGTCCACGAGCGGAGCGAGGGAGCCGTCCGCGGCCGCGACGCCGTGCTCCTGCGCGACGGTGAGGAGGTTGCGCGACTGCTCGATCTTCCCTGGCAGCAGGACGACCCCGACCACTGGGACCGGGCCGCGTCCGCGCCGGGCCGGGTCGTGCTCGCCGGCAAGCTCGCAGCCGACAACGTCGGCGACGCGATCCGCCGCGTCCGCCCCTGGGCGGTCGACGCAAGCTCACGTCTGGAGGCCGAGCCGGGAATCAAGGATCCCGAGAAGGTGCGGGCCTACGTCGAGGCCGCCCATGGCTAGCACCTACGGCACCTACGGAGGGCGTTACGTCCCGGAGACGCTGATCCCCGCGCTCGACGAGCTGACGGCGGCCTGGGAGGAGGCGCTCGCGGACGAGAGCTACGCCGCCGAGCTCGACGAGCTCGCGCGCAACTACGCCGGTCGCCCGACGCCGCTGACCCGCGCCGACCGGTTCGCTCCCGAGAAGCGTCTCTACCTCAAGCGCGAAGACCTCCTGCACACCGGCGCGCACAAGCTGAACAACGCGCTCGGACAGGCAGTCCTCGCGCGCCGGCTGGGCAAGCGCAGGATCGTCGCCGAGACCGGCGCGGGACAGCACGGCGTCGCGACCGCGACCGTCTGCGCCCGCTTCGGACTCGAGTGCGTCGTCTACATGGGGGCCGAGGACATGCGCCGGCAGGCGCCGAACGTCGAGCGGATGGGCCTCCTCGGTGCCGAGGTGCGGCCCGTCGAGTTCGGCACGAAGACACTCAAGGAAGCGACGAGCGAGGCGATCCGGGACTGGATCACCAACGTCGAGACGACGCACTATCTGATCGGCTCCTGCGTCGGCCCGGCGCCCTATCCGGCGATCGTCCGGGAGCTACAGGCCGTCATCGGTCGTGAGACGCGCGCCCAGGTGCTCGAGGCCGAAGGCCGGCTGCCGGACGCCGTGATCGCCTGCGTCGGCGGCGGCTCGAATGCGATCGGGATGTTCGCCGGCTTCCTCGACGACAGCGAGGTCGAGCTCGTCGGCGTCGAGGCCGCCGGTGCCGCGAGCCTCGGCACGGGTCGCGCCGGTGTCCTGCACGGCTCGCGCTCCTCGGTGCTCGCGGACGAGGACGGCCAGATCGCAGACGCCCACTCGATCTCGGCCGGGCTCGACTACCCCGGCGTCGGTCCCGAGCATGCGTACCTGCGCGACTCCGGCCGCGCACGCTACGTCGGCACCACCGACGACGAGGCGCTCGACGCCTTCAGGCGGCTCACTCGCACCGAGGGGATCATCCCGGCGCTCGAGCCGGCGCACGCGCTCGCCAGGGTCGACGGCCTGGACGCGGAGTTGATCGTCGTCTGCCTCTCGGGCCGCGGCGACAAGGACCTCGCCGAGGTCCTCTCGCAGGCATGAGCGAACGCGTGACCAAGACCCTCGTCATCTATCTGATGTCCGGCGCCGAGACGCCCGAGCTGGCCGAAGCCGCAGTCGACGGTGGCGCCGACCTCGTCGAGCTCGGCTTTCCCTTTTCCGACCCGCTCGCCGACGGCCCCGTGGTCCGGCGGGCCGCCGAGAAGGCGCTGGCGCAGGGGATGCGAACGAAGGCGTGCCTCGAATGCCTCACCGCCGTCCGCGGGCGCGTCGACGTGCCGCTCGTGCCCATGACCTACTCCTCCCTCCTGGAGGCGTACGGCTGGGAGCGGTTCGCCGCCGACGCGCAGACGGCCGGCGCGACGAGCCTGATCATCGCCGACTTGCCGGTCGGGGAGAAGCCGGGACTCCGGCGTGTCCAGCTCGTTGCGCCGACCTCGACCGACGAGCGGCTACGACTGGCCGCCGAACAAACGGACGGCTGGCTCTACCTCGTCTCGGTGACGGGAACAACCGGAGCCCGCTCGGGCCTCTCAGCGGCGCTCGCACCCCTCGCCGAGCGTGCGCGAGCGGCGGCGAACCGGCGTGCCGCTCTACGCCGGCTTCGGGATCTCGACTCCCGACGACGCCCGGGCGGCGGCCGAGTTGACCGACGGCGTCGTCGTGGGCTCGCGCGCCCTCGAGGCGGCCGAAGGTGGCCCCAAAGCGCTGCACGACTACGTTCGCTCCCTGCGGGACGCCCTCGATTCCGCCTGAGTAGGCGCGGGCAGACGCTACGCTGCGCCGCCTCGGGAACCGGGGATCGTCCATGCGCCCGTTTGGGTGATGCGCGCGACGCGGTTTCGAGGATTTCAGTTGAGACAGAATTCGTCGACTTTGCAGGTGTCAACGTTGTGCCGCCATGTACAACGCAACGTCGAGTCAAGGGGAACATCATGAGAAACGAACATGCTCCGTCGAAGCGCGTCCGAATCGTGCTTTGTGCCGCCGCATTCACCGTCGCCGCCGTCGTACCGAGCGCCGGCCTCGCAGCGGACTGGACGTCCGGCAAGGTCAATCCCGCCGCCGACTGGACGTCGAAGGTCACGCCCAACGCCGACTGGACGTCGCGGGTCACGCCGAACGCCGACTGGTCGAGCTGAACAGCTGAGGGGTCGTACTCCGTTGGGGGAGTTGCGATCCTCGATTTGGAGGAGGCGCCGGTAACCCGTTTGGGGTACCGGCGCCTCTTCGGGTTGCCGATTGTCAGTAAAGCGCCGTTCGTCGCTACTGTGGCGCGGTTACTAGACAGAGGTGCGGCAGCAAAATGAGCGTCCCAGCAGTTGTAGGACACGGGGGATGGCAGTCTCGGCGAGTTGGCCGCCTGTCTGCCTCAGCGTCCGCGTACGCCGCCGTCGTCGCGCTTGCGGCCCTCGTCGCGGCGGCTGTCGCCGTCGCAGGAGACACGTCGACGCAGCACGAGTGGCTGGCGTTCGCGATCCTGCTTCCGCTCGCCGCCACCGCGCCGCTGTTCCGCGTCCCCGTCGGCCGGAACCACAGCCTCCACGCCGCGCCGGCGTTCGTGGTCGCCGGAGCGCTCGTGCTGCCGCCGCTTCTCGTCGTGGCACTCGTAATCGCACTGCACGCTCCGCTCGCGATCCGCGATCGCTACCCGTGGTACATCCAGGCGTTCAACATCGCCAACTTCACGCTCAGCGGTCTCGCGGCGTGGCTTGCAGTCGAGTTGATCGGCCAGACCAGCGGTCTCGGCTTCGCGCTCTCCGGCTTGATCGCGGCCGGCGTCTTCGTCATCGTCAACCACGTCCTGCTCGCCGTCATGCTGCGGCTCGGCCGCGGGCACAGCTTCCGCGAAACCGGGCTTCTCTCGGCGTCCGGGCTCGGGATCGAATTCGTGATCGCGTCTCTCGGGGTCGCGGTCGCCGAGTTCGTCACTGTCAATCCGTGGCTCGTCCCCATTGTGCTCGCACCGCTCGCGCTCGCACACCGCTCCCTCTCGACCACAGCGCAGCTGCGCGAGACAGAGGAACGCTTCCGAACGATGTTCGAAGCGGCCCCGACCGCGACGCTCCTGTTCGGCGTCGGCGGCGAGATCATGACCGCGAACCGCTCCGCTCTCTCACTGCTCGGCTACGAGCACGACGAGGCCCTGCTCACGCATGCCGATTTGATCCGCCACCCCGACGACGCGGAGGAGGGCCGTCGCATGTACGCGGAGTTGATCCGCGGCGATCGAGACTCGTATCGGCGCGAAGCGCGCTTCATGACCAAGGACGGCCGCACGATCGTGACCCAGCTGGCGATCGCGCTCGTGCGCGACGCCGACGGCAAGCCGGACTTCGCGATCGGGATGGCCGAGGACGTCACCGAGCGCAAGCTGCTCGAAGAGCAGCTTGCGTCAGAGCCAGAAGCTCGAGGCGATCGGCCGTCTCGCCGGCGGCGTGGCTCACGACTTCAACAACATGCTGACTGCGATCGGCGGCTACACCGCGTTTGCGCTCGAGCATGCCGAGGACGGCTCGCCGCTGCAGTCGGACCTGGATGAGATCAGGAAGGCGACCGACCGGGCGGCGCTGCTCACGCGCCAGCTCCTGGCGTTCAGCCGCAAGCAGGTGCTGACGCCCGAGCTCCTGAACCTGAACGGGATCGTCGTCGAGATGCAGACGATGCTCCGGCCGCTGATCGGCGAGGACATCGTCCTGACGACGCATCTCGATCCCGCCCTCGGCCCGATCGAGGCCGACCCGGGCCAGCTCCACCAGGTGGTGATGAACCTCGTCGTGAACGCACGCGACGCGATGCCGAACGGTGGCATGCTCACGATCGAGACCGCGAACGCAGACGTCGACGAGATCGGCGACGGCTCGATCGAGCCCGGCCGGTACATCACGTTGACCGTTCGCGACGCCGGCGAGGGGATCGACGAGGAGACGCTCGGCCAGATCTTCGAGCCGTTCTTCACGACCAAGGTGGCGGCCAAGGGCACCGGGCTCGGCCTGGCAACCGTGTACGGGATCGTCAAGCAGAGCGGTGGCTATGTCGAGGTCGAGAGCGAGGTCGGCATCGGCTCGGCGTTCAGGATCTACCTCCGCCGCGTGGACGATGCGCGGCATCGTCCTGAGCCGGCGGCATTCGCTCCCCAGCCCGAGCACAGCGCGACCCAGGCCACCACGCGGGTGCTGGTCGTCGAGGACGAGGAGGTCGTTCGAGGCCTCGTGCGGCAGATGCTGGTGGGACAGGGCTATGAGGTGGTGGTTGCCCAGGACGGCGAGGAGGCGCTCGACCGCGCCGCGCGGCACACAATCGACGTGCTGCTCACGGATCTCTCGATGCCGAATGTCGGCGGACGTGAAGTCGCCGAGCGGCTGCGCGAAGCACAGCCCGATCTGAAGGTGATCTACATGTCGGGGTACGCCGAGGATCTCCCCACCGGCGCACTACCGCCGTCGACCTCGTTCCTCGGGAAGCCGTTCACCTTCGCGGAGCTGACCGAGACGGTGCGCACCTTGCTCGCTGCACCGTAGTTTAGTATAAGTAAACTCCTTAGCTCCGCCAGCAGGACGCCAAGGAGGGAGCGCCGTCCCCGGCGCTCCCTCTCCTGCCTCCGCTATCCACTACGGTGGTGGGATGAGCGAGACGCTGCGCGGGCAGCTGCTGGTCGCGGCTCCGATCCTCCACGACCCGAACTTCCATCGGACCGTGGTGCTCGTCGCGGAGCACGGCGACGAGGGCGCGATGGGGCTCGTCCTCAATCGGCCGACGGACACTGCCGTCGGCGACGCGCTGCCGGAGCTCGCGCCGCTCGCCGGCGAGGAAGACCCGGTCTACGTCGGGGGCCCGGTCGCACTCGAGTCGGTTCTCGCCGTTGCCGAGCTGGACGACCCCGACGACACGTCCGAATTGCTCTTCGGCACGGTCGGATTCGTCCAGGACACGGACGTGCCCGTACTGCGCGGGCGTGTCTACGTCGGCTACGCCGGCTGGAGTGCCGGCCAGCTCGAGGCCGAGCTCGAGGAGGAATCGTGGCTCGTCCTCCCCGCCGAGCCGGACGACGTCTTCAGCGACGATCCCGACGGTCTCTGGAGCGCGGTGCTCCGCCGCCAGGGCGGCCCGTACGCCCTGCTCTCGCTGATGCCGCCCGACCCGTCGCTCAACTAGGCCCGATCGCGAGCCTGGTACTAGTCGAGGCCCTCGAGCTCCGGCTTTCGGACGCGTGAGAAGCCGGCGGCGCCGAGCGCACCGGCATCGAGGAGGCGGCACATCCAGCCGTGACCCCGGAAGGGGTCGGATTCGTCGGCGACTGAGCCGACGGAGGCGAAGACGCGTCCGTAGTGGAAGTCCCACTCCTCGATCTCGTCGTGGTTGCCCTCGACGTCCGCGCTGAAATTGTCGAGGTCCTCGCGGAGACGCACCTGGACGGTCTCGAGCCATGTTCCCTCGCGATCGGCCCTCGTGTCGACACCGCAGAGCTCGAGCAGATCGTCCGCAACCGCGTCGAGACTCAGCGCTTCGATGTAGCGGCGAGCCTCCTCCCAGTCCGGCGCTTCGTCCGGCTCCAGCGCGGCGAGCTCGATCGACAAGCCGGATCGCGTCGCCTCGGCGATCCAATCCCTGGCGCTGTCCGGAGCGTCTGCGGAGCGGACGAGCGCGTGCTCGAGCTCGTGGTCGGGCAGGTCTCCATCGGCCTCCCCGTAGTCGCGCTCTGCGACGAGGTCGAGGAACGGCTCGTCCTGCTCGTCATGGGCGAATGCCTCCTCGATGACCTCCCAGCTGACCGGGGCCCCGTCCTCGGTCGTCGTGAACGAGTGGCCGAGCCGCGGACTGCCGGCCCGCATGCGCCTGAAGGCACCCAGCTCCTCGCGTCCGTCCGGGTGGCGGAGGCGCAGGCGGTAACGGGCCGGCTTGGCGACGACGCGGGCGGTCTCGCCCTCCTCGACCGCATCCACGAGCCAGTCGCGGCCGTCCAATGTCACCAGTGTCCCGGGCCGGGGCTCGCTGGCGAGGACGAGCGGTTGCGCGCGCTCGATCCCTGCCCCGTTCACGGTGACGATCTCGTACTCCAGCGCCACACCCTCACGTTACCGTGCCTGGATGGAGCTAGGCGTCTACACGTTCGCGGAGCTACGCGCCGACCCGGCGAGCGGGCACGCGATCGACCCGGCGCAGCGGCTTCGCGACCTGATCGAGGAGATCGAGCTCGCCGACCGGCTCGGGCTTGACGTCTTCGGCGTCGGCGAGCATCACCGCCCCGACTTCGCCGTCTCCGCGCCGGCGGTCGTCCTCGGCGCGGCCGCGGTCCGAACGGAGCAGATCCGGCTGACGAGCGCAGTGACGGTGCTCAGCTCGGACGACCCCGTCCGCGTCTTCCAGGACTTCGCGACTGTCGACCTGCTCTCCGGCGGACGGGCCGAGATCATGGCCGGCCGCGGCTCGTTCATCGAGTCGTTCCCGCTCTTCGGCTTCGACCTCGCCGACTACGACGCGCTGTTCGTCGAGAACCTCGCGCTGCTGCTTCGATTGCGCGAATCCGAACGCGTGACGTGGTCGGGTGCGCACCGCGCGCCGATCGACGACCTCGGTGTCTACCCGCGGCCGCTGCAGGAGCCGCTCCCGGTCTGGGTGGCGGTGGGCGGCAACCCGGAGTCGGCAATCCGGGCCGGGAGGCTCGGCCTGCCGATGGCACTGGCGATCATCGGCGGCAGGCCCGAGCAGTTCGTGCCGTTCGTCGAGGTGCACCGGCGCGCGGCCGCAGAGGCGGGCCACGACCCGCTGCCGCCGGTCAGCATCAACTCGCACGCCTACATCGCGGAGACGTCCGAGCGGGCGGCGGAGGAGTTCTTCCCCGCCTACGCGGCGATGATGAACACGATCGGCAAGGAACGCGGCTGGTCGGAGATCACGCGCCAGGACTTCAACGCGCTGCGTACGCTCCGTGGTGCACTCGTCGTCGGCAGCCCCCAGGACGTGATCGAGAAGATCCTCTACCAGCACGAGCTCTTCGGCCATCAGCGCTTCCTCGCGCAGATCAGCGTCGGGACGTTGCCGCACGAGCAGGTGCTGCACGCGATCGAGCTCTTCGCGACCGAGGTTGCGCCCGCCGTTCGAAAGGAGCTCGCATCCTCGACCACGTGACCATCCGCGCGTCCGACCGTTCAGCCTCGGAGAGGTTCTACGCGACCGTGTTGCAGACGCTCGGGATCGAACAGACGCACTCGGGCGAGCAAGGCCCCGAGTGGAGCGACTTCTCGCTCGCGCCGGCGAGCGCCGACAGGCCGGTGACGCGGGGGCTGCATATCGGCTTCGCGGCCCCGTCGCGTGCTCACGTCGACGCGTTCTGGCAGGCGGGTACGGCCGCCGGCTATCCAGACGACGGCGCCCCCGGACTGCGTCCGGAGTACAGCGACGACTACTACGGCGCGTTCCTCCTCGACCCGGACGGCAACAGCGCCGAAGCCGTGCACCACGGCTCGCTGCGCGAGGGAGTGATCGTCGATCACCTCTGGATCCGCGTCACCGATCTCGAGGCCTCGACGCGCTTCTACGAGACCGTCGCCCCGGCCGCGGGCTTCCACGTCGGTCGCGAGCTCGCAGACCGGACGCTCTTCGCCTGCTTCGGCGGCTCGTTCTCGATCGTCAGCGGCGGCGAGCCGACGGAGCACGTGCACATCGCGTTCGCCGCGACCGAGAACGAGGTCGTCGACCGCTTCCATCGCGAGGCGACGGCCGCCGGGTACCGCGACTACGGCGCCCCGGGCGAGCGGGCCATCTACCACCCGGGCTACTACGCCGCGTTCGTCCTCGATCCCGACGGCAACAACATCGAGGTCGTGAACCACAACCGCTAGCTTGCCGGATCGGAGTCCTGATGCGAACATGTGTTCGTGTCACGCGAGGCGACGATCCTGCACGCCGACCTCGACGCGTTCTTTGCGTCGGTCGAGCAGCGCGACGATCGTCGCCTGCGCGGCCGCCCGATGGTCGTCGGGATGGGGGTCGTGCTGTCGGCCAGCTACGAGGCCAGGGCCTACGGCATCCGCACGGCGATGGGTGGGCGGCAGGCCCGCCGCCTCTGCCCGCACGTGATCTCCGTCCGGCCGCGGATGTCGGCCTATTCCGAGGCGAGCAAGGCGGTCTTCGAGGTCTTCGAGGACACGACGCCGCTCGTCGAAGGGCTGTCGATCGACGAGGCCTTTCTCGACGTCCGCGGGCTGGAGCACATCCGAGGAACACCCGCCGAGATCGCGGTCCAGCTGCGGAGCGACGTCGGCGAGCACGTCGGACTGCCGATCACGGTCGGGGTGGCGAGGACGAAGTTCCTCGCGAAGGTGGCGAGCGGCGTGGCCAAGCCCGACGGGCTGCTGGTCGTGCCCCCCGACGGCGAGCTGGCCTTTCTCCACCCTCTCCCGGTCGAGCGGCTCTGGGGTGTCGGACCGGCCACCGCCGGCAAGCTCCATGGGCGCGGGATCCGGACCGTGGGGCAGGTCGCTGAGATCCCCAAGGAGGCGCTCGTGTTCATGCTCGGACGCGCGTCGGGGCGGCACCTCCACGCGCTCGCCCACAACCTCGATCCGCGGCCGGTGGAGGTCGGCCGCCGCCGGGGCTCGATCGGGTCGCAGCACGCACTCGGACGCCGCACGCCGAGGACCCGGGACGCCGTCGACGTCGTCCTGATCGGGATCGTCGACCGCGTCACCCGCCGGATGCGGGCCGCCGGGCGTGTCGGCCGCACCGTCGTCCTGCGGCTGCGATTCGACGATTTCTCGCGCGTGACGCGGTCACACACGCTGCCGCGGGCGACCTCCCACACGCAGACGATCCTCGCCACCGTCCGCTGGCTCCTGGCGGGAGCGATGCCGCTGATCGAGCGGCGTGGCCTCACGCTCGTCGGGATCGCGGTCGCCAATCTCGAGGACGACCGCGCGGTCCAGCTCGGCTTGCCGTTCGACCGTCAGAGCGGGATCGACCTCGACGCGGCCGTCGACGAGGTGCGCGAGCGATTCGGCTCGGCCGCGGTCACCCGGGCGGTGCTGCTCGGCCGGGAGTTGCGCCCGTCGATGCCGCTCCTCCCCGATCAGACGAGCACCAGTTGAAAGTCGGCGACCCTCATGCGAGTCTTGGCTCCGTGGTCGTCGCCGATCCGTACCACGCCAACGCACGTCACGAAGCTCGCATCGTCCCTTTCAAGGCAGGTGACGGGCTCGACCTGAACCTCGTCCACGTCCGCGGGGAGCGAGCGGCCACGCGGGGACCGGTCGTGCTCGTCCACGGCGCCGGCGTGCGGGCGAATCTCTTCAACGCTCCGGTCCAGACGACGGTCGTCGACGCCCTGCTCGAACGGGGCTACGACGTCTGGCTCGAGAACTGGCGCGCCAGCATCGACGTGCCCGCGAACGAGTGGACCCTCGACCAGGCGGCGATTCACGACCACCCGGCGGCTGTGCGAAAGGTCGTCGAGGAGACCGGCGCCGAGAAGGTGAAGGCGATCATCCACTGCCAGGGCTCGACGAGCTTCATGATGTCCGCGCTCGCGGGGCTCGTGCCCGAAGTCGACACGATCGTCGCGAATGCGGTCTCGCTCCACACCGTCATTCCGCCCGTCTCCAAGTTCAAGATCAGCCGAGTCCTGCCGCTCGTGAGGCCGTTCTTCCGCTATCTCGACCCGCAGTGGGGGAACAACGCGCCCGACCTCAAGGCCAAGGCGATGCTCGGCTTCGTCAAGCTCACCCATCGCGAGTGCAGGAACGACGTCTGCCGGCTGGCCAGCTTCACGTACGGAACGGGCTGGCCGACGCTCTGGCGCCACGAGAACCTGAACGACGAGACGCACGAGTGGATCAAGGGCGAGTTCGCCGCCGTGCCGCTGACGTTCTTCCGCCAGATGGCGCGCTGCGTGCGCCAGGGGAACCTCGTCTCGGTCGACGAGCGCGACGAGCTGCCCCGCGACTTCGCCGCCCAGCCGCCCCAGACCGACGCGCGCTTCGTCTTCTTTGCCGGCGCGCAGAACAGGTGCTTCCTGCCGGTGAGCCAGCAGCGCACGTTCCGGTTCTTCGAGGAGCACGCTCCCGGCAAGCACGCTTTGCACGTGCTCCCCGACTACGCACACCTCGACGTCTTCATCGGCAAGGACGCGGGCCGGGACGTGTTCCCGCGGATGCTGGACGAGCTCGAGCGCTGAGCGCGTGATCCCGCGACGCATCAAGCAGCAGTCCGGGCGGCACGCCCTCGTCGACGGCATCCCGTTCGTGCTTCCCGTCAACTCGGACCGCACCTCCGCGCTGATGGCGGCGTTCGAGATGGACGCTGCGAAGGCCGCCGCGCTCCTGCCCGGGAACGAGCTCTACCCCGCGCGCCTCTGGCGTCGCGCCGTGCTGCTGATCACGGTCATCAACTACGAGCTGACCGACATCGGCAAGTACATCGAGTTCAGCATCGGCATCGCCTGCACGCGCGGCACCAAGGCGGCCCCGCCTCTCCTCCCGTTTCCGCTGCGCCGTGCGTTCGGGTTCGGGCAGTACGTCCTCGACCTGCCGGTCAGCACCGAGATCTCCGTCAAGGGCGGCAAGGGGATCTGGGGGATGCCGAAGCACCAGGCGAGTCTCGACTTCGTCGTCACCGACGACGCGGTGAGCAGCCAGTACGACAAGGACGGCTCCTTCGTCCTCCGGATCACGATCGACCGCCCGCAACGGATCCGGCTGCCGCTCAGCATCGCGGCGGCCAACTACTGCCAGTTCCGCGGCCTGCTGATGAAGTCCTACGTCTACATGCGCGGGAAGGCGGCCCTGGCAGTGGGCCCGGGCGCGGCCGGCACGCTCGAGCTCGGCGACCACCCCAACGCACGCCGCCTCGCCGCGCTCGGGATCGCGCCGAAGCCGCTCTTCACCGCCTTCTTCCCGAGCTCCACCGGCGTCCTCGACGACCACTTCGAGAGCTGGTTCGTGAGCTCCGAGCACCCACCGGAGACTCAGCCCGAGGGACTCGAGAGCGTGATCGGGCTGGGGCTCGGCCAGGACTGGCCCGAGCCCCCGAAACGTCCGTAGCTCGCCAGCTGGTTAGGGTCTCCGACATGAAGGTCGTTGTCGTACCGCTCGCAGTGTTGCTCGTCCTGGCAGCTGCCACCGCGTGCGGCGAGGACGAGGCGGGCTCCCCAACCCCGGAGTCGCTTCAGGATGTGCCATGGGTGCTGGCGTCCGGCGTGGACGTCGAGGGGTGGGAGGAGGTGGCGCCCAGCGCGACATTCATGGACGGGAGCGTCACCGGGTCGACGGGTTGCAACCGGTTCACGGCCCCCTACACGCTGGACGGCGGCTCGCTCGAGATCGGTCAGATCGCGTCGACGAGGATGGCGTGCGCACCACCGGCGGACACGGTCGAGCGCGAATACGTCGCTGCGCTCGGGCAGGTGAAGGCGTGGCGATCGGAGAACGATGAGCTCACCCTCCTCGACGGCGACGACAACGACGTGCTCGGCTACCGCGTCGGAACGCCCGCAGGCTCGTGGCAGGTGACCGGGATCCGGCAGGGCGACGCAATCGTGAGCCCGATCGCCGCGACCGAGATCACCGCCTCGTTCGACGAGGACGGCACGCTCTCGGGTTCGGCCGGCTGCAACACCTACACCGCGGCGTACACGACGAACAGGGGTGAAATCGAGATCACCGACCCCGCCGCGACAAGAAAGGCATGCGCGGTACCCGAGGGGGTCATGAAGCAGGAAGCGGCATATCTTGCCGCGCTTCCCACGGCGGTGAGCTTCCGGGTGTCAGGACAATCGCTCGAGCTGCTGACCGCCGAGGACACACCCCTCATCTCGTACGCGCCGACGCCGCCGCCGTAGCGCGGGCCGTCCACGGTCCAGCCGACGCACCTCGAACGCAAGCGCGCTACATCAGCCCGTAGACGTCTTTGAGCGAGCCGGTGAAGTACGCGGCGTAGCGGCCCGTCGCCGCGAGACGCGCCTTCGCGTTCGGCGCATTCGTGATCTGCATGGTCGTCATCTGGCGCATGAAGTCCATCGGCCGGATGCGAAGGATGCCCTTGCCGATCGGGTCGCCGGCATCGCTCTCGCCCTCGTAGACCGTGATGTAGAGCGTCGTCGTGTCCACCCACTGATCGATGCCGGGATCGTCGTGGATCAGCTTGTAGCCGTCGAAGAAGTACGTCTTCCCCTCGGCGGACGAGAGCCGCATCCGGTACCGCATCCGGCGCGTCCCGACGTCGGTCGGGTCGGCGACGAAGAGGTTGAACTCGCCGTCGGTGACGGTGAGCGGATGCTTCGAGAGCGCGGGCGCCTCGACCGTCCCGATCAGCTTTGCCGCATGCGACGCGTCCCCGATCAGCACGTCCAGGTCGTCGGCGATGACTGTGAGAGTGAAGACGAAGGTCGAGTCGTCCTTCCGGGCCTGCTCGTCGGCGCGCTCGAAGTCGTCCGTCACCGCGGTCGAGAAGAAGCCGCGCATCGTCTCGGTGAAGCGCACACCGACCGCGGGCGCGGGCGCCGCTTGCGGAGCGCGTGAGGGGAGGTCGTACGGCAGGTTCCAGCCCTTGTCCTGTGCCATCAGCGCGCAGGCCCGCTCGGCCACGGCGGAGATCGTGAAGAGCGGATTGACGCCGAGCGAGCGCGGGATGATCGAGCCGTCCAGGACGTAGAGCCCGTCGTGGACCTCCTCGCCTTCCGTTCCGGCGAAGACGCGGCCCTTGTGGTCGACGACGCCGCCGGCAGCGTCCTCTCCCATCGGGCAGCCGCCGAGCGGATGGACGGTGACGAGGTCGTGGCCGAAGAGCTTGGTCCAGATCGGATTTCGCAGATAGGTGCCGCCGAGGCCGGCCGTCGCGCGCTCGAGCAGCCCGCTGACCCGGGCGAAGATCGGCTGCGAGCCGACGCCGGCCCAGTTCACGCGCGCACGGTCGTCTTGCAGGACGACGTGACCGTTCGAGTCGTCGTGAGTCATCACGAGGTACGTGATCGTGTTGTGGAGGGAGCCGCGGTAGGCGCCGCCGAGGAGCGACTGGAGCTCGCGCTTGCGCTCCCGGTAGAAGTCGGCCAGTCCCTCGTCGGTGTCGTTGCCGAGCATCCCCGCAGCGATCCCGAAGAGCTTCGAGAGCACGACGGAGATCGCACCCGGGATCACGCCCTCCTCGATCACGAGCCCGTTCCCCAGCTCCTCCTGCTCGCGGATGTCGACGATCCCGGTGATGCACGGACCGACGACCGGCAGCTCGCCCACGTCGTGGTCGCCGAAACCGATCCCGTTGACGGGAGTGTCGGTGTTGTAGCCAAAGGCGAGGAAGTCGCCGTTGCCGCTGAAGCGGGTGCCGAGCTTGTCCGACAGGGGCAAGCCCTTCTCGCGCGAGCGCAGCAGGAGCTCCGTCGAGCCGAGCGCGCCTGCCCCGATCACCACGAGGTCGGCGCCGACGAACATCTCAGGCGCATCGAAGGCGTCGCGTCCGACGTCCACCGGCTCGAAGTGCACGAGCCAGCGTCCGTCACGCCGCTCCACGTGGCGCACCTTGATCCGCGTGTAGATCTCCGCGCCGTGATTCCGGGCGTCGGGGAGGTAGTTCATGATCAGCGTGTTCTTCGCGGCGTAGTTGCAGCCGCTGACGCAGTCGCCGCACAGCCTGCAGGCCTGCTGGTAGACGCCGACGTGGTTGATGCCGTCCGGCTTGTAATTGACGTTGATCGGGGGCCGGTAGAACCGCTCCCCGAGGCTGTCGCCCGCCGCCTCGAGGGCCACGAGCTTCTCGAGCTGCGGGAAGTCGTCGGGATACGAGGCGGGCTTGAGCATCTCGGCCGCCCGCGCGTAGCCGTCCCGCATGCCGTCGGCATCGTCGCGAAGAACCTGCGGCCAGACGGGATCGGCGAGCACGCGCGGCTCGGCCGGGAGGACGACGCCCGCATTGACGAGCGAGGTGCCGCCGAGTCCGCAGCCGATGAACACGCCGATCTCCTGGTTCGCGTGGAAGTCGTAGAGGCCGGTCTTCGAGCCGATGTGCCCGTGCTCGCTGTCCAGCTGGAACTGCGCCGCCGCCTCGGCGGTCGTGTCCGGATACTCGCCGGGCTGGAACTCCCGCCCGCGCTCGAGCACGCAGACGCGCTGCCCGGCCCGAGCGAGCCGGGAGGCTGCAATCGAGGCGCCGTAGCCCGAGCCGACCACGACCGCGTCGTAGTGCGAGCCGAGATTCTCGAACGGCGACGCAAGCCGGTGGCTGCGCGGGTTCTCCAAAGACGTGGCGGACACTGGCGAGTACCTCCTAGATTCGAAGTCGACGGGAGAAGAATCGCGTCCTGGAGCTGTCCGCGAGCGCCAATGCCGCTCGCTCCTCGTCCATCCACTCCGGATGCGGGATCGCGAGCGGCGGCGGCTTCGTCGCGAGCTCGGGTGCGTGTTTGCGGATCGCGGTCTCGGCGATCAGGTAGCCGTGGTTCTCGAGCACGGCGATCTCGCCGTCCGAGAAGACGTCGAGGTCGATCCGCACCTGTGAGATGAACCGCTCCACGAAGTCGTCCGAGTAGCCGGGCAGAGCAGGAGCGAGCTCGAAGTGCGACGGCTTGCTGGCGACGCTCCAGTAGGCACCCGTCATGTCGCCGCGGATGAAGTTGGCGAGCAGCCAGCGCTTGCGCACCTCGGTCGCCTGCTCGAGCAGGGTCACCGCGTAGCGCAGCGCGCTCCAGACCGGACGCAACGGCGGATCCACGGAAAGCGAGGGCGCCGCGTCGGAGACGAGTACCACCTTGTGGTCGCGCCAGACCGGTTCGATCCCGAGGTTGTCGTAGACACCACCGTCCGCAAGGTCGATCGAGTTGACCAGCCGCGCACGATTCGGGCCGGCGTAGGTCCCGCCGCGCAGCCGGTCGACGCCGTCGCGGACCCGCATCGCCCGAAACGGGCCGGGGACGCATGAAGAAGCCGCCACGGCACGAGCGAGCGTCCACTCGGCCGTGGGTGAGAACGTGCCGGCCGACGCGGAACCGATCTTGCCGGCCGAGTCGAAGACCCACTGCTCGCGAAAGCGCATGTCCGAGGCGCAGATGACGAAGCGCGGCCGGGCAGGCAGCTCGTCCAGCCGTCCCGGTGCAGGCCCTTCGGCGTACCTGGCCGCGAGAGCGTCGGTCGCCGCGTTCTGGTCGAAGAGACGCAGTGGGTGGAAGCCGCGAAGCGCCGGCCCGGTTCGGATGTTGCGCCGGGTGAAGTCCCGCATCGGCCGGGCGACGCCCTCCTCCCAGCCCGAGACGGCGCCGCCGTCGGCGGGCCACGCGTCCGGATCGCGGCTCAGGTGCGTCGCAAGCTGGGCGGCGAAGATGCTCCCGCCGGAGACCGACGTGAAGGTGTCCACCTGCGCGAGGACCCCGAGCTCGTTCAGGCGGCGCAGCGCTCCCAGATGGAAGAGCGCGGCGCGGTAGCCGCCCCCGGAGAGGCAGAGCGCAGTTCCCTCGCGCTCGTCGCGTGGCAGGAACTCGGCCTTGCCGTACCTCGTCGCGGAACCGCTCACGACGCGATCGCCGCCGGCTCGTCGTGATACACCGAGAGGATCTCGGCGAGCATCGCCTCGTGCGACGCGTAACGGCGCTCGTCGTAGCAGCCGAGTGGGCTCTCGAGCACGGCGTACAGGCACTTGTTGCAGTACGAGCACGGGTTCGGCGGCTCGTCGCGGCCCGCCTCGAAGTGGCGCACCAGATCGGGTGTCGCGATCAGAGCGCGGGCGATCGTGACCGCGTCGCAGTCGCCGCGCCGGATCGCCTCGGCGATCGTCGAGCCGCGCTGGAAGCCGCCGGTGCAGAGAACGGGGATCGACACGGCGCGCTTGATCGCCGCCGCGTCGCTGAGGTTCGCCCCCTCGATCTCGTCCGCGCTCCGACCCGCGCGTCGCTCGAGGATGCGCGAGAACGGCCAGGTGCGGAAGAGCAGGTAGTTGCGGAAGGTGTGGATCCCGCTCGAGAGCATCACGTCGTACGTGGCGACCACGTCCTTGGCCGAGAAGGCGCCGGCGGGATTGTCCGGATGCGGAAACGTGTTCCCGGACGAGACGTGGATTGCATCCGCCCCGGCCTGCTCGACCCAGCGCGCAACCTCGACCGAGTCCTCGATCGTGTTGCCCTTCTTCGCCCACGGCATCAGCGCGTTCGCCGTATTCCGTGGCGCTGAGCTTGACCTGCAGGTGGAAGTCGTCGCCGACCCGCTCGCGGATCGCCCGCACGGTGTCGAGCAGGAAGCGGGCACGGTTCTCGAGCGAGCCGCCGTACTCGTCGTCGCGGTCGTTGATCGCGGAGGAGAGGAACTGCGTGAAGACGTAGCCGTTGGCGCCGTGGATCTCGACGCCGTCCAGGCCGGCCTCCTTCGCCCGGCGCGCCCCCTCGGCGAACGCCTCGGTCACCTCCTCGATCTGCGGCCTTCGTCATCCGCTCGCACTGGAACCCGTGCAGCGGGTCGGGCTTGTCGGTCGAGCTCCAGCCGCGCTCGAACTCGACACCGTTGATGTCGCGCTGGCGGCCGCCGAACGCGAGCTGGAGGATGTACGGGCAGCCGTGCTCGTGCACGCGGCGACCGAGCTCGCGCCAGAACGGGATTCGCTCGTCGGACTCGATCGATGCGTACCCCGGAACGATGAACCCGCGCCGGTGGACGCCGCACCAGGAGGAGACGATCGCCCCCACCCCGCCACGGGCGAACTTCAGCTCCCAGTTGATGCGGGTCTGCGTGCCCGTGCCGTCGTAGTGGTCGAAGCGGCCGGAGATGTTCGAGCGCAGGACCCGGTTCCGGAGCGTCAGGTTCCGGAACTCGAGCGGTGTGAAGAGCTCCTCGAGGCTCATGCGGGAGACGCCTCGCGCGCCCGGTAGATCGCGAGGACCTGGGCGATCATCTCCTCACGCGAATCGAAGCGGGTCTCGTCGTAGCAGCCGAGCGGATTCTCGAGGAAGTTCGCGAGGCACTTGTTGCAGTACGTGCAGGGCTTCGGGGGCCGGTCGTGTCCCTGCTCGAAGAGGTGGACGAGGTCGGGGTTGGCGAGCAGCGAGCGGGCCACGGTGACGGCGTCGCAGGCTCCACTCTCGATCGCCTGCTCGATCACGGATGCCGTCTGGAAGCCGCCGCCGCAGAGAACGGGGATCCCGACCGCGGCCTTGACGGCGCGCGCCTCGGGGAGATTGATGCCCTCGACCCCGAGTCGGCGCGTCGGCCGCTCCCACTGCCACTGGAAGAGCCGGCTGAACGGCCACGTCCTGAACACGACGTAGTTCCGGAGCGTGTGGCTGCCGCTCGAGAGAGCGGTGTCGTAGGTGTTCACGAAATCCTTCACCGGCATCGACCCGGGCGGGTTGCGCGGATGGGGAAACGCTGCGCCTGCGGTGATGTGAATCGCGTTCACGCCCGCCTCTTCGAGCCACTTGCAGATCTGAACGGAGTCCTCGACCCCGTTGCCCCGGCGAAGCCACGGGAAGACCTCGTTCATTCGCTCCTCGATGCTGATCTTGACGCCGACGTAGAAGTCGGACCCGACCTCTGCGCGAATCGCCCTGACGATCTCGAGCAGGAAGCGGGCGCGGTTCTCGAGCGACCCGCCGTACTCGTCCTCGCGGTCGTTGATCGCGTCGGAGAGGAACTGGGTCACGAGCACGCCGTTCCCGGCGGCGATCTCGACGCCGTCGAGCCCCGCCTCGCGTGCGCGCCGGGCTCCCTGGGCGAAGGCGTCAACGAGCTCGCGGATCCCGGCGACGCTCAGACGCTCGCACGGGAATCCGTGAACGGGCTCGGACTTGCTCGTCGAGCTGACGCCCTTCGGAAACTCGAGGTCGCCGATGTCGCGGTGCCGGCCCGCATGGTTCAGCTGGACGATGTACTTGCAGTCATGCTCGTGCACCCGCTTACCGAGCTCGCGAAAGAACGGGATCCGGTCGTCCCGGTCGATCAGCGCGAAGCCGGGAACGAGTCGGCCGCGTCGGTGGACAGGGGCGTTCGAGGAGATGATCGCGGCGATGCCGCCGCGCGCGAACTTGACGTCCCAGCTGATCCGCACGTCGGTCCCCGAGCCGTCGTAGTTGTCCCAGCGGCCGCCGAGGCTGGAGCGAAGAACGCGGTTCTTGAGCGTCAGCGGGCCGAGCTGCAGCGGCTCGAGGATGACGCTCACACGACCTCGGCGGCCTGCGGCTCACTCTCGTACACCGAGAGGATCTGCCGAATCATCTCCTCGCGCGAGTCGAAGCGGCTCTGCTCGTAGCACCCGAGTGGGTTCTCGATGAAGTTGATCAGGCACTTGTTGCAGTACGTGCACGGGCGCGGCGCCCGGTCGTGCCCGGCCTCGAACAGGTTCACGAGGTCTGGATTGGCGATCAGCGGCCGGCCCATCGAGACTCCGTCGACGAGGCCGTCCTCGATCGCGGCGGCGATCGTCGACTGGGTCTGGAAGCCGCCGGCGCAGATCACCGGGACGCTCACGGACTGCCTTCACGCGGCGCGCCTCGCCGAGGTTGATCCCCTCGATCCCGTCGCTCTTCGCCGACCGCTCCCAGGCCCACTTGAACACCTTGTTCACCGGCGGCGTGCGGAACATGAGGTAGTTCCGGAACGTCTTCTCGCCGCTCGAGAGCATCGTGTCGTAGGAGCGGATCGTGTCGGCGAGCGGGAAGGCGCCGGCCGGGTTGCGCGGGTGCGGGAACGAGCTCCCGGACGAGACGTGGAATCCGTCCACGCCCGCTTCCTCGAGCCACCGGCAGACCTGGATCGAGTCCTCGATCGTCGTCCCCTTGCCCCACCAGGGGAAGAGAGCGTCGTGGTGGTCGACGGCGGTGATCTTGAACTGGACGTGGTAGTCGTCACCGACCTCGCGCCGGATGGCCTGCATGATCTCGAGCGGTAGCCGCGCGCGATTCTCCAGCGAGCCGCCGTACTCGTCCTCGCGGTCGTTGATCGCCGGCGACAGGAACTGCGTGATCAGGTAGCCGTTGCACCCGTGAATCTCGATCCCGTCGAGCTCGGCCTCGCGCGCGCGCCGCGCCGCCTGCGCGAAGCACTCGACGATCTCCCGGATCTGAGGAATCGTCGCCCGCTCGCACGGCAGTCCGTGAATGGGCTCCGACTTGTCGGTCGAGCTGAGGCCCTTCGCGTAGGTGATGCCCGGGATGTCGCGCTGGCGGCCGGAGTACGCGATCTGGGCCAGATACTTGCAGCCGTATTCGCGCGCTCCCTTGCCGAGCTCGCGCCAGAACGGGATCTTGTCGTCCGCGTCGAGGTGCGCGTAGTTCGGGACGATCAGCCCGCGCGGGTGGACCGGCGTGTTCGAGGAGATGATCGCCCCGACACCGCCGCGCGCGAACTTCATGTCCCAGCGGTGACGGACGTCGGTGCCCGAGCCGTCGTAGTTGTCGAAGCGGCCCGAGATGCTCGAGCGGAAGACGCGGTTCTTGACCTCCAGATTACGGAACTTCAGCGGCTGGAAGATCGCGCTAGTCAAGCAGCACCTCCCACTTCCAGGTGCCGTCCTTCTGCTCGGTGGCCCGGAGCCGGTCTTCGAGCGGCGGATTCTCCGAATGCTCCGCACAGCCGGTCGCTGCGTAGCAGCGGATCTCGAGCTCACCCGCCTTGACTTCGACCCGGAGGAAGCTCTTGAACAATGGCGGCGGCGGGTCGTTCCAGTCCAGGATCTCGGAGAAGCTCTCATGGAAGGGGCCACCGTGCCCCGGGAGCTTCGTGATCCGCTTCGCCGCCTTCCACGCCTGCTGCGTGATCTCTTCCTGGGCGTCCTCCGAGCGCGAAGGCTCGACCTCGCCTTCCAGCAGCCGTCTCATGATCGCCGGCGCCTGCGAGTACGGGACGACCATGTAGCCCTTCTTTCCGATGATCGGTAGGAACCGGTCGTACAGACGCGAATAGGCGGCGAGCGAGTCGCCCCGGCGCGGGTAGCAGCGGAACTCCGCCTCGGTGCAGCCCACCTCCTCGAGCTTGACCTTGGGGATCTTGTGCGTGGCCTTCGTGTACGCCCCCGCCGCGCCGCTGACGATGTGCTGGATCGTCTGTCCGCCCGGCATCGCGATCGGATAGCGCTGGTAGTTGTGGATGTCGCCGCCGATCACCGCGATGTAGCGGTGCTCGGCTTTGTCGATGATTTCCCGCACCCCGCCGCCGCCGTCGATCTCGAGGTCATTCGTCTTCGCGTCGACGATCAGCGGTTTCCCCGTCAGCAGGATCTTGGGCTTCTCGTGCTGCGAGATGCGCTTCAGCCACTCGCCCTGCTCCGCATCGATCGTTCCGAGAATCCCCGGGTCGATTCCGACGAGCAGGATCGGGCCGACCTCCATCGCAAAGTACGGGCCGGGCTGGTCGGACCGCTCCTGCCGCATGGGCCCGACGCGCTCGAGGAGATCTTGCTCCATCGGGTTGGGCTCGCGCCAAAGCGCCTTCCGGAGGATGCGCCCGAAGACGCGTCCCTTGCTCGCCTTCGGCCGCTTGTCCGGGTCGGCGGCGCAGAAGTGCGTCATGAAGCCGTGCAGCCCGTCGTACCAGTCGTGGTTCCCGGGTATGGCGTAGATCGGGCCTGGGAGGCTGCGGTAGGGCCAGAAGAACTTGTCCTCGTACTCGTTGACGTCGCCCGCGGGGTAGATGACATCGCTGACGACGTAGGTGAATGCCGTCCCTCCGGCGGTGGCGTAGAGGGGACGCAGGACGTGATACTGCGAGTCGTCTCCCTCGCCAGGGTCGCCAAGGATCATGAAGGACAGCTCCTTCGCGTCCGCGTAGCGGCGGACGATCAGATCCGGGTCGATGTCTCCCTTCGCGCGCATCGCAGCCACCCAGCGAGTGCGCTCGTTGTTGGTGGGATCGCCGAGCAGGCGCACGATTCGATCGTTACGGGCCTCCCACAGCGGCTTCGGGCTAATCCACCTGAGCGATCGTGGCGTGTACCCCTCGCGGTAGAGATCCTTCACCGACGCCGAGGCCGCGCAATCGACCCAACCGGCCGCACTGCGCGAGGTGCGCGAGGAGTGCGATTCGTCAATGGGAGGCGGCGGCTTGGCCTCGAGCGGTTGCGCGGTCATACAGAGCCATCCTCTCTTTCAGACCTGGAGGCGCCGCCGCAAGACACCGGAACACAAATCCGGTGCGAGCTTCTTCACAACCGAGGCCGCTTGTCAAGCGAGAACACGGTCGGCCGAAGGAGCGAGTACTGTGACCTTCTGGTCGTCGAGGGGAAGGACCTGCCCGTGATTCGAGTCCGGCTGAACAACAACGACCAACTGTGGCACCTCTACCAGGCGCTGCGGGGCCATTGCGAAGTAGAGATGGTTCCGGACAGCGAAGGACCCGTGCTCGAGATCCCGAGCACGAACGGCTCGAGCAGCGCGGCGGTGCTCCGCCGGCTCGACGGCTGGCTGAGCGAATTCGGCGTCGAGTCGATCGCCCTCGAGCTGGACGGTCGCCCGTACGTGCTGAGCAAGGGCGCGGGCCACGCAAGCCGGGCTCTCGCCGGGGTGCGGTAGCGACCCCGGTCAGGCCTCGAGCGCCGCGAGCGGCGCCTCGGCATCTCCGCCCGCGGTGTCGGCCGGCGCGTTCTGGCGGCGCGACAGAAGGATGAACGGCAGCGCCAGCGCGGAGATCAGCCCGCCGAGAATGTACGAGCCCGGGTATCCCCAGACGTCCGCAGAACGTCCGAGTACCGGCTGGATGACCACACCGCCGCTCGAGCCCAGCATGGAGTCGAAGGAGAGGATCGTCGCGCGCTGCTGGGACGGGATCAGCCCGTTCAGGTACGCCTGTCGGATTGGCATCGTGGCCGCGAACAGCAATCCCCAGACCACGATCAGAGCGACCGCGGCCCAGAACTGCTCGAACACGCCGATCAGCACGAGGGTCACGGCGCTCAAGAACGCAGTGATCAGGAGCGCGGAAGTCCGGCGATGGAACATCCTGCGGATCACAGGAGCTGCGATGCCGCCGACGATCTGGGCGCCGGCCACGATCGCCGCCACGAGGCCGGCGATGCCGTAGGCCGTCGAGTCGCCCCACAACTCCAGGAGGTACGGCTGCAGGGCATAGAACGCGTAGAAGCCGACGCCCGCCGTGAACGGCGACGCGAGCATGATCCACTTCACCGCCGGCACGCGCCAGCCGTACTCGATCGAGGCGCCCGCAATCCGCTGCACGCCCTTTCTGACCCCGATCCTCTCCATCGGCGTGAAGCCGACGTCCTTCATCAGCAGGAACGCGAGCACGAACATCACGCCGAGCACCACCGCTCGGAGGACGAACGGGACACCGAGACTCGTGACCTGGGCGATATAGCCGCCGGCCACCGACCCCGTCAGCATCGCCACCCCGGCGACGACCTGCCCTCGGCCGAAGACGGACTCCAGGTTGCCCTCGAAGTGGGTGGCGTGAAGGGCATCCACCAGCCACGCCTCGACCGCTCCCGAGAAGAACGTGAACCCCAGCCCGAGCAGGATCGAGACCACGGCCCACGCCCAGAACGGCCCTTCGATCTGCCACAGCAGGACGTACAGCAGGGTGGTGGCTGCCAACGTCACCGTGCCGAGCAGGTAGGACACACGGCGGCCGATGGTGTCGGCGACGATTCCGGTCGGCACCTCGAAGAGGACCATGCCGACGGTGAAGAAGGCGTTGGCCGCGAACGCCTCCAGGTTCGAGAGCCCGGCGTCGAGGAGGAAGATCGTGTTGATTCCCCAGATGAACGACGCCGCCAGCGTGTTGCCGAGCAGGAGGGTCAGATAGATCCGCACGATCGAAGCCGGTGTCGGCAGCCCTGCTTCTTCGATCTCCGCTATGCCTGCTCCTCAGGACGACGCATCGGGTCGAGTTTGCACCACGGGCAAACGCAGACGCCCCGGTACCGATTCCCTGCCGTCCAGGCGGACTAGATCGAACGACCCAGCCAGGAGCCGACGTAGACCGCCGCCATCCCGGCGACCACGCTTGCCGTCGTGTAGGCAAGAGCGGTTGCGAAGTGGCGAGCGTCCACCAGGTCGAGCGACTCCTGCGCGAAGGTCGAGAACGTCGTGTAGCCGCCGACGACGCCGACGACGAGGCCGATCCGCACCCACGCGGGCAGGTGATGACGGTCGACGAGCGCAGCGGCGATGAGGCCGATGAGCAGGCATCCGGTCAGGTTCACGACGAACGTCGCCCAGGGGAAGATCGCGTCGCTGCGAGCCTCGATGTAGCGATCGACCGCGTACCGGCCCGACGCTCCAACCGCACCGCCCAGCGCAACGCCAAAGATGATCGGCATGGTGACTCCTTCGGTTCGTAGGAGCCATCAGCCGATTGGCGGTCGAAGGCGAGCCCCATCGCCTGCATGAATCATAGGCGCGCCGGGCGCCGCGGATACGCTCCACCGGATGCCGTCCGCCCTGGAGCTGCGAGCAACAAATGGTGAGCTCGTACTCGCCGGGACGCTCCACCGCCCGGACGGCGAGCCCCACGCCACCGTGCTCATGGTCCCCGGGTCGGGACCGTCGGACCGCGACAACGACGTCTACTTCCCGGCGATCCGGGCTGGCCTGCTCGACCGCGGCATCGCCGCAGCGTCGTTCGACAAACGGGGAGTCGGCGAGTCGACGGGCGACTGGCGTGACACCGGCCCTGCCGAGCAAGCAGCCGACGTCGCCGCGCAACTGGCCTGCGTGCGCGGAACGCCGGGAGTCGACGCGGCACGACTGGGGCTCTTCGGCCACAGCCAGGGCGGCTGGGTGGTGCTCGAGGTGGCCGCCGCCGACCCGTCCGTGGCGTTCGTGGTCACGAACTCGGGCCCAGGCGTCACGATGGCGCGCCAGGAACGCTTCGCGACCGAAGCGCACATGGTCGCTGCCGGCGCTCCTGCCGATGCGGTGGCCGGCGCGCTGGCGACGCAGGACGCTCTGATCGCGCTGGTGCGCGCCGGAGCCGACTTCGAGACCGTTCAGGCGGCCGCGGGCGACGACGGTCACGGGCCGGGAGACGACGCGGAGCTCGAGCTCGTCCGCCGCTGGCTCGACCACGATCCGCGCCCGGCGCTCGAACGGCTCACCTGTCCACTCCTCGCGCTCTTCGGGGGGAACGACCTCGTCACGCCGGTGGAGGAGAGCATCGCCGTCCTCCGTGCTGCGCGCGCGGGCCGTCCAGGTGAGTTGGAGATCGAGACGTTTCCCGGGGCCGACCATCGGCTGCAGAGCGGCGAGCCGCCCGCCCTGCACCCTGCGTACGACACGACGCTCGGCGATTGGATCCTCCGCCACCAGGCGTGACGAAAATGAGACGCTGCCGCCATGCAGACAACCGGAATCCCAGCGGCAGAGCTGGCAGCGAGACGCGAGACGCTCCTCCAGCACGTTCGTAGCCACTCGCTGACGGGCTACGTGCTCTTCGACGAGAGCTACGTCCAGTACTTCACGAGCTTCGGCTTTCTCGCGACCGAGCGCCCGGTCGCCTTCATCGGAAACACGTCCGGCGAGATGGCCGTCTTCGTCCCCGAGTTCGAAGTCGAGCGCGTTCTCGCCGAGACCGAGTTCGAGCGAGTCGAGTCCTACCCGGAGTACCCGGGCACCGAGCATCCGATGCTGATCCTGGCGCGCGTGCTGGCGGACATGGGGATCACGGGCGGCGCTGGTGCCGACCAGAACGGCTACCCGGGCATCCTCGGCTACGAGGGGCCGGCGCTGAGCGAGGTCACCGGGCAGCCGGTCCTGCCGCTCGCGCCGTTCATCGAGAGCTTGATGGTGCACAAGAGCGAGGCAGAAGTCGGCCTGATCCGCGAGAGCGCGAGATGGTGCGAGCACGCCCACCGGCTCCTGCAGCAGTACTCGCGGCCCGGGGCGACCGAAGCCGAGGCCAGCCTCCGCGCCGGCCAGGAAGCGACGCTCGCGATGCTCGAGGCGCTGGGCACGGCCTACGGCGGCCAGCAGGCCTCGTCCGACGGCGTGTCGGCGGGATACCGCGGCCAGATCGGGCTCAGGAGCTCGTGGGCGCACGCCGTCGCGCACAACATCGAATTCCAGGCCGGCGACGTGCTCGTCACCGAGACCAGCGCCCCGATCTGGGGCTACAACGCCGAGCTCGAGCGCGCGATGATCATCGGCACGCCGACCGACGAGATGCGCCGCCTGTTCGACCACACGGTCGCCGCTCAGCAGGTGGCGTTCGACGCGCTGCGGCCCGGCGTCACGTGCGCCGACGTCGACAACGCGGTCCTGGGCTACTTCGAAGCCAACGACCTCCTGCCGTACTGGCGGCAGCACGTGGGTCACGCGATCGGACTGCGAAACCACGAGGCGCCGTTCCTCGACGTCGGCGATCACACGGAGGTCGAGCCCGGGATGGTGTTCACGATCGAGCCCGGCCTGTACTCGAGCGAGATCGGCGGCTTCCGCCACTCCGACACGGTCGTCGTCACCCCGGATGGGATCGACATCCTCACCTCCTACCCCAAGGACATCGAGAGTCTGACCATCCCGGTCTAGTCCGCGGGGATGGCGCCGAGCTCGTCGAGGCTCGGTGCCGCGCGGATCGCGGGGCTCAGCGTGCCCCAGAGCGCGAGCGCCAGAGTGAAGACGGCGAAGAAAGCGACGGTGACGCGGGCGGACGTGGAGGCGAGCAGGACGCCGGCGACGAGCGGCCCGAGCGGGGCCGCGAGCAGCGAGATCGATGCTCCTGGCACTCTCGACGCGGCCGAGCAACCGGTCCGGTGTCACGGCCAGGCGATAGCCCTCGACGACCGAGTCCGTCACCGGCAGCGTGATTCCCTGCACGACCATCGCGACCGCGAGCACGTAGACGTTCGGCCAGACGAGGAAGGCGACGATCCCGAGTCCCGCCCAGAGCTCGAGCAGGAGGATCGCCCGCACGGAGAGCGTGCGGCGGAAGAGCGGTGACGCCAGCGAGCCGACCAGGATGGCCGCGCCGAACGCGGCGACCAGCACTCCGATGCCGGTGCTCGAAAGCCCGTCGCGCTGGGCGGAGACGACCAGCACGAGGAGGACGCCCGGGATCGTGAAGTTGCCGAGGCCGTAGAGGAACGCGCAGGTGCGCAGGAACGGCCGGCTCCAGAGAAAGCGGAACCCCTCCGCGACCTGCGTCCGCAGGCGGGTGAGGTCGATCTCACGTTCCTCCTGGAACGGCGTCCGCATCAGCGCGAGCGAGAGGAACGAGAACGCGTAGGAGACGGCGTCGAAGAGGAACGGGACGGCACGGCCGAGTGTGAAGAGCGCGCCTCCGAGCGGCGGCCCGGCGAGCATCACCACCGCCCCTCTCGCCCGGGTGACCCCCACGGCTGCGGGCAGCTGCTGCCGGGGAACGATGGCGCGGAGCGCGCCGGCGTGAGCGGTGTTGAAGAAGAGGGATCCCGTGCCCTCGATGAACGCGACGACCGCGATCTGCCAGAACGACACCCGGTCGAGGAGGATCGTCGCGGCGAGGGTGGCAATCGCGACCGCACGGACCCCGTCGGCCGCGATCATCAGCCGCTTGCGGTTCCAGCGGTCGGCCGCCACGCCTGCGGGCAGGGCGAAGACGGCGTACGGGAGGAGCCCGGCGAAGCCGACGAACCCGGCCTGTGCCGGCGAGTGCGTGACCGCGAGCACGAGCAGCGGGTACGCGATCGCCGTCACCTGCGAGCCGAGGGTCGAGAGCAGCCGCCCGGTCAGCAGCAGCACGAAGTCCCGGTTCCGCCGCAGCGGGAGTGGCGAAATCAATGCTCGCGTTGCTGCTGGCGTTCCGCGAGGTCGACGTATCCCTCGGGAACCTTGCCCACCGCGGTCCAGCCGCCGTCGACGTAGAACAGCTGGCCCGGTGACGTGTGAGGACTCCTCGGAGGCGAGGAACACCGTCGGGCCGACCATGTCCTCCGGCTCTGCGATCCGGCCGAGCGGGATCAACGGAGCCCACGTCTCGCGGTACGACGGGTCGTCGTCGAGGTTGCGCTGCACGTTCGTCGCTCCGGGCGCGAAGGCGTTGACCCGGATCTGGTCGGGCGCGAGCTCCACGGCCAGCTGGATCGTGAGCGCGTTGATTCCGCCCTTGCTCGCTGCGTAGGCGGCGAGGTTGCGCAGGCCCCGGGCCGCGACGACCGACGACACGTTGACGATCGAGCCGCCGCCCGCCCGCGCGCATCAGCCGTGCCGCCTCGACGGAGCAGAAGAACGTCCCTTTCAGGTTCGTGTCGATGACGCGATCCCAGATCTCCTCCCAGGTATCTCCGCTGGGGTCGTCGAGATTCATCCAGCCGGGGATGCCGGCGCAGTTGACGAGGACGTCCAGCCGCTCGAGGCTCGCGGAGGTTGCTCGGCGATCTGAGCGGGGCTCGCGACATCGAAGGGCAGCGCGAGACCGCGGCTGCTCTCGGGAAGCTCGGCGAGGACGTCCGCCGGATCCTCGAGGTCGTTGAGGTGCACGAGCGCACCCTCGGCGGCGAGCCCGACCGCGAGCGCGCGGCCGATCCCGCTCCCAGCGCCGGTGACGAGCGCGACCTTGCCGTCGAGGCGACCGCTCATTCCGTCACCGCTCCGCGTGCGGCCGAGGAGACGCTGCGCGCGTACTTCGCGAGGACGCCGTGCGAGCACGCGCGGCTCGGGCGGCGACCCACCCCACTCTGCGCTGCTCGAGCTCGGCCTCGTCCACCTCGACCTCGCAGCGTCCGCGCGTCGACGTCGATCGAGATCACGTCCCCGTCGCGCACGAACGCGATCGGGCCTCCACGCACCGCCTCCGGGGCGACGTGGCCGACCATCACGCCCCGCGTCGCGCCGCTGAAGCGGCCGTCGGTGACGAGCACGACGGAGTCGCCCAAGCTCGCGCCCGACGATCGCCGAGGTGATCGACAGCATCTCCGGCATTCCGGGCGCCCCGGCCGGCCCCTCGTTGCGAACGACGACGACCTCGCCCGGCTGAACCACGCCCCCGTAGACGGCTGTCCAGACATGCCGCCTCCGAGCCGAAGACCCGCGCCGGCCCGCGATGCGTCGTCCGCTCGTGCCCCGCGAGCTTCACCACGGCGCCGTCCGGAGCGAGATTGCCGCGAAGCACGCGGAGCGCGCCGCCCGGCTTGAACGGCTGTCCTGCCGCCGCGATCACCTCGCCGTCCGGATCCCGCGCGCCGGCGGCGTGCTCGGCGATCGTCCGGCCGTCGACCGTGGGAGCGTCGCCGTGCAGGTGCGGGAGCAGCTGCTTGATCACCGCTGCGGTGCCTCCGGCGTGGTGCATGTCGCCCGCGACGAAACGCCCGCCCGGGGTCAGGCTCGTCACGACCGGCGTCGAGGCCGAGAGGCGATCGAAGTCTTCGAGCTCGAGCGCGACGCCGGCTTCGTTCGCGATCGCCAGCAGGTGCAGCACGCGTTCGTCGAGCCGCCGGTTCCGGTGACGCCGACGATCGCGTTCTCGAGCCCCGCCCTCGTCACGAGCGAGGACGGCCTGACGTCGCGCTCGATCACGTCGAGGACGAGCCGCCCTGCGGCCTCGCCCTGCCTCGGCCTTGGCCGGATCGGCCGCCGGAACGCTGCCGAGGCCGATCGGGCCGAGCCCGAGGAAGTCGATCGCGACTGCCATCGTGTTGGCCGTGAAGTGCCCGGTGCAGGCGCCGTAGCCGGGACAGGCGTCGCGCTCGAGCGCGAGCAGCTCGTCGTCCGTGATCAGCCCGCCCTCGTGCGCGCCGACTCCCTCCCAGACGTCCTGGATCGTCACCTGGGCACCGCGGTGGCTCCCCGGGGCCATCGCGCCCGAGTACAGGATCAAGCCGGGAACGTCGAGCCGGACCATCGCCATCGCGAGACCCGGGACGGTCTTGTCGCAGCCGCCCAGGCAGATCAGGCCGTCGAAGGGCTGGGCGCGTCCGACGAGCTCCACCGAGTCTGCGATCACCTCGCGGCTGACGAGCGACGCGCGCATCCCGACTGTGCCCTGAGTCAGGTTGTCCGAGATGGCGATCGTGTTGAACTCGAGCGGCGTTCCGCCCGCAGCGCGCACCCCGGCCGCGACGTGCGCTGCGAGCTCGCGCTGGCCGAGGTTGCACGGCATCGTCCCCGTCCACGTCGTCGCGATCCCGACGAGGGGACGGCTCCAATCGCGCTCGTCGAGACCCATGGCGCGCAGATGAGCCCGCGCCCCGGCACGACGAGCGCCCTCGTTCAGATCCGCGTTCGCGAGCGGGCGCTGCACCCGGACGATCCTAGTCGTCGTGCTAGTCGATCAGCTTGCGGATCATGGCGCGGATCGCGACCCGCCACATGAGCAGGCCGAAGACCAGGAGGAATGCCAGGCTGGCGAGATCGGCCCAGCCGACGAAGCCGAACACCGCATGGCGAACGAGCTGAACACAGTGGTAGAGCGGGTTGAGGCGCGCCAGAGTCTGCGCCCAACCCGGCAGCGTGTCGATCGGGAAGAACGTCCCGGCCACGAGGAAGAGCGGCGTGAGGACGGCGCTGACGATGTAGCTGAAGTTCTCGATCGACTTCGCGAAGCCGGCGACGGTGACCCCGAAGCAGGCCCAGCCGAAGCCCGAGATCCAGGCGATCAGCGGCACCGTCAGCATCCCCCACGACGGGTCGAGCCCGAACACCATCGCCACGAGCATCGGCACGCAGCCGTAGACACCGGCGCGTGTGGCGATCCAGAGCGCCTCGGCCGTGACGAGCTCCTCGGTGTCCACGGGCGCGGCAAGGATCGCGTCGTAGGTGTGTTGGAACTGGTACTTGACGAACGTCCCGAACATCGCCGGGAACGCGCTCGAGAAGAGCACCGCCGTGGCGACGGTGCCCGTGCCGACGAACTGGACGTAGTCGTAGCCCCCGACCCGGCTGACGAGCGAGCCGAAGCCGAAGCCGAACGCCAGCAGGTAGATCGTCGGCTCGACGGTCGAGGAGAACGTCGCCGAGCGCCAGTAGGACGAGAAGTTGACGACCTCGCGCACGAGCACGCCCGTGATCGCGGGCCGCTCGAGCCGGCGGAGGCGGTGGGTGTCCGCCGTGGCGACGGCCATCAGCCGATCTCCTCGCCGGTGAGGAGGACGAAGACGTCCTCGAGGTTCGCCGGGCGGCGCTCGCCGTCGATCCCGGTCCCGTTCGAGCCGTCGTGCCCGAGGATCGAGACGCTCGTGCCTGTGCGCCGCGTCCGCAGGCCGTGCGTGACCGCCTCGGCCTCGACCTCGGCGAGGCGCGCGGGCGGCCCGTAGACCTCGAGCACCTCCCGGCCGGCGTGCTCCAGCACGAGCTCGGCGGGCGGGCCGGCCGCGACGGCCTTGCCGTGGGACATGATCATCACCGTGTCGGCGAGCCGCTGTGCCTCCTCGATGTAGTGGGTCGACATCAGGATCGTCGTGCCTTCGCTTCGGAGCGCGTCGATCAGCGCCCAGAGCTCCTGCCGCACCTGCGGATCGAGTCCGACCGTCGGCTCGTCGAGGAGCACGAGCCGGGGCCGGTGCACGAGCGCACGTGCGATCAGCAGGCGGCGCCGCATGCCGCCGGAGAGCTTGTCGACGCGCGAGTCGCGGCGGTCGACGAGCTTCGCCATCACGAGCGCCCGCTCGATCGCGGCACCCCGCTCGGCGCGGCCGATCCGGTAGAGGTGCGCGAAGACGAGCAGGTTCTGCTCGACCGTCAGCGTGACGTCGAGATTGTCGAGCTGCGGCACGACGCCCGCACTGCGCGCGCGCCATCTTCGACTCGGCCGGGAGCGTGAAGCCGAGAACCTCGATCTCGCCCTCGTCCGCGATCGACTGCGCGGTGAGCAGCCGCATCGTCGTCGACTTCCCGGCGCCGTTCGGCCCGAGCAGGCCGACGCACGTGCCCTCCGGCACGTCGAGATCGAGCCCGTCGACGGCGGTGATCGGGCCGTAGCGCTTCACCGCTCCGCGCAGGCGTATCGCGAGGTCGGTCACGCCGATGAGCCTACTGATCGAGGACTGAGAGGATGTTGCCGGCGGGATCCCTGAACCACGCGATCGTCGGCCCCTCGCCGCGGAAGATCCCCTTCTCATCCGTCCCGAGGTCCCCCTCGTAGTGCTCGAAGGGCACGCCGGCCTCCGTCAGCCGGTCGACGGCCTCCTCGACGTCCGGCACCGGGAAGTTGAGGATCGTGAACGACGCGGGCTCGTGGTTTTCCTTGGGATAGGCGAGAACCGTGGCGCCACCGGCGAGGTGCAGCATCAGCATGCCGTGCTCCTCGGTGACGTTCAGCCCGAGCGTCTCGCCGTAGAACTGCTTCGCGCGCGGAATGTCGTCCACGGAGAAGCCGGAGAACGCCTTCGTGTCCTTGAACATTCGAATCACTCCTTCACTGGTTGGTGCCCTATGCGGCTTCGGCTTCGGCGACCTCTTCGTCGTCGACCGCTTCCTCACCCTCGGGCTCAGAGACCTGAGCTGCCGGAGCGAAGCAGCACGCCGCCCAGCACCGCCCCCGTCGCGGCGAACACAGCGCCGACGAGGAAGGCGAGGTGGTAGCCGCCGGTCAGGGCGACGATCGAGCTGTCGCCTGCGGCCTGCAGGGTGTCGGTGCGCGAGGCGGCGAGGCTGGCGAGCACTGCGAGCCCGAGCGCGCCGCCCATCATGAACGAGGTGTTGACGACGCCCGAGGCGAGACCCGCCTCGCTCGGCTCGACGTCGCTCATCGCGGCGAGCAGCACCGGGTTGAACGCGATGCCGGCGCCGAGGCCGAGCAGGATCATGCTCGGGAGCACGTCGACGACGAAGTTCCCGTCGACCGGTGCCCGCGCGAACAGCAGGAGCCCCGACGCGGCCAGGAGCAGCCCCGCGGCGAGCGGCGGCCTGAAGCCGAAGCGCATCACGAGCTTGGCCGAGAGGCCGACCGAGAGCGCGCCCATGATCAGGTTGCGCCGGCAGGAAGGCGAGGCCGACCTGCAGCGGGCTGTAGCCGAGCACGAGCTGGAGGTAGAGCGCGGAGACGAAGAACCAGGCGAACATCGCCGCCGCCCAGAGGATGCCGACGACGTTCGCGACGACGACGTTGCGCAGCCGGAAGAGGCCGAGCGGCACGAGCGGCGAGCGGCCCTTGCGCCTCGATCACGACGAAGATCGCCAGCAGCGCCGCCGGCGGCGCCGAGCAGTCCGAGCGTCTGGAGCGGACGTCCAGCCCTCCTGGTTGCCGTTGACGATCGCGTAGACGGCGAGCATCAGCGCGACGGTGACGGTGACCGCGCCCGCGACGTCGAGGCGCCGTTCGGCAGCCAGACCGCGGGACGCGGGCACGAGCTTGAGCGTGAGCGCGACGACGAGGACGCCGACCGGGACGTTGACGAGGAAGATCCAGTGCCAGCTGAGCGAGTCCGTCAGGATCCCGCCGAGGAGCACGCCGATGCTGCCGCCGCCCGAGGCGACGAAGCCGAAGATGCCCATCGCCTTCGCCCGGTCGGCCGGTTCGGTGAAGAGCGTCATCATCAGCGAGAGCGCGACCGCGGAGACGACCGCGGCGCCGAGGCCCTGCACGGCGCGCGCTCCGATCAGGAGCTCCTGCGAGTTCGCGAGGCCGCAGGCGAGCGAGGCCAGGGTGAAGAGCGTCGTGCCGATCAGGAACAGGCGCCGGTGCCCGAAGAGGTCGCCCAGCCGCCCGCCGAGCAGGAGGAAGCCGCCGAACGTGAGCAGGTAGGCGTTGACGACCCAGGCGAGCGAGGTCTCGGTGAACCCGAGGTCCTCTCTGATCGACGGCAGCGCGACGCCCACGATCGTCACGTCGAGGACGATCATCAGGTCGCCGAGGCAGAGGACGAGAGCGCGAGCCAGCGGGTGCGGTTATCGAGTGGTCATGAGCGTCGAACTCCTCTCGAGTGGTCGGCTGCGATTGCATTTGGAGGTAAGACCGGAGGCCGACGCAGGAACTCATCGGTCCGGGAGCGATGAGTTTTGGCCGCCGGAGCGGTCCCTACTCTGATGTCCTCGCTCAGCTCCGCCGATCGTCTTTGCCATCACCGGGCCGATCACCCGCGCCGACCTGCCCGGGCTCTGCGTGCGCGTCTGCGCGCTGCTGGAGCGGAGCGACGCCGGGGTCGCCGTGTGCGATGTCAGCGGCGTCGAGCCCGATGCGGTGACGGTCGACGCGCTCGCGCGGCTCCAGCTCGCTGCGCAGCGGCGCGGCTGCCAGGTCCGGCTGCGCCACGCGTCGGCTGACCTGATCGGGCTGGTCACCTTCATGGGCCTGCGCGACGTCCTGCCGGACTAGATCCTCGCTAGGCCTCGAGCCGGTCGGGAAGGCCGAAGAGCGGGAACAAGGTTTCGGTGTCGAGGAAGAACGTGAACTCGACGATCCGGCCCTCCGACATCTCGATCACCTGGAGCGCCCACGGGTCGTAGCCGTCGCCCGTCGGGCTCGGCTTGTACTGGCCGTACGCCGGCGAGCCGTTGGCCGAGACCGTCGGCACCACCTTCGAGCCCTGGCAGCCGATGCCCGGCCCGAACCACCACTTCAGGATGTCGTCGCGCCCACGCAGCCAGAGGTCGAACGGCGGCATCGACTGGGTCGCGTCCTCCTGGATCAGAGAGGTGAGCGCCTCCATGTCGTAGCGCTCGAAGGCCTCGACGTAGCGGGCGAGCAGCGCCTGGTCGTCTGCGGTCAGCTCCGGCGACGGATCGCTCGAGCTCACGTTGCCGGCGGCCAGCGTCGCCCGCGCGCGCTGGAGCGCGCTGTTGACCGAGGCGACGCTCGTATCGAGCAGCTCCGCGACCTCGGTCGCCTGCCAGCGAAGCACCTCGCAGAGGATCAACACCGCCCGCTGACGGGGTGGAAGGTGCTGCAGCGCGGCGATGAACGCCAGCCGGATCGTCTCGCGGCCGACAGCCACCTCGGCCGGATCCGCCGTCCGCCATGACGAGCCCGTCGGGCACCGGCTGGATCCACGTCGCCTCCGGCAGGGTGTTCAGGTTGGCCTCGATCGGCGCCTGCGCCGGCCCGAGGTCCATCGGCCGGGCGCGACGCTCCCGCCCGTTCAGCATGTCGAGACAGACGTTCGTCGCGATCCGGTAGAGCCACGAGCGCAGCGCCGCCCGGCCCTCGAAGCCGCTCGTAGCCGCGCCAGGCGCGAATGAACGTCTCCTGCACGGCATCCTCGGCGTCGAACGCCGACGCGAGCATCCGGTAGGCATAGGCGGTCAGCTCCCGCCGGTGCTGCTCGAGCTGGAGCTCCAGCTCTCCGGACTGGAGAGCGACTGTCCCGCCCGCCGCCTCTGCTGTCAGCTCGAAATCGGCCACCTCGATCATCCTACGCACGGGCCTACGGGCTATGTCGGGGTGCTCGGATCGGCTTAACAGACATGCAATCCGGCGCCTGCGGACACTGCGGAGCAGCGTCGGCTACCGTGTGCCGCGAACCGGCTGTGCTGACGACCCGCATTGCGCCGGAAGCTCTACGGAAGGGACGCGGGGAGCCGTGCGCACCGCGATCGTCTCAACGTACCCCCCGCGCGCTTGTGGGATCGGCACCTTTGCCGCCGACGTGCGGAGCGCGCTCCTTGGCGTCGACGGGGTCGACCGAGTCGAGAAGGTCGTGATCGTGAACGAGCCGTCCCGTCCCCAGCGGCCGGGGCTCGTGGCCACGATCGCCCAGGCAGCTCGCGGCGACTACGTCCGCGCCGCACGGATTCTCGGCCGGCTGGACGTCGACGTCGTCCTCCTCCAGCACGAGTACGGGATCTTCGGCGGCGCCGACGGCGCGTACGTGCTCTCGCTGGTGGAGGAGCTCTCGCAGCCGCTCGTCGTCACGCTCCACACCGTCCTGTCGGAGCCGACGAAGCATCAGGCCGAGGTGCTCGCCGCACTCTGCCGTCAGGCGCAGCTCGTGATCGTGATGACCGAGACGGCCAAGCGGCTGCTGGTGGACGGCGGAGCGTGCCCCGCCGACAAGGTTCGGGTCGTTCCACACGGCGCACCGACGTTGCTCGCGCAGCGCGCAGACGCCTATGCGTTGGAGCGCGCGAGCGGAAACGGCGCCTCGATGCGCACCTCGTACGGCGGCGGCGAGCACTTCCTGCTCTCGACGTTCGGGCTGATCTCCGCGGGCAAGGGGATCGAGACGGTGATCGCGGCGCTCCCCTCGATCGTCGAACGTCATCCGGACGTGCTCTACGTGGTCGCCGGACGGACACACCCGGACGTCGCGCATCGCGAGGGAGAGCGGTACCGCCTGACGCTCGAGCAGGCCGTGGCGGACCTGGGGCTCGAGGACCATGTCGAGTTCGATGACCGCTTCCTGGCGATCGACGAGATCGCCGACCTGCTCGCGGCGTCCGCCGTCTTCGTGACTCCCTACAGCGGGCGTGAGCAGATCGCATCGGGCGCGCTCACGTTCGGCATCGCAGCCGGATGTGCAGTCGTCTCGACGCCGTACTGGTACGCGCAGGACATGCTCGCATCGGGCGCCGGCGAGCTCGTGCCGTTCGGCGACTCCGAAGCGCTTGCCTCAGCCGTCTGCGCCTACATCGAGGAGCCGGAGCGGCTTGCGGCGGCCCGCGCCGAGGCGCGGAGGATCGGCGGGCTGCTGACGTGGCCGTCGGTCGCCGAAGCGACTGCGTCGGTGTTGCAGGAAGCCGTCAAGCTGGCGCCTCGCAGTCGCCGGCCGGTGGCCCGCCTGAACCCGCAGCTCGTGAGCATGCGGACCGACCATCTCCTCACCCTCGTCGACGACGTGGGGATCGTGCAGCACGCGAACGGCGTGATCCCGAACCGCGAGAGCGGCTACTGCGTGGACGACGTCGCGCGGCTCGCGGTCGTCGCGCTCGAGCTCGCCCGCCGAGGCGATGAGCAGGTGTGGACGTCGATCGTCTACCGCTCGCTCGCGTTCCTCCAGGACGCGACCGACCCGCAGGCCGGGATGCGGAACTTCATGGGCTACGACCGGCGCTGGCTCGACGCGCCTCACATCGGCGACCACGTCGGCCGCTCGATCTGGTCGCTGGGCGAGATCCTCTCGACGGCCTGGGTCCCCGCCGTCGTCGGCCCCACGCGCCGCCTGCTCGATGAGATCGTCGGGACGCTCGGACCGGACACGTCCTTGCGCACCGGCGCGTATGCGGTCCTCGGACTTGCCCGGATCGACCAGGACCGGCTGCAGCCCGAGGCGCTGCAGCTGCTCGAACGATGCCTCGACCAGCTCGCAGAGGCGTACGAGAGTCACGCGTCCGACGACTGGCACTGGTTCGAGGACGCGCTCACCTACGACAACGCGCGGCTGCCGCACGCGCTGATCGTCGGCGGCGTCGCCCTCGGCCGCGAGGATCTGACCGAGACGGGCCTCGAAGCGCTGCGCTGGCTCGGCGACGAGTCCGGCCTCGCCGAAGGAACGCTTCGCCTGACCGGCCATCTCGGCCGCGCGCGCACCGAGCCGGCTCCGGGAGGAGGCGACGAGCAGCCGCTCGACGCGTCGGCCTTCGTCGCCGCCGAGCTGGCCGCGTTCTCCGTCACCGGCGATCCGGAGCACGCGACGCGCGCGCAGCGGTCGTTCGACTGGTTCCTCGGCCGCAACCGGCTCCACCGGCCGCTCTACGACTTCGCGACCGGCGGGTGCAGCGACGGTCTCGGCGAGGAGACGACGAACGACAATCAAGGAGCCGAATCGACGCTGGCCGTGCACGGCGCAGCGCTGCTGCTCGACGCGGCTGGACTGCCCGCCGTCCACCGCACCCGCGAGACTGCCACGGCGTGAACGAGAGAGAGCTTTTCGATCGCCATCCGGCCAACCCGATCCTGACTGCGGAGGATTGGCCGTATCCGATCAACGCCGCGTTCAACCCCGCCGCAGCGCAGCTGAACGGGACGACCGTTCTGCTCGCCCGCGTCGAGGACCTGACCGGCCTCTCGCATCTCTCGGTCGCCCGGTCGAACAACGGAATCGATGGCTGGACGATCGACCCGGAGCCGCTGCTCGCTCCGGCCGATGGGATCGAGAGCGAGCAGTGGGGCTTCGAGGACGCACGCGTCGTCTTCGTCCCGGAGCTCGAGCGCTGGGTGATCACCTGCACCGTCTACGGCCCAGGCGGCCCCGCCGTCTTTCTCGCGACGACCGAAGACTTCCACAGCGTCGAGCGGCACGGAATCGTCCGGCAGCCGGAGGACAAGAACGCGGCGCTGCTGTCGCACCGCGTGGACGGCAAGTGGATCCTCTTCCATCGGCCGATGACGGGGTTCGGCGCCGCGCGCCCGCACGGGGCGATCGCCCTCTCGCGCTCTGCCGACCTCGTCGACTGGAGCGCGCCGGAGCTGGTGCTGAGCCCGCGCGAGGGCGCCTGGTGGGACGCAAGCCGCATCGGCATCGGGCCACCGCTGCTCCGAACCGAGCACGGCTGGCTCCTGATCTACCACGGCGTCAAGGACACCGTCTCGGGCAGCGTCTACAGGATCGGCCTCGCCCTCACCGCGCTCGACGAGCCGACCCGCGTGCTGCACCGGCTCCCGAACTGGATCTTCGGACCGCTGACCGAGTACGAGCGTGAAGGCGACGTCCCGAACGTCGTCTTTCCCTGCGGGTTCGTGCACGACGAGGCGAGCGACGAGATCCGTCTGTACTACGGCGCCGCCGACACGTCGATCTGCGTCGCGACGGCACGGCTCGGCGACCTGCTCGAGGCCGTGCTCAGCGGCCCGGTCGAATCCAGCCTGTAGCGCGACCGGATCAGGGCTCGAGCAGGCGGTTCTGCTTCGCGGCCGCGCGTTTCTCGATGCGGCGCTCCTTCAGCGTCTTCTGCGCCGGCTTCTTGTCGCCCTTCTTCGGCTTCTGCTGACCTTTCACTCTCGACTCCTGACCGCCGCGAAAGCGGCATCCGTGCAAGGTCGACGCGGGAGGTCAGTCTCGCAGAGCCCGCAGACGGAGCACCTCGGCGTAGGCCGCGAGGTACTCGTCGACCATCCGCGCAACGCCGAACCGGGCCACTGCCCGAGCGCGGATCGCCGCGCGGTCGAGGGTGGCCGCCCGGTCGACGGCGGCAACGGCGCCCGCGACGTCGTCGACGAGGAAGCCCGTCTTCCCGTCCTCGATCAGCTCGCCCATCGAGCCGCGCCTGAACGCGATCACGGGTGTGCCGCACGCCATGGCCTCCACGACGCTGTAGCCGAACGGCTCGTCGAACCCGATCGGGTGCAGGAGCGCGTGGGCGCCGCCGAGGAGCTCCGACCGCTCCTCCGCGCTCGACTGCTCCGATGAAGGACACCCGCTCACCGTCGAGCCGGGGGGCGACCCGTTCGTCGAAGTACTGCTGGTCCTGGACGATCCCTGCGATCACGAGCGGCAGGCCGGCTTCCAGCGCGATGTCGATCGCCTCGGCGGTTCCCTTGTCCGGATGGATCCGCCCGAAGAAGAGCAGGTAGCCGCCGGGCGACGGCTGAAGCGAGAACGCGTCGGTGTCGATCCCGTGATGGATCGTCGCCAGGTAGTCGAGGCTCGGATGCCGGTCGGCGTCGCTGATCGCAACGTAGGCGGTGCTCTCGTTGTAGCGCTGGTAGACCGGCAGGATCCGTTCCGACGAGAACCCGTGGATCGTCGTCAGGACGGGCGTCTCGACGAGCCCGCTGTAGGTCAGCGGCAGGAAGTCGAAGCTGTTGTGGATGAGGTCGAACTCGCCGGCCCGCTCGAAGGCGTGCGCGATGTGGAGGCACTCGGCCACCTTCGGCTCGACGTCCGGATCCTCGGAGTACGCGCGAGCGACGACGGCCGCGAGACGGCCCGAGGTCGCCGAGTCGGCGGTCGCGAAGAGGGTCACGTCGACGCCCCTGGCAACGAGCCCTTCGGTCAGCAGCGACGCGAACTGCTCCCACGGCCCGTAGTGACGGGGCGGCACGCGCCACGAGATCGGCGCCAGGACCGCGACGCGCGGCGGAGTCACGAGGGCGGTGCTCTAGGTCGCCACGGCGGGCACCAGCACCGAGCGCACGAACCAATCCAGGACCATCGTGGCAAGCGAGAGGATGATCGCCGCCCAGATCGCGGTCCACAAGAACTCGTCGATTGTGAAATGGCTCGAGAGCGCGTCGGTGATCTGGAGTAGCAGGGCGTTGACGAGGATCAAGAAGAGACCGAACGTCAGCAGCGTCAGCGGCAACGTGATGATGCGCAGGATCGTTCCGATGAACAGATTGACGATCCCGAACAGCAGCGAGACCCAGATGTAGCCCCAGACGCCGCCCGAGACGACCACGCCCGACAAGAGCCAGGCCGTGACGGCGAATGCTCCCGCGAGCACAGCCCACCGGATCAGAAGAGAGCCCAGCACAGGACGCGAGAATACCGAAGCGACGGCGCTTCCAGCGACCCGCTGAACGATTACCAGCGGTGATGGACCTGCGGCGCGATCTGCTCGCGGTAGATCGCTTCGATCGTGTGCAGCGTTTCCTCTGGCAACGGCGGTAGGTCGGCTGCCGCCGCATTCGCGCGCGCCTGCTCCGGCGTCTTCGCGCCGGGAATGACCGTCGAGACCGCTTCGAAGCCGAGGATCCAACGCAGCGCAAGTTGCGCCAGCGTCGCGCCCTCCGGCACCAGGGCTCGCAACTCCTCCACGACCTCGAGGCCGCGCTCGAAGTCGACGCCGGCGAACGTCTCGCCCGCATCGAAGCGCTCGCCCTGGCGGTTGAAGGCGCGGTGATCGTCCGGAGCGAAGCTCGACTCGCGGTCGAACTTCCCGGTCAGCAGCCCTGAGGCCAGCGGAACGCGCACGATCACGCCGACGTCGCGCAGGCGTGCCTGCTCGAAGAAGAGCTCGGCGGGTCGCTGCCGGAAGATGTTGAAGATGATCTGCACGGTCGAGACACCCGGGTACTCGATCGCCTTCAGCGCCTCCTCGACCTTCTCGACGCTGACCCCGTAGGAGCGGATCAGCCCTTCCTCCACGAGCCGGTCGCAGGCTTCGAAGACGGCGGGCGTGTAGTAGGTCGCCCACGGCGGACAATGCAGCTGAACGAGATCGACCGTCTCGACGCCGAGGTTCTCGCGCGAGCGATCGAGCCAGGAGCGCAGGTTCTCGTAGGTGTAGTTCTCGACCTCGAGCGGCACCCGGCGGCCGAACTTCGTCGCCACGACGATCGGCTCGCTGCGCTCTTCGAGGAGCGTCGCGATCAGCCGCTCCGAGCGGCCGTCGCCGTAGACGTCAGCCGTGTCGAAGAACGTGACGCCCGCGTCCACGGCCGCGTTCATGGCCGCGAGCGACGTGCCGTCGTCCGTCTCGCCCCAGCTGCCGCCGATCGCCCAGGCCCCGAACCCGATCTCGGAGACCTCGCGTCCCGTCCTCCCTAGCCGCCTCGCTCGCACGCGCGGAATCTAGCCGGGACGGCCGGCTGGGGCTTGACATTCACCTTCACGAAGGACCACCATTGTTGTTAGTCATTCGACTAAGGCAAACGTACGCTGATCCGACGGGCCAGGGAGGCCGACGCCTCCTCATCGAGCGGCTGACCCGTCGCGACGAGGGCGGGCGGGCCGCGATGCGCGACCCGCCCGTTTCCCCGTCAGTCGTCGTGGTGACGGACGGCCTTGAAGAAGTGCCGCTCCCGCCACTTGGCGACCTGCCTGCCGATCTTGGCGCCCTGCACGTCGGCATTGTGGAAGTGGATCCCCGACCAGACACGAGCCTCGACGATCTCGTCGATCGCCTGCGAGAACTGCGTGAAGCTCCGGGTCAGACCACCGTTGTTGGTGTCCGTCCAGCCGATGTGATCGGTGCAGAAGAAGTCCTGCAGCGTTGCCACGAACGAGCCGCTCAGGCCGCTGTGCCCGGACGAGTGCTCCGTGTACGGCGGTGTCGGAATCAGCGGCAGCCAATCCGGATCCGCCTTCGTCCACGGGTTGCCGTCGGTGTCGGCCTCGCGGATCGCCGTGATCGGCCGCCAGAACAGGTAGTGCGCCTTGTCGTTCCAGACCGTGATCAGCGAGTCTGCTGCGGTCATGTACAGCATCGCGAAGAGGCGCGCGTTGTCGGCGAGCGACACCCCCTGCTGTGCGGACAAGGTCCGGAAGATCCGGCTCCAGGTCTGCGGCGGGTTCTCCGCCCAGTAGCGGGCGGCGAGCGTCTGGTCGGCCGTCCGGGTCGTGCTCGTCGCCGATCCGACCGACTTCACCTCGTCGAACTCCCGTGCGTACTTCCGGCTCGTCAGTGGGAGCGGGCCTTTGGACTGGAACTGCGTGCCGCTCTCGATCAGGAACGGCCGCACGTCCTTCAGCCACGCGTTTGGATCGTTGACGAACGCCGGCAGCACCGGCCGCCAGGCACCCGGACCGGATCCGACCGGGAAGCGATAGGCCCCGAAGCGACCGTCGTCCGTCCTGGCCGCGATCATCGCCGCCGCGGCGGCCTCCCCGACTGCGATCCCACGTGTCTTCGACGAGCCGTCCGGAATCGCTGCCAGCGACGCCGCGTACTGCGCATCGAGGACGGCTTGCTGCGCCGGCACGATGTTCAGCAGAACGCGGTGCGCCGCCGCCGCCACCGCAGCGTCCTCGGAGTCGAACGGCTGCGCCACTCGCGACGTGAGCAGGTAGCCCTCGTGGCCGCGGTCGATCGCGTTGACCGCGTCGTAGATGGCGCCGTGCACCATCGCGAGGTGAGGCACCGATGCCTGCGGCCCCTGCCCCGCAACGACGAACAGAGCGTTCGACGCATTCGCGTTCCACTGCGTCACCGCATCCGCCCGGGCAATCGCCGGCGCGCCGAGCGCGGTCAGGGCGACGACGGCGATCAGCACAACCGACCGCGCACGCCCCTTCAAGCTGACTCGCTTGAACATGCTTGCTCCTCTCTGGACGTGACGGCCTCCACGACTCGAAACGCGTCGAGCTCGGCTCGCTGTGCCACAAGCGCAGCCTCCCGGCTCGACGGTGCGCCGAACATGAAGAAGCAGATCTCGTCCTCCGGTACATGAATGACGCCGTCGAAGCGGACCGCGGTACCAGCCTGGGTCAGCTCCTCGGCGGCCGAGCGTGCCCGTGTCTCGCGTGCGGTGCGCTCTCCGGCGCAGCCGCGGGCGAGGAATGTCTCAACCAGGTAACTCGGCATGGCATCGAGGCTAGGGCCGAGCCCGATGCTTGAAAACGTCAGAACGTCTGAACTTTGCTCACCGGAGCTTGCGCGAGAGCTCGGTCCGTGAACGCACACCCAGCTTGGAATAGACCCGGGTCAGGTGGCTCGCAACCGTGCGCTCGGCGAGAAAGAGCGAGGCGGCGACCTCGGCGTTCGTCCGGCCGGCGGCCACCAGGTCGGCGACGCGCCGCTCGGCGGGCGTCAGGCCCTCCACCCGGGTTCGGCCGCCGATGCGGCCGAGCTCATCCCGCGCCCGCGCCGCCCAGCCGGCCGCGCCGAGCTCCTCGAACGTGGCGCATGCCGCCTCGATCGCCTCGCGCGCCGGCCGCTTCTGCCGCGCGCGCCGGCGCGCGACGCCGAGCGCGAGCAGCGCGCGGCCGCGACCGAAGCCGCTCGAGACCTCGACCGCCTGCTCCAGGAGCGCGATCGCCTCGTCGACGTCGCCACGGGCGGCGGCGACGAGACCACGACAGCGCACCGCCTCGGCCAGCGGCCACGCGCGGTCGAGTCGCCGCGCCGCCTCCTCCCACACGGCGATGCGAGCTTCGGCGTCGTCGACGAGGCCGAGCTCGAGCAGCGCCTCGGCTTGCTCGGCTCGCCACCAGGACATTGTCGGCTCCGCCCCGTCGGCGGGGTCGCGTGATCCGCTCCGCCTTCGAGAACCACTCCAGGGCCGCCTCGGCCGTCCCCGCTCCAGAGCTCCACGGTCCCGAGCATCGCGGAGTGCGCCGCAGAGCTTCGTGTCGTGCAGCTCGGCGAGCCGGACCATCTCCTCGGCGAGTCGTCGCGCCCGTGCGAGGTCGCCCCGGTGCGCCGCGATCAGCGCCGACGGGAACATGGCTCGTCGGCGATTCCTCCCCGGGGCGCGTGTACGGGGCGGCGAGCTCGCGGGACTCGGCCGCGTACGCGTCCGCGAGCTCGAGCCGTCCCAGACGGAGCTCCGCGACGCGAGAGGTACCAGAGCGCGTAGGCGGCGCTCCGCTCGTCCCGCTCTAGACCAGTGCGCGTAGAGGTCCTCGAGCAGCTGGCGGGCGCGCTCGAGCTCGCCGGACCAGAGCAGGACGTGGGCGACGGTGAAGTCCGTCTCGGCACGAGGCTCCTCGCCGGACAGCGCCGCGAGCTCTGCCGCTTGCTCCGCCAGCCGGAGGCTTCCTGCCTTCCCGCCGTTCAGGCGCACGAGCGCGAGGCCGGCAAGCGCGGCGGCGCGCAGACCGTCGTCACCGACCTCCTCGGCGAGCTCGACGGCGGCGCGCGCATGCTCCTCTGCCGGCTCCATTCCCTCGCGGAAGCGGACGCTCAGGGCGAGCTTCTGGTGCAGCGTGGCGCAGAGCGCCGCCGGCGCGCCCGGCTCCGCGAGCGCCTCGCGCTGGAGCTCGATCGCGCGGCCGATGTAGTCGCCCTCGACCTCGGCGGCGAGAGCGAGCGCCTCCGCCCGCTCCGGCCCCGGCGCGGCCAGCGCGAGCAGCTCCTCGGAGAGCGTGCGGGCGCGCTCGATCCCGCCTGTCGCGAGCGTGCGCACGCGTGGCAGCTGCGATGCGCCGGGCGAGCGCAACGCGGTCGCCGGCGGGTGTAAGCCGGATCGCGTGCTCGCCGAGCTCGGCCGCGGCGATCGGTGCGCCCTGGGCTGTGGCAGCTCGTGCCGCCTGCTCGAGCTCGCATGCGAGCTCGGCGTCCGCTCGCTGGGTCGAGAGCGCGAGGTGACGAGCGTGGGCGACCGGATCGTCGACGAGATCGGCGAGCGTGGCGTGCGCACGCTGCCGCTCGGCTGCAGGCAGCCCCTGGTAGAGGACCGAAGCCAGCAGCGGGTGTGTGAACCGCACGCTTCCACGCTCCACCTCGACGACCTGTTCGGCGAGCGCCGCCTCGAGAGCGCCTGCTCGATCCCCGCGCGACCGAGCTCGGTGACCGTGAGTCGCCCGTGAGCAGAGGCGAGCACGAGAGCGTCGCGCGTCGCGCCGGTGAAGCCGTCGAGCCTGGTGGACACGAGCTCCTCCAGCCGCTCGGGGACGGGCAGCGGCTGCGTCGGATCGGCGAGCGAGCCGTCCGCACCCAGGGCGGCGCGGGCGAGCTCGAGGGCGTAGAACGGATTGCCCCCCGATGCCTCGTGCAGCCTGAGGAGCGTCGGACGTGACACCGTGCGCGAGAGTCGCGCCCGGAGCAGCTGATGCGTCGCGCCGACGCTGAGCGGCCCGACTCGAATGCGGTCGATCCGGTCGGAGTCGAGGGCGGTCTCGACGACAGATGTCGGCTCGCCCGCGTCGAGCCGCCGCGTCCAGAGCAGCAGCATGCTCGTGTCCGGCAGCCGCCGAAGCGCGAACCCGAGCGCGCTCGCCGACGAGGCGTCGAGCCACTGGAGATCGTCGATCGCGACGACGAGCCCATCCTCGGCGAGCAGCTGCAAGGCGTTGCGGACCGCGACCCCGAGCGCCCGCGTATCGACCGGACGGCCGCCGGCGTCCTCGACCAGGAGCGCGACCTCGAGTGCCCGGCGCTGCGGCGCGCGTGAGGGAGGGCAGGACGTCGTCGAGCAGCTCCGTCGAAGAGATCGCCGAGGCCGGCGTGCGCGAGGCCGCGCTCCGACTCGGCCGGGCGCGAGGAGAGCACGCGCAACGAACGCCCCCGTGCGGCGTCGACGGCGGCGCCCCAGAGCGTCGACTTTCCGATCCCCGCGTCGCCTTCGAGCGCGATCGCGGCCGGGCCCGGCGCGACTGTCCGCCTGTCGAGGAACGCGGACAGAGACCTGAGGTCTTCATCTCTGCCGATGACGTCGACTGCCATGTGATCCCGTCGACCATCGTGACACGGTGCGTCCGGAAAGTCAGGTGCGCGAAGCGCGAACGGTGTCTCCGACCTGCACGCGTCCGGGGGCGGCTACGGCGCCGTAGACGCCGAAGGGCAGCGGCTCGTCATGGCCATCGGGCCGGTAGCTCGCGAGCGTTCCGAGTGTGTCGAGGTCGGTGATCCCACGGTCAGGATCATGCGACGTCACGACACACCGGCCGACGTCGCCGTTGACGACGATCTGAGCCTCGCCGAGCTGCACGCGCGAGCCGATCCACTCGTCTTCCTCGTGCGCGGCCACGCCGTCGAGCTCGAACATCATCCGGAAGCGGCGACCATCGACGGGAGTTGGCGCTCCAGCCTTCTCGCGGAGCCGTTCGAGAGAGCCGCGTGACACCAGCGAGACCGTGCCGCCGGCCGCACCCCGGTCCGTCGCGTGGCCCTCCGACCAGAGCAGCGTGAGCGGCCGGCCGACGAACGTCGAGATCGCCTCCTCCCACGGCCCGATGACGCGACGCGACGGATGCGGGCGCCTGTAGAGCACCCCCGGGTAGGGGTCGCCGAGCTCGACCGTGCCCCCCACCTCTGCGCCATCCGGGAAACGCAGTGACAACTGCCGGGTGGCCTCGTCCCACGTCGGGTCAATCGTCACCATCGGCCCGTTGCGCTTGTTGTTGAAGAGCCGTCCGTCCTCGTCGACCAGCCAGAAGCGGCGATCGCCCTGAACGCCATCCGACCGCAGATCGACGCTGTCCGGGTGGACCAGCCCGAGCGACTTCACGGGAGCGATCGAGATCCGGACGACGCGTGCTTCCACGCAGCAACCGTACCGGCGCGATCGGGCCGCGCCCGCTCGGTCAGTCGTCGAGCCCGTCGGCAGCCGCCCACGCTCGAGCGGCTCCCAGCGTCGCGAACCGGCCGAGCGCCACCCCCTGCAGGAGCGCGTTGCCGAGCGCCGTCGCCTCCGCCGGCCCGGCGACGAGCCGGACGCCGGCTGCCTCTTCGACCGCACGCCTGACGACAGGTGAGGCCGCACCGCCGCCGACGATCGCGAGCTCGCTCAGCGGCTGGATCGACCGCAGCTCGTCGACGACCGACGCGACGCCGGCGGCGATCGACCGCACGATCGAGGACACAACGGCCGCCCGCGGCGCGTCGGCCGCAAGTCCCGGCGGCGGTGCGCACCTCGTCCGCCATGCGCTCGGGCGCCAGAAAACGTTCCTCGCGAACGTCGAAGACGCTGCCGATCTGCTCGCCGGCGCCGGGAAGGTCGAGCAGCTCCCGCGCGGTCGTGTCGCCCCACTCCGAGGCGCAGCGCTCGAGCAGCCAGAAACCCGGCACGTTCTTCAGGAATCGGTAGCCGCCGACCGCGCCCGGCTCGTTCGAGAAGTTGGCGGCGCGGGCGGTCTCGGAGGTGTCGGCGGCCGGTCGCTCGACGCCGACGAGGAACCAGGTGCCCGCGGAGAGGAAGCCCCGGTCAGCGGGCCCGAGTGGACTGGCGGCGACGGCGCAGGCGGTGTCGTGGGCGGCGACGAGATGGACGGGCACACCCCGGTGCTCGCCGAGCAGGCGTCCCGCGGGCTCGACGGCCGGGAGGATGGCCGGCGAGACGCCGACGGCCTCCGCAAGATCGTTCGCCCAGGAGCCGGTGGCGACGTCGAGCAGCCCGGTCGTTCCCGCGTTCGAGCGCTCACCGACCGCCTCGCCCGTCAGCTCGTAGGCGACGAGCTCAGGCAGCATCAGCAGTCGCGCCGCCGGCTCGAGCTCGGTCCGGTCGTGGGCGGCGAGCTGGAAGATCGTGTTGATCGGCATCAGCTGCACGCCCGTTCGCCGGTAGAGCTCGGCCTCTCCGAGCGACCGCGCCACGGCGCGCCAGCCATCCGTGCGTGGGCTCCGGTAGCTGTGCGGGTCGGAGAGCAGCCGCCCCTGCTCGTCGAGCAGGCCGTAGTCGACCGCCCAGCCGTCGACTCCGATCGAGTGAACGGGTCCGGTCTCGAGCGCGCGGTCGAGACCGAGGCGGACGTTCTCGAGGAGCTCCGGCCAGCGCCACCGCACCGAGCCGTCCGAACGCGTCTCCGGGCCGTGCTGCCACCGGTGGACGACCTCGAGTCGCGGCGCCTCGGCGTCGAGCTCGACGACCGCGACGCGGACCGACGTCGCGCCCATGTCGACGGCCGCGACGCGCATGTCGCCTACAACCCGGTCGCGACGTGCCCCGAGCCGCGGGCGCCGATCGACCGCCTCGCGGTAGCCACTGCGCCGGTACGCGGTGAGGGGATCGAGCGCCGCGCCGTTCCGCCGGCGAGCTTCCGCCACGAGCGGCCTGACGTCGGCGCGGTACGCGGCCTGGAGGATCTCGGCCGCCAGCGCCGGGTCGTCCCCCTCCTGCGCCACGGCGAGCGCCGAGCGGTCGACGCAGGCTCCGAGCGCGAGCGTGTGCTGGATCGCGTCCGTGGCCTGGACGAGATCTTCGATCGGATCCTTGAGGTTGTTGCTCTGGTCGATCATGTAGGCGAGCGGGGGCATCGACCCGCCCCCGTGCTCCAGCAGCTCGAGCATCACGAGGAAGAGCTCGTAGGGCCGGATCGAGCCGACGGTGAGGTCGTCGTCGCCGTACTTGGAGTCGTTGAAGTGGAAGCCGCCGAGCCGGCCGGTCATCGCGAGTCGCGAGACGACCTGCTCGATGTTCGTGTTCGGGAGGTGGTGGCCGAGATCGACGAGGCACCGGGCCTGCGGCCCGGCGGCCTGCGCGAGCAGCAGGGACGAGCCCCAGTCCGAGACGACGGTCGAGTAGAACGCGGGCTCGTACGGCTTGTGCTCGGTGAAGAGCAGCCAGCCGTCCGGGAAGCGCGTCGTGGATCCGGCGCAGGCAGTCGGCGACGCGGTCGAACTGGAGCCGGAAGCTCGCCTGTCCCGGATGGTTCGTGCCGTCGCCGAGCCAGATGCTGAGTGCGGAGGAGCCGAGCTGCTCGCCGAGCTCGATCACGTGGAGGTTGTGCTCGACCGCGGCCTCACGAGCCCCCGCGTCGGCCGCAGCCATCGACCCGAACTTGTAGGTGACCGCGCCGTCGCCGGTCGTGGACGGGTTGTCCTGGAACGTGTTCGAGTTCATCGCGTCGAAGCCGAGTCCGAGCGACGTCGGCGTACTCGCGCAGGGCCGGGACGTCGTCCGGCTCGTCCCACGGCACGTGCAGGCTGACCGTCCGGTTCGCACCGGTGAGGGCGTTCAGCGTCGCGACGTCGTCGAGCTTCTCCTCGATCGCCCGCGGCTCGCCGCCGCCGGGGAAGCGGCCGAAGCGGGTGCCGCCGGTGCCGAGCGCCCAGGACGGCGCGGCGACGCTGAAGCGACGCACCTCCTCGATCACGCTGCTCGACGTCGACGCCCTGGAGGCTCGAGCAGCGCCGCCGCCGCCGCGAGGGCCTGTTCGTGCCGGTCCTGCCTGTCGGCCTCGAGCGTCGCGATCGTCTCTGCGTTCAGCTGCACTTCACACCTCCAGGGCTCAACGGGGGAATGCGGCGGGGATGCCGCCGTCGACGGGAATGAACGTGCCGGTCGTGACGCTGAGGTCGCCTCCGACGAGCGCGGCGACGGCGTCGGCGATGTGCTCCGGCAGGATCTCTGTCTTCAGCAGCGTCCGCTCGGCGTAGAAGCGACCGAGCTCCTCCACGGGAACGCCGTACGCGTCGGCCCGCTCCTCGCGCCCACTCACCGGCGAAGATTCCCGGAGCCGCGGACGACAGCGTCGGGGTGCACGCCGTTGACGCGGATCCGATGCGGGCCGAGCTCGGCGGCGAGCAGCCTCACCTGGTGTGCCTGTGCCGCCTTGACGCTGCCGTAGGCGACGTTGTTCGGGCCGGCGAAGACCGCGTTCTTCGAGGCGATGTAGACGATGTCGCCGCCGACGCCCTGCTCGACGAGCACGCGGGCCGCCGCGCGGCTGACGAGGAAGGAGCCGCGCGCCATCACGGCGTGGAGCCGGTCGTAGTCGGCGGCCTCCGTCTCGAGGAGCGGCGCGGAGCTCGCGAGACCGGCGTTGTTGACGACGATGTCGAGGCCGCCGAACCGGAGCACCGTCGCTTCGAGCGCAGCCGTGACGGACTGCTCGTCCGAGACGTCGACCGCGACGGCGAGGACGCGATCCGGAGTCGGCGAGCGCGTCGGCCTCGCGTCGGGCCGCCTCCTCGTTCAGGTCGGCGATGACGACCGCTGCGCCGAGGCCGTGCAGTCGCTTCGCGATCGCGAGGCCGATGCCCGGACGCGGCGCCGGTGACGAAGGCGATGCGGCCGGTCAGCGGCGGCGAGGGCGGGCGCAGGCGGAGCTTGCGCTCCTCGAGCTCCCAGTACTCGACGCGGAACTTCTCGGAGTCCGGGATCGGCTCGTACGACGAGAGCGCCTCGGCGCCGCGCATGACGTTGATCGCGTTGACGTAGAACTCGCCGGCCACGCGCGCGGTCTGCGAGTCGGCGCCGAAGCTCCACATGCCGACTCCGGGCACGAGCACGATCGCCGGGATCGGCGCCGCGCATCGCCGGCGACTCCGGCGTCGCGTTCGCCTCGTAGTAGCGTCCGGTAGTCGTCCCGGTACTGGGCGTGAAGCTCGCGCAGCCGTGCGGCCTGCTCCTCGACCGGGGAGTCAGCGGGCAGGTCGAGGAGCAGCGGCCGCACCTTCGTGCGGAGGAAGTGGTCGGGGCAGGAGGTGCCGAGCGCCGCGAGCCGTGGCGCTGCTTCGGAGGCGAGGAAGTCGAGCACGACGTCGGAGTCGGTGAGTCGGCCGACGACGTGTCGATCCGTGGAGGCGAGACCGCGCACGACGGGCGCGAGCTCGACCGCGGCACGCTGTCGCCGCTCCTCGTCCGGCAGGCGGCCGTAGCCCGGCTCGCGGCGACCCGAACGGATCCGGGCGTCCGTGCTCTGCGAGGTAGCGCTCCGCCTCGCTCGATCAGGGAGAGCGAGAGCGTCTCGGACTCGTCGGAGGTGTCGGCCCACGAGATGACGCCGTGGCCGCCGAGGACGACGCCGACGAGCTCGGGCTGGGCGGCGACGAGGTCGCGCAGGCGCAGGCCGAGATCGAAGCCCGGCCGCTGCCAGTCGAGCCAGCCGAGCCGGCCGCCGAAGGCGTCGGCAACGCGTTCAGGCCCGTCGGCGGCGGTCGCGAAGGCGATCAGCGCGTCGGGGTGGAGATGGTCGACGTGCGGAGCCGGGAGAAATCCGTGCAGCGGCGTGTCGATCGACGGCACCGCGCCGCCCGGCCCGAAGCGGGCGTGGTCGAGCAGGGCGACCATGTCGTCCTCGTGGTCGAGGCCCTCGTAGACGCGCTCCATCGCCCGCAGCCGCTCGAGGTCGACCAGCGCGAGCCCCTCGGCCGTCAGCGTGCCGAGGTCGCCGCCCGAGCCCTTCACGGCGAGCACGGCTGCGAGCCTCGCCCGGTGATCGGGTCCGTCGAGCTCGACCTTGGCCGAGGTGTTGCCGCCGCCGAAGTTGGTGACGCGCGGATCCGACGCCGAGGCGGCGCGACCGCTCGACGAGCGCGACGATCTCCGGGTGCTCGAGCGGGCTACTCGCCATACGCGATCGTCGTGGCGAGGGTGTAGGCGCCTGCAGACGTGTCGAGCCGCGAGTGCTGGAGGACGATCGGGACGTCGCATCTCGGCGGTGTAGGCGAACGGGACGTCGCGCGGCAGCACGACCCCGGACAGCTGGGCGGGGTCCGTCAGCCGAACGTGGCGTGTGCGCCGCGAGCCGACCGTCACCTCGACCGGGCCGACTGGGTCGCGGTCCTCGAAGATAGAACGTGAGGCTGACGACGGCAGGCTGACTCCCGGTGTTGAGCACGCAGGCGCTCTCGTGGCTCTCGACGCCGTGTGAGGAGTCACCTGGGAGATAGGCGTCCGGCACGTACCAGCGTCGCCGTCCGCCCGCTTCGTCGTTCATCGTCGCCTCCGGCCCGAGTCGAGGTCGGGCGCGCGAACGCGCCCGACCTGGCTCCGGTTCCTTCCTAGAAGTTGAACTTGTCGATGTTCTGCGGCGTGAAGACGAGCGGGTCGCCCAGGACCACCACGGGCGCGTTCCCGTCGCTCCTCACGACCGTCCGCTTGCCAAGCCGCCCGGCGGTGAAGGTCTGGCCGATCTTGCCGGTCAGCTTCCCGTCGAGGACGAGGTTCGCGACGTACGTGGCGAGGTAGCCGAAGTCACGCTCGTTCCAGAGCCCGAACTTCTTCGCGCATCCCTTCTTCACGTACTTGCGCATCTGGTTCGGAAGGCCGAGGCCGGTGAGCGCGACCGACTTGCACTTGCCTGCCTGGTCGAGCACCTGCGCCGCCGACGAGATGCCGACGGTCGTCGGCGAGATGATCCCCTTCAGGTTCGGATACGCCTGCACGAGCGCCTGCGTCTCCTTCGCCGAGTCGGTCGGGTTGTCGTTCCCGTAGGCGACCTTGACGAGCTTCATGTTCCTGTACTTCGGCAGCTTCAGCGTCGCCTTCATGAACTTGATCCACGTGTTCTGGTTGGCGGCCGTCGGCGTCGCCGACAGGATGGCGATCTCGCCCTTGTAGCCGATCTGGGCGCCCATCCACTCCACCTGGAACGCGCCGATCGCGGACGCCGTCGGCGGGCTGACGAAGATCGTGCGCGCGTCCTTGCGCACGTCGCCGTCGTAGGAGATGACCTTCAGACCTCGCTGCTGCGCGCGCTTCAGCGCCGGAGCAACGGCGTTCGGGTCGTTCGCCGAGATGATGATCGCGTCGTAGCCCTGACGGGCGGCGGAGTCGATGAACGGAACCTGCTTTGCCGCCACCGCTTCCGTCGGCCCGTTGTAGGTGACGGTGTCGCCGAGCTTCGCCGCGGCTTCCTTGGCGCCCTTGCCGTTCTCGGTGAAGACGTTCACGCCGATCAGCTTGGGCAGGAAGAAGATCTTGTGTCCCTTGGTGGCCTTGTCGGTGCTCGCGCTGCCGGTGCTGGCCGAGATTCCGACGGCGAGCACGACGACGAGCGACCAGGCTGATGAGGCTGACGATCCCGAGCCTCTTTCTGCGCATCACTTACCTTCCTTTCGGAGTCGTAGATTCCACGGAACTGGCGAGTGCCGCCTCCGGTGCGTCGTCCCGGACCACCTCCTTTCGCCTGATCCGGAACGCGCCGTCTTGTGCGGCTCGGATGAGGTTGCCGGCGACGATGGCCGCCAGCAGGAGCACACCGATGACGATGTTCTGGGTGTCGCCGCCGAGATTCGCGAGCTGCATGCCGTTCCGCAGCACCGCGACGAGGATCAGCGCCAGGAAGACGCCGAGCATCGAGCCGGCGCCCCCGAAGATGTTCACGCCGCCGAGGACGACGGCGGTGACGACGTCGAGCAGTGAGCCCTGCGCGGCGTCGGCGCGCGCGGAGCCGAAGAAGCCCACGTAGGCGATCCCGGCGATCCCCGCCATGAACCCGGAGATCACGAAGATCGTGACCCGGACGCGCGTCGCCGGGACACCGGAGAGCCGGGCTGCCTCCCGGTTGTTCCCGATCGCGAACAGGTACCGGCCGAACCGGGTGGCGTGGAGCACGGTCCCGAGCACGAGCGTCGCGGCGACGAGGACGACGAGCGCAACGGGGAGCTCGTTGTGGATGTAGCCGCCGCCGAGGTTCAGGTACCCCTGCGGGAACTCGGCGACGCCCTCGCCGGAGAGAACCACGAACGCGAGGCCCTGGAAGGCGGCGAGCGTGCCGAGCGTCACGGCCAGCGAGGGCAGGTTCACGAGCGCCACGAGCGCGCCGTTCACGAGGCCGAGCGCGGCCGCGACGACGAGGCCCACCAAGGCCGCGATCCAGACGTTCAGCCCGTGGTCGAGGAGCTGTGCGAACGACACGACCGAGACGGCGAGGATCGCCGTCACCGAGATGTCGATCTCACCGGCGATGACGACGAACGTCAGCCCCAGCGCCATGAGGCCGATGAAGACGTACGGCGTGATCAGGTCGAGCAGGTTGATCCGCGTGAGAAAGAACGGCGAGAGCGTCGTGCTCCAGATGCTGACGCCGACGATCGCGACGACGAGCAACGTCTCCCAGCGGACGACGAGGCGGAGCAGCAGACGGCTCACGTCGCGCCCTCGGCTCGTCGCGCTTGCTCCGCGTGCCGCGCGGCGAGCACCTCGGCGCGCCGCCGGCGCAGCGTGTCCTGCAACCGCCGCGTGACGAGCGCGTCGATCGTGATCGCGACGACGATCGCGGCGCCGTTGAAGAACATCTTCCAGAACTCCGACAGCCGCAGCAGCGTGAAGCCGTCCTGAATCGTCGCGACGAGCACGGCGCCGAGAACGACGCCGAGAATCGAGCCCGAGCCGCCGAAGACGTTGACGCCGCCGATGACCACCGCAGTGATCACGTCGAGTTCGAAGCCATCGGCGGCGACGGCGTCGACGTTGGGGAAGCGCGAGGCCCACATGAAGCCGCCGAGCCCTGCGAGCGCGCCGCAGAGCGTGAAGGCAAGAATCACGCGCCGCCCGGCGCGAATGCCGGCGAACCGCGCGGCCTCGGGATTCGAGCCGATCGCATAGAAGTCCCGGCCCCACGGAGTCCAGCGCAGCACCGCCGCACCCACGAACGCGACGACGACCGCGAACCACGCCAGCATCGGGAGGCCGAGCGGCTTCCTCGAGGCGAGGTTCAGAAACGAGTCGGGCAGCTGAAAGGCGGAAACCTGGTCGCCGGCGGTGATCTCGAACGAGAGGCCGCGGTAGATGGCCAACGTCGCGAGCGTCGCGATGATCGCCGGTATCCGTCCCACGACGACGAGCAGGCCGTTCACGAGCCCGAGCACGATGCCGATCCCAATCGCGATCAGCGCGACGAGCACCAGCGGCGCGCCATTGTGACGGGCGAGGAAGTCAGCCGACAGGTACGCGCTGAGGCCGACCATCGAGCCGACGCTGAGATCGATGTTCCGCGTCAGCACGACCATCGTCTCGCCGACTGCGACGACGACGACGATCGCGACGTCCTTCGCGATGTCCTGCCAGTTGCTGACGGTCAGGAAGTTCGGCGCGCGGATCGCGAAGAAGATCGACCGCGACGCCGAGCGCGATCACGATCCCCAGCTCCCGCAGCCGGAACGCCGCAGCGGCGATCTCCTGTGGCCTGAGGCCGCGGAACCGCGCGATCATGCCGCCACGATCCCGGCCGCTTCCGCGATCACTCGCTCCTGCGTCGCCTCGGCGCGCGAGAGCTCGGCCACGAGCCTGCCCTCCCGCATCACGAGCACGCGGTCGCTCATGCCGAGGATCTCGGGCAGCTCGGAGGAGATCAGAAGGATCGTCAGTCCCTGAGCGGCGAGGTGCGAGATCGTGCGATGCACATCGGCCTTGGTGCCGACGTCGACGCCGTGTGTCGGCTCGTCGAGGATCAGGATCCGCGGCTCCGCGGCGAGCCATTTCGAGAGCACGACCTTCTGCTGATTGCCGCCGGAGAGGCTCCGCACCACCTGCGCGGGCGAGTTCGCCTTGATGCGCAGCTGCTCCATGAACCTGCGCGTCAGCGCCTGCTCGCGCCGCGGCCGCAGGAACCCGCCTGGCGTCAGCTCCGGGAGCACAGCGAGGGACGCGTTCTGCGAGATCGACATCGGCTGGATGAGCCCCTGGTGGATGCGGTCTTCGGGCAGATATGCGAGCCCGCGCCGCAGCGCGGCGCGCGGTGACCGCGGCCTGAACGAACGGTCTTCGATCCAGAGCCGCCCCTCGTCGAGCGGGTCGACGCCGAAGATCGCGCGAGCGACCTCGGTCCGGCCCGCGCCGACGAAGCCGGCGAGGCCGACGATCTCGCCGCGCCGGAGCTCGAAGGAGACGTCGGAGAAGAGGCCGCCGCGGGAGAGGCCCTCGGCCCGGAAGACGACGTCTCCGAGCTCCACCTCCTCCTTCGGGAAGAGCTGGTCGAGCGAGCGCCCGACCATGAGCCTGATGATCTCCGCCTGGGAGAGCTCGTCGGCCGGGCGCGTCTCGATGTGACGGCCGTCGCGGATGACGGTGACGACGTCGGCGAGCTCGCCGATCTCCTCGAGCCGGTGGCTGATGTAGAGGATTGCCACGCCGCGGTCGCGGAGCCGACGGACGGTGGCGAAGAGGCTGTCGACCTCGTTGGGCGACAGCGCGGCGGTCGGCTCGTCCATGATCAGCAGCCGCGCGCTGGAGGAGAGCGCCTTCGCGATCTCGAGCAGCTGCCGGTCGGCGACGCCGAGCCCGCGCACCGGCGTGTCGGGGTCGATCTCGACCGCGAGCTCACCGAGGATGCGGGCCGTCTCGACGCGCATCGCCCCCCAGTCGACGGTGCCGAGGCGGGTGCGGATGTGACGCCCGGCGAAGACGTTCTCGGCGACGCGTCAGATCCTCGAAGACCGTCGGCTCCTGGTACATCGCGACGATGCCCAGCCCGTGCGCCGCCTGCGGGTCGGAGATCCGCCGCGCCGCGCCCTCGATCGCGATCTCGCCCTCGTCGGGCTGAACGATGCCGGTCAGGATCTTGACGAGCGTCGACTTGCCGGCGCCGTTCTCGCCGACGAGCGCGTGAACGGTGCCCGAACGGATCGCGAAGCTCATCTCGGCGACCGCCTGGACACCGCCGTAGCTGCGCGAGACGCCGCGCAGCTCCACGAGCGGAGCAGGCGCCGGAAGCGTCGTCACAACGCGATTGTCGGGGTCGACAGTCACGAATTGAATGGATTCAAACACATCGTGTGAATCGAATCAATAGTCGACTAGTCTTGGTGCATGGCAAACGCGCCCGCGGTCACGATCAGCGACGTCGCCGAGCGCGCCGGCGTGTCCGTGGGCACGGTCTCGAACGTCGTGAACCGGCCCGACCGGGTCACCGAGTCCACCCGCGTGCGCGTGCGAGATGCGATCTCGACGCTCGGCTGGGTGCCGAACGGCTCTGCCGCGACGCTGCGGGCCGGGCAGGCGACGCTCGTCGGGCTGATCGTGCCCGACATCCGGAACCCGTTCTTCACCGAGGTCGCTCGCGGCGCCGAGGACCTGGCCGCGGCGAACGGCGAGGCGATCGTGATCTGCAACACCGACTGGCTGCTGTCCGACGAGCGGCGCGCGCTCGATGCGCTCGCGCGTCAGCGGGTGCGCGGGATCATCATCAACCCGGCGGGCGAGGACGAGCGCTATCTCGAATGGCTGTCGGACCGCGGCATCGCGCTCGTGCTGCTCGACCATCGCCGCTCGGCCGGCCACGTCTCCTCGGTCGTCGTCGACGACGTCCTCGGCGGCCGGCTCGCCGGCGAGCACCTCCTCCAGCTGGGCCACCGCCGGATCGCGCTGGTGAACGGGCCGCTGTCGATCCCGCAGTGCGAGGACCGGCGCCTCGGCCTCGTCGCGGCACTGACCGATGCCGGGCTCGACCCGGAGCGCGACCTGATCGAGATCGAGGTCGAGGCGATGGACGCGGCTTCGGGCCTGGCAGCGACCGAGGAGATCTTCGCCTCCTCCTCCCCGACGGCGCTCTTCTGCGCCAACGACCTGCTCGCGATCGGCGTCATCCACGGGCTCCGCCGGCGCGGCCTGCGCGTGCCCGACGACGTTGCCGTCGTCGGGCTACGACGACGTCGAGCTCGCCGCGATGACGGACCCACCGCTGACGACGGTTCACCAGCCGAGCTACGAGCTCGGCGCCACCGCCTACGAGCTGCTGCGCGGCGGCGGCGAGCCGGAGCAGCGGCTGTTCTCGCCGCACCTCGTGCAGCGCGAGTCGACCGGCGCGCCCGGCTAGAGCGCCCGGCTAGGCCCAGGGAAGGCGGTCCCAGTACGAGGGACGCTCCCGACGTGACGGCTCGAACCGCGGGTAGACCTGCTCGAAGTCGGACGTCTCCTCCTCCACGCTCGCCCCGTAACGCGCCGCGAGCTCCGACACCGGGTAATGCAGCTCTTCGCTCTCCAGCCGTGCCCCGGCCATCAGGATCACGCACGGCCCGTCGCCGGCGCCCACGAAGATGTGCTCGGTCCCGGGGGGACTGTGGAAGAAGTCCCACGGCCGAAGGAGCCGCTCCTCACCGTCCACGAGCAGCCTGCACTCCCCTGCCAGCACGAGGAACGCCTCCTGCTGATTCTCGGAGTGGTAGAGGCCGTTCGGCTGGCCCGGCTCCAGGACGCGGATCTTGACGCCGACTTGTGGGAACTGGAACTCCCGGCTTTCGAAACGGCAGTCCGAACCTGGCGGCTTGTTCTCGCTGTTCTCCGCCGTCATCCACTGGGCTTCCCGGACGTTCACGACGAACCAGCCGTCGGAGGCGGGTGCGAGGCCCGAGCCGGAGTCCTTGAGCTGCGCCTGGGGCACGGGCGCGATTCTATCGCTCGACGATCACGACGAGCCGGCGCGGGCCGTGGACGCCCTCGACTCGTTGCAGCTCGATGTCGGACGTCGCCGACGGACCCGAGACGAGGACGAGCGGGCGCCCCTCGCTCGCGGCGCGCTCGAGACGGCGGACGAGCTCGGGCACGGTCTCGACGATCTGGTCCTCCCGCACGACGCAGACATGGAGATCCGGCAGCAGCGTCAATGCGCGTCTCCCCTGCCCCGGCCCGCCGTCGAGTGCGATCGTCCCGGTCACCGCGCAGGCCGCGGCGCACGTTGTCAGCGCGCCGTCGAGCTCGTCGAGCTGCTGCGGCGAAAGCGAGTCGTCCTCGACGAGCTCCACGCCGGCCGGGCGCAGCCGCGCCTCGAGGTCCTGCGGGATCCCGATCCTCCGAGCGCCCTGCGCCGCGAGCACCTCGACCACGGCGGCCGCTGCGTCGTCGACCTGGAGCACGGTCGCGCGGTAGTCGAGGAGGCGATCCACGAACGCCTCCACTCGGGTGTGCGGCGCGGAGCCCTCGACGCCGTAGAGCCGTGGCACCGAAGCCGGACGTGCACCGGCGACGGCTTGCCGCACGCGCTCGAGCACGACCTCACGCGCGGTCATCGGACTCCCACCACTCTCGGAACGTCTGCGGCGGCACGGCGGGCAGATCGCGGCTGCGCCCCCACGCGCGCAGCGGCCCGGGCGGGAAGCGCCGGATCCAGCCGTCGCGCACGAGCGGCTTCTGGAGGAGACGTGCCAGCCGCTGTGCTCGCTCGTACCGGGCGCGCGAGCGAAAGACACGTCCGAGCAGCTTCATGCTCGCCTTCTCCGGCCCCAGCCCTCGCCGCACTGACGACCTTCTCGCGCTCGTGCACGAGGAGCGCTGGGATGTCGATCCGCACCGGACAGACGTCCGCGCAGGCGCCGCAGAGGGTCGAGGCGAACGGGAGCGAGGCCGACGCGCCGCGCTCCGCGTCGAGTTGCGGCTGCAGGATCGCCCCGATCGGCCCTGCATACGGGGTGTGGTAGGCGTGGCCGCCCGTCTGGCGATAGACCGGGCAGACGTTGATGCAGGCCGAGCAGCGGATGCAGCGGAGAGCATCGCGGCCGACCTCGTCCGCGAGAGCTCTCGTCCGCCCGTTGTCGAGCAGGACGAGGTGGAAGGCGCGCGGGCCGTCGCCGGGATGGACTCCCGTCCAGATCGAGGTGTACGGGTTCATGCGCTCGCCGGTCGACGAGCGCGGCAGCAGCTGGAGCATCACCTCCAGGTCGCGGAACGACGGCACGACCTTCTCGATCCCCATCACGGTCACGAGCACCTCGGGCAAGGTCGTGCACATCCGGCCGTTCCCCTCGGACTCGACGACGACGATGCTCCCGGTGTCGGCACACGCGAAGTTCGCGCCCGAGACGGCCACGCGCGTGCGGAGGAAGGCGTCGCGAAGGAACGCGCGCGCCGCCGCCGTCAGCTCGCCGGGATCGTCGGAGAGACCGTCGAGCCCGAGCCGGTCGCGGAACAGGTCGCGGATCTCGGTCCTGTTCTTGTGGATCGCGGGCACGAGCAGGTGCGAGGGCCGCTCTCCCGCCAGCTGCACGATCAGCTCGGCCAGGTCGGTCTCGAGCGCGATGAATCCCCGCCGCCTCGAGCGCGTCGTTCAGCCCGATCTCGTCCGTCGTGAGCGACTTCACCTTCACGATCTCGTCCACGCCCTCGGCGCGCACGATCTCGGTCACGACCGCGTTGGCCTCGGCGGCGTCTCGCGCCCAGTGCACGACGCCGCCGCGCCGCGTGACCGCAGCCTCGAGCTCGACGAGGAGGCGCTCGAGCGTGAGGAGCGCGTGATCCTTGATGCCCGCTCCGGCGTCGCGCAGCTCCTCCCAGTCCGGCAGCTCTGCGACCGCCTGCGCCCGCTTGGCACGAATCGTGGTCGTGGCGTGGAGCACGTTGGCCCGCATCTGCCCGCTCGCCAGCGCCTCCCGGGCCGCCTGCGGGAACGGCTCCGGCCGCGCTGCCCGTTCAGCCTGCGTCACGGCGCGAGCACCTCTGCGAGATGAACCGGCCGCACGTGCGAGCCACGACGGCGCAGCCCCCCGCCGATGTGCAGCAGGCACGACGCGTCACAGGCGCAGACGGCATCGGCGCCGCTCGCAACGATGTTGTCCAGCTTCGCGTCGAGCATCGCGCTCGACACGTCGGCGTTCTTGACGGCGAAGGTGCCGCCGAAGCCGCAGCACTCCTCGGCGTCCGGTAGCTCGACGACCTCCACCCCGGCCACCGCCCGCAGGAGCGAGAGCGGGCCGTCGCCGACCCTGAGCAGCGCGCAGCGAGTGACAGGTCGGGTGGTACGCGAGCGAGCCGCGAAACGAGGAGCCGAGGTCGACCGGCCCCCGCTCGAGCAGGAACTCCGAGAGCTCGCGCGTCCGGCCCGGCACGCCGCGATCGTCTGGCACGAGCGTCGGGACATGCGTCCGGACGTGCGCGGCGCAGGAGCCGGACGGCGTCACGATCGCCTCGTAGCCGTCGAAGACCTCGACGAATCGTCGGGCCAGCGTCCTCGCCTCGTCCACGTGGCCGGCGTTGAAGTGCATCTGTCCGCAGCAGGTCTGCTCGCGCGGGAACTCGAGCTCGACCCCGGCGCGCTCGAGGACCCGCACCGTCGCCCGCCCGACCTGCGGCGCGAGCGTGTCGGCGAGACACGTGATGAAGAGTGCGTGCGCCATTACCGCTGCGGGCAGCCGGGCGCGAAGGCCGGGAGCAGGAGGGACTGGACCCCCGGCCGGCGCCCCGGTACTGCTTTGAATCGTTTCAAGCATACGTGTGCGGTACACGGCACGTCAACGTGGAACCGGCATAGGGTTCGCTGATGACGAACATCCTCTGCTTCGGCGACTCGAACACCTGGGGCTGCATCCCGCTCCAGGGGTCGGAGCCGGCTCGGCGGTTTCCGCCGGGGTCGCGCTGGCCGGGCGTGCTGCGCCGCGAGCTCGGCGAGGGCCACTGGATCGTCGAAGAGGGCCTGAGCGGGCGCACGACCGTGCGGGACGACCCGCTCGAGCCGCACCGGAACGGGCGCAAGCTGCTCCTCCCCACACTCCTGACCCACCAGCCGCTCGATCTGGTGATCATCATGCTCGGGACGAACGACCTCAAGCACCGCCTGAACGCGTCGGCGGGGGAGATTGCGGCCGGCGCAGGGATGCTCGCCGACATCGTCGCCGGCAGCGGCTGCGGTCCCGACGGTCGAGCGCCGCAGACTCTGCTCGTCTGCCCTCCGCCCATCGCCGAGGTCGACCAGTTCGACGATGAGTTCGAAGGAGGGGCGGAGAAGTCCCGCCGGTTGGCCGGGCACTACGCGGCGGTTGCCGAGGCGCGCTCGTGCGCGTTCCTCGACGCGGGAGCGGTGATCTCGTCGAGCGACGTCGACGGGATCCATCTCGACGAGCCTCAGCACGCCGCGCTGGGAGTCGCGATCGCAGAGAGCGTGCGGCCGCTACTCGCCTGAGGGCTTGTGCGCCTGTAGCTCGCTCGCGACTCCGTAGTCGGCTTGCTCCCGGCTGACCCACTCGGCGAAGAACGGCTCGACGATCCGGAGTGAGCCCTTCGGCTCGCGGCCGACGACCTCTTCCTTCACCAGCTCGCCCGCGGCACGTTGAACGTGGCTCGGCGAGGGAAGGTCGTGCCGGCGGCGGTAGTCCTCCCCGTAGGCGCCCGCCGGCTCCTGCGCGAGCGCGATCAGCAGCAGGCGCTCGTTGTGGGTGGCGTCGTCCCAGATCCGGGAGAAGTGGTTGTGCTCGGAGCGGAGCACCTGCGTCAGCGCCCACTCGACGTCGGCCAGGTTGGCGTAGTGCCCCTTCGGAACCTGTCCCCAGACGAAGTAGGCGAGCTCCTGGGTGCCGTAGGGATGCCCGCCGGTGATGCCGAGAAGGCGCTCGAGGGCGTCGTCCCGGATCCCTCGGTCCGTGGCGTCGAACCGGCGCTGGATGTAGGTGCGGAACTTGTCCGTCGGGATCATCCCGATCTCGACCCGCTTCGCGCTTCGCCAGAACGGCTCGTTCTTGTCGTTGAAGATCGTCTCCAGGACGTGGCGCTTGCTGCCCAGGTAGACGTGGGCGACCTCGGGCTGGGTCTGGAAGACCGCGCGCATCAGGTTCGGAAACTGCGGGTCGAGCTTCAGCACCTCCTGGAACTCGTCGAAGATCAGCGCGGTCCGCTTCTTGCGCTCGGCCCCGATCTTGCCGGGGAGCTCGAGCAGCTTCTCGATCGTGTCGTCGATCCCGGCTGCGCGGGCGCGGCCGGCCTCGAAGCTGAAGCGCAGGCTCGCATCGTCGGGGTCGATCTCGATCGTCGGCTTGATGCGGAGGCCGCGGAAGAGCGAGGAGGCCTTCTCGAGCGCCTGGCCGACCGGCGAGACCAGGTCGTCGTAGATCGTCTTCGCGAGGGCACCCGCGAAGCGCTCCTTCGTCGGGGTCTTCATCAGGTCGCAGTAGGCGACGAGCACGCCTTTCGCGAGCGCTTCCTGGCCGGCCCGGAGGACGAGTGAGGACTTGCCGTACCGCCTGGGCGCGAAGACGAGCACGTCCTGGCCGTTGCGGATGTCGACCGCGAGCTCTTTCAGCTCGTCCTCGCGGTCGGTGAACGCCTCGTCGAGTGCGAGCGCGCCGAAGGTGAAGGGATTCGTGTCGCTATACATCTCTGTGTTACACAAGAATGTATAGGAACGCCGGGCCAGTGAGGCGCAGGCTCTGATATACCTGAGTGTATAATACAACTCAGTATAACAAGGGCGGAACGCGTTTCATCCGTTGTGGGCGAGGTTCCGTCACAACCCGGGTTGAGATGCTCCAGCCGTGGCAGAGGTACCTGCTTCGACAGCCCCGAAGCGTGCGAGTCTCGTACTCGTCTCGCTGATCCTGGTCGCGGCGGTCGCCAACCTGAACCTGGCTGTCGCCAACGTCGCCCTGCCCTCGATCGGCGAGGCGTTCGACTCCTCGCAGACCACGCTCGACCTGATCGCAGTCGGCTACTCGCTCGGTCTCGCCGCGTCGGTGCTCTACCTCGGCGCACTCGGCGACCGCTACGGGCGCAAGCTGATGCTGCTCCTCGGCACGGCGCTGGCGATCCCCGCGGCCTGCCTCGCCGCCTGGGCGCCGAGCGACGAAGTCCTCTTCGTGGCCCGCCTCCTGGGAGGCCTCGCTGCCGGCATGGCCTACCCGACCACGCTCGCCCTGATCACCGCGCTGTGGTCCGGGCCGGGGCGAACGACGTCGATCGCGCTCTGGTCGGGGCTCGGCGGCGCGATCTCCTCGCTCGGCCCGCTGCTCTCTGGTCTGCTCTTGGAGCACTTCTGGTGGGGGTCGGTCTTCCTGATGACGTTGCCGCTCGCCGCGGTGGCGCTCGTGCTGGCCTTCCTCTTCGTCCCGAGCCACGTCAACGAGACGACCGATCCGGTCGACAACCTCGGCGGCATCCTGTCGGTGCGTGCTGGTCGCGGCGCTGATCCTGGCGATCAACTTCGCGCCCGTCCCGAACAAGGGAACACTCGTGCTCGGGCTGGCGGCAATCGCCGTCGCCGCGCTGATCGCGTTCTACATCCGCCAGCGTCGGGCGAAGAACCCGCTCTACGATCTCGAGGTCGCCGCACGACCCACGTTCTGGGTCGCCGCCTGCGCCGGAATCATCGTCTTCGGCTCCCTGATGGGCGCGATGTTCGTCGGCCAGCAGTTCCTGCAGAACGTGCTCGGCTACTCGACGCTCGAGGCCGGGGCCGCGATCCTGCCGGCCGCGGCTTTCATGGTCGTCGTCGCACCGCGGTCGGCGAAGCTCGTCGAGGCGCACGGTGCCCGCTTCACACTGCTCTGCGGCTACGTCTTCTGCCTGCTCGGCTTCCTCACGATGCTCCTGCTCTGGAAGGAGGGCATCTCCTACTGGAAGGTCGGCCTCGGCTACGCACTGATGGGGATCGGCGTCGGGTTCGCCGGCACACCGGCCTCGCACTCGCTCACCGGCTCGGTCCCGGTCGAGCGCGCCGGCATGGCCTCGGGGACCGCCGACCTCCAGCGCGACCTGGGCGGCGCGATCATGCAGTCGATCATGGGCGCGCTTGCTCACGGCCGGCTACGCCGCGGCCGCGGGGGCCGCGATCGCCGGCTCGAACAAGCAGATCAACGACAGCGTGCAGAGCCAGCTGACGAAGTCCTTCGACGGTGCCGAGAGCGTTGCCGCGCAGTACCCGCAGTACGCGAGCCAGATCACGAGCGCAGCGAAGACCTCGTTCCTGGACGGCGACCAGTGGGCCTACACCGCCGGGATCGTCGCGGTCCTGCTGGGTGCGACGCTCGTGTTCTTCCTCTTCCCGAAGCATGAGGACGAGGAGCAGTTGCTCGCCCGGTACCACGCGAGGACACGACACGAGGCGAACCGGCGGAGAAGCCGGGCCTCAGGAGGCGCCGGCGACGCCTGACCACCGGGTCGTCACCCTCGGAATCGGTGTGGCTGCTTCCCCGACACGCCTGGGCGAGCGACGTACAGATCGCCCGCTCCGGGCGCGGCCGGATCGAGATCGCGCGCCGCGGTCGTGATGTAGAGGTCTTCGAGTGCGGGGCCTCCGAAGGCGCAGCTCGTGACGAGCGGTGTCGGAACCTCGACGACACCGAGCAGCTCCCCGTCCGGCGAATAGCGGCAGACGCGGGACCCGAGCCAGAAGGCGACCCAGATGCACCCCGCGGCGTCGACGGCGACTCCGTCCGGAAATCCGTCGCCGCCCTCGAAGTCGATCAGTATTCGCGAGGCGCCGAGTGTCCCGGTCAGCCCGGCAAACGCGTACGCCGAGAGCGTCCGCGCGGTCGTGTCGACGTGATACATCGTCCGCCCGTCCGGCGACCAGTCGACGCCGTTCGAGAGCGAGACACCGGCGACGACTTCGACGGCCGTTCCGTCCGGCTCGAGCCGATACAGGGCTCCCGCCCCGAGGACGTCCTCCTGCAGCGCCATGCTGCCGGCCCAGAATCGCCCGGCCGGGTCACAGGCGCCGTCGTTCATCCGGCAGAGGCTGTTCGAAGCGAGCGGTCTCGCCACAACAGTGACGTCGGGCTGTCCGGGCTCCCAGGTGGCGAAACCCTCGCGCACCGCGAGGACGAGCCCGCCGGTCTCCCGTAACCCGACCGCACCGACCTGGCGATCGAGTGTGATCACAACGGTGTCCCGTCCGGGCGACGGGATCGAAGCGGTGCACTTCCCCACGCTCGATGTCGACCCAGTACAGACAACGGTCGTCGGCGTCCCAGACCGGTCCTTCGCCGACAACGGCTGCGCTTGCGAGTACCCGCTCCGCCGACCACATGTCCATCACGCCGTCCCTCCCTCGTCGTCCAAGAGCTCTACAGTCTCAGGTCTTGCACGAGGAGTGGTTCAGCGGGAGCGTGGTCGCGGTCACGGGCGGCGCCCGCGGTATCGGCGCCGCGACCGTCCTTGCGTTCAGCGACGCGGGGGCACGTGTCGCTTCCCTCGACCTCGACCCGGAGAGCGCGGCCGGCGCACCGTCGTCGAGCGCTGCGATGTCGGCTCGCCCGATCAGGTCGCGGAGGCGTTCTCGTCGATCGAGGCCCAGCTCGGCCCGGTGGATGTGCTCGTCAACAACGCCGGCGTGAACGCTGCCTTCGATCCGGTTTCGATGTCGGTGGACGACTGGGAGACGTTCTTCGCCGTCGACCTGCGCTCGATGTGGCTGTGCGCGCGCGCCGTGCTTCCACGCATGCGCGAACGCGGCAGCGGCTCGATCGTCAACGTGGCTTCCATCCAGGCAACCCTGACTCAAGCAGGCACCTTTCCCTACGCCGCTGCCAAGGCCGGTGTTCTCGGCTTGACGAAATCGCTCGCCCTCGAGGAGGGCCCGTTCGGGATCCGGGTCAATGCCGTCTCGCCCGGATACACCCGAACCCGGCTCGTGGCGGATCGACTGGAGGCGACCGGCGACAGTGCAGCCGCAGAGCGTGAGATCGCGGCCAAGCATGCGCTTGGACGGATCGCCGAGCCGGAAGAAGTCGCGAGCATGATCGTCGTTCTCGCCTCACCCCTGGCGTCGTTCGTGACCGGTGCCAACGTCGCGGTGGACGGCGGCCTCGGCTGTCGATTCGCCTGAACCAGGCTGTTTCTCAGTCGCCGAGAGCGGGCGCTGCCGCGTACTCGGCGTCGCTGACGTGATCTCCCCAGGTTGCAGAGTTGCCTCCGTCGTCGACCTGGAGCATCGCGAGGTGGGTCATGAAGCGGCTCGGCGCCGCACCATGCCAGTGCTCCTCGCCGGGCTCGAAGAAGACCCGGTCGCCTGGCCGGATGACCTCGATCTGCCCGTCTCGCCGCTGGCACATGCCGACGCCCTCCAGGACCCAGATCGTTTGGCCGTTCGGATGGGTGTGCCAGGCGGTGCGTGCGCCGGGACGTGAAGTGGACGCTGCTCGCGCTCAGCCGTGATTCAGCGGACGGCATTGCGACGGTGTCGACATAGACCGAGCCGGTGAACCGGTCTTCAGGCCCCGCTGCGGTGTCGAGGCTGTTCCTCGTGATCTGCATGGCTCTCCTCCTGGTCTGGTGTCGCCGTCCAGCTCGCGAGCAGGTTCAGCGCCTCCTCCGACTTCGAGCCCGGCTCGGCCGTGTAGACGAACATCGTCAGGCCGGGATCGGCCACGAGCTCCATCGCCTCGAACGTCAGGTCGAACTCGCCGACGACCGGGTGACGAAAGCGCTTGAGCCCGGTGTCGTGCCGGCGGACGTTGTGGGCGGCCCAGAGCGTCCGGAACAGCTCGCTGCGGGTCGAGAGCTCGCCGACGAGGTCGGAGAGCTCGCGGTCGTACGGGTCGCTGCCGGCTTCCGCGCGCAGGACGGCGACGACGTCGTTCGCGACGCGGTCCCAGTCGACGTAGAAGGTCGTGGCGCGAGGATCGAGGAAGACGAACCGAGCGGTGTTCGGCGGCTGCGCTGCGCTGTCGAAGTGCTCTGAGTACAGCGCCCGGCCGAGCCGGTTCGCGCCGAGGATGTCCAGCCGGCCGTTGCGCACGAACGCCGGCAGGCCGGCCATGGCGTCGAGCATGTGCTGCACGGTTGGACGGATCTGCTGCTGCGGCGCGCCGGCGCCTCCGAGGCGTCGACGTGCGCGCTGCGCGCGCGAGATCGAACAGGTGGGCGCGCTCGGTGTCGTCGAGCTGCAGCGCCCGCGCAAGCGCCTCGAGGACGGTGTCGGAGACACCGCCGGCGTTGCCGCGCTCGAGCCGGGTGTAGTAGTCGACGCTGACACCGGCGAGCAGCGCCACCTCCTCGCGGCGGAGGCCGGGGACGCGCCGCGAGCCGCTGCCGTAGGTACGCAGACCAGCCTGCTCCGGCGTGATCTTCGCCCGCCTCGATCGTCAGGAACTCGCGGATCTCGTTCTTGGTGTCCACGATTGCGAGAGTAACCCCGCTCGGCGTCGGGCTGAGGGGTCCTGCCAGTACCTGGCTCAACAGGGTCGGTCAGTCCGCGCGAGCGCGTGCTTCAGTGGTGCCACCGCCCACGCGAGAAGGAGACACAGTGCAGACGCGAACCCTCGGAACCACGCCTGGAAGTCTCGGCCATCGGACTCGGCTGCATGGGGATGAGCCAGAGCTACCTGCCGCTCCCCGACCGGGCAGAGATGATCGGGCTGATCCGCACAGCGGTCGAACGCGGCGTGACCTTCTTCGACACCGCGCAGGTGTACGGGCCGTTCACGAACGAGGAGCTCGTGGGCGAGGCGCTCGAGCCAGTCCGCGACCAGGTCGTGATCGCGACGAAGTTCGGCTTCGACCTGGAAGACGGGGGAAGCCGCGGGCGTCGACAGCCGCCCGGAAACGATCAGGCGGAGCGTCGACGCGTCGCTGAGGCGGCTCCGGACGGACACGATCGACCTGCTCTACCAGCACCGCGTCGACCCGAACGTCCCGATCGAGGACGTCGCCGGCACCGTGAAGGAGCTGATCGAGGCAGGGCAAGGTGAAGCACTTCGGCCTCTCGGAGGCGGGAGTGCAGACGATCCGCCGTGCCCACGCCGTCCAGCCCGTCGCCGCCCTCCAGAGCGAGTACTCGCTCTGGTGGCGCGAGCCGGAGGCGGAGATCCTGCCGACGCTGGAGGAGCTCGGCATCGGCTTCGTCCCCTTCAGTCCGCTGGGCAAGGGCTTCCTGACCGGGAAGATCGACGAGACGACCGACGTTCGACAGCGACGACTTCCGCACCACCGTCCCGCGCTTCGACGCGGACGCGCGCAAGGCGAATCGCGCGTTCGTCGAGCTGCTGGCTCGCGTCGCGGAGCGGAAAGGCGCGACGCCGGCGCAGATCGCGCTCGCGTGGCTACTCGCGCAGAAGCCGTGGATCGTGCCGATTCCCGGCACGACGAAGCTGCACCGTCTGGAGGAGAACATCGCCGCAGCCGACGTCGAGCTCACGCCCGACGAGCTCGAGGAGATCGACGGCGCCGCCTCTCAGATCACGCCGGAAGGGGCGCGGTATTCGGAGAGCCTGGAGCGACTGATCGATCGCTGACGTAAGAGCGAGACGAGATCGGGAGGTGGTCCGCCCCCTCATCCGAGGTAGAACCGCACCTTCGGATGAGGGATGATCGAGAGATGCGGCGCGTCTCGTGGACCCACGTCGTCCCGGCGACTCTGCTCGTGTCTGTCGTCGTCGCCCTCGCCGGGGAACACTGCATGCGGCCGCCGCGATGACCCCGCCGAAGGCCCTTCCCTGCGGGGACATGGTTGGCGGCCCCTGGTCGGTGAAAGACCGCCTGAGCGGCAAGAGCCTGTCCGGAAACCACTACACCGTGTCCACGGTCAACTACCCGTGCGCGAAGGCGCGGACGTTCGTCGCGAAACTGAGCCGCAGGCTCTCGCTGGGCCCCGGCCCCGTAGCCTTGCTCCCCGGCTTCATGTGCATCAGCGGCCTCCCAAAGGGCGTGCAGCTGCAGCACGGCGCGTGCGGTGTCGGCACGAGCCCGGTGATCATGCCGACGCCGGAGGTCAAGACCTTCAGATGGCAGGCGTGTGTCGCGATCCCCTCGCGCCACCTGCACCCGACCTGCACGACGCGCACGCTGCCGTAAAGCCGACCCGCGCACCGCCGGAGCGTTCCCTGGCCCGAACGGGATCGCCGCCTGTGAGACGATTTCGGCTATGGCGTCCCACAGCGAGATCACCAGCGAGCTGGTGCCACCGCTCCCCGATACGCAGAAGCGTCTGGTCGGTGAGTCTCGGTGGCCGCCTCTGCTTGCGGTGCTGCTGTTCCTGGGCCTGAACGTCGGGCTGCGGCTCTGGCTACCGGGCGAGGTGCTCGTAGGGGTGCCGTGGGTGCTTCCGGCGATCGAGTTGGCAACGCTGATCGTTCTGTTCGCGGGCAATCCCGGCAGTCTCACGAAGCCTCGGAGATGGGCGCGTCCGCTCGCGCTCGCCGCCGTGGGCTTGCTGGTCACGGGCGCCCTGTGGGCGACGGTGCTGCTCGTCTACCACCTGGTCACCGGAGCGGAGGTGACCGAGTCGCCGGGCATGCTCCTCGCCGCCGCGTCGCTCGTCTACATCGGGAACAACGTCTCGTTCGCACTGCTGTACTGGCTGCTCGACAGTGGTGGACCGGCCGCGCGCGCACGCGGAGAGCACCGAGATCGCGACTACGCGTTCACGCAGCACATGAGCCCCGAACTCGCCGCGCCCGATTGGCGGCCGGTCTTTGCTGACTACTTCCACCTGGGCTTCACCAACGCGACCGCGTTCAGCCCGACCGATGTGATGCCGCTGACGCTCAGGGCGAAATACACGATGCTCGTCCACTCGACCGTCGCACTGGCGCTCTTCGGCCTCGTCGTCGCGAGAGCGGTCAACGCCTTCGCCTAACCCTTCAAGGTACGCTCCGGGCGTGCTCCCGTGGATCATCATCGCCGTGGTCGCCGTACCCTTGGTCGTCATCGGCTTCGTGGCGTCACGTCGAAGGACGGCCGCCGGCGAGCATCCCGCGGGCGAAGACGCTGCAGCAAGAGCCCGAACAGAGCAGGAGTTCGCCGAGGCGGAGGCCTACGAGGCGAAGTGGCGTGAGCAGGACAAGGAGAAGTTCCACAAGGAACGTTTGCCCTAGCTCGGCTCGCCTGAGGGCAGCCGCACTGCGCCCGGCTGCGGTCAGCCGCTAGTGCGGTCGAGCAGCTGCAGGAGATCGTGCGCCGCGAGTTCGACGTCCTTGTGGCGCCACTCGGCCGCGCGATACACACAGGCGATCAGACCGTCGCGGTGGACGCGTCGGAAGTCCCCGTAGACGAATGCGTACCGCGCCTTCGTCTCGTCTGACGCGCCTTCCGTCAGGCCCAGGTGCCACTCCGCGTACTCGTCCCAGGAGTGGGACTCGAGGAACGCGTTCTCGTCTCCTGCGCTCGGCTGGGCGTCGCCCCAGTCGCTATCGAGCACGTACTGGCGGCTCTCGATCAGCTGACGGGCCTTCGCGACCGCTCGCTTGTTGACCGAATAGGAGGCCATGCGACATTGTGACGTGCCTGCTTGCGCCGCCGATCGCCACTACTGTGTCGAGCGGCGTGACGAAGCGCGAGTGCGAGGGGAGAACGGGGTCATGGACGTGACAGAAGGGTTACCCGCACCGGCGCGGGTCGTCTTCGCCGACGACGATGCCGTTCTGCGTGAGTTGCTTGGCGCGCTGCTGGGCTTCCTTCCTCATGTGACCGTCGTCGGCGAGGCGAGCGACGGGATCGAGGCTGTCCGGCTCGTGGCTCGGCACTACCCCGACACCGTGCTCCTCGATGTCGACATGCCGCTCCTGGATGGCTTCGCAGCTGCCGAAGTGATCCGAAGCTTCCGGCCGCGGACTCGTCTGATGCTCCACACAGGCGCGCCCGATGAGGAGAAACGGAGACGCGCGAAGGCGCTCGCGCTCCCTCTGCTCGACAAGCTGCAGCTGAAGGCGACGACCGACCTCGTTGAGGAGTACGCGGTCTCCGATCAGCATTCGCTCGCGAGCGATATCGAGCCGTTGGTTCTGCTCGCGCTGGCGGGCCGTGCGGAGGAGGGCGTGCTCGTCGTGAAGGCCGACGAGTCGATTCCGTTCTACAACCCCGCCGTGGCAGCCGCACTCGATTTGCCGTTTCCCCCAGAGCAAGTGAGCCTCGCCGATCTGCGCGCTCGCGGGGTGCTCGGACTGCGCGCCGATGGGTCGCCGTACCCGCTCGACGAGCAGCCGCTTGCGCGCGCGCTCACGGGACGAACGCCCGTCTCCGACGTTGTCTATCTCCGGTCCGCCGACGGCGCTCTGCGACCGTTCACGATGACGTCATTGCCGTTCTTCGACCCGGACGGGGAGCTGATCGGAGTCGGCAACTACGTCACCGCCGCGCGCGCACCGGCAGACGTAGCGGATTAGCCTGGCCGGCGTGGGATTCGTTGATTTCGTGCTCGCGCAACTCGATCGGACGCCGTCGCGGGTCCTCGAGATCGGCTGCGGCGACGGGCAGGCCGCACTCGCGCTCGCCGGGGCCGGCCATGAGGTGACGGCGATTGATCCCGTTGCGCCGGAAGGCCCGATCTTCGAGCGCGTGACGCTCGAAGAGTTCGTCCCATCTGCTCCGTTCGACGCGGTCGTCGCCAGCCGCTCACTTCACCACGTGCCGGATCTCGAGCTCGCAGTGGACAAGATCGCAGAGCTCGCCCCGCTGCTGGTCGTCGACGAATTCGCCTGGGACCGCTTCGACGAACGAACAGCTACCTGGTACCTCACGCAGCTCGACGGGCCGTCGAAGTCGACCCAGCAGTGTCTACGCGACTGGAATGAGGAACACGACGGTCTGCACGGCTCCAAGATGCTGCGGACCGCGTTCGACCGTCGCTTCCGTGAACAGTTCTTCGCCTGGCGCCCATACCTCCACCGCTACCCCGGGGTGCGCGCCGACCAGATGAGCGAACAGGCACTGATCGACGCCGGGGCCATCGACGCCCTCGGCTTCCGCTACGTCGGTAGACGACTTCCGGGGTCGGGCGCCGCTTAGGTCGGGTGCGTTCGGGCGGCTCGAGGGCGTCAGCCGTGTCGGCCGACGCGAACGGCGGGGAGGGCGCCGACCTCGTCCTTGGACAGGGCGAGGTGCACCGCGTCGCTCTCGACCCTGGCGACGGCCCCGATCGGGATGGTGACCTCCTTCCGTCCCCAGAGGTGGCCGCGCTCGAGGACGAAGTGCGTGATGTGCTCGTCCGCGTCGACCACGAAGCCGTCCACCTCGCCCAGTGAATGGTCGTCCGCAGAGATGACGGCGCTCGCCCGCCGGACCTCGACCTCGCCCTTCGGCACGCGGTCGTAGTAGATGGTCACGTGGGAGTCGAACTCGCCCGGATACGGGCCTACGTCGAGCACCGGCGTAGTACGGCATCGCGAGGACGTCCTCGACGCCGACGTCCCAGTCGGGGTCCTCGGCGGGGCTCTCTCCGAGCCGGAGGTAGGCGGCCTCGTGCACGGACTCGAACCCCTGCGCCTCGTCCAGGGTGCACTCCAGCTCGATCTCGCGCTGCTCGTCGTCTCTGCCCTTCGCCAGCTGGATGGGCACCAGCCGCGCCTCTCCCTCGCCGTGCTCCGGCTGGACCACGAGATGCGTCACGCGCTTCTCGAGCGGGTCGATGACGATGTCCGCCAGCTCGCCGTACACCCCGTCGGTGCAGCGGACGCGATTGCCGATCTCGAGGCGCATGTCAGTCTCCTCTCCACGCCGACAGGTCGAGCGGAGTCTACGGACGGGCGTCGAGGCGCATTGAGGGAGTGCGTCCTTCGCAGCGCAGATCGCTCGCGCGTTCACGGAAGGCACGAGCAAACTCTCAGATCACACAGATTTCTGTGATCTCGAACATACGTGTATACTGTCGTCATGCCAACCGATAATGAGCTCACCTTCGCCGACCACATGGGCCGGTTTCACGCGCGCCGGTACGGGTTCCCACCCATGGTGGGCCGCCTGGCCGGCTATCTCTCCGTCTGCGATCCGCCTGAACAGACCATCGGCGAGCTGGCCGAGGCGCTGCTCGCCAGCCGCAGCGCAATTGCCGGCGCAGTCAAGGTCCTGGAAGCGTCACGCACCGTCGTACGCTCCCGCGCGGCCGGTGAGCGGATGGACCGTGTCCGCATCGACCTCACCACGCAGCAGTCCATGGGCCTGGACGTCTCGGAGTACGAGGAACTGCGGGAGCTGACGCGGGAGGGCCTCGAGGTCCTCAGCGACGCTCCGCGGGAGCGGCGGGCGGTGCTGCTCGAAATGTCGGCGTTCGCTGACTTCCTCATCGAGGAGATGCCGAAGCTCAAACAGGAGTGGGAGGCGCGGCGCCAGGCGCTCGTCGCGTCAGGCGACTTGCCCGAAAAGCGCCCTGGCCACGGGAGGCACCCATGACCGATCCACGTCAACCCGCCATCGTCGTGACCGGTGTCCGGAAGTCGTTCGGCGAAACGGCCGTGCTCGACGGCGTCGACCTCACGGTGACCGAGGGAACGATCTTTGCTCTCCTCGGCCCGAACGGAGCCGGCAAGACGACGATCGTGCGGATCCTGTCCACACTCATTCCCGCCGATTCGGGCGACGTACAGGTGGCCGGCCGCGACGTCCTCGACGACCCGGACGGCGTGCGCGCGTCGATCGGCGTCACCGGCCAGTTCTCGGCGGTGGACGAGTTGCTGACCGGCAAGGAGAACGTGCAGCTGATGGCCGACCTGAACCACCTCGGCCGCGTCGCCGGTCGGGCTCGCGTCGACGACCTACTCGACCGATTCGGCCTCGTCGACGCCGCCGCGAGGCGGGTGTCGACGTACTCGGGCGGGATGCGCCGCCGCCTCGACCTGGCCATGACGCTGGTCGGCTCGCCGCGAGTGATCTTCCTCGACGAGCCCACGAGCGGGCTCGACCCGCGCAGCCGCCGGCAGATGTGGGACGACATCCGCGAGCTCGCCACCGGCGGCGTCACCATCTTCCTCACCACCCAGTACCTCGACGAGGCCGACGAGCTCGCGGATCGGATCGCCGTCCTCGACCGCGGCCGCATCGTCGCCGAGGGCACCCCCGACGAGTTGAAGCGGCGGATTCCCGGCGGCCATGTCCGGCTCCAGTTCACCGACCCGCCGGCCCTGCGCGCAGCCGCCGCCCTGTTCGACGGCGCGACACCCGACGAGGAGCGACTCGTCCTCCGCGTGCCTGGAAACGGGGACGTCGCGTCCCTCCGTCATCTGCTCGAGCAGCTCGACGACGCGCGGATCGCGGTCGAGGACCTCTCGGTCCACAGCCCCGACCTGGACGACGTCTTCTTCGCCGTCACCGACCACCCGACCACCCTCGAGCAGGAGGCAGCGTGATGAGCACCCTCGCTTACACCCTCAGCGATTCCACGACGATGCTCCGCCGCAACCTTCGGCGCCTGCTGCGCTACCCGTCGCTGACATTGCTCCTCGTCGGCATGCCGATCGTGTTCCTGCTGTTGTTCGTCTACGTCTTCGGCGGGCAGCTCAGCAACGGCCTCGGCACCGCGAACGCCGCCGGGCACACCGGGCGTGCCGGCTACCTCAACTACATCACGCCCGGAGTCCTGCTCATGACCATCGCCGCCGCCGTCCAGGGCACCGCGATCGTCGTCGCGATGGACATGACCGGAGGAATCATCGACCGCTTCCGCACGATGGCCATCGCCCGCTCGGCGGTTCTCACCGGCCACGTGCTCGCCAGCCTCATCCAGAGCCTCCTCAGCATCGGCATCGTGCTCGGCGTCGCCGTCGCCCTCGGCTTCCGCCCCGAGGCGGGCGTGCTCGACTGGCTCGCCGCGATCGGCGTGCTGACGCTGTTCGCGTTCGCGTTCACCTGGCTCGCCACCGCCCTCGGGCTCGCCGCCAAGAGCGTCGAGACCGCGAGCAACACACCGATGTTCCTCACATTGCTCCCCTTCCTCAGCAGCGCATTCGTGCTCATCGCGACGATGCCAACCGGACTCCGCCAGTTCGCCGAGTACCAGCCGTTCACCCCCGCCACCGAAACCCTGCGCGGTCTCCTCACCGGAACCCCGATCGGCAACAACGCCATCATCGCCGTCGCCTGGAGCGTCGGAATCGCCCTGGCCTCCTACCTCTGGGCCAGACGCCTCTACACCCACCGGCGCTCGGCCTGACGCCGGCCGCTTGGCCTCGATCGAGTCAGCATCCGGATAGGTTTTCCGGGTTGTGGAACACACAAGACAGAGGAGAGGCGAATGAGTACCAGCACACTTGAGATCTTCGTCGCGACGTATGGCAGCGAGGATGGGGCTGCCGCGGCAGCCAAGGACTTCCGGGCAGCCGATCGGGACGGTGCGATCGACCTGATCGATGCGGCGGTGATCGTCCACACCGCTGACGGCAAGGTCGAGTTCGAGGAGACCGCTGATCCGAGCGGGAAGAAGTGGGCGAAACGAGGGGCGATCGCAGGTGGTGTCGTCGGGCTGATCTTCCCTCCCAGCATCATCGTCTCCGCCGCCGTGGGCGGCGGTGCCGGCGGGGTGTGGGGCAAGGTTCGGGACAAGGGTTTCAAGGATGAGGATCTGAAGGAGATCGGCAACAGCCTTCCGCCTGGTTCTTCGGCGATCATCGCGGTCGCCGAGGACCGGATGGTCGAGCAGCTGGAGCGCGCGCTCGTCGGCTACGAGAAGATCGCCAAGCACGTGGTCTCCGCCGAAGCCGCCGCCGCCATCGTGGCGGAGGTTGACGACTCCGAGTAGACGCGCAGGGTCGCTACCCCTCAAAACAGAAAAAGCCTGCAAACGCAGGCTTTTTCTATAACGGGGGCGGGATTTGAACCCTGCGACCGTTGCAGCGCCCGGGCGTTCAGTTCGCCACCCGGCCCCTCTCGAAGCCGATAGTGTCCTCGGGGTGGACGGTGTTCTGCGGGAAGTCGTCGACAGCGACCTCGACGCGTTCTTCGAGCACCAGCGCGAGCCCGAGGCGAACCGGATGGCGGCCTTCCCGGCCCGCGACCGCGAGGCCTTCGACGCGCACTGGCGGCGGCTCCTTGCCGACGACTCGCTGACGAAGAAGACGATCGTCTACGAGGGCGAGGTGGCCGGCAACGTCGGGTGCTGGGAGCAGGAGGGGCGGCGTCTCGTCGGCTACTGGATCGGACGGGAGTTCTGGGGCAAGGGCCTTGCGACGCGTGCGCTTCAGGAGCTCACCGGCGAGGTGACCCAGCGACCGCTGCACGCGTGGGTCGCGACGAGCAACGTCGCCTCGATCCGCGTGCTCGAGAAGTGCGGGTTCGTCCACGTCGGCTCGCAAACGAACGACGACGAAGAGCTGCTCTTCGAGCTACGCGACAGCCCCTAGACACCGTTTTTGCTGCAGCGCGGTGCGGGGTGTCCGGAGTGCCTGCTCACCCGAGGATCGAGAGCTACCCTCCGGCTGGACGGAGGACGCACGGCCGCGACCGCGCGTCAACCGAGTCGGCGTTTCACTTTTTCTTCGCAGCGGACACGTCGACGCAGACGACTCCCTTGTTGCCGTCCTGGTCGGCGATCACGGTGAGCGAGGGCGCGTTGCTGTCATCGACGACGGTCCCGCCCGCGGCGACGGCGGCGGCGATCCGTTGCTCGGCCACTTCGGGCGCCACATAGACCTCGATGTGGAACCGCTGACGCGGGGTCTCGTGCTCGTCGGCGTCCCCGAACCACAGATTCGGTACCCGTGCCGTGGCGTCTCGGATTTCGTCGCTGGGGGTTCCGCGGCCCTGGGCCTCAGCGCTCCCGGTCAGCAGGACGGCCCACACCGGGGCGATGGTCGCAGAGTGCGCCGTGTCGAGGCCGAGCTCGATGTCGCTGACCGAGGCCGGGTCGGCGTCGAACTGGTGGTCGGCGGCGATCTCGGTGATCCGTCGCGCGAGGTCGACGTCCTGCTGGGTCACCCATTCGACGACGTGTTCGGTGCCTTCGCCGTCGCGGTAGATGGCGTCGTCGGTGACCAGCTTGAGGTCGACGTACCCATTGCCGATCGACACGCGCGGGTGGTGGCCGAGCGCGTCGCCCGCCTCGCCCACCGCGGCGACGAACCGTGCGCCGGCGCCGAAGTCGTCGACCACGTACCGGGCGTGCAGTCCCTGGGCGAGCTTGCGCCAGTCGGTCAGGTTGGCCTCGGCGATCTGTTCGCCCTTCAGCATGTCCATACACGGGGACCCTACATCCACGCCGCCCAGGTGCTGTTCCCCGGTGCTGCGGAGAAGACCGAGGCGCGAATGTTCGGCGCGGGGTAGCAAGACGGGAAGCAAAACCCGACGATCGACAGCCTGAGAACGAGAAAAGGCCCGCTTAGCGGGCCTTTTCGATAGCGGGGGCAGGATTTGAACCTGCGACCTCCGGGTTATGAGCCCGGCGAGCTACCTGACTGCTCCACCCCGCGACGCGGCGTCCATTCTAGCTGACGTCTCGAACGTTTGCCACGCGTCAGGCCGTGCAGGCTCGCACCTTTTCGTCACCGGAACGACGGCGGAGTACGCGCGCCAGCCCGAAGCCGACACCGAGCACCGCCATGCCGGCGATGGCGTCGAGAACGAAATGGTTGCCCGTGACGACGATCGTGAGCACGACGAGGGGTGGGTAGATCGCACCTGCGATGCGAATCAGATGCGAGCGTGCGTAGCGCATCACTCCGATCCCGACTCCGAGCGCATACGCAGCGTGGAGCGACGGCACCGCGGCCACCGGATTCGAGAGGGCAGACGAGTGCGGCGAGCCGATGTCGATCCCGGACAGCACCAAAAGCGTGTCCTCGAGGCCGACTCCGGCCAGGCGCGGCGGCGCGGTCGGAAACAGCCAGTGGATGACGACGGCGATCGCGGTGGCGGCGAGGAACCCGTCGCGGAAGCTCCTGAATCCATCGCGCGATCGGTGGTAGAGCCAGAAGAAGAAGATCCCGGTGATCAGGAAGTGACCGATGAAGTAGAAGAGGTTGAGCGCAGCGACGAGGTTCGGCAGCGCGAGAAACGCCCGCTGCAGCGACTGCTCCCACGCGAACCCGAGCACCTCTTCGAGTGACTCGATCCGGTTCGCATTCGCGAACGCCTGCGACCAGTTCGGCTGCATCGCAAGCCTCGCCGCCTCGTAGGCCGCGACGGCCCCGAGGACGACGGCGAGCTGCGCAATCCCGTCACGTCTCGCCAGGAGTTGCCTGACGCGCGACACCGTGCTCATTGAAGCACCGTTGCTAGCATCGCTGCAATGCCTTTCTGGCTTGCTCTGGCCGTTGCGGTCGTTCTCACAATTGCCTCCCTGATCTACGTAACGCTAAACGCCCTCGATGCCTTCCGGGCGTTCAAAGCGCTCAACCGCAACGTCGGCGGGGCGGTCGATCACGTCAATGCGACGACCGCCCAGATCGAGCGGCACCTCGAGCTGGCGGCCGAGAGCGGCTCGCAGCTGGACGCCTCGCTTGCCCGCCTGCGCACCTCGCGCGCGCAGCTGAACGTCCTCACCTCCGCGCTCTCGGAGGTCCGCGAATCGGTCGATCGAGTCACCGCGTTCGTACCGCGCGGGTGAGAGTCGCAGCCGTCGATCTGGGGACGAACTCGACGCGTCTCCTGGTCGCCGACGCCAACGGGACGCTCGAGGAGGTCGTCCGCCGGCTGAAGATCACTCGGCTGGGTGAGGGAGTCGACGAGCGGCGCAAGCTCCTGCCGCTCCCGATCGCCCGCGTTCGCAACGTCCTCTCGGAGTACCGACGTGAGCTGGAGTCGCTCGGAGCGGAGCGGACGCTCTGCATCGCGACGAGTGCAGTGCGCGACGCCGAGAACGGCGAGGCGTTCCTCGGGGAGATCGAGTGGAGCTACGGGTTCAAGACGCGCCTGCTGACCGGCGAGGAGGAAGCCGCACTCACGCTGCGTGGCATCGGGGCCGTCGAGCCGGGGACGCTGGTCGTCGACATCGGCGGCGGCTCGACGGAGCTCCAGGTCGTGGGGGCGGACTTGCGTGTGAGCCTCGACATCGGCTGCGTCCGCCTGACCGAGCGGTTCGGCGAGGACGTCGCTGCGGTGCGCGAGCACGTACGCGAGCTGCTCCCTCAGGCGAGTGTGGAGCGCGCCAGTCGGCGTCGCCGGCACGGTGACCACAATCGCGGCGCTCGACCTCGGCCTCGACGAGTACGACCCCGAGCGGATCCACGGCCACCACATCTCGTCGGAGACGGCGAACGAGCAGCTCGCTCGGCTTGCCGAAATGCCGGTGGAGGTGCGAGCGGAGATCGTCGAGCCCGGCCGGGCGTCCGTGATTGTCGCGGGCGCGGCGATCCTGGCGGAGATCCTCGCGTTCTACGCCCTCGAGGGGATCGAGGCCAGCGAGCGCGACATTCTCCACGGCGCCGCACTCGCGGCCGCCGAATTGCCCGAGCCCGAAGAAGGCGCGGCGCCTCCCGGCGCGTACACCTGCTGCTAGATCTCGACGGGCTCGGGCGGGGGCTCGTCTTCGGCGAGTCGCCGCTGCAGCACCGCGCGTGAGAGCACCCCGACGAGCCGGCCGTCCTCGAGCACCGGCACACGTTCCAGATCGTGCTCTTCGAGGAACTGGAATGCCTCGTCGAGCGGCAACTCAGGACCGATTGTGTTCTGGGGGGCTTCGACGATCGTGCGCAACTCGGTCGTGCGCGGATCACGGCCGGCAGCGACGATCTCGCGAACGAGCGTCTTGCGCGTCACCACGCCGAGCAGCCGACCGTCGTCGCAGATGTAGAGCCCGCGCACTTCGGGCCGATCGAGCGCCTCCCCCGCCTCCTGCGCGCTGGCGCTGCCGCCGAGCATCGGCGGGTCGACGACCATCGCATCGCGGACACGGTCCATCAGGGGATTATGGATAGAGGCCGCGTGCATCGAGCGCCGATGCAACCTCGCGGATCCCGGCGACGAGCGCTGCGGTTCGGAGCGTGACGACGCGCTCCTTGGAGATGTCCCAGACGCGGTCGAACGCATCGTTCATCTTTTCCTGGAGCTTCAGGCGGATCTCGTCGCGCCCCCAGAAGAGCCGCCCCAGATCCTGCACCCACTCGAAGTACGAGACCGTGACACCGCCGGCGTTCGTGAGGATGTCCGGCAGGATCGGGATCCCACGCTCAGCCAGGATCGCGTCGCCTTCGAGCGAGGTCGGGCCGTTGGCGCCTTCGACGACCATGCGCGCCTGGATCCGTCCGGCGTTGTCCTCGGTCACCTGATCCTCGCGCGCCGCGAGGACGAGAATGTCGCAGGGAAGCTCGAGCAGCTCCTCGTTCGTGACTCGCGTGCCCGTCGGCCAGCTTTCGAGCGAGCCGTGCTCCTGCGCGAACTCGGTCATCGCGTGGACGTCGAGACCGTTCGGGTCGTAGACACCGCCGGCGATGTCGGAGACCGCGATCACCGTGGCGCCGCGGTCCGCGAGCTCGTGCGAGGCGATCCCTCCCACGTTGCCGAAGCCCTGGACGACGCACCGCTGCTCGGCGAGGTTCCAGCCCAGGCGCTCACACGCGCGGGCGATGACCATCACGACCCCGGCCCCGGTGGCCTCGTGCCGGAAGACCGAGCCCCCGATCGAGATGGGCTTCCCTGTCACGACCTCGGGCACGGCGTACCCGACCTGCATCGAGTAGGTGTCCATCATCCAGGCCATCGTCTGCTCGTTCGTCGCCATGTCGGGCGCCGGAATGTCCTCCTGCGGCCCGATGATCGGCAGGAGCTCGGAGGTGAAGCGGCGCGTCAGCCCCTCGAGCTCACGCATCGACATCTGACGCGGATTGCAGCGGACGCCGCCCTTGGCGCCGCCGTACGGGAGACGGAGCAGCGCGCACTTCCAGGTCATCCAGACCGCGAGCGCGGCGCACTCGCCGAGTGTGACCTCAGGGTCGTAGCGGATGCCGCCCTTCGTCGGCCCGAGCACGGACGAGTGCTGGACTCGATAGCCGGCGAACACCGCGCGGCTTCCGTCGTCCATCTTGACCGGGACGGAGAGCATCAGCGCGCGCTCCGGGTAGCGAAGACGCTCGGCCACGGCCTCGGAGACGTCCGCGTAGGGAAGCGCCTGCTCGAACTGCGCGATCGCCGTTCCGAAGAGCGGCGTATCCCACTCGAGATGCGTGTGTGCAGCGGTTTCCTCGACCGAAGCCATCGCCGGAGTGTATGCACCGCCGATCGAGAGACGTTTTGGGTTTGAGCCGGGAGCGAAGCGACCCTTTAGGGGTCTTGGCGGTGACCGGGCTCCGCCCGGTCACCTGCCGGAACAAACGATGCCGGGGGCGGGAGTCGAACCCGCACGGCCGCGAGGCCAGCCGATTTTAAGTCGACCGCGTCTGCCAGTTCCGCCACCCCGGCAGGGTGGACGGCTAGTTGCCGGGCGCTAACTGCTCGGGCAGGAGCCGCTCGGGCCCCTTGTACCGGTGCGCCTGGACGAAGGCGTCGAATGCGGCCTTGTCGAACTTCGTGCCGGTCGCCAGCCAACCGCGGCCCCGGTCTCGAGTGCCGGTGGAGGCGTCCGGCGCGGTCCACGCCGAGAGCGTGACCTTGTTCTTGTTCGTCTTCAGCGGCGCGACGACCAGGCCGTTCGGGTCCTGGGCGTACCACTCGCGGATCTTCGCAACGTCGGCCTTCGGGAACTGCGGGCCGTAGTGGATGACGACGCCGCCATGCTCGAGGTTGTGCACCGTCTGCACGAGCGGCACCTCCTCGTCGTAGAAGTCCCACACCGCCGGCACGCCGTAGTGGGGCCCGCTGGTCGGCGGCGACGAGTTCCATTTCGGCTTGGTCTGGAGCGTCGGCACGTCCGAGTGGTCGGACTTGTTCGGGAGGGCCGGGAAACTCTGGAGCGTGAAGCCCGCGGCTTCCAGGGCAGGCCGCTCGTCGTCGCTGCTGCCGCCGCCCGTGAGGAAGACGATCGCGAGGATGACAACGAGTACCGCGACCGCCGACCCCCCGATCAGGAGCAGCTTGCGGCGCTGCTGGTCCGCCGCGCCCGGGTCCGAGGACGTCGAGCGGCGCTGCGGGCCTTTCGGCCGCTTCGGAGGATCCGGGACGCGAGTTTTTTGGGCCATCGGCGAGCGATCGTACCCACTCCGGGGTGCCTGTCGTCCGATCCAATCTCTAGCGTTCGTCGGCCATGGTCGTACTCGCACTCATCCTTGGCCTCGTTCTCGGCGGCCTCATCACGTGGGTCGTTGCGTCGCGCCGTCTGAGCGTTGCCGAGAACGCGCTGGCCGGAACGCGGGCGGAGCTCGACGTCGAACGGCGCTCGTTCGACGACAAGGTGGTCAACGCCGTGCGCGCGGCGTCGGCGGACGCGTACCAGGCGAACAGCACGGCGTTCCTCGAGATCGCCGAATCCAAGCTGACGGGGTATGTCAGGCCGCTGAAGGAGTCGCTCGAGAAGGTCGACGGCCAGGTTCGAACGCTGGAGCTTGCACGAGAGCGGGCATACGGCGCACTCGGGAGCCAGTTGTCGCAGCTGAGCGAGCGCACCGCGACCCTCGCGACGGCTCTCCGGACCCCCCACGTCAGGGGACGCTGGGGGGAGATTCAGCTGAAGCGTGTCGTCGAGCTTGCGGGCATGCTGCCGTACTGCGACTTCGACGAGCAGGTCTCGGTTTCCACCGACGACGGGCGGCTGCGCCCCGATCTGATCGTCCGTCTCCCTGGCGAGAAGGTCGTGATCGTCGACGCGAAGGTTCCGCTCGCGGCGTACCTCGACGCCTGCGAGGCGACCGACGACGCCGAGCGCACGCGGCACCTCGAGTCACATGCCCGCCAGGTTCGTGAGCACGTGGCGAAGTTGAGTGCCAAGAGCTACTGGCAGCAGTTCGGTGATACGCCCGACTATGTCGTCATGTTTCTTCCCGATGAAGGGTTCTTCCGGACGGCTTGGGAGCAGGATCCTTCCTTGGTGGAGACAGCGGCTCGGTCCCGCGTGCACGTTGCCTCGCCGACGACACTCATCGTCCTGCTCCAGTCGATCGCGCATGGCTGGCAGCAGGAGAGCGTCGCGGAGGACGCTCGTGAGGTGCTCGCGCTGGGGCGCGAGCTCTACGAGCGCGTCGGCGTCATGGGCGGGCACTTGACGAAGATGGGGAACAGCCTCAAGGGCGCGATCGGTGCGTTCAACGACACCGTCGGATCGCTCGAGAAGCGGCTTCTTCCGACTGCACGCAAGCTCGAGGGCTACGTCGTCTCCGACAAGGAGCTCCCGGAGCTGACCCCTGTGGCCGAGCAGCCCCAGGCAGTGCAGGCGCCGGAGCTCGGCGAGCAGCTGCGCGCGATCGACGCCGCCTAGTCGCGGAGGCCTAGTAGCGCAGAATCGCGCCGATCCCGTCGACGGGATCGAGATCCTGGCGATGCTCGACCGCGAGCACGTCGCCGCCGTGAGCGAGCGTCAGGCGGACGGCGATGTCGAGCCCGTCGTCCCGTGGCTCCATCGTCGTTCCGTCGAGCGGGCAGGTCGTCGCGCTCACGGCGGCGCGTCCGCACTTGGGGCAGCGGTACGCGTCCCTCTGGACACCCGACTGGTGGAGCAGCGTCTCGACACGTCCGTCGGACACGGCCTCGAGCGTGTCTCCCCACCCCGCCGTCCCACGGGAGCCCTTGCCGACCTCCTCGCGCCAGCGCTCGACCACCTCCGCCTCGCGTGCCGCGCGCCACTCCTCGACGAAAGGCTTGACGATCTCGTGCAGCTCCGCCCCGGAGGCGTGCGCCTCGGCGTTCGTCCAGCCGATGATCGCGTCCGCGATCTCGGCCGGCAGTGCGTCCTGGAGCTCGGCGCGCGTCTCGTCGCTGCAGACGACGACGATGCGCGGCCGACCGAGCCTGCGGAAGCGATCCTCGATCTCCTCGACGACCGACTTGTAATGGTCTTGCTCCAGCTTCTCGATATGCCGCTGGTACCGCGACTGCGACCACCCGCCTTGATCGTGGCGGCCGGGTGTGTCGTCCGTGCGGTCGGCAATGTCCTGGAGCCGGCCCCCGCGAAGCTCGAGGAGACGCCCCTGTTCGCGTCCGACTGCGGCAACGATCACGCCGTTCCCGCGTCCGAGCAACGGAACGAGCGGCGCGATCAGAAAGTCGTCGGCGACCCGGGCGGCGTCGGGAACCGAGGACGGGAGCGAGAGCACGCTCCAGACGTTGTCCGGCCCGTCGGCGAACACTGCGAGCCCGCGGGAGCCGTCCCGGTCGAATGCGCCGTCGAAGTACTGGGCAAGCCGCTCGAAGTCTTCCTTCAGCCCGGCCTTGACCTCGTGCGCGAGATCCGGACGGGTCGCGCCGTGCGACTTGGCCGCGAGGTCGAGGAGCGAATGGACGCGCGTGGCGATCGCGCCGCTCGTGGGCGAGACGCTCGGATCGAGATCGACGTAGAGGCTGATCGCGCAGCCCTTCTCGGCGCGGAAAGCGGCGAGTTCACGAAGGCCGTCGAGGTTGACCGTAATTGTCGTCATATTCGACCTTTCTGCCTGGCCTGGCCGGATTCTAAGCCTATGCCTCCTGCCTCTCCGAACCGACCACCCGGAACACCTCGGGCCTCCGATTCGTTCTCTATGGTAAGGCGCACACTGCGCCGGACAAGACAAGGAGCAACAGTGAACGACGTTCGTGACGTGATCATCATCGGCGGCGGCCCTGCCGGGTATACGGCTGCGCTCTACGCAGCGCGCGCCAACCTCAATCCGCTTCTGATCGAGGGCTTCAGCTGGGGCGGCCAACTGATGATCACGAGCGAGGTCGAGAACTACCCGGGTTACGAGGACGGGATCATGGGCCCGGAGATGATGGCCGTGTTCCGCGCCCAGGCGGCGCGCTTCGGCACGGAGTTCATCACCGACGACGTCACCCGCATCGACTTCTCCGAGCGCCCGTTCAAGGTGTTCGTCGGCGACGAGGAGCATCTCGCGCAGACCGTGATCGTTGCCACCGGCGCCACCGCACGCCAGCTCGGGCTGGAATCGGAGCGGGCGCTGCACGGCCGCGGCGTCACCTACTGCGCGACCTGCGATGCGGCGTTCTATCGCGACCGCGAGGCCGTGGTCGTCGGCGGCGGCGACTCGGCGATGGAGGAAGCGCTCTACCTGACGAAGTTCGCCTCGAAGGTGACGGTCGTGCATCGCCGCGACGAGTTCCGGGCGTCGCAGATCATGATCGACCGGGTCCGCGACCACGAGAAGATCGAGATCCTGACACCGTACGTCGTCGAGGAGGTCCTCGGCGTCGAGAGCGGGAAGCTGACCGGAGTACGCCTACGCAACGTCGAGAACGGGGAGACGCGTGACTACTCCACCGACGGCCTCTTCGTCGCCATCGGCCACGATCCGACGACGAAGCTGTTCGTCGACGCGCTCGACCACGACGAGAACGGGTACCTGATCACGGCCGGCAAGTCGACGGAGACCAACATCCCGGGCGTATTCGCCGCCGGCGACGTCCAGGATCACGTGTACCGACAGGCGATCACCGCTGCCGGGTCCGGCTGCGCCGCCGCGCTCGACGCGGAGCGCTTCCTCGCGGAGTCCGAAGGGCACCCCGAGGCTGCTCTGACCGCCCCGCGCGAGCACACCGCGCCGGCCTAGGCGGCCTGGCTGGGCACCGGCCGAGCCGAGCGCTAGCCTCATCTCGATGGGCGACGGCAAGAGTTGGGTCGACCTGCTCGATCCGACCGCAGACGAGGTCGAGTCCGCAGCCGGGGTGAGGCTGGACCGGCGCGAGCTCGCGGTGCTCGTCGGCACCGGCGAGCCACGGCCGAGGTTCTTCGGCACCGACGATCACGCAATCGGCGCGTTCGTCGTGCCGGTCGCGGTCAAGGACGAGGACCGCGTCTACTACCAGGAGGTCGGTCTCGTCCTCACCGGCGACCAGGCGCTCACCATCCGGCGGACACCCAAAGATGGGGAGCCGTTCGATCCGACCGAGCTGAAGGAGACCTGTGAGGATCAGGACGTTCCGCCCGGCAAGGTCGCCTTCCACCTGGCCGATCTCGTCGCCGAGCGCTACCTCGACCTGATCGACGATCTGAACGAGGAGATCGACGAGGTCGAAGACCTGGTCGAGGAGAAATTCGCAGCGGCGGACGTGCACCGGCGGCTTTCCGAGCTCCGCCACGACGTCCTGCACATCCGCCAGACACTGTCACCGACGCGCGATGCGATCCATCGGGTCGTGGACGGCAGGGTCCAGGGTGAAGCACGCGACCTGCTGGACGAGCACGAGATGGCGCTCTTCAGCGACGTGTACGACAAGCTGCTGCGCGCGAACGACTCGCTCGAGCTCTCACGCGATCTCGTGGCCGGCGTCCGCGACTTCTACCAGTCGAAGGTCGCGCAGACCCAGAACGAAGTCGTGCAGCGGCTGACGGCGATCGCCTCCATCCTCCTCTTTCCCACCTTCGTGGTCGGTGTCTACGGGCAGAACTTCGATCACATTCCCGAGTTGCACTGGGGCTACGGCTACGCGTTTTCCTGGGCGGTGATCATCGTCGCCACGATCGCGCAGGTCATGTTCTTCCGGCGAAGGAAGTGGATCTGACCCTCGTCGGTACGCTGGACTGATGCCGTTCTTCATCTGCCCGAACTGCAAGGATCGCTCGGTCGACCACGACGGCCGCCAGGGGATCCTGCAGCAGGCCGTCGCGTGCGAGCGCTGCGGGTTCGGGTTCCTCTTCGAGCTGCATGGACGACTACTACCCGGCGCCGAACACCGGGTCTCGTTGCCTGTGACAAGAACGGTCGCATCCTCGCGGCGGGCCGCGGCGTCTTCGAGCTGACCGGCTACCGGGACGCCGACCTGATGGGCAAGGACGTCGTCGACGCCTTCGGCCTCGCAGGTTTCGAGGACGGCAAGAGCCCGGTCGCCATCGCGCTCGAGTGGGGCGTGCGGCAGCTCGGCGAGAAGCTCGAGCTGCGCTCGCGCGCCGGTCAGATCAAGCCCATCACGGCGGACATCTTCCCCGCGTACGACGACGACGGCGGCCTGCTCGTCGCCCTTTCGCCCCGCTAGCGATGCACGAGAAGCGCATCGACCTTCGCTGGCGCGACCTCGACGCCTACGGCCACGTCAATCAGGCCGTCTACCTCACGTTCGCGGAGGAGGTCCTCGACCACTGGTTCCAGCAGAAGCTCGGCCTGAGACCCGGCACCGTCTGGGACTACGTCGCGGCGCGGACGACGATCGAGTACCGCTCCGAGCTTCGCCTCACCGACGTGCAGGTGGTCGGCTCCGCGTCCCTCGCCCGGCTCGGCACCAAGAGCGTGACCGCGAATGTGACGCTCGCCTCACCCGACGGCCGGGTGGTCGCCGAGCTCGAGCTCGTCGTCGCCGCGATCGACGGCAAGGGCGGAGCGAGCCGGCCGCTCACCGAGCAGGAACGGGAGGCGCTGGCAGCGCCGTAGCCGCGACGCGGCTCGACGGGCAGAGATCGTTGAGGACGCACTCCTCGCAGAGTGGGCGGCGGGCATCGCAGATCCGACGGCCGTGCCAGATCAGCAGGTGCGGGAAACGACCCCAGTCGTCCCGCGGGACGAGCTTCATCAGGTCGCGCTCGATCTTCACCGGATCCTCGTTCCTGGTGAGCCCGAGCCGCTGCGAGAGTCGACGCACGTGCGTGTCGACGACAACCCCCTGCGGAGTCCCGAGCTCCGCCGCGACGACATTGGCTGTCTTGCGCGCGACGCCGGGCAGCCGCAGGAGCTCGTCGATCGTGCGCGGCACCTCGCCGTCGAACTCCTCCAGCAAGACGCGCATCGTGCCGCGAATCGACTTCGCCTTCTGTCGGAAGAAGCCGGTCGCGTAGACGTCCCGTTCGAGCTCCTCCTGCGGCACCGCGAGGTAATCCTCAGGCCGCCGGTACTTCTCGAAGAGGCGCTCGGTGACGCGGTTCACGTTCACGTCCGTCGTCTGCGCCGACAACATCACGGAGACGAGCAGCTCCAACGGGTTGCGGAAGCTGAGCGCGATCCGCGCATCCGCGTGCTCGGCCGCGAGCCGTTCGATGATCGGCCGGATCCGATCGCGTCTGCGCCCGACGGGCCGGCGCGCCTCGCGGACGAAGCTACGTGGCAATGCTCTCGAAGTACGCCGACACCGCGTCGGGATCCTCCGGCTCCAGGAGCCACCCGGCGACCTGATCCGCGCTGGGATAGCCACTCGCCCGGATCAGGGCGGCTGCCGAGTCGACGGCGTACGGCGTCTGCCGGAAATCGACGCTTTCGCCGTCCACCAGCAGCCAGAACGCGCCCTGCTTGCCCTCGTAGGGAATGCCGACACTGCCGGCGTTGACGAAGCGGATCCCGTCGACAACGCGCTCGAACTGGACATGCGTGTGCCCGCCGACGACGAGGGACTCCTCCACTCCTTCGAGGGCGGCTCGGAAGCGCTCGTCGGACGAGTCACGGGTCAGGATCTCGTCGTCGTCGCGCGGCGACCCGTGGCAGTAGAGGACGCCGCCGAGCGCCACGGCCTGTGGGAGCTCGTGCAGGAACGCAACCGACGCCGGGTCGAGATTGCCGGCGATCCACTCCCAGGTTCCCTCGGGCGCGCGCGGCGACTCGCGGTCCGCGTTGCCGCGGACGAAGACGGCATCGAGCCCGACGAGCGCGTCGAGGCACTCGCGTGGGAACGGCCCCGCGACGACGTCCCCGCCGCACACGATCCGGTCGACGTCGAGCGACGCGACCTCCGCCAGCACTGCCTCCAGCGCGGGCAGGTTGCCGTGGACGTCACAGAGAACAGCGACGCGCATCAGGAGACTCCAGCCAGCTCGGGCGGACGAGAGCGCAGCCGGGTGCCGGCGCACACGACATCGAGAGCAGGGCAGCCCGCGCAGATGAACTCGCTCGGTGTCGGCTGGAATTCGCCGGCACGGATCCTGCCGATCGCCTCCGAGAGCTCTGCTTCGAGCGCGGTGGTGTCCGCGCGCGTGAAGGTGGTCGAGACGACGGCGTCGGCGCGCTCGAGGAAGTGGTAGACGACCTCCACCTCCTCTGCTCCGGCCCGGAAGCAGGCCAGCGCGTAGACGAGCCGCTGCAGCCGATAGTCGGCCTCGACGATCTCTTCCGGCGAGCCTTCGGCGAGCGAGTTCGTCTTGTAGTCGAGGACGAGTGCCCGTGAGCCGTCGCGGTGGAGGACGTCCAGCCGTCCGTGCAGGAGGACGCCGTCGTGCTCGAATGCGAATGGTCGCTCCGGCCGTGCTCCCGCGAGCAGGGCGATCCGCCTTGCGAGCTCGGAGCTGCAATACGACGCGACGAAGCCGGCGATGCGAGCCAGCTCGTCCTCGGTCACGGCCGGATACCAGGCACGTACCTGCTCGACGTCCGGAGGCGCCGGCGCCGTCAGGTCGACGAGTTCGAGCAGGCGGTGGACGGCGTCGCCGACCTCGGTCGCTGCCAGGCCGCTCCGCCCGGCAACAGTCCCGTGCGCATCTGCAGGCCGCATGCCGGCCACCCGCTCGGCGTAGTAGCGGTACGAGCAGCGCTCGAAGAGCGCGAGCGCGCTGTACGAAAGCCGGCGCACTTCGTGAAGGGGCGGCTCGGGCAACGCCTGAATCGGCGCGAGCACCGGCGCGAGCGGCGGTAGTGGCGGTGCTGCTCCCGGCGAGAAGAGCGCAAGCTGGCCGGTCTCGTCGTCGACCACTGCCTCGACGTGCTCGACCACGCGCACGGGCTCGGCTGCCGGCGGCGTTCGGTCGACGCGGACGAGCACCCGTGCGCCTTCCCGTTCCAGTTCGATCGGCGCCTCGAGCGCGCCGGCAAGCTCAGCGGCGCAATCGAGCCGGCCGAGCACCCAGCCGATCGGTGTCTTCTCGTCGGCCTTGCGGTGCGAATCAATGGAACCGGAGACGATCAGCCGGTCGATCGCACGGGTCATCGCAACGTAGTACAGGCGCAGCCGCTCGGCCTCGTCCTCGGCCTGGCGCGCGTCCTTGACGTTCTCGTAGTCCAAGACGCCGTGGCGCTTGCCCGTCACCGGATCGGCAACGCGGAAGCCGAAGCGCCCGTCCGAGAGACAGAGGATCTCGTCCGCCGACGGCGCGTTCCGGTCTCGTCCTGCGTCGGCGACCACGACCACCTTGAACTCGAGCCCCTTCGCGCCGTGGATCGTGAGCAGGCGCACCGCGTCCGCTCCCTCCTCCTCGGCGACTGCGTCACGCTCCGCGGCGCCGACGGCCTCCTGCTCCTCGACGAAGCGAACGAAGCTCTCGAGATCGGGGCCGCGCAACTCCTCGTAGGAGCGAGCGATCCGTGCGAGCTTGCGCAGGTTCGCGTAGCGGCGGCGGCCGTCCCACTGGGCAAGGACAGCGAGGTCGTAGTCGTGGTCGGCGACGATCCGCTCGCAGAGCCGCTCGAGCGAGAGCCGCGCCGCGGCCTCCACCAGTCGGTCGTAGCGCTGGCGAAACGCGCGCAGGAGCCGGACGTCCCGCTCGTCGAGATCCGCAGGCAGCGAGCGCTCGAGCCCGGTGAAGATCGGCCCACGCGCGGCCCGTCGAATCAGCAGCAGCGCGTCGTTCGACACGCCGACGAACGGCGAGGCGAGGACGGAGACGAGCGCCTCGTCGTCGTAGCGGTTCTGGAGCAGGCGCAGGTACGAGAGGAGGTCGACGACCTGCTGCTGGCCGAAGTAGCCGCGGCCGGTCGCGCGGTAGGTGGCCAGACCGGCTTCACGCAGCTCCTCCTCGTACCACTCGGCGTCGGTGCCGGCGGCGAACAGCAGGACGATTTCCCCTGCGCTCGCTGCACCGCTGTCGACGAGCTCCTTCACGCGCCGCGCGACGTGGCGTGCCTCGGCACGGCGCCAGTGGACACCGCTGTCGGCGTACGCGGTCTTGTCCGTCACGAGCAGCTCGACCGGCGTTCCGAACACCGGGTCGGGGAACTCGCCGGAGGCAGCGAGCGGCTGGAACTCCTCGCCGAACTCGGCGCCGAAGAGGTGGTTGACGACCGAGAGCACCTCGGGCCGCGAGCGGTAGTTCCGCGTCAGCGGCAGCAGCGTGTCGGCCTGCGCGCGCCGCTCGCGGAAGACCTGCACGTCCGCGTGCCTGAAGCCGTAGATGGACTGGAACTCGTCGCCGACGAAGAACCGCTCCGTGTCGGGGCCTGTGAGCAGGTCGACGAGCTCGCACTGCAATCGATTGGTGTCCTGGAACTCGTCGACCATGATCGAGCGGAAGCGCAGCTGCTCGCGCTCTCGCAGCGTCTCGTTTTCCCGCAGCAGGTCGCGCGCGCGGAGCTGGAGATCCTCGAAGTCGAGCGCCGACTCACGATCCTTGGCATCCGAGTACGCCTGGGCGAACCCCAGCAGGAGCTCCTGCAGCAGCTCGCGGTCACGCAGCGCGAGCTCGTCGAGCGCCGCCTGTTCGACGGCGTTCCGCGCTTCCTCGTACGTCGCTGCGCGCTCGCCGCGTGCCCGCAGGCCACTGAGATCGAGCAACCGCTCGGGGAGCTGCGGCGCTTCCGTCAGGGCGAGCGCCTGCGCGGCCGCGGCGCGAGCTGCGTCGGTGGCTGCGACATCGTCCGCGAGACACCGGGAGGCCTCGGCCAGCTCTGCGAGCCGCGCCTCGAGGCCCGGCCGCTCGCCCAACTCGAGCGCGAGCTCCCGGCCGGCCGAGCGGAGGGTTTCGTACACGGTGGTCAGCATCCGGCGCAACCCCGCCGCGCCGTAGGTCGCGAGCAGCCTCAGCCGCGCCGGGTCGTCTCCCGCACAGAACTCGTTCAGCGCCGCCTCGAACGCCTCGCCGCGAATCACACGTCCCTGGCTGTCGTCCAGAACGCGAAACCGCGGGTCGAGTCCGGCGGCGAACGGGTGCGCCTTCAGCAGTCGCAAGCAGAAGCCGTGGATCGTCGAGATCCAGGCTCCGTCGAGCGAACGAGCGAGATCGTGGCGTCCCAGCTCGTGCAGGCGCGAGCGGATCCGGCCGCGCAGCTCGCCCGCCGCACGCTCCGTGTACGTGATCACGAGCATCGACTCGACGTCGAGACCGCGCTCGCACACCGCCTCGACGAAGCGCTCGACGAGCACCGTCGTCTTGCCCGTCCCCGCACCCGCCGAGACGAAGACCTGCCCCCGCGCCGCGATCGCTGCGGCCTGCTGATCGTTCGGGGTTCTCATGCTCTCCTGATCCGGCACATGCGCCAGAGGTCGCACCAGGCCGGACAGCCGTCCGTCCCCTTCGGGTCGTGACGCACGTCGCCCGCCCGGATGCGCAGCGCGAGGCCGCGCGCGAGATCGCGCGCGCCTTCGACCTGCGCCCAGAACGCGTCCTCTTCGAGGTAGTCGTTCTTGACGAAGCCCGGCAGCACGTCGTCCTTGGCGTCGGCACGGAGCAGGCCGCGCGCGCGGCGCTCGCCCGCGAGCGGCCGGTAGAGACCGCCGAGCGGCTCGATTCCGACCAGGTCCCGCAGCACGAGCATGTAGAGCGGGATCTGGAGCCGAAGCTCCTTCTCGATCTCCGCTGCGGAGTGACCCGTGCGGCCGGACTTGTAGTCCTGGACGATCCCTCGCGCGCTCCCCGGATCGAGGTCGATCCGGTCGATCTTGCCCGACAGCGTGATCCCGTCACCGAGGTCGAGGCCGCGCTGCAGCTCGGGCGCCGATCGCTCGGAGCCGAATCCGACCTCGAACTTGCGCGGCACGAGCGGCGAGGGCGAACGTGCCTCGTCGCGAACCAGCTGCTCGAGGTCACGCCGGAGGCTCTGCTCGAGCTCACGCCGCTCCAGCTCGGTCATCTCCATCTTCACGCCTCCGAGCGCGCCGTCCAGGCACTCGCCGAGGAAGACGAGTGCGTCGTCGAGGCGGCTCTCGTCGACGGTGTCGCTCCCGATCGCCCGCGGCAGGCCGGCATAGAAGCGGTGCAGGGTCGTGTGCGCGACCGAGCCACGCAGCATCGCGTCGACCCTCCTGTCGATCTGGCGCGGCGAGATCAACCGCTCGAAGAACCAGGCCGACGAGCAGTCGGCGAAACGCTCGAGCTCTGTGACGTTGAACGGCGACTTTGCGGAGAGCTCCCCCAGCACGCGCGGATGCATGAGCTTGGTCTCGCGCGTGAACGCGCCGCGAGCGCGCTCGAGCTGCCGCTCCCAGCCATTTGCGGCCGCCAGCGCCTGCGCACCGTCGAGCTCGGTCACCGCAAGCAGGGCGAGTGCCCGCAGCCGCTCTCGCTCGGTCGGCGCCTCCTCCAGCTCCCAGGTGAGTTGCGAGAGCGGCCGCCGCCGCGTCCAGCGCCGCACGTCGTCGGGATCGAAGAGCGCCACGACCTCGTCCCAGAAGGGGCTCGGCTCGCGAGGGCTTCCCTCGTCGGTCGCCGCTTCGCGGACGAGCGTCAGTCGTCGCGTCGCCCGCGTGCAGGCGGTGTAGAAGAGGTAGCGCTCACGCTCCACGGCGTCTGGGCGCACGAGCCTCGCGTGTGCGTCCCTGTCGAGCGCGCCGCGCACATCGTCGTCGAGGAACGGGGAAGGGTTGCCACGGCGGGGCAGCGTCCCCTCCTCGAGACCGAGCAGGAAGACCGCGTCGAAGCGTCGGGTGCGAGCGCGCGCCAGGTCGAGGACGGCAACGCGGCCCCGCTCTCCTGCAGACCCCAGCCGCACCTCCGTGTGCTCGAGTGCCGCCAGCACTTCATCGGCTGTCAGCTCGCCGCCGAGCGCGCGCCAGCCGTCGAGCTCGTCGAGGAGCCGTGCGATCGCGTCGTAGGCACGCAGGTCAGCCCGGCTCGACTCGCCTACCGGCGGTGCCTCGAGGCCGTGCGCGCCACGCAGCATCGCGGCCGTCACCGCACGGACAGCCTCCACCGGCCCGACCGCGCTGCGGAGCGTCTCGAGCGGGGGTAGCGGCTGCCCGTCTCGGAGCTTGATCGTCTCCTCCTCGACCGCATCCCGGGAGGAGACTCCGCGGCCACGGAGCCTGCCTTCGAGAAAGTCGACGTTCGAGCGGGTGAAGCCGGAGAACGGCGAGCGGAGGTAGGCGTAGAGGTCGCGGCGGCCGCCCTGGTGCCACTCGAAGCGGAGCAGTGCGAGCAGCGCCTGCCCGAATGCGGTCTGGCCGAGCCGGATCCGCCCCTCGATCGCGACCGGGATTCCAAGCGTTCCGAGCACGGTCTCCAGGGACGCACGCCAGCGCTCGAGCGAAGGAACGACGAGTGCAATCTCCTCGAGCGGTGTCCCGCTCGCCGCGAGCTCCCGAATCTCCTCCGAGACGAGCTCCAGCGAGGCGCGTGACCCTGCAGCCTCGAAGAACCGGATGGCACCGTCGAGCGCAGGGCCTGCGGGCGGCGTATCGGCGAAGAGGTGGCGCTCCAGGTGCGCGAGCGCCTCGTGGCCGTACTCCGCGGCGCGGGGCGGGAACTCCTCGATCTGCCCGCCCGCGAGCGCGGCGAGATCCTCCTGCGTTCGGCGCAGCGACGTGAAAGCAGCGCGGCCCGGCTCGTAGGGAAGCGAGACGGTTACCTCCGTGCGCCCTGAGAGCGCCTCCAGCAGCCCCCACTCCGCGCCGGTCAGATCCTCGAATCCGTAGGCGAAGACCGGTCGGCCGTCCCACGCCTCGAGCTCCGATCGAAGCCGCTCGACCGCACGGCGCCGAAGCAGGTCGCGATCCCAGAGGCCGAGGCGATCGAGCTCCGCTCGATAGGCGGCGTAGAGCAGCCCGAGATCTCCTTCCAGTTGCTCAGGCTCGAGCAGACCGGACTCGAGCTCCGAAAGCGCGGCCAGAAGCGAATCGGCAAAGCCCGCAAACCGCGCGGAGCGTCCGAGACCATTCAGCGGTGTTCCAGTGAGGATGCGCCGCGCCACAAATGCGCGCTGCGCGTCACTCGTGACGGTTCGGGCATCGGTCGAGCCGAGCGCGAGCTCGCGGAAAACGTCGTCGAACGTGCCGATCGACCCTGCGAGCAGGGCGCCGGCGCGCCGCAGCAGGTCACGCTCGATCCGGTCGACGTCCGTTCTGTTGGGGACGATCAGGACCGGATCGCTGTCGATCGCCGCGAGGTACCCCTCGAGGAGACGCGCGATCTTGCCGGCTTTCGCCGGCCCGAGGACGAGAGCCAGGCCCATCTGCCCATGGTAGTCCGGGCTTCCGACACCCCGGCTTACGAAAAAGGTGGAAAGAGCGGGGTTTCCCCCGCGCTCTCACACGTCTGGCGCTACTGGGTCGCCGACTTCGGCCGGCGGCCGCGACGCGCGACCTGGCGGCCGCCCATCTTCTCGGCCTCGGCGTCGGTGACGTCGAGCTCACGCACGCCCTTGCGGGCGTCGTGGAACGTGATGCGAATCGTCGCGCCCTTACCCTCGGCGATCTCGGTGCCCGAGATATCGGACACAAGCACGGTCTTGCGAGCCACTGGTATTCCTCCTTGGAGAGCCTGATTCCGCGCGCTTACCGTATCGCAAAGCGGTGCATAAATCACGCGGCCTTGCGCGCGCGCTTGATTCGCCATGAACGCAGCAAACTGACGAGCGCACTCTCCTCTGGATCGAGACCGATGTCACGTGCTTTGACAACTCGCAAATGGCGTGGCCGGAAATCCTCGATCGTTCTCCCGTCGAGATACTGCTCGATGACCGCTGGGCTGACGTACGAGGCTCGTGCGACGGCGGGAGTGTTTCCGAGCCGCTCTCCGACTCGGCGCATTACCTTCGTGACGACGTGCTTTGCCTCCGTGTCGGTCTCGGCAACGCCATGTTCGGCGAGCGCGACCGCAGCCGTCAGAGTCCCGCCCCACGTCCGGAAATCCTTGGCCGTGAACTCCTCGCCCATGTGCTCGCGGATGTAGTCGTTGAGGACGGCGCCGGTGAGCGTGCAGGACTCCCCGTTCCAGCCGTAGCGAAAGAGCCGCGCGCCGCCGGGCTGCGCCAGCAGTTCCTTGATCGCCTCCGCGAGCTCGCTGTCGACGATGGTCGTCCGCACCTGCAGCTTGTGCTTGGCCCGGAAACGGAAGCTGACCTTCGTCCCCCGGACCGACACGTGCCGCTTGGTCAGGGTCGTCACGCCGTGCGTGCGAGAGGTCTTTGCGTACCGGTCCGAGCCGACCCGGAACCAGGCCATGTTGATCAGCCTCACGGCGACCGCGCAGACGTACTCGCGCTCACCGGAGTCGTACGTCATGTGCTCGCCCATCGCCAGGCGCAAGTCCGGCAGTCGCTCGGCGAAGCGGACGAGCTTGTCGAACTTGGCCTGCTCCTGCTGGGCGCGGAACTCCGGGTGGTAGAGGTACTGGCGCCGCCCCGCCTTGTCGACACCGGTCGCCTGGAGCTTGGCCGTCGCGCGCGGCGAGATCCACACATCTCTTCCAGGCAGGGGGAATCACGAGCGACTCGATTCGCTCGATCTTCGCAGGGTCGTCGATGCGGTTACCCCGCCCGTCGAGGTAGTGGAACCGTCTCTTGGACCCCGCGCGCCTCCAACCACCTTTGCGCGCCACGTCGCCCGTTTACCCGTTCGGCGCAACTATCATCCGCCGCCGATGGATCCGCGGACAATCGTCGTGCTCGAAGGAGACGAGACCGGGCAGGAGCTCCTCGAGGAGGCGCTGCGCGCGCTTGCGCCCGAGGTGATCGGAATCGAGCTTCAGTTTCCGCGCTTCGACCTCTCGCTCGCGAACCGGCGCGAGACGAAGAACGCGGTCGTGTACGAGGCGGCGCGCGCGGTCCGCGAGCACGGCCTCGGCCTGAAGGGGGCGACGGTCACGCCTGAGACGCGCGACGACGTCGGCTCGCCGAACCGGATCCTGCGCGAGGAGATCGGGGGCAAGGTGATCGTGCGGACCGGCCGCCGCATTCCCGGCGTCGTGCCGCTCGGCGGCGTGCATGCGCCGATCTCCGTGGTGCGAATGGCGGTCGGCGACGCCTACGGCGCCAAGGAGTGGCGCGAGGGTGAGGGCGAGGACGAGGTCGCGTACCGCACGGAGCGGATCGAGCGTCGGATCTGCCGCGCCGTCTCGGAGTTCGCCTTCCGGCAGGCGGAGCGCATGGGCGCCAAGGTGTTCGGCGGGCCGAAGTACACCGTCAGCCCGACCTACGAGGGGATGCTCAAGGAAGAGATGGACGCGGCGGCGGCACGCCACCCCGACGTGAAGTACGAGCCCCAGTTGATCGATGCGACATTCGCCCTGCTGATCGCCAACACGGGCGAGCCGCTCGTGATCCCGGCTCTGAACCGCGACGGCGACATCCTCTCCGATCTCGTGCTCCCGCTCTTCGGATCGATCGCGGGCTCGGAGTCGCTGCTCGTGGCGTTCGGCGACGACTACACCCCGACCGCGCTGATGGCCGAGGCAGCGCACGGCACAGCGCCCTCACTCTTCGGCAAGGACGTCGCGAACCCGATGGCGATGATCCTCGCCGGCGCGGCCCTGCTCTCGCACGCCGACGAGGCGGCGCAGCAGGCGGGGCGCGCGATCCGTGAGGCCTGCCTCGAGGCGGTCGCCGAGGGCGTCCGCACGGCCGATCTCGGCGGCCATTCGGGCTCGCGCGAGTTCACCGACGAGGTGATCCGCCGCACGAAGCAGAAGCTCGAGGTCTGGTCCTCGCTCTAGTGCGCTAGCTGGCGATGCCGACGAGCGAGTCGGCCGGCGCAATCTCGCCGCGCTCCCAGCGATCGACGAACGTGTAGGCGAGCCAGGGATCGAACTGCGAGCCTGCACAGCGCTCCAGCTCGGCGAGCGCCGCCGCGACGGAGAGCGCCGGGCGATAGGGACGGACCGATGTCATCGCGTCGAACGCGTCCGCGACGCCGAGCACGCGAGCCTCGAGCGGGATCGTGTCGCCCTCGAGACGGTGCGGGTAGCCGGTCCCGTCCCAGCGCTCGTGGTGGTGAAGCACGGCCGGGACCGCGGTCAGGAAGTCGTCGAAGCATTCGACCAGCCGCGCGCCCGCGACCGGGTGGCGCCTGATCTGGCCGAACTCCTCGTCCGTCAGCGGACCGGGCTTGCGAAGGACGGAGACGTGAACGGAAATCTTGCCGACGTCGTGCAGCGAACCACCCAGCCGGAGCGTCTCGAGCCGCTCGCCCGTCCAGCCGAGAGCGACGGCGAGAGACTCCGCAAGAGCGGTCACTCTGGCTGAGTGGCCGCGAAGAGACGGATCCCGAGCCTCGAGAGCAGTCGAGAAGGTGGTAAGCAACGACCCCACACTGCTCGGTTTCCAGAGCGGATGCCTGTTCCCTTCCCGCTTGCGTAGAGTTGCGTCTCTGTGAGGGTCGTCGTCCCGAAAGAGACCGAAGCCGGCGAGCGCCGGGTAGCGCTCATCCCCGACTCGGTCGGGCGGCTCGTGGGCGCCGGCTTTTCGATCGGAGTCGAAGAGGACGCAGGCGCCCAGGCGGGCTTCTCCGATGCCGAGTACGAGGCGGCCGGCGCCGATGTCGTCGCGCGCGGCGAGCTCCTCGCCGGAGCCGAGGCGGTCGTCCGTGTCGGCAGGCCGACTGCAGACGAGGTCGCGGAGCTCGCGTCGGGAACGGTGCTCATCGGCTTCCTCTCTCCGCTCACCGACCAGGCGGGCATCGAGCGACTCGCGGCGCGCGGCGTCGTCGGCTTCGCGATGGAGTCGATTCCGCGGATCACACGCGCACAGTCGATGGACGCGCTCTCCTCGCAGGCGAACGTGGCGGGCTACAAGGCGGCGCTGATCGCAGCGGACCGGCTGCCGAGGTTCTTCCCACTCCTGATGACCGCCGCCGGGACGGTTGCTCCCGCCAAGGTGCTCGTGCTCGGCGCCGGCGTCGCCGGGCTGCAGGCGATCGCAACGGCTCGCCGGCTCGGCGCGGTCATCACCGCGTTCGACGTGCGGCCGGTCGTCCAGGAGCAGGTCGAGAGCCTCGGCGCGACCTTCCTCGACCTCGGAGTCCGCAGCGAGGAGACGGAAGGCGGCTACGCCCGCGAGCTCTCGGAGGAGGAGCAGCGGCCGACAGCAGGACGCTCTCACCGAGCAGATCCCGGCGTTCGACGCCGTGATCACGACCGCGCTCGTCCCGGGCCGACCCGCGCCGAAGCTGATTCCGGCGAGTGCGGTGCGTGGGATGCGGCAAGGATCGGTGATCGTCGACCTCGCGGCGGAGGCCGGCGGCAACTGCGAGCTGACCGAGCCGGGCGAAGAGGTCGTGCGTGAGGGCGTGACGATCGTCGGGCCGACGAACCTCGCGGCGACGATGCCGTACCACGCGAGCCAGCTCTACTCCCGCAACGTCACCGCCGTCCTCCAGCATCTCGCCCCGGACGGCAAGCTCGTGCTCGACTTCGAGGACGAGATCACTGCCGGCGCGTGCGTGACCCGGAAGGAGGTCGCAGCGTGACCGAACCTTCGTTCCTGATCGAGCTGACGATTCTCGTGCTCGCGATCTTCCTCGGCTTCGAGGTGATCTCGAAGGTGCCGCCCCTCCTGCACACGCCGCTCATGTCGGGGACGAACGCGATCCACGGGATCGTGATCGTCGGCGCCATCCTCGTGGCCGGCCAGGAGAACGCGGACACCCTGACTCGCGTCGTCGGCTTCGTCGCCGTCGTTCTCGGAACGGCCAACGTCGTCGGCGGCTTCATGGTCACCGACCGGATGCTCGAGCTGTTCAAGAAAAAGCCCAGTGAGCGCGAACCTCAGTAACGCCCTCTACCTGGTCACGATCGTGACCTTCATCCTGGCCCTGCGGTTCCTCTCGAGCCCTCGGCGGGCGCGTCTCGGCAACCAGGTCGGGGCGGCGGGGATGGCTGCTGGCGATCGTCGTCACGCTCGCCCAGCCGGGCCTGGAGGGGTACGTCTGGATCGCGATTGCGATGGTGATCGGCGGCGCTGTCGGTGCGGTCGGCGCCCGCCGCGTGAAGATGACGGCGATGCCGCAGATGGTGGCGCTGTTCAACGGCGTCGGCGGCGGCGCGGTCGCGCTGATCGCGCTCGCGGAGTTCCACAACCTCGGGCCGGAGCCCGGCCGGCTGGAGCTCAACATCTCGGTGGCGATGATCCTGTCCGCGATCATCGGCTCGATCTCGTTCGCCGGCTCGCTGATCGCCTTCGCGAAGCTGCAGGAGCTGATCGGCGGGCGGCCGATCGTCTACCCGGGGCAGAAGGTCGTGAACGCGCTCGTGATCGCGACGGCGCTCGGGCTCGCAGGCGTGATCCTGGCCGGGAACGAGTCCCAGTGGCTGCTCGTCGGCGTGATCGTCGCCTCGCTCACATTCGGCGTCCTCTTCGTCCTGCCGATCGGCGGCGCCGACATGCCCGTCGTCATCTCGCTCTTGAACGCCTGCACGGGGCTCGCGGCCTCGGCGGCCGGCTTCGCGCTGCACGAGAACGTCCTGATCGTCAGCGGCGCCCTCGTCGGCGCGTCCGGCACTCTGCTGACGCTGCTGATGGGCCGGGCGATGAACCGCTCGATCACGAACGTGCTCTTCGGCGCCTTCGGGCAGATCCAGTCCGGGACGGGCACGGCTCTGGACGACGGGCGCAGCGCGCGCGCTACGACCGCGGAGGACGTCGCGATCATGCTCTCCTACGCGCGCCGGGTGGTGATCGTGCCGGGCTACGGGCTGGCGGTCGCGCAGGCACAGCACGACGTCCGCGCGCTCGGCGATCTCCTCGAGGACAAGGGCGTCGACGTGCGGTACGCGATTCATCCGGTGGCCGGACGCATGCCGGGCCACATGAACGTGCTGCTCGCCGAGGCGAACGTCCCTTACGACCGTCTCTTCGAGATGGAGGAGATCAACCCCGAGATGCCGCAGACGGACGTCGCCGTCGTGATCGGAGCGAACGACGTCGTCAATCCGGCGGCGCGGACCGACCAGGCGAGCCCGATCTACGGCATGCCGATCATCGACGTCGACAAGGCGACGAACGTCGTCGTGATCAAGCGCAGCCTCGCCCCCGGTTTCGCCGGAATCGACAACCCGCTCTTCTACGACGCGCGAACCTCGATGCTCTTCGGCGACGCGAAGCAGGCGGTCGAGCAGCTGCTCACCGCGGTCAAGACCCTGTAGCGATGATCCCGTTCTTCTCCGCGCGGCACGTGGAGGCGGCAGTCACGCCGAAACGGGCCTACGACGCCGTTCGGGACGCGTTCGTGGCGCACGCACGCGGCGAATGGACGATGCAGCCGAAGCTGTACGTCACGAACTATCCGGCCGGCGACTTCCGCGCCATGCCCGCGCTCGGCGGCGGCCATGCCCTGCTGAAGTGGGTCACGTCGTTTCCGGGCAATCCCGAGCGCGGACTGCCGACCGTCAACGGGCTCGTCATCCTCTCGGACGCCGAGACCGGCCTCGTCGAGGCGGTTCTGGACGCGGGATCGGTGACCGCTCTTCGCACCGGTGCGGCGGCGGTGCTGGCGGCCGAGACGCTGGAGGCGTCCGGTGGAGACGCAGCTGTGATCGGCGTCGGCGTGAACGGGCGTGCCGCGGCCCGAACCTTCAAGGCGCTCGGCCGTGACGTCGTCCTGTGGGACGTCGACGAGGAACGGGCGCGCGCCGTGGCGGCCGATCTCGGCGTCGGCATCGCCCGCAGCCTCGAGCAGGCGCTGGCCGCGGATGCCGTCGTCACGGTGACGCCCGGCCGGAAGATCCTGATTCCGGAGGGCTCGCTGCGGCCCGGCCAGCACGTCAGCCTGATGGGCGCGGACGGGCCGGGGAAGGCGGAGATCGCGGTCGCGGAGCTCGAGCGCGCGCGGATCTTCTGCGACGAGTGGGAGCAGGCGAGCCACGGCGGCGAGCTCGCCGCCGCAGTCGAGGCGGGCGCGATCAGCGCGAGACGACGTGACCGAGCTCGGCAACGTGCTCACCGGCGACGCCGAGGGTCGCCGGTCGCCCGACGAGATCACGATCTTCGACTCGACCGGTCTCGCAATTCAGGATCTCGCGATTGCGATCGCCGCCCTCGAGCGGGCGGACGAGCTCGACCTGCCGACGATGGACGTCTAGCGCGTAAGGAACGCATCGTGCACGGGTTGTTCGGTCATCAACCCACTCCCGAGGAGGGAACGATGACCAGCAAGCACCCGATCGCGTGCATCGCACTCAGCGCCGCCGTCGCGCTCAAGCTCCTCGCCGGCACGACCCAACCTCCAGTCCTGCATGACCAGCATGGCCGGGGAGTCGATATCGCGCGGATCGACGGCCAGCTCTAGGCGACGAGCCGCGCCGGATCCATCTGCTCGAGCAGCGAATGCGGGTCGCCGAGGATCGCCTGTGCGACGAGGTCGCCGCACATCAGGCCGAGCACGTTGCCGTGCCCGGAGTAGCCGCCGGCGACCCAGAGGCCGTCGCGCCCGGGCACGCGCCCGACGACGGGCATCAGGTCGGGCACGAGCCCGAAGACGCCGGCCCAGCGATGGGTCACGCACGGGCCGCCGGCCGAGGATCTGCTCGACGAAGTCGTCGAGTGCACCCTGGATCCGCGGCGTCGTCTCCTCCGAGGTCGTGAACTCGGACTCGAGGTCGAAGTCGCGGAAGCCGCCCGCGAGGATCCGTCCCTCCTCGTCCTGGTGCCAGTAGTCGTAGCCATGCCGGCCGTAGTGAGGCATCGGGAACAGCCGCTCGGGTACCGGCTCGGTCGCGATCATCTGGCCGCGCGTGGGAATGATCAGCCCCTCGAGCTCGCCGAGGAGGCCGCTCGGATACCCGTCGGTCGCAACGACGATCGTCTCCGCCTCGAGCGCGTCCAGATCCTCGACCCGATCGTGCTCGCGGATCTCGACGCCCGCCTCGGCAGCGAGACCTGCGAGCCGCCGAACGAGCCGCGCAGGCTGGAGGACCGCATCGTCGGGATGGAAGAGCGCTCCCGGGAAACGGCCGGCGAGCGGCTCGGGCAGCTCGTCGCGCCACTCGGCGGCAAAGCCGTCCTCGCGCAGCGCCTCGAACTCGGCGCGAAGCTCGTCGCGCTCGTCGTCGCCCGCGAGCCGCAGGCTGCCCGTGCGACGGAACGCATCGCCGCCGAGCTCTCCCATCCGGTCGACGTAGGCCTCGGTCAGACGCCAGTACTCGGCTGCCTGCTCAGGCCCGAGCCAGTCGCGCGCGCTGTCGTAGGCCATGGCGCCACCGCGGAGCGCGAAGCCACCGTTGCGGCCGCTCGCGCCGGACGCGACCGAGCGCGCCTCGTGCAGGCGCACGCGCTTGCCCGCCTGCGCGAGCGTCAGAGCGCAGGAGATGCCGGTGACGCCGCCCCCGACGACCTCGACGTCGGCGACGGCCGCGAGCGGGCGCGACACGAGCGCAGGGGCGGGCTCCGAGAGCCAGTAGGAGTCGGCCACGCCGCGATGCTAGCTCGCCGGCCGATACACACCTCCCTCCTCGGTCACGGCGCCCGCGAGCTCGAGCTCGGTCAGACGCGACCGCGAGCTCTTCGGCGGCGAGGCCGGTCGCGCGCGCGAGCTCGTCGGCGCCCGCCGCTCCCTCGCGGACGCTCGCGAGCACGACGCCCGCCGCCGGGCCGACCTCCGGCTCCGGGCGTTCGGCCGCGACGAGGCCGAAGCTCTCGAGCACGTCCTGGGCGCAGGTGAGCGGCGTCGCGCCCAGCCTGAGCAGAGCGTTCGAGCCGGCCGAGAGCGCACTCGTGATCTCGCCCGGAACCGCGAAGACCTCTCTCCCCTCCTCGAGCGCGAAGTCGGCCGTGATCAACGCACCGCTGCGCTCGCGGGCTTCGACGACCACGGACGCGGAGCAGAGACCTGCGACGATCCGGTTCCGCGCGGGAAGCGCCAGGGTGCCGGCTCGACTCCGGGTGCGTACTCAGAGACGACCAGGCCGCTCGCCGCCACCTGTCGCGCAAGCTCGCGGTTGGCGGCCGGGTAGTCGCGGTCGATGCCACAGCCGAGGACGGCGACGGTGATCCCGCCTGCCTCGAGCGCACCGCGATGAGCCTCGGCATCGACTCCGCGAGCGAGGCCGCTGACGACGACGAGGCCGGCCGCGGCGAGCTCACGCGCGACACTTCGCGCGATCTGCCGTCCGTAGGCGGAGCAGGCTCGGGCACCGACGATCGCCACTGCCGGCAGAGCCAGCAGGCTCGGCATCGGCGTTCCCGCGGAGAAAGAGACCCGGCGGCGGATCGTGGATCGCGCGCAGAAGCGGCGGAAACGCGGTGTCGGAGCGGCCGAGAAAGCGAACGCCGAGCGCGTGCAGGCGCTCGAGCTCCTGACGAACGTCGAACGCGGCCTTGAACGCCGCGAAGCGGGCGCTGCGCGGCTCTCCCACGAGGTGCGCGTCGCTTGCCGCCGCGAACGAGGCCAGTGCGAGCTCTTTCACGCCGCGAGCTCCTTCGGCGAACGGTACGCGAGCGCCTCCGCGACGTGCTCCGGCAGCACCGCTTCGGCGCCGGCGAGCGCCGCGGCGGTTCGCGCCACGCGCGCGACCCGCGCTCGTCCCCGCCCGGAGAGCGGCAGGCGCTCGACCGCGCGGCTGAGCAGGTCGTCGGCCTCCTTCGTCCGCGTGAGCAGAGGACCCGAGAGCCGCGCGCGACCGGCCGCGACCCGCTCGCGCACCGGTGCGGACGGCTCGGACGGCCCGGCCGCCAGCTGCTCGGCGCGAGGGCGTGGCACCGTGACGACGAGGTCGAACCGGTCGAGGAGGGCACTCGAGAGCTTGTTCCGGAACGCTGCAAGCCGCTGCGCCGAGCACGTGCACTCGGTCGCCGGGTCTCCGCGGCCGGCACACGGACAGAGGTTCATCGTCGCCACGAGCTGGAATCGAGCCGGGAAGAGCGCCTGGCCCTGCACCCGTGCGACCGAGACGACGCCGTCCTCGAGCGGCTGCCGAAGCGCCTCGAGCGCCGGCCGCTGGAACTCGGGCAGCTCGTCGAGAAGCAGGACTCCATGATGGGCGAGGCTCGCCTCGCCCGGACGCGGCCCGGAGCCGCCGCCGACGATCGCCGCGGTGGAGGCGCTGTGATGCGGCGCGCGGAACGGGCGGTGCGTGATCAGGGGCCGCTCGGGCGAAAGGACGCCGGCAACCGAATGGATGCGCATCACCTCGAGTGCTTCGCGCGGCTCGAGCGGAGGCAGGATCGAAGGCAGGCGCCGGCCGAGCATCGTCTTCCCGGTTCCGGGTGGTCCCGCAAGCAGCAGGTTGTGGCCACCCGCGGCCGCGAGCTCGAGCGCACGTCGCGCGCGCTCCTGGCCGCGCACGTCGGCGAGATCGGGCTGATCGGGCTCCGCCTCCTCGTCCGGCGGGTCGGCAGGTGGCGGCCGCAGCTCGCCACGGAGGTAGGCGACCGCCTCGGCGAGGTGGCGCACCGGCACTGCCTCGACGCCGCCCAGCTCCGCCTCGCACGCCGACTCGGGAGCGCACAGAATCCGCTCGAGCCCTGAGCGCCGCGCGCCTTCGGCGACGGCGAACGCACCGCGCACGGGCCGGACGCGTCCGTCGAGCGCCAGCTCGCCGACGGCCGCATGCTCCGCGAGCCGCTCGACCGGAAGCTGCCGCGACGCCGCCAGCACCGCCAGTGCGATCGAGAGGTCGAAGCCGGATCCTTCCTTCCGCAGACCCGCGGGAGCGAGGTTGACGGTGATCCGTTTCAGCGGCCACTCGAGCTGCGCGGAGCCGATGCCGCTGCGGACGCGGTGCTTGGCCTCGGCGCAGGCCCGATCGGCGAGCCCGACGATGGCGAACCCCGGGAGGCCGCCGTCGATGTGCGCCTCGACCTCGACGCGCCGAGGCTCGATGCCGACGAGGGCGTGGGTGACGGAGCGCGCGAGCACTCCGGCGAGGCTACGCCGGCGTCAGCGTCCGAAGCTCACAATTCAGCGACAGATCAGTATCGATTCGAAGTACTCGCCGGCGCGCCGCCCCGTGCGGCGGTTGACGTGCCGCTCCAGTCGTTCATCGAGCCGCAGACCGGCACGCTCGAGGATCTCCGGGTAGAGCGCGCGACGGTCGTTGACCACGATGCAGACAGGGGCGCCGCGCCGCAGCGACCGTGCGCACGCGCGCGAGGACGGCGGCGATCCCGGTCACGTACTCCTCGATCGCGGCCTTGCTCGTCCCTCGCGCAGCCGCGCCGAGCTCCCGCTCGCGCCGGTCGTCGAGCCCGAGCAGCTCGTAGGCGTAGCGGTGCTGCTCGTGGTAGTCGATCAGGCCGGGATACGGCGGCGAGGTGACGACACCGTCGTACGGCCCGCCCAGTTCGAGCTCCCGGGCGTCTCCGTGCAGCACGAGCGCAGCCCGACGCGGATCGCGCACCTCGGCGAAGGCTCGAATCCGGGCTGCGGTGTCGGTCAGGTAGCGAGAGAGGAACTTGCCGGCGCTCTCGACCGGGCGGCAGATCCGGCGGTGCTTGTGGCACCAGTACTCGCCCTGCTGCGGCGCGCGCGGAAAGTCGAGGTCGAAGTGAGTCGTCAGGCGCGCCGAGCGCGCGGCGCGCGCGAGCACGACCCGCAGCACGTCCTGGCTCGCGTAGCTCCGCGATCAGCGAGCGGAAGTGCAGTAGCTCGGCCGCGGCCTGCGGCGCAAACCACTCGGCGACGAAGCCGGTCGGTCGCTCGGTCGACGCCGCCAGCCGCCTTCCCACGTCGCGCACATCCGCGTCGAGCGACTGCGAGATCGTGCTCGCGCGTCTTGACCGAGACGAGGAGCGCGTTGAACGCTGCGATGTCGACCCCGACGGCGTCGTAGCCGGACTCGAGCGCCTGCACGAGCGTCGTCCCCGAGCCGGCGAACGGGTCGAGCACCCGCCCACCAGGACGCACGTAGCGCTCGAGCAGCGCCTCGACGAGCTGCGGAACGAACTTGCCGAGATAGGGATGGAGCCTGTGGACGTGCTTCGTCCGCTCGCGTTCGGGGAGATCCCGCTCCGACCACGAGAGGGCGAGGTCGATCTCGCCGTAGAGCTGCGTCTGCGTGAGCGCCACCACTCCGCATTCGCCACCCCGCTACGGTCGCCTCCTAGGAGGGCTCCCGTCCGCGAGCGTCGGTGTCCTGCGGCTCCTCGGGAAGCTCGAGCGCGACGGCGCCACTGCCGAGCGGGCGTCGCGGCGGCCCGGAAGGGACGAGCGCTGACTCCTCGTCCGGTGGCGCGGACGGCGGCTCCGGCGGCGCGAGCCCGAGAGCCCGCTTCATCCGCCGCCAGAGACCGCCCGCGCATCGTACCTAGTAGTGGATGCCGTTCGCGGCGTCGAGCTCCTTCAGACGCCTGATCCGCTCTGCCATCGGCGGATGCGTCGAGAAGAGCGCCGTCAGGCCCTGCCGCTTGAGCGGGTTGGCGATGTAGAGCGACTCGGTCGCCGGGTTCACGTTCATCGGCACGGCCTCGACTCCGCGCTCGAGCGTCCCGAGCGCCTCCGCCAGCGGCCGGCCCTCGCCGAGATATTGCGCCGCGGTCGCGTCCGCAAGGTACTCGCGCTGACGCGAGACGGCGAGCTGCAGGATCATGGCCGCGATCGGGGCGACGATGACTGCGGCGAGCACGCCGACGATCCCCAGCGGATTGTCGTCGTCGTCTCCGCCACCGAAGAACATCGAGAACTGCAGGATGTTCGCGATCGCCGCGATCGCGGCGCCGATCATCGCGGCGATCGTCATCACGAGGATGTCGCGGTTCGCCACATGCCCCATCTCGTGCGCGAGGACGCCCTTGACCTGCTCGCGCGGCAGGTAGCGGAGCAGCCCTTCGGTCACGGCGATGACGGCATTCTTCGGGTTCCGGCCGGTCGCAAAGGCGTTGGGCTGCTCGGACGGGATGAGGTAGACCCGCGGCATCGGCACACCGGCCTTGCCGGCGATCTCCTCGATGTCGCGGTAGAGCTCCGGCTGCTCGCTCTGCGAGACGGGCCGTGCCTTGCTCGCCTTGAGCGCGAGCTTGTCCGACTTCCAGTACATCACGAGGTTGAAGACGATCGCGATGCCTGCAAAGAGGATGAGTCCGGCTGAGCCGCCGAAGACGTAACCGAGGCTCACGAACAGCGCCGCGAGCCCGGAGATGATGATCCAGGTGCGGGCCTGGGTCATGAATCTGGTGCGTGTGGTCGACATGAGAGTGTCGGTGTTCCTTTCCGGCTGAATGAGTTGTCTCTGGATTCAGCCGGAAGTTTCTCCCGCCGAGGCTCTGCGAGCCTGCGGCCAGCGCGCCCGGGCCGAAGCCGTTCTGACGAGTGCGCTCGTTCGGGGATAGTGCCTCCCGGCAACGCCGATTGTAGCCCCCAGGGTGGCCGTTGCGTGTTGCTGCGGAGTTAAAGCTGGGTTAGACGGCTACGCGCTCGAGCTCGCCGGGCCGCACCGCGACGACCTCGAACCGGCATTCGAGCGCCAGAAACGCCGGGTTCCGGGCCAGCCACGTCTCCGCGGCGAGCCGCAGCCGCCGCAGCTTCTCCTCGTCGACCATCTCGAGCGGGTCGCCGAACCCGTCGCCGGTCTTCCCCTTGACCTCGCAGAAGACGAGCCGACGGCCGCGCCGGACGATCAGGTCGAGCTCGTACCCGCCCGACCAGACATTCGTGCCGAGAATGCGGTAGCCGCGCAGGCGGTAGTGGCGGGCGGCGCGTCGCTCGAGCTCCGAGCCCTTCGAGGATGAGCTCACGATCGGGGCCCTCGCGTTCCTGGGGCGCCGTCGGTGGTGCCGGGCCGGAGGGGACAGTACGGAAGTACGAACCCGGAGAGCCCGGTGCCGCCGACGGCGTCAGGCAACGCCGGAGGCCGGCTCCGCCGGCCGGGAGGCGTTGCCGGCCAGGGGCGCGAGGGCTGCGTAGGCAAGGGCGTTGAAGGAGAGGCGGTGCTGGTCGCTCGGCCCGTGCTCGCGGACGGCGGCGGAGTGGCCGGGCGTGATGTAGCCGACGTGGCGCGAGAACCCGTAGCGCGGATAGAGCGCGTCGAGCCGGCGCATGACGCGATCGCGCGTCACCTTCGCGATGATCGAGGCAGCGGCGATCGCGGCGCTCTTCGTGTCGCCGTCGACGACCGCGCGATGCGCCGGCGCGAGCGGCCCGAGCCGGAAGCCGTCGACGAGACACGCTTCCGCCGGCGGCGCCAGATCGGAGAGGACGGAGCGCAAGCCCCAGAGGTTGGACTTGTGGAGACCGTTCCGGTCGATGTCGGTGCAGGGGATGACACGGACGCTGATCCGGGTTGCGCAGCCGACGACCGCGCGGAAGAGCTCCTCACGCTCGGCGGGCGTGACCTGCTTGGAGTCGTTGAGCGTCGCGAGCGGGCGAACGCGGTGATTCCGGAGGCAGTCGTAGTCCAGCAGCACGCCGGCCACCACGAGGGGCCCTGCGAGTGAGCCGCGGCCGGCCTCGTCGGCACCCGCGACGAAGCGTGCTCCGAGCTTCCGGTCGTAGGAGAGGAGCTTCTGACCTATGGAACGGGGCACGGCTCCGACTGTAGCCGGTGTCGCGGTCGGCGACTGCAACGACTCCGTCGCGAATCAGAAGCGGATCAGAAACCGAGTACGCAGCCGGCGTCGCGCTCGTCGAGCGCGACGGTCACATGTTGCCGCTCCCGGTCGACGTGCACGACGAACCAGTCGCAGCCGCCCTCGATGCGGCGCACGGCGCACGTGAACTCGTCCGTCTCCTCGTCGCGGAACCAGACGCCGCGAGCGTCCGTGCAGTGAACGTCCTCGGCGTCGTAGCCCGAGTCGGCGCCGAGCGCGCGCACGTGCGCCTGCACCTCCTCGCGCGCATCTTCCTGCTGGGCGTCCTCGACGACACAGCCGGCGGCGACGAGCGCGAACGCCGTCAGAAAGAGGGCGCTACGACTTCTCGTCAGCGGGCGTGTCGTCGGACGGCTCGTCCGCCCCAGCCTCGTCCGCCGCAGTCTCGTCCGCGGCAGGCTCGTCGGCGACGGCCTCGGGCTCGACCTCTGCCTCGGCTTCGGCGACCGGCTCCTCGGCGGGAGCCTCCTCGGCTACAGGCTCCTCGACCGGAGCTTCCTCGACCTCCACCGGCTCGAGATCAGCGGCTGCGGCGGCCTCCACCTCGGCAGTCGCCTCTGCCTCAGCAGCCGCTTCTGCCTCCACGGCTTCGGCCTCAGCAGCGGCGGCAGCCTCGACGTCTGCGGCGTCGGCCGCGATGGCGGCCTTGGCTGCCTCCGCCTCGGCCTTGGTCGCGGCGACCTGGGCGGGCGTCTGGCGCAGCTCGCGGACGCGGGCCTTCTTGCCGACCTTCTCGCGCAGGTAGTAGAGCTTGGCGCGATTCACGTCGCCGACCGCGCCGACCTCGATCTTCTCGATCTTGGGGGAGTGGACGGGAAACGTCCGCTCGACGCCGATGCCGAACGACTGCTTGCGGACCGTGAACGTCTCGCGCGCCCCGGAGCCTTGCCGCTTGATCACGACGCCCTCGAAGACCTGCACGCGGCGGCGCGTGCCCTCGATCACCTGAAAGTGCACGCGGACGGTGTCGCCCGCTTTGAAGCGGGGAATGTCCTTGCGCAGCTGGCGCTGCTCGATGCTCTCGATGATCGTGCTCATGGCAAAAGGTGGCTGGTGAGCCGGTGCGCCATGGTAGCGAAACCCAGCAGCCGTCAGCGGCTGACGTCTCCGGCGGCCCGCTCGCGGTGCGGGGCCGGAGGGGATAGTACGGACGTACAGACCCGGAGAGTCCCGTGCCGCGAGCGGGCCGAGCGCTCGGCGGAGCCGGGCTTCGCCCGGCGGGAGCCGAGCGTGGCCGGTGGCGTCAGCGGACGCTGATCCTGTTCGGGGGCCAATACGTGGCGAAGACCTTCCCGATCAGGTTCTTCCTCGGCACGGTCCCCCACTCGCGCGAGTCGCACGACTGGGATCGGTTGTCGCCCATCATGAAGTACTGCCCCTGGGGCACCGAGTAACTCTCGGGACCGCGCGTGTCGCGCCGGTTCTTGCCGATGTACGGCTCGTCGAGCTTCTTGCCGTTGATGTAGACGTAGCTGAGTCCGCCCTCCGAGCGCAGCTCGACCTGGTCGCCCGGGAGGCCGATCAGCCGCTTGACGAACGTGCCGCCCGCGCCGCAGCGCACGCGCGCCGCCGGTGGCGTCTGAAAGACGATGATCTCGCCGCGTTTCGGGTCGCGGAAGCGATAGATGAAGCGGTTTGCGAGCACCCGGTCCGAGAAGCGCGCCTCACAGCCGTTTGCGGGCTTGGCGCAGTGCAGCGTCGGCTCCATCGACGAGGACGGGATCCGGTACGGGTTGACGATCCACGCCTTGATCGCGAGCACGATCGCGATCGCACCGACGATGGTCACGACCCAGTCGATGGTGACACGCAGACCGTGCGGCAGGCCCTGCGTCAGGCGATCGACCGGGTTGCGCGAGCGGTGCCGCTGGGGCTCCGGCTCCGGCTCGACCGAGGGCAGGCCCCAGCCTGGCTCGAGCGTGCGGTCGTACTCGGCGCGGCTGAACGGGTCGGCGAGGGTCTGGTAGGCGGCCTTCAGCTCACGGATGCGCTCGTCGCTCCACGCCATGTCGCGTTCGCGGGCGAACGCCTCGTCGATCTCCGACCGTGTGGCCTCACGATCGACGCCGAGGCTCGCGTAGTGGTCGTTCACCGGGTGCTCCGTTCGCGGCTCTGCTCGCGCCGCCACTCGTCGACCCGTCCGTGATCGCCGGAGAGGAGGACGTCGGGAACGGGCCACCCCCTGAACTCCGCCGGTCGCGTGTAGTGCGGATACTCGAGGCCCCCTTCGAGCTCGAGGGAGAAGCTCTCGTGCTCGCCCGAGCCCTCGGCGAGCGCGCCGGGCAGGCGCCGGGCGATCGCGTCCAGGAGCACCATGGCCGGGAGCTCGCCGCCGGACAGGACGTACGGACCGATCGAGATCGCATCCGAGCAGAGATGGGTGACGATTCGCTCGTCGAAGCCTTCGAAGCGCGAGGAGAGCAGCGTCACGGCCGGCTCGGTGGCCAGCTCCTCGACCACCGATTGCGTCAGCGGCCTGCCCTGAGGCGTCAGGGCGATGACACGCTGCTCGGGCGCCTCCCCGTAGACCGCCTCCAGCGCTGCCGCGACCACGTCGACGCGCAGCACCATGCCGGCACCGCCACCGTACGGCTCGTCGTCCACCTGGCCGGCGCGCAGCGGCGTCGTGTCGCGATAGTTGAAGAGGCGCAGGTCGAGCTCGGTCCCGAGCACCGCCGCGAGCGGGCGCTGCTCCGTCATCCACGCGAACGCATGCGGAACCTGGGTGAAGATGTCGAGACGCAAGGTCGGCTGAGGTTAGCCGTCGTCGGCGAAGCCGCGTGCGACGAGCACACGGCGCGCAGCGAGGTCGACGTCGAGCACGCATGCCTCGACGAGTGGCAGCAGCAGGCCGGAGTCGAGGACGAGGACGTCGTTCGCGGGCAGGTTCTCGACCTCCGCGACGACGCCGAGCGGACGTCCTCCATCCTCTTCGACTGCCAGGCCGACGAGCTCGAACACGTAGTACGTGTCCTCGCCGGGGTCGGGCAGCTCCTCCCGCCGAACCGCGAGAGTCGCGCCGCGCGGCGCGTCGCGGTCGAGCTTGATCACGAAGCGGCCGCCGGCCGCCCGCTTGAAGCCGACGACCTCGGCGGCAGCGCCGTCGACGAGCAGCGTCGCGCCTTGCGCGAAGCGCTCTGCGGACGCGCTGCCGCCGTCGACGAAGAACGAGCCGTCGATCCCGTGCGGCTTGCCGACACGGCCGACCGTCACGAGATCGTCGGTCACTCCACGATTTCGAGTACGACACGACGGCCCGAGCGGGCTGCGCTCGCGCGCACGATCGTGCGCAGCGACCGGGCGAGCCTGCCCTGGCGGCCGATCACCTTGCCGCGATCCTCGGGCGCGACGTACAGCTCGAGGACCGTGGCGTCCTCCCTCTCGACCTGCTCGACCCGTACGGCGTCAGGATCGTCGACCAGTTGTTTCGCCAGCCACGCGAGCAGCTCGGCCACTACGAGGTTCCGATGCCCGCGACCTTGATCAGCTTCGAGACGGCATCGGAGGGCTGAGCGCCCTTGCCGAGCCAGTCCTTCACCTTGTCCTCGTCGAGCTCGATCGTCGACGGGTCGGTCTGCGGGTTGTAGCGGCCGATGATCTCGATGAAGCGTCCGTCGCGCGGGGAGCGCGAGTCGGCCACGACGACGCGGTAGATCGGGTTCTTCTTCGAGCCGACTCGAGTCAGCCTCATCCGTACTGCCATTCGGTCTATCTCCGTCCTGTCTTGGTTAGTTGCCCGGGAAGTGTAGGCATCTTTCCCTTCCCCATCTGCTTCATCATCTTTTCCATCTGCTTCCGGGCAGAGAGAAGCTTGTTCACGTCCTGGATCGTCTGACCGCTGCCGTCGGCGATTCGCTTGCGGCGCGAGCCGTCGATCACGTGGGGCATCCGGCGCTCCTGTGGCGTCATCGAGAGCACGATCGCCTCGACCCGGGCGAGCTGGCGCTCGTCGATGTCGACGTCCTTCAGCTGGTTGCCGAGCCCCGGAATCATCTTCATGACACCCTGGAGCGGGCCCATCTTCTTCAGCATCTTCTGCGCGGACAGGAAGTCGTCGAAGGTGAAGATGCCCGCGCGCATCCGGGCCTCCATCATTGCCTGCTCGTCATCGTCGACGGCGGCTTCCGCCTTCTCGATCAGGGTGAGCACGTCGCCCATGCCGAGGATCCGCGACGCCATCCGCTCGGGATGGAACTCCTCGAGCTGGTCGAGCTTCTCGCCGACCGAGACGTATTTGATCGGCTTGCCGGTGACCGCGCGCACCGAGAGTGCGGCGCCGCCGCGCGCATCGCCGTCGAGCTTCGTCAGGACGACGCCGTCGAAGGCGACGCGCTCCTGGAAGGACTGCGCGACGTTGACGGCCTCCTGGCCGGTCATCGCATCGAGCACGAGGAGGACGTTCGTCGGCTTCGCCGCGGCGCGCACCCGCGCGAGCTCCTCCATCAGGTCCTCGTCGATGTGCAGCCGCCCCGCGGTGTCGAGGATCACGACGTCCTGGCCGGCGGTCTGCGCGGCCTGGATGCCGTACTTGACGACCTCCACCGGATCCTTGGTGTCCTTGCGGTAGACGGGAATCTGGATCTGGCGACCGAGCTGCTCGAGCTGGTCGATCGCGGCGGGGCGCTGCAGGTCGGCGGCGACGAGCGCAGGCTTCTTGCCGGCTTTCCGGAGCAGGAGCGCGAGCTTCGCCGACGTCGTCGTCTTGCCCGAGCCCTGGAGGCCGGCCATCAGGATCACGGTCGGTGGCTTCCCGAAGGCGAGGCGCGAGTCGCCCGTGCCCATCAGCGCGGTCAGCTCCTCGTGCACGATCTTCACGACCTGCTGGCCGGGATCGAGCCCCTTCAGGACGTCCTGACCGCTCGCGCGCTCCTTGACCTGGGCGACGAAGTCCTTGACCACCTGGAAGTTGACGTCGGCCTCGAGGAGTGCGAGGCGGATCTCGCGCATGGCCTTCGAGATCTTCTCGTCGTCGAGCCGGCCCTTGCCGCCGAGGTCGCCGAGCGCGTGCTGAAGCTTGTCTGAAAGTGTGTCGAACACCGAGCGGACAGTGTAGAGACGGCCCCGAGGCCTAGTACCAGTCTGTTACTTGGCCGGCGTCGGCTAGAAGCTCAGCCGCGGCCGGAGCCGCAGGCTTGCCTGCCAGAGCCCGGCGGCGAGGACGATCAGGGCGCCCACCATGATCGTGAGCCCCTGAGCCGCGACTGCGAACGCAACCGCCTGCGAGGCCCCGACGCCGCTCGCCACGAGCATCGCCGCGCCCGCGCCGGCCTGGGTCGCGGCGCCCGCGGGAGCGATCGGGAGTGCGGCGGCGGCCGCGGAAGCGCAGAGGAACGCGAGTGCGAGCGGAATCGAGGCATCGAGTGCGAGTGCGTCCAGGAGCACGAAGAGCGCAGCGCCGCGGACGAGCCACGACAGGCTGACGAGGGCCCAGGCCTTGGAGGCCTCGCGCGGCGACGTGGAGTGGTCGCGGAGCCAGCGAGCGATGCGGAAACGGGAGACCCGGTTGGCGCGCGCCATCGTCGGGAGCAGGAGGACGACTACGGCCGCTGCGATCCCCGCTCCGGCGACGACGAACAGTCCGGCGCGGAACAGTCCTGTTGTCCCGATGACGCCCGCTGAGATTGCCGCGAGCGGCGCAAGGGCAGCACTGTCGATCAGCCCGAGAAGCAGGAGAGAGAGACAGACGCCGCCGACGCCGGCGCACGAGCCCGGATAGCGGCGGACGACCGCGACGCGCACGAGCTCGTCGAAGCGGCCCGGAAGCGCGATGCCGGTGACGGACGCAGCCCCTCCTGCCGCGGCGAGCGCCATCGACGCCGGTCGCTCGCTCGGCGCAAACAACCGCCTCCAACCGAGCGCCTTGAGCGCGTAGCCGAGCAGGAAGAGCACCGAGGCGAGGATCACACCGTTCACCTTCGCGCCGCTGAGCGGCCAGCCTGCGGTCCTGAAGTGCTGGACGAGCAGGACGCCGACCACCGTCGCGATCGCGGCGGAGACGGCATTGAAGGCAATTCGGGTCTTGCGCGATCTCGCGATCGCCAGCAACTTCTGCATCACCTTCGTCATCGGCCGGCAGGGGCCGAAACGTGACCGAAATCGCCAGAGCGAGTGAACATGGTCCTCTTTCATCCGGATACGAGCGCGCGGGCGAAATCCTGCGGGTCGAAGGGCCGGAGGTCATCGAGACCCTCGCCGACCCCGATCAGCGTCACCGGCAGGCCGAGCTCGTAGGCGATCGCGACCGCGATCCCGCCTTTCGCCGACCCGTCCAGCTTCGTCAGCGCGACGCCGGTCACACCGACCGTCTCGCCGAAGAGGCGCGCCTGCTGGAGACCGTTCTGGCCGGTCGTGGCATCGACCACGAGCAGGGTCTCGTGCGGGGCGCCTTCCAGACGTCCCTCGATCACGCGGCGCACCTTCGCGAGCTCCTCCATCAGGTTCGACTGGGTGTGGAGGCGACCCGCGGTGTCGACGATCGCAACGTCCTTGCCGCGGGCACGGGCGGCCTCGACCGCGTCGAAGGCGACCGAAGCCGGGTCCGCTCCCTGCGCCGCTCCGACGAAGTCGGCTTCGGCACGCTCGGCCCAGATCTCCAGCTGCTCTTCGGCGGCGGCGCGCCAGGTATCGGCGGCGCCGAGCAGCACCGTCCGCCCGTGCTCGCGGAGCTTCTGCGCGAGCTTTCCGATCGTGGTCGTCTTGCCGGTGCCGTTGACGCCGACGACGAGGATCACGCTCGGCGAGGCGGACAGGTTGAGCGTGCCGGGCTCGCCGAGCATGTCGGCGATCTCCTCCGCGAGCGCAGAGCCGAGGTCGCCGAGCTCGTTGCGGGCCTCGAGCCGGCGGACGAGCTCGGCGGTGGCGCGCACGCCCACATCGCCCTGGATCAATGCCTCCTCGAGCCGCTCCCAGTCCTCGTCGTTACCGGGATCGAAGGCCGCAGCGGCGAGCTCGCCCGTGAGGGCGCGCCGGCTCTTGCCCAGCGAGTCGCGGAGCCGTCCGAAGAAGCCCTGCTGCTCCTCGGTGGACTCCGCCGGGCCTTCCGCATCACCCAGGAGCTCTGACCAGCTTCTCGCCATCGGCGCGGAACGTTAGCCTCAGAACATGGTCACATGGCAGCAAGTTGCCGAAATCGCACGCGAGCTCCCCGAGATCGAGGAGACGACTTCGTGGGGGAAGCCGTCGTTCGCCGTGCGCGGAAAGAAGTTCGCAGGCCTCTCGACACGCCACGACGGAGCCATGTGGACGCGATGCGACCGGGAGGAGCGGCCGCTGCTCGTCGCGTCCAATCCGGACGCCTACCGGCTGACGCCGCACTTCGAGGCCTCGCCCGCGTTCCTCCTGATCTGGCTCGAGCACATCGACGAGGACGAGGTGCGTGAGCGCCTGATCGACGCGTGGCTGATCCAGGCGCCGAAACGCCTCGCCGCCCAGCATCAGTTCGACTAACCCTCCTAGGAGGCGGCCGCGACCGCTTCCTCGCGCGGGAGGCGGCGCGAGACGATCTGCGACACACCGTCGCCGCCCATCGTGACCCCGTAGAGGACGTCGGCGGCCTCCATCGTCCGCTTCTGGTGCGTGATCACGACGAACTGGGCGCGGTCGGCGTAGCGGCGCAGAAGCTCGACGAAGCGGCCGATGTTCGCGTCGTCGAGCGCCGCTTCGACCTCGTCGAGAAGGTAGAACGGACACGGCTTCGCAAGGAAGAGCGCAAAGAGGAACGAGATCGCACCGAGCGCCTTCTCGCCGCCGGAGAGCATTCCGAGGCGCGTGATCCGCTTTCCTGCCGGCCGTAGCTCGACCTCCACTCCGGTCTCGCCGCCCTCGTCCTCGGGTTCGACCAGCCGGAGCCGGCCCTCGCCGCCCGGGAAGAGCGTCGCGGCGACGTCCTCGAAGTGCTCGGCGACAGCCTGGAAGGTCTCTGCGAAACGGCGTTCGACGGTCTCGGCGAGCTCGTCTCGAAGATCGGCGAGCTCCTTCAGGCTCTGCTCGAGATCCTCGCGCTGCACCTCGAGCTCGGCGAGCCGCTCCTTCTCGGCGTCGTACTCCTCTTTCGCCAGGGGGTTCACCTGGCCGAGCTGGATGCGCCGCTGCTCGAGCCGCTCGACGCGGGCGGCGAGCTCGTCGCGGTCGTCGCCCTCGGCCGTTTCCGCCCCCGCTTCGCCGAGCCGTCTCCGCGCGTCCGCAGCCTCACCCTCGATCCGGGTCAGCTCGATCTCGATCTCGGTCGACCGCTGAGCCGCGTCCTCGGCGCCCTGTCGCAGCGCAACCTCGGCGGCGCCCAGATCGCGGAGCTGTGCGCCGAGCTCGCCGGTGCGGGTCGCGCCCGCGTCGACCCGCGCCCGGAGCGGTGCGTCGAAGCGGGCGGCCGCGGCTGCCGCTGCGGTGAGGGTCTCGTCCAGTCGCTCGGCGCCGGTGAGCACCCGCCGCACGAGGTCGGCGTCGAGCGCTGCGGCACGACGCGCCCCGGTGTCGGCCGTCGCGACGCGTGCGACCTCGCCGGCCTCGGCCGCGAGCACCGCGAGGCGCTCGGCCTCCTCGGTCAGCTCACGAGCCTCGCGCTCGACCTGCTCGCGCTCCGGTTCTTCGACATGCAGCATCCTGATCTGGCCCTCGCCGCCGAGGCGCGCTCGCTCGAGCTCGGCGGCGGCAGCGCGGTCGTTCGCGCGCGTCGACTCCTGGCGCGCCTCGTGCTCGAGCCCACCGACGCGCGCGAGGTCGGTGCCGAGCGCGGCAGCACGCTCCGCGCCCGCATCGGCCCGTGCGCGCAACGGCTCCTGGAGCCGAGCGGCAACGGCGACGGCTGCGATCAGTGCTTCGTCGAGCCGGTCGGCGCCGGCGACGAGCCGTCGCAGCAGGACTGGGTCGGCGGCGCGTGCTGCACGGAGGTGAGCCACCTGTGCGTAGGCGGCCTCGGCCTCCTCGGCTCTCGTCGCCGTCTCGCCGGCCTCGCGCTCGGCCAGCTCGGCCTGCGTCCGAAGCTCGGAAACCTCGTGCTCGAGCTCGCGGCGCCTGCTTTCGAGCTCGAGCAGGACGGCCTCGGCGGCCTCGCCGGCGAACCAGAGCTCTCCGCGCTGCGGATCGAAGCCGAACCCTTCTGCGGTGACCGAGGCGACCGTCGCCGAAAGCAGGGCCTCGAGCGGGACGACGGGAAGCTCGGCGACACGCTCCGCCGGCCGCTTGCCGATGAGCACGGCAAGACTCCCGAGCCCGGCATCGCGGGCTCGCTCGAGCAGCGCCAGCCCGGCCGCGGCGTCGTCGGCCATGACCGCGGACGCGCGCCACGCGAGCGCCGCCGCAACCGCGCGCTCGTTGCCGGAGTCGACGTCGAGGAGTGACAGCGCCAGCTCGGCGCCCTCGTCTGCGAACGCACGCGCAGCCGGCGGGATGCCCTCGCGCTCCGCGAGCGAACGCTCGAGCGCGGCGAGCCGCTCCTGCGCGAGCGAGGCGCGTGCGAGGAGGTCGTCGCGCGCATGCGCTGCGGCGCGGGCGGCCGCGGTCGCCTGGTCTGCGGCTGCTTCGAGCTCGGCCGGTGACAGCCCCGGCCGCTTCGCCGCGGCCTCCGACTGCGCCAGCTCGAGGCGAAGCTGCTCGCGCAGCACGGATGCAGACTCGCTTCGCATGGCGATCCGCTCGCGGGCCGTCCCGAGCCGGTAGAGCGCTGCCGTCGCACCCTCGCGTCCCCCGGCGGCATCTGCGAGCTCGTTCTCGATCGCGCGGCGCTCCGTCCGCAGGGCGTCGAGCCGCTCCTCGGCACGAGACGCGGCGAGGCGCTCGAGTGCGGCGAGCCGCTCCTGCGCAGCACGGGCGCGCTCCGCACCGGCGCCACTCGCGGCGGCTGCGGCACGGGCGGCGGCCGTTGCCTCCGCGACGGTTCGCTCGAGCTCGAGCGCGGAGTCATCCGTGCGCTCCATCGCGGCCGCCTCGGCCTCGGCGAGATCCGCGCGGAGCCGCAGGAGCAGGGCCTGAGAACCCTCCTGGCGGAGCGCGACTCGCTCGCTCGCCGACTGGAGCCGGTAGAGCGCCTTGATCGCCGCCTCCCGGCGCCCGGCGGCGTCGGCGAGCTCTTCCTCGGCCGCGTGCCGCTCTGCGAGGAGCGCCTGCAGCTTCTCCTGCGCGCTCCGCCGGGCGAGCCCCGCGGCAGTCTTCCGCTCCTCCGCCAGCTCGCGGCGAGCATCGGCGGCGGCGAGGTCGAGCTCCGCGATCCGGGCTCGCAGCCGGGCGATCTCCTCCGCGAGCTTCTCGGCGCGCTCGGCTGCCGTGGCTTGCAGCGCGAGCGGACGCAGCCGCTTCCGCACCTCTGCTTCGACATCGCGCGCCCGCTCCACCTGAATCGCGACCCGGTTCAGCTTCAGCTCCGCCCGGTGGCGACGCTGCTTGAACTTGCCGAGCCCTGCCGCCTCCTCCACGAGCTCCCGCCGCTCGTCCGGCTTGGACGCGAGCACCGCTTCGACCTTGCCCTGGCTGACGATGGAGTGCATCGAGCCGCTGAGCCCGACGTCAGCGAGCAGCTCGACGAGGTCGGTGCGGCGAACCTGCGCCTTGTTGACGAGGTACTGGCCCTCGCCGCCGCGATGCAGCCGCCGGGCGATCGAGACCTCCGAGAAGTCGAGCTCGCCGAAGCCGCCGCTCTCGTTGTCGAAGACGAGCTCGACCTCGCAGCTCTCCGCCGCCGTCCGGCCTTCGGCCCCGTTGAAGAGCACGTCGTCGGGCTTCTCCGCGCGCAGCTCGGAAGGGGTCAGGGAGCCGGCTGCCCAGACGATCGCGTCGGCGACGTTCGACTTGCCCGAGCCGTTCGGACCAACGACGACGGCGACGCCCGGCTCGAGCTTCAGCTCGAGGGCGTCCGGGAACGACTTGAAGCCGCGCAGGCGGATTGAGCGCAGGTGCACCGGCGGGAGGCTAGCGGGCGCCGCGGACGGGGTCCGACGGCCAGAGGCTCGCGCCGCTGCCGGCGACTAGGCCGCCGGCGTCGCGCCGATCGCCGCGAGCGCCATCTTGGCCGCCGCCTGCTCGGCGTCCTTCTTCGTCCGGCCCGTGCCGGTCCCCAGCTCCTCGCCGTCGATCTGCGCCGCGCAGGAGAAGAACCGCTCGTGCGCGGGCCCTTCGATCGCGAGCACCGCGTATGTGACGCTGCGTCCCGACTTCGCCAGGGCCTCCTGCAGCTCGGTCTTGTGGTCGACGTGCGTCGTCCGCGCGTACTCGATCCGGTCGGAGAACGCGGCCACGATGGCCGGCGCGATCGTCTCGTAGCCGTGCTCGAGGAACAGCGCAGCGATCGCTGCTTCGAGCAGTGCGGCCGACACGTTCCCGCTCTTGACGATGCGTCCGAGCTCCTCGCCGGCAAGCTCCTCGCCGGCCGCCTCGCCGAGACGTTCGCCGAGATGGAGCTCGCGCGCCACCGCGGCGCAGCTCTGGCGCGAGACGACGTGCGAGCGGATCTTCGCCAGTCGCCCCTCGGACGCGTCCGGATAGCGGTCGTAGAGCTCCTTGGCGATCGCGAGCTCGAGCACGCTGTCGCCCAGGAACTCCAGCCGCTCGTACGAGGACGCGCGGTCCGGAGCCCAGGACGTATGCGTGAAGACGTGCTCGATCCGTTCGGGCGGAAGCGCGTCGATCAGGCGTTCGAGCTCGGTCGAGTCGCCTGTCGGCGCGGAGCTACTGGTGCGACGAGACGTAGTCGACGGCCTGCCCGACGGTCGTGATCTTCTGGGCGTCTTCGTCCGAGATCTTGATCCCGAACTGATCCTCGAGCTCCATGATCAACTCGACGAGGTCGAGCGAGTCGGCGTCCAGATCCTCCTGGAACGATGCCTCCTCGGTGATCTCTGCCTCGTCGACCCCGAGTTGCTCGGTGAGGACTTCCTTGACTCGCTCGAAGACTTCTTCACGCGTCGCTGCCAAATCGACCTCGCTTACTCGTTGGGTTGGGCTAAAGCGCGCCGATCATACAGCGGCCGACGACCGGCGATCCGGTAGACGCGAGGCGAGGCGGCCGACGACGTCGTGCTCGACTCCCCTCGCGGCGAGCCGGATGGCGTTCGCGATCGCCGTGCGGGACGAGTTGCCGTGCGCGATCACGGAGAGGCCGCGGAGGCCGAGGAGGTACGCGCCGCCGTAGGTGTCTGGGTCGAACTTCGTTCGCAGCCGTCTGGCCGCCGGTCGGATGAGAAACGCGCCCACCTTGCCCCGGGGCGTGGCGAGAACCTCGGTCCGAAGTGCGTCGAGGATCGTCTTGATCGTTCCCTCCAGCAGTTTCAGGACGATGTTGCCCGTGAAGCCGTCGCACACGATCACGTCGCCGGCGCCCTCGAGCAGGTCGCGGCTCTCGGCGTTGCCGGCGAAGCCGACCGCGCCGGTCTCGAGCAGCCCGTACGCCTCGAGCGTGAGCTGGTTGCCCTTCTCCGGCTCCTCGCCGATCGAGAGCAGCCGCACCTCGGGCCGCTGGATCTCGAGGATGTCCTCGGCGAAGATGACGCCCATGTGAGCGAACTGGAGCAGGTGCTCCGGGCGCCCGTCGGCGTTCGCGCCGCTGTCGAGGAGGACGAACGGGCGGCCACTCCGCGTCGGGATCGGAACCGCGATCGCCGGCCGCATCACACCCGGGATTCGCCGGAGGTGGAGCAGCCCCGCGGCCAGCATCGCGCCGGTGTTGCCGGCCGAGAGCACGGCGTCCGCCCGTCCCTCGGCGACCGCGATATGAGCGGCGACGAGCGACGAGTTCGGCTTCGCGCGCACGGCCTCTGCGGGCTTCTCGTGCATCTCGATCACGTCGGGTGCCTCGATCAACTCGAGACCGTGCGTTTCGATCCCCGGCGCGCCGAAGAGGACGATCTCGATCCCCTCGGAGGCAGCATCCAACGCGCCCGCGACGACTTCATCCGGGGCCCGGTCGCCTCCCATCGCGTCGACCGCTATGCGGGCCAAGGCTACGGAGCCGGGGTGCGGAGCGGCTCGATCTCGCGGCCCTTGTACGTCTTGCAGGTCGGGCAGACGTGATGCGGCCGCTTGGGCTGATGGCAGGTCGGGCAGACGTTGACACGCGGCGCGTCGATGCCGTGCTGCGCGCGCCGCTTGTCGCGACGAGCCTTTGAGGTCTTTTTCTTGGGGACGGCCATGAGCGGAGGCGAGTATAGCTACAGCCCGATTGACCTCGTTGGCGCGACGGCCTCGAGAAAACGCCGGTCGTGTGAGACCACGACAAGGGTGCCGTCGTACGCCGCGAGCGCGGTCTCGAGCTCCTCGATCGCCTCCAGGTCGAGGTGGTTCGTCGGCTCGTCGAGCACGAGCAGGTTGACGCCGCGGGCCATCAGCTCGGCGAGCTCGGCACGGGTGCGCTCTCCGGGCGAGAGCGTCGCGCACGGTCGCTCGACGTGCTCGGCGCCGAGGTTGAACTTGGCGAGGAGCGTCCGCGCGTCGACGGGGCGAAGGCCGGTGCGGGCGGTGAAGGTCCCGAGCAACGGCTCGTCCCCGTCGTAGGTCGTCCGGCGTTGGTCGAGGGCCGCGATCACGGTCGCCCGGCCGACGTGTCGCGTGCCGGCGGCGAGCGGCAGCTCGCCGAGCAGGAGCGCGAGCAACGTCGACTTGCCGCTGCCGTTGCGTCCGGTGACCGCGACGCGCTCACCGGGTGCGAGGTCGAGGTCGACCGGGCCGAGCCGGAAGGTGCCGCGCTCTCCGATCGCACCTTCCAGCGACGCGACGCGATCACCCTGGCGTTGCGCCGCGGCGAGCGAGAGGTGCAGCTGCCACGGCTCGTACGGTTTCTCGACTCGCTCGATCCGCTCCAACGCGCGCTCGGCCTGACGCACCTTCGACATCAACGCGTGCGTCCCCCGGCGATTCGCCATCGCACCACCGGCGCGCGCCTGATCGCGACGGGCGTTCAGGAGCGCCTCGCACCTCCTGGCGTGCGCTCCTCGGACTGCTCGAACTCGTCGTACTGCCGTTCGAGGGCGAGCGCTCGTGACGCCTCGAACTCGCTCCAACCGCCGGCGTGCTCGCGCAGCCTTCCCGTCCAGGGATCGATCTCGGCGATCCGTGTCACCGTGCGGTCGAGGAACGCTCGGTCGTGCGAGACGACGGCGATCCCACCTGGCGAAGTCGTGGACGAAGCGCTCCAGCCGGTCGAGGCCGTCGAAGTCGAGGTCGTTCGTCGGCTCGTCGAGGAGCAGCAGGTCGAACCGCGAGAGCAGGATCGCGGCCAGCGCGGCGCGCGCTGCCTCCCCGCCGGAGAGCGTTGCCGTCTCCTGCTCCAGCGAGACCGGCAGGCCGAGCTCGGCGCAGACGGTCCGCGCCCTGGCCTCGAGGTCTGCGCCACCGAGGGCGAGGAACCGCTCCAGGGCCGCGGCGTAGGCATCCGGGCTCCAGTCAGCCGAGTGCCGCTCGACCGCGGCCTCCGCGTCGGCGACGCCCGTGCGTCGCGCGAGGTAGGCCAGCAGCGTCTCGCCGGGCCGGCGGTCGTGCTCCTGCGGCAGGTAGCCGACGGTCAGCGTGGCGGGCGTCCGCTCGACTGCGCCCGCGTCCGGCTCGTCGAGGCCGGCGGCGAGCCGGAGCAGCGTCGACTTGCCTGCCCCGTTGGGGCCGACGAGGCCGAGCCGCGAGCGCGGCCCGAGCGTCAGAGTCGACGCGGTCGAGAACGGTACGGGCGCCGAACGAGCGGACGACGCCTGCGAGTGAGACTCGCACGGACACCTCCTGCGGAGACGGAAACGAGGACGGGCGCCACGGCTGTCATCGACAGCGGGCGCCGGAAGGAACGTCTGTGTCTCGTCTAGTCCGTCATGGGAAGGCGCCGAAGCACGCCTGATCCGGATCGTGACTACAGCCGGTCTCGCAGCTCTTCGAGCGCCGACCAGCGCGTGTCCGGTGCGTCCTCGTCGTGCGTGTGCGGCTCGACGTTCAGGTCCTTGCCGCAGACGGGGCACAGACCCAGGCAGTCGGGCGAGTGCAGGATCTGGTCCGGAAGCGCCAGCGCGATCGCGTCGCGCGCCCAGGCGGAGAGCTCGAGCTGGTCGTCGACGACGTACTCGCTGCGGAGCTCCTCGGCGTCGCCGGGCTCGTTCGCGTGGTACTCGCGAGCGTCGATGTGGACGTCCTGGACGGCGTCCTCGAGGCAGCGCATGCACGGACCGTGCAGCCGCACGTCGAAGGCGAGCCGGAGATCGAGCCCGGTCGTCGCCTGGGCAACGGTGAGGTCGCCCTCGACCTCGTGCGGCACCGGCAGGTAGCGCTGGCCGCCGAGCTCGAACGGCTCCAGCTCGATCGGAACGGCGTCGCGCTGCTCCTCCCCGGGGCGAAGGCGGAGGCGTCGGAGCGGGAAGCGGGTCATCGGCCCCCGCTAGAGGTAGCTGTTGTCGTCTTCCGGCTCTCTGGGCCCCATTTCCCTGGGGCCGACGCCTGCAACGACCGTCTCCTGCGAGCGCTCGTGGAGGCGCTCGCGACCGCGCTTGACCGCCGTCAAGAACTTGTCGAGGTTGACCTCGAGCGTCGAGAGGATGCCGTCCGCCCAGTCCTCCATCTCGAGCCGTGTCTCGCGCGCCTGGCGGCGTGCGTCGTCGACGATTTCCTGCGCCTGGCGCTCTGCGAGCTTGACGATCTCGGTCTGCGATGCCTCGCGCACGGCTTGCTCGCGAGCCTCGCCGAGGATCCGATCGGTCTCGCGCTTCGCCTCGGCCAGCATCTCCTGCCGCTCCTTGACGATCCAGCGGGCCTGCTTGATCTCCTCCGGAATCGTCGCGCGCATCTGGTCGAGGATGTCGTAGATCTCCTCACGGTCGATCCGCACCTGGTCCGTGAGAGGGACGGCCTTCGCGTTGTGCACGAGGTCGTCGAGCTTGTCGATGAGTACGAGAACGTCCATGTGTTCAGTTTACTCCCGGGGGTTCTCTGGAGCGCCGGGTCTGCCGTTCGGAAATTTCTCCGCCAGCCGGCGCGCCACGGTGTCGGGGACCAGTTCGTCCACTTTTCCGCCGAACGCGGCGATCTCCTTCACTCCGCTCGACGAGACGAAGCTGACCTGCGGGCTCGCCATCACGTAGACGGTCTCGATCTCCGGCGCGAGGTGGCGGTTCAGCTGGTTCATCTGGAACTCCCACTCGAAGTCCGAGATCACGCGCAGGCCCTTGACGATCACCTTCGCCTGCCAGCGGCGGGCGAACTCGACGACCAGTTCGGAGAAGACATCGACCTCGACGTTGTCCAGGTCGACGAGCGCCTCCTTCAGGAACTCGACGCGCTCGTCCAGGTCGAACAGCGTCTCCTTGTGACGGGGGCTGGCGACGACACCGACGACGACGCGGTCGAAGATCGCGGACGCGCGCTCGACGACGTCGACGTGTCCGAACGTGACGGGGTCGTAGCTGCCTGGGCAGATCGCTGTGATCATGGGTGCTCGAAGAGGGTGAGCCGCGCGGAACCGTACCGCCGCGACGTGCGGATTGGAAGCGGAAGCGCCGGCTCCGTCCGCGCGCTGGTCTCGACCACCAGAAGCCCGTCAGGCGCGAGGACGCGTTCCAGGTGCTTCGCGAGCTTCGGCTCGAGCTCCGCCCACGACTCGTACGGCGCGTCGACGAGGACGAGGTCGTACGTCCGCGACTCCTGCCTCAGCGTCCAGATCGCGTCGGCGCAGACGACGCGCGCGCCGGTCAGCTTCAGCTTCTCGAGGTTCTGCGAGATCGTCCGGCACGCAGCCTTGTCGCTCTCGACGAACGTCGCGCTGGCGGCCCCGCGCGAGAGCGCTTCGATCCCCATCGCACCCGAGCCCGCGAAGAGGTCGAGCACGGTTGCGTCCTCGACCGGTCCGATCAGGTTGAAGGCGGCCTCGCGCACGCGATCGCCGGTCGGACGCGTCGCGAGTCCTTTCGGCGCGGCGATCCGCGCCCCGCGATGGGTGCCGGCAATGACGCGCATCGGCGCATTGTCTCTACGGCAGGCGGACGACGAGCTCGACGTTTCCGTCGGCGTATTGGTGCACGAGCTCGTCGCCGAGACTTCGGACGAGAGCGAACGCGGCCGTGTTGCCGTGCGCGACCAGGGCGCGGAAGCGGAGGATTCCCTGCTCGCGGGCAAGCGCGCTCAGCTCAGTGACGAGCCGCTTGCCAAGCCCTCTCCCCTGCCACTCGTCCACGACCTCGAATGCGATCTCGGCCTCGGGTGCGTCCGCGTCGCGCACGAAGCGGGCGATGCCAACCGTCCGGCCCGATTCCAGGTCGATCGCGGCAACGGCTTCACGCCCGCAGCAGCCGACGTCGACGAGATGCGCGACGTCGCTCTCGAGCAGGCGCGGCTTCGAGCCGAGAAACCGCAGCCGGCGAGAGCGCTCCGAGAGACCGGCGAAGACCTCGAGCACGGGCGCGCGCTCGCCGGCGCGGAGAGGTCGGTAGGCGATCGAGGACATGCTCTTTCGAACGGGAGCGGGCGAGGCCTATTCCAGGCTGCTTACGCCGGCGAGATGTTCTGGTTGATCCGGAAGAAGTTGTCCGGGTCGTACTTCTGCTTCAGCGCTTGCAGCCGGTCGTACTTCTCCGGGCCGTAGGACTGGCGAACCCGTCGGCTCCTTCGTCACCGAGGAAGTTCACGTACACGCCCTCGTGCCACGGCTCGAGGGCCGACCAGAAGCTCCGCACCCACTCGCGCTCCTCGTCGAAGCCCTCGCTCGTCTCGGTGCACGCGCCGATGTTGTAGGTGAAGCCCGCCGTGCGGCCGTTGAACGCGGTCTCGTCGTCGCCGACCCGGCTGACCGCGCCGCCCATCTGCCAGATCGGGAACGACGTCAGCGGCGACTTGATCTGCAGCGAGCGCTCGACGGTGATGTCGATGATCTCGTCGGTCAGCTCGGCGACGTCGCAGCTCTTGAAGTAGTACCAGCGCTGCGGCACGAAGCTCGGGTCGAACATCGCCTGATGCGCGAGATACGGCTTCGCGACGCAGACGTCCGCGACCGGCGAGCCGAACTCCCGCAGGGGACGGATGAACTTCTCCCCCTCCTCGATGTCGCCGGCCCAGCAGCAGATGACCATCACGACCGGCTTCCCGTGCAGCTCTGGCGGGACGAACGGCAGCGGCGGCGCCTTGCGGTGGATGACGATCGTCATCAGGTCGTCCGGCGCCTCGGCGACCCAGTCGCGATAGAAGCGAAGCACCTCGCCCGGACTGCTCCATCGGCCAGAAGATCGGCCCGGCCAGCACCTGCGTCCCGAGCGGCACGCAGCGGAACTCGAACTCCGTGACGATCCCGAAGTTGCCGCCGCCGCCGCGCACGCCCCAGAAGAGATCTGCGTTCTCGTCCGCGCTCGCCTTCACGAACTCGCCCGTCGGCCGTGACGAGGTCGACCGAGACGAGCTGGTCGACCGAGAGCCCGTACTTGCGCATGATCCAGCCGATCCCGCCGCCGAGCGTGAGCCCGGCGACGCCGGTGTGCGTGACGATGCCGGACGGCACCGCGAGCCCGAACGCCTGCGTCTCCTTGTCGAGCTCGCCGAGCAGGACGCCCGCCTGCACGCGCGCCGTTCGCTTCTCGGGATCGACGCGGACGCCCTTCATCGGCGAGAGGTCGATCATCAGCGCGTCGTCTGCGACCGACAGGCCCGGGAACGAGTGCCCACCACTGCGCACCGCGACCGGCAAGCCGCTCTCCTGCCCGAGCTTCACGGCGGCGATCACGTCCGAGACGCCGGCGCAGCGAGCGATCAGCGCCGGGTACTTGTCGAACGAGCCGTTCCAGATCTTGCGGTGCACGTCGTAGTCCGGAGCACCGGGGCGAAGGACGGGCCCACGGAACGCAGTTTCGTCGATCTGGATCGCGTCACCTACAGCGGTCACCGCACTAGTTTCGCACTCGAGGCACAAACCGCAAAATGACTGCGTGTTCAGCGTCGAGGACCGCGATCGCACGCACGACCGCGTGCTCGAGATGGCCGCGGCCGATCCGCGCGTGGTCGCCGCCGCCGTCGTCGGCGGGCTCGCGGATGGCGGTGGAGATCGCTGGTCCGATCTCGACCTGACCTTCGCCGTGGCGGACGACGTGCCGGTGAGCGACGTCCTGGCCGACTGGACGCGGGAGTTCGTGGCCGAGTTCGACGCAGCCCACCTGTTCGACCTTCCCGCCGGGCCCTCGATCTATCGAGTGTTTCTGCTGCCGGGCTGCCTGCAGGTCGACTTGTCGTTCACGCCGGCGGCCGCGTTCGGCGCGCGCGGTCCGAGGTTCAGGTTGCTCTTCGGTAGTGCCGTCGACGTGCCTCAGGCTCCGCCGCCTTCGGCGAACGATCTGTTCGGACTCGGCGTGCACCACGCGGTCCGCGCTCGTTTCTGCATCGAACGCGGACGCTGGTGGCAGGCCGAGTACTGGATCAGCGGCGTCCGCGATCAGGCCCTTGCGCTCGCCTGTCATCGCAGGGGGCTCGCCGTTGCACACGGCCGGGGCTTCGACGACCTTCCTCAGGACGTGCTCGCCCAGTTCGACGACACCCTGGTGCGCTCGCTGAAGGCGGAGGAGCTCCGCCGCGCGCTGTCCAGTGCGGTGTCGGGCCTCCTGCGTGAATCGGCCGAAGCGGCTGAGCTAGCCGCGCGCGTCGAGGCTCAACTGAGCGAGCTCGCCGGCTCCTAGGACTCGCCCAGGTGCTCGGCGCCGCCGAGCAGCGCCTCGACCTCCGCCGCCATCGTCTCGGCGGGGAGCGAGCGCGCCGTGTCGCGCGCCTCTTCGAGCAACTCGCGGTCCTTCGTGATCCGGGCGAAGCGGAGGTCGGAGAGCCCCGACTGGCGCGCGCCGAGGAGCGCGCCGCCGCCGCGGATCTCGAGATCCTTCTCGGCGAGCTCGAAGCCGTCCGTCGAGGCCACCAGCGCCTCGAGCCGGTCGTGCGCACTCTCGGTCAGCTCCTCCTTCGGCCCGGAGATCAGCAGGCAGTACGACTGCTCCGCCCCTCGTCCGACGCGTCCGCGGAGCTGATGCAGCTGGGCGAGGCCGAAGCGGTCGGCCTCCTGGACGATCATGATCGTCGCGTTCGGGACGTCGACGCCGACCTCGATCACGGTCGTCGCGACGAGCACGTCGAGCTCGCGAGCGTTGAAGTGCGCCATCAGCTCGCGCCGCTCGGCCGGCTTGAGGCGTCCGTGCATGCAGCCGACGCGGAAGCCTTTCAGCTCGCCTGCGCGCAGCGCCTCGGCCTCCTGCTCGGCCGCGCGGGCCGTGGAGGTCGCGGACTCCTCGATCAGCGGACAGACGACGTACGCCTGCCTGCCCTCCGCGAGGTGCGCCCGCAGGCGCGTGTACGCCTCGGAGCTGCGCTCGTCGGTCACCCACGCCGTCACGATCGGCTTGCGGCTCGCGGGCGGCTTCGCGATCTCGCTCACGGCGAGGTCGCCGTAGACGGTGAGCGCGAGCGTGCGCGGGATCGGCGTCGCGGTCATGTGGAGGACGTGCGGAGCGCGCCCTTCCGTCAGCGCCGAGCGCTGCTCGACGCCGAAGCGGTGCTGCTCGTCGACGACGGCAACTGCGAGGTCGCGGAACTCGAACCCCTTCTGGATCAGCGCATGCGTGCCGACGACGACGTCGGCCTGCCCACCGATCTTCGACTTCACGGAGCCGGTCACGAGCGCGCAGCTGACGCCGAGCTCGGCGCAGATGCCCTCGATCGTCAGGAAGTGCTGCTCGGCGAGCGTCTCGGTCGGAGCCATCAGCGCGCCCTGGCGTCCCACTTCGACCGCCCGCAGCAGCGCGTAGAGCGCGACGACCGTCTTGCCGGAGCCCACGTCGCCCTGGAGCAGCCGCTGCATCGGCGTCGTCCGCGCGAGGTCGCCGTCGATCTCCTCGATCGCCTCCTCCTGGTGCTCCGTCAGCTCGAACGGCAGCACGGCGCGGTAGCGCTCGATCAGCTCGCCGGGCCCGGGCAGCGCGGCCGCGACCTGCGTCTCGCGCTCGGCCGCCCGGCGCGCGAGCGCGAGCTGGAGGACGAGCAGCTCGTCGAACGCGAGCCTCCGCCTTCCGTCCTCGGCCTCGTCGAGCGAGCGGGGCCGGTGCAGGGCCACGAGCGCGTCGCCCCGGAGCGGCAGCCCGCGCTCGGCCTTCAGCGAGGCCGGCAGCGGGTCGGGCCGGTCGGTGGCGAGCGGCAGCGCCGACTCGACGAGCTCGCGGAGCTTCGCCGCCGAGACTTCCTCGCTGGCCGGATAGACGGGCGCGAAGTCCGCGGTCGCCGAGCCGCCGTTCAGGTCGAAGGAGCGGACGGCGAAGCCGAAGCGGTTTTGCTGGCCGCGAAGGCGCACGTGCGTCCCCGGCGTCAGCTTGTCCTTCAGCCACGGCTGGTTGAACCACGTCGCCGAGATCTGCCCGCTGCCGTCGGAGACCTGGGCGGTGAGGATCTGGAGCCGTCCGCGCCCGCGGCGTAGCGACGTCTTGAGCACGTCCCCCTCGATCAGGACCTCCTCGTCGCCGAACAGGTCGGCGATCCGCTTCTCGGGTGCGGGACGCTCGTAGCGGCGCGGGCGATGGTCGAGCAGGTCGCCGACGTGCTCGAGGCCGAGCTTCGCGAGCCGTTTCTTCAGGGTCGGCCCGACGCCCGTGAGCGAGTCGATCGGCGCCTCCAGGCGCTCGGGCCGAAAACGGCCGCGCGTCGGCGTCCAGCGGTCAGGCGGGTCCACGGCGGCGAAACCGGTCAGCGGCCGGCTCATGGTCCGAGTATGGCAGCCGGTCCGGCGGTCGCCGCCACGCCTACCTAGGCCTACGTCGCGAAGCGGTGCGTCACTCCTGGAACCAGAAGAAGCCGACGGTGCCGGGGCCGGCGTGTGTGCCGACGACCGCGCCCAGGCTGCTCATGAGCTTGACCTCGGCCTGTGGGCGGTTGGCGAGGACGATCTCCCGCAGCTGCTCGACCGCTTCCTCGGCCTCGGCGTGGGCGATCGCGACGCCGAGCCCCGGGCCGTCGGTCGTCGCTTCCTCGAACCGCTTGCGGAAATCCTCGAACGCCTTCGCTCGGCCGCGCACCCTCCCCACCGGCACGACCTCCCCGGCTTCGATCGCGAGGATCGGCTTCACGTTCAGCAGGCTGCCCATCAGCGCCCTGGCGCGCCCGATCCGACCGCCCTTGGCGAGAAACTCGAGCGTGTCGACGGTGAAGAGGATGCGGGCCTGCTCGCGGTGTCGTGCGGCAAGCGCCTCGACCTCCTCATCGGTCGTCCCGCGGGCGAGCAAGTCCTGGATCGCGAGCGCGAGCATGCCGATTCCGACCGACGCCGACTCGCTGTCGACGAGGCGGATCCGGTCGCCGCCGTCCTCCGTCGCGGCGAGCGACGCGCTCTGGAACGTGCCCGACAGCTTCGACGAGATGTGGAGCGAGTAGATCCGCTCGTAGCCGGAGAGCGCGTGGTAGGTCGAAAGGAAGTCCTGCGGAGTCGGCTGCGAGGTCGTGGGCAGTTCCGGGGCAGTGCGCAGGCGGGTGTAGAAGTCGTGCGGGTCGAGCTCGACGTAGTCGCGGAAGCTCTCCTCGCCGAAACGGACGTAGAGCGGCACGACACGCATGTTCGGGAAGCGGATCTGAGCGTCCGGGAAATCCGCAGTCGAGTCGAGGACGATCGCCGTGTTCTCGCTGGTGAGATTCATCGGTACGAGTTGCCGGCCTTGCGAATCGCCGAGACGATCTCCTCGAGCGGCTGGTCCTTGCGAAGACAGTCCACGGCACCCGCGGCCGTGAGCGCCTCGAGCTCTCGCGGGCTCGCCGACGCGGTCAGGCAGACGACGGCCACGTCGGGACAGGCCTCGGTCAAGGCGATGGTCGTCTCGACTCCGTCCATGCCGGGCAGCCGGAAGTCCATCACGCAGACGTGCGGGTCATGCTCGCGGCAGGCAGCGACTGCGCCGTTCCCCTCGGCGACTGCGCCGACCACCTCGATCCCGGCCTGGAGCTCGAGCAGGAGGATGAGCGCCTGTCGGAAGACGTCGTTGTCTTCGACGAGCAGGACGCGGATAGACACCGGGCCGGCCTCCACGCTCGCCACCATACGGCCTACTCCGCCGAGAGGAACAGCGGATAGTGGGGCTGGCCGCCGGGATGCACGTCGAGCTCGACGCCGGGGTGCTGCTCTCGCACGCGGCTCAGAAGACCTTCGAGCTCCGGCTCCTCCTCGCCGGTGAGCAGCGTGAGCACCTCACGCCCGTCGCCCAGCAAGCGGTCGGCGACCGCGAACGCGACCTCGTCGAAGTCGGACGAGGAAGCGACTGCTGTCCCGTCCGCGAGCCCGAGCCAGGCACCCTTGCGCACCTCCACCCCGTCGAGCTCCACGTCGCGCGAGGCGACCGTGACCTCACCGGTGGCGACCTGCTCGAGCGCCTCGAGCATCGCAGCCTCGTTCTCGGCGGCGTCGAGCGACGGGAGGTACCGCACGATCGCGGCGAGCCCGGCCGGAACGGAGCGCGACGGAATCACTCGGACGGGCTTGTCGGTGAGCTTCGCCGCCTGCTCGGCGGAGAGGATGACGTTCGAGTTGTTCGGGAGCACCAGCACCTCGGTGGCCGGAGTCGACTCGATCGCGGCCACGATGTCTGCCGTCGACGGGTTCATCGTCTGGCCGCCTTCGATCACGCGCGTGGCGCCGTAGCTCTCGAAGAGACGGCGGTTGCCCGCCCCCGGGACGACGGCGACGACCCCGGTCTCCAGCGTCGACACGTCGATCGGGAACGGCTTCGAGGATCCGCTCGGTGCGCTCGGCCGCCTGCTTGTGCATGTTCGCGATCTCGACGCCTTCGATCGTTCCGACCGCGGTCCCGAGCGCGAGCGCCTTGCCGGGCTCGTCGGTGTGGACGTGAATCTTCAGGGCGCTCGAATCGCCGACCACGAGCAGCGAGTCGCCCAGCTGCTCGAACTCGGCCTCGAGCGCTTCGGCGTCGAGGTCTTCCCCCTCGATCACGAAGACCGTGCAGTACCGGTACTCCGAGAGCTCCTGGTGGACGGCGTCGATGCCGGCCTCGTGCGCAGCCTCGGCGGGCGCATCGGGGAGCGGCCTCGCCGGACAGCGCCGCTGAGACGCCGCGAACGATTTCGAGCAGGCCCGCGCCGCCGGCGTCGACGACCCCGGCCTCTCTGAGGACCGCGAGCTGGTCCGGCGTGCGCGCCAGCGCGTCCTCGCCGCGCTCGATCAGCTTCTTCAGCAGCGCCGCGGGCTCGAGATCGGCGTTGCGGGGGTCCTCGGCCTCCTCGGCGAGCTCACGAATCACCGACAGCATCGTCCCCTCCACCGGACGCCGCACGGCGCGGTAGGCGGCGTCGCTGGCTGCGCGGAAGGCACGTCGGATCGTCGCCGCGTCGAGCAGCCCGGCCTCGCCCAGCGCCTCGGCGGCGCCGCGCAGGATCTGGGAGAAGATGACGCCCGAGTTGCCGCGGGCGCCCATGAGCGCCGCCCGCGTGAGCTCCTTCGCGAGCACCGCGCGGTCGGCGGCCGTCGAGACCTCGAGCACGTCCATGATCGCCCGCGCGGTCTCCGTCAGATTCGTGCCCGTGTCGCCGTCCGGCACCGGATACACGTTCAGGTCGTCGATGCGGCGGCGGTTCGCCTCGAGTGTCTGGAGCGCCGCTCGCCCGAGCTCCCGGGCCCGCTCCAGTTCCGTCATGCGCTTCTCCGCACGTCTTCGATGTGCACCTCGACGGCGGCGACCTGGAGGCCGGTCAGCCGCTCGACCTCGTAGGCGACGCGTGACCGGACCGTGGCAGCGACCTCGGCGAGGTTCAGCCCGTACTCGACGACGACGTGGAGATCGAGCCGGAGCCCATCGCTGTCTGCCGAGACACCGATCCCCTGCGTCAGCTTGTCGCGGGTCAGCAGCCGCTTGAGCCCCTTGCCCGCCATGCCGACGACGCCGTAGCACTCGGCGGCGGTGTGCCCGACGATCTGCGCGATCGCGTCCGGCGCGATCGTGATCTTCCCGAGATGGGACTGCTCTGTGAGGTGTTCGCGCTCCACGATCCGCGAGCTTAGACGCTCCGGATCACGCGAAAGGTTGCGGCGGGACTAGACCGCTTTCTGCACTTTTCCGGCCTTGAGGCACCGGGTGCAGATGTAGGCGCGCTTGGCGACACCGTCGATCAGGACGCGCACCTTCTGGAGGTTCGGGTTGAAGCGGCGGCGCGTTGCCACCATCGAATGGCTCCGGTTGTTGCCGAAAGACGGCTTCTTGCCGCAGGATGCGCAGACCTTGGACATCGGCCGCGGAGTGTAGCAGCGCCCTCGTAACGGTCTGCTCATCGCTCTTGGCTACTTTGAACGGGCAATGCGCCGTCTGCTGCTCCTCCTGGCACTCGCCGCCGGCGGGCTCGCCGCGACCACGGCTCCGGCGGCACCGGTGCCGGTGCTGAAGATCAGCTTCCCGGAGGGCTGGTCGGCCGGGCAGATGGCCGACCGGGCCGCCGAGGTACGGCAGATCGCGATCAAGAAGCGCGGCGTCACGCCGCTGCTGAGCGGCTCGAGCTACGCCGCCGCGACCCGTGCTGCGAAGGTCCCCGCTCCTTTCAGGCCGTTCCTGAAGCGGCGCAGCGTCGAGGGCTTCCTCTTCCCTTCGACCTACTTCTTCGAGCCGTCGTCGAGCGCAACGAGCCTCGTCGCGAGGCAGATCGAGACGTTTCGGCAGCGCTGGGCGTCGGTCGACCTTCGCGCCGCGAAGGCGCGCAAGCAGTCGCCGTACGACGTCCTGATCATCGCGTCACTGATCGAGAAGGAGACCGTCGCGCCCGAGCGAGCGCGCTCTCGTGGCCGCTGTGATCGACAACCGGCTCGAGCAGGGCATGCCGTTGGCGATCGACGCCTCCCTGCGCTACGGCCTCGGCGTGGAGGGCACCCGGCCGCTCAAGCAGTCGCACCTGCGCAGCAACACGCCGTACAACACCCACCGCTTCAAGGGCTGCCGCCGACTCCGATCACCAACCCTGGCCTGCCGTCGATGCGCGCCGCTGCGAAGCCCGCGCAGGTCGACTACCTCTACTACGTCCGCAAGCCCGACGGCGTGCACCACTTCTTCACCGCCGACGAAGACGAGTTCTGCGCGAAGGCCGTCGAGTACGGCTACCCGGGCTGTTAGCGCTGCGCGGCGGCGCGGAGCTGAGCGAAGACGTCGGCCATCTCCAGGCCGGTGCGGACCGCTTCGGCGCCCTTGTCCAGCCGGTCGTCCGCCTGCTCCGCCTGCTCGAGCGTGAGCAGGCCGAAGGCGACCGGAACGCCGGTCTCGAGCGCCGCGAGCTGAAGTCCTGACGCGGCCTCACCGGCGACGAAGTCGAAGTGCGGCGTGTCGCCGCGGATCACACAGCCGAGCGCGACGATGCAGGCGTAGCGGCGTGTCTTCGCCAGCGCCATGGCCGCGATCGGCAGCTCGAACGCGCCCGGCACCGGCATGATCGTGATCGCCTCGCGCGCGACCCCGGCGCTCTCGAGCTCGGCGAGGGCGCCGTCGAGCAGCTTCGAGGTCACGGCGCCGTTGAAGCGGCTGACGACGACCCCGACGGCGCGGCGCGCGCCCTCGCTGCTGCCCTGCAGCACGCCGTAGCCGTCCGGAACCGAGAAGTCGCCCTCGGCGTGCTCGGTCGTCGCCTGTGCGTGCCTCGGCGGCGGGCTCGTCGGCTGCCGGCTCGTCGTCGGGCTCCGGCTCGTCCTCGGCAGGCGGCTCATCCTCGGCAGGCGGCTCATCCTCGGCAGGCGGCTCGTCGTCGGGTGCGGGCTCCTCGGCCGGCGCCTCCTCCGGCTCGGTTTCGACCTCGGCCTCCTCGGCCTCCTCGACTTCGTCCTCCTCGCCGGGCGGGCCGGCGAGCTCCGGCGCCTCGGGCCAGCTGTCCCGTTCGCTCACGCCTCGGCTCCGTCGTAGAGCTCGGGGTCGAAGCGCAGATCCTGGTGATGGAGCGTGTGGCCGAGCTTCTCGCGCTTCGCCTCGAGATAGCGGCGGTTCTCGTCGTTCGGGGCGACCTCGATCGGCTCCTGAGCGACGACCTCGAGCCCGAAGCCCGCGATCCCGGAGATCTTCTTGGGATTGTTCGTCAGGACGCGGATCGTGGAGAGGCCGAGATCGGCGAGGATCTGCGAGCCGATCCCGTACTCGCGCTGATCGGCGGCGAAGCCGAGGCGCAGATTCGCCTCGACCGTGTCGAGCCCCTGCTCCTGCAGCTCGTAGGCCTTCAGCTTGCTGAGGAGGCCGATCCCGCGCCCCTCCTGCGAGAGGTAGAGGACGACGCCCTTGCCCTCCAGCTCGATCCGGCGCAGCGCGAGCTCGAGCTGCTCGCCGCAGTCGCAGCGGAGCGAGTGGAACACGTCGCCCGGTGAGGCACTCGGAGTGGACGCGGACGAGCACGTCCTGCTCGCCGGCGACGTCGCCCTTGACGAGCGCGACGTGGTGCTTGCCGGTGAGCGTCTCGCGGAAGGCGACGGCCGTGAACTTGCCGTAGGCGGTCGGCAGGTTGACCGACGTGATGCGCTCGACGAGCTTCTCGTGCCGGCGCCGGTACTCGATCAGGTCGGCGACCGTGATCATCTTCAGCCCGTGGGTGGCGCAGTAGCCGATCAGGTCCGGCACGCGGGCCATCGTGCCGTCGTCCTTCATGATCTCGCAGACGACTCCCGCCGGGATCAGGCCCGCGAGCCGCGCGAGGTCGACGGCGGCCTCGGTCTGGCCCGAGCGCTGGAGCACGCCGCCGCGGCGAGCCCGAAGCGGGAAGACGTGACCCGGCTGGACGAGGTCGCGCGGGCCGGACGAAGGGTCGACTGCGACCTGAATCGTCTTGGCGCGGTCCTGCGCGGAGATGCCGGTCGTGACACCCTCGCGCGCCTCGACCGTGACACGGTGAACGCGGTGCCGAACGGCGTCTCGTTCTGATCGGTCATCTGGCGCAGCCCGAGCTCGTCGCAGCGCTCCTCGGTCAGGCAGAGGCAGACGAGGCCGCGGGCGTGGGTGACCATGAAGTTGACCGCCTCGGGCGTTGCGAACTGCGCCGCGATCGTCAGGTCGCCCTCGTTCTCGCGATCCTCGTCGTCGACGACCACGACGAAGCGGCCTTCGCGGATCTCCTCGATCGCCTCCTCGACTGTCGCGAAGGGGCTCTCGGTGCGGGGCTCGGCTGCCATCGTCACGGCCGCATCGTACCGGGGAGCAGCTTTTCGACGTATTTGGCGAGCACGTCGGTCTCGAGGTTGACCTCGTCTCCGGCGGTGAGCTCGCCGAGCGTCGTGACCTCGAGCGTGTGCGGGATCAACGCCACCTCGAAGCCCGTCTCGTCGACAGCGGCGACGGTGAGCGAGACGCCGTCGACGGTGATCGATCCCTTCTCGACGCAGTAGCGGAGCAGCTCGGACGCCGCCTCGATCCGGACGCGAACGCCGTCTGCCGCCGTCTCGACCGAGGCAACCGTTCCGGTGCCGTCGACGTGGCCCTGCACCTGGTGGCCTCCGAGCGGATCTCCCGCCCGGAGCGCCGGCTCGACGTTGACGCGATCGCCAAACGACTTGACGCGCGACAACGTCTCGGGCACGACGTCGAACGCGAGCGAGCCGGCCGACCTCTCGACGACCGTCAGGCAGACACCGTCGATCGCGATCGAGTCGCCGACCTCGGCCGCCGTCGCCGACTCGACGACGAGCCTCCCGTCCTCGAAGGACGCGACCTTTCCCACCTCCCGCACGAGCCCGGTGAACATGATCAGAGATTACGGCTCGCGAAGGTACGCCTCGAGGAGAACGTCCTCGCCGACCTGCCTGACTCGTCAAGCCGGGTCAGCCGGACCGGCTCGTCGAGACGCGTCGAGAACGAGCCGGGCCCGCGCCGGAGAGCATCGGCGCGACGAAGAGCAAGCAGCTTGTCGACGAGGCCGGCCTCGAGGAACGCCACGGCCAGCGTCGGGCCGCCCTCGAGCAGCAGCGACTGGACGCCCTCGGCGGCGAGCGCGCGCAGCTCGTCCTCGAGCGCGCCGGAGCGCAGCTCGAGCTCGGAGCCGTCCGGCAGCGGGCCGGTGCCGAAGGCCAGGCGCCGCGGCTGGCGCTTCACGTCGACGTCGCGCGCGTCGAGGCGCGGATTCTCGAGCCGCACGGTTCCCATGCCGACGGCGACTGCGTCGGACGCGGCGCGCAGCTCGTGCACGCGGCGGCGCGAGGCCTCACCCGAGACCCAGCGCTCGCCCGGCACGGTGACGCGACCGTCGAGCGTCATCGCCGCCTTGTAGGTGACGAACGGACGGGCGCGCGCGACCCAGGTCCGCCACGCCTCGTTCTGCCGCCGCGCCTCGAAGCTGTCGGCGTGCTCGACCTCGACCCCGCCGGCGCGGAGCCGGTCGAGGCCACCCCCCGCCTCGGGGTTCGGGTCGAGCGAGCCCGCGACGACACGCGCGATCCCGGCGGCGAGCACGGCGTCGACGCAGGGCGGCGTCGTGCCGTGGTGGGCGCACGGCTCCATCGTCACGAAGAGCGTCGCGCCGCGGGCACGCTCGCCGGCGGCTTCGAGCGCCACGATCTCGCCGTGCCGGCCGGCCTCCTCGGTCGCGCCCTCGCCGACGACCTCGCCGTCCGCGACGACCACCGCGCCGACCGTCGGCTTCGGATAGGCCCTGCGCTTCGCACTCTCGGCGAGCTCCACCGCCCGCTCCAGACTCATGCCAGTGCTTGTACCAGCCGTCTCGTAGGCCTGCGGCAGATCCTCGTGCGAGAAGATGCCGTTCCCGACGACGATCAGATCCGCGCCGGCCTCGCGCACGTGGCGGATGTTGTCCTGGTTGACTCCTCCGTCCACCTGCACGAAGCAGTCGACGAGCTCGCGCGTCCGTGCGATCCGCTCGTACGACCCCTCCAGGAACTCCTGCCCCGAGTAGCCGGGCTCGATCGACATGCAGAGGCAGAGATCGGCGCCGAGGTTCGCGGCCTCGGCCCCCACCTCGACCGGCGTGCCCGGGTTGAAGGCGACGCCCGCGCCGAGCCCGTGCTCGCGGGCCTCCGCGAGAACGGCACCGACGTCGTCCACCACCTCGACGTGGAAGGTGACGCTGTCGCCACCGGATGCCGCGATCTCCTCGAAGTGGTGCGGCGGGTCGTCGACCATCAGGTGGCAGTCGATCCGGCCGTCCAGCCGGTGGATCATCGGCGCGATCGAGCGCAGGACGATCGGCCCGATCGTCACCGGCGGGATGAAGTGGCCGTCGCCGACGTCGAAGTGGAAGATGCGGACGCCGGCGTTGAGCAACGACTGGATCTGATCGCCGAGGCGCGTGAAGTCCGCCGCGTAGATGGACGGCTCGATCTCGACCGTGCGAACCCAGTCCCGCCACGCCACACGGCGATCTTAGGCGGGCGGAACGCTAGACGCGTAGGCGCGCGATGAAAAAGCCGCTCGTGCCGTGGACGTGCGGCAGCGTCTGCAGGAACTCCGGCCGGGAGCGATGACGAAACTGCGCCCAGCCCTCGATCGGCTCGATCTCCAGGCCGGAGGCGTCGACCACCGCCTCGGACTCGTCCGCGTTGACCGTGCAGACCGAGTAGACGATCGTGCCGCCGGTCCGCGTGCGCTCGGCTGCCGCGCGGAGGAGGTCGAGCTGAAGCTCGGGGAGCGGTGCCGAGCGCCAGCGAAGATCGGGCCGCGCCGCGAGGACACCCGAGCCCCGAGCACGGCGCGTCGACGAGGGCCCGGTCGAAGCCGGTCAGCTCGGGCGGCAGCGCGAGCCCGTCGGCGTGGACGACGCGCACGTGTCGCGGCGCCGAGCGTGCGGACGTTCTCCTCGAGCTCTCGCGCCCGGGCTTCGTTCACCTCGACCGCGACGACGTCGCCCGCGAGCATCGTCGCCTTCCCGCCCGGCGCAGCGCAGAGGTCGAGGACGCGCTCCCCCTCCTGCGAGCCGACGACGAGCCCGGCGAGCTGCGAGCCGCGGCTCTGCGGCCAGATCCGGCCCTCGGCGAGAGCTTGGGCGTCGACGCGTTCGACGACGTAGGCGTTCGGGATGTCCGTTTCGGCCCCGTCCGGGGACTGTCCCCGGACGTGTCTGACAACGACGGGTGGTGGCTCGTTCTGAGCGCGCATCAGCGCGAGCGCTTCCTCCTCGCCGAGGTCGCGGCGCCAGACGTCCCAGATCCAGTCCGGATAGGAGTGCTTGAGCGGTCCCTCCGGCAGCCCCGCGAGGAGCGGCGCGATTCCCTCCGAGACTCGCCGCAGCACCGCGTTCGCGAACGGGACGGCCCGTTCGAGGTTCGCGCGGCGCACGAGCTCGACCGACTCGTTCACGGCCGCGTAGCGCGGCACACCGCCGAGGTAGCCGAGCTGGTACGCGCCGAGGCGCAGTGCCGCGAGCACCGGCGGATCGAGCTTTCGGACCGGGCGCTTCCCGAGCGTCTCGATCGCATGATCGAGCGTGCGCATGCGCTGCACCGAGCCGAACGCGAGCTGTCGTGCGAGCGCGCGGTCGCGATCGTCGAGACCCTGCAGAGGCGGTGCGCAGCGCGCGGTCGGCGTAGGCGCCTTCCTCGGCGACCCGCCGGAGGACGTCGTAGGCGGCCTTGCGGGCGGGCGCGACTTCCACTACCGCAGACCGCGCAGAAATGCCTCGTACGGCATGCGCGTGCCGCCTTCCGGCTGCACCTCCTCCGGCACGAGCTCGCCGTCCTCGAGGCGTGCGCGCCAGATCGTGACCGGCCGCCCGTGCAGCTCGCCGCGCGCACCGATGTGCGGCGAGAGCGCGCGAATCCGGTTCAGGCTCTCGACGGGACGCGAGAGGTCGAGCACGCGGTCGTCGGGCTCGATCTTGGCCGCATAGCTCGCCTCGCCCTCCTGCGGCCGGAAGACCGGCTCGGGGAGCACCTCGTCGAGCAACTCGACCGCGAGCTCGGCGGCACGCTCGTAGACGACGCCGGCATCGTCTTCGGGCGTGACGAGAAACGCGCGCTGCGCGGCGATCGGGCCGGCGTCGAGCTCCTTCACGGTCTCGTGGATCGTGACCCCGGTCTCGGCGTCGCCCGCGAGCAGCGCGCGCTCGACCGGCGCGGCGCCGCGCCAGCGGGGCAGCAACGACGGGTGCACGTTCAGCCACAGGCCGCGCTCGAGGAGATCGTCCGGGATCAGGAGCCCGTACGCGACGACGACGATCGTGTCGGCGGGCAGCTCGAGCTCGGCCGTCGGCCGCTCGGGCTGCAGGACGGGAATCCCGAGCCGCTCGGCCACGACCTTCGCGGGCGGCGCAGCGACCTCGCCGCCCCCGGCCGGCAGGCCGGTCGGGCCGCGTCAGCAGCGCCGCGACGTCATGACGGGCGGCGAGCCGTTCGAGCACGTCGGCGCCGAACGGAGCCGTGGCGGCAACCGCGATCCTCACGCAGGGAGGCTACGTCCTAGAGGGTCTTGCGGAGCGTCGCGAGCGCCTCGCGGCGCGCCTCGTCGGTCGTGCGCTCGAGCATCAGCACGCCGTCGAGGTGGTCGATCTCGTGCTGGACGACGCGCGCGTCCATCTCGTCGAGCTCGAGTCGAAGCGGCGCGCCCGCGAGATCCTGCCCCTCGACCGTGACGTCGACCGCGCGCTCGACCGGCACCAGCACGCCCTGGAGCGAGAGGCACCCTTCGTCGGCGACGTCGACTCCCTTGGAGCGCTTGGTGATCTCCGGGTTGACGATCGCCGTCACGTCCTCCTCGTCCCTCGCCTGGAAGACGAACAGACGCTGGAGCACGCCCACCTGCGTCGCAGCCAGGCCGACGCCGTGAGCGTCGCGCATCAGGTGGGCCATCTTGTCCGCCAGACGGGCGAGGTCGTCGTCGAACCGCTCGACCTCGTTGGCGCGCATCCGCAGCACCGCATCCGGGTACTGGCGAATCTGCGCCAGGGCGACACGACGGCGTGCTTTCTCCTGCGCGTCGAGCTCTCGCTCGTCCCGCTCTTCGCCGCCGTCCGCGTCTTCCGGTTCTTCCGGGGTCCGCCGCCCTCCGTCGCCATGAGACGAGTCTAGTGACGCCGTGCAGCGCGTCCGTCACTCAATGGGGGGATCGCAGCGCTAGAGCGACTGCGGGTCGACGTCGACGACCGCGCTGACGCCTGCCCGCCGCATCGCGGGCGCGGCGGCAGCCAGGAGCTGAGCGGCCCGCGACGCGAGTGCGCGCGGCTGATCGGTCTTGGCGACGAGCTGCGCGCGGTGGCGGCCGCGGAGACGGAGCAACGGCGCAGGCCCGAGCAGGTCGGCGCCGGTGAGCCCGGAGTTCAGCTCGCGGAGCAGGCGCGACGGCGCCTCGGCGTCGGAGCCGGAGGCGACGATCGAGATCAGATGGCGGAAGGGCGGATAGCCGAGCTCACGCCGGCGCGACAGCTCCTCGCCGAGGAAGCCGGCGACGTCGTGGCGAGCCGCGTACCGGAGCGGAGTGGCGTCGGGCTGGAACGTCTGCACGATCACCTTCCCCGGCGCGTCGCGACCGCTGCGCCCGGCCAGCTGGGTGACGAGCTGGAAGGTGCGCTCCTCGGCGCGGAAGTCGGGCAGCGCGAGCCCGGTGTCGGCGTCGACGACGGCGGCGAGCGAGACGCCGGGAAAGTGATGGCCCTTCGCGACCATCTGCGTGCCGATCAGGACGGCACGATCGGCGGCGACGAACCGGTCGAGCGCCTCGCGCAATGCTCCCGGCTTCGAGGCGCGTGTCCGCGTCGAGCCGGATGCGCTCCAGCTCCGGCACGCGCTTCTCCAGCTCGGCCTCGAGCCGCTGCGTTCCGGCGCCGATCCGCGCCAGCTCCGATGAGCCGCAGGCGGGGCACGCCTCGGGCACGGCCTCCGAGTAGCCGCAGTGGTGGCAGTGGAGCCGCTGGTCCCGGTGCAGCGTCAGCGAGACGTCGCAGAGCTCGCAGCGGCGCGAGAGCCCGCACGCGCGGCAGTGGATCGCCGGCACGAGCCCGCGCCGGTTCAGCAGCAGGATCGCCTTGCCGCCGTGCTCCGAGATCCGTCCGAGCTCGGCGAGAAGCGGCGCCGAAAGCGGGTAGCCGGCTTCGCGGCGCAGGTCGACGACCTTCACCGACGGCATCGGAGCACCCAGCCGAGGGCCGAGCTGGAGCCGCTCGAGCCGCTCCCAGCTCTCCGGCCGCGGCGTCGCGCTCCCGTAGACCGCGACGGCACCCTCGAGCGCGGCCCGCTTCGCCGCGACCGTGCGTGCGTCGTAGCGCGGGTCGGACTCCTGCTTGTACGAGGAGTCGTGCTCCTCGTCGATGCAGATCAGGCCGAGGCGCAGCACCGGCGCGAAGACGGCCGAGCGCGCTCCGACGACCACCGACGCCTCTCCCGAGACGATCCGCTCGCGCTCGTCGCGCCGCTCCGCCTCGGTCAGGCCCGAGTGGAGCACGGCGATCCGGTCGCCGAAGCGAGCCTGGAAGCGCCCCAGGGTCTGCGGCGTGAGCGCGATCTCGGGGACGAGCACGATCGCCCCCCGGCCTCGCTCGAGCGCGGCGGCGCACGCCTGGAGGTAGACCTCGGTCTTGCCGCTCCCGGTTGCCCCGGCGAGCAGGAGATGAGCGCCGCCGGCGTCGAGCGCCTCGACGATCCGCGCGATCGCCTTCTCCTGTGGCTCGGTCAGCTGTGCCGGCTCCGCCTCGCCGGCGAGCCCGGCCCCGGTCACGCGCCGCTCCCCCCGGCGGACGCGCAGCTTCGGCGCCACGAGCTCGAGCGCGCGCGCCGGAGTCGAGCCGTAGTAGTCGGCGACCCAGAGCGCGAGATCGACGAGCGCCGGCGGCAACTCGTAGAGGACCGACTCGATCGGCGCCGTCTCGATCCCCGGCGGCGCCGTCGACTCCGGTCTCGACGACGACGCCGCGCGCGGCGCCGCGGCCGAAGCGGATCGCGACGACCGCGCCCTTCTCGACGCCCTCCGGCACCTCGTACGTGAACGGCCGCGCGACGGCGCGAGAGGAGACGAGCGGATAGACGGACGCCAGCACGCGCGCCAGCGTAGAGGCGGGACACGACGCTCACGAGTCCGCTGTAAGGTCACCCTTACATCATTTGTCAGCCTTCTCGATCGCTCACCAGAAAGGTGTGACCATGCTTAGACTGTCTGCCGTGCTTTCCGTGCTACCCGTGCTTCTGGCCACCCTCGCGCTCGGCGTGACCGCGGGCTGCGGAGGCTCCGACGAAGCCGAGGAGGAGTCCGCCACACCGGCCGAGGCCGTGGCCGAGATCGGGAAGATCAAGACGCTGCTTGCGACCGCCGTCGCCCAGGCACGCGCGGGAGACTTCGAAACCGCCGAGGAGACCGTCGGCGACGCGTACGTCGACCACTTCGAGTCGGTCGAGGCTCCGCTCGGCGAGCGCGACCAGGACCTGATGGAGGAGCTCGAGGAGGCGATCTCGACCACCCTCCGGAACGAAATCAAGGACGGAAAGAGCGCGGACGAGATCGAGACGACGGTGGACGCAATCGACGCCAATCTCGACAAGGCCGTGGAGCTCCTGCAGAGCTGATGCGCAGGCTCTCCGTCCTGTTCGCTCTGGTCGCCGCCGGCGCGTTCGCGGCACCGGCGGTCGCCTCCTCGTCGAGCGACCAGTTCGCGGAGGTCCGGGCACGCGTCGCCGAAGCCGGCGGCCTCGTCGACCAGGCCGTCGCTGCCGCGGCGACCGGGGACCGCGATCGCGCGTACGACCTCGCCCGCACCGCCTATCTCGACCATTTCGAGCTCGCGGAGGTGCCGCTCCGGCTCCGCGACCCGAACCTCGTGCTCGACCTGGAGTTCAGCTTCGCGAAGCTCCGCAACGGGATCCGCGACGACGCGCCGCTGTCGGAGATCCGGTCGAATGCTGCCGAGATCCACTCCGGACTCGTCGACGTCGACCGGACGCTGGCCGCCAAGGGGTTCGCGGCGCCCCTGCTCGCCTTCCTCTTCTCCTTCACGATTCTGTTCCGGGAGGGAGTCGAGGTCGTGCTGCTGCTGGCGATCCTCCTCGGCGCGCTGAGCGCCGGCCGCGCCAGTGGGTATCGGAAGCCGCTCGCGGCCGGCGTGATCGCGGCGCTCGTGGCGACCGCCCTCACGTGGGTGCTCGCGACCGTGGTGCTGGAGATCGCGCCCGTGCAACGCGAGTTGCTCGAAGGCGTGACTGCCGTCGCCGCCGTCCTCGTCCTCTTCGCGGTCAGCTTCTGGCTCGTCTCCCGGCTCGACCACAAGCACTGGCTCGAGTTCATGCGCGCCCGCGTCGCCTCGGCCATTTCGGCCGGGAGCGCCATCGCGTTCGCCGGGACTCGGCTTCACGGCCGTCTACCGCGAGGGCTTCGAGACCGTGCTCTTCTACCAGGCGCTCGCGATCTTCGCGAAGGGCCTGGGGCTCTACGTCGCGCTCGGTTTCGCGACGGCCGTGGTCGCCCTCGGCGCCGTCGCCTACGCGGTGCTCAAGCTCGGGAAGCGGATCCCGGTGAAGCCGTTGCTGACCACCGGCGCCGCGATCCTGCTGCTCCTCTCGGTCACGTTCGCCGGCAACGCGGTGCGCTCGCTGCAGGGCGCCGACTGGGTCTCGGTCACGCCGGTGGACGACGGCTGGGCGCGGCTGCCCGTCTACGTCGCCGAGCTGACGGGCATCCATCCCACGCGCGAGGGCCTCACGGTCCAGGCCGCGCTCCTCGTCGTCTACGTCCTCGGCACCGCCTGGGTCTTCGGAATCCGACCGTGGCGCCGCCGGGCCGCACAGGCGGTCCGCGCGTGAGCGGCGCGATCAGGATCGGCGTCGACGTCGGCGGCACCTTCACGAAGGCCGTCGCGGTCGAGACAGGGCCGCTCCGGCTGCTTGCGCACGCTGTCGTACCGACCTCGCACGAGGCGGAGGGCACGGCCGAAGGCGTCGTCGACGCCCTGCGCGACCTCCTCGCCGACGCTCGGCGAGGACCGCCGCCGCGTCGCGCTCGTCGCGTTCTCGACGACGCAGGCCATGAACGCCCTACTCGAGGGCGACGTCGGGCGCGTCGGAGTCCTCGGGATCGGCTCGCAGCCCGACCTCCGCGCCGCGCGCAAGCGAACGCGGGTCGGATCGGTCGCGCTCGCCCCCGGACACTCGCTCGAGACCGAGCACGCCTTCGTCGACGTGACTCGCGGCCTCGACCAGAGCCAGCGTGGACGCCGCCCTCGAGACACTCGCCGCCGCCGGCTGTGCCTCGATCGCGGTCAGCGGCGCCCTCGCCGTCGACGAGCCGGCGCATGAGCTGCTGGTGGCGCAATGCGCACAGACGCGCGGGCTCCCGGCCTGCGTCGGCCACGATCTGACCGGGGCCTACGGCCTCGAGATGCGCACGGTCAGCGCCGCCGTCAACGCGAGCATCCTCCCCGTCGTCCAGCGGACGGCATCCCTCGTCGAGCAGGCACTCGCGGACGCAGGACTCGACGTGCCGCTGCTCGTCCTCCGCGGCGACGGCGGCGCGATGAGCGTCGACGCCTTCCGCCGGCGGCCGTGCTTCACGATCGGCTCCGGTCCTGCCGCGGGCGTCGCGGCTGCCTTGCACCAGCTCGGTCTGGCGGACGCGGTCGTCGTCGAGTGCGGCGGCACGAGCTCGAACGTGTCGGTCGTCAAGGGCGGCCGGCCGGTCGTCCGCTCGCTCCGCGTGATGGGCCGGCCGACGTGCGTCCGAGCGGTCGACAGCTGGGTCGTCGGTGCGGCCGGGGGAAGCATGGCGCTCCTCAAGCGCCGTTCGATCGACCAGACGGGGCCGCGCAGCGCCCACATCGCAGGCCTGCCCTACGCCTGCTTCGCCGACCCGTCGGAGCTCGCCGGCGCGCAGCTCGAGCTCGTCGCTCCGCGCGACGGCGATCCGGAGCTGTACGCCTGCGTCCGTGCAGGCGGCAAGCTGCATGCGCTGACCGCCACCTGCGCGGCCAACGCGCTCGGGCTCGTCGCCGCGGACGCGTACTCGTTCGCCGGGCCGGGAGGCGGCGCTGGCTGCGTTCGCTCCGCTCGCCGAGCGGCTGAAGACGACCCCGGCCGGCGCCGCACGGCGGCTGCTCGACGGAGCGGTCGAGAAGATCGTGAAGGCCGTCGCGGATGCCGTGCGCCACCACGACCTCCGTCCGGACGTGCCGCTCGTCGCGCTCGGTGGCGCGGGCGAGGCGCTCGTTCCGCTCGTGGCCGAGCGTCTGAAGCGCCCGCTCATCCGGCCGGCGCATCCCGAGGTGCTCTCCTCGATCGGCGCGGCGATCTCGCTCGTCCGCGCCGAGGTGACTCGCAACGGGACGAGCAACGGCGCCGCGGTCGAGCTGGCTCTCGAAGCCGAGCGCGCGTGCGTTGCCTCCGGCGCTGCGCCGGCGACCGTGACCGTCGAGACGGCCTTCGATGCGCGCGAAGGCGTGCTGCGCGCAGTCGCCACCGGAGCCGTGGCGCTCGAGGTCGGCGCGGCGGATCGCGAACCGGCCGGCGACGAGGCCCGTCTCCAGGCTGCGGCGACCGCGCTCGGACTCGAGCCCGAGGCATTGCAGCTCGTGGCGGAGACCGGCTTCTACCGCGTCTACTCCGAGAATGGCTCGGGACGCGTCGCGGCCATCGACGGCCTGGGTGCCGTTGCGCTCGCCGAGGACGCGCGGCGCATCATGGCGGCGACCGGAGACGAGCTCGTCGAGGAGCTCCGGCGCGAGGTGGAGGCGGCCACGCGCAACCTCGGCGTCGCCACCCTCCTCCCGCGGGTCTCGCTCATCTGTGGCTCCCAGATCCTCGATCTCTCCGATGCACGGCGCCCCGAGGACGTCGCGGTCGCGGCCGCGCGCACGCTCGAAGGCCACACCGGCACCGCCGTCGCAGTCGTCACGCGCTAGAGAGATGTCGCTCTACCGGGAAGCGCGGTCGGGTCGCCGCCGACTCTGGATCGCTGCGGCCGTCGTCGTGGTTGCGATCGCTGCCGTCGTCGCTCTCGTCCTGGCGCTGACCGGCGGCACGCCGTCGGAGGCGGAGAAGCTCGAGTCGCTCCAGCAGGACGTCGAGCCTGCACTCGCGGCACTCGAGCTGATCCCGATTCACTACGAGTCGCCGAACCCGACGACGCATGCCGCGGCGGCCGACCAGCTGGACGTGGCGCGCGAGACGATTACGTCGCTCGAAGACGAGCTCGAGGCGCGCGATCCGGCCCGGACGAGACGGGTACTCGCCGATCTCGCCGCCCTCGAGCTCCTCGTCCGGACGACGGGGCAGACAGACCGCGTCGAGCAACTCGCGAGCAAGACCACCACGGATCTGCGCGCCCTCGTCCGGCTAGACTGACCCCGTGGCGGGACAGGGACATTCGGTCGACGAGTACCTCGAGACCATCTACTTCCTCGCCTTCCCGATCGGCGAGTACCGACCCGACCCCGGCAGCTCGTCGGCGATCGCCTCGCGCGTGGCCGAGATGCTCGGCGTCTCGCGGGCGTCGGCAGGCGAGATGCTGAAACGGCTCGAGGCCGAAGGGCTCGTCGAGCGCGGCGACCACAAGGAGGCGCTCCTGACCGCGGCCGGGACCGTGCGCGCAGAGCGCGTCGTCCGGAAGCACCGGATCATCGAGCGGCTGCTCACCGACTTCATGGGCTACACCGCCGCCGAGGCTCACGTGCATGCCGACGAGCTCGGCGACACGTTCTCCGAGGACATGGTCGAGCGGATCGAGGAGCGGCTCGGCAACCCGGAACGCTGTCCGCACGGCTGGCCCGTCGATCCCGCGTTCGAGCAGGCCGAGAACAAGGAGCTGGCGCCGCTGACCGACCTGAAAGTCGGACAGCAGGCAGAGATCGTCCGGCTCGCAGAGCACGACGGCGAGCTGCTGCACTGGTTCTACGACGAAGGCTTCACGCCGGGAACGCAGGTCGTGATCCGCGAGGCCCAGCCCGCCGCAGCCCAGTTCAAGGTGCTGCTGGGCGGCAAGGACGAGCGGGCGATCGGCGAGAAGGCGGCCGGCGGCCTCTACGTCCGCGCCGCAGCGCCCGTCTAGCCGAGCCTCGCCGCCAGGCGACGTGCGTTCAGGTGCGCGATCGCCTCGATCGTGATCATCGGATTCACGCCGGAGGCGGTCGGGAACGCCGAGCCGTCCGCGACGACCAGGTTCGGCACCTCCCATGTCTCGCCCGTCGCGTTCGCCGCCGACATCGCCGGCGAGCCGCCCATGCGGGCCGAGCCCATGAGGTGGAAGGAGTAGAGGGCGCCGCGACCGGGGCCGAAGCGGAACGCGCCGGGTGGAAAGCCGTCGCTGAACCGCTGCAGCCGCGCGTTCGCGCTGAAGACCTCGCGCGCTCCCGCTGCGGCGAGGATCCTGCCCGCCCCGTCGACGCCGGTCGCCAGTCGGCGAGCGTCGTCTGGGGCAGAGGCGATAGGTCGTGATCGGCTCGCCGTCACGACCGATGCGGACGCGCCCCGAGCCGCGGTCGCGCGGGATCACTGCGATCCCTGACAGCCGCGGCAGGCTGGCCATCAGCCGTGCGTGCTCCGCAGCACCGTCCCACGGCACCGCCGCGGTCAGCAACGCGGGATGGGCCGGGACGGTCTCGTACTTGATCCCGTAGCCGCCGTCGAGGTGACGGTGCTGGTCGGAGTAGAGCGCCTGCAGCGTCCCTTCCCACGGGCGGATCTCCTCGTCGAAGATCCCGAAGACCGCCGTCGCCGGGTGCAATCGAAGCCCGCGGCCGATGTTCGGATTCTTCAAGCCGGAGCGGAGCAGCAACGCGGGGGTCTCGATCGCGCCCGCCGCGACGACGACGGTGCATGTGCGCACATGCACCGTCCCGGCGTCGACGCCGACGATGCGGCCCTTCCGGACGAGTACGCGTCGCGCCTTCGTCCCGACCACGATGCGGGCGCCCGCGGCCGCTGCATCCTCGAGCCAGGTCCGCAGCGTCGACTGCTTCGCGCCGAGCGGACAGCCGTAGCCGCAGTAGCCGCAGACGACGCCCTGTTCGCAGCCGACGACGTCGCGCGGCATCGCCTCGACGTGCCAGCCGAGCGACTCGAGGCCGCGTCGCATCACCTCGTCGCGGCGCGAGGGCCGGTTGTGGTCTGTGTTGACGCCGAGCCGGTCCCAAACCGCGTCGAGGCTCGATCCGAGCTCCGCTGAAGGGAAGCCGAGCCCTTCCCACTCCTCCAGCACCTCGTCGGGAGTGCGAAACGAGGTCGAGTAGTTGACGACCGTGCCACCGCCGAGACAGGCGCCCGCGATCAGCCCGACACTCTGGTCGTCCGTTGCCGAGGCGCCGCCGCCGCGGTAGAGGCGACGCAGGCCGGTCCGCTCGGCGCCGTCGAAGTCGCGCTCCGACCAGTAGCCGCCCGCCTCGAGCACGACCACGTCCAGGCCGGCCGCAGCGAGAACCGCCGCCGCGACACCGCCGCCGGCGCCCGAGCCGATCACGCAGACGTCGCACTCCAGCTCCAGCTCGCCGTGGGGCTCGATCGGCTCGAGCCGCGGCCCCGGCGCGTCAGCGTGCGGTCCGAGCGGCCCCGGGTAGCCGATCTCCTCCCAGCGGCCGGGAAGCATGTACGCGAACGCAAGCGCGGCCTTCCGGAGAGCCTGGAAGCCGGTCCGCATCAGCGGGACGGGGCTGTCACGCCAGCTGCGCAGGACGGCTTCGCGCCGCGAGTGCGAGAGCCGCGAGTAGCCGGGAAGCCACGTCCTCAGCAGGAGCTGCAGCCGCTGCCGCTCACGGCGCGAGAGGTCGTGCTCCATCGCATCGAGCACGGCGTCCGGGACGCCCTGCTCGACCGCACCCGGCGCGAACGTCTCGCAGATCGCGTCGAGCGAGCGCACAGCGCGACCCTACGTCGTGGAAGCTAGACCGTTGCGGCGGTGGCGAGCCCGGCGGCCTGGCGGAGCGCCTCGGCCTTGTCCGTCCGCTCCCACGTGAAGTCGCGGTCGTCGCGGCCGAAATGGCCGTACGCCGCCGTCTTCTCGTAGATCGGGCGGCGCAGGTCGAGGTCGCGCAGGATCGCGGCCGGCCGCAGGTCGAAGTGCTCGCGGACGAGCTCCTCGATCCGTTCCTGCGTCATCCCCTCCGCCTCGGTGCCGAACGTGTCGACCAGCACCGAGAGCGGGTGGGCGACGCCGATCGCGTATGCCACCTGGATCTGGCAGCGGTCGGCGATGCCCGACGCGACGATGTTCTTCGCCACGTAGCGCGCGGCGTACGCCGCCGAGCGGTCGACCTTCGTCGGATCCTTGCCGGAGAACGCGCCGCCGCCGTGCGGGGCCGCGCCGCCGTAGGTGTCCACGATGATCTTGCGCCCCGTCAGTCCCGTGTCGCCCATCGGGCCGCCGATCACGAACTTCCCGGTCGGGTTGACGAAGACGAAGTCCTTCTCCTCGAGACGCTTCTCGTCGTAGAGCGAGTGCGGCAGGATCGGATGGAGGACGTGCTCGATCAGGTCGGGCTTGATCAGCGTCTCGGAGTCGAGCCCGTCGCGGTGCTGCGTCGAGACGAGGATGCGCTCGATCTCGACCGGCTGCTGGCGGCCGTGCTCGTCGACCTCGTAGCGGACCGTGACCTGCGCCTTGCCGTCCGGCCGCAGGTACGGGAGCACGTCGGCCTTGCGCACCTCGGAGAGCCGCTTGCAGATCTTGTGTGCGAGCTGGATCGGGAGCGGCATCAGCTCGTCGGTCTCGCGGGACGCGTAGCCGAACATCATTCCCTGGTCGCCGGCGCCGACACGGTCGAGCGGGTCCTCGTCGCCGTGCTGGGCCTCGAAGGAGTCGTCGACGCCCTGCGCGATGTCCGAGGACTGCTCGTCGATGGCGACGATCACGCCACACGTCTCGGCGTCGAAGCCGTACTTCGCCCGGGTGTACCCGATCTCCGCGATCGTCTTGCGGACGAGCCGCGGAATGTCCACGTAGATCTCGGTCGTGATCTCGCCGGCGACGACGACGAGGCCGGTCGTGATCAGCGTCTCGCAGGCGACACGTCCCGTCGGGTCACCCTTGAGAACGGCGTCGAGAACCGCGTCCGAGACCTGGTCGGCGATCTTGTCCGGGTGGCCTTCGGTGACCGACTCCGAGGTGAACGAGAACGAGCGGGCTGCCATCGGCCGAAGCGTACCTACTCCGTTGTCGGCTCTCGCCGCATCAAAGCGCCCACGAGCTCGTGCAGCGGCTCGCCGTCCAGCACAGCACAGACGCCCTCGGTAATCGGCAGCTCGATTCCCAGCCGGTGCGAGAGCTCACGCAGCACCGGGGCGGTCGTCAAGCCCTCGACGACCATTCCGATCTGGCGCACGGCGTCGTCGGGATCGGTGCCCTGCGCGATCAGCTCACCCGCCCGGCGGTTGCGGCCGGACTTCGACCAGCAGGTGACGACGAGGTCGCCCATGCCCGCCAGGCCCGCGAACGTTCCCTGCTTGCCGCCCGCAGCCTCGGCGAGGCGGGCCATCTCGGCGAGGCCGCGCGAGACGAGCGCAGCCTTGGCGTTGTCGCCGAGCTGGAGGCCGTCGGCCCCACCGGCGGCGAGAGCGATCACGTTCTTGGCCGCCGCGCACAGCTCGACGCCGACGACGTCGTCGCTGACGTAGACGCGGAACGTGACGGAGGTGATCGCCGCCTGCAGGTCGAGCGCGAGCTGCTCGTCCTCGCTCGCGATCACGGCAGCGGCCGGGAGGTCGCGAGAGATCTCGTCCGCGATGTTCGGCCCCGTGAGCACCGCGACCGGCCGCCCCTGCACGAGCGTCGAGAGCCGGGCGCCCGTCGCGGGGTCGAGCCCTTTCGTCAGCGAGAGCACCGGGGCGTCGCCTGGGAGCGACTCGGCGACCTCGCCGTAGACGGCGCTCGGGACGGCGAGAACGATCACCTCGGCCTCCGCCAGCGGCGCCTCCTCGATCGTCGTCGCTTTGACGCCGCGGATGTTGCAGTGAGGGAGATAGCGGGGGTTCCGGCCCGTCTCGGCGATGACGCGCGCCTGCTCCGGGTCGCGACAGGCAAGCGTCACGTCGTGCTCGCGGTTCTGCAGGACACGTGCGAACGCCGTCCCCCACGAGCCCCCACCGACGATGACGAAGTTCACGACCGCTTGACGAAGTCGATCGAGACGGGCACGCCCGCGAGGTTAAAGCGTTTGCGCAGCTCGTTCTCGACCCAGTACGCGTAGTCGCGCGTCACCAACCCCGGGTCGTTCACGTGGATCCGGATCCGCGGCGGCCGGGTCGAGACCTGGGTGCCGTAGAGGAGGTTCAACCGCTTCCCCTTCGACGACGGCGCCTGGCGCGCCTGCCTCAGCTCGGCGAGCGCGTTGTTGAGCGCCGGGGTCGGAATCCGGCCGGTGTGCTTCTCGAACAGATCGGCGATGTACTCCAGCAGCCGGTCGAGCCCGCGCCCGGTCTTCGAGGAGACGGCGATCAGCGGCGGCCGCTGCCGAAGCTTGGTCTCGATCCTGGGACGAACGTCTTCGATCGTGACCTCGGTCTCGTCCCACTTGGCGAGGACGACGAGGGTCGAGTTGCCGGCCTTGCGCGCGACGTCGGCAACGGCGAGGTCCTGGTCGACGATCCCCTCGCTCGAGTCGATCAGGACGAGGGCGATGTCGGCCCGCTCGGCGGCCTCGAGCGCGCGAAGCTCAGAGTAGTAGTCGATCCCCTGCCGCTGCTTCCGCTTGCGGCGCAGGCCGGCGGTGTCGACGAGCTGATACGTCCGGCCGTCGCGCTCGAGGATGGTGTCGATCGTGTCGCGCGTCGTGCCGGGCACGTCGGAGACGATCACGCGCTCAGCGCCGACGAGGGCGTTCAGCAGCGAGGACTTGCCCACGTTCGGCCGCCCGAGGATCGCGACGCGGATCGCCTCTTCGCCGACCTGCGCCGGCCCGCTGCCGGGCAGCTGCTCGACGACCCGGTCCAGCAGGTCGCCGGTGCCGTGCCCGTGCAACGCGGAGAGCGGGAACGGATCGCCGAGCCCGAGCTTGTGGAACTCGATCGCGTCGAGGTCGCGCCGGGGGTCGTCGATCTTGTTCGCCAGCACGATCACGGGCTTCTTCGAGGCGCGCAGGGTGACTGCGAGCTCCTCGTCGCCGGGCGTGATCCCGTGTCGCGCGTCGACGACGAACAGCACGAGGTCGGCTTCCGCGATCGCCGCGCGCGCCTGCTGCGCGATCTTGGGGCTGAAGGCGTCGGTGGCGAGATCGTCGACGCCACCCGTGTCGATCAGCAGGAAGTGCTTCCCGTTCCAGTCGGCGAGCAGCTCCTTGCGGTCGCGTGTCACGCCCGGCGTCTCGTGCACGACGGCCTGTCGGGTCTCGGTCAACCGGTTGATCAGCGTCGACTTGCCCACGTTCGGGAAGCCGACGATCGCGACGGTGCCGATGATCTCGGGCGTCTCGGGGGCCTGCGGCGGGTTCTCGGTCTCGCTCATCGCGGCGGCACCGCCTGCTTGGGCCGGCCGGCGGCGTGCATCTCGGCCAGCCAGTCGTGGAGCATGTGGAGCCGGCGCTCGATCTCGGCGGACGCCTCGCGGTAGCCCTTCGCGCCTTTCGGCAGCCCCTCGAAGTGGACGGGCTCACCCCAGGCGACCGAGATCGGATGGAAGTTGCCGGGCTTCCACTCGTACGAGCCGTAGATCGCGGCCGGAACGACGGGGACCTGCTCCTGCACCGCGACCATCGCTGCACCGGGCTGAACCTGCCCCGGGCGGCCCGAGCGCTGACGCGTTCCCTCGACGAACAGGCCGAGCGCATGCCCGTCGCGGACGACCTCCCGCATTCGCCGCACGGCTTCGCGGTCTGACTCTCCGCGCCGGACCGAGATCGTCCCGAAGCTCCGGATCAGTTGCCCGAGCCCGGGCACGCGATGGGCCTCGACCTTGGCGAGGAAGTACATCGTCCGTGGCGAGGAGTACCCGAAGACGGGCGGGTCGATCCAGTGGAAGTGGTTGAACGCGAAGACGACGCCACCGGTGCGTGGCACGCGGTCGGCGCCGTAGTTCCGCAGCGGCGTCAGCAGCCGCACGACGGAGCCGATGGTCACGCGACCGACGGACCAGACGGCGTCGACTCGGTTCATGCCGCCGCCCTCACGTCGTCTGCCGGGCGTGGACGAGCTCTTCGATCCGAGCGACGACCTCGTCCACGTCGAGCGCGGTCGTGTCGATCTGGATCGCGTCCTCGGCGGGTCGCATGTTGATCGCGTCCTTCTCGTCGCGCAGGCGAAGGTCGGTCGCAAGTGCGTCCGCGCCGATCCCGGGACGCTCCGAGCTGCGGCGCGCAGCCCGAACAGACTCGTCGGCAATGAGGTAAACCTTTACCTGAGCTTGAGGTGCGACGACCGTGCCGATGTCGCGCCCTTCGATCACGACGTTCCCCTCGTCGCCGAGCGCGCGCTGGCGCTCGCGCATCACCTCCCGCACCGCGTGGTGGCGCGCAACGACCGGGACGAGCTTGTCGATGTCGGGCTTGCGAATCGAGGAGGTCACGTCGCAGCCGTCGATGAACACGCGACCGGCCTCGTCGAAGCCCACCGGGTTCGCCGCCGCGAGCTCGGCGAGATCGTCGGCGAGGTCGAGCGCGACGCCGCGGCGCCGAGCAAGCCAGGTGAGGGCCCGGTACATCGCCCCGGTGTCGAGGTAGCGGAAGCCCAGCCGCTCGGCGAGATGCCGTGCGACCGTGCTCTTGCCGGCCCCTGCGGGCCCGTCGATGGCAACGATCATCAGCTCGTGGGCGCTCGCAGCGAGTCGAGGAGGTCGAAGAAGCCGGGGAAGCTTACCGCCGCCACCTCCGCGCCCTCGACCTCCACCCCCTCGCGCGAGACGAGGCCGGCGATCGCGCCGAGCATCGCGATCCTGTGGTCGCCGCGTGCGTCGACCGAGCCGCCTCGCAAGCGGGACGGGACGCCGCGCACGGTGAAGCCGTCCGGCGTCGCGCGGATGTGGGCGCCGAGCCTCCGCAGCCCGTCGACGACGGCCTCGATCCGGTCGGTCTCCTTCGCGCGCAGCTCGGCCGCGCCCCGGAGGACGCTGTCGCCGTGCGCGTGCACCGCGAGGAGGGCGAAGAGCGGCAGCTCGTCGACGAGCAGCGGCACCTCCCCCGCGCCGATCGTCGTCCCGACCAGCTGAGCGGGACGCACGTCGAGGTCGCCTGCCGGCTCGCCGCCGATCCGTCTCCGGTTGAAGACCGTGATGTTGGCGCCCATGCGCTCGAGCACGTCGAGCAGGCCGGTGCGCCGCGGGTTCAGGTTGACGCCGTGCACTGTCAGCTCCGAGCCGGCGAGCAGGGTCGCGGCGACGAGGAACGGCGCCGCCGAGGAGAAGTCGCCGGGGATCTCGACGTCCCCGAGCTCGAACCGGTCGACCGGCTGAACGCTCACGCTCTTCGGCTTGCGACGAACCGGCACGCCCGCCTGCGCCAGCATGTTCTCCGTGTGGTCGCGCGTGGGCAGAGGCTCCTCGACGGTCGTCTCGCCACCCTCCGTGTAGAGCCCGGCGAGCAGCACCGCGGACTTGACCTGCGCGCTCGCGACCGGCAGCTCGTACGAGATCGGCTGCAGCGACGCACCTTCGATCACGATCGGAGCGTGGCCGTCCTCCGTCTCGATCGAGGCGCCCATCCGGCGGAGAGGCTCCGCGATGCGCTCCATCGGACGCGAGCGCAGGGAGTCGTCGCCGGTCAGCTCGAACCGGCCGTCCTGGCCGGCGAGGATCCCCGGCAGCAGCCGCATCAGCGTGCCGGCGTTGCCGCAGTCGATCGGCTTCGTCGGAGCGACGAGGCCGCGGAGGCCGGAGCCGAAGACGCGCAGCGTGTCCGAGTCCGACTCGTAGACCTTGATCCCGAGCGCACGGACGGCGGCGATCGTGGACTCGGTGTCGTCGGAGCGGCCGAAGCCGGAGACGCGGGTCTCGCCGTCGGAGATCGCCCCGAGCAGCAGCGCGCGGTGCGAAAGGGACTTGTCCCCGGGAACGCCGATGTGCCCGTGAACGGCGGCGGTGGGCGCGATCTTCACGCCTCGCGTCCTGTGGAAAAAGAGTTGCGGAAGAGTTGCAATTGAGACACGTCCGCGCGAGACCACGTCCGGGGACAGTCCCCGGACGGGTCTGCGGTGGCCATGTCTGAAAGAGTACGGTGCTCACAGCTCGTCCTCGAGCACCGGCGCGACGACGACGCCGTATCCCTGCTGCTCGAGGAGCGCCGCGGCGCGGGCCGCCTCCTGCTCGCCCGCCACGAGGATCGCGACCGTGCCGCCGCGCTCCGTGGAGAGGTGCTGGAGGTCGAAGTCGGCGATGTTGATCCGCTCGGCGCCGAGCGCCTGCGCGATCCCCGCGATCACACCCGGCCGGTCGGGCACGTGCACACGCAGCCGCTGAAGCTCGCCGGCGTCCTCGTAGGCCGTTTCCAGAAGCCGCCGCCGGTTCACGGACGCCTCGCCGATCCAGCGCGCGAGGAATCCGGCGTCTCCGGCCGCGAGCGCCGCCTCGACCTGCTCGACGCGGCGGCGGTGCTCGGCGAGCGAGGCGGCGAGCGCCTCGCGGTTCTCGAGGAAGATGTCGACCCAGATGCGCGGGTTCGCGCCGGCGACCCTCGTCATGTCGCGGAGCGACCCACCCGCCGCGGCGAGCGGCTCGTGGCCGTCGACGCGAGAGCCGCCGGCCTGGTTCAGGAGCACGTTCGCCAGCGCGTGCGGCAGATGGCTCGTGACCGCGACGAGGCGGTCGTGCGCCTCGGGGTCGATCGCGACGGGCACCGCCCCGAGCGCCGAGACGAAGCCGTGCAGCACCTTGAAGCTGTCGGGGTCGGTCGAGGCGACGGGAGTCAGGAACCACGTCGCGCCTTCGAAGAGCTCGGCCGTCGCCCACTCCGGGCCGCGCGCCTCCGAGCCGCAGATCGGATGCCCGCCGACGAACCTGCCGACGCCCGTCACCGCTTCGCAGACCCCGCCCTTCGTCGAGCCGACGTCCGTGACGGTGCAGTCGGGCGCGCTCGCATCGAGCACGGCGCGCACCTGGGCCGGGAGAGCCGTGACGGGCGCGGCGACGACCGCGAGCTCCGCCCCTTCGAGAGCCGTCGGCGAGATCGGGAGACGCCTCGACCGCGCCGCGCTCGGCGGCGGTCGCCAGGTGCGCCGGGTCGAGATCCCAGCCGACGACTCGCTCGACCCCCGCGCGGCGCGCGGCGAGCCCGACCGACGCGCCGATCAGGCCGGTGCCGACAACGGCGAGAGAGCGGACGACAGCCATGGCCTCCTACCTGCGCATCAGCTCGGCCACGCGAAATGCGAGGTCGAGCGACTGCCGGGCGTTGAGGCGCGGGTCGCAGAGGGTCTCGTAGCGGGTCGTCAGCTCTTCCTCGAGCACGGCGGCCGAGCCGCCCAGGCATTCGGTCACGTCCTCGCCGGTGAACTCGAGGTGGACGCCGCCGGGCCAGACGTCCTCTGCACGGCAGACGGCGAAGAACGCGACGACCTCGTCCATGATCGCGTCGAAGCTGCGGGTCTTGATCCCGGACGCCGTGCGGAAGATGTTCGCGTGCATCGGGTCGCACGCCCAGACGACGGGCTGCTCCGCGTCGCGCACGGCGCGCAGGAGCGGCGGCAGCGCCTCCGCGAGCGGCTCGGCGCCCATCCGGACGATGAACGTCAGCCGGCCCGGGATGCGAAGCGGATTCAGCTTCTCGGTCAGCTCGAGCAGCTCCTCGGCGGTCGCCGTCGGCCCCAGCTTGACCCCGAGCGGGTTGTGCACGCCGGCGAAGAACTCGGCGTGAGCGCCGTCCGGCTGCCGCGTGCGCTCGCCGATCCAGAGCATGTGCGCCGAGCAGTCGTACCAGTCGCCGGTGAGCGAGTCGCGCCGCGTCAGGCCCTCCTCGTAGTCGAGCACGAGGCCCTCGTGGCTCGTCCAGACGTCGACCTGGTGCAGCTGCGGCGCGTGCACGAGATCGATGCCGCAGGCCCGCATGAAGCTGATCGCGCGCTCGATCTCGGCGGCGACGACCTCGTAGCGCTGTCCCTCCGGCGCGCTCGCGACGAACTCCTGGTTCCACATCTGCACCTGCGTCAGGTCGGCGAAGCCGCCCTTCGTGAAGGCGCGAAGCAGGTTGAGCGTGGCCGCGGACTGGTGGTAGGCCTGGACCATCCGCGCCGGGTCGGACGGTTCGCGCCTCCGAGCGACGGCGCGTCGTCGTTGACCATGTGCCCGAAGAAGGACGGCAGCTCGTCGTCCCCGACACGCTCGACCGGCTCGGACCTCGGCTTGGCGAACTGCCCGGCGATCCGGCCGACCTTCACGAGCGGCAGCGCCGAGCCGTAGATCATCACCACCGACATCTGCAGCAGGATCTTCAGCTTCTCGCGGATCGAGACCGCCGTGAAGTCCCGGAACGACTCCGCACAGTCGCCCGCCTGGAGGAGGAAGGCCCGGCCGGCGGCGACCTCGCCGAGCGCGGCCTGCAGCTCACGCGCCTCGCCGGCGAAGACGAGCGGCGGCAGCGAACGCAGCCGCTCGACCGAGGCCTCGGCGGCGGCGGGATCGGGCCACTCGGGCTGGTGCAACGCGGTGCGTCCACGCCAGCTCGAAGGCGTCCAGGTGGCGGGCGTCACGGCCATCGCGCCAGTGTAGTTGCGGGTATCCGGGCAGGTCCCTATCCTTGCGGCACATGTCTCCGGCAACCACTCACGAGGCTTGGTCCTGGCCGTGCGAGCGGAGCGGGAGCCTGCGCTAGGCGCGCACGCCGCTTCGCTCGATCCCCGACCTCCCTCCCGGAGGTCTTTTTCGTTCCGCGACCGAACCTGAAGGAAAGAGAGAACCGACATGCGCATCTTCTCCGGCATCCAGCCAACCGGCGACAAGACGATCGGCAACCTGATCGGCGGCTTCCGCCAGTACGCCGCCACGCAGGAGCGCGGCGAGGGCTTCTTCTGCATCGTCGACCTGCACTCGATCAGCGTCGACTACGACCCTGACGACTTCCGGGAGAAGACGCTCGATCTGGCGGCGATGCTGTTCGCAACCGGCCTCGATCCCGCGCGCTCCACCGTCTTCGCGCAGAGCCACGTGCCGGCACATGCCGAGGCGGCTTGGCTGCTCAGCTCGGTCACCGGTTTCGGCCAGCTGAACCGGATGACGCAGTTCAAGGACAAGTCCGACGCAGCACGACTTCGTCTCGGCCGCACTCTTCACCTATCCGGTGTTGATGGCCGGCGACATCCTGCTCTACCAGACAGACATCGTCCCGATCGGCGACGACCAGCGGCAGCATCTGGAGCTCGCCCGCGACGTCGCCGCGCGTTTCAACTCACGTTACGGCGAGACGTTCAAGATCCCCGAGGGCGTCTATCCCGAGGTCGGCGCCCGGATCATGGACCTGCAGGAGCCGACGAAGAAGATGTCGACGACGTCGGGGACGCCGCAGGGGACGGTCCGGATCCTCGACGACCTCGACGTGATCCGGAAGAAGGTCAAGTCCGCCGTGACCGACTCGGGCTCGGAGGTGCGTCGCGCGGCAGACAAGCCGGGGGTCACGAACCTGATCGACATCCTCTCCTCCCTCACGGGCGAGACCGCGGCTGCGATCGAATCACGCTACGAGGGCGCCGGCTACGGCCAGTTCAAGACCGATGTCGCCGAGGCAGTCGTCGACGCGGTCACCCCGATCCAGGAGCGCTTCCGCGAGCTGCGCTCCGACCCGGTCGAGCTGCAGCGGCTGCTGACGCAGGGTGCGGACAAGGCCCGTGAGGCGTCGGCGCCGACGCTCGAGCAGATCTACGAGCGCATGGGCTTCGTGAGGCCCCGGTGAGGACTCAGTGAGGCAGACGCTCCTGCTCGGCGCGCTCTTCTCGGTCGCCGCCGTCGCAGGAGCGCTTCACTTCGCGGAAGCGGAGCCAGTTGCGATCTTCCTGACGTCCGCGGTCGCGCTCGGCGGCCTCGCCTGGGCGATCGGGATCGCGACGGAGTCGGTCGGCAGCCACTACGGACCGGCCGTGACCGGTGTGCTCCAGTCGACGCTCGGGAACCTCCCGGAGCTCTTCATCGTCCTCTTCTCGCTCGCCGCCGGGGAGATCGTCGTCGCCCAGACGTCGATCCTGGGATCGCTCTTCGCGAACGCGCTCCTGGTGCTCGGGCTCGCGATCGTCGCGGGAGCGCGCCAGTCGGAGGACGGCCTGATGCGGTTCCAGGTGCGGCTGCCGAACGACACGGCGACGCTGCTGCTCCTCGCCGTCTTCATCATCGTGCTGCTCGGGCTCTCGGACGAGGTCGGCGACCGGGCCAGCCAGCACCAGGTCGCGATCTCGGCGATCGGCGCCGTCTGCCTGCTCGGCGTCTACGCGGCGTGGCTCTGGTCGTATCTGCGCACACCTTCAGCCAGCGAGCCTGCGATCGAGCAGCGCGCGCACGCCGGTCTTTCCCTGCGCACTGCGATCGGCGTCCTTGCCGTCGCCGGCGTCGCAGCGGCGTTCGTCTCGGATTGGTTCGTCGACGCTCTCGACCCGGCGGTCGAGGCGCTCGGGATCTCGAAGGCGTTCACCGGCCTCGTGATCGTGGCGATCGCCGGGAACGCGGTCGAGAACGTCGTCGGAGTCACCCTCGCCGCGAAGGGACAGGCCGATCTCGCGATCTCGGTCGTCAAGAACTCGGTCGCGCAGATCGCCGTCTTCCTCTACCCGACGCTCGTGCTGCTCTCGCTCTTCTTCGACGAGCGGCTGACCTTCGTGCTCAATCCGGTCTACATCGGTGCGCTGGCGATCATGGCCATCGCGGTCTGGCAGATCACGGGCGACGGCGAGGCGGTCCTGTTCGAGGGGTTGGCCCTCGTGGCGATCTACATCATCCTTGCGGTGCTGGCGTTCTACGAATGAGGTCGAGCTCGGCCGGAGTCAGCTCGCGCCACTCGCCCGGTGCAAGGCCGTCGACGCCGAGCCCCGCGTAGACGCTCCGGTGCAGCCGTCGGACGCGGTAGCCGACGGCGTCGCACATCCGCCGCACCTGCCTGTTTCGGCCCTCGTGCAGGACGAGCTCGAAACGGGCGGCGCCGAGCCTGCGGACGCGCGCCGGCGACGTCGGCCCGTCCTCGAGCTCGACCCCCTCGGCAAGTCGCCGCAGCGCTTCGTCGGTCGGCTCCTTCCAGGTCTCGACCTCGTAGACCTTCTCCACGCCGTAGCGGGGATGCGCGAGCCGGTGCGCGAGCGGACCGTCGTTCGTCAGCAGCAGCGCTCCGGTCGTCTCCACGTCGAGCCTCCCGACCGGGACGACCCGCGACTCGTGGCCGACGAGCGAGACGACGGTCGGCCGGCCCTGCGGGTCGCTCGCCGTCGTGACGACCCCGGCCGGCTTGTGCAGGAGGACGTAGCCGAGCTCCTGCTTCGCGACCCGCTCACCGTCCACCTCGACGACGTCGCGCGACTCCACGAACGTGTTCAGCTCCCCGGGCTCACCGTTCACACGCACGCGGCCGGCCTTGATCAGCTCGTCCGCCTTGCGGCGCGACGCGACACCGGCGCGAGCGAGATATGCGTTGAGCCTCACAACGGCACCTCCTCCGGCCGCGGCCGCAAAGCGGCCGCCTTTAGGGATCTTCGCGCGTCCCGGATCCGCGAGAGCGGATTCGGGGCCTGCGCCAAGTAGTAGTGTGCCCGCGCTGTGCGCGACCACTCGGAAGACGTCGACCGCCTCGCCGACCTCCTCGTCGGCTTCGGCGCCAACCTGCAGCCGGGTCAGATCCTGGGCGTCACGGCCTATCTGGGCATGGAGGACGCAGCGCGCGCCGTCGCCCGAGCGGGCTACAAGCGGGGCGCCAAGTACGTCGACGTCTTCTGGTGGGATCAGCTCGTCAAGCGGGCACGGCTGGAGCTCGCGGACGACGAGACGCTCGACTACATCCCGCCCTGGTTCGAGCAGCGGATGCAATGGCTCTCGGACGAGCGAGCCGCACGCGTGACGCTGACCGGGACGAGCGCGAGTGTCTTCGAGGGCATCGACCCGGCCCGAACCGGCCGTGACTCGCTCCCGTACATCGCCGCAGTCCCGCGGATCGTGAACGCGCGGACGACGAACTGGACCGCAGGCCCGTGCCCGAACCTCGGCTGGGCCCAGCGCGTGCACCCGGAGCTCGAGCCCGAGGCGGCGCTGGACAAGCTCTGGGAGGAGGTCACGTACGTGCTCCGGCTGGACACCGACGATCCGGTCGAGGCGTGGCGCGAGCGGATGAAGGTCATCGTCGCCAGCGCCGACCGGCTGACGGAGCGCCGCTTCGACTCGCTCCACCTCAAGGGCGACGGCACCGACCTGACGATCGGCCTGATGCCGAGCTCGAAGTGGCTGGGCGCCGACTTCTCGACCGCCGACGGGAAGACGCACTACCCGAACCTCCCCACGGAAGAGGTCTTCACGACTCCCGACCCGGAGCGCGTGGACGGCCACGTCTCGGCGACGATGCCGCTCGAGCTCTACGGCTCGTACATGAACGGGATCCGGATCGAGTTCGAGGGCGGGCGTGCAGTGAAGGTCGATGCCGACGAAGGAGCGGACGCGCTCCGGGCGACCGTTGCGAAGGACGACGGTGCCTCACGGCTGGGCGAGATCGCGCTCGTCGACAAGGAAGGCCGGATCGGCCCGCTCCGCACCGTCTTCTACGAGACGCTGCTGGACGAGAACGCCGCCAGCCACATCGCGCTCGGAAACGCCTACACGTTCCCCGTCGAGGACGAGGCCGACCGCGAGCGCGTGAACAAGAGCGACATCCACGTCGACTTCATGATCGGCTCGAACGAGCTCGACGTGGACGGAATCACGCGCGACGGCGACCGGGTGCCGGTCCTGCGCGGCGGGTCCTGGCAGATCTGACCAAGTAACAGTCTGTTACTTGGCGCTCGTCAGGCCGTCTTGCCGACCGCGACCGAGTGCAGCCGCTCGCGAATCTCTGCCGCCGAGTCGCCCAGATCGTCGAGCCGCGGCAGCTCGGCGACGCTCTCGAGCCCGAAGACGCGCTCGAAGAGCGGCGTCGTCCGGTAGCGGACGGCGCCGCCGGGGCCGTCGTCGCGGCCGGCTTCTGCGATCAGCCCTCGCTCGAGCAGGCCTGCGACGGCCGAATCGGCGGCGACACCGCGGATCCGGGCGATCTCCGGCCGGCTGCACGGGCCGAGGTAGGCGACGATCGAGAGCGTCTCGAGCGCGGCCTGCGAGAGTCCCCGCTCGACCGGCCGCTCGAACAGGCGCGCGCAGGCGTCCGCGGCCTCGCGCGAGGCACGGAACGCGTAGCCGCCGGCGACGTGCTCGAGCACGATCCCACTCCGTCCCTCACGAAAGCGATCCGAGAGGAGCCCCAGCGCCAGCTCGACCCGCTCTGCGTCGTCGTCTGCGGCCTGCGCCAGCTCCTCGGCCGACAGAGGCGCGGAGGCGACGACGAGCAGCGCCTCGACGGTCCGGGCGAGCTGGTCGACCGGGTTCGCGGTGATCAGGCGGAGCGGGCGATCCATTCGCTACCTCTTTCGTTGTCGGGACGAGAAACCCTTATGGGGGTGAACGGCGCAGCCTGCTCGAGCGAGATCTCCCCGGTTTTCCGCAGCTCGAGCAGCGCGAGGAAGGCGACGGCCTGGTCGATGCGCGACAACGAGCCGACCTCGGCGTCGAAGTCGAAGCGGCTGCGGCGCCGCAGCACGGCGCGGAAGCGCTCGAGGAACTGCGCGACCGGCGGGAACCGCAGAGCCATGTGCGCCAGCGAGACCTGCGCCGGCGGCTCGGCGAGCAGGCGGAGCGTGGCCGCCAGCTGCTCGGGGTCCTGCGCGGCGAGCTTGCGCTCCGGCTGCGGCGCGAGCGGTGCCGGGCCGACGCGGAAGAAGCGGTCGCGCTCGCCTGCAAGCCGTTCGGCCAGCCAGGTCGCGGCCTCCTTCATCCGGCGGTACTCGGCGAGCCTGCGCGCGAGCTCCTCCGCCGCCTCCTCCGGCTCGAGCTCGGCGAGCTCGGCGTCCTCGTCGGGGAACAGCGCTCGGGCCTTCAGCTCGAGCAAGGAGGCGATCAGAACGAGGAATTCGCCGCAGGCCTCGAGATCGAGCTCGTCCCGCTCCGCGAGGCGCTCGACGAAGGCGATGACGATCGCCGCCATGTCCACGTCGGCCGGCTCCAGCTCCTCTTTCAGGAGCAGCGTGAGCAGGAGATCGAAGGGACCCTCGAACGCATCGAGGTCCAGCTCGAGTTCGCGGACAATCATGTCGAGCCGGAGGCTAGCGGCGTGGTCGGACGCGGCCGCGCGGGACGGCCATCGTCGGCCGCGGCTGGGCTTTGGGCTCGCGGCGACGACGTCTGCCGCCGCCGCCACCGCCGCCGAGCAGCTGCCACCAGACGAAGAACGCGACGGAGAGGACGAAGAGGACCGCCGACACCCAGGCGTTCACACGCAGGCCGGCGATCTCGTGCGACGGATCGATCCGGAGCGTCTCGAGATAGAAGCGGAAGCCTGTGTACAGCGCGACGTACAGCGCGAAGAGCGCCGGCGGGCGAAAGCGGTAGCGACGGTCGAGGATCAGCAGCAGCCCGGCGGCAAAGAGGTTCCAGAGCGCCTCGTACAGGAACGTCGGGTGAAACGTCGGGTTGAAGAGGTACTCGTCGGGCCGGCGAACGGCGTCGATCTCGAGGCCCCACGGCCGGCTTGTCGGCTTGCCGAAGAGCTCCTGGTTCCACCAGTTGCCGATGCGTCCGATTGCCTGGGCGACGAGAAGCCCAGGGGCTGCGGCGTCGAGCAGCGCGGTGACGCTCGCGCCGGAGCGGTGGGCGATGTACCCGCCGACGAGGATGCCACCGGCGATGCCGCCCCAGATACCGAGACCGCCTTCCCAGACTGCGAACGGTCCCCACCACTCGTCCGGCACCTCGTTCCAGCTCGTCGCCAGGTGGTAGAGGCGCGCGCCGACGATGCCGGCGCCGACCCCCCAGACGGCGACGCGGAAGATCAGATCCCAGTCACCGCCGCGGGCGACCCAGCGGTGGCCGGTGATCGCGATGCACGCGGCGATGCCGGCCAGCAGCATCAGGCCGTACATGTGAATCGTCAGCGGCCCGATGTCGATCGTGCCCGACGAGGGCGAGGGGATGGAGGCGACGAAGGTCAAGGCAGACCGCATTCTGCCGAGACTCGCAGATGGAGCGCGCGCTAGAGCAGGATCTGGAGCGCGAGCTCCGGGGTACAGCCGTTCCGCAATAGGTCCATCGCGTAGTGCAGGTCGACATCAGCACGCGTTGCGAGCAGCGAGGCGGCCGTCGTCTCGTACCCTGCCCGCTCCAGCTCCTCGGCGCGCCACCGAGCGATCCGCTCCCGCTCCGTTTCAGTTCTGGTCAGCTCAGCCGCAGCCATGGTGCCCTCCGGTCGTGTTACCTCTACTTCGTCCAGTAGAGCCAAGAGGTTGTCCCCCTGAAAGGGGATTGCGATGAAGCTTCCGTAAGCGTTTTGCAAATGCTGTCGTCCCGTCATACCCTCGGGCGTGCAAAAACGACAAGGGGAGGCGGTCACATGATCCATATGCGCTATATGTGCGCCCTGCTCGCAGGGTGCGCGCTCTTCGTGGTCACCGCCGGCGCCCCGGCGGCCGCAGATTTCACACCCGGGTCAGCCGGACTCGGCGACCCGTTCTTCCCCAACGGGGGAAACGGCGGCTACGACGTCGCCAATTACGACCTGAAGCTTGCGTACGACCCAGCCACCGACGTGCTCGACGGCAAGGCGACGGTCACCGCGAAGGCGACGCAGAACTTGTCGCGGTTCGATCTCGATCTCCGCGGCTTTCAGATCTCGAAGCTGACCGTCAACGGCGTTGCCGCGTCGTATACGCGCGACGGCCAGGAGCTTGTGATCACACCCGCGGCAGGCATCCGCAGCGGCTCGACCTTCCGAGTCGCGGTCGACTACCGCGGTGTCCCGGAGGTGATCACCGACCCCGACGGGTCGATCGAGGGATGGATTCCAACCGATGACGGCGCCTTCGTCGTCGGCGAGCCGCAGGGGTCGCCGGGCTGGTTTCCGTGCAACGACAACCCGCGCGACAAGGCGACGTTCGACTTCGCCGTCACCGTCCCCGCAGGCCTGACCGCGATGGCGAACGGGATCCTCGTCTCGTCGGCGACGAGCGGGGGCAGCACGACCTGGGTCTGGAAGGAGACGGACCCGATGGCCACGTATCTGGCGACGTCGACGCTCGGGATCTTCGATCTGACGGTGTCGACGATGGCGGGCGGACTGCCCGTCTACGTCGCCGTCGACCCCCAGCTGGCGAAGGGACAGGTGCTCTCGAAGCTGACGGAGTCCGTGGCGTTCTACGCCTCGCTCTACGGCCCGTACCCGTTCAATGCCGTCGGGGCGATCGTCGACTCGGCAAAGGTCGTCGGCTACTCGCTCGAGACGCAGACGAAACCGAACTTCCCGTCCGTCCCCGACGAGGCCACGCTCGTCCACGAGATCTCGCACATGTGGTTCGGCGACTCGGTGACCCTGACGCAGTGGCCCGATATCTGGCTGCACGAAGGCTTCGCCACCTGGTCCGAGTGGATCTGGAGCGAGTACCAGGGCAACAAATCTGCTGCACAGTGGTTCAAGCAGTTGTACAACACCCCGGCGCAGGACACGCTGTTCTGGAATCCGCCGCCCGCGAACCCGGGCACGCCGGCGCTCCTCTTCAACGGCACGATCTACTACCGCGGCGGGATGACGCTGCAGGCACTCCGCGAGAAGGTCGGTGAGTTCAGCTTCTCCCGGATCATCCGCGACTGGGCGACGCAGAACCGCTACGGGAACGTGACGACACCGCAGTTCATCGCGTTGGCGGAGACGATCTCCGGCCTCGACCTGACGAACTTCTTCGACGTCTGGCTCTACCAGGAAGGCAAGCCCACGAGCTGGTAAGAGCACCGCGGAGGGGGCTCGCGCGTGCGAGCCCCCTCCGCCGGTCTTACAAACTTCTCAGGCCGCTCTCAGACAGTTCTTAGACGCCGCCGCGACCTTGGTGTCTCGTCCCTAACGAGACCAAGGAGTTGCAGAGTGGCCGATCCAACCCGTTTGAAAGCTGTCGACGCCGGCACCGACCGCGACGCGGTCGAGAGCGCCATCTTCGAGATCAAGCGTGTCATCGCAGGACAGGACGAGATGCTGGAACGGGTCTTCGTCTGTCTGTTGGCGGGTGGACACCTCCTGATCGAAGGCGTCCCCGGCCTGGCGAAGACGCTGACCATCAAGACCGTCGCCGAGGTGATCGGAGGGACGTTCCAGCGAGTCCAGTTCACACCGGATCTCGTCCCCTCGGACCTCGTCGGCACGCGGATGTACCGCGCCGGCAAGGACGAGTTCGGGATCGAGCTCGGGCCGGTGTTCTGCAACTTCCTGCTCGCCGACGAGATCAACCGCGCGCCCGCCAAGGTGCAGTCGGCGCTGCTCGAGGTGATGCAGGAGCGGCAGGTGACGATCGGCAAGGAGACGCACGCCGTGCCGTCGCCGTTCCTCGTCATGGCGACCCAGAACCCGATCGAGTCCGAAGGCACGTATCCGCTCCCCGAGGCCCAGGTCGACCGCTTCATGCTCAAGGTCCTCGTCGACTATCCGGAGCCGGCTGACGAGCTGACGGTGATCGAGCGCGCACTCGCCGATCCGGTCACGGTCGAGCAGCTGCTGACGGTCGAGGAGTTGGCCGAGCTGCAGGCTGCCGCGCGGCGGATCTACGTCGACCCGGCCGTCTCGCGGTACGCGCTCTCGATCGCGATGGCGACACGGCGGCTCGCCGACGCCGGCCTGGAGGATCTCGCCTCCTACGTCGACTACGGAGCCAGCCCGCGCGGGCCGATCAACCTCGTCGTCGGCGCGCGCGCCCTCGCGCTTCTGCGCGGCCGCCGCTACGTGCTGCCGCAGGACGTCCGCGAGCTCTCCAAGGACGTGCTCCGGCACCGGATGGTGCTCAGCTACGAGGCGCTCGCCGAAGGCGTCGACGCGGATCAGATCCTCGACCGCGTTCTCGAGACGATCGCAGTCCCGCAACTCGACCTGGCGCGGCAGGACGTCGCATGAGCACCGCTCACGCACTCGGCCCCGCTCGCACGGCGGGTCGTCCTGGCCCGGGTCCCGTCCCGGCTGCGCTCCTGCGCAAGGTGAACCTGGTCGTTCGGCGGCGGATCGACGGCATGCTCGCCGGCGACCACCGCTCGTGGGCGCTCGGCGACGGCGCCGAGCTCGCCCAGATCCGGCCGTACGTCGCCGGAGACGATGTCCGGCTCATCGACTGGAACGTGACGGCTCGCACCGGCGAGCCGCACATTCGCGTCAACGTTGCCGAGCGGGCAGTCGAGACCTGGCTGCTGCTCGACACCTCCGCGTCGATGACGTTCGGGACCGCCGACCGGAGGAAGTGGGACGTCGCAGAGGGTGTCTCGCTCGCGATCGGCAACTTCGCCGTCCGCCGTGGCAACCGCCTCGCGGTCGCCACGTTCGGCGACCAGAACCCCTTCACCTCGCCGGCTCGGCAGGGCAATCGCGGCCTCCTGGCCCTGCTCCTCGCCCTGAGGCGAGAGCCCGATCTCGAGCCCACCGGGCCGACGTCGCTCGGGACAGCGCTCGGCCGGCTCGGCCGGCTCGCCCGTCGCCGCGCCGTGATCGTCGTCGTTTCCGACTTCCGCGGCCCGCGTGACTGGCGTTCCCGCCTGCTCCAGCTCGCGTCACGCAACGACGTGGTCGCGATCGAGATCCGCGACCCGCGCGAGCAGGAACTGCCGGACGTCGGCGACCTCTGGCTCGTCGACCCGGAATCGGGCAAGCAGCTGCGGGTCGACACCCGCAGCCGCAAGCTGCGCGAGCGCTTCGGCGCCGACGCTGCGGCCGAGCGCGAGGAGCTCGCACGTGAGCTGCGCTCGCTCGGAGTCGCGCATCTGACCCTCTCGACCTCCGGCGACTGGCTGCGGCGGCTCGTCGGGTTCCTGCAGACCGAAGGGAGGCGACGATGAGCTTCGCCTGGCCGATCGCCCTCACAGGGCTCGCACTCGTCGCGCTGGCCCTGCTCGCCTACCTCGTCGCGCAGCGGCGGCGCAAGCGGTACGTCGTCCGCTTCACGAACCTCGATCTCCTCGAGAACGTCGTCGCCGACTCACCCCGCTGGCGACGCCACATCCCGGCCGTCCTCACGCTGCTCGCACTCAGCGCCCTCGTGGTCGGCATGGCCCGGCCTCAGGTCGCGGTCGCGGTGCCGCGCCAGGAGGCGACCGTGATCCTGGCGATGGACAGCTCGGGCTCGATGACGGCGACCGACGTCCAGCCGGACCGGATGACGGCCGCGCGCGAGGCCGCCAGCTCGTTCGTCGACGGGCTGCCGAATGGGTTCCGCGTCGGCGTCGTCTCCTTCTCCAACGAGGCCGACGTCGTCGTGCCGCCGACTGCCGACCACGACGAGGCGCTGCGCGGGCTGAGCGCGCTCCGGGCCGACAACGGCACCGCCCTCGGCGATGCCATCGCCCGCTCGGTCGACCTCGGCGTCACGAGCCTCGACGAGCAGCTCGCCGCCGCGAAGGACAGCGAGACGCCCGTCGTCGTCCTGCTCCTCTCGGACGGCGCGAACACGACCGGTGACTACGAGCCGCTCGAGGCGGCGCAGAAGGCGAAGGATGCCGGAGTGCCGGTCTACACCGTCGCCCTCGGCACCGATGAGGGCACGGTCCAAGGCCCCGACGGCTACGGCGGCTTCCGGACGATCCGCGTCCCGCCCGATCCGGAGACCCTCTCGCGGGTGGCCGAGCTGACCGGCGGCAAGTTCTTCGAGGCCGCCGACCAGGACGCACTCAAGAGCGTGTACGACGAGATCGGCTCGCAGGTCGGCGTCGAGCACAAGCAGCGTGAGCTGACCGTGTTCTTCACCGCCGCCGGCGCTGCCCTCCTGCTCCTCGGCGGTGCTCTGTCGACCCTCTGGTTCGGACGGATTCCGTAACCCGCGACCGAAGGGAGGTGAAGGCATGGAGGAGAAGGCCCGCCAGTTCAACTCGAGGCCGCTGTTGATCGCCCTCGCGACGATCTTCGCAGCGGCCTCGATCTGGGCGGCAACCGCACTCGCCGCCGGTGGCTCGCCCTCGTCGAGCGAGCCGGCGGCGAGCAACGGCCCGGTCGCCGTCGACGTCCAGCAGGACAACGGCGACGCGGCGGCTCCCGGCAACTGCCCGAACGATGGCAATGGCTCGGGCGGCAGTTCCGGCGGCAGTTCCGACTCGAGCGGTACGAGCTCGAGCGACTTCTAACCGCCGGTCAGAGTCCGGGGCGTAGGCAGCGCCCCGGACTCTTATTCTCTTCAGAAGCTGCTCTTAGGTCACGATCAGGTTCCGCCTCTACCGTCGGTTCATCACTCATTGAAAGGAGCCGACATGCACACCGAGCTGAACCGTAGAGACGTGTTGAAGACGATCGGAGGCGCCGGCCTCGCCGCCGTCTTCGGAGCCCGTGCGCTCGACTTCCTGGGCGACGACGCACAGGCCGCGACCACCTGCCTCCTCACCCCCGAGGTGACCGAGGGGCCGTACTGGGTCGACACGTCCCTCACCCGCCGCGACGTTCGTTCCGGGAAGGCCCGGCCTCCCGCTCGTTCTGCGCTTCACGATCCTGAACGCCAAGACGTGCAGCGTGATCAAGAACGCCGACGTCGAGATCTGGCACTGCGACGCCCTCGGCAACTACTCGGGCGTGAACGGCGCGTCGACACGCTTCCTTCGCGGCCACCAGAGGTCGAACGCCGGCGGCAAGGCGGAGTTCCTGACGATCTTCCCCGGCTGGTACCGCGGCCGCACGCCGCACATCCACATGAAGGTCCACGTCGGCGGCAAGGAGGTCCACACCGGCCAGATCTTCTTCAACGAGACGATCACGGCAGCCGTCTACAAGCAGGCTCCCTACGCCGGCCGCGGCACGTACGACACGCCGCACTCGAGCGACAACATCTACGAGCAGGCGGGCGGCTCGAGCGCGCAGGTGAAGCTGGCGAAGCGGTCCGGTGGCCTGAAGGGATACGTCGGCACGATCGCGATCGGCATCGTGACCTAGCCCTGCGCCTGCCCTCCCGGTCAGTAGTCGGGGTCCGACCCCGCGGCTCACGATGTGAGAGGCGATGAAGCTTCTGCGGATCCTGGCCCTACTCGTCTTTCCGGCACTCGCCGCGGTCGGCGCCCGCTCGGCCGACTCGGCGCCGCTTGCCCCCGTCGACTGCGAGCTGCGAGCAGATCGCGCTCCACGTCCGGTCCGGCAGCGAGGACGGGTACCGGATCGTGCTGGGAAGAGCCTGCGGCGCCGGCCGGTAGACCGGCGCCGCAGCAGAGCGTCAGACCGAGACGATCACCACGGACTTGAAGGTGTGCACCCTCGCGCACTCCTTGACCGGGAAGCCGTCGTAGACGCCAACGGGAACGACCAGCTTTGTCATGCGGCCTCCTTCAGGCTCGTGACCGTGGCCGGCTCCGCGTCCGGCGGCGCCAGACGAGAGTGGTCGCGGTCGCGAGTGCGAGTGCCAGGCGCGGCCGCGATCCCCAGCGGCAGGTACGGGAACGAGCCGCCCGGCGCCCCGATCTGCACCGGCTTGAACGTGTGCGTCTGAGCACCGCCGTAGGTGACGAAGCCGTCGTAGACCTCGTAGGCGAACGTGCCGGAGCCCGGGAACCTGACGACAGCGTGATAGACGCCGGTCTTGCCGGTCGGCGTCGCCGTGAAGCTCTTGACGACCTGGCCGCCGTCGTCACGGATCCGGACGACCGGCGTCACGCCCGCGAGCGGAGTTCGGCCGTGCTGGAGCACGGTGATGTCGACCGGCCAGTCCTGATTCGCCTTCAGGCCGGACGGGGGCAGCGAGCTGAGGCCCACGGTCGCCCAGCCGCCGGCACTCGCGGCCGGTGCGGCGACGGCGGCGGCCACGGCGAACACGAGCAGGAACTTCTTCATGCGGACCTCCAGAGTGGGGTGACGATCCGGATACACCGCATCGCGACCGCCGGTTCCCTACTCGACCGAATTCGCCAGCTTCCGCGCCTCGGCGAGGGTCATGTCGCCTTCCAGCCGCAGCAGCAGGGGGCCGCGGTTCCAGAGGAGCACCGTGCCCGCGAGGTACGTCCTCTCGTCCGCGATGTTGCCGTTCCGGTCCCGGAACATGACGTAGTGCTCGTCGCCGGTGACGAAGAGACCGGGCTGACCTTTGACCGTCACGTACCGGACGATCGTGCCGCTGCCGCCGGTCTTCTTCATGAATCCGTCGAAGATCGCGCCGCGCGCCTGCGAGAGCACGACCCGGGGCCGGGACGGATCGCCGTAGACCGCCGAGACCAGCCCGTCCGGCCGGATGAAGAACGCATCCGGCTTGCTGCCGAGGTCGAGCACCTGGAAGCCGGATCGGCGCTCGGCCTCCTCGCGGGTCACCTGCTCCCCGTAGTCGAGCCGCTGCGCCCGGACGTCCGGCAGCGTCTCGACCCGCTCGACGGTCGCGCCGCGGATGTGGAAGATCTCGAGGAAGGCGCTGCGGGCGCCCGGGGAGAACGCGAGCACGCCGGCGAGCACCGCCAGCAGGACCGCGAAGCCGAGCGCGAGCGGCCGCAGCGGCAAGCGGCGTGCCGGCGTCCGCTCGAGCCCGGGCTCGAATGTCAGCGCTTCGAACGCCGGTGTCTCGGGCCAGTCGATCTCGTCCCGGAGCGCGGTGAGACGGAGCTCGAGCTCAGACATCGCTCTCCCCCAGCTGTTCGCGCAGCCGTCCGAGGGCACGCGAGGTGCGCGACTTGACCGTGCCACGGCGAAGCGACAGCACCTCGCCGGTCTCTTCCTCGCCCAGGTCGAGGAGGTAGCGGCACGAAAGGACGAGCCGGTCGTCGTCGCTCAGCCGCTCGAGCGCGGCCAGCAGCGTCGCGCGCTCCTCGCCGGCGATAGCCCTCCCCTCGGGAGACGGAGCCGCGTCCCCCGAGGGAAGCTCGTGGGCCGCACGGAGGGCAAGACCCTCGCGACGACCTTCGGCTCGCCGCCGGTTGCGCGCCTCGTTCGCGACGATCGCGAGCAGCCAGGGACGGAGCGGCGCGCCGCGGCGGAAGCGCGGCAGCGCCCGCCAGGCCTTCGTCAGCCCGATCTGGGCTGCATCCTCGGCATCGGCCGCGTTGCGGGTGATCAGGTATGCGGTGCGGAAAGCGATCTCCTGGTGATCGCGGGCAAGCGCGGCGAAGGCGGTGGCGTCACCGTCACGTGCACGCTCGACGAGCTCGTCCTCTGTCGGTGGTCGGCTCACCACTCGCCGCTTCTACACCGGCGACGGCGCGAGAGTTCCGGCACCCTCAGGCGCGGATCGAGGTGACGCCGGTGCCCGCAAACTCGAGCGCCGCACGCCGGAGCGAAGCAGCGTCCTCCTTGCGCTCGAAGAGGGCGATCGCTTCCTCGACGATGTGCCCGGGCGGCCTGCCGTCGTTGCGCAGCGCCTCGACGCGGGCTAGATCCAGCAGGGCGGCGCCGTGGAGGCTGAGCATGTCCGTCGTTGCGGCGAGCGCGACGGCATCCGATGCGAGCTCCTCTGCCTCGTCAGAGCCGTCACGCCGCGCGATGACCTTGGCGAGCGCCGATCGCCACAACACCTGCGAGCCGATGTCGTCCTCCGCGGCCGCACTCTTGCTGGCACGCGCGAACCTCTCCGCTTCGACGTCCCGGCCCTGCTCGTAGAGGACATGGGCGAGCGTCGCCGCGATCGTCGAGCGCAGCTCGTTCTCTCCGATCGCTTCCAGCTGATCGTGACCGGAGACGAGCTCGCGCTCGGCCGCCTCCAGGTCGCCCGCCATCTGCTCGATCCCTGCCGGGATGACGGCGCGGGCCACGTTCGCGAAGCTCATCCCGAGCTCCTCGAAGATCGCGTGACTCCGCGCGTGGAGGGTGCGTGCCTCGTCTGGCCGGTCGGCCATCGCGAGCAGGTACCCGCGCATGCCGAGGAGGGAGGCCTGGACCCAGCGCACGCCGTGTGCCTGCTCCAGCAGCTCGGCCGTCTGCGCGAGCGCATCCCCGACCGGCGTCGGCCCGTAGCAGAGGCAGTTGGCGAGCCAGAGCTTGATCTCCACCGACTCACGCTCCTCACCAGCGGCCTCAGCGTGCACGCGTGCCCGCTCGAGCGCGGCGGCCTCCTCGCCGAAACGGCACACGAGCCGACCGACCTCGCTTCGCAGCCGCCACGCCCGTGCCAACCCGTAGTCGTCACCGTGCGCCTCGAACAGCGGCACGACACGCTCCGTCACGTCGACGATCTTGCCGCTCCGCCCGGCCGGATCGGTCTGCAGGAGCACGAACTCCCGCGCGACCGATGCGTGCGCCTCACGGAGCTCGTCCCCGTCCGCGCGCGCCTGGTCGAGCGCCTGCTCGAGCAGTGCGTCCGCCTCGGCGAACTGGCCGAGCTGAACGAGGACGCCGCTGATCCGCGTCAGCAGCTCCGCCTTGTCGGACTCGCCTGCGGCGAGCGCCGCTGCACGGCGGAAGAGGTTGAGGGCCGCCGGGAGGTCGCCACGAAGCAGCGAACGATGCCCTGCCGAGGCAAGCCGGACGTGGGCGCGCTCGCGCAGGGCCGCGGCCGCCTCGTTCACCGGCCCGAGCTCTGCCCGGAAGCCGAAGGCCTGCTCGAGGTGGTAACCGATGAGCTCCTCGTACTCGGCGGCGCGGTCGCCCGTGGATTCCTCGAGAAAGGTCGCCGCGCGCTCGTGGAGCTCGGCTCGCTTCTCCTTGGGCAGCCCCTTGTATGCCGCGTCGCGCACGAGGATGTGCCCGAAGCGGTACGCCTCCGCCCCGCTCAGCGCCTGGGCGTCGCGGAAGACGACCTCCTTGCGGAGGAGGGCCTCGAGCGCGCCGGCGACTGCCGCCTGCTCCTCCTCGGGTGAAATCGCGCGCACTGCGGCCCAGCTGAAGATGCGGCCGATCACCGCCCCGCGCTGAACCACGGCCAGCTCCGCCGGCTCGAGGCGGTCCAGCCTGGCTGCCAGCACTGCCTCGATCGAGGGCGGCAGGACGACATCGGCGAGATCGCGTGCCGGCTTCCACCGCTCCCCTTCGCGGGCGATCAAGCCCTCGTCGAGCAGCATGCGCACGGTCTCCTCGATGAAGAGCGGGTTCCCTTCGGCGACCTCCGCGACGCGCACTGCGATCTCCGGCGAGACGTCGTCGCCGAGCAGGTTCCCGATCAAGGTCGCGCAGGCGAGGTCGGCAAGCGACTCGAGCTCGATCCGACGCAGGCCTGGGAGCTCGAAGAGCGCCGGTGCGAGCTCCGTCAGCTCCGGCCGCGAGCAGCCGACGACGAGGACCGGCGCGTCACGGCAATGCTCGCCCAGATACTGAACGAGCCGGAGGAACGTCAGCTCGGCCCAGTGCAGGTCGTCGAAGACCAGGACGATCGGCCGCTCCTGGGCGAGTGACTCGAGCAGGCGGCGGACCGCCCACGCGATCTCCTCCGGCCGTGCGAGGACATCGTCGAGCCCGATCGCGCCGGCGAGCCGCGCGACCACCAGGCTCGACTCCTCGGTGTCCGGCAGGAGGGCGAGTAGCTTTCTGCGTGCTTCGTTCCGGGTGTCCTCGTCTGCGATCTCTGCAAGCGGCTTCAGCATGATCGCGAGCGGGAAGTACGTGATTCCCTCGCCGTAGGGGACGCAGCGGCCCTCGAGGACCGCGGCACGCTCGCCGACGACGCTCACGAGCTCACGGACGAGCCGCGACTTGCCGGCGCCCGCTTCACCGAGGACGGTTGCGACCCTGCTCGTCCGCGACTCCAGCGTCTCGTCGAACGCCTCGAGCAGCTCTGCCAGCTCGAGCGAGCGGCCTACGATCGGTGACTCGAGCCGTCGCGCGAGCCCCGGAGCATCCGGCGCGAGGTCGACGACGCGGTATGCCGACACCCGCTCGGACTTGCCCTTCAGCTCGAGCGGTTCGAGCTCCTCGACGGTGATCGCATCCCGCACGAGCCGGTACGTCGCCTCTCCGATCACGATCTCCCCCGGCTGCGCGCGTTGCTCGAGCCGGGCGGCCACGTTGACCATGTCGCCCGTCGCCAGTGTGCTCCCGGTAGGACTGTCTCCGCCGACGACCTCACCCGTGTTGACGCCTGTGCGGGTATCGAGCCCGAGCTGGTAGTCGCGGATGAGCTCGTCGTTGACGACCGCGAGCGCCGACCGCGCCTCGACGGCCGCACGGACCGCTCTGAGCGCATCGTCCTCGTGCAGGACGGGCAAGCCGAAGACGGCAACCAACGCGTCGCCGGCGAACTTCTCGAGCGTGCCGCCGTGACGGGCAACGATGGTCGCGACCTCGCCGAAATAGCGTGAAAGGATCCGCCGCATGGCCTCGGGATCGAGCCGCTCACCGAGCGGGGTCGAGCCCGTGATGTCGATGAAGAGGACGGTGACGTTCCGCCGCGTCTCCACCGGCAACTGCTCGACGGCAGGCCTGCCGCCCCCGAGGCGGGTGCCGCATTCCGGGCAGAACTTCGCGCCCTCATGGACGCCGTGGCCGCACTCGTGGCAGAACATCATTCGAGTGTAGAAGCGGGCGTCCGCCGCCGCGACTAAAAGATGGCGGACGCCCGCGCTGCGACTAGTTCACGCCGTGTACCGATTCGGACACGAGGACCGTGGCCAGCTGAATGGTCTCGCCTCCGTCCACGGAGAGCACCATGTTGGAGAAGATGACCCGGTCGAACTCGAGCGACTGCCCCGACGGGCAGGTGAACCCGGTCGCGGCGGCGGCTGCCGCGGATGACGGCAGCGGGCCGGTCAGAAGCGAGCCCGTCGCCTTGCCGTTCTTCGCCGCCGGGAACAGGGCGCTCGCCTCGAGGTTCCCGACGAATGTCGTCTTGTTCGCGGCGCTCGGCACCTGACCGCCGCCGTTGACGCACACGTAGACCGCCTGGAAGGGCGCGGTCAGGCGGGTCGTGACTCCCTCCTTGACTCCAGTGACGACAATCTCTTCCACGAAGACGCGCGGGTCGGAGACCACCGAGGTGGTCGACGCTTTAGCCGCGCGAGCGACGCAGCGCCCGAGGCCGAGCTGCCGTCGACCAGCACCGGATCCGTGAAACGCAAGATGTGGGGAAACCCTGCCCAGGCGGTGGCCGCGACGGCCAGGCTGCCGACCGCAATCGCCATGAGCAGAGTCAGATGTTTCCGCAATGTAGTGCCTCCTTGTATGCCCAGCTGTGACCCGATCCCCCGAACCACCACCTTGTCACTTATTCGGCGCTTCGACAACGGGAGATAGGATCGGACGCGTGCGCATGCGCAAGGACGCGAAGCTCGAACTGCTGCGGCACGTGCCGCTCTTCGCGGGCTGCAGCAAGAAGGAACTGGGTGAGATCTCGACGCTCGCTGACGAGCTGAGCCTGCCGGCCGGGACGACGCTGATCGACGGAGGGCAAGCAGGGTCACGAGTTCTTCCTGCTCGTCGACGGCGAAGTCGACGTCCGGATGAAGGGACGCAAGGTGAAGAGCCTCGCCAACGGCACGTGGTTCGGCGAGATGGCGCTCGTCTCTTCTCTGCCGCGCAACGCCACCATCACAGCCTTGAGCCCTGTCCGCGTGCTCGTCGTCCACGAGCAGGCGTTCAGAGGGCTGCTGCGCGACTCGCCGGGGATCCAGCTCAAGGTCCTGCAGACGCTCGCCGACCGCGCCGTCGAAAACGCACTCGCAGAGGGCGCACTCGCGTAGAGACCGTGCCGCGCGCCGTCGGCATCAACCACATCGCGCTCGAAGTGGGCTCGATCGACGACGCGCTCGACTTCTACGGGCGCCTGTTCGAGCTGGAGCTGCGCAGCCGGATGCACGGGATGGCCTTCGTCGACATGGGCGATCAGTTCCTCGCGTTCGCCGAGGGGCGCACGCAAGGCCCTGACGCGGCCCGCCACTTCGGGCTCGTGGTCGACGACCAGGCGGCGGTGCTCGCCGCAGCACGCGCGGCGGGCGCTGAGATCTTCGGCGGCAACTCGTTCCTCGACCCGTGGGGGAACCAGGTGCAGGTCGTCGCCTACTCCGAGATCCAGTTCACGAAGGCGCCCGAGATCCTGCGCGGCATGGGTCTCGAGCTCGAGAAGAGCGAGAAAGCACTGCGCGAGTTGCAGGACAAGGGCCTCACCTGATCGACCTGAGCCACCACGAGCTGTTCAACCTGCTCGTGCTACTCGCAGCAGGCGCGACGATGCTGGTGCTCGCGCCGAAGCTGCGGGTCCCGTATCCGATCATCCTCGTGGTCGGCGGGCTTGCGCTCGGCTTCGTCCCTGGCCTCCCCGAAATCAACCTCCCACCAGACCTCGTGCTCGTCGGCGTGCTGCCGCTGCTGCTCTACGGGGCCGCCTTCTTCACGTCGCTGCGCGACCTGCGCGCGAACCTGCGGCCGGTCGGGCTGCTTGCGGTCGGCCTCGTGCTCCTGACGATGGTGGTCGTCGCGGTGGTCGCGCACGAGATCGTCCCCGGACTGCCGTGGCCGGCGGCATTCGTCCTCGGCGCCGTCGTCTCACCAACCGACCCGATCGCGGCGACCGCGATCATGCATCGCCTCGGCGTGCCGCGGCGGATCGTCTCGATCGTCGAGGGCGAGAGCCTGGTCAACGACGGAACGGCGCTCGTCGCGTACCGCGTCGCGGTCGTCGCAACGGTCAGCGGCACGTTCTCGCTCTGGGGGGCGGAAGCGTCGTTCGTGCTCAACGTTCTCGGCGGCGTGGCGGTCGGCCTCGCGGTCGGCTGGATCGTGCGCCAGGTGCGCAGGCGACTTGACTTCCCGCCCGCAGAGGTGACGATTTCCCTGCTCACGGGCTATTTCGCGTACATCCCGGCTGAGCTGATCGGCGTCTCGGCCGTGATCGCGGCGGTGACGGTGGGGATCTACATGGGCTGGTACACACCGGAGCTGACGACGCCCGAGGTGCGGCTGATGGGCGAGTCGGCGTGGGAGATCGTCACGTTCACGCTGAACGCGATCCTCTTCACGCTGATCGGATTGCAGCTGCCCGGAATCCTCGACGAGCTCGATGCCTACGCCGCGACCGACCTGCTCTGGTGGGCGGTGGCCATCTGGCTCACCGTGCTCGTCGTCCGCGCTCTCTGGGTCTACCCGGCGGCCAAGCTCCCGCGAGTCATGGTGCGCCGGCTGCGCGAACGCGACCCGATGCCGCCTCGAGCGGCGTTGGCGCTGATCACCTGGTCCGGGATGCGCGGCGCCGTTTCCCTCGCGGCGGCGCTGGCGATCCCGCTCAGCACCGACGCCGGGGAGGCCTTCCCCGGCCGCGACCTCATCCTCTTCCTCACGTTCGCCGTCATCTTCGGCACCCTCGTCGTCCAGGGTCTGACGCTGCCGGCCGTGATCCGCTTCCTCCACCTCGAGGACGACGGCGAGGATGATGCGCGCGAGCTGGCGCAGGCCCGGATCCACGCGGCGAGCGCTGCCCTGCTACGCCTCGACGAGCTCGCCGAGGAGGATTGGGTGCGGCCCGACACCGTCGAGCGGGTCCGCGGCGGCTACGACTTCAGGCGCAACCGCTTCTCGGCCTGGCTCGACGGCGGCGACGACGGCTCGATCGAGGCACGCTCACGCGACTTCCAGCGGCTCCGGCGCGAGCTCCTGAACGCCGAGCGCGCGGCGGTGCACGAGCTGCGGCGGAGCGGCGAGATCTCGGACGAGGTGGCCCGCCGGGTCGAGCGCGACCTCGACCTCGAGGACGCGAGGCTGGAGATCTGACGAGCGGCGCCGCGATCAGCGTCCGCGACCTCCACGTCCGCCGCGGCGGCAAGGCCGTACTGCCTGGGCTCTCCTGCGAGGTCGCAGCCGGCACGGTGACCGGGCTGCTCGGGCCGAGCGGCTCCGGCAAGACGACGTTGATGCGCTCGATCGTGGGCGTGCAGCTCGTCGAGTCTGGCGAGGTGACCGTCGGCGGCTTGCCTGCCGGCTCGCCGGAGCTGCGGCGCCGGATTGGCTACGTCACCCAGGCACCGTCCGTTTACTCGGATCTCAGCGTGCGCGAGAACCTCAAGTACTTCGCGCGCATCCTCGGCGCGCCGAACGCCCGGATCGAGGAGACGATCGAGACCGTCGCGCTCGGCGGGCAGGCCGGCCAGGTCGTCCACACGCTCTCCGGAGGAGAACGCTCACGCGTCTCGCTGGCGACGGCGCTGCTCGGCCGGCCGGACGTTCTCGTCCTCGACGAGCCGACGGTCGGGCTCGACCCGGTGCTCCGCCGCGACCTCTGGCAGACCTTTCACAGATTGGCCGACGACGGGACGACGCTGCTCGTCTCCAGCCACGTGCTGGACGAGGCCTCCCGCTGCGACCAGCTCCTGCTGCTCCGCGACGGCCGCATCGTCTTCACGGGCACGCCGGATGAGCTGCTCCAAAGCACCGGCGCCGACAATCTCGAAGCTGCGTTCCTCGCGCTCGCGGAGGCGACGTGACGCCTGCGCTCACCCTCGCGACCGCGGAGCGCGTCCTCCGCCAGCTGCGCCGCGACCCCCGCACGCTGGTGCTCGTGCTGGTCGTGCCGCCCGTGCTGCTGACGCTCTTCCGCTACGTCTTCAACGGGCAGCCAGAGACGTTCGACCGCGTCGGCGGGCCGATGGTCGGCATCTTCCCCTTCATCTCGATGTTCCTCGTCACCTCGATCGCGATGCTGCGCGAGCGGACGACGGGAACGCTGGAGCGGCTGATGTCGATGCCGATCGGCAAGCTCGACCTGCTGCTCGGCTACGGGATCTCGTTCGCGCTCGTCGCGGCGGTGCAGGCGACGATCGCCTCGTTCATCGCGTTCGGGCTGCTCGGGCTCGACACCGCCGGCTCCGCCGGCCTGGTGGTCGCGATCGCAATGGCGAACGCCCTGCTCGGGATGGCACTCGGCCTGTTCCTGAGCGCCTTTGCGCAGACGGAGTTCCAGGCCGTGCAGTTCATGCCGGCCTTCGTGCTGCCGCAGATCCTGCTCGCGGGACTGCTGGTCCCGCGCGACCGGATGGCCGAGCCGCTCGAATGGCTCTCGCACGTGCTGCCGCTCACGTACGCGTATGACGCGCTCGCGCAGGTGACGGCCACGGGAGTGATCGACGCCAGGTTGTGGCGCAACCTCGGCGTCGTCATCTGCTGCATCGTCCTCGCGCTCGCCCTCGGCGCCGCGACGCTGCGACGCCGAACCCCCTAGGAACAGTCGGTTACTAGCGCTTCAGCTCGGCCAGCGCCTCGCGGAACGCCTCGAACGACGGCTTCCGCTTGCCCGCGGCGGAGATGAAGCCGGACTGCCACCGCGCCGGGTCGACCTCGTCCTGGAGGAGGAACCAGAGCAGCATGTCGATCCGTGGATTGGCCCGGGCGATCGCGAACGCCTGGCTCACGTACCGCGCCTGCGTCGCCCACGAGACGCCGAAGACGCCGTCGGGCGGGTTCGTCTGGTAGCCGTACTCCGTCAGCCAGACGCGCTTGGGTCCGTAGAGCCGCGTCAGCTCGCGGACGAGGTCGTCGATGTTGCCGAGCGTGACGCCGCCGCGTCCCGGCGACGCGGTGGCGGGCGACTCGGACGGCGCGCCGTAGTACGGATGATGGGCGTAGGCATCGAAGTCGCGGGCACCCGCCTTCTTCATCGCCCGCAGGAAGGCCAGCGGCGAGACGGACGGCTTCGCGCCGCTCGGGTTGTTGTTCCCGCGCGCGGCCGTGACGCCGCAGGCGACCTTCTCGCCGCGCAGCATCGAGGCGTGCACGCCGTCGACGACCGCGTTGCAGATACGCGCGTAGTCGATGGCACTCTGGATCACCCAGCGCTTGCCGACCCGGCGCCACTGCGGGATCAGGCCGATCTGGAGGTTCGGCTCGTTCCAGGCCGTCCAGTAGCGGACGCGGGGAAGCACGCTTCCCGTCGGCACGGACGTACGTGCCGCTGTAGCGCGTCGCCGCCGCGTACGCGAACTCACGCAGCCGCGTCGCGCTCCGCGGCGCGCGCGTCGGCGCGCCGCCGCCGTTCGCCCAGGCCGGCGTGCCGAAGACCGTGAACACGATCTCGACCCCGTACCGCTCCGCCTGCAGGACGATGCGGTCGTAGAGATGCCAGTCGTAGGCCGGGTCGTCGACGTCGGTGCCCTCGCGTGGGCGCCGCGTCGCGACGCCGAGCTTGCCGCCCCAGTTGAGATGGACGCGCAGCAGGTGGACGCCGAGCTCCTCGAGCGCCGGGTAGAAGTCGGCCGGATCGTGGTAGTACGCGCCGCCGCTGTCAGTGATTCCGCCGCGAAGCCCGGGCGAGGCCGCGGCTCCCGAGACGCACGCGAGCGCGACCAGTCCCACGACGGCAATTCCGCCCGAGAGCTTTCTCCACACGTCTCGAGTATCGGACGGCCTCGTAAGCAGCCCAAGTGCTCTTTGTGAAGATTTAGAGGATCGCGTCGGCGCCCAGCAGCGTGCGCGCCTCGGTGAGGAAGTCCGTGTCGATGGCGACGCGGTAGTCCGGGCCGAGCGCAAGCGTCTTCGGGCCGAGTGACGTCTCGAGCGACACGAAGACCATGGACGGGCCCGGATAGTCCTTGACCAGATGGGCCAGATCCTTGATCAGCCCGGCCCGAGCGGAACGCGCGTCGAGCTTGAAGCGGATCTCGGTCCGCTCCTGCACGGCCTCGAACGCCGAGACCTCGAGCGCGATCAGCTTCGTCTCGCCCTGCTGCTTGTGGTCGATCCGGCCCTTGATCACGAGGATCCGGTCGGTGACGCACAGCTCTCGCGCCGTCGCGTAGGTCGAGTTGAAGACGACGACCTCGCCGCCGCCGGTCGGGTCGTCGAGCGCGAGGAAGACCATCGGCTCGCCCCGCTTGGTCGTCAGCTGTTTGACCGACGAGACGATCCCGCCCACCGTCACGACCTCGCCGTCGCGGCGGCGCTCGAGCTCGGACAGGACGCAGTCCGTCTTCCGGCGCAGCTGCTCGCGAACGGCCTTCAGTGGATGCTCCGAGACGTAGAGACCCAGCGTCTCCTTCTCGAGCTTCAGCAGCTCCGGCTTCTCGTACTCGCTCGCCGGGATCGTCGGATGATGCTTCGGCCCCTGTGCCGCCTCCTCACCGCCGCCGTCCATGTCGAAGATCGAGGCCTGCCCGGCGAGCCGGTCGGCCGCGTACTTCTGCCCCCACGCGAGCGCCTGCTCGAGACAGGCGAGCATCCCCATCCGCGAGGCGCCGGTCGAGTCCAGGGCGCCGCACTTGACGAGGGCCTCGAGCGACCGCTTGTTCACGACCTGCGGGTCGACGCGCTCCGTGAAGTCCCAGATCGACTCGAAGCCGCTCCCCTCCTCCCTCGCCCGGATGATCGCGCGCGCCGCCGACTCGCCGACGCTCTTGACCGCGTTCAGCCCGAACCTGATCTTCCCCTCCACCACCGCGAAGTCGGTCTGCGAGGAGTTGACGTCCGGCGGCAGCACCTCGATCCCCAGCTCGTCGCAGGCGTTGACGTACACGGGAACCCGGTCCTTGGTGTTCATCACCGAGGAGATCAGCGCCGCCATGTACTCGCACGGATGGTTCGCGCGCAGCCAGGCGGTGCGGTAGGCGATCAGCGCGTAGCAGGCGGCGTGCGCCTTGTTGAACGAGTAGTCCTGCGACTTCTCGATGTCGTCCCAGAGCTGGCGCGCGACCCCTTCGGAGGTGTTGTTCGCGATGCAGCCGGTGATGAACTTGTCCTTCAGGGACGCCATCAGGGCGTGGATCTTCTTGCCGATCGCCTTGCGGAGGTCGTCGGCTTCGGCCGGGCTGAAGCCGCCGATCTGCTTCGCGATCTCCATCGACTGCTCCTGGTAGATGGCGATCCCGTACGTCGTTGCCCGTGATCGCCTTCAGCCGCGGGTCGATGTAGGTGACCTGCTCCTGGCCGGCCTTCCGCTTCGCGTAGTTCGGGATGTATTGCATCGGGCCCGGCCGGTAGAGCGCGACGAGCGCGATCAGGTCCTCGAACAGGGTCGGCTTCACCTGCCGGAGCGCCTCGCGCATCCCGGACGACTCGAACTGGAAGACGCCCGCCGCCTCGCCGCGCGCGAGCATGGCGTACGTCTTCTTGTCGTCGAGCGGGATCGTCGTCATGTCGATGCCGCCGATCAGCTCGACCGCCTTGTCGATCACGTCCAGGTTCCTCAGGCCGAGAAAGTCCATCTTCAGCAGGCCGAGCGCCGAGACCGTGTTCATCGAGAACTGCGTCACGATCTCCTGGTCGGAGCCCTTCTGCTGGAGCGGGACGACGTCGATCAACGGCTCGGCGCCGATGACGACCCCGGCTGCGTGGATCGAGTCCTGCCGGATGAGGCCCTCGAGCGGCCTCGCGAGGTCGATGATCTCCTTCGCCGCCGGCTCGGTGTCGTAGGCGTTCTTGAGGTCGGAGCCCGGCTTCAGGCAGTCGGCGAGCGTCTGGCCGGGGCCTTCCGGGATCAGCTTCGCGACCTTGTCGACGACGCCGTAGGGGATCTCGAGCACGCGGCCCGCGTCGCGCACCGCGGCCCGGGCGGCCATCGTCCCGAAGGTGATGATCTGGGCGACGCGGTCGCGGCCGTACTTCTCGGAGACGTAGTTGATCACGCGCTCTCGGCCCTCGACGGCGAAGTCGATGTCGATGTCCGGCATCTCCTTGCGGCCCGGATTCAGGAACCGCTCGAAGAGCAGGTCGTAGCGAATCGGATCGATGTCGGTGATCTCGAGCGAGTAGGCCGCGAGCGAGCCGGCGGCCGAGCCTCGGCCCGGGCCGACGCCGATGCCGTTCACCTTCGCGAAGTGGATGAAGTCCCAGACGATCAGGAAGTAGTCGGCGAAGCCCATTTCCTTGATCGTCTTGAGCTCGAACTGGAGCCGCTCACGCAGCTCCGGCGTCACCTTGTCGTAGCGGCGCTCGAGCCCTCGCTCGCACAGCTCGACGAGATACTCGAAGGCGTCGCGGCCGTCCGGCGTCGGGAACCTGGGCAGGCGGATGTTGCCGAGCTCGATCTCGAGCGAGCAGCGCTCGGCCACCTCGAGCGTGCGCCGCATCGCGTCCTCGTGACCCGGGAAGTCGAGCGCCATCTCCGCCGGGGTCTTGAAATAGAACTCGTTCGTGTCGAAGTGCCAGTGGTTCGGGTTCTTGAGCGAGTCGCCGGACTGGATGCAGAGGAGCGCCTCGTGCGAGTAGGCGTCGGCGGCGGTGAGGTAGTGGACGTCACCGGTTGCGACGAGCGGCAGCTTCGCCTCGGCGGCGAGCTTCACGAGCTCCGGGTTGACGCGCTGCTGCACGTCGAGCCCTGCGTTCTGGAGCTCGACGTAGGTGCTCTCGCGTCCGAAGATCTGCGCCAGCCGGTCGAGATCCGTGCGGGCATCGGCCGGCCGGTTCTCCTCGAGCGCCTTGCACACGCGGCCGGAGAGGCAGCCGGAGAGCGCGATCAGCCCCTTCGAGTACGTCTGCAGCAGCTCCCAGTCGACGCGCGGCTTCGTGTAGTACCCCTCCAGGAATCCGAGCGAGGAGAGCTTGATCAGGTTCGCGTAGCCCTCGTTCGACTCGGCCAGCAGGGTCAGGTGCGCGTAGCCGCGCGTGCGCGCGTGGCGGTCGTCGGCGACGTACACCTCGCAGCCGACGATCGGCTTGATCCCGTGCTTTCCGGCCTCCTTGTAGAGCTCGACCGCGCCGGCCAGCGAGCCGTGGTCGGTGAGTGCGACCGCGGGCATCTCGAGCTCGGCCGCCCGGGCCGCGAGCGCGGGGATGCGGCACGCCCCGTCGAGGATCGAGTACTCGCTGTGGACGTGCAGGTGGACGAAGTCGGCGCTCACGGAACGGCCATTCTAGGACGCGCCTCGGAGGGCTTCGTTGCTGTTGCCTAACTAGAGAACAGGTTTCCGCTTACAGCAGGCGAAGATGGCAGCGGACCGCAGCATCCTGCTCCATCCAGCCGGCCTCGCGCAAGAACGTCGAGTTCGGGGACGGCTCGCAGGCGCCGCGATCGCGCAGGCGCGTCAGCAACCGCTCTGCGAGCCGCTCCTCTTCACGGCGTGCGTAGAGCGCCGTGAAATGCGGGTCGACCCAGCTAAACGACACGCGTGTACTCGATCTCCCAGAGGGAGTGCCACGTCTCGCCGCCGTCGTCCGAGCGTTGCCACGACCAGTCGAACGAGTCGCGTTCGATGTTCTCCCAGCGCATGCGGAACGTGGCCCCGGCGTCGTCGAGCTCGCCGTCGCGCCGGAGCTCCATGACGCCGTCCGCGAAGCCGCCGACGAAGTCGAGGTAGCCGCCCTGGCTGTCGACCCACGTCTGCTTCCAGCGACGCGCCTTGCGGTCGTAGACCGAGAAGCTGAGGCCCTGGAAGTCGAGTGACGGCCGGCCGTCGAAGTTCTCGACGACGACGACGCCGCCGAGATCGAGGTAGACGGAGTTCGTCCCCAGATGCCGGCCGCTGTCGTCAGACCAGGAGCAGTCCCACTCGCCGAGCCAGAAGTCGAACTGGCGCGCGGCGTCGAGCTCTAGCGTGACCGGTTCGACGTGAGCGACGCTCATGTGAGCTAGAACGCCGCGGATGCAAAGGAGTTAGGCGCTTAACGAACGCGCAACAGTTGCTCAATCCGAGGTACGCGGGCGGCCGCCTGACGCGGCCGCCCGCTCCCTCGTCCTACTTGTGGCCGTGCCGGAACTCGGGCGGCAGTCCCGCGTCCGGCTTCCGGTAGTCGCAGACGCCCGTCGGGAAGATCTGCTCCAACCGGGCCCGCTCGGCTGCGGTCGGATGCCAGGACCCGTAGAGATCGCGCGAGATTGCGCGGCGCACGGATTGCGTCTGGCACTTGAAGATCCCGCCCTCGATCGGGCCGCCGGCCACGATCCGCGACGTCCCGAACGGCGGGAACGCCGTCGCGCACTCGCCCTTCGGACCGCCGTCGAGGATCCCGTCCCACACGTCCCGGCCGCGTGCGAGCAGCGACCCGTCCACGTTGAAGCAGGAGTCGACTGCGTCGGCCGGCTTGTTCCCGGCCACGCCCCGCTCCGGATGGTCGGCGATGTTCGCCAGCCAGCGATCGAGCACGAGGAGCGCCTGCGGCGTCTGGTCGAAGCGGACACCCGGCGCCCCCGGCGCGGGTACGGCGGTGAACCAGATCACCTGGTTCGATGCGTCCCCGTCGTAGTTCAGCAGCCGCTGCCTCGCCGCAAACGACTGGTGTGAGTTGTGCATGTCCAGGAACGGCTCGAGGTAGTGGCGCCAGTCGATCACGGGGATGTCGAGCTTCCCGCGGAAGACCATCCCCGACCGGTACGCCGCGTACTGCGCCGTCCGGTCGCCCTCGTGTCTCGGGGCCGGAGTCGCCCCGCCGTCCGGCGAGAGGAGCATGTTGCGCGCGCTCCAGACGTCCGGCGGCTGGGTCGCACAGAGGGCTGCGATGTACGGGCACCCCTCCTGCACCATGTCGGCCGAGCGTTTCCACGTGCCGACGTTCGCGTTCAGGTCGAGGAACTGCGCGGGCGTGATCGCACCGCTCTTGACCGCGGCGAGCCCGTACTGGACGCCCACGTTGTCCCACGGCGAGCGTGCGAAGCCCGTCTCGTCGGTCCCGTAGATGTTCACCAGGTCGCCCCAGTGCGTCCACTCCACCGGCCCGTAGACGGCCGGGTCGTAGCCGGGCGCCGTGCCGAAGTTCGGGTTGAGCGCGAGTGGTGAAAGGCCGCGCCAGCCGCTGATGCACTCACTCGACCCGGGCGTCGGCATGTACGGCATCACCGGCGCGTACGGGTTCGGGATCACCGACGAGGCGTTCAGGCCCTCGATCAGCGTCCGGTTGACCCAGGTGCGCCAGATCGAGAGCGGGTCGGCGAGGACCTTCGAGTCGAGCCACCGCTCGAGCAGCTCGCAGTCGCCGACGTGGATCGTCTGCGTGACCATGTCGGGGTACGAGTACTGCGGTACGCCGGCGTCGATCAGGCCCGGGTGGTTCTGCCCGTAGACGTACTGCTGGATCGCGCCGCCCGAGCCGCCGACGGCGACCGTGTACTCCGGCTCCGCGTAGGCCGAGACGAAGCGGTCCTTGACCATGATCGCGGTCTCGCCGCCGAGCTGGAGGTTGTAGTGCGTGTTCGTGCGCGTTCCGGTCGAGTAGATGACGGCGTAGCCCATCTGCAGGCCGTTGAGGTAGCGCATGTCGTTCACGCTCGGGCTGCCCTGGTAGTGCCCGATCGCGACGCCGCCGGAGAAGCTGAACAGGAGCTTGTGGTTCCAGGCCGAGAAGTCCGGCGACGCGGACTGCGAGGCCGGCGAGAGCATCATGATCGAGTACATGAAGCGGTTGATCACGCCGCGCTCCCAGCGGACGATCATCGGCACCGTCTTCCCGTCCATCGTCGTCGTCTGCGAAATGGTCGCTGGGCTCGGCGGCGACGCCGGGTTGTAGGGAAGCCAGGCGCCCGTCGTGTCCCGGTAGATGAACGAGACGACGGTCGGCGTCTCGCAGGTGGCCGACTGCGGGATCGGCGGCAGCCCGTTGCTGGCTGCATTGCCTGCCGTCGAGCAGAGGAAGACCTTCTGGTGCGGGCCGGAGAAGATCGGGCCCTGAAGCGGGTTGTTGACGAGCTCGAGCTCGTCGCGGTGCTTCTGCCCTTTCCCGCGCTTGTGGCTGCTGGCGACGATCCGGCTCTCTCCGAGCGGCAGGCCGGTGACGACGCCCTCGAGCTGGTGGTTCCCCTCGGGGTCCGGCCCGAAGGCGGACGTGACATCGGCGCCGTTGAGGGTCACGTCGACGTCGTCGAGATCCGTCTTGGCCGGCACCGCGATCTCGATCCGCGCGTCACCGCCCGAGACGTACTTCGCCGGGCTCGAGACGACACTGATCTCGAGCTCGTCGTGCTTCTTCTTCGAGCCGTGATGGTCGTCGTCCGCCATCGCGGTCGGGACGACGACGAGCGCGGCGATCAGCGCCGCCGCGAGTCGGCCGGTCATTCGTCTCACGCTTCCTCCCCTCGTAGTGGGCGCTAGAGCTCGACTCCGTACGCCTCGGTGAACGCGTCCTGCGCGTACGCGAGCGACGCGTACGCGAAGCCCTTGTCGCCCCAGCCCGTGCCCCAGCTGTTCCGGACGATGAACGTGTCCGGCGTGTAGCCGACGAAGGCGACGCAATGTCCGCCGTGCTTGGTCTGCGGGCGATAGACGTCGAGCTTTCCCTTGGTCGTCGTCGCCCGGTCCCAGGTGGAGTCGACGTCCAGCCGCGTGAGGATCGGCCCCTTGGTCGCGAGCCAGAGACGCCAGTTCTCCAGCTCGTGGCCCAGGTTGAAGTACATGCTGATCTTCAGCTGCGCCGCGATCGCGTAGAAGGTGCTCGCGTTCCCGGGGTAGAGCGCTCCGGTCGCAAACGGCAGCACCGAGTCACGGACGGTGCCGAACTTGCGGGAGACGTCGAGCGCCGCTTTCAGGCTCGTGCCCTCCGCCTCGACGAACGTGGTCGGGCGCGTATTGAAGGCGTCGGTCTCCTTGGCGGCCATCCACTGGAAACGCGGTGAGAGAAGCTCGTTCGTGGCGATCCTGTTCGCCTTGACGAAGTGCCAACGCAGCACTCCGTCGGCCGACCCCCAGCCGACGCACGACCCGGTCGTTCCCTGGTCGTTGATGCGCCACCAGGTCTGCCGGAGATCCTTCTTGGGTGGGATGCGCGGCGCTGCGGCGATGACGCCCGCATCTTCTGCAGTGTCGAGCCTCCAGTCGTCGCCACGCTCGCGCGACGGGGTGCAATTGAGGATCCGCTTCGGCTTCCGGCGTGCTCTCGCCATCTCGATCTCCTTCTTCCGCCGCAGGTCGGAAATGCTGTCCGGTGGAGTCAACCAAAGTGCCGAACAGCACGCCAAACCTGTTCGGGGGACGCCGCTGTCGACGCTGGCGGCTACCTTGAAAGGTTGATGTCCGAGGACGGCACCCCCATGGACCCGACGCTGGAGATCGTCTGGCAGCAGGATGCGACGGCGATCCTCTTCGTTCGCGACCCCGCCGGCGCGCTGACGGCGGGCGAGCTCACGCTCGGGAAGCCCACCGTTGCGAAGCTCGCGCTCGGCGGGGACAGCTTCCCGGCCAGACGGCTCGACGTCCCGCAGCTGCTTCACCTGGCAGACGCTCCGCCGGCCGAGCCGGTGGCCGGCGGCAGCGCGCGCGCGATCTTCGCTCTCGTGGAGCTGGCACAGCGCTCGGTCGCCGAGGGCCTCGTCCATCCCGATCTCGACCACGGCGGCGGCTGGTGGCACGCATTCTGGGGCGCGACGCTCGACCAGAGCGTGCAGGCGACACTCACCGACATCGCCGCGGCGCTTCCGGCCGTCTCCGCCGACGCGTTCGACGGCGACCGGGACGCCACCGTGCACGACCTGTATCCCGTGCTCGTCGACCAGATCGCGAGAGACCGCCTGCGTGCCGACGGCGTGCAGCTTGCGACCCCGATGAAGCAGGTTCGCCCGACCGCACTCGACCACTTCCTCGAAGGGCTCACCGCCGCTGACCCTGTGCTCCCGCGCCACGCCGGCTACTCGGCGCTCGACCGGAAGCTGTCCGGCTGGGTCGACACCGGCCTCGGTCGACGCACGTCGACGCGCTGGCGGATCGGCCTGCACCTCGACGAGCGGGAAGGCGACGCGCTCGTGCTCGAGCTGTGGCTGCAGGCCGAGGACGATCCGACGCTCGGGCTGCCCGCGTCCCTGTTGTGGAGCGGCGACGACGACGTCTTCGCCTTCCTTCGCGACGGCGATCCGCGCCGGGACCTGATCCGCCAGCTCACGGAGCTGGACCCGGTCCTCGCCGAGCTCGGGATCGAGTTCGACACCGCCGAGCCGGACGAGGCGGCACTGGACGCCGACACCGTCCGCCTGTTCCTCCGCAACGGGCTGCCGCTGCTCGAGGAGCGAGGCATTCCGGTCCTGCTGCCGGCCGCCTGGGTTCGTTCGCCCGCCCGGGTCAAGGTCAACCTCACCGCCTCGAGCCAGCCTGCACGCCGTGCGAGCGGCTTCCTCTCCCCGACGGAGCTGGCGAGATTCGACTGGCGGCTCGCTGTCGGTGACGTCGTCCTCAGCGACGACGAGCTCGCAGAGCTCGCGGCAGCCAAGGAGCCGTTCATCCGAGTCGCCGGCAAGTGGCATGCGCTCCGCCGCTCGGACGTCGAGCGCGCGCTCCGCTTCCTCGACCGCCGCCGCGCGGGAGCCGGGATCGTCGATCTCGTCCGCGCCGTCTCGGGGCTGGAGACCGACGAGGCGGGTGTCGAGCTCGGCGAGGTCACGCTCGATGCGCCGCTCGCGTCGCTCCTCGACGACGGGGAGCAGCGGTTCCGCTCGCGTCCGACACCCGCCGCGCATGCAGTTCGAGCTCTTTCCGTTCCAGGAGCGCGGCCACGGCTGGCTGCGGATGCTCGGCGACCTCGGGGTCGGCGCGATCCTCGCCGACGACATGGGCCTCGGCAAGACGGTGCAGGCGATCGCGATGATCGCGTCCGAGCGCGAGGACTTCGGGCAGGACACCCTCGGCCCCACGCTGGTCGTCTGCCCGATGAGCGTCGTCAAGCAATGGGGAGCCGAGATCGCGCGCTTCGCGCCGTCGCTGCGCGTCCACCTCCACCACGGCACCGGACGGTTCACCGGCGCGGAGCTCACCGCGGCCGCGCACGACCATGACGTCGTCGTGACGTCCTACGACATCGCCACCCGGGACATCGACACGCTCGCGCTCGTCACCTGGGACCGGCTGCTGCTGGACGAGGCGCAGGACGTCAAGAACCCGGCGACCAAGCGCGCGCGTGCGCTCCGCCGACTGCCCGCGCGGCGGAAGGTGGCGATGACCGGCACGCCGATCGAGAACCGGCTCGGCGAGCTCTGGGCGATCATGGACATCGTCAACCCGGGCCTGCTCGGCTCCCGCGACTGGTTCGAGCGCACCTTCGCCAAGCCGATCGAGTCGTTCGGGAACACCCAGGCGCTGGAGCGGCTTCGTTCGATCGTCCAGCCGTTCATCCTCCGGCGGCCGAAGGACTCGCCCGAGGTGGAGCTCGAGCTGCCGCCGATCACGATCACCAAGGACTACTGCCGGCTGACCGTCGAGCAGGCGAGCCTGTACCGGGCGACGGTCGATCGCTGGCTCGCGCGCGTCGAGGCGCACCACGACCGCTTCGGCCGCCGAGGCGCCGTGCTCGCGATGCTCAGCCAGCTGAAGCAGGTCTGCAACCACCCGGAGATGGTGCTCGCCACCGGCCAGCCGCTGGACGGCCGCTCCGGCAAGCTCGACCGGCTGCTCGAGCTGCTCGAGCAGGTGCCGACCGGCGACAAGGCGCTCGTCTTCACGCAGTACCCCGGCTTCGACCGGCTCGTGCCGCATCTCGAGCAGCAGCTCGGCAAGAGCGTCGGCTTCTTCCACGGGCGCCTCAACGCCCGGCAGCGCGAGGACCTGCTGGCCTCGTTCGCCACCGAGGACGGCCCGACCGTGCTGGTGATCTCGATCAGGGCGGGCGGGCGCGGCCTGAACCTGCCGGCCGCGAACCACGTCATCCACTTCGACCGCTGGTGGAACCCAGCCGTCGAGCAGCAGGCCACGGACCGCGCGCACCGGTTCGGCCAGCGCAAGCACGTGTTCGTGCACAGCCTCATCAGCACCGGCACGCTCGAGGAGCGCATCGACCAGCTGCTCGACTCGAAGCGCGAGCTCGCCGACAGCGTGATCTCGGGCCGCGCCGAGGACTGGCTCGGCGATCTCGATCTCGGCGCGATCCGGGCGGCCGTCGAACTGTCCCGTCGACCGGTTCCCGGAGGAGGCAGGCGGCATGACGCGAGCGCGCTCGGCGAAGAGGGCACCGTGGGCAGCGGGCCTCCTCGTGAGCGCGGTGCTTCCGGACGAAGGGTCGTCGCTGGCCGAGCGCGGCCGCGTGCTCGTCGAGGAGGACGCCGTTCAGGACCTCGTCGTGACTGCGGGAACCGTGGCAGCGCATGTCGGCGCGTGCGAGGTGACGATCGGCGCCGAGCCGGTGCCGCCACGCATCTGGGCGGCGATGACCCGGTACGCGCGCACCAACACCCAGCTCGAAGCAGCGGTCGAAGGGCGCGCGCAGTCCGTGCAGCTCGAGCACCTGATGACGACGGACTGGGAGCAGCCTCTCGTTCCGCGCACGAGCGCCCTCGCGCTCGAGTGCACGTGCGGGCGGGGAGGCGCGTGCGAGCACCTCGCCGCGCTCGCCTACGCGTTCGCGCGGGAGATCGACCGCGACCCGGCGACGCTGCTGCGCTGGCGCGGCTGCGAGGCCCAGGAGGAGCTCGAGCCGGCGACTCCCGCCGCCCCGCTCGTCATGCCGGAGGACGCCTGGGAGGCCGGGCCGCTCCCCGAGCCGCGGCCGCTCCGGCCGCTGCCGACAGGGGCGGTCTTGAAGCGCCTCGGGCCGAGCGGACTGCGCGTCGGCGGCAGCGATCTCGCGGAGGTTCTGCAACGGGCGTACGCATCGTTCGCAGCCTCACCGCGCCGCTAGTTCTCGACGCAGGGCGCCGAGGCGGGTGACAGCACGCTGGCCCAGGCGACGCCTCGAGCAGGAGGGTGGTAGATGGCAAGATCTTCTGAGGAACGAAGTCCAACAGGTCTAGGGGAGCGGTGTGCTAGCGGTACGGCTGCGCGATGACGGCTTGAAGGTTGAGGAGGTCGAGACGCCGTCGCCGATCCGGGCGAGGTGCTGGTGCGCGTGCATGCGGCGGCGATCACACGTGGCGAGCTCGAGTGGCCGATCGATCGACTGCCGGCGATTCCGTCTACGAGCTTTCGGGCGTTGTCGTCGGCAGCGGTGACGAGGTATATGCGCTCACGCCTTTCGATCGCGTACGGCGTGGCTGCGAGTACGCCGTCGTCCAGCCGATGTGCTTGCACCGAAGCCCTTGCGGCTGACCACGTTGAGGCGGCAGCTCTGCCGATGGGTGGGCGAACCGCCTGGCAACCAGCGCGGCTGCCTCTGTCGGCTCCCGCGCGCTCGCGCGGGGCCGGGCCGGGATGCAGCGCCCGACACCGGCGCAGCGGGGGTGAAGCACGCCGCGATCGCCGATGCGTCCTGAGCGGCAACCGCCTCCACGGAACCGCGTCACGATCGAGTGCGTCACACGGCGCAGTCTAGGACGTCATCTGCAACGCAGAGCGGGCCCGCTCAGGGGTCATTCCGGAACACTCGCCCACTCGGATGACCTCTCGTCGGATCGAAATCCTGCCGCCCGGTCGATCGAGAGCGTCGCCGGAGCTAGTCCTCGCCTTCCCAGTACTCGACCGTCGGTCCGGGTCTTGCGAACATGACGTCTTCGTCCTCGGCGTCCTTGGCGAGAACCTTTCCGGTGTCGAGGTACTCGATGATCTCGCCGCGGATCATCGAGGAGAGCATGAGAACGCGGATAGGCGAGCTTGTTCGGTTGATGAGCTGATGCGCACCGTCCTTGCCCCGTGGAAAGCAGACGACGTCACCCTCCTTCAACACATGCTCACCTTCGGGCGTGCGCAACGTCGGCTCGCCGCGGAGCACGATCACCCATTCCTCGTTCAGGTAGTGCGTGTGGTAGGGCCAGAGCCTATTGCCGGGCTCGACCTCGGACATGGTCGCGCCGATTAGCTCACCGCCGATGCGTTGGCCGACGAACGCGCCCTTGACGCGCCAGCCCTCGCGGTCCCTCGTCCCGTCCCAATCGTCGCCATTGAGATTGAAAGTCTTCATTCGGTCAACGTATTCAATCCGCGCCCGAGAAGTCTAGGTCGTGCTTGGTCGCTCAGTCTCCTCAAGTGATATTCGCGAACGCCGGCGCAGGCGATCGGCGAGAGGGTGCGCGGTAGTTGGCGGGGGGATGCCCCGCAACGATCCGGCGCTTTGGCGTAGCCTCCCGTCCGTGCACCGGCTGACCAAGGCCCAGGCCCGGCGCATCGCCGTTCGCGCGCAACTGCTCGACGCACCCCGGCCGACCGACCTCCTCACGGTGGTGCGGCACCTGACTCTGCTCCAGATCGATCCGACGGCGGCGATCGCGCCCAGCGCCGACCTCGTCGCCTGGAGCCGCCTCGGCTCGACGTACCGTCCGGCCGAACTCCAGAAGGCCCTGGAGCAGGACCGCACCCTCTTCGAGCACAACGCGCTCGTGCGACCGATGAGCGACGTCGGCCTCCACCTCGCGGCAAGTCGAACGAGTCGCAGTCACGAGCGAACGGACGCGTGGATCCGCGACAACGATCGCTTCCGGCGCGACATCCTCGAGCTGCTCGGGAGCTCCGGGCCGCTGAGCTCGCGCGACATCCCGGACACGTGCGTGGTGCCCTGGGCGTCGACCGGGTGGACCAACGACCGCAACGTCACCCAGATGCTGGAGTTCCTGATGATGCGCGGCGAGGTCGCGATCGCCGGGCGCGTCGGGCGCGAGCGGCTGTGGGATCTCGCCGAGCGGGTGTACCCGGCCGACATGGTCGTTCTGTCCGAGGACGACGCGCGTCGGATCAAGAACGAGCGCCGGCTCGCCTCGCTGGGCATCGCCCGGCAGAAGACGACCAAGATGCCGATCGAGCCGGTGGACGTCGGCGATGCCGGTGAGCCGGCCGTCGTCGAGGGCATCAAGGGCGAGTGGCGCGTCGACCCCGGCGCGCTCGGTGCCGACTTCGAGGGACGAACGGCGCTGCTGTCGCCGTTCGACCGGCTCGTCTACGACCGGCGCCGCGCGGAGGAGCTGTTCGAGTTCGAGTACACCCTCGAGATGTACAAGCCCGCGGCCAAGCGCCGCTGGGGCTACTTCGCCCTTCCCGTGCTGTACGAGGACCGGCTGGTCGGGAAGGTCGACGCCGCCGCCGACCGCAAGGCTTCCGTCCTGCGGGTGCACGCGATCCACGAGGACGTGAGCTTCACCCGCACGATGACGCAAGGCGGTGCAGGCCGAACTGGACGACCTGGCCTCGTGGCTCGGGCTCGACGCGGTTGAGGCGTAGCTGCCTCGCCGACGAGACTCAGTCCGGCTCCCAGGCGGCTTCGACGACATAGCCGTCGGGGTCGCGGCACTTGACGCTCACGTAGTCCGGCTCGTCCCATTCCTCGACGATCGGGATCCCGTCGGCGGCGAGACGGCGACCGAACGCGCGGACGTCATCGGGGGTCGGCAACCCGACGCCGAAGTGCAGGAAGCCGGGCAGTCGGATCGCTTCGCCGGTCACGCCGAGAGCGAGAGAGAACCCGTCTCGGTTGTAGAGCATGAGCACGTCGTCGTCATACCGCCGTGCAGGCCGCGCGTCGAAGCCGAAGTACGTCTCGTAGAACCGACGAGACCGCTGCTGATCGGAGACTGCGAGCGCCAGATGCTTCATGGTTGCCGCACGCGAACCTAGCGCCTCGCCGACCGGTCGATCAACGCGGTGTACGCTGCGCCGATGGACGAACCGGTCGTGGTGAAGGTCGTTGACGACGAGACCGAGGCAGAGATCGTGTGCGGCCTCCTGCGCTCGACCGGCATCGAGTGCGCCTACCGCGACACCGACAGAATCGACACGCCGCTCGAGGACTTCACGGCTTCCGGTCAGCGCGAGATCCTCGTGCATCCGTCGGATCTCGAAGCCGCACGGGGGCTGCTCGGCGACGACTGACCTTCCGCCGGCCGACGCCTATCGTTCGTCGAAGCCGACGTGGGCCGTCGCCTGATCCTGGAGCTGGTCGGCCGCCGGCAGGGTCGCAACCGCGAGCAGCGCTCCGCTCAAGACCACGCCCGTGACGAGAGAGACACGGAGAGCGACGCCGGGAATCTTCGCTCGCAAGACGCCCGGCAGCTTCAGCGCATGCGCGAGGACATGGAGGCCGGCGGCGACGATCCAGACGATGAAGCTCGCCTTGTGCAGGCCGACCATGGTTCCCTCGGTCTGACCCAGGACGAGCAGCGCGACACCTGTCGAAAAGAGCACGAGCGTCGAGAGCAGGAGTACCGGCGCCACGAGCACGCGCAGAAACACGTGCGGCGGGCCGCGGCGAACATACTCCTCACCCCGACGGTAGTAGCGGAGCATTCGCCAGCCCGAGCTCGTGAGCTTGAGACCGACGACCGGGATCAGAAGCATCCCGACGAAGGCGTGAACGGTCAGGAGCGATCTCAGCTGCAGCAGAGTCGCCCCTTCGATCGCGAGCAGCAAGACGAGGACAGCCGCCACCATCGCGGTCAGCTGCTCGTTGCCGGCGCTCCCAGCCGCAAACAGTCGCTTGATCCAGGCCATCGTCGTACCTAACCAGAGAAGGCTGAGAGTCTCCTAAGAAGTCAGCCGGCTAGCGGGCGATCTCCCAGATGTGGCCGCCGGGATCGCGGAAGCTCGCGGTTCGGATTCCCCACGGCCGATCCATCGGGCCGTTCAGCAGCTCCACCCCACGTTCGGCCAACTGTGCGCACATGGCATCGACGTCGTCCACCTCGATCGTGAACTGAATCCGGGCTCCGGCGTCACGGCTTGCGACCGCTGCAGGGTCGATCAGATCGTGCGCGGCCTCGGTCTTCAGCAGGTTGATGACCGTGTTCCCGAAGTTGAACACGGCCGAGGCGTCGTCCTCGTACGCCACCGGCAGGCCGAAGACTTCGACGTAGAACCGCTTGGCAGCGTCCAAGTCCTCGACGAACGCTGTGATGGCGCTGATACCGCTCGGCCAAGAACGTGCTTCCGTCACCGCAACCGCCTCCTTTGTGGAATCGACCCTTTCCGCTACAGACCGGTGGGGGCCTCAGAACTCATCGCACGAGCCGCTTCCCGCTACGGAAGCGGTAGCTGTCCTTCACCGTCGACGCAGTCGGCGAGGTAGAGGGCCGTGCCGAGGTCGCCCGTCCAGAGCGTCTGGCGGCCGCGCCCGTACTCCGACCGGCTGTGCCCCACCTGAGCGGCAGCATGCATCGCGAACGCGCGTGCTCGCGCGAGCCACCGTTCGTCCCCCGTGCGCGCGAGCAGCGTGAGGAACGCGTAGCCGTTCCCGGCCGTGCCGTGGCAGAGGCTTGCGCCCTTCCGCAGCGGGCCGGCGCGCCACGTCAGCTCGGCTCCCGCGACTGCAAGCTCCTCGTCGAGCATGTCGCCGAGCGTCGCAACGATCCCCGGCGCGCCGTGGCACCACTGCATGCGGATCTGGCCGTCGCGGTGTGCGTCGAGCTGCGTCATCCCGGCGTACGGAAGCCAGTTGACGAGCCCGTCCTCCTCGACGGCGAACGGTTGGAGCGTCTCCGAGACGCCGGCGGCGTCGCCGCCGAGCGCGAGCGCACAGCCTGCGAACCCGTGTGCCGGACCGAGGCCGCGACCGCTGTGCCCATGGAGGTGCTGCGTCCACAGGCCGTCCGCATCGCGCTGCCCCTGCAACCACTGGATACTCGCCGCCACGTCGAGTCCCAGCTCGCGGCCCGCCAGGATCGTGCCGGGACTGCCCCACATCAGCTCGCACCGCTCATCTCGCTCGTTCGCCGCGATCAGCTCTCCCAGTCGCTCGAGATTGCCCTGCGATGGTGCGAGCCGCTGGAGCACGAGCCGGATGCCCGTCTCGCCCATCCAGAGGCTGCGCTCGGCGTCGTCAGCCGGAAAGTCGGGCGGAGCGTCGAGCGATTGCTCCAGATACGGCACGTAGTCCCGGCGCAACTCGACGAAGCCCCGCCGCGCGAGCCGGTCGAGCGCAGCCACGACACCCGCACCTCCGAGATACACGGTCCGGAACCGCGACGCCGGGTCGTCGTCCTTCTCCACGTCCTTTGGGTGCATCGACCAGCCGTCGTCGAACGCACTCTCCGCGTCGGCGGCGATGGCGGCGATCGCCGTCCGTGCCCTTTCAGCGCTCCAAGGCTCGTCCGCAAGCGGCTCGTGCGCCTCCGGAGTGAACAGCATCGAGCGAGTCTACGGCCGCGAGCCGAGCGGCCGGCCTCGGAACTCCTTCCAGCCCGCCTGCGTTGAACCTAAGGCATGGACGCCCGTGAACAAAGGCTCGCGCAGAACGAGTCGCTCTTTCGCGAAGTGAACGAGCGGATCGAGGACGCGGCACACCAGCTCGGCCCGAACGTCCCGTACGAGTTCCTCTGCGAGTGCGCGAACGCCGACTGCACCTTCCGGGTAGTCCTTCCACTCGCGACCTACGAAGCGGTACGCGCGGACGCCAAGCAATTCGTCGTGCTACCGGATCACTACACGCCCGAAGTCGAGGACCTGGTGGTCGAGGAAGAGACGTACTGGGTCGTGCGGAAGACCGGCGACGCGGGCGACTACGTCGAGCAGCTCGATCCGCGCAGCCGGTAGCCCTAGGCGATGTCTGGCGCGACCGCTCGGGCGGTCAGCGCCTCGATCGGCACGATCTCGAGCGCCCGCACGTGCGTTGCCCCGAGAACCACCTCCGGCGCCTGGCCGGCTTCGTGCGCCTCCAGCCAGCGCGCGGCGCAGAGGCACCAGCGATCGCCGGGCTTCAGTCCTTCGAAGCCCCACTCCGGCCGCGGAGTCGAGAGGTCGTTTCCCGCCGCACGGCTGAAGGCGAGGAACTCCTCGGTCATCACCGCACAGACGGTGTGGCTGCCGATGTCGTCCTCGCCCGTCGAGCAGCAGCCGTCGCGATAGAAGCCCGTCAGGGGGTCGGTCGAGCACGGCAGCAGCTCGCCGCCGACGACGTTCACGTCCTGATCACGGGCCATGTCGCTCACCAGTCGGTCGGGCGAAAGTCTTTCAGGAACTGGCCCCAGACGTGCTCGCCGGTGTTGAAGCCGTCGATGATCGGGTCGACGATTCGCGCCGCGCCGTCGACGATGTCGAGCGGCGGCCGGAACCCGTGCTCGGCCGTCTTCTGCTCCGCGATCTGCACCGGATCCTCGTCGGTCACCCAACCGGTGTCGACGCTGTTCATGTGGATCCCGTCCGCGTAGTAGTCGGCGGCGGAGGTGCGGGTCATCATGTTCAGCGCGGCCTTGGCCATGTTCGTGTGCGGGTGGCGCGTCGTCTTGAAGCGGCGGTAGAACTGCCCCTCGACCGCGGACACGTTGACGACATGCTTGTCGCGGTCCGGTGTCCGCAGCAGCAGCGGCTTCAGCCGTGCGTTGAGGACGAACGGCGCGACCGCGTTGACGAGCTGCGTCTCCAGGAGCTCGACCGACGACACCTCGGCGAGCAGCAACCGCCACGAGTTGCGCTCGCGCAGGTCGACCTGCTGCAGATCCTGGTCGAGGCGTCCCTCGGGGAAGAGGTCGCTCTTCGGCATCAACTCGGCATCGCCGGAGGGAAGCATCTGCGTCCGGCGGATGCCCTCGAATGAGCCCAGCAGCGCGCGCACTTCGGCCGGGGCGCGCTCGGCCTCTCGTTCGCCTTCGAGCATGTGCCGGTAGAACTCGGCCGGCCTGCGAACGGTCTGGCAGGCGTTGTTGACGATGAAGTCGAGGCGGTCGCGGGTCGAGTTCAGGTGCGTGCAGAAGGCCTCGACGCTCGGCGTGTGGCGCAGATCGAGCCCGAAGACCTCGAGCCGGTCGCCCCATTCGTCGAAGTCGGCCTCCTGCGCGTAGCGGTTCGCCGCGTCGCGTGGAAAGCGCGTGGTGACGATGAGCTGCGCGCCCGCCCGCAGCAGCTTGATCCCGGCCTGATACCCGATCTTCACGCGCCCACCCGTCAGGAGCGCCACGCGACCCGTGAGGTCTGCGGTCTCCGTGCGCTTGGCGTAGTTGAAGTCGCCGCACGCGGGACACAGCTGGTCGTAGAACGGATGGATGTCGCGGTAGAGCTGCTTGCAGACGTAGCAGTGCTGCGGCTCGACGACCTCGCGGAACTCCGGCTCGTCGTCCACCTCCGCCTGTTCGAACTCCGCCGGCGGGAAGACGTTCGGCGTCGTGAACACCGGCTTCTCGCGCAGCACCCGGATCCCGGTCTCCGCGAGCACGTTCTCGTCGCGCTGGAGCTTCGCCGCCTTCTGCTGGCGCTTCATCGTCTTGCCCCACTGGCGCCGGGCGACGAGGTCGGGATTGAAGACGTCCCCGGCCGCCGAAAGCAACCGGGTACGTTCCTCCTCCGACAACGCCGCGAGCAGGCTGCGGTCGCGAACGACCGCTTCCAGCAGCTCCGTGGCTGCCTTCAGCTGCTCGGCGACCTCGTCGGTGATGCGATTCTGCGGGCCGATCGACATGGCCCGCAGGGTACTAGCGGCGCTTGCGGCGTCGTTGGCCGTTGTTGCCGTTACTCGACCGGCCGACCGACCGCGTCGAGACCGACATGCCCGAGTCGCCGAACTGCTTGCCGTGGCCGAGTCGCGTCGCGAGACGGCCGACGTCGCCGCGCTGATCGGGCAGCACGAGCGTGACACCCGTGCCGCTGCGACCGGCCCGGCCGGTGCGGCCGACGCGGTGGACGTAGTCGTTGTCGCCCTGCGGCGGATCGAAGTTGATCACGTGCGTGATGTCGTCGACGTCGAGGCCGCGGGCGGCAACGTCCGTGGCGACGAGCGTCGAGACGCGGCCTGACTCGAACTGCGCCAGTGCGCGCTCGCGCTGACTCTGCGAGAGGTTGCCGTGCATCGCGACCGCCTTGATGTTGTGCTGGCGATCGAGCTTGCGGGCCAGCTTGTCGGCGCCGTGCTTCGTCCGCACGAACACGAGCGCGAGGCCGCGATCGCCGCGGAGCTGCTCGACGAGGCGGTCGAGCTTGTCCTCGGCGGTGACGGCGACGAACGTGTGGTCGATCTCGCCGCGCTGTGCCTCGGCGGGAGCCTCGGCCCGCACGTGCGAGGCCTTGACGGTGTAGGCGCGGGCGAGCTCGGCGACGGCTCCGTCGAAGGTGGCCGAGAAGAGCATCGTCTGCCGGTTGTCCGGGACGCTGCGAAGGATGCGGTCGACCTGCGGCTTGAACCCCATGTCGAGCATCCGGTCGGCCTCGTCGAGGACGAGGATGCGGACGTCGTTCAGCCTGACCGCGCGCCGGTCCATCAGGTCGTGCAGCCGGCCGGGGGTCGCGACGAGGATGTGAGCGTCGCGGGCCTTCTTGATCTGTGCCCCGATCGGTGCGCCGCCGTACACGACCTCGACGCGGAGGCCCTTGGCCTTCGCGAGGGGGCGGATGTCAGCGGCGACCTGGATCGCCAGCTCGCGCGTCGGCACGAGGACGAGTGCGCCGGGGCGCGAGTTCGAGCCGGCCGTGCGCTCGACGATCGGAACGCTGAAGGCCAGCGTCTTGCCCGAGCCGGTCGGCGACTCGGCGAGAATGTCGAGTCCGGCGAGCGCGTCCGGGAGCACGAGCCCCTGGACGGCGAATGGATGGGTGATCCCGGCTGTCTCGAGCGCACGAATGACGGGCGCGCTGACGCCGAGCTCCTGGAATGACTGTGACACGTGTTCGACTCCTTGATTGACGAGCATGTTCGAGACGCAACTGACCTCGAACAACCTAAAAAGGAGGAACGAGAAGCTAGATCTCCACGGGGCCGGATGGCTCTCCGTGTTGTCACGGTAGCAACTACTTGTCAGGAAACTGTGTGCGGCGCCCTACCCGGGCTTGCGCGCCACCGCCTCGACCTCCACGAGGATCCCGCCCGGGAGGCTGACCCCGACCGTCGTGCGGGCCGGATACGGCTCCTGGAAGACCGTCCGGTAGACGTCGTTGAAGCCGGGGAAGTCGCCGAGGTCGGTGAGGTAGGCGTTGACCTTGATCACATCGGCCGGGCCGCAGCCGGCGGCGCCGAGGCACGCCAGGAGGTTCTCGAACACCTTCGTTGTCTGGCCCGTGATGTCGTCGGCCGTGAGCTGCCCGGTCTCGTCGAATCCGACCTGACCTGCCGTGTACACGAGGTCGCCGCTGACGACGACCGGCGAGTAGGGCGCCGCGGGACGTGCAACGCCCTCCGGCTGGATCGCTTCCTTCATCTCTCACCTCACCTTTCCACGCGCCGCGGTGGGCAGCGTCTGGACGATCTCGCCGCCGCGGTGCATCACGATCTCGTCGTGCATGTTCGCGGTCGTGCAAGCATGGTTGGGGACGATCGTGACGCGGTCTCCGATCTCGGGCGGAGGCTCGCAACGGCTCACGTCGACGTAGCCGTGCTCCTCGTTCAGCGCGTACACCTCCGCGTCCGGGAACTCGACGAGCAGGCCGTGGCCGGTCGCTCCGATGGCCAGATCAGACGTCAGCGTCTTCGAGCCGGCGTCGATGATCGCCCGCTCACGTGTCGGCCGGCTGACGACCGTCGCGACGACCCGCAGCGCGCAGTCCTCGAGCGGCACCGAGCCGTTGGCGATGCAGGCGCGGTCGCCGTAGATGTAGGTGCCGACGCGGAGCTCGTCGACGACGCCGAGCTCGTGGGTGTGGTCGGCCGTCGGCGTGCCGCCGCCGCTGACCCGGCCGACCGAGAGGCCGCGCGCCTCGACGGCATCGCGCGCTGCCAGCAGCCACTCCGCCGTCTCGGGCAGCGACGGATAGGTCATCAGCCCGGCGAAGCGCAGCCCCGGCAGCCCGTCGACGAGCTCGGCCAGCTCGGCGGCCTCCTGCGGGCTCTGGACGCCGGTCCGTCCCAGCCCGGTGTCGCACTCGACCAGGAAGTCGACCTCGAGCACGTGCCGGGCGAGCACCGGCGCGAGGCCCAGCGCGACCTCCGCCGAGTCGCCGACGACCGTCATCTTCACCCGCTCCGCCAGCGCCGCCAGCCGCTCCGCCTTCGCGGCACCGACGAGGGGGAACGAGAGCAGGATGTCGTCGAAGCCCGCATCGGCCATCACCTCGGCTTCGCCGAGCTTCTGGCAGGTGATCCCGACCGCTCCCGCCTTCACCTGCAGGCGCGCGAGCTCTGGCAGCTTGTGCGTCTTGATGTGCGGCCTCAACGCGACTCCGTGCTCGTCGCAGTAGGCCTGCATCCGGAAGACGTTCCGTTCGATCGCATCGAGATCGCCGGTCAGCACAGGCGTCTCGAGCTCGGAGAGCTGCATCAGACGCTCGCCTGCGTGGACAGCACTCCGTCGCGCACGGCCGCGGCAGCGCGGGCAGCCTGAGCTGCGATCCACTCCAGATCGGCGTCCGACTGGGGCGCGACGCGGCCGACGAGCTCGCTTCCGAGCGCAATCGCCGTCGCGCCCGCCCGCAGGTAGTCCTGGACTTCCTCGATCCGGACACCGCCCGTCGGGATGATCGCGATCGTCGGGAAGGGGCCGCGCAGCGCCCGCAGGTAGGACGGCCCGCCGCTCGAGGCAGGGAAGAGCTTCATCACGCGCGCTCCGGCCGCGGTCGCGGTCAGGATCTCGGTCGCCGTGAAGACACCCGGCATCGGCTCGAGCCCGAGCTCGAGTGCGGTCTCGATCACCTCCGGCACGAGACCGGGGCTGACGACGAATCGGGCGCCCGCCGCGGCTGCGGCACGCACTTGCTCCGAGTCGACGATGGTGCCGACGCCGACCGTCCTGCCCTCTCCGGCAGCGCCCGCCACCGCGTCGAGAGCGCCGGGTGTGTCAATGGTCACCTCGACCTGCTCGATCCCGCCGCGGACGAGCGCAGCCATCGCCCCTGGGACGTCGCCGCCTTCGTGGAACCGCACGATTCCGATCAGCGAGCCGGGGCCGAGCACGTTCGCCTCGAGCATCGCCCGACGTTACCCCGGGCGATGTTGTAATGCAAGCATGTTGTAATTACAATATCCTCGTGAGCGAGACAGCGGCTGCGGCCCACGGCATGACCGGGATCGCGGGCACGATCGACAAGGCCTCCCCGGTCCCGTTCTACTACCAGCTGCGCCAGTTGCTCGAGAGTGCAGTCGCCGGCGGCGTGCTCACAGCCGGTGAGCAGATCCCGACGGAGGCGTCTCTCTGTGAGCGCTACGACGTGAGCAGGACCGTCGTCCGCCAGGCGTTGAGCGACCTGGAGCGGACAGGACTGGTCACGCGGATGAAAGGAAAAGGGACCTTCGTCGCCCAGCCGAAGGTGTCGGAGTTCGTCGCGCAGTCGCTGACGAGCCTCCACGAGGACCTCAGCGCCCGCGGCGAGCGGCTGGCGACGAAGGTGCTGCGGCTCGAGGTGGAGCCCGTCTCGCCGCACGTCGCTGCGATGCTCGAGCTGCCGGCGTCGGAGCAGATCGTGCTGCTCGAGCGCCTGCGGTTCCTCCGCGGCGAGCCGCTCGTCGTCACGACCGCGTACATGCCCCACTCGATCTGCGCGCCGATCCTGGAGCTCGACATGAGCGACCGCTCGCTCTTCGAGACGTACGAGCGGGAGCTGGGCCTCAAGCTCCATCGCGGGACACGCGCGATCGAGGCACGCGCCGCGACGACCGAGGTCGCGCATCACCTCGGCGTGCCCCAGGGATCGCCCGTGCTCGCCTTCAGCGGCGTCACCTATCTCGAGGACGGCCGCCCGATCGAGTACTTCATCGGCCTGCACCGGGGGGATCGCAGCCGCTTCGAGACGGAGCTCTTCCGCCCCTCCGAGACGGGCGACCTGGCAGGCGCCCGCGCCGCCCACGTCGCCGACTGATGGCGAACGCCCTCGAGCTCGGGCTGATCGGCTCGGCCTGGCACGGAACCTCGCTCGGGGTGCTGGAGGGAATCGCGAAGACGAAGGAGATCGGCTTCGACAGCTACGACGTCTTCGAGGATCCGCTGACGACGAGCGACGAGGAGCGCCGCGCGATCAAGGAGACCTGCGAGGAGCTCGGGCTGCCGATCCGCTCCGCTGTCTGCATCGCGCTCGGCCTGGTCGACTTCGTCCCCTCCGTGCGCCGCTTCACGCTCGACCGCTGCAAGGCGTACATCGACCAGCAGGCGTACTTCGGCGGCCGGAACGTGCTGCTCGTCGTCGGCGAGTACTACTGCGACCTGCAGGTGTTCTCGAAGGAGCAGATCTTCGGGCTCGTCGCCGAGAACCTCCGCGAGCTCGCCGAGCACGCCGAGCCGCAGGGGATCGAGCTGGCGATCGAGCTCGAGCCGTTCAAGCACGCCGTCGCGAACAGCGTCCACGAGCTCGCCGATCTGATCCGCCTCACCGACCATCCCGCCGTCAAGGCGAATGCCGACGTCTCGCACCTGCATCTCTCCGGTGCGTCGTTCGACGACGTCGCGGTGCTCACAGGGATGATCGGCCACGTGCACGTCTCCGATTGCGACGGCAAGGTGCACGGCGACATGCCGCCCGGCCGGGGCGTGACGCCGATCAAGGAGTACCTGCAGGCGATCCTCGACACCGGCTACACGGGCACGGTCTCGGTCGAGCTCGAGCGCGTGCCGGAGCCCGACCGGATGGTCGAGCTCGTCGAGGAGTCCTATCTCGAGACGGCACGGATCCTCGCCGAGCTCGGCGCCCGCGACGCCACACCATGGCCGGCCCCTTCGACCTGACCGGACGCCGCGCGCTCGTGACGGGCGGCGGCGGTGGGATCGGGCGCGGCATCGCCCGCGCCCTCGTCGACGCGGGCGCACACGTGGCCGTGCTCGGCCGCTCGGAGAGCGCCGACGAGGCGGCGGCCGAGCTTGGAGGCATCGCAGTGCGCGCAGACCTCACCGATCGCGAAGAGCTGCTCCGCGGTTTCGAGGAGGCAGTCGACGGACTGGGAGGGCTCGACATCCTCGTCAACTCACACGGGATCGGCCGCGCCTCCGACTCGGTCGACCACGACCTCACCGACTGGGACGAGGTGATCGAGGTGAATCTGACGGCGACCTTCGAGCTCTGCCAGCTCGCCGGCCGGATGATGGTCGCCCAGGGCAGCGGCAAGATCGTGAACGTCGCGTCGGTGATGAGCTTCCAGGGCGGGTTTCGCATTCCGTCGTACGCGGCGAGCAAGGGCGGCGTCTCGCAGCTGACGATGGCGCTCGCGAACGAGTGGGCGCCGCACGGCGTCAACGTGAACGCGATCGCGCCGGGTTACGTCAAGACGGCTCTGAACGCCCGTATCTGGCGCGACGATCCGGAGCGGACGGAGCAGATCAACGTCCGCATCCCCGCCGGCCGCTGGGGCGAGCCCGCGGACATGGGCGGCGCCGTCGTCTTTCTCTCCTCGGCGGCCTCGGACTACGTGCAGGGCGTGACGCTGCCGGTCGACGGCGGCTGGCTCTCCCGCTAGCCGTGGACTCGTTCCATCTTCTGCTTCGCGACCGACCTCGCGGACGAGGGGATCGAGACCGTGCTCGACAACGTCGAACGACGCGGCGGCCTCGGCGGGATCACGGTGGCGGCCGCCTACCACGAGGGCCGCGACGTCTTCCCGCACAACCCGGTCCGCAGGGTGCGGTTCCTCGAGGGCGGCGCCGTCTTCTTCCCGCCCGGGCCGGCGCTCCGTACGCAGCGTCTGCAGCCGCCGGTGAGCGAGGCGGCCGGTGCCCTGCCCGAGGCGATCGCCGCCGCCGAGCGGCGCGGGCTCGCCGTTCGGGCGTGGACGGTGTTCCTCCACAACGGTGCGCTCGCCGCGGCGCACCCCGAGTGCGCGCCCGAGAACGCGTTCGGCGACCGGTACGTGACCGAGCTCTGCCCGGCGAATCCCGACGCCCGCGCCTACGCACGCGCGCTCGCGGCCGACATCGCGGCGCTCGGTGTCGCGGGCATCTGCTCGGAGGCGCTCCACTACCTGAGCCTCGAGCACGGCTACGCGCACGAGCGCTACTTCGTGCCGCTCAGCTCGCGGGTGCGGTATCTCCTCGGCCTCTGCTTCTGCGAGCACTGCCTCGCGGCGGCGCGGGCGGCCGGCGTCGACGGCGATGCGGTCCGCCGCGAGGCGCGCGAGGCGATCGAGCGGGCGTTCGCGGGCGACGACCCCGGCGGCGAGCCCGAGCGCGACGAGTACGCGCGGGTGCGCGAGCAGGTCGTGACCTCCCTCGTCGCCGAGGTGGCCGAGGCGGCAGGCGAGACGCCGTTCGAGTTCATCGAGCTCTCGGGCGCGGTCAAGGGCTACGCCGACGGCCGGCCCACCGGCGACCCGTCGCCGACGATCGCCTGGCAGCTGGGCATCGACGTGCAGGCGGTCGCGGCCGCCTGCGACGGCCTGCAAGCGATGGGCTATGCCGCCGACCCAGCCTGGGTCGCGCGCGACCTGGAGACGTACGGCCAGGACGCCGTTTCCGTCATCTTCCGGCCGTCGACCCCCGACTGCGACTCGGCCGAGGGCCTGCGGGCGAAGGTCGACCTGGCCCGCGACCGCGGACTGCGGCGCGTGGACTTCTACCACTACGGCCTCATGCGGCTTGACGCGCTGGACTGGATTCGCGCCGCCCTCACGTAGGACGTCAGTGCTTGATCGGCGTCCCCTTGGGCGAGAGGACGAACCAGACGCCGAGAAAGCGTTGCCCGTTCACGTCGCCCGGCTTCTTGTCGGCAACGAGCCCGAAGGCTTTCGCGCCCGCGTCGGTGTAGAGCGGGTGGCCGTTGTAGGTGGCCTGGACGCCGCCTCCCTTGCGCTTGACCACGCCCAGCAGCGCGGCCTTGACTCCTTGTCCCTGTGGAGCGCCCGTGGTCAACAGCGGGGGCCAGGCCTTGGAGCAGTGGTACGTGGAATCGTTGTAACAGGCCGGTTCGCCCGGAGTGTCGGCGGCGTACATGTACAGCGTCAGCCCGCGGCCGTCGACGAGGATCGACTTCTTCAGCTTCTTGTTGAAGGCGACCTTCACGGTTGCGCGCGAGGAGACGGCCGCGCTCTCGGCGCTCGCCGTGAGCGGCACGACGACGAGACTCACGAGGAGAGCTGCGGCAAGAGTCCGCAATCGCGTCCGTGTCATCACTTCCCTCTCCCTCCTGGCGGGCGCCGAGTATCGCGCCCTTCGACGTGGAATTCAAGAGCGCCGAAGCACCGAGTGTCGATTTCGCGGCGCCTCCTTCGTCTTGTTGAATGAAGGGCGGGGCTGTGCTTCCGCCAGAAGCGACGAGAGGAGAGAACGGATGGCAGGCCAGATGGTTCACGTCGAGTTTCCTGCGGGCGACACCGCGAAGGCCAGTGAGTTCTGGGGCTCGCTCTTCGGCTGGAACTTCGAGTCGTATCCCGGGCCGAGCGAGTACCTCATGACCCGGTTCTCGGACAACCAGGGCGGCGCGATCTACGGCGCCGAGGGCGACGAGCGCGGGGCCCGCGTGTACTTCGACGTCGACGACATCAATACCGGGATCGCTCGTGTCAAGGAGCTCGGCGGCGAGGCCGGCGAGGGGATGCCGGTGCCGTCGATGGGCTGGTTCGCGACCTGCACGGACACCGAGGGAAACAAGTTCGGTCTCTGGCAGACGGATCCGAACGCACCGAACCCGGGCGCGTAGCCGAATCTCAGTGCGGGCGGGGAGCGGCCACGTTCCCCGCCCGCAGCGCCCGGCCGGCGAGCGCGCCGGTGTGCCGTCCGTCGTCGACCACGACGACGCCGTTCACGAGCACGTACGGGATCCCCTCCGGCTGGAGGCGAGGGTCGTCGTAGGTCGCCGTGTCGCGGATCGTCTCGGGATCGATGCAGGTGACGTCGGCGGCCATGCCGGGGCGAAGGAGGCCGCGGTCGGGAAAACCGAGCCGCTGCGCCGGTAGCGAGGTCATCTTCCGCACCGCCTGCTCCCACGTGAGGATCCCGAGCTCGCGCACGTAGACGGCGAAGTACCGCGGGAACGTCCCCCAGCCGCGCGGGTGCGGCCGGTCGCCGACGATGATCCCGTCGCTGCCGACGGTGTGCGACCAGTGCGCCATCGTCGTGCGCACGTTCTCCTCGTTGCCTGTATGGGCAATGCACGAGACGCCGAGGTTCCGCTCCACGAGAAGGTCGCAGACGTAGTCGATCGGACGAGCGCCCGCCGCCGCCGCGGACTCCGAGACCGGGCGTCCATCGACGACGATCACCGACCAGTCCATCGGGATCTCGTGGAAGCCGTCCGAGCCCTCGTCCTCGATCTCGACGCGCAGGCGCTCGCGCAGTGCCGGGTCACGTAGCCGCTCGAGCGTGGCCGCGCTGCCGCCGACGTGCATCCAGCTCGGCAGGAACGCGTGCAGGTACGTGGAGCCTGCGAGATACGGATAGGTGTCGAGCGTGACCTCGATCCGGTCGTCTCGCGCCTGGTCGATCATCGCCAGCAGCTCGGGTGCGCGTCCCTTGTTGATCTCGTAGCCGAGATGCGCGTGCGCGAGGTGCAGGGGCACGCCGGAGCGGCGCGCGATCTCGATGCAGTCGGCATAGGCCTCGAGCGCGTGCTTCCCGTAGTTGCGGTGATGCGGCGTGTAGTAGCCGCCGTGCTCGCGGACGACCTCGAGCAGCGCGACGATCTCGTCGTCGTCGGCGTACATCCCCGGCGTGTAGGTCAGTCCCGTCGACAGGCCGACGGCGCCCTGCTCGAGCGCCTCGGCCAGCAGCCGCTTCATGTGCGCCAGCTCGTCGGCGGTGGGCGCCCGGTCGTCGGTGCCCATCGCGATCATCCGGATCGTCCCGTGCGGCGCGAGATAGGCCGCGTTGATCGCGATCCCGTCGGCGTCGAGCCGGTCGAGGTACTCGCCGACCGTCCGCCAGCTCCAGTCGAACCCGGGCGGATCCTCGTTCCAGGCGGCGAGCTGTCCGCGCAGCTGCTCGAGCACCTCGTCCGTGACCGGCGCGTAGCTGAGCCCGTCCTGGCCGATCACGTCGAGCGTCACGCCCTGCTGCACCTTCGCCTCGTGCCGGGGATTCACGAGCAGCTGCAGGTCGGAGTGCGTGTGCATGTCGACGAAGCCCGGGCAGACGAAGAGGCCGTCGGCATCGATCACGCGCTCGGCCGGCTCGTCGACGCGGCCGACGGCCGCGATCCGGTCGCCCGCGATGCCGACGTCCGCGCGGTACCAGGGATTGCCGGCGCCGTCGATCACGCGTCCGCCGCTGATCAGGACGTCGAGCATTACGTCTCGTCGTCGGGCGAGAAGTTGGCGACGAGCTCGCGCGCCATCTGTGCGTTGCCGGCGAGCAGCCCGCCGTCGACCCGGAGCACGTCGCCGCTGATCCACGACGCGTCGTCGGAGGCGAGGAAGGCGGCTGCGTTCGCCACGTCCTCGGGCTCACCAACCCGGCCCAGCGGGTACCAGCGAACGAGCCGCTCGAAGATCGCCGGCTCCTTGTCCACGCGCTCCTGCCAGATGGGCGAGCGGATCGTGCCGGGCGCGATCGCGACGACCCGAATCCCATGCTTGCCGTAACGGACGGCCATGCTGCGCGTGAGGCTGATCAAGCCGGCCTTCGCGGCGCTGTACGGCTCGTTCGCAAAGAAGGCGATCCCGTTCACGGACGAGATGTTCACGATCACCCCCGAGCCCTGCTCGATCATCCCCGGCAGGACGGCCTTCGAGCACAGGAATGCGGACTTGAGGTTGAGGGTGAGGTCCCCGTCCCACTCCTCCTCGCTGATCTCGAGCACGTCGTCGGCGAAGCCGCCGCCGGCATTGTTGACGAGCACGTCGATCCGGCCTGCAACGTCGACCAGCCGCGCGACGTCCGCGGCCACGGTGACGTCCGCCTGCACCGCCGAGCCGCCGATCTCGGCAGCCACTTCCTCGGCCGACTCGCCGAGCAGATCGGCGACCACGACCGCCGCACCCTCCGCCGCGAAGCGCCGGCAGGTCGCGCGCCCGATCCCAGAGCCGCCGCCGGTCACGACCGCCCGCTTGCCAGAGAGGCGACTCACCCCTTCAGCGCTCCTTCCTGCAGCCCGCGCATGTACCAGCGGTTCACGATGATGAACGCGATCAGGCCGGGCAGGATCGCGACGACGAACATCGCCGCCATCGTCGGCCACAGCCACTGGCCGAAGCCCGCGTTCGCCGACGCGAGCACCACCGTCAGCGTCCGCTTGTCCTGGTCGTTGGTGAGCGTGTTCGCGAGCAGCCATTCCCCCCACGCCGCGATGAAGTTCGTGATCAGGACGACGATCACGCCGTTGCGGACGAGCGGGAGCATGATGCGGCGCAGGATCATGAACGAGCTTGCGCCGTCGACTCGCGCCGATTCGGGCAGCTCTCTCGGGATCGTCTCGAAGACGCCGCGCATGATGAAGATGCTCACCGCGAGAGCGAGCGTCTGGTACGGGAGGAGCAGCCCCCAGGTCGAGTTGATCAGCCCGAGCCGGTCCTGGATCTCCCAGATCGAGATCAGGCCCGTGACGCGGCTCGGGACGAAGAGCGACGCGACGAGGATCGCCAGCACGAGCCGCTTCCCCGGCGTCGGCAGGTGCACGAGCGCGTAGCCGGCGAGCACAGCGATCGTGGTCGTGATCACCATCGTGGAGAGCGTGAGGATGATGCTGTTCTCGATGTTCTGCGGCAGCGTGTCGATCGCCGTCAACGCTGTGCGGTAGGAGCTGAAGTCGAAGTGGTTCGGCCAGATGTGGTTCGTGTACGCGTCGGGCAGCGACTTGATCGAGAGCAGGAAGACCCAGAAGATCGGGAAGAGGATGATCACGCAGAAGACGAGGAGGATCCCGTGCTTGACGATCGAGCCCCAGGGGAACCGCCTGCCGCGCGGCCGCCGCCGCCTGTGGGTGGCGGCGATCGGCTCGGCTTCCACGCGCGTCGCCATCAGTCGCGGTTCCTGAACGCGTAGAAGAGCCAGAGCACGACGGCGAGCATCCCGATCGTGCCGATCCACCCGATCGCAGCCGCGTAGCCGCGGTTCTGGTCACCGACCTGGAAGGCCGTGTCCCACATGTAGACCGTCCAGGTGTACGTCGGCTTCGAGCGGTCGAACCCGCCGGTGAGGATGTACTCGTCGATCAGCGCGTACGCCGTGCCGAAGCGCAGCACGACGAGCACGAGCAGGATCGGCCGCAGCCGGGCGAACGTGATCCGCCAGAAGATGCGCCATTCGCTCGCGCCGTCGACGCGCGCCGACTCGTACAGCTCCTTCGGGATCGTCGAGAGGCCGGCGAGGTAGAACATCGTGTGGAAGCCGAGCCCCCACCACCACTCCATCAGCGCCAGTGAGATGAAGGTGGTGTTCGTCGAGCCGAGCCACGTCGGCTGGTTCGTGAGGTCGTAGACGTGGAGGACGTCGACGAGGACGTAGTTGATCGGGCCGATCCCGTTCGAGTACATCCACACCCAGAGGATGAAGATCAGCGGGCCGGGAATCATCGCCGGCAGCAGCAGGATGAGCCGGTAGGTGCTCGCGACCTTCTGGTTGCGCACGCGGTCGACCAGCACCGCGATGACCATCGGCAGGAACACCATCCCCGGGAGGAAGATCGCGGTGAAGATCGCCGCGTGCCAGAGCCCGGTGCGCACGAGCGGGTCCTGCAGAGCGTTGACGTAGTTCTCGAACCCGATCCACTTCGCCGACTCCGGCGAGTCGTCGAGCAGGAAGCTGAAGTTCGTGAACGAGATCCAGAGCGCCCGGACGATCGGCCACAGCTGCCAGCCGACGAAGAAGACGAGCGCCGGGATCAGGTACGGCCACGTCCGCACGAAGCGGGTCGTCGACCGCCAGAAGATGTGAAAGCCGGAAGGCGGCCGGACAGCGGCTGCTCTACTAGCCACCGCCCGGCCGCCTCACCCTAGGAGGGAACACGGCTCCGGGGGACAGATCGCTACCCCTTCCGGCTCTTCTTCACCTCGGCCGCCACGAGGGCCTTTGCCTTCGCGAGCGCCTTCTTCGGATTCTTCTCGTCGCCCTTCAGGTACGCCTCCCACGCGGGCTTCCCGATCACGAACTGGGTCAGGCCGAACTTGTGCGTGCGGATCGCCTTGCTCGTCGCGAGCTCCTTGCGAACCGTGAACGCCCAGTCGGCCATCCAGGGCGGTGGCGACTTCACCCACTTCTTCCAGTGCGACTGGTACGGGGAGAGCTGGCCGGACGCGCCGCGGACATCCTTGCCGAGCGCGTGCTGCCAGATGCGCGTGTCGTAGGTCAGGAACTTCATGTAGTCGGCGGCCTGCTGCTTGTTCTCGCCGTACTTGAAGAGCGCCGCGCCCGTGTTCCAGAACACCGTGCCGCCCCCGCTCCTCGCCTTCGGCAGTCCGGCGATGTGCAGCACCTTCGGGTCGGGCCAGGTGCCGGCGAAGCGTGTCGGCGCGTTCTGGTACTTGACGTAGTAGGCCGCCTGACGTCCGGCGAATGCCTCCTCGTCCGGCGTCGTGTTCACGCCGCCGTCGACCTTGCCCTCCTCGAGGATGTTCTTCGGCGCGACCTCCATCAGCCGCTTCATGATCTCGAGGGCGTTCACGACGGCCTCGTTCGTGAAGTCGAACAGCCCTTCAGGCGTGTAGACGTTCGTGTTGAACGTGTGGGCGATCGGCGCGAGCGAGCGCCAGCCGTGCGCGTCGAACACGGCACCGTACGGCGCCGCCTTCGAGCTGACGACCTTCTTCGCGTTCGCGATGAACTCATCCCAGGTCTTCGGCGCCTTGTTCGGGTCGAGCCCGGCGTTCTTGACGAGCTCGCCGTTCCAGGCCTGGATGATGATGTCGAGCAGGAACGGGAACGACCAGATGTGCCCCTTGTAGGTCGCTTCCTGCCGGATCGACGGGATCAGGTCGGCGAGCACCGACTTCGGGATGTACTTGTCCCAGGGCTCGATCGTGCCGGACTCGATCAGGGCGCCCATCTCGACGAACGGCGTCATGCCGACGTACACGTCCCACGTGCTCTTCTTCTTCTTCGCCTCGGCGACGAAGCGGTCGATGCCGAAGCCCTGCACCGGCGCGATCTTCGCGTCGAGCTTGTGGTTCTTCGCGTAGTCCTTGTTGATCGCCTTCGGGATGTCGGGGTACAGCCCGTAGATCCACTGGTAGAAGGTCGGCGTCAGCGACCGCGCTTCCATCCCCGCCAGCGCGGTCCCCGGCGCCGAAGAGCGCCGAGAGCCCGTAGACACCTGCGCCGGCGGCGGCTCCTCGCTTGAGCACGTCCGCTCGCGACATTCCCGCTTCGAGCTCTTCGGCGAGAAGCTCGTCGAACACGTCCCGGTCGTCCATGTTTCTCCCTCCTGCTCCCTTGGCTGAGGCCGAAAGCGAGGCGAACGTAACATGGTCGGACGATGTAATGCAAGTATGTTGTAATGACAACTCGCGCGGGTGCATACTCACCCCTCGTGAGCACCTCCACAGGCTCCCCCGCGTCCGTCACGTTCGACCGCGTGACGAAGGTGCTACGACAACGTCACGGCGGTCGACGACTTCTCGCTCGAGGTCGAGGCGGGCGAGTTCATGGTCTTCGTCGGGCCCTCCGGCTGCGGCAAGACGACCGCCCTGCGCATGGTCGCCGGCCTCGAGGAGATCACCGCCGGCGAGATCGCGATCGGCGACGAGACGGTCAACGAGCTCGATCCGCGCCAGCGCGACGTGGCGATGGTCTTCCAGAACTACGCGCTCTATCCGCACATGACGGTCTTCGACAACATCGCCTTCGGCCTGCGCGCGCGCCGCGCGCCGAAGTCCGAGATCCGGCGCCGCGTCGAGAGCGCCGGCCAGGCGCTCGGCCTGGCCGACCTGCTGCAGCGCAAGCCGCGCCAGCTCTCCGGCGGCCAGCGCCAGCGCGTCGCGATGGGCCGCGCGATCGTGCGCCAGCCGCGGGTCTTCCTGATGGACGAGCCGCTCTCGAACCTCGACGCCCGCCTGCGCGTGCAGATGCGCGCGGAGGTCGCCCGGGTGCAGCGCGAGCTGGGCGTGACGACGATCTACGTCACGCACGACCAGGTGGAGGCGATGACGATGGGCGACCGCGTCGCCGTGATGCGCAACGGCGTGCTGCAGCAGACCGGCGATCCGCAGGTGGTCTTCGACCGGCCCGCGAACCTCTTCGTCGCGAGCTTCATCGGCAGCCCGCCGATGAACCTCGTGCAGGCGCAGCTCGCCGAGAGCGGCAGCGGTCTCGCCGTCAAGGTCGGTGAGCAGGAGCTGCCGATCCCCGCCGAGACGGTCGCCGAGCGTCCGGGGCTGCGCGCCTACGCCGGGCGCACGATCGGCCTCGGAGTCCGGCCGGAGCACCTGCGCGAGGCGAACGGCGACGGCGGTGTGCGCCTCCGCGGCGCCGTCCGCGCGACCGAGGCGCTCGGCTCCGAGTTCCTCGTCCACCTCGAGGTCGCGGCCGAGCCGGTGCTCACCGAGGAGGTACGCGAGGTCGCCGGCGACGTCGATGCTGCGGCGCTTCAGCGGCTCGAGTCGGAGGCGATGGAGCGGCGCACGGTGGTGATCGCGCGGCTCGAGACACAGCGCCGGCCGGCAGTCGACGCGCCGATCGAGGTCGCCGTCGACACGCGGCGGCTCCACTTCTTCGACCTCGACAACGGGATCGCGATCTACGACCTCGGCGTGAGGGTCCTGACGCTCGGCGAGTCGATGGCGCTGCTCGACCCGCTGGAGGACGGCGAGTTGCGGCTCGGCATGCCGCTGACGCTCCGCTTCGCGGGCGCCGAGTCGAACTTCGCGATCGCCCTGGCGCGGCTCGGCATCGACGTCGCGTGGATCTCGAAGCTCGGCCGCGATCCGTTCGGCGACCTGATCCTCGCCGCCGTCGCGGGCGAAGGCGTCGAGACGCGCTGGGTGCTGCGCGACGACGCGCCGACCGGTCTCTTCTGCAAGTGGCGCGCGGGCGGGCGGTCGCACGTCACCTACCGCCGCGCCGGCTCGGCCGCCTCGCGACTGCAGAGTCGGCGACGTGCCGGACGAGGCGCTCGACGGCGTGCAGGTCGTCCACCTGACCGGGATCACGATGGCGATCTCGGAGAGCGCCCGCGAGCTCGTTCTCGACGTCGCGCGGCGGGCAAAGGAGCGAGGCGCGACGGTCGTCTTCGACCCCAACTTCCGCCCCGCGCTGCCGGACACGCCCGAGGCCGCGGCCGCACGGCAGCAAGCGGTTCTGGAGCACGTCGACTGGTACCTCTGCGGCGAGGGCGAGGCCGAGCTCCTCTGGCCCGGCGGCGAGATCCCTGTCCCCTCGGTGATCCGCGTCGGCGCAAGAGGCGCGATCGTCGACGGCGTCGAGGTGCCGCCGCCGCGGACGGCGTCGGTCGTCGACGAGGTCGGCGCCGGCGACGCGTTCGCAGCCGGCTTCGTCTACGGCCTGCTGGAAGGATGGAGCCCGGCGGAATGCGCGCGAGCCGGCAACGTGATCGCCGCGGGTGCGCTGGCCGGCACCGGCGACTGGGAGACGCTCCCACGCCTCGAGGACGTGCGCGCCGATCTCCTTACTCGCGCTCCCTGAAGATCTTTCCCGGGTTGAGGATCGACTGCGGGTCGAGCGCCGCCTTCACGACCCTCATCACGTCGATCGCCGGGCCGTGCTCCTGCTCGACGTAGGCGATCTTGCCGTGGCCGACGCCGTGCTCTCCGGTCGTCGTGCCGCCGAGCGCGAGAGCCCGCTCGACCATCCGCCCGTTCAGGCGGCGCGCCTCGGCGACGTGGCTCTCGTCGTCGGGATCGATGAGCAGCGTGACGTGGAAGTTCCCATCCCCCACATGCCCCACGATCGGCGCTTGCAGGAACGACGCGTCGAGATCGCGCTTCGTCTCGACGAGGCACTCCGCGAGGCGGGAGATCGGGACGCACACGTCGGTGATGAAGCCCTTGGCGCCCGGCGCGAGCTGCAGTGCCGCGTAGTACGCGTCGTGTCGCGCGCGCCAGAGCGCGTTGCGCTCCTCGGTGCTCGTCGCCCACGCGAACCCCGTTCCCCCGTGCCCGCCGGCGATCTCCGCGACCGCCTCAGCCTGCTCCTTCGTCCCCGCCTCCGAGCCGTGGAGCTCGATGAAGAGCGTCGGCACCTCCGGGAGCTCGGTGCCCGAGTAGCTGTTGCAGGCTCGCACCTGGACCTCGTCGAGGAGCTCGATCCGCGCCACCGGGATGCCGAGCTGGATCGTCTCGATCACCGAGTCGACGGCGCCCTCGATCGTCTCGAACGCGCAGGTCGCGGACGCGATCACCTCCGGGATGCCGAAGAGCCTGAGCGCCACCTCGGTGATCACCCCGAGCGTCCCCTCGCTGCCGACGAAGAGCCGCGTCAGGTCGTAGCCCGCCGCCGACTTCCGCGCCCGGCCGCCCGTCCGGATGATGCGGCCGTCGCTGAGAACGACCGTCAGGCCGAGGACGTTCTCGCGCATCGTCCCGTAGCGCACTGCGGTCGTTCCCGACGCGCGGGTCGCGGCCATGCCGCCGATCGTCGCGTCGGCTCCCGGATCGACGGCGAAGAAGAGGCCCTCCGGTGCGAGGCGCTGCGCGAGCGCGAGCCGGGTCAGTCCCGCTTCGACGCGGCAGTCGAGATCCGAGCTGTTGACCTCGAGCACCCTGGTCATGCCGGTGAGATCGATGCTGATCCCGCCGCGCAGCGCGCCGACATGGCCTTCGAGCGAGGTCCCGGCGCCGAACGGGATCACGGGAACACCCGCTGCCGCGCAGGCGCCGACGACGTCCGCCACCTCCTCGGTCGACTCGGCGAAGAAGACGGCGTCGGGCGGAGCCGACGGGTGGTAGGACTCGTCCCGCCCGTGCAGGTCGAGCACCGACTCGCTCGTGGAGACGCGCGTGCCGTAGCGCGAGCGGAGCTCCTCGATGACGCTGGCGGACCCCTCATGCATCTCGCGTCAAGTCTCGCAGCATGACAACATCCGCGAGTCGTTCTCGAAGCGGAAGGAGTGGAGCATGGCCGACAGCGTCTATCGGGTCACAGAGGTGATCGGCGTCAGCACCGAGTCGTGGGAAGCAGCCGCCCGGACCGCGGTGGAGACCGCCGCCAAGACAGTTCGCGACCTGCGCATCGCCGAGGTCAGCCGCCAGGACCTGACGATCGAGAACGGCAAGGTGACGAGCTACCGCGTGCGGCTCTCGATCTCGTTCAAGTACGACACGGGCGACTGACGCTCGGCCTACGAGTCGGGGTCAGGCTTCTCGAGCCTGGCGGTTGACTCCGGCTCGGGCTCGAACTGCGGCGTCTTGTCGTCCCGCTGCTCGGGCTCGATGGAGTTCTCCGGGTAGAGAAATTCCTTCCGACTCGCCTGCCAGGTGCGGTACCGCTTGAGCCAGTTCCATTCCACAGTGCGAAGATAAGGCGTCCCTCGCGAATGCGGAGCTTCTTTCGACCGCAGCGTGAGGCCGAGGTTGGGCCTGGCCAGGCAAACCCGCCGCTTGCCGTAAGAGATCGACGATTAACTTCTGTCGACTCCGGGCACGCGGCCACCGAGACCGGACATCGCTCGAGTCTGAGAGGAAAGCCGCATGCCTACCGATCCGATCGCCCCCTGGCCGCTGGTCCGCCGCGGCGACAAGATCTTCCCCGTGCGTCCGCTGCAGCAACTTCTTCGCGCGCGTAACCACCCCGTTGCCGTGGACGGGATCTTCGGTCCGAACACCGAGACCGCTGTCAAGTCGTTTCAGCAAAGCCGCGGCCTCGCCGCTGACGGCATCGTCGGGCCACAGACCTGGCCCAAGCTCGTCGTCCAGATCAAGAAGGGCAGCACCGGAGACGCCGTACGCGCGCTCCAGGAGGTGATGAAGTTCCACGACCAGTCGAACGGCGAAGGCCCCGGAGTTCAGATCGACGGCATCTTCGGCCCACGGACCGATGCGTTCGTACGCGGCTTCCAGACCGCCATCGGGACGCCGTCCGACGGCATCGTCGGCCCAATAACCTGGCGCGGTCTGGTCAGCGGCATGTTCTCCGGCTGATCCGCAGTGGCCACGCCAGCAGGCGTCGTTCGGGTGTGGACTGTTCGCTATCTCGCCCACAACGGTCTCGCGCGAGACGCCCACATCGCGTTACCAGGCGACCTCGGGCCGGCGAACAATCCTCCCGTCCCGTTGATCATCTCGCCGCACGGGCGGGGCATCACAGGGCGCGCCAACCTCAACTTCTGGGGCAACCTGCCGGCACGGGGCCGGTTCGCGGTGATCAGCCCCGAGGGACACGGGCGGGTGCTGCCGCTGCACTCGTGGGGATGGGGAGAGCAGATCGACGATCTCGCGAACATGCAGTACGTGGCGAAGGCGACGCTCCCCTGGCTGCGGATCCGGCCGCACAGCGTCTACGCGATGGGCGGCAGCATGGGCGGCCAGGAAACGCTCCTGCTGGTCGCTCGCTACAACACCCTCCTGGCGGGAGCCGTGGCGCTCGACTCGCCGACGGATCTCGCGCGGCGCTACCGCGACTTCGCGCGCCTCTCCAACGGTCGTTCCCTCCAGGAGCTGGCGCGCCGGGAGGTCGGCGGCGTGCCGGAGAGCTACCCGGGAGCGTACGCGCGGCGCAGTCCGATCAACTACGCCCGCGCAATTGCCTTCTCGCGGGTGCCGCTGCAGATGTTCTGGAGCCTGGCCGACGAGGTCGTGCTCGACCAGGCGCACAACTCCGCGTTCCTCTTCCGGCGGATCAAGGAGCTGAACCCCGCGGCTCCGGTCACCGCCGTCGCCGGGAACTGGACGCACTCCGCCGGTATGCCGGTGAACCTTCCCGGCGCGCTGCGCCGCTTCGGGCTGCTGCCGCCCGGCCGTGTAAGACTCTCCGAACGAGATGCCTCCGTTCCAGCAGCGCTACAACGACGACTTCCACGGCTGGCCCGTCTCGCCGCAGCACGAGCAGCATCCGGTCCGCGGCACGTTTCTCGATCCGCGGCCCGATCCGAGACTCGGGCGCGATCTACCACACGGGAGTCGACGTCGCGGTCCGCGACGACAAGCCCGAGGCGGGCGCACCCGCCGGCCGGACACACCGCGTCTTCGCGATCGAGGGCGGCGTCGTCGAGGAGGCAACCGCGCAGGGCGTCCGCGGCAACGTCCGCATCGGCCACTTCGGCTACGGCCACGTCGATGCGCGCGTGAAGAAAGGCGATCGAGTGCAAGGCCGGGCAGTTCATCGGCTGGACGACCAAGGGCTCCTGGCACGTTCACCTGACCGAGTTCTTCTTCCCCGGCGACGGCCGGCGCCTGCTGATCAATCCGCTCCGGCCCGGCGGAAAGCTGAGGCCCTACGTCGACACCGCGCCGCCGGTCATCCACGACGTCCGCTTCTACACCCCGGCGACACCGACCTGGGGCCGGCGCGTCACCGGCGTCGCGCAGCTGCCGCCGGCCGGGCAACGGCTCGACAAGTCGCGCCTGACCGGGATCGTCGATATCCGGGCGCGCGTCAGCGACCCACAGTCGTTCCAGGGCTGGTTCCGCAACGTCCCCCTGCTCGCCGCGCCGCACCACCCGTACCGGATCGGGCTCCTCCTGATCCAGCGCCCCAGCGAGAAGGTCGTGCTCCGGCGCACGGTGTACATCGCCGTCCAGGAGCCACCGATCTCGCTCGGTCAGCACTACGCGCCCGGGACGAAGCAGAACCACCCCGCCGAGCCGGCCCTCAGACGGCGGATCCAGGGTGCAGGCGAATACTGGTTCCGGCTCTTCCAGAAGCCGTACTGGAACACGACGCGCGTGCCGAACGGCCGCTACCTCCTCGTCGTCAGAGCGTGGGATGCTGCCGGCAACCGTGCCCGCTCGGACATCGAAATCGGGATTCGGAACCCGCCGGTCTGACGGATGAGCTACGGCTGGCCCCTGAAACCGTTCGACCAGCAGCACCCGGTGCGCGGGTTCTTCTGCGATCCGCGCATCGGCGACAAGGGCGGGAAGGCGTTCCACTTCGGCGTCGACGTCTCCGCACCCGACGGGACCGCTGTCTACGCGGTCGAGGGTGGGATCGTGCATTCCGAAGGCGCCCAGAACGTCGCGGTCGTCGGCGCCGGCGGCGACCACTCGCACGGCTACTGGCACATCATTCCGACGGTGCGTCATGGCCAGCGGGTGAGAAAGCACGCGCTGCTCGGTCACATCGCGAAGGACGTGGGGACATGTCCACTTCGCCGAGCGAAGGGGCGGCCGGTACGTGAACCCGTTGCGCGAAGGCGGACTGACGCCGTTCAAGGACTTCGGCGCGCCCGTGGTCGACCGGATCGTCGCCGAGCGGGCGCAGTCGAATCCTCGACCCGACGGCGCTGACCGGTCTCGTGAACCTGATCGCGGTGGCGCACGACAACCCGCCGATCTCCGCCGCGCCGCCCTGGCGCGGGATGCCGGTGACGCCCGCGCTCGTGCGCTGGCGGTTGGTGCGCGATGCGCGCGCTGTCATCCCCTGGCGAGTCGCGGCCGACTTCCGCACCAACCTCCTCCTGGGGGCGCGCTTCGGCGAGATCTACGCGGCGGGGACGCGCCAGAACCACCCACCCTCACGCGGCCGTTTTCGCTTCTGGCTGGCTCGCGGCTGGGACACGCGCCGGCACCGCGACGGCCGCTACCGGCTCGACGTGGAAGCGGCGGACATTCGCGGCAATGCCTCCCGCGGGCACCTCGAGCTCGTGCTCGTGAACGACGAGGTGTAGAGCCGATTTACAGCGTGCATTTCGATTGATATTTGACAGCGCCGCTGCAAGTCGGCACACTGTTTGCTTCGTCGCTGGGCACATTGCCCGGCTCAAAGCGGGAAGGAGGTCAGCATTGGACAAGACAGCGATTCTGCGCGCCGGCTGGCCTCTCCTCTTCACGGCGTAGCCAGCCGGGCCCGCAGACGCCTGCCTAGCTAGACGGCAGGGAAAAGGGAAGTCGTCATTCCGTACGCCCCTGCGTGGGGTGTTGGACATCGGCATCCGTAATTCGACCAGGAAAGGATGGCTCATTTCGTGAGCAACGAAATCGTGCCCATTTGCACAGACCGACTCGCTCGACGCCAGGAAACAGAGAGGAGGAAACACCATGATGCATTACGAAGCACTCCGACAGCTGTCCCATGACCGCTGTGAACGGCTGCAGCGTGAGGCCGAGGCTGAGCGGCTGGCCCTGCAGGCCCGCGGCCAGCGGCAGAAGCGACGGCGCCGGCGGCTGGCACTGCACGCCACGCGCCATGCGAGGCACGACCTAAGCCCATGGCAGGACGCACTCGACCGCCGCGTGCCTGAGAGCTCGACGGACTCTTCGTCGGCTCCGGGCACGCGGCCGCTACTCATTGTCGGAAGCGATAGACCCGCGCGTCGTGCGGGCCGAGCCAGTCCTTGAAGGCGCGCGTTCGCGGCCGGGATCTTGCGAAACACCTGCTGCCCCGCTCCGATCGGAGGCGGCAGTGGATCCTGGACGTACTCGGGCGAGCACCTCGCCCTGCGTGATCTGCTGCCCGTCGGCCTTGCTCGGTAGGCCCTTGAAGGTGACGACGCTGGTCGAGCCGCCGCGTCGTACTGCGATCACCCAGAGCGTGCGGCCGTCCTGCCGCGTCACGACCTCGACGTCGCTCGCGCTTGCCTTCACCACGGCTCGGGCGTTCGGCGCCACGAGCGCCGGGTGGACGTGGTCGGAGGTGAGCTCGGCGACGAGCGGCTGCAGCACACGGTCCCAGAACGTCCAGTTCCAGCCCGCTTTGGCGTCTGCAGGCGTCGTGACCTGGGTCAGGTGGCCGCCGAAGAACGCCAGGCCGCGGGCGCCGTTGACGATCGCCTGATACGCCATGAACCGCTCGTCGTGCAGGCTCGGGAAGCGCGGCACGAGCCCGGGACGATCGCGGGTGGGGACGACACCGCTCCACGCGATCTGCAGCGTCATCCAGACGGGCTTCGGGCCGGCCGCAGTTCTCAGCGTCGTTGTCACGTCGCCGACCACGCTGAGATCCTTGTTGTCGGTGCCGCTGTGGGTGCCGGGCGGGTACGAGACCGGGTAGATGTCGGCGCCGGTGATGTCGCACGCCGGGCGGTACGGCGTCAGCTGCGTCGCGGGGCTGCCCGGCGCGTGGGTGATGACGAGCGGGTGGTTCGGATCGAGAGCCTTGACGCGCTGGTAGCCGCGGATGAGCCCTGCGGGCCGGATCCAGCTGTCGCCCCGGAAGCGATTGCGCGGCTCGTCGACCCCTTTCCAGGCGCCGAGCGCGGCGTGGCCCTTGAGCGCATTGACCACCTTCACGAGCAACTGCTCGCGCGGCCCGGGCGTGCTGCCCGCGGGCAGATCCGTGAGGTCACCGAGCCAGACCCAGCACAGGAGGCCGTGCGTGGCGGCCGCGTCGAGCTTCGCGCGCTCCTGCGCGATCTGCCCGTTGGCGAACTCGGTGTTCCAGTCCGCGATGCCGGTGCGAACGATGCTCACGCCGGCGGCGGCGACCGCCGCCAGCCCGTTCCCGCCGCCGGGCCTCGCCCGGTCGGCCGGCGGCGCATTCGAGAGCGCGATCGGAAACAGCTTCCGCCCGCCGGTGACGAGGGCACCGGTCGCCGAGTCGATCGTCACCTTGGCCACGGAACGAGCGTATCCACGGCCGGAGATACGTTGCGGAGATGGGACTCGGCTCGATAACGCTCCCCCGGCGGCTGCGGATCGCGGCGGTCGTGCTGATCGTGGCGTGGTTCTTCCTCCCCGGTCTGCAGGCGTGGATCCCGCTCTGGATTCCCTTTGTCGTCTACGCCGCGCTCGAGCTGAACTTCCTCATCGTCGGCGTGCGCGAGCCGCACGTACCCACGACTCGCGGCCGGATCCCGGAGACGTCCGACATCGAACAGTTCGGCGGCGAAGGGTGGCTCGCGCCGAGGCTCGTCCGGATCGAGGGGCAGGACGTCTGGATTCCCGCGGGCGGCAAGAGCGAGGAGGAGATCGAGGAGCTGATCGAGGAGAGCCGCGAACGGCTGCTGCAGGGGGAGCCGGCCCACAGTCTCTTCCCTCAGCCACCGCCAGTGGAGGTGCCGCGCCGCCAGCGCCTGCTCGCCCGGCTCGAAGGCGTCGCGGTGCTGGGGGCGCTCGCATTCGTCCTCTTCGTGCTCGTCCCCGACCGTGGCTGGAACGGGCTCGACAAGGCCGACCAGGAGAAGACCGAGGCGCTCCTATCGTCCGAGGCGGGACGGATCGCCGGGCACACGGCGGTCGTTCACTGCGACGCAAGAGGCGAGGCGGTCGGCGTCGTCCAGCACGCCGACGGAATCGCCGAGGTCGGCGGCAGCAACGCCTACCTGACACCCGACATCTGTTACCGGCTCTACCGGCTCGAAGTACAAGGGCGACGAGGGCGCGTTCAGCCAGACCGCGCGGGCGATCGCCGTTCTCGCGCACGAGGCATGGCACCTCCATGGCGAGACGGACGAGGGAGTCACGAACTGCTACGCCTTCCAGAGCGGCGTCGCGCTCGGCCGGCGGCTGGGTCTGTCGGACGGCACGGCGGCTCGGATGATGCGCCAGCAGCTCGCCGACAACGCCATCTACGCGGCGTCAGCCCCGGAGTACCTCGTCCCGCGGGAGTGCCGCAACGGGGGCGCCCTCGATCTCGCGCCCGACAACGACCGGTTTCCCTGACCGCAGCAGCAGGGCGCCCACGACCACGAGGATGGCCTCGACGAGCGTGATCGCGAGCCGGTTCAGGATCGTGGCCCCGAGCGCGACCGATTCGGTGGCGACCGCGAGCATCAGCCCGTACATCGACGCTTCGCGCACGCCGAGCCCCGAGGGGGCGAAGACCGCGAGGACGGCGACGATCGCACCGACGGCGGCGACACCGCCGAGGTACGGGATCGAGGAGACCGCCGGGTCGCCGCCCACCGACCGCAGCATGAAGAAGAGACCGGCGCCGCCGAGCGGCCAGGTGAGCGCGTAGAAGCCGAGCAGCTCGAACGTCGTTCGCGTGGGGAGCGGTGCCACCTCGTCGGCACCGAATGGACGCAGCAGCCGGGTCGCGACACGGCCGAACACCGGTGGGTAGAGCAGGATCGCGACGACGACCGCAAAGGCGGCGACCGGCAGCAGCGGCACGTCGGCGCCGCCGATGATCACGAGCCCGACGACGAAGACGATGACACCGGCGACCGCCGAGATCCCGGCCTCGAGCAGGATCGACGCGAGCACCACCGGCGTGTCCCTGACGCCGAAGCGCCGCAGCGCGACGACCCGCGCCGTCGGCGTCCAGACACCGCCCGGGATGTACTTCGCGAGCATCGAGAGCATCTCGGACTGCAGCGCGACGCGATACGGAACGCGGATCCCGTACGCGACGAGGATCCGCATCCAGCCGAGCACGAAGACGAGGTAGTAGGCGGCGACGATCGCCGTCCCGATCGCGAAGTCGCCGAGATCCGCGTGCCGGAGCAGAGGCTCGGCCTCCGCCCACACGTCGCGCAGCGCCCACCAGAGCGCGAGGAGCAGAATCGCGAGCCCGATCAGCTCGAGCGTCACGTAGACGCGCTTGGTGCGGAAGCGGCGCCAGGAGGCGCTTCAGGGTCTCGTTGCTCACTCCGTCAGCCTACGCGCCGAGGCCTACGTTCCCTGCCGACGCGTTTTCCGTACAGTCCACGCGATGCCCGGCCGGCGCACGCTCGCGATCGTGGCTCTGCTCGCGGCGTCCGCGTTGTGCGTCGCGACGGTCGAGATCCGAACGCACGAGACGGGCGACTCGTACTACCGCTTCCTCGTCTGGAACCTGATCCTGGCCTGGGTGCCGCTGGGATTCGCGATCGCGGCCTACTCGCGCGCGCGGCGGCGCGTCGATGCGCTCACGTGGGTGCTGCTCGTCCTCTGGCTGCTCTTCTTCCCGAACGCGCCGTACCTGCTCACCGACTTCATCCACCTCGGCGAAGGGCCGGCGCCGCTCTGGTACGACGCGTTGATGCTGTCGGCGTTCGCGTGGACAGGCCTGCTGCTCGGCTTCGCGTCGCTCTACCTCGTCCAAATGGTCGTCCGCCGCGCCTTCGGCGAGAGGGTCGCCTGGCTTGGCGTTGTCATCGCGCTCGTCCTCGCGAGCATCGGCGTCTACCTCGGCCGCTTCATCCGCTTCAACAGCTGGGATGCGCTCCTGCACCCGATCCGGGTGGCCGATGTCATCCAGGAGCAACTCTCGTCGCCGGCGGCACGAATGGCCGAGGCGCTGGTCGCTTGACGGGCTTCTTGCTGGTCGGCTACCTCGTCGTCTACAGCTTCACCGATCTGAAGCTCGAGCTCGATCCGGACGACTAGGCGTCAGGTTCGGCCAGCTCGACGAACCGGCAGAGCGCGTTCGCGAGCCGCATCTGCGGGATCGAGCGGCAGTTGACCTCGAGCAGCTTCGGGCTCGCGACGAGGTAGGCGAGGCAGCGCGCCCGCGAGATCGCGACGTTCAGGCGGTTGCGCGAGAGCAGGAACTCGAGCCCGCGCGGGACGTCCTCCCCGCTCGAGCTGCCCATCGAGTAGATGACGACGTCCGCCTCCTGCCCCTGGAACTTGTCGACGGTGCCGACGCGGATCGCCGGGCAGCGCCTCCTGCGAGCGCGTTCACCTGCGCGTTGAAGGGCGAGACGACGATCACGTCCTCGATCCCGGCCGCGCGCAGCCGCTCGACCTCGGCGCGCACGACCGCGACCTCCTCCGGCGACTCCTGCCGGTGCCCGTCGTGCTCGACCGCGAGGTAGCGCAGCCCCGTCCCGAGCGGCGTCGTCCGCCCCGCCGCGACCGGCGCCGGCTCGAGCCGCCCCTCGTAGAACTCCTCCGAGATGTAGGTGCAGATGTCCGGGTGGAGCCGGTAGGTGCGCTCGAGGAAGAGGCCGCGGTCGGGCGGGACCGTCGCGTCGTCGCCGAGCAGGTGCCGCAGCACCGACGCGCCGCTGCCGAACGGGTGCGTGCCCTGGATCACCTGGTCGAGCTGCTGCGGGTCGCCGACGAGCACGACGTTCCGCGCCGCCGTCCCCATCGCGAGCGCGTCGGCGAGCGAGACCTGCCCGGCCTCGTCGATGAAGAGGTAGTCGAGCGTGCTGTCGTTGTCGGGATCGGAGAAGAGCCAGGCGGTGCCGGCGGCGAGGTCGCAGTCGGCGCACGCGGCCGATGTCTCGACGCTCTCGATGTGCGCGCTCGCGTACTGCGACTCGGGGTTGCCGGCGCTCGCCTTCTTCAGCCCGCGGTAGTCGAGCCCGAGCTCGGCGGCCGCGTCCTCGACCGCGTCGAGCAGGTTGTGGATCGCCTTGTGGCTCGTCGAGGCGACGCCGACGCGCTTGCCGTTCGCCATCAGGTGCGCGATCAGCCGTCCGGACGTCCACGTCTTGCCCGAGCCCGGGCGGCCCCTGGATGACGAGGTGGCGCTCGTCGAGCGAGAGCACGAGCGTCCTTCATCTCGTCGAGCTCGGAGGTCTGGATCGGGCCGGTCGAACGGCTCGCGCCGGAGGATCGACTCGAGCGCGGGGTAGCGCCGGTCGCCGGCGAGGAGCGAGCGGCCGAGCCGCATCAGCGCGTCCTCCTGATCCCGCGTCAGGTACGGGCTGCCTGGAATCAGCGCCTTCGGGCAGCGGCACGTCCTTCGAGCGACGGCCCGCGCTTCAGCGTCGAGCCGTCGCGCCTCGCGATCGAACTCGATGACCTCCCCCGCTCCTTCGCGGGTCGCCGGGTCGATCACGCTCTGCCTCAGGCGAATCTTGTGCTCCTGCGCCGGGAAGCTGAGCACGTAGGCCTGCGACTTCTTGACCGGCTCCGGCCCGCTGACGAGCTCGACCCGGCCGATCGACTCCGCGTCCTCGACGAGCTCCGACGGCGTCATCTCGATCCGGTCGAAGAAGGCCCACCAGATCGGCTTGCGCTCGCGGTCGTGGTAGTCGAGCAGCTGCGCCGCGAGCTCCTCGCCGGCGTCGAGCAGCTGCGCGCGCAGCTCGGCGCGCACCTGCCTTCACCTCCGGGATCGGCTTCAGCTCCTTCGGCTCGGGCAGCGGGAACGGCCCGAACTGCGCGAGCGCCTCGTCGCGCCGCTCGAGCAGCCAGTCGCGCAGGAGGCGCGTCGCGATGCAGTCCTCGTGGTTGTACTCGTCGATCTGGCGCAGGAGCGAGTCGTCGCGCGTCTGCATCCACTGCTCGAAGATCACGATCGAGGCGCCGCCGTCCTTCACCTCCGCCTTCCGCTCGAAGTCGAGGAAGGCCTCGAGCTCCTTCAGCCCGTAGCCCGGCCGCGAGGCGCGGAGGCCGTTGCGGACGACGCGGTAGAGGTCGACGAAGACCTCGCGGCGGAGGAGGTCGTCGAGCTCGCGCTCGCGGGTGCCGTAGCGGCCCATCAGCCGCTTGAGCGCGGTGATCTCGTAGGGGGCGTAGTGGTAGACGTGCAGGTCGGGGTAGCGCGCGAGCCGCTCGTGCACGAGGTCGACGAAGGTCTCGAACGCGATCCGCTCGGTCTCGTGGTCGTGCGCGTGGAGCGGCTCGAAGTTGCCGTCGACGTCGAGGATCCCCCAGAGGTACTCGAGCGAGCCGTCGGCGTCCCAGAACGGGTTGCCCTCGAAGTCGAAGAAGAGGTCGCCGGGCGAGGGGTCGGGCAGGAGCGCGAAGCCGGCTTCCGGCTGCGGCTGGAGGAGCCGGAAGGTGTCGGCGCCGGTCTCGCGCGCGATGAGCTGGAGCTCGGCCTGCTCGCGGTTCTTGGCCCAGCTGTCGGGGTTGATGCCGGCGGGCACGGGCTCGGCGGGCGCGCGCCCGAGCTGCGCGAGCGTCGTGATCCCGGCCGCTTCGAGCCGCTCGATCTGCGACCGGTAGACCCCGGCGACGCGCGAGAGGTGGTCGACGGAGTCCCAGTACGCGTCGCAGATCGGCTTGAAGTCGCAGATGCGGCAGTGGTCGACGGGGTAGGGCTCGGTCGGCGGCGGGTCGGCGACGAAGCGCTCGAGCCGCGAGCGGACGCGCCGGTAGTAGGCGGCGAACTCGCCGGGCCTGAAGGTCGCCTGCTCGCCGTTGCCGAGGAGGACGTGGATGTGCTCGGGCTCGCGCCCCTGGATGCGCGCGAGCTGCTCGTTGTAGAAGAGGAGCTGGAGGATGTAGGCGGGCTTCGCGGAGCGCGCGAGCTTGGTGTCGAGCGCCTCGTAGGTGCCGTCCGGCTGCTTCATCAGGAAGTCGGCGACGCCGCGCCAGCCGTCGTGGGCGAGGACGCCCTGGTAGATGACGTCGGCCTCGCCGGCGCGAATCGCGTCGGCGGTGGCGAGGGCGGCGGCTCTCGTAGTCGCCCTCCGGGTCGGGGATCTCGAGGACGGTGAGCCCCTGCGCGCGAAGGCTCTCGAGGTAGGCGTGCTCGTGCTCGAGCCCCTTGCGAAAGATCAGCTCCGCCTGCTCGTTCTCGACCTCGGGCCGCTCGATCTCCCCGCGAGCGTGCGCGAGCGAGAGCGTCGTCAGGTGCTCGCAGGCCAGGAAGGCCGTGACGTCGGACGGCGAGAGGTGGAGGCGGTCGTCGTGAAAGCGCATCGCCTAGGAAGTATCAACGGCGGCTCGGACCGGCTTACGCGTCGCTCGAACCGGCCGAGCGCGCTGGACTCCTAATGCGCAGCTAGGAGGTCTCGATCCCGCGATCCCGGCGCGCGAGCGCACCGAGGTAGACGCCGGCGCAGACGATCCCGCCGCCGATGATGGTCGTCGGCGGTGATCCGCTCGTCGAGGAAGAGGGCGCCGAGCGCCACAGCGACCACTGGCATCAGGACGAAGATGTACGACGTCGACGACGCCGTCCACCGCTGCACGACCACCAGCACCATCAGGAACAGCCCGACCGTGGCGGCGACGAGGTAGACGAGGGCGATCTGCGTCTTGCCGGCCTCGGGCAAGGCGAAGGTCTCGCCCGCCAGCGCCGACACCACCAGCAGCGCGGCGCGCCCGCGCTCATGGCGATGAAGTTCATCACCACCGGGGCTGAGCGGCCCGACGCGCTTCGAGACATGGCAGGAGCTGACGCGCCCGACGCGCCGACCACGACCGACTCGGATGCGGCGAGCGCCGCGACCACCAGCAGCGCGAACGACTTCCAGCCGAAGTCGACCGAGCTTCGCTGGAAGAAGATCACCGCCGAGCCGGCGACCGCGATCAGGGCGCCCGCGACTGCTCGGCCGTTCAGCCGCTCCATCCGCCCGCGACCGCTCGGCCGTTCAGCTTCTCCATCCGGTGCGCGACGGCGAGCAGCAGCGTCAGCAGCGGGCCGACGGCCAGCACGACCGCCGCGATCCCGGCCGGCACCTCCTTCATCGCCCAGTACAGACATCCGTACGTACCCGCGAAGCCGACGAGCCCGTACGTCACCACGAGGGCGAGGACTCGTCCGCGCGGGAGCGGCAGCCGCAGCGCCGCGACCAGCACGGCGAAGACGCCAGCTGCCAGCGCGAAGCGGAAGCCCGCGCCCCACAGCGGATCGAGCTCTCGGTTGCTGTACCTCACCGCGACGAAGTTGCTGCCGCCGAGCAGGATCGCGCCCGCGAAGGCCCCGAGCGCGACCCTGTCCGGCGCGGACTCCACCCTCTTAGTCGCAGACGGCGATACGCGCCACGAGCGCCGACACCTTGCCGGCTTTCATCCGCGCGAGGAGCCCCGGATACGAGCCGCCGCCGACCTCGGCGCAGATCTTCCTCGTCACGAGCCAGTAGCCGTTGTCGCCCGGGATGCCCGTCTTCAGCGGCGCGCGCGGGTAGAACTTGCGCACGCGCGCGGCCGTGTCGCCGACCCGGAGGCCGAGCCCCGTCCGCCACGCCACACGACCCGTCACGGTCACGACCAGGGCGACGCCCTTGATACACGGGTTCGTCTCGAACGTGAAGAACTCGACGACGAGCCCCGCGCTCTTCCAGCTCTCCTTACACGTCTTACCCATCGCGGCCGTTTGGACAGCCGACGGAGCACCGAAGAGTTGCCTGACCTGCGACGGGGTGCTGCGGCCGATCAGGATGCCGCCCGCGCTCTTGTCGCCCTGGATCACATGCTCGCGCGCCGCGCCGGCGGCCGCCCCGGCAACCGTCAGGGCGACCACGAACGCGACGAGACTCCTCAAGCGCGCGGCGGGGCGACGACCTGGAAGGCCGCGCCGGTCGAATCCTGCAGCACCGCGAAGCGCCCGACCGGAATGTCCTGCGGGCCAAACAGCAGCTCGCCGCCCAGCTCCTTGGCCTTCGCAGCCGCAGCGTCGCAATCCGCCACCCCGAAGACGGTCATCCAGTTCGGCGGCACGCCCTCCATGTCGTCGGTCATCTTGAACAGGCCTGCGACCCGGTGGTCACCGAGCATGAACAGGCGGTACGGCTCCTCCTGGCCCATGTCCATCTGCGTCGACGCTGTAGCCGAAGACGGCCGTGTAGAACTCCTCGGCGGCCGCGACATCGCGGGTCTCGCACTCGTTCCACTGGAACGACCCCGGCTCGTTCGCGAGCTGTGCGCCGTGGTGAGTGCCCGCCTGCCAGACAGCGAAGATCGCGCCCGTCGGATCCTGCGCGATCGTCATCCGGCCGGAATCGAAGACATCGAACGGCTCCGCCAACACCGTTCCGCCCGCGTCGCGGATCTTCGCCGCGGTCGTCGTCGACGTCGTCGCTCGCGATGTACGTCGTCCAGTGCGACGGGATCCCCTCCTTCCGCGGCGGGGTCACGGCGGCGACGTACTTCCCCCGCAGCTTGAACATCGTGTAGCCGCCCGCTTCGGGCCGCGGATCCTGGTCGGCCTCCCAGCCGAAGAGGCCGCCGTAGAACTCGATCGTCTTCTCGAGGTCGGGACTCGTGACGTCGACCCAGCACGGAGTCCCTTGCGTGTATGAGCTGAATTCGGTCATGCCGTGATCTTCTCAGAGACGGTGCGTGTGGCTTGCACGTTGCCCGCCTGGTGTTGGATGCTGCACCCGTCGACGGAGGGGGCAATGCTCGGTCGCACGGTCGTCGTGTTCGGTGCGGGCGCCACCAAGGCGTGCGGTGGGCCGCTGACGAACGAGATCCTTCCCGACCTGCTCGCTCTGCGGCGACAGCTCGAGCGGGAGGAGTACCTCAAGCTCGTCGAGCGGTTTCTCGTCGAGAACTTCAACCTGCCACGCACCGGGCGCCGGCCGGAGCACTTCCCGCCGCTCCCGCTCGTCCTCAGCCTCGTCGACACGGCGGTCGACCGGGGAGACTCCTTCGGCCGCGAGTGGAGCACAGCTCAGCTCCGGGTCGTTCGGGAAGGCCTGGAGTACGGCATCTTCGCGCTGCTCGAGTATCGCCTCCGGGCGATCCTGCCGCATTACAAGCGCTTCCTCGGGAGCCTCTACGCGGCCGCGCCGGAGGACGTCACGCTCATCTCGCTGAACTACGACATCATCGCGGACAACGCGCTGCCGACGATCGCCGAGCGAGAGGGGCGGCTCGCGCTTCCCGACTACTGCTGCGACATCGCCACCGAGGCGTATCGGCAGGCCGACAAGTTCGGCAAGCTGATCAAGCTCCACGGCTCGCTCAACTGGCTCTACTGCCCGAACTGTCACCGGCTCGACCTGGGTGTCGCGCCGAGCGGACGCCGCACGGTGAAGGTCCTCAACTCGCTGTACCTCGACGATCTGAACGCCAAGTACGGCTGCCACGGCAGTCCCTGCAGCGAGTGCGGGACGTTCGTCCGCCCCGTGCTGATCACGCCGACTCACCTGAAGGACTACCGCAACCCGCACATCGCCCGCATCTGGTACGAGGCCGCCCGGGCGTTGCGCGAGGCGAAGCACGTGATCTTCGTCGGCTACAGCATGCCCGAGGACGACGTCGAGGTGATCTATCTCTTCAAGCGAGGTCTCGTGGATGTCAAGCGCGTCACGGTCGTCGAGCAGGCCGGGACGGGGAAAGGCTCGGCGCTGGACGTCCATCCCGTGGGCCGCCGATATCGCGCCCTTTTCGGTGACCGGGTCGAGTGGTGGCCGAAAGGCTTCTCGTCCTGGATCGACTACGCCGACGCGAACGGTTACGCCGCGCCGCGAGCCCGCCGGCGGGCGGCCGCTTCCGCTCACTGATCACAGACCGGCGTGCCGCCTGCTACGGGACGGGCTTGGGCTCGGGCTCGGCAGGTGGCGGGAACGCCGCCCAGCCCAGCTCGGCGAGGGTCGTGAGGCTGCTCGACTTGACGCCCGCGTCCGAGACCGTGAGCACGGCGTTGCGGACGACGAGCGAGCGCCGGACCCCGGGCGTGAAGGCGAGCTTCCCCGCCTCGTGGTCGATCGTGCCGACGGCCGAGATCCCACGCGCGCGGCTGACGCGGTAGCCCACGGCTCGCTGCTCGAACGGGATCACGACGAGCCCGGTCTTCGGCCAGAAGAGGAACGCGTGGTGGTCGGACTCGGCCTCGGACCAGCCGGGGCCGAGCGGCTGGCTGTGCAGCCGGGTCGGCTTCCGCAGATCCGAGACGTCGAAGAGCGACAGCTGCGTGCCTTGTGGGCGACCCTCCTCGTTCACGTCCTGGCCGATGCCGAGCAGCAGGTCGTCGCCGACCGGGTGCAGGTACGCCGAGTAGCCGGGGATCTTCAGCTCGCCGAGGACGCGCGGCTTTTCGGGATTGGCGAGGTCGAGCGTGAAGAGCGGGTCGATCTGCTTGAACGTGACCACGTAGCCGACGTCGCCGGCGAAGCGAACGGAATAGACGCGCTCGCCCTTCCCCAGCCCGCCGATCCGGCCTGCCTGCACGAGCCCGCCGTCCTGCTGGCGCAGCGTCGTCAGGAACGACTCGGTCTCGCCGCCTGCACCCCACCACGCCGGTGACTCGGTGCTGACGACGCGGAGGACGCCGCGGTACTCGGAGAGCGACCACTGGCTGAGCAGGTAGCCGGACACCTCGCCGCTGCCCCGGTACTGCGTCTTCACGGGGCTCGAGATGTCGAACTTGTGGATCGAGGTCGAGACGCCTTGCTTCACCTGCGTCGGGCGCTCGGGGGTCGGGCGGTCGGCCCAGCGCTCGGTCGCGACGTACAGGCTCTCGGGCGAGGCGTAGACGATCCGCCCGTCGGTCATCACGGCGATCGAGTCGACGGGCTCGAGCCCTTTCGTGAGGTCGACCGTCAGCACGGTCAGCAGGCCGAGGCCGGAGAAGCCGACCGGTCTGCGCACGTTGCGGCACTGGACGAGTGCGTGCTTTCTCGGCGTCACTCCCGGTCGCTTGATCTGGTACGACGGCAGCCAGCTGCCGACACGGGACGAGGCGACAACGGCGCGGTTGCGCTTGCCCGCCGCGGCGAGCTCCTCCTTCGTGCCGTTCTTGGGTTGCACGAACGGCAGCGTGCTGGGCACCTGTGAGGTGGCGACGATCCGCACACTGCCGCCGACGAGCCGAGCGGCGACGTACGCCCCGTCGAGGGTCAGCGTGCGGACGAGGCGCAGAGCTTTCGGATTCGAGACGTCGATCTCAGCGAGCGCGGACTGAGCGGGCGCGTACGGCATCATCCGGCTGGCCATCGCGGGCATCGGCTCGGCCCAGTAGCCGCCGCGCGAGAGGACGAGCAGGCGGTTGCCGTGCAGGAGCAGCTCGTGGCTCTGGCCCGGGTCGAGCGCGAGGGTGTCCAGCAGGCGCGGCTTCGCGCTGCTGACGTCGACGGCGTTCAGCTTCCCGTTCGCGAGCGCGTAGAGCGTGTTGCCGTCCGTCTTCACCATGTCCGGCTCGTCGACGCCCTCCTCCTGGACGTTCGTGCCGGAGAAGTCGACGCCCTGCTTTGGCGGCGACGCTTCCCGACCCTGCGCGGCAGTGTCGTTGACGATGCCCGGCCGCCCCCCGAGCCCGTAGGGCCCGACGAAGCGGGCCGCCTGGGCCTTGGAGTACCGAAGCAGATCGGGACACGAGCCGAACGCGACCAGGCGGCCGGCCTTGGTCGCGGCGCCCTCACGCGCGGGCTCGGCAGCCGAGCGGTCGGTCGTCGCACCGAGCGCGGCGGCGGCGAGAATCGCCAGCGCCGCGGCAAAAGCGACGCGTTTGCGGATGCCCATCACCTGATTTATACGCCACAAACGCCGCAACCGTCACCTCCGGAAGTGTGAGGTTTTGCCGCGAGGGAAGAACCGACACAGCAACCGCCTGTCATCCGCCGCCGGGACACGAAAGGAGCAGCCAAATGAGCTTGTTGTGGATCATCTTGATCGTCGTTCTCGTGCTTGCATTGCTCGGCTTTTTCGGTCGCGGCCGCTTCTAGATAGGCCGAACCACGAGCAGGGATAGGCCGCCCGGCACTCGCCGGGCGGCCTCTTTTGGTCGAGAATGGATAGGTGGACAGCCGCGTCCCCGACGTTCTCTCGCATGCCGATCGCTCAGCAACGTTGCCGCGACTCGGCGGCATGGCCCGCCCGAACGGAGTCGTGATCGTCAGCGAGCACTACTGGGCGTTTGCGACGAACACCGGCGAACTGCACGAGGGAGAGATGCCGACGCGACGCGCTGCGGCTGATCGCATCCCGCTCCTCCGTGGCCTGATGCAGCTGGCGGCGTCGATGGCGCCACTCGCCCGCGGACGCGGGGTCGCGCGCCCTCGCGAGCGCCTCTTCCTGCTCTGCGCAATCCTGATGCCGCTCTTCTTCATCGCGCTGCCGAGCCGGCTCGAGTTCCCGGCGGGACTGCTCACGACGGCGCTGATCATCCTCTGGCTCTTCCGCGGACGCACGCTGCGCCTGCACGGCGCCGAGCATCGCGCGATCGCGGCCGCCGAGGAACGCTCGCTCGAGACAGCCTGGACCGGCGAGGTGCGGCCGAGCCGCTTCTCACCGCGCTGCGGCACGAACTTCGCCGCGCTCGCAATCCCCGTCACCGCGCTTTTCGACCGAGTTGCGCCGAGCATCATCACTCCGACGGTGACCGGTGCGCTCGTCGCCGTCGTCTCGATCGGCGTGACCATGGAGCTCTGGAAGGCAGTGCAGCATCCGTCCGGTCTGCTCAAGGGCCTGTTGCTGCCCGGCCTGGCATTGCAGCGGCTGACGACGAGGGAGCCCGCGCTCGCCGACACGCAAGTCGCGCTCCGAGCCGTCGCCTCGGTCCTGCGCCGCGAGCTCTAGCGCTCCGGCAGGAAGAACGCCATCAGAATCGCGTCGACGTACTCGCCGCCGCGGCGGTAGTGATCCTTGCGGAACCCCTCGCGCTCGAAGCCGAACTGCTCGTAGAGATGGATCGCCGGCTCGTTCCAGGGGAAGACGTGCAGCTCGAGCTTGCGCACGCCGGCCTCGCGCGCCCACGCGACCGCCTGCTCGAGTAGACGCACGGCCGATGCCGCGACGGCGGTACCCGTCGGCGACCATCAGGCCGAGATCGGCGACGTGACGGCTCGCCTGGTGCGGATCGCGGGCGATCGACAGTCGCCCGACGATCGCACCGTCTTCCTCGGCGGCGAAGACGGCCGCGTCGGGATGGCGCCTCAGCGCACGCAGGTAGCGACGCTCCTCGGCGACGCTGCGCCAGCCGTCCGTGTTCAGGAGCCAGCCCTCGGGCTCGCGTCCGACCGCGGCGGCGAGCGTGGCGAGGGCCGCCGCATCCTCCGGCCTGGCTGCTCGAACCAGCACGCTCACTCGACGACGATTCCGTGCCCGCCGCGGCGAGGGTCGCCGGCGGCCGCGAGCGTGCCGTCCGCGAGCCGTTCGACGGCGGCGACACCACCGAAGAAGAGATTGCGGCCCGCCCAGCGAACGGCATTCCAGCCCTCTGGCGCAGGCTCGGTGAGGCCGCCTTCGAGGTGGAGGTCGTCACCGTCCACGTGAATGCGCGGCCGCTCGATCGCCTCCGCGACCGGCGTGCCCCGCAGAACGGCATCCGCGACCTGGGCGATCGCGCCGGCCAGACGGACCGAGCCGGCGCTGCCGAGCGCGAGCCGCGGCCGGCCGTCATCGAGGACGAGCGTCGGCGTCATCATGCTGGCGAGCCTCGCGCCAGGGACCTGGGCCCCCTCCCCCACCACGTCGAGCTCGCCGAGCATGTTGTTCAGCTGCGTGCCGCCGCGAAAGATCCCGGAGCCCGAGCCGAGCGTCGAGGAGAACGCGGCCGCGTTGCCGTCGGCGTCGATGACGGAGATCTGCGTGGTGCCGGCGACGGTCAGCGGCGGCGCCGACGCGTACCCGTGACGGAGCGCCTCCGCTCTGTCGGCGAGCGTCTCGGCGACAGCGAGTCGTTCAAGTGCTGCAGCGACGATCGCCCCGCCGCGTGAAGGCGCGGGCGTGGTGAGGACGGTGCGACCGCCGATCGTCGTGCGCAGAGGCTCGGGGCGCGCGACCTTGTAGCGCGCGAGGTCGCCGGCGAGCTCGGGCAGCAACACGGCCAGCGCAGCCGAACCGGTGTCCCGGACCAGCTCGAGCGTCTCGACGAACTCGCTGGTCTCGATTCGGCCCGAGGTGCCGTACATCCGCCGACCTCCCTCGTCGCGCTCGAGGATCCCCGAGAGGATCGTGTGGAGGAACCTCTGCTCGTCGGTGGTGTCGAGCCCGATGCGGGCGAGCTCGATCGCCGGCTGCAGGAGCTCGGGCCACGGAATGCTCCCGAGCAGGCGGTGTGCCTCCTCGAGCCCGGCCACGAGACCCGGGACCGCTACGGAGCCCGGCCCGACGTGGAAGATCTGCGTCGAGGCGTCGCCGAAGTCGATCACGATCTCCTCCATCTCGCCGAGCGGCTGCGAGGGTGCGGCGAAGAAGCAATCGAGTACCGTCGCCTCGCCGTCGAACCAGGCGAGCAGGAAGCCGCCGCCTGTCGGGCCGGTCAGGGGCCCCTCGGACACAGCCGCCGAAAAGGCGGCTACGATACAGGCGTCGATCGCATTGCCTCCGTCCGCGAGCACGCTCGCACCTGCCTCGGCGGTGATCCGGTTTCCAGCTGCAATCGCTCCCTGCATGAATTCAGGGTAAAGATGCTGGAGAAATGCCGATAACTACTGCAGGACCCGATGACTGACGCAGAACGATCACACTAGATGCACCTCGACCTCTCGCTTGGAAAGCGTCACCTTGCCCTGTTCCTGGGGTCGATAGGCGCACTGGTCGTGCTCGCCGCGACTCCGCAGCTGCTCGGTGACCGGGTCGGCGCGGGGATCGAAGGTCTCTCGGACGCCTCGGCGGTGTGGATCTGGATTGCCGGAGCCGCCTTCGCCGGTTCGCTGCTGACATCCGCAGCCGCCTGGAGATCAGCTCTGACGCGGTGCGGTGGCTCGACGTCGCGCCCTGATTCGGCTGCCCGGTACTGCACCGGCTCGGTCGTGAACGCAATGGCACCCGCCAAGATCGGGACCGCAGTTCGCTTTGCTCTCTTTTCCCGCACGCTGCCGAACGAAGGACGGCTCTGGACGGTCGGTGGGATCGCGACCTCCATCGGGGCTGTCCGCGCGCTGTGGCTCTCGCTCCTGCTCACGCTCGGCTCGCTGAGTGGGGCGCTGCCACGCTGGCCGATCGCGCTTCTGCTGCTCGGTGTTCTCGTCGCAGCGATCGTCGCCTGGCGCGCACGCTCGACGCGTCCCGGCAGCAAGTACGCCCACGTCCTCGATGTCTTCCGCGTTCTCGGCAGCTGTCCACGCGCCGCCGCGCAGATCACAGGCTGGGTCGGGCTGGCGATGGCGCTCCGCCTTGCTGCAGCCACCGGGATCGCAGCCGCATTCGGAGTCGACCAGCCACTCGTCGCCGCGCTCCTCATCATTCCCGCGCTCGATCTCGCCGGGATCCTGCCCCTCACCCCGGGCAACGTCGGGGTCGCGAGCGCCGCAGTCGCGTTCGCGCTCAAGGCCCACGGCGTCGGCTCCGAAGTCGCGCTGTCCGCCGGGATCGCGTTCGGCGCCGTCGAGACCCTGACGACGCTCGCGCTCGGCTGCGGAAGCCTTCTCTACTTCGCCAGCGCTCGCGCGGATGTCCGCAGCTGGCAGCCTGCCGCGGCCGCCCTCACGGGCTGCTTCGCTCTCGCGGCCGCGTTCGGCGTCACCGTGATCTTCCCGCTCGTCTAGCGAACGCGCTAGTTGCGCAGGAAGCTTGGCGGCTCGAGCGGGTCGTCGCTGCGCGGGCTCGGCGTGTGGCCGGTGAAGGTCGGCGCGGCGCGACGGCGGGTTCCTCCGAGGCCGGTCGCGACAACCGTCACCCACACCTGGCCGGCCAGCCGCTCGTCGACGGTGGCGCCGAAGATGATGTTCGTGTCGTCGGTCGCTGCTGCGCGGACCGCTTCTGCGGCGTCGTTCACCTCGAGCAGGGTCAGGTCCTCGCCGCCGGCGATCGAGAGCAGGATTCCGCGGGCGCCGACGATCTCGGTGTCGATCAGCGGCGACTTCAGAGCACGCTCGGCAGCTTGCTTCGCGCGATCCTCTCCGGTCGCGTAGCCGATCCCCATCAGAGCCGACCCGGCGTCCTTCATCACCGTGCGCACGTCGGCGAAGTCGAGGTTGATCAAGCCGGGCATCGTGATCAGGTCGGTGATCCCCTGGACGCCCTGGCGGAGGACGTCGTCCGCGATCTTGAAGGCATCGAGCATGGAGGTCGACCGGTCGAGCACCTCGAGGAGGCGGTCGTTCGGGATCACGATCACCGTGTCGCAAGCGGCACGCAGCTCTTCCACGCCGGCGTCCGATGACGCCTTACGCCGCGTTCCCTCGAACCGGAACGGCGTCGTGACGATGCCGACCGTGAGCGCGCCGAGCTCGCGGGCGATCTTGGCGACGGTCGGTGCGGCACCGGTCCCGGTGCCCCCGCCCTCTCCGGCGGTGACGAACACCATGTCGGAGCCCCGGAGGGCGTTCTTGATCTGGTCGTGGCTCTCCTCCGCGGCGCGGCGGCCGATATCGGGCTCGGCGCCCGAGCCGAGGCCCTGGGTCAGCTCGCGGCCGATGTGGATCTTGACCGGCGCGTCCGAGATCTGGAGCTGCTGCATGTCGGTGTTGACCGCGACGAACTCGACCTGCGAGATGCCGGCGTCGATCATCCGGTTGACGGCGTTGAGGCCGGCGCCGCCGACACCGACGACCCGGATCACGGCGAGATAGGACGCGGAGTCGCGCGGCGCCGCGTACTCGAGCCGCGGTGCAGGCTCGGGCAGCGGCTCGATCACCCGCGAGACGGGTGGCTCGTAGACGGGCTCGCGCACCGGCGGCGGCGCGGCCGGAGCAGGCGCGGCGGCGGCCGGCTCTGGCTTCGGCGTCACGGGCGGCAGGGCAGGCTCTTCGGCGACGGGTGCAGGGGCGGCCGCGATCGGCGCCTCCTGGGCGAAGTCCGGGACGTGCTCGACCGTCTTCTCCTGTGGCTCCTCGGGCGGAGGCAGTGCCGGCGCCTTCTCGGTCGCCGCCGAATCCGGCTGCTGCTCCTGCTGCCGCTGGGCCGCCTCGGTCGCGCGGAAGAGCTCCGCGAGAGGACCCTCACGCATGCTCGCGCGGTTTCGCGCCATCGAGCACCTCCTTCGCCAGGTCCCGGTACGCCTCGGCTGCCGTACCCGTCGGGTCGTATTTCAGCACGGATGACCCCTTCACGGGGGCCTCGGCATATCTGATCGTCTTGCGGATCCGCGTCTTGAAGACGAGGTCGCCGAAGTTCTCCTCCAGGATCTCGACGGCTTCGCGCGAATGCAGCGTGCGGCGGTCGAACATCGTCGGCAGGATCCCCTCGATCTTGACCTCGGGATTGAGGTTCTCGCGCACCATCGCGAGGGTGTTCTCGAGCTGGACGAGTCCGCGCAGCGAGAGGTACTCGCACTGCACGGGCACGATGACGCCAGTGGCCGCGACGAAGGCGTTGATCGTCAGCAGCCCGAGCGAGGGCGGCGTGTCGACCATGATGAAGTCATAGGAGTCGCGCACCTCGACCAGCGCCTTCTCCAGCGCGCGCTCGCGGCCGATCATCGAGCTCAGCGCGAGCTCGGCGCCCGCGAGGTCGATCGAGGAGACGGCGACGTCGATCTCCGCCGGGTGGATGATCTCGGAGATCGGGAGCCTGTGGACGAGCACGTCGAACATCGAACGCTCGATCGCATCCGGGTTCATCCCCTGGCTCATCGTCAGGTTTCCCTGCGGATCGAGGTCGATGACGAGCACCCGGAAGCCCTGCTCCTTGAAGGCGACGGCGAGGTTCAGCGTCGTCGTTGTTTTCGCGACGCCTCCCTTCTGGTTGGCGAACACGATCACCCTCTGCAACGACGTCTCCTCGGTGGCAGTGTGCGCCCGAACATTCGGGCGTGGTAGCAGGCGCATGAGTCCCATGTGCAAGCGCCTTTCAAGCCTAGCCGCGCTTTTCCTTCACCAGCGTTCAGCCCGGCTCGCCGTCGGCGTAATCCAGATCGTCGAGCCGGGCGATCAGCCCGAGCCCGCGGAGGTAGATCTTGTTCGAGCCCGGGTCGTAGCAGACGTCGTTCGCGTTCCGCGTCCCATAGGCCAGGAAGGTCATGCCGCCCTCGCCCGCGCGGAAGCCGGCGCGGGTGCCGAATCCGAGGACGTCGAACCCCTCGTCACCCGCGCGCAGAGTGTGGAGCTCGCGCACCCGCGGTCGCTCCGAGCTTCGTCCCAATGGGCGATCACATGCCGATTATGTCCCGTGCCAGCGCCGTGCGTAGGCGCCCGACCACCTCCTCCGTGCCGTTCTTCGCTTCGTCGTCTTCGCGGGGCGTCGCCTCGGCTTCGCGGAGCAAAGCCCGCAGCTCCACCCGCAGCTGCGCCAGAAGCTCGGCCGCACTCGCGCCGCTCCGTTTGAGCTCGTCGATCCGGTCGAGTCGGGCGAGTACGCGCTCTTCGTCCATGGATTCGACGCTAGCGGCGATGCTGCGACGGAAGAGCTACGCGTTCGTCATGAAAGCGTGACGATCTGTTCTACGCGGTGTGAGCCAGCCGCGGCGCCGAGCGCAGTCCGAGCAGGACGTCGTCGAGCGAGCGGACGAGCGCCGGCCTGTCGCCGTGCCGCAGCGTCTCGACGAGCGAACGCCGGACGGCATCCTCGGCGCGCTCCGAAGCCTGCTCGCCCGAGGCGAGTGCCCGCAGGGAGGCATGAATCGCGCGGCGCTCCTCGCTGGCGTCGCCGAGCAGGACAGCCGCGCGGAGCTCCCACGTGTCTCCGAGCAGGCCCGCGAGTGCGCCGCGCAGCTGCTCGGACCGGAACGGCTCGTTCTGGAAGAGCGAGAGCTCCCACCGATCGAGCGCCTCGGCGAGCGGCGCGTCCCCGTCGGCGAGGGAGAGGCGCGAGAGCAGCTCGCGGGTGAGCTCGGCCCGGAAGGAGTCGAGACGGGTCGCCTCGCCCGGAGGCTGCGTCGCCGCGATCGGCAGCACCGGCCGGATCCCGAACGGCCGCCAGTCCAGCCGCTCGAACAACACCGGGCCGGCGGCGACCGGAGCGGCCGTGGCCAGCCGGATCGCGGAGACGGCGTCGGCCAGCTCGGCGGGCGCGTCGGGCGGCTCGGCGCCGGGCTCCAAGTTGCGCTCGAGCTCGAGCACGCAGTAGCGGTCGACCTCGCGGCCGAACCCGGGCGGGAGCAGACCCTGTGCCTCGGGCCAGTGATGGGCGAGCTCGCCGGTCGCAGCCGCGCGCATCCGGATCCCACCGCCCAGCTCGACTTGCGTCACGACGGAGATCCCGACGAGCGGCGCGACCGCGGCGTAGGCACGCGAGGCCCCGAAGAGCGAGTGCTCGAGCTCCGCGTACGCCCGCTCGAACGCGCGGTCGTCCCAGTCGAACCCTCCACACGCTTCGGCCGTGGAGATCAGCAGCGAGACGAGAACGGTGCGGAAGAGTGCGTCCTCCTCGGACGGCTTCGGGCCGGCGTGAGCTCGGGCGAAGATCGCGGCCGCCGGCTCGCGCAGGAGCTCGTCGAGGGCGATCCGGGCGTCCTCGCGGCCGGCGAGCGCGCTCGCGCGCGACTCGACGAACGTCCGCACCAGCGGGCGGTACTCGTACAGCGCCGGTCCGGCTCGCTGCACGTGCTCCTCGAAGGAGAAGGGCAGGTCGTCGCCTTCCTCGAGCGCACGGCCGAGGAAGACGAACGCGCCGAGACAGAAGGCGCGCAGGGTGAGATGCAGTTGCGGTGCGCGTACCGCCATCCGTCCTGCTTACTCCCCCGGCGGCCCGCCTCCTGCCTGACATCCGGGACACCAGTACGCCGTCCGGTTGTCGTCGCCCTGCCCGCGCGAGCGGACGATCGTGCCGCAGCGAGGGCACGGCCGGCCCGCATGCCTGTAGATCCGGCGCCGCGATCGGCCGGTCGCGAGCGACTCCTGCATCAGCCTGCGCGCGGCACCGACCGCCTCGCGGAGCGTCTCGTCGGAGACATCCTGGACGCGCGCCCACGGCGAGACCTCGATCTGCCCAGAGCGTTTCGGCCATCCACATGTTCCCGATCCCGGCGACGAGCCGCTGATCCTGGAGCGCCTCGCCGAGCCACCGGTCGGCAGCGCCGCGCAGCCGCGCGACGGCGGCGTCGAGGTCGATCTCGGCGGCGAGCACGTCCTGGCCGAGCCGGCGGACGGGCCGCGTCTCGAGCGTGAGCACCGGCCCGTTCCAGAGGACGCCCTCGAGCTCGTCGCCACGAAGCACGAGCCACGGCCGCCCCGCCCGCTGCTTGCCACGCGGCTCGATCCGCCAGCGCCCGGTCATCCGCAGATGGCTCCGCACGACGATCCCGCCTTCGAACCTGAGCAAGAGATGCTTGCCGACGGCCTCGACCGACTCGAGCACGCGCCCGTCGACGCGCTCTGCGACACCGGTCGCCTGGCCGCGCGGGTTCGGCGACTCGACCTCGAGCCGCTGCCCGACGAGCGGCTGCAGACGGCGCGCAGCACGATGAAGGGAGTCGCCCTCGGGCACTGCGGCCAGCTTAGATCGGCGCCTGCGCCGGAGCGTCAGGCGACGCGTGTGACCGCGGTCTTGCTCGTGTACATCGCCGCATCCGAGGCGGCCAGGAGGCCGGCGGCATCGCGTCGAGTCGAGCGGGTAGATCGCGACGCCGAAACACGCCGCGGCCTGCAGCTCCACGGCCTCGATCTCGAACGGCTTCGAGAGCCGCTCGCGGATCCGGTCGACCACGATCTCAACGAGCCGCGGCGCCGCCTGGACATCGAGGTCGGCAAGCAGGATCACGAACTCGTCGCCGCCGACCCGCGCCACGACGTCCGTGTCGCGGGCACCGGCCCGCAGACAGCCGGCCACCTCGACGAGCAGTCGGTCTCCGTAGGCGTGGCCGAGCGAGTCGTTGACGTCCTTGAAGCGGTCGAGGTCGACACTGAGGACGGCGACGGCCAGGCCGCCGCGACGCGCTCGCGCGAGCGCGAGCTCGAGCTGCTCGTCGAGGAGCCGCCGGTTGGGAAGCTGGGTCAGCTCGTCGGTCGTCGCAAGGACGGTCAGGCGGCTGTTCGTCTCCTCGAGACGCCGCTCGACGTCCTTCAGATGCGTGACGTCCGTCACCGTCGTCGCGACTCCCACGAGGCCGGTCGTCGCCGGCACGGGGTAGTAGCTGACGAGGTGCCAGAAACCCTCCGAGGTTGCGATCTCGATCCCGAGCACCGCCTCGCCCGTCTCGAGCACCGAGCGAGCGAGCGGTTCGAGCACGGCTCCGTTCACCGGCGCCAGCTCGCGCAGCGTGCGTCCCTCGATCTCGTCCCGTTCGTGACCCATGATCTCGGCGAGCGCCTGGTTGACGCGGACGTGCCGTAGGTCGTGGTCGAGGAACCCGAAACCGGCGGGCGCATGGACGAAGAACGCGTCGAGCAGCGCGCGCTGGCTTTTCGCCTCCTCCGCTGTCCGCGCGAGCATGTTGCCGAGCGAACGCATCGTGACGGCGGCCGCGATGAGCGTGCCGGCACCGAGAAGCCAGATCTGGGCGGCATCCCCCAGCGAGTGAACCCGACCCAACGCCAGAGCCCAGAGTGCGACCGCGACGAGAAGCTGGACGAGCACTTGCCAGCGGCTGAAGTAGAACGACACGAAGACGACGACGCCGAGGTAGAGAGGCGCGTATCGCTCCCCGGACGGCTGGAAGAACGTGATCTCCGCGATGATCAGCGTCGCGGCGAGTGCGATCAGCCGGTTCGCCGAGCGGGGAAGCCGGTCGTAGCGGCAGACGAGGGCGGCGTGCGAGCAGACTCGAGGCTCCGACCGCGACGAGCACCGGGGCGCCGATCTCTCCGCTGACGGCAGCGGCGGCGAAGACCAGTGCAGCGAGGGTCAAGAAACAGATCGCGCCGGCGCGTGCCGCGGCCAGCGCGCGGCGCTCCCTCGAGGGCAGCTGCACCGCACGAATCCCCATGCGCTGGGCAAGGGTTGGGGTCACCGACAGGTGATCGGGCGGAACGCCTCAGAACTTAAGGGCGCAGCACCGCTCGGCGCGGGCCGGCGAGGAAGCCGGCCTCGACGAGCAGCGGCATGATCTCCGTCTCGGTCACGGGCTGGCCGTCGAAACGCTCGACGGCGAGCCGCTTCGGCTTCCCGAAGCTCGGTGTCGTGCGCACGTGCTCGACCAGCGCCGCGATCGCCGGGCGCAGCCAGTCCTCGTCCGGCTCGCGCAAGGGGACGAGCGTCCGGCCACCGCGCTCGACGTAGAGAGCGGCCTCGCCGCCGAGCAGCACGACCTGCGCCCCGGCGACGCGGGCGGCGCGTGCGCCTGCTCGCTTCGGCCACGGCAGCGCAGCGCCGTAGGGCTGCGCCGGATCGGCCGCGGCGAGCACGAGCGGCTCTGGCTCCTCGTCGGAGCGAAGCTCGCGCAAGCGCTCGACCGCACCGGGAAGCGCGAACTGTGCGCCGCCGAGCCCCTCGACGAAGTAGCCGCGCCGGCAGGCGCCGATCGTCTCGAGGTCCTTCAGCTCGGAGTAGACGGCGCTGTAGCCGCCCGGGATGCCCTCGCCGCGGACGCCGTCGCGGGTGACGATTCCCTGCCGCTCGAGCAAGCAGCTCGGCGAGCGCGCGCCGGTCGGGCGCTCCGGGGAAGAGCTTCTCGGTCGGTGACCAGCGGCCCTGGGTCGAGGTGATCGACGCGCCCCGCGTGCGCGAGAAACGCCGCGGCCGGCGGTCGGCACGAGCGGCCTCGTAGCGGCGCTGGGCTCGCAGCGGCGTCCAGGCGTCGTTCGTCACCTCGCCGGCCCAGACGAGCTCCCAGAGCGCGGGCAGAGCCGCCTCCGGCTCGAGTCCCGTCGCGGCGAGGAGATCGGACCAGAACATCGCGCTTCGGCCCGAGCGAATCACGAATCGCCTCTGCCTCCGGCGACTCCGGCTGCGGAGCGCCGGCAGGCCGGCCGAGCACCGCTGCGTCTTCACGGAAGTAGACGGCGACCCGGTCGAGCCCGGCGCCGACCCAGACGAGCTCGCCCGCGGCGCAGAGGCCGTCGAGCCACGCCGGCTGGTAGCCGGGAACGCGGCGCGGCAGCACCTCGCTCTCCCAGAGGGTGACCGGGCAAGGCGAGCCCTTGCAGCGGGACGAGCGCCTCGCGGAGGCCGGCCCGGCGGCCGATGCCGTGCCACGCGGGCAGGAAGCGACCGAGCGCAGCCTGCTCGGCCGGCTCGACCTCGCGGCGGAGTGCGGCGAGCGACGCACGGCGAAGCCGCCGCAGCACGTCCGGGTCGCACCACTCGCGCTCGACGCCTCCGGGCCGCAGCTCACCGCGAACGAGCAGGTCGGCGCGCTCCAGCTCGTGCAGGAGACCGCCGAGGTCGAGCCCGAAGTGCTCGTCGGCCTCGCCGGTCGTGAACGGGCCGCGCCCCTTGGCAAAGCGGAGGACGAGCTGGCGGAGCGAGTCGGATCCGCCTTCCAGGAAGGCCTCGGGCAGGCCGCCCGGCGGCATCACGCCGAGCGCGTCCCGGTAGCGGCCGGCATCCTCGGCCGCGATCAGCCGCTCCTCGCCCGCGACGCGCACCGGCAGCGCGCGGCGCTCCGCCAGCAGGATCGCCGCCTGACCCTCGTCGTACTCCCCGCTGCGCAGGTCGCCGCGGCGGCGAAGCACGTCATGGAGCTCGTCGGGGTCGCGCGGCTCGCCGCGCAGCTGCTTCTCGACCTCGGCCAGCGCATCCTGATCGATCAGCTCGCGCAGCTCCTCCTGGCCGAGCAGCTCGCGCAGCAGGTCGCGGTCGAGCGAGAGCGCCTGCGCCCGCCGCTCGGCGGGAGGCGTGTCGTCCTCGTACATGTACGTGGCGACGTAGTCGAACAGGAGCGAGGAGGCGAAGGGCGAGGCGGAGGCGGTCTCCACCTCGACGAGGTCGAGCTCGCGGGTCTGCAGGCCCCTGAGGATGTTCTTCAGCGCGGGCAGGTCGAAGACGTCCTGCAGGCACTCGCGATAGGTCTCGAGCACGATCGGGAACGAGCCGTACTTCCGCGCGACCTGCAGCAGGTTCTGCGCCTTCAGCCGCTGCTGCCACAGCGGTGTTCGCTGGCCGGGGCGGCGGCGCGGGATCAGGAGCGCCCGGGCAGCGTTCTCCCGGAAGCGCGCACCGAAGAGCGCGGTCTGCCCTACCTCGCCGACGACCAGCTCCTCGATCTCGTCCGGCCCGATCAGCAGGTCCGAAAGGCTCGGCGGCGCGTCCGCCTCGGGCAGGTGGATGGCGATCCCGTCGTCCGACCAGATCGACTGGGCTTCGAGCCCGAGCGAGTCGCGAAGACGCGCGGTCAGCGCCATCCCCCACGGCGCATGCACGCGGCCGCCGAACGGAGTCAGGATGCAGACGCGCCAGTCGCCGATCTCGTCGCGGAAGCGCTCGACGACGATCGAGCGGTCGGAGGGGACGACGCCCGTCGCGGCGGCCTGCTCGCGCAGGAACGTGAGGAGGTTCCGCGCGGCGCGCGGATCGAGGTGGTAGTCGTCGCGGAGGTGCGTGAGCGCGCTCTCGTCGGAGCGGGCGACGAGCTCACGCGAGGCGCGCCCGATCTTCTCGCCGAGCTCGAACGGCCGGCCGACGCCTTCGCCCTTCCAGAACGGCACGGCTCCCGGGGCGCCGGGCGCGGGCGAGACGATCACGCGGTCGCGGGTGATCTCCTCGATCCGCCAGGTCGAGGCCCCGAGCAGGAACGTCTGACCCTGCCGCGCCTCGTAGACCATCTCCTCGTCGAGCTCGCCGACGCGGCCCCCGTCACCGATGAGGTAGACACCGAAGAGGCCGCGGTCGGGGATCGTGCCGGCGTTCGTCACCGCGAGCCTGCGAGCTCCCGTGCGCCCGCGGATCACACCTGCGGTTCGATCCCAGACGATGCGCGGCCGCAGCTCGGCGAACTCGTCCGACGGATAGCGGCCGGCGAGCATGTCGAGGACGTTCTCGAGCTGCTGGCGCGAGAGGTCGGAGAACGGATACGCGCCGCGCACGAGCCGGTGCAGCTCGCCGACCTCGATCTCGTCGTCGGCCACGATCGCCACGATCTGCTGCGCGAGCACGTCGAGCGGGTTGCGCGGGATCTTCGTCTCCTCGATCTCACCGCCCCGCATCGCGCGGGCGACGACGGCCGACTCGAGCAGGTCGGCGCGGAACTTGGGGAAGATCCGGCCCTTCGAGGTCGAGCCGAGCTCGTGGCCGGCGCGACCGACGCGCTGCAGGCCGCGCGCGACCGACTTCGGGCTCTCGACCTGGATCACGAGGTCGACGGCGCCCATGTCGATCCCGAGCTCGAGGCTGGAGGTGGCGACGAGGCACGGGATCCGCCCCGCCTTCAGATCCTCCTCGATGATCACCCGCTGCTCGCGCGCCAGCGAGCCGTGGTGGGCCCGCGCGATCTCTTGCTCGGCCAACTCGTTCAGGCGCACCGCAAGCCGCTCGGCGAGGCGCCGGTTGTTGACGAAGACGATCGTGGAGCGGTGCTCCCTGACGAGCTCGAGGATCGCCGGGTAGATCGAAGGCCAGATCGAGCGGGCGTTCGCCTCGTAGCCGGAGTCCATCTCGACGCCGTCCTGCACCACCGGCTGGGAGAGCTCGTTCGTGGCCCCGAGCTCGCGGAGGTCTTCGACCGGCACGACCACCTCGAGATCGAGATCCTTGCGCGTGCCGGCGTCGACGAGCTGGATCGGGCGGTCGCCGGAGACGAAGCGGCCGATCTCCTCGAGCGGGCGCTGCGTCGCCGAGAGGCCGATCCGCTGCGCCGGCTTGTCGAGCAGCGCGTCGAGGCGCTCGAGCGAGAGCGCCAGGTGGGCACCGCGCTTGGTTCCGGCGACGGCGTGCACCTCGTCGACGATCACCGCGTCGATCGAGCGCAGCGTCTCGCGGGCCTGCGAGGTCAGCATCAGGAAGAGCGACTCGGGCGTCGTGATCAGGATGTCCGGCGGCTCCTTCACCAGGTCGCGCCGCTCTTTCTGCGAGGTGTCGCCGGTGCGGACGCCGACGCGGAGCTCGGACTGGATCCCGGCGAGCGGCCCCCGCAGGTTGCGCTCGACGTCGTAGTTCAGCGCCTTCAGCGGGGAGATGTAGAGGAGACGCAGGCCCTGGCCGGGCGTCGAGTCGAGCCGGTCGATGCCGTGGAGAAACGCCGCAAGCGTCTTGCCGGAGCCGGTCGGAGCCTGGATCAGCACGTTCTCTCCGGTCGAGATCGCGGGCCAACCCGCGGCCTGCGCCGGGGTCGGTCCGGCGAACGCACGCTCGAACCAGGCCCGCGTCTTCACCGAAAACGGAGCGAGCGGATCCATGCCTTCAGACGTACCGCGGCGTTGACGCCTGCCGAAGGTGCTTGTAACGTCGCCCGCATCTTGACTTGGTGGAGAAAGTGGAAAAGGAGGCGGCACATGCCGCGGACAATTCGAGGTGCCAGATGCAAATGCTGAGACCGGGCGCAACTGCGGCAGTTCTTCACGGATCTGCTCGACGACACGAACCTGCGCGAATACCACGAGAACACCGAGGCGTACGTCGCCGCTCAGGTGAAGGCGGGCGTCATCAACGAGGCCACCGCGAAACTGATCCTCGAGGGCAGTCTTCAGACCATCGAGGACAACATCAAGATGGTGACGGGCTCCGGCAGCGCCGTGCCCGTGTGCATCGTCTTTCCGCCCTTCTGAGCGGTTCGCTCGTCGTCGTCGGCACGGGCATCGGCTTCGCCCGGATCACGCTCGAGGCCCGTGCCGCAATCGCGGCGGCCGACGAGGTGCTCTACCTGGTGCCGGATCCCGTTTCGGCGAGCGGGATCGAGGCGCTGAACCCCAGGGCACGGTCGCTCCACGATCTCTACGAGGAGGGCGCCTCGCACAGCGAGGCCTACGAGCGAATGACCGAGGCGATCCTCGAGCCGGTGCGGGCCGGGAAACGCGTCTGTGCGGCGTTCTACGGCCACCCGGGCGTCTTCGTCCTGCCCTCCCATGACGCGATCGGCCGCGCTCGGGCCGAGGGTTTCGACGCGACGATGCTTCCAGGCGTCTCCGCCGAGGACTGCCTCGTCGCCGACCTCGGCGTGGATCCCGCGCGGAACGGCCTGCAGAGCTACGAAGCGGGCGACTTCCTGCGCCGGCGGCCGGCGATCGAGCCGACAACCGCGCTCGTGCTCTGGCAGATCGGCATCGTGGGCGCCCGAACCCAGACGGCGAACGTCTCCGCGCCGGCGCTACCGGAGCTCGTGGAGCTCCTGGTCGCGCGCTACCCGGCCGGCCACCGAGCGGTGGTGTACGAGGCGTCTTCCTATCCCGGCGTCGCGCCGATCGTCCGCGACCTTCAGCTCGACGAGCTCGGAGCGGACACGGTCACCCTCGCGTCAACGCTGTACGTGCCGCCAGTTCCTCACTGAGCGCTCGCGCCCGGCCCGCTGCGATGACGTTCCCCTTCGCCTCGAAGAGCTGCTGCGCGCGCACCGCGGCATCCCGTCCTTCCTCTACCTCGCCGGCGGCAGCGTGCGCCTCCGCGACCGCGAGGAGGGCCTCGGCTGCGAACACCGGCGAGTCGGTCGTGCCGGCGAGCTCCACGGCGGCGCTTGCGATCTCTTCCGCCTCCCGGCCGCGGCCGAGCTGGGCGAGGGCTTTTGCGCGCGCGACCCGCCACGAGATCTGCGCGTGGACGTCGTCGGGCGAGGACGCCTCCTCGCTCGTCAACGTGACGGCGAGCGCCTCCTCGGAGCGGCCCTGCGCGTGCAGGGCCTCCGCGAGCTGTGCGGCGATCGAAGCCAGGTTCGCGCGCTCGCCGATCTCCTGGAGCTGCTTGAACGCGGGCCGGAGCTCTCGTTCTGCCGCGCCGGGATCGCCGGCCAAGAGCTCGATCGCGCTCGTCCACGTCGTGATCGCAGCAGCGCCGACACCACGGCCCAGGGCGTCGAGGATCTCCTTCCCTTCGCGACAACGCGAGCGCGCATCGTCGAATGCGCCGGCCATCGCGGCCAGCAGGCTCGACGAGACGAGCAAGAACCCCTTGACCGCACTCTCCGGCGCGGCGCCCGCGACCAACTCGTCCAGCCGAGGACGGCCGAGGTCGATCGCCAGCGGGCCGAACAGGGTCGCGAAGCCGAGCCGGACCGAGACCTCCGACTCGAGGCGGGGGTCGCCGGCGCGGCGGGCGTGCTCGAGTGCGCGCTCGAGGGTCTCCTCCATCGGACCGACCTGACAGCGCCACCAGTACACGTCCGCAAGCCGGATGAGCAAGCGCGCCACCGTCGAGTCGTCTCCGGCGGCCTCGAACGTGGGCAAGGCGCGGTTGATCTCGTCGGCGACTTCGTCGACGCCGCCCTCACCGCGGACGAGCAGGCCGATGAGCGTCGAGCCCAGTCGGGCGGCGATCGCGCTGCGGGCATCGCCGGCCTCCTCGGCTGCCGCGAACGCGGCCGAGTTCACCGCCTCCGCCCGCGCGAAGTCGCCGATCTTGAAATACGCCTCGGAATGGTCGACGAGCAGCGCGGCGTCTCCAGGACGGAGAGCCGCTGCCCGGCCGAGGAGATTTGCCGCGGCGTGCGCATCGTCGCGGGCGAGCGCTCTCCGGCCCGCACGAGCCAGTCGCTCGGCCGCACGAGCCCCGAGAACCGACTCGGCGAGGCCGGCCGGCGCGAGTCCGACCCGGTAGGCGTGCGCCTGCTCGAGGTGGTGACCCAGAATCTCGTCGAGCTCCGGCGGCGCGTCCGGACGGGCTTCGATCCACTCGGCGCAGCGCTCGTGCAGGTCGGCTCGGAGACCCTTCGTCATCGAGTCGTAGGCGGCGTCCCGCACGAGGATATGGCCGAAGCGGAACGCATCCTCGCCCGCGAACGTGCCCCGGCCGGGACGGATCAGCCCCTTCCTGACGAGGGCCTGCAGGACGCCTGCGACGGCCTGCTGATCCTCGGGAGGTGTCAGATCGGCGACCGCGCCCCACCAGAACACCTGACCGATCACGGCAGCACGCTGGAGGACCGAGCGCTCCAGCGGCTCGAGCCGGTCGAGGCGTGCGGCCAGCACGGCCTGGACGGTGTCGGGCACGCGCATCGACTCGACGTCGGTCACTGCCTCCAGGCGTCCGTCGCGCTCCACGAGCACGCCTTCCTCGACGAGCATGCGAAGCATCTCCTCGAGGAAGAGCGGATTGCCTCCGGTTGCACGGCCGACGGCGTCGGCGGCGTCCTCGTCGAGCGGCCCACCCAGATTCTCGAGCAGCTGCCTCGCATCGTCGCGCTCCAGCGGCGCCAGCTGGATCGTCGGCGTGCCGGCCCACGCCGGCCGCAGTTCCGCGAGGTCGCTGCGGGCAAGACAGCAGACGAGGATCGGTGCGTCACGGGTCCAGCCCGCGAGGTACTCGATCAGGTCGAGGAACGCCGGCTCCGCCCACTGGACGTCATCCAGTACGAGCAGCAGCGGACGGGTGCGGGCAAGCGTCTCGAGCAGCCGCCGGAACGCCCAGTAGAGCTCATCGCTGCGAGAGTGCGGCTCGGCGCGCCCGACGGCCTCGAGCAGGCGGCCGTGCACGGTCTGGCCGTCAGGCTCGCCGGACAGGACGTCGTCGAGGTCGAGCCGATGGACGATCTCGACGAGCGGCCAGTAGGTGATCCCGTTCCCGTAGGGCAGGCAGCGGCCCTCGAGGACCTGAGCGTCCTCACCCAGCGACGTGACCAGCTCGGCGGCAAGCCGCGACTTGCCGACCCCGGCGTCGCCGAGGACCGTGACCACGCGGCAGGACCGCTCCAGCACGACCTGGTCGACGGCGGAGCGAAGGCGCGCGAGCTCGACGACACGGCCGACGAGCGGCGTGTCGAGGCGCCGGGTCACACCGGCGGCGCCGGGAAGCACGTCGTGAAGCCGCCAGACCGCGACCGGCTCCGACTTTCCTTTCAGCGCCAGCGGCTCCATCGGATCGGCGACGACCGCGTCGCGCACCAGCCTGATCGTCGTGTCGCCGACGAGGATTTCCCCTCCTCCCGCGGCGGCTTCGAGCCGCTGCGCGACGTTGACCGCGTCACCGGTCGCGAACGCCTGGCCCTGCTCCGGGTCGCCTGCGATCACCTCGCCGGTGTTGACGCCCGTTCGCACTTCGATCCTGATGCCGTAGGCGGTGTCGAGCCGGTCGTTCAGGGCGGCGAGGGCCTCGCGGAGCTCGACCGCCGCGCGAACTGCCCGCAACGCGTCGTCCTCGTGCACAACGGGGATCCCGAAAGCGGCCATGACCGCGTCCCCGACGAACTTCTCGATCGTGCCGCCGTGCCGCTCCAGCACCTCGCGCGCCGTCTCGTGGTAGCTCGACCAGACAGCCCGAAGTGACTCGGGATCGAGGCGTTCCCCCAGCGGCGTCGAGTCTGCGACGTCACAGAAGACGAGCGTGACGGTCTTCCGGACCATGAAATCAGTCTATGGCCACTTGAAAGCGATGCCTAGCCCGGCCCGGGCTCGGATCAGTCGTCGTGAGACACGGAAAACAGCAGGAACTGGGTGAATTGAGCCGGTGCGAAGTTGTTGTCGCTGACGAGGAGCAGCGAGCGGCGGCCGTGGCTCAGATGCGGGCCAAACGTCATCCCCTCGACGTTGTCGAGCGGGATTCCGAGCTCGTCGAGGTCGAGGACGAGCGTCTTCTTGGCCGGTCGCAGGCCGGCGAGCAGCGTCGCGAGGCTGTCGAAGCCGTTGACGTTGTCGGCATGTTTCAGCGAGACGTCGTAGAGCCGGATCTTGTTGCCCGTCCCGGGCGCGCCGACCGAGAAGGAGCGCTCCATCGAGAGCAGCTCATCGGTCTTGAGCGGAAGCAGCTCGACGAGCCCGCTGACCGCGAACTGGGTCGCAGGCACCGGCGGCTCCCTGATCGGATCGGTCCAGTAGACGAACTGCCGGTCGAGCGTGCCGCGCTTGAGGTCGTAGCGCAGGAGCCGGGCCGGGCTGCCGTTCGTGAGCGTCGCCGGCGGGCCGTCCTGCACGAGCGCCGCCTCGGTGCCGGTGAAGACGTACCGCCCGTTGGGCGTCGGCCCAGCACTCTCGAAGCCGAGGTTCTGACGGACGCCGCGGCTGCCGTCGGCGACGGGCAGGAACGGAGACGGCACCGGGAGCGACCGCAGCTGCCGGCCGTCGAGGCCGAACTCGCGCACCCACGGATCGATCAGCCGGGTCGCGAAGCCTTCCGAGGTGATCACCAGCGTGCCGTGCTTGGTCAGCGTCAGGCCTTCGGGGTCGACGCTCAGCGGCGCGAACGGCTGGCCGGTCGCATCGCGCAAGCTCGTCACGGCGACGATCTGGACCGCGGGAACGCCCGCGGAGACGTCCACGCGCAGCGTGTAGAAGCGAACGTTGGTCTGATCGTCGGAGAGCGCGTAGAAGACATGGCGTCGCTTGTCGTACGCGATGCTGGACAGCCCGCCGACCTCCGTGTCCTGGAAGCGCGTTCCGGTGGGGATGATCTGCTGGCCGAGGAACTGCAGCTCCAGACGGCCGTCGTCGTGGCCCTGACCGTGGCCGTGGCCGGCGCGAGCGGCTCCCGCCGTTGCCGCCGCAAGGGTGAGCGCGACGAGCAGCAGCCGCGCAAGCTTCGTCAGTCCGAATGGCATTTCTCGCACCTCCGTCCCGCGTTACGCGAGCAGATAGACACTGAAGACGATCGCCAGCACGACGACGACCAGGGCAGCAACTGCGATCTGCACACCGCCCAGGACGAGCCACGGCGTGCGCTCGCTCTTGCCGCGTTCGGCCTCGACCGCGAGCTCCTCGGTCTTCTCGATTGGATCCGGCATGCGGGGTGGATACCCCAGCGCGCTAGGATCGAATCGTGCCCGACGCACTTCACTTCACCGGGAACGAGGAGGCCGATCGGCTGATCGCGGAAGACCCGCTGGCGCTCCTCATCGGCTTCGTCCTCGATCAGCAGGTGACGGTGCCGACCGCATTCGTCGGCCCGCTCAAGTTGAAGCAGCGGCTCGGCCGCCTCGACGCTGCCGAGATTGCCGGCCTCGACCCGGACCGCCTGCTGGCGGTCTTCCGCGAGAAGCCCGGCATCCATCGCTTCCCGGGAAACATGGCCAAGCGCGTCCAGGAGATGTGCGCCCTCGTGGCCGAGGAGTACGACGGCGATGCAAGCCGTGTCTGGCGCGACGCCACCGATACCGAAGACCTGAAGCGGCGGATCGAGGAGCTCCCGGGCTTCGGCGAGATGAAGGTGAAGGCGCTCGCCTCGGTGCTCGCCCGCCGGTACGGCAACGCGATGGCGGAGCCGCTCGTCCCGGATCATCCGATGCTCGGCGACGTCGACTCGCCCGAGGCGCTGGCCGAGTATCAGGCGGCGAAGCGCGCGTTCAAGGCTTCTCTGCGCGCCGCGAAGGCGTGATCGAGCTCAGGACGTACCGCGACGGCGGCCAGTCCGCCGTCGATGTCGCACGCGAGGTCGCCGAGTTCCTGAGCGCCGCCGAGCGGACACTCGAGCTCGCGCTCTACGACATCCGCCTCCACGACGAGGCGGCGGCGCTGGTCTCCGAGGCTCTGGTCGAGGCGCAGGAGCGCGGCGTCATCGTCCGGCTCGTCTACAACGTCGACCACCCGGGGCCGATCCCGGTGCCGCCGCCGCCGCAGACGGCGCCCGAGCTGCTCGAAGCGCTGCCGATCCCGACCCGCCCGATTCCCGGCGTCCCCGACCTGATGCACCACAAGTACGCGATCCGTGACCGCGAGACGATCTGGACCGGCTCGATGAACTGGACACAGGACTCGTGGTCGCGGCAGGAGAACGTGGTCGCGATCGTCAAGTCGACCCAGCTCGCACACGCCTACGGCCTCAACTTCGACGAGCTCTGGGACACGGGCGACGTGATCGGCTCCGGAAACGTCGAGCCGCGGCCCGTCGACGTGGACGGGATCGAAGTACGCCCCTGGTTCACGCCCGAGCACGGCGAGAAGCTCGCGCATCGGATCGCGAAGCGGATCGGCCAGGCCAAGCGGCGGGTGCGCATCGCCTCGCCGGTGCTCAGCTCCGGGCCGATTCTCGGGACGCTGGCCGAGGTCTGTTCCGACGGCAAGGTGGACGTCGGCGGCGTCGTCGACGACACGCAGGTCGACGGCGTCCTCTACCAGTGGTACCTGAACGGAAACTCGAGCTGGAAGGTCCCGGCGCTTCGCCGCTTCCTCGAATCCGCCAGGTTCGCCGGCAAGCCGTCGACCAAGTGGGCGCCCGACACCGTGCACGACTTCATGCACGCCAAGATCACGGTCGCCGACGACATCTCGTTCATCGGCAGCTTCAACCTCTCGCACTCGGGCGAGATGAATGCGGAGAACGTCCTCGAGATCCGCGACGCCGAGATCGCCGACCGGCTGGCGCGGTTCGTGGACGAGATTCGCGCGCTGTACCCGCTGGTCACGCTGCCGGAGGACAAGACTCCGGCGTCGGCGGCATCTCCTCTTCTGTGAAGCGGATTGCCCTCCTCGCAGCCGGCGTGCTCGCACTCGGCGTCGCCGTCGCCTCGGCCGCCAAGCTGCCGCAGGCCCCGGCCTGCCCGGTCTTCCCCGCCACGAGCCCGTGGAACCAGCGGGTCGACAAGCTCCCCGTCGCGCCGGAATCGGATCGCGTCGTCGCGGCGATCGGGGCCGACGACCACATGCACGCCGACTTCGGCTCCGGCCTCTGGGACGGCGGGCCGATCGGGATCCCGATCACGGTCGTCCGCGGCACCCAGGCGAAGTCACGCGTCGCGTTCCAGTACGCCTCCGAATCGGACAAGGGCCCGTACCCGATCCCGAAGAACGTCGCGGTCGAGGGCGGCCGCCAGTCGGACGGCGACCGGCACGCGCTGATCGTCGACCGCGACTCGTGCAAGCTCTACGAGCTCTTCGCGCTCTACCCGACGGCGAACGGCTGGCGCGCAGGCTCGGGCGCGATCTTCGATCTCCGCTCCAACAAGCTCCGCCCCGCCGGCTGGACGTCTGCCGATGCCGCCGGCCTGCCGATTCTGCCCGGCCTCGCGCGCTACGAGGACGTGGCGAAGGGCCGGATCGATCACGCGCTCCGCTTCACCGTCTCCGAGACGCGCGCCTCGTACGTCTGGCCGGCGCGGCATGTCGCGAGCGACAAGACCGACCCGTCGCTGCCGCCGATGGGCATGCGCTTCCGCCTCAAGCAGAGCTACCCGATCGCCGGCTTCCCGCGCCAGGCGCGGATCGTGCTCCAGGCGCTGAAGGAGTACGGGATGATCGTCGCCGACAACGGCTCCAACTGGTACGTCAGCGGCGCACCGAGCCCGAAGTGGTCGAACGACCAGCTGCACACGCTGGGCCGCGTCCCGGGCTCGGCCTTCGAGGTCGTCGACGGGACGAAGCTCAGGAACTGACGCGGCGGGCGCCGACGAAGGACGACGATCTGCTTGCGAGCGAGGCCACGCGGACGACCGTGCCCGCGTGCGGCGCGTCGATGAACCGGCCCTTGCCGATGAACAGGCCGACGTGGCCGAGCCCGGAGAAGAAGACCAGGTCCCCCGGCTTCAGCGCCCAGCGAGAGACCTTGCGCCCGTAGCGGTACTGGGAGGCTGCGTGGTGCGGCAGGTTGACGCCGAGCTTGCCGTACACGTACATCACGAGGCCGGAGCAGTCGAAGCCGTGCCCGGGACTGGCGCCGCCCCAGGCGTACGGGACGCCGATGTAGCGGCGGGCGAGCCCGGCTGCGCGCTCCCCGACCGTGACTCTCGGGCGCGACCGCTTCGCAGCGTGCGCCTTCCGAAGCTTCGCTCTCCACTGCGCGCCGCTCAGCTTGGGACTGCGCGGCTTGGCGGCCGTCGAGTGGCTGACGGCGCGGACGGCGACGCCGGAGCGGGACTGCTGCGCGGACACGGCGTCAGCCGACTGCTGACCGGCGGCGCAGACGAGCGTGGCAAGCGCGGCAGCGCAAAGGAGGCGTAGTTGCATGAGAACGAGGGGACGAGCTGCCCGGCGGTTCCGCCAGGCCCGGGGGTCAGCCCAGGTTGCGCCAGTCGAAAGGTGACGCACAGGCGTCGAGAGATGGGCTGCAGAAAACATCCGGCGTCCAGGGTAGCCCTCATCCCGCCTCTCGAAGTAGCCCAAATGGGGGATTCCCGCGGCGACATCAGGGACGCATAGCATCGGGTGGTGCGTCCCCGCCCCAACCGGATCGAACGGCTCCCCGAGCAGTACTTCACGTCACTCCTCGCGCGAGTCGCGGCCACGGCGGCAGAGCCCGGCGAGCCGCTCATCGATCTCGGCCGCGGCAATCCCGACGTCCCGCCGCCGGCGCACATCGTCGACGCCCTCGTCGAATCCGCGCGCGAGCACACGCCTTCCGTGCACGGATATGCGCCCTTCGCGGGCCTGCCCGAGCTCCGCGAGGCGATTGCCGAGCGCTACGCGAACGTCTACGGCGTGGAGCTCGATCCGCACCGCGAGGTCGCCGTCGTCCCGGGCACGAAGACCGCGCTGGTCGAGGTCGCGCTCTGTGTCGCCGGACCAGGCGACGCGATCGCACTGCCCGACCCCGGCTACCCGGATTATCGGTCCGCGGTCGCACTCGCCGGAGCGGAGCACGTGTCGCTGCCGCTCGACCAAGCCGGGCGGCCGGAGTGGGACGCCCTCACGAGGAAGCCCGCGCTCGTCTACCTCAACTACCCGTCGAATCCGACCGGAGCGGCGGCGCCCAACGGCGTCTTCGCCGAGGCGATCGCCCTCGCCGACTGGACGGACGGAGCCGTCCTCCACGACTTCGCGTACGGCGATCTCGTCTTCGACGGCCGCCGGCCGCAGAGCTTTCTCGCCGAGCCCGGCGCACGCGAGGTGGGCGTCGAGCTCTTCTCGTTCTCGAAGAGCTACGGCATGGCGGGCTGGCGGCTCGGATTCGTGCTCGGGAACGAGGAGCTCGTGTCGCGGGTGACGTGGTTGCAGGAGCACGTGCGCGCCGGGATCTTCGTCGCGCTGCAGCGGGCGGCGATCGCAGCACTGACCGGCCCGCAGGAGACGGTGGACGAGCGGAGAGCCTTGTACGAGGCCCGTCGCGACCGGGTCGTCGCGGCCCTCCGGTCGCTCTCGCCACGTTGCGAAGGGACGTTCTTCGTCTGGCTCGAGCTCCCGGACGGCTGGTCCTGCGAGCGGCTGCTCCAGGAGGCACGGGTCGCGCTCGCACCGGGGGAAGGCTTTGGGGCGCGCGGGCGCGGCCGTGCACGGCTCTCCCTCGCCGTCTCGGACGAGACGCTCGACGCCGGCCTCGAGCGGCTTCGGCAGGCGCTCAGCTGAGGGAACCGCTGATGGGCCGAGAGGTGTAGTAGCCGCATGAAAGCCCTCCTCGGAATGCTCGTCGCCACGTCGGTGCTCCTCTTCCTGCCGTCGGCGAGCGCGAAGGACTTCGGCCCCGGCGATCTGCGCGTGTGCAATGCCACCCGCTGCGTCCCGATCGTCAAGCGCAAGCGTTCTGCCGCTCCTCGGCTCCTTCTATTACAGCGGCCCGGCGCCGGCGCACCTTCGCGCACCTGCGCTCGGAACGCCGTACTACGAGCTGCGCTTCCGGAACAACTATGTGACGGGAATCGTCGCAACCCGGCAGCTCGACCGGTTCCTGAGCTACGGCGTCCACCTGGAGCGGTTCGACGCCAACATCTGGTACGCGGTCCCGCGTCGGCTGTCGGCGGAACTTCGCCGGCTGACCGTGGGCATGCGCCCGCTCCGGGTCACGCCGGGGGCGCTCGCCAAGTCGCACTGACGGCTAGCGACGAGTGAGCCGGCGGCCGACCGCCCACGCCACCAGCAGGGCGAGCGCCGCGACGAGCTGCCCGCCGAGCGCGAGGCGGTTCACGTCGACGGCCGGGCGCCAGACGACCTCGCCGTCGCGAATGACGTAGGCGCCGACGGGGCGCGCCGCGACGCCGAAGCCGCCGCCACCGTTCCCGTCCGAGTCGCCGCCTCCGCCACCGCCGCCACGAACCGCTGCAGCGGGAATCACCGTCATGCCCTCCTGCTCGATCGGCTCGCCGTACACGCGGCGCACGGTGATCGCGTCGCGCGCACCCTCGAGAATCTCGTCGATATTCGGCATCTGCCCAACCTCCTTCTGGATCGCGCCGAGCCTAGCGAAGCCGGGTCCAGTAGAGGTCGGTACGGAGCGGGTGCCGGTAGACCTCTTCCGGGACGAGCTCGCTGAGCCGGGCGAGGAGCCCTGTGCGTTCTTGCTCGGGAAGCGCGGCAATCATGCTCCACGAGGCCGCCTGCGCAAGAACGCCCTCTCGGTCGAGCTCGACCGGATTCGGGTAGTTCGCCTCTGTGAGCGGCTCGAACGGGCCGGGGAAGGGCGCACGCCAGAGACCCGTTTTCACCGTCTGCTCTGGCGGCTTCTCGATCGCGAGGTCGTGGTAGGCGTCCCAGAACGCCTCGGGCAACTTCGGCTCGAAGTCGCCGTCGCGCTGGTTGAAGAGGATCGCGAGGACACCCCGTGGCCGCAGCACGCGGGCAATCTCTCGTAGGACCTCGGCGTTGGCGAACCAGTGAAACGCCTCGCCGACGAAGACCGCGTCGACCGAATCGTTCGGGAGCGGGATCGCGTCCGCGCTGCCGTTGAGCGCCTCCGCCGCGGGAACCACGCGCTCGAGCACCGCCCGCATCCCGTCCAGCGGCTCCACCGCGATCACGCGCGCAAAGCGCGGGACGAGCTGCCGCGTCAGCTTCCCCGTGCCGGCTGCCAGGTCGAGCACGACCGCGTCGGAAGGGAGACCGAGTGCGTCGATCGCCGCCTCGGCATACCCCGGCCGGCCGCGCTCGTAGGACTCGGCGGTGCGCTCGAAGCTGCGCGCGAGGTCGCTCAAACGCCGGCGAGGAGAAAGGCGCGGCTCTCGCGCAGCATCTCGCGGGCGATCACGAGGCGCTGCACCTCCTGCGTCCCCTCGTAGATCTGCGTGATCTTGGCGTCGCGCATGAAGCGCTCGACCGGGTACTCCTTGATGTAGCCGTAGCCGCCGAGGATCTGGACGGCCTCGACCGTCACCTCCATCGCGACGTCGCCGCAGAGGAGCTTCGCCATCGCCGAGGCCTTGGTGAGCTCCGCGTCGTCGGCGCCGTCGTCGCACATCTGGCCGAAGCGGTAGAGGAGGCCGCGCGCCGCCTCGCACATCGTCTCCATGTCCGCGAGCTTCGCCGCGATCAGCTGGTGCTCCGCGATCGGCTTGCCCATCGTCTCGCGCGTCTTCGCGTACTCGAGCGCGTAGTCCGTGGCGCCCTGCGCGATCCCGAGCGCCTGCGCAGCGACGCCGGGCCGCGAGCGGTCGAGGATCCGCATCGCGATCTTGAAGCCCTCCCCCTCCGCGCCGAGCAGGTTCGCAACCGGGATGCGGCAGTCGTCGAACGTCAGCTCGCCGGTCGTGGAGCCGGAGATCCCCAGCTTCGGCTCGAGCCGCGCGACCGCGAAGCCCGGCGCGTCACTCTCGACGAGGAAAGCGGAGATGCCCGAGTGGCCCGCATCGGGGTCGGTCTTCGCGAAGACGGTGTAGAGGTTCGCGACGCCCGCGTTCGTGATGAAGCGCTTGCCGCCGTTGAGGACGTACTCGTCGCCGTCACGCACGGCTGTCGTCCGCATCGCGGCGGAGTCCGAGCCGGAACCGGCCTCGGTGAGCGCGTAGGCGGGCAGCCACTCACCGCTCGCAAGCCGCGGCAGGTAGGCCTCCTTCTGCACCTGCGAGCCGGCGAGCTTCAGGCCGAGCGAACCGAGCTCCTGCACCGCGAGCAGCAGACCGCTCGTCGCGCAGACCTTCGAGACCTCCTCGATCGCGACGAGCGCGAGCAGCGTGCCGGTGCCCGAGCCGCCCCACTCCTCGTCGAAGAGCAGCCCGAACAGCTCGTGCTCGCGAAAGAGCTCGACGACATCCCACGGAAACTCGTGCGACTCGTCGATCGCGGCCGCACGCGGGAGCGACGCGCTCGCGCGCGAGCGTGCGAACGAGCTCGCGGATCTCCCGCTGCTCCTCGGTCAGGACGTCCCAGGCCATCGCCCGAGGATTGTATGGCTAGGCCGGCTCGTCCCAGGTGAAGACGACCGACGGTGCCGAGCGCTCGGACGGCCCGTGGTAGACGGCCTCGATGTTGTTGCCGTCGGGGTCGAGCACGTAGGCGGCGTAGTAGCCGGGATGGTACGACCGCTCGCCGGGAACGCCGTTGTCGCGGCCGCCGGCGGCCAGCGCGGCATCGTAGAAACGCTGTACGGCATCGTGGTCGGCGCCTGGAACGCGAGATGCATGTTCCTCGTCGGCGCTCCGTCCGCGCTCACGAAGAGCTCGTCGGACGCGAACCAGCCGTCGCCGCCGCGGATCTCGAGACCGAGCGAGTTGAGCGCAGCCTCGTAGAAGCGGCGGCTCGCCTTCAGGTCGGAGACGCGGAGGTGGACGTGATCGAAGAGACGCCCTGCGTGTGTCTCAGGCATGGCCGCAGCCTAGCTTGGGAGGATGCGGCCGCGAACCTCGCCCAGCGGATCGCCGCGGAGGACGACCTCGTCGCCGTCCTCGAGGAAGGTCCGCTCGCTTCCGTCCGCCGAGCGTCAGCGGCTCCTGCCCGTTCCAGCGTCAGCTCGATCAGGCTCCCCTCGCTGCCGCGCTCGCTGCCGGAGATCGTGCCCGAGGCCATCAGGTCGCCGGTCCGGACGCTCGCGCCGTTCGACGTGGCGTGTGCGAGCTGCTGCGGCATCGTCCAGTAGAGGCCGCGAGCGTTTCCTCGTGAGACAACGGTCCGTTCAGCTCCACCTCGAGCGGGATGTCGAAGGCCCAGTCGCCCTCCACGCGCAGGTGCGGCAGTGGCTCTGGATCCTGCGCGGGCGCCGGCACCCGCCGGTCCTCGAGGAGCGCAAGCGGCGTCACCCAGGCCGAGACCGAGGTCGCGAAGCTCTTGCCGAGGAACGGGCCGAGCGGGACGTACTCCCAGGCCTGGATGTCGCGGGCGCTCCAGTCGTTGACGAGCACGACCCCGAAGACGTGCTCGCGGAACGCCGATCGTCGGCACCGGCTCGCCGAGCGTGCTGGGCAGGCCGACGACGAAGCCGAGCTCGAGCTCGATGTCGAGCCGGCGCGAGGGGCCGAACGACGGTGCGTCGGCATCGGGCGGCTTGGACTGGCCCTGCGGCCGGCGCACCGGCGTCCCGCTGACGACGACCGTGCCCGCGCGACCGTGATAGCCGACCGGCAGGTGGCGCCAGTTCGGCAGCAGCGGCTCGGAATCCGGGCGGAACATGCGGCCGAGGTTCGTCGCGTGCTCGAGCGAGGAGTAGAAGTCGACGTAGTCGGCGACGGTGAAGGGCAGCACCGGCTGGACGTCGTCGAGCGGGATCGCGTTGCCGGCGTCGGCCGCCGCCACGGCGTTCTCGGTCGCACGGTCCCACGCCTCCCGGCCCTGCGGCAGGAGCGCGTCGAGGCCGCCCGCGGCGAGGTCGACGACGCCGTCGCCGGAGCGGAAGCCGAGCCGCGGCTCACCGTCGGCGCGGGTGAAGGTCCCGAATCCCTGGATCACAGGATCCCCAGCTCCGTCAACTCGTCGACGGGCTCGAAGAACGAGCAGCTGCCGACCGCGACGAGCTGCTCGCGCCGCACACGCGCGAGCTCCGCGCGCGCCTGCTTCGCGGTCGCCCCAGCGGAGCGCCTCCGGCGTCAGCGAGACAGCGCCCTCGAGCGCGTTCTCGTCCTGGAATGCGCACGCGGCGAGGACGTTCAGGAAGCCGTGCCGCTCGTCGGTCGCCAGCGGGTGGTGCAGGCCGGCCGTCGCCTTGAACGGAACACCCGCGTCGCGGCAGACTCGGAGGAAGCGCCCGAGCTCCGCGCGCGAGGGGATCTCGGCGCCGCCGCAGCGCACCTTCGCGCGCAGGCCGCGCTCGGCCAGCTCGGCCACCCTCGCCTCGAGCTCTTCGTCCAGAGGCAGTTCCACGTACGCCTCGCCTGCCAGGCCCTCGAGGCCGGACGCCCAGCGCGTCTCGACCGCCTCGGCACGCGGATCCCCGCCGTACGGCCCGTCGACGAGCACCGACAGCGTCCGGTCCTCGCCCTCGAGCTCGTCGAGGCGCGAGGCCGGCCAGACGAGTCGCGCGAGCAGCCACGAGTGCTCGTCGGCGCGAGCCCGGCGGTCCTCGTCGAGCGCGTCCGGCATCGGCAGGCTCGCCGGTGGGAAGAGTGGCGCGTGGTCGATGAGGTGCGCGAGGGCCGCGCGGCGCGCGTCGCTCACCGGCTGTCCTCGAGCGCCTCTGCTGCGGCGTCGCGCAGCAGTTTCGCTCGCGCCGCCGAGACGCTCAGCCGGAAGCCCGGCCGGTTGATCCGAAACGGCCGGTTGATCGGCGGCTCGTGCGTGAGGCCCGCCAGCACGACGATGGCGGTCAGGTACGTGCCGAGCTGGCTCGGGTGGAAGCCATCGGCGCCGTAGAGCGGCAGCCGCGGATTTCGCCGCCAGGCGGCCTGCCAGGCGCGACCGGCGGGATAGAGCTCGGCACGCGCCGCCCTCGCCGCGTCCCTGTACGACCGGATGACGGCCGGAAGGGCATAGGAGCGCTGCGTCTCGGGCCAGACGGTGAGGAGGGCAGGCCGGACCTGGTGCGCGCGCGCCCTGTCGGCGAACCGAACCGCCCACTTGCGCAGGTCGACCTGGCTCTCGGGGAGCGACGACGGTCCCTGCTGCATGACGACTGCGTCCCACTCGCCGGTGTCGAGCTCTGCGCCTGCGGTCCCGGCGACCCAGTGGTCCTCGAGGTTCACCCCACCCGGCGCGATCGTGCGGTACGCGATCTCGGAGTGACTGAAGGTCTTGGCGAGTGCCGCCACGACTGCAGGGAGGTCATTCGTCGCCGTCAGGCTGTTGCCGACGAAGAGCACCCGCAGCGGTTCCGGCCCGTTGCCGCCCTGCGCCTTGTTTCCCACGGCCTGCGCTCCGCCGACGGCCAGCAGCACGGACAGCACGAGAAGGAGCGTCCGGCTGCGCATCCACGCAAGGATATGTCGGCCTACTCAGGCGCGGCGGAAGACGATCGTCCGGCTGAAGCCGCCCAGGTAGCCAGCACCGGCCTGGTTGACGCTCATCGCGATCGCGGAGCGTCGAAGCGCCCTTGGGAAGAGCCGCCCGGAAGGTCACCGGCCGGAAGAGCGCGGTTGAGCGCTTGGTCAGGCGCAGACGCTTGATCGTCACCCACCGTCCCGCCGCCGTGCGCCGCTGGAGCTGGACGAGGCGGCCGGCGAAGGTGTGCGCGCCGGTGACGCGCGTCGAGAGCAGACCGGCCGAGGTCCGGCGAAGCGAGACGGCCGGGCCGACGCCCACCTCGATCGCGCGACTCCTACCGCCGTTCCAGCTCGCCAGGTAGGAGGTGCGGATCCGTGGTCTCGCGACATAGCGCCACGTCCCGTCGGCGGCGGTCAGGATCGTCGCGATCGACCTGAAGGATCCTTCACCGAATGGCTGAGCGAAGACCGTCACGGTCTCTCCCGCCCGCTGGACCGGGACGGATCCCGACAGCGTGATGCCGCGTCCGTAGACGACCCGGAGTGCGGGCGTGACAAGAGTGACTGCCGACCGTCGTGAACGTCGCGTCGGCTCCTCGACCCGTCCCTGCGTCGCTCGTCGCGACGAGCCGGTAGTGGTAGGTCGTCCCCGGCGTGAGCCTTGTGAGCGGCGCGGTCACGGTTCGCGCGCCGGCGCCCGAGGGCACGCTGTGGGTCGGCGTCCGCGATCCGTAGCCCGTCGTCGTCCCGTACTCGAAGTACCAGTTCGTCGCCCGGCCTCTTCGGTCGACGGCGCCCGTCAGCGTCGCGGTGGTCGCCGCGACGTTCTGGACGGCGCCCGTGCTGACGGAAGGCGCAAGCGACGTGTTGAAGCGTTCGGTCGCCGCCGACGGTCGTCCCGGAGGCGTTCGTCGCGATGAGGCGGTAGTGGTACGTCGTCGTTCGTCTCAAGGCCGCGTCACCGACGCGGCGACCTTGACGGCGCCCGTGCCCGAGCCTGCGCCCTTGGCAGCGGTCTTGGACGCCGTAGCTCGTGGTCGTTCCGTACTCGAAGTACCAGCTCGTGGTCTGTCCGTTCGGGGTGACGGTGCCGTTCAGCGTCGCCGACGTCGGTGCGATCGAGCTCGCCGCGCCGGTGACCGCGGTCGGCGCGGTGATCGTCGAGAAGGTCTGGTCCGCACCCCGGCTCGTTCCGGCATCGCTGGTCGCGACGAGGCGGTAGTGGTAGAGCCGACCGCGCGTCAGCCCGGATACCGGCGCAGAGACGCCCGTCGTGCTCGTGCCCGAGCCAGCGCTCTTCTCGGCCGTCTTCGAGCCGTAGCTCGTGCTCGTCCCGTACTCGAAGTGCCACGTCGTCGCGCGGCCGTTCGGATCGACGGTGCCGTTGAGCGTCGCGGTGGTCGTCGTCACGCTCGTCGCCGAACCGGTCACCGCGACCGGCCCGGCGGAGGTGGTGAAGATTCCGTCGGCGCCCTGGGCTGTGCCGGAACTGTTCGTCGCCACCACCCGGTAGTGGTAGGTCGTGCCGGCCGTGAGACCGGTGAGCGAGGCCGACACCGCCGTGTTCGCCGTGCCGGAGCCGGCGCTCACATTCGCGGTCTTCGTGCCGTAGCTCGTGCTCGTCCCGTATTCGACGTGCCAGGTGGTCGCCTGGCCGTTCGGATTCACCGTCCCCGTGGCGGTCGCCGTCGTCGGGCCGACCGAGGTGACCGGGCCGGTGATCGCCGACGGGGTTGCGGCCGCTGCTGCACCCGCGAAAGCGAGGGCAATCGTCGAACCGAGAACCGCGAGACCGAGAAATCTGTGGATGCTGCCGCCCTTCGTGCGAGTTGTCACGCTGAAATACCCGCCCCTCGTAAAGAGGGTGCTAGGAGACTGGAAAGGTTCTGTTCGGGCTAGGCTCATCGCCGATGATCCTCGAGAACGGCGTCGTCAGGACGATGGACCCCTCGCTCCCCACTGCGCGGGCGCTCGCGCTCGCTGGCCCGTACGTCGCGGGCGGCGTCGGAGTGCACGAAACGGCGCTTGCGAGCCCCGACGTCGTCGACCTCGGCGGGCGCTGCGTCCTCCCTGCCTTCACCGACTCGCACGTCCACTTCCCGACCTGGTCGCTGGCACAGCGCCAGGTGAGCGCTCGACGGCTGCGCGTCGTTCGACGAGGCACTCGCACGAGTCCGGGAAGCAGAGATCCCGCCGCGGTCGCTGGCTGCGCGGGTACGGCTGGCGCGACGGGGACTGGAGTCCCTACGTCGCCCCGACCAAGGAGGCGCTCGACGAGGTCACCGGCGAGACGCCGACGATCATGATCTCGAAGGACTACCACTCCGCCTGGCTGAACTCCGCCGCGCTCGCCGCCGCAGACGGCGATCTCGACCTGGCAGGGCGGCGTCGTCGAGCGCGACGAGCAGGGCGAGCCGACCGGCATCCTCCGGGAGGAGGCGGCCTGGCGGTTCCGCGACCGCTATGTCCTGACGACGGAGGACGAATGGGTGGAGGCGACACGTGCCGGGGTCAAGCTCGCGAACTCGCGCGGCGTCGCGGCCGTCCACGACAAGGACGGCTGGCTCGGCTCGCCAGGGATCTTCCAGCGGCTGCGCGACGAGGGGAACCTCTCGCTGCGGGTCTGGGGCTCGATCCCGCACGATCAGCTGGACAGCGCGGCTGCTCTGTCGCTCCGCTCCGGCTTCGGGGACGAGTTCCTCCGGATCGGCTACCTGAAGTGCTTCATGGACGGGACGCTCGGCTCGCGAACCGCGCTGCTGACCGACGGCTCGGGCGTCGAGATCACCTCGCGCGAGGAGCTCGAGGAGATCATCCGGCGCGGCGCCGAGCGCGGCTGGCCCGTCGGGGTCCACGCCATCGGCGACCAGGCGAACAGGAACGCTCTCGACGCCTTCGAGGCGACCAGGGACGCCTGGGAGCACAAGGGACTGCGGCAGCGAATCGAGCACGCGCAGTGCCTGACACCGGAGGATCTCCCCCGCTTCGGGGCGCTGGGAATCACGTGCTCCGTGCAGTTCTCGCACGCGCCGTCGGACCGCGACCTGGCGGAGCGCCTCTGGCCCGACCGGCTCGAGGGCACTTACTCGTTCCGCTCGCTGCTCGACTCCGGCGCGGTGCTGGTGAACGGCTCCGACGCGCCGGTCGAGGAGCTCGACCCGCTGGCGGGAGTCGTCGCCGGCGTCCTCCGCTCGAACGACGAACGGCCCGGCTGGAGGCCGGAGGAGGCACTGACGGTCGAGCAGGCATTCCACGCGACCTGCGTCGCTCCCGCCTGGCTCTCCCACGACGGCCGCCGCCGCGGCAAGCTCATTCCGGGCTATCTCGCCGACCTCGTCGTGCTCGACCGCGACCCGTTCACCTGCGAGCCGGAGGAGCTGCGCGAGGTGCAAGTGGTGGCGACGATGGTCGGCGGCCGCTGGGTGCACAACTCACCGCCCTGGTAAGTCTTGCGTCAGATGTCACGGGCGTGCGAGGATCCGTGCGGCTCTGACATGACACAAGAGAGGACAGTGCACCGCTGATGGCGCAGGTCGCCGTCGATCACGTTGTCACCCGCGACCAGGTGATCTGGGGCTTCGGACCCGACCTCGAGCCGGTGCTCGAGGTCGAGCCAGGGGCGACCGTCCGCTTCGAGACGAACGACTGCTTCACCGGGCAGATCCAGTCGGAAGCGGATCTCGTCAGTGACATCGACTTCTCGCGTGTCAACAGCGCCACCGGGCCGGTCGCGGTGCGCGGCGCCGAGCCGGGCGACTCGCTGGTCGTCGAGCTGCTGGAGATCCGTCCCGGCCCACGCGGCTTCGCGACGATCATTCCGGAGTTCGGACAGCTGATCGACGCGGTGACGTCCCCCGTGACGTACGTCTTCGACGTCGACGAGGAGACGATCCGGATGAACGACCGGATCAGCTTCCCGCTCCGCCCGATGGTCGGGGTGGTCGGCGTCGCCACCGACGGCGAGGAGATCACGAACGGCTGGGCCGGCAGGCACGGCGGCAACCTCGACGACCACAAGCACGGCCCGGGCGCGAAGCTCTTCTTCCCGGTGCGACAACCGGGCGGCATGTTCGCCGTCGGTGACATGCACGCGTCGATGGGCGACGGGGAGATCTGCGGGACCGGAGTCGAGATCGGCGGCGAGGTCGTCGCACGCTTCGACGTGCTGAAGGGAAAGCAGGCTGTGTGGCCCGTGACCGAGCTTCCGGACGCCTGGCTGACACACGGCACCTCCGACGGCGACTTCCACGAGGCCATGCAGGCCGCGACCGAGGAGGCGGCGAAGCTGCTCGTCGACCAGTGGGGCTTCTCGATGGAGGAGGCGTTCGTCTTTCTCTCCGTCGCCTGCGACGTCGGCATCTGCCAGGCCTGCAGGCCGTCACCGTTCAGCGCGATCGCGCGCGTCTCGATCCCCAAGCTCAGCGCGACGCCGGCTCCGTTCAGCTAGCCGCAACCAACCGGTGTCAGACTCGTCTCTGACACGTGCCAGAGTCGTCTCTGACACCGTTTATCGTTCGTAAGCGAGATTCCGGCTACGCGCTGCGCTCGGCCCAGACCTGAGCGAGCTCGACGAGCATCGCCGCGGCGGCGGCCATGTCCTGCACGCTCGCCCACTCCCGGCGGGAGTGGTACTCCGAGCCGCCCGTGAAGAGATTCGGGGTCGGAAGCCCGCGCTGTGAGAGACGGGCGCCGTCGGTACCACCGCGGATGATCGAGTGCACCGGTTCGACGCCGATGCGCCGGATCGCCTCCTCCGCCGCCTCGATCACCTCCGGGTGCTGCTCGATCACCTCGCCCATGTTCCGGTACTGCTCCTCCTCGGCCACCTCGGCCGAGGCACGCGGCTCGCGCTCCTGCACCTCGTCTGCGAGGCGGCGGAGCAGCGCAGTGTGCTCCTGCATCTTCGCCGCGTCGTGGTCGCGGACGATGAACTCGATCGTCGCCTCCTCGGCACCGGCGGAAATCTTCGTCGGGTGGACGAAGCCCTCGCGCTCCTCCGTCGTCTCGGGCGAGCGGCTGTCGCGCGGCAGCCCGGCGACGAGATCGGCCGCGAGCTTCGCTGCGTTCACGAGCTGTCCCTTTGCCGTGCCCGGGTGGGTCGAGCGACCGCGGATCGTGATCGTGACCTTGGTGGCGTTGAACGTCTCGGCCTCGATCTCGCCCAGCTCCGACCCGTCGAGCGTGTACGCGTACTTGGCGCCGTAGCGCTCGAGCTCCAGATGGTCGGCGCCGCCGGCGACCTCCTCGTCGACCGTGAAGCAGACACGAATCGGAGCGTGCTCGAGATCCGGATTCCGCTTCAGGTACGCGACTGCGGCCATGATCTCCGCGACGCCGGCCTTGTCGTCGGCGCCGAGCAGCGTGGTGCCGTCGGTGCTGACGATGTCGTGACCGACCTTCTTCGCGAGCAGCGGCAGCTCCGCCGGGTCGAGGACGACGCTCGGGTCGGCAGGCAACTCGATCCGGCCGCCGTCGTAGCCGCGGTGCACCTGCGGATCGACGTTCGTCCCGGTCACATCCGGTGAGGTGTCGACGTGCGCGATCAGCCCGATCGCCGGGGCCGACTCGACCCCCGGCAGCGACCCGTAGACGTAGCCGAACTCGTCCAGGCGCACGTCCTCGAGCCCGATCTCCTCGAGCTCGTCGCGCAGCAGGCGGCAGAGGTCGAGCTGCTTCTCGGTCGACGGCGACGCCGCGACCCCATGCGCCGACTGGGTGTCGATCCGCACGTAGCGAAGGAAGCGCTCGAGGACGTCGTCCGCCAGCTCCGCCGCGAGCGGCGTCACGAATTCGGCTCTAGGAGAGGTCGCCAAGGCGTGTGTAGAGCTCTCGGATTGTCTCCACCCCCCGCGGGAAGAACTCGACCAGCATGCGCTCGTTCGGAGAGTGCACGTTGCTCTCCGGTAGCGCGAACCCGGTGAGGATCGTCGGGATCCCCTTGTCCTGCAGGGCGGGCATGATCGGCAACGTCCCACCCGAGCGCGTGAGGATCGGCCTGATCCCGAAGGCCGACTCGAAGGCATCCTGCGCGATCTTGATCGCCTGCGAGTCCGTCGCGACGAGCCCGGGACGAGTCGAGCCCGGCAGCTCCTCGACCTCGACCGTGGCGCCTTCCGGCGCAGCCTCCTTCAACAGGCGCTCGACCTCGGGAGCCACCTCGTCCGGTGTCTGCCCGGGGGCGAGGCGGACCGTGAAGTTGGCCTGCGCGTCGCTGACCACGGTCGTGTTCTTGAGGCCGGGCTTGCCGCCGAGGATGCCGTTGACCTCCACCGAGGGCTCTGCCGTCGTGCGCTGGTAGAACTCGTCGGCCGCCTCGGCGTCGTACGGAACGGCGCCAGCATCACGGAGGACGTCGGCGCCGGATGGCTGCCGCCCCCAGCCCTCGCGCTCCTCGTCGGTGACGGGTGTGATCCCGATCCGCAACGCTTCCGGCACGCGGCCGTCGCGTGGGAGGATTCCACCGAGCGTCTCCGTCAAGGCGTGAATCGCGTTCATCGCGGCGTTGCCGTACATCCCGGAGTGGAGATCCCGCTGGCCGGTGCGTACGCGGATGTTGAACGCCGCGAGGCCGCGGGTGGCAATCGAGAGCGCCGGCAGGTCGCGCGATTCCATGCCGCCGTCGAAGATCACGCACGCATCGGCGCCGCGCTCGTCCTGCGCCAGGAACTCGACGATCGACTGGCCGCCGACCTCCTCCTCACCGTCCGAGACGATCCGGATGTTGATCGGAAGGGCGCCTTCCGCCGCGAGCTGTCCGGCTGCGTGCAGGAGCATCCAGAGCTGCCCCTTGTCGTCGGCCACGCCGCGCGCGTACAGCCATTCGTCGCGGATCGTCGCCTCGAAGGGATCCGACTCCCAGAGATCGAGCGGCGCCGGCGGCTGCACGTCGAAGTGGCCGTAGCAGAGGATCGTCGGGGCGCTCTCCGCTCCCGCTGAGGCGCGGATCTCGCCGACGACCAGCGGCCGCTCGCCGTACGGCACGAGCTCCGCCTCCCCGCCCCCGCGCCGGATCTTGTCGGCGACCCATTCGGCGGCGCGAACCACGTCGTCGGAGTGCGCCGGATCGGCGCTCACGGATTGGATGCGCAGAAGCTCGCTGAGCTCGTCGAGCCAGGCTGTGTCCAGAGCGCTCATCGCCGCGAGTCTAGGCAAACCGGCCGCCTCGGCGGATCCGGACCGTCCTTTCGGGCGATTGCGAAGTTCGCGCCGCTGCCGATGCTCAGAAGTAGATGAGAGTCACTGCGGCACTCTCGCTCCTGCTCCTGGCCCTGATCGTCGGGCCGGAGCCTGCACGCGCCGGGTCAGACCTCCTGATCGGGGTCCACGACGACAGCATCAAGTGGACCGAGCGGCCGGCACGAATTTTCGGCGCGATGCAGGCGCTGGATCTCGGAGGGATGCGGGTGACGCTCGAATGGCGTCCCGGGAAGCGGTCCCTGACCGGCTCCGATCACGACGCACTTCGCCGTGCGGTCGCCGCGAGCGGCTACGGCGTGCGAACGGTGCTCGGGGTCTACGGCCGTGCGGCCGATGCACCGCGCGACGCAGAGGCTCGTGAGGATTACTGCCGCTTCGTCCGCAATGCCCTGCTCCGCTACGGCGAGGTCCGGGACGTCGTGATCTGGAACGAGGCGAACTCGGACACGTTCTGGCTGCCCCGCGAGAACGCGGCGGCGGACTACACGGCGCTGCTCGCCCGTTGCTGGGACCTCCTGCACGCGTCTGTGCCGGGCGTGAACGTCCTGACGACGACTGCCTCGAGCCACGATCCGGTCGCGTTCATCCGCGCTGTCGGCGCCGCCTACCGCGCCAGCGGGCGGCAGCTGCCGCTCTTCGACGCCGCGGGTCACAACCCCTATTCGCTCTTTCCCGGCGAGCCACCGACCGCACGGCACGACGTGTACGTCGGACAGGGCGACTACGACCGTCTGGTCGCGGCGCTCGACGAGTCGTTCGCCGGGACGGCTCAGCCTCCGGTGCCGATCTGGTACCTCGAGAACGGCTTCCAGACGACGACGGTCGGCGTGCTGCGGCGTTCGCACTACTCGGGCCGCGAGACGGTCGCCCGGACGCTCGACCCGCACACGCAGGCGGCCCAGATCGCCGCAGCGCTCAGGTTGGCCTCCTGCCAGCCTCGCGTCGCCGCGTACTTCAACTTCCTGCTCGTCGACGAGAGGCTGCTCGGTGGCTGGCAGTCGGGCCTGCTCTGGGCAGACTGGCGACGCAAGCCCGCGTTCGAGGCTTACCGAGCCGCGATCGCCGAGGTCCGCGGCGGCACCGTCGACTGCGCTGCGACTCTTCGCGGCTGACTGCTACGCGACGTCGCGCAGCTGGGCTGCGAGGGCCAACGCTCGGAGCTTCTTCAGGCCCTGGTTCTCGATCTGCCGGATCCGCTCGCGGGTGACGTTGAAGGCCCGGCCGACCTCGTCGAGCGTCCGGGGCTGCTCGCCGTCGAGGCCGTAGCGCAGCTCGAGCACGCGCCGCTCGCGGTGCGAGAGCGACTTCAGGATCGAGCGAAGCGCCTCGTTGCGCAGCGTCTCCTCGGCCATCTCGTCCGGCAGCGGCGCAGTCTCGTCGGTGAGGAAGTGCCCGAACTCGGACTCGTCCTCGTCGCCGACCGGCTTCTCGAGTGAGATCGGCGTCTGCGCGCTCCTGCGGATCTGGTCGATCTCCTCCGGCTGCAGATCGAGCTCGTTTCCGATCTCGAGCGCGCTCGGGTCGCGGCCGAGCTTCGCGCGGAGCGCGCGCTCGGTGCGAACGATCTTGTTCAGCTTCTCGACCACGTGCACCGGCATCCGAATCGTGCGCGCCTTGTCGGCGAGGGCACGGGCGACGGCCTGGCGGATCCACCAGGTCGCGTAGGTCGAGAACTTGAAGCCCTTGCGGTAGTCGAACTTCTCGGCCGCGCGGACGAGGCCGATCGTCCCCTCCTGGATCAGGTCGAGGAAGGGCAGGCCCTGGTTGCGGTAGCGCTTGGCGATCGAGACGACGAGGCGGAGATTCGCCTCGACCATCGCCTGCTTCGCTTCGTGCTCGCCGCGCTCGATCCGCTTCGCGAGCTCGACCTCCTGCGCGGCGGTCAGCAGCGGCACCTTGCCGATGTCCTTCAGGAAGAGCTGCAGCGTGTCGGTCGAGACCTCGCGCGCCTCTTCTACCTCGGCTTCGGGCTCGTCGCGCTCCACGACCTCGATCTGGAGCTCGTCGAGCGCGGCGTAGAACTCGTCCATCTGTCCCGCGTCGAGATCGAGCTCGTCCAACGCGGTCGCGATGTCGTCCGCGATCAGCTTGCCGGCCAGCTTGCCGGCGTCCAGAAGCGCCTTTGCCTCGCTCGAAGCCATGACATCGAATGTCGGCCCTGCGATGGTGTTAGTCGATCCCCCTGCGCTCACTTCGGCTCCCCCTCCGATCGCGCTCACCGTAGTTGCGATTTGTAAAAACCGCAACACCTTCCTAGCAAAGTTGTGGAACCTTGCCAGAAGCTCCCCCCGGGCGCCATAGGCCGTTAGACCTATCTTCTGCGTCAGCCGGTCCCGGCCTTGCCCAGCTCCTGGAGGTATCGCTCCGCCTCGTCGGCGATGCGGCTGCCGGGCTCAGCCGCGCGGGCGAGCCGCAGCTGACGCTTCGCCGCATTCACGTCTCCCTGCCAGAGGAGGAGGACGCCCAGGTGAAAGCGCACGCTCGCCGACCCGGGAAAGGTGCGCGTGAGCGGGCCGAGGCGGCCGAAGGCGCCGGCCGGATCGCTCTTCTCATACCGCCCGACGGCATCGGCGACCAGGGCGTCCACGTTGTTCGGCGCCAGCCGCAGCGCCTCGGCGAAGGCGCGACGCGCCGAGACGGGCCGGCCGAGCCGCTGCAACGCGATCCCGTAGATCAGCAGCCCGCGCCGGCTGTGGTCGGCTCGTAGCGCCTCGAGTTGCGCCGCCGGTGTGCCGCCCGGGACGCGATAGGAGAAGCTCGGCGTGAAGACCGGCAGCCCGGGCGCGAGCTCAGGGTGGATGAAGTCGTCCGCCCAGACCGCATAGGGCGTGTCCGGCTCGACGTCGCGAGCCTCGCGCCAGGCGGTGCCCGCCTCGCCGGTGCCGGCCCAGAGGCGAGCGAGCCCGACGTGCAGCTGGACGAGCGCGCTGCGAGGGTAGAGCGCGCCGAGCTGCTCGATCCGGTCCTCGGTCCCGGGCCAGGCCGCGAAGGCCGCGCCGAGCTTCGCCTCGAGCGAGTCGTAGCGGTTGAAGATGGCTCCAGCCTGGCTGCGTCGACCGGCCTCGTAGAGCCGGACTGCGCGGCGGAGCTCCCGCGCTTCGGCGTCGTCGCGGACCCCGAACGACAGCTCGAGCGGCGGCGCCCCCTTGCGCGGCTTCGGTGCCACGGTCGTCGCCGCGCCGGAGTCGCGCTCGTCCGACGAGATCACCGAGGCGCCGGCCACGACCACGGCTGCGAGCGCGGCGAGCGCCGCGACGATCAGGGCTGTGCGCGCACGCGGGGACACGCGGCCACCCTAGCCACGAGCGACGTACTCCTCGAACCGCGATACGACCGCCTCAGCGGTCGGCATCGCCCGGATCTCGGCCTGCACGCGCCGCGCCGCCTCGGCGAACGACGGCTCGTCGAGGACGCGCTTCAGCGCGAGCCGCACAGCGTCCGCTGTCAGCTCGTCCGGCCGCACCACGACCGCGGCGCCCACAGCGGCGCAGCGCGCAGCGTTGTCGAACTGATCTGCCCCCTGCGGGACGAGGACGAGTGGCAAGCCGTGTGCGAGTGCGCCGCGAACGCTGCCGGACCCGGCATGCGAGACGACGGCAGCGCACCGAGGCAGCACCTGCTCCTGTGGCACGAACCGCTCGACCCGGACGTTGGACGGCCGGCCGCCGAGCGACTCGGGATCGACATTCCGGCCTGTCGTGACCAGGGCGGACACCGAGCCGTCGAGGCCGTCCAGCAGCTGCCGGAGCAGCTCGGGCTTGTTGAACACCGTGCCGAGGGTGACGTACACGAGCGGCCGCCCGAGCGTGTCCAACCAGGCCGGAGACTCCTCCAGCTCCGCCGGCGCGTGCCCGAGCCGAATGCTGTCTCCCAAAGGCTCCTCCCACGCGAAGCTGGGCGGGCTCAGGTCGATGTACAGGCCTCGGAAGGCCCCGGCGTGGCCGTCGGGCTCGACGCCCACGGAGCGCCACAGCGGCGCCATGTGCTCGGCTGCGTAGGCCGAGGCCGCGAACGGGACCATCACGCCGAAGGAGTGGTTGGCGGCTCTCAGCTCGAGCACGGCCGCAACCGCAGGCGCAGCGAGGTCGCCGCTCTCGTACACGATCGCCTGCGGCTGCCAGGCCCTCGCAACCTCGAGGAGCTCGGGGAGCTTCGAAGTGGCATGACCCTCGGCGAAGATGCGCCTGAACAGATGCGGCCGCCGCTCTCCCTCCGGCAGCGCCTGAATCTCGGCGCGGAACTGGTCGAAATAGGCGAGTACCTCCGCGTGCGGGCGACCGGCGGGCAGTGCGTCGAAGCCCTCGGCGACGATGTGGGGATGCCAGGTTGCCTCCGTGACGAACACGATCTCGTGCCCGGCTCCTCGGAGCGCTCGCGCGAGCGGAAGCAGCGGCCGGAAGTGACCGTCGAGCGGCGTCGTGCAGAAGAGAACGCGGATCGAACGATCATCGCGCACGGGAAGAACTGCGCCGCGCGTATCGTTTAACAGGACAGATGGCGACGTATAGAGAGCTGCTCGCACAGGTGAAGTCCGAGATCGACGAGCTCGGCGCGGCCGACGCGCGCGAACGTCAGGGCTCGGCAGTGTTCGTCGACGTGCGCGAGCGCGACGAATGGGAGGAAGGCGCCGTTCCCGGCGCCGTCCACGTTGCCCGCGGCCAGCTCGAGTCGAGGATCGAAGGGCTGGTGCCGGATCGGTCGACGGAGCTCGTCCTGTACTGCGCCGGCGGTTCCCGCTCCGCCTTTGCGGCAAAGGCGCTCGGCGAGCTCGGTTACGAGAACGTCTCCTCGCTGATCGGCGGCTTCACGGACTGGAAGCGCAACGGCTACCCGATCGAGACGCCGACCAGCCTCACACCAGACCAGCGCCGCCGCTACTCGCGGCATCTCCTGATCCCGGAGGTCGGCGAGGCCGGCCAGGAGCGGCTGCTCAACTCGCGTGTGCTCCTGATCGGCGCGGGCGGGCTCGGCTCCCCCTCGTCGCTCTACCTCGCGGCCGCAGGCGTCGGCACGCTCGGCATCGTCGATGCCGACGTGGTGGACGACTCGAACCTCCAGCGCCAGATCGTCCACTCGACCGACCGGCTCGGGGAGGCCAAGGTGCTCTCCGCGAAGCGCACGATCGAGGCCCTGAATCCCGATGTCGAGGTGAAGGCCTACGAGGAACGGCTGACGTCCGAGAACATCGAGCGAATTCTCGGCGACGGCTGGGACGTGATCGTCGACGGCGCCGACAACTTCCCGACGCGATATCTCGTCAACGATGCGTCGGTCTGGCACGACATTCCCGTCGTGCACGGCTCGATCTACCGCTTCGAGGGCCAGGTGACCGTCTTCCACCCGGGTGAGGGCCCCTGCTATCGCTGCCTCTTCCCCACTCCACCGCCGCCGGAGCTCGCTCCGAGCTGCGCGGAGGGTGGCGTGCTCGGCGTGCTGCCGGGCATCATCGGCTCGTTCCAGGCGAACGAGGCGCTGAAGCTGCTGCTCGGCATCGGCGAGACGCTCGAGGGCCGGCTGCTGCTCCTCGACGCGCTCGGAACGACAGTCGACGAGGTCGCCGTGAAGCGCGATCCATCCTGCCCGGTCTGCGGCGAGCACCCGACGATCACCGAGTACGTGGACTACGTCGAGTTCTGCAGCGGGGTGCACGCGTGACGAAGGTCCGGATACCGCCCACGTTGCGTGCCGAGGTCGGCGGCGAGCGCGAGGTGATCGGAGAAGGCGAGACCGTACGCGAGGTCCTGGAGGACGTCGCCGGGCGTTACCCGGCACTCGAGGGGCAGCTGTTCGAGAGCGGTGGCATCGCGCCGTTCGTGAACGTGTACCTCGGCGGCGAGGACGTCCGAACCCTCGACGGGCTCGAGACACGCGTCAACGGCAGCTCGCTCATTCTCCTACCGGCCATGGCCGGTGGGCGCTAACACGACTCGCACCGAGCCTTCTCGACCTCGTCGGCGACACGCCGCTGGTCGAGCTCTCTCGCTTCGCACCCGGGCCCGTGCGGGTCTTTGCGAAGCTCGAGGCGCAGAATCCCACCGGCTCGATCAAGGACCGCGTCGCCAAGGCGATGATCGAAGCGGCCGAGGCGTCCGGCGAGCTCCAGCCGGGGCGGCGGCTGCTCGAGCCGACGAGCGGCAACACCGGCATCTCGCTCGCGCTCGTCGCGAAGCTCAAGGGCTACCCGCTCACCTGCGTCCTGCCCGAGAACGCGACCGCTGAGCGCCGCCGCGTCCTGCGCCTGTTCGGCGCCGAGGTCATCGACTCGCCCGGCGACCAGGGCTCGAACGGCGCCGTGCGGCTCGCGCTCGAGCTCGCCGAACGCGACCCGTCCTGGTTCATGCCCTTCCAGTACGCGAACGAGGCAAATCCGCGCGCGCACTACGAGGGCACGGGCGCCGAGATCGCCGAAGCGCTCGACCGGATCGACGTCCTCGTCGCCGGCCTCGGCACCGGCGGCACGCTGATGGGCACCGGCGCGCGGCTGCGCGAGAGCTTCCCGGACGTCGTCGTCGCAGCGGCAGAGCCGCTGCCAGGCGAGGCGGTGATGGGCCTGCGCTCGCTGGCGGACGGCTACGTGCCTCCGATCCTCGACGTGGAGAAGCTCGACCGGAAGATCCTCGTGTCGAACGAGGCCTCGGTCCTGGGCCTGCGCGAGCTGCTGGACACCGAAGGCATCTTCGGCGGCGTCTCTGCCGGCGCCGTGGCGCACGTCGCGCGGCAGCTCGCGGCCGAGCTCGAGGAGGGAGTCGTCGTCTGCGTCCTCGCGGACGGGGGCTGGAAGTACCTCTCCGCCGACTTCTGGGAGGCCCACGACGTTGCGCAGTCGATGGAGCGAACCGTCTGGTGGTGATTCCCGCCGAGATTCGCGCTGAGCTCCGCGCCCACGCCGAGGAGGAAGCGCCGAACGAGGCCTGCGGGCTCGTGGTCGTCAGGGACGGCGTCGCCGAGCAATACGTGCGCGGGCGGAACGCAGCCGCATCCCCGTACCGCTTCGAGCTCGAAGTGCCGCCGGAGACGTGGTTTCTGGAGGACGAGGGTCTCGAGCTCGCCGTCTTCCACTCGCACCTCTCGTCGCCGCCGCGACCGTCGCGGACCGACGTCGAGAACATCGGCCTCTGGCAGGGGAAGCCGTATCTGATCCTGTCCCTCGGCAGCGACTCGCTCGCCGGCTGGACGATCAACGACGGCCGCATCGAGCCGCTCGCAGTCGTCGCCTGAATTAGGGTCGAACCGATGGAGATCGAGCAGATCCGGCCGCGCCTCTGGCGCTGGACGGCGACTCATCCGGACTGGTCGCCGGAGGAAGGCGGGCCGGACGGGTGGGAGCCGGAGGTCTCGTCTCACGCGCTCGTCGAGGAGGACGCCCTCGTCCTGATCGATCCGCTCGTCCCCGCCGACGACGAAGAGCGGTTCTGGCAGGCGCTCGACAGCGACGTCGAGCACCACGGGGCGCCGCAGATCGTGCTCACGGGGTACTGGCACGCGCGCAGCTCGCAGACGATCTTCGACCGCTATCCAGGCGCGCGCGTCTGGGTACCCGAGTCTGCGGCGGAGAAAGCGCGCGAGTGGGTCGAGCTCACCGACACGTTCGCCCCGGGGGACACGCTGCCGGGAGGGGTCGAATCGAAGAAGACCGACTACACGACCGAGGTGTCGCTCTGGATCCCCTCCCAGCGCGCCCTCGCAGCGGGCGACGTCCTGCTCGGCACGCCCGCGGGCGGCGTCCGCGTCTGCCCCGACGAGTGGCTAGCCCCGGGAGTCTCGCCTGCGGCGCTCCGCGACCAGCTTCGTGCGCTGCTCCTCGACCTGCCGATCGAGCTCGTGCTCCTCGCCCACGGCACCCCCGTGCGCGAGAACGCCCATGCTCAGCTCGAGGCGGCGCTCACAGCGTGACGAGCTCGCCGGCTTCGGCCGAGCGGTAGAGCGCATCGATCGTGCGGGCCTGCGCGAGCGCGTCCGCGCGCCCGAGCAGCGACTCTCGCTCTCCGGCTGCCGCGGCCGCGAAGTCCTCGAGCTCGAGGGTGTACGAGTCGGCGCGGGGCACATCCATCAGCACGTCGCCGTCGCTGCGGCGCACGACGATTCCGGGGTCGTCGACCCGCCACGGTGTCGCAAGCACCAACGTGCCCTCTTCTCCCACGACCTCGAGCCGCTGCCGATTCTGGGCGACGAACGAGGCGTCGATCTGCGCGACCACGTCGTTCGGAAAGCGCAGGGTGCCGTGGAAGGCCACGTCGACGCCCGACTCGGCGACCGTCTGCTCCCCGAACACCCGCTCCGGCTCGCCCCCCAGGAGCCGCGACCCGCTGACGCAGTAGCAGCCCACGTCCATCAGGGCGCCGCCGTCGAGGTCGGCGATCATGCGGACGTTGGTCTGGTCGACGAGCGGGAAGCTGAACGTGGCGTTGATCGCCCGCAACCGCCCGATCCGCCCCGACTCGACGAGCTCCCGCGCCAGGGCGGTCTGCGGGTTGTGCCGGTACATGAAGGCCTCGGCCAGCACCAGCCCTGCCGCGTCGGCGGCGTCGAAGGCCTCCTCGACCTCCGCCGGGCTGCGCGAGTAGGGCTTCTCGCAGAGCACGTGCTTGCCGGCTGCGAGCGCCTGCATCGTCCACGCGTGATGCAGGCTGTTCGGCAGCGAGATGTAGACGCCGTCGACCTCCGAGTCCTCGAGCAGCGCCTCGTAGCTCGCGTGCGAGCGCTCCAGCCGGTGCTCGGCGGCATACGCCTGAGCCTTCGCGCCGTCCCTGCTCCCGACCGCGACCACGTCGACACGATCGGTGCCCTGCGCTCCCGTGAGGATGGCGTTGTTGATGCGCGCGGTCGAGAGGAGGCCGAGTCTCACGAGGAACCGTCCCCGAGACCGGCTTCCGCAATCGCCCTGCGGCCCAGCGCGTCGTCGTCGTCGCCCGAGAGCCCGCTCACACCGACCGCACCGACTCGCCGCTCACCGTCGAACGCCGCGACGCCGCCCTTGAAGAACGTGAAGAACGGGTCGAAGCTGGCCAGCTCGCTGGGCCGGTCCTTGACCTTCTCGGCGAGGTCGCGGGTCGAGCGCGCGTCGCTGCGCGCGGCGGTGTAGGCCTTCCGCTGCGCGTTCAGACGGGTGTCGGGTGCCGCGCCGTCCATGGTCGCGGCGGCGACCAGCTCACCGTGCCCGTCGGCGACGAACACGGAGATCGGCCCGGAAGCCTCCTTCACCACGAGTTGAACGATCGCCAACGCTTGCTCGAGCTGCATCGTGACACACTACGCGAGGGCAGATGGCGGACGAAATCGGGATCGGGATGTTGGGCTACGCCTTCATGGGAAAGGCGCACTCGAACGCGTTCCGGAAGCTCCCCTACATCGCGTGGCCGCCGCCTCTCGTTCCGAAGCTCGTCGCGATCGCGGGCAGGAACGAGGAGGCGGTCGCGGACGCAGCGCTCCGGTACGGCTACGAGCGCTGGACGACGGACTGGCGCGACATCGTCGCCGACCCCGCGATCGGCCTGTTCGACAACGGCGGCCCCAACTCGCTCCACGCCGAGCCGACGATCGCCGCCGCGGAGTCGGGCAAGCACGTGCTCTGCGAAAAGCCCCTCGGCCGTGATGCCGGTGAGAGCTACGAGATCTGGCAGCGCGTGGCCGCGACCGGCGTCAAGCACCTCTGCGGCTTCAACTACCGCTTCGTGCCCGCCGTCCGGCTGGCGCGGGAGATGATCGAGGCCGGCGAGCTAGGCGAGATCCGGCACTTCCGCGGCCGCTACCTCCAGGACTGGGGCGACGACCCGAGTCTCGACACGTGGCGCTTCCAGCCCGACGAGGCCGGCTCCGGTGCGCTCGGCGACCTCGGCACGCACGTCGTCGACCTCGCCCGCTTCCTCGCGGGCGAGATCTCGACCGTCTCGGGGCTCGTGCGCACCTTCCTGCCGGGCAGGCAGGTCGACGACGCGCTCGAGGCCGCCGTCGAGTTCGAGCAGGGAGCGGTCGGGACGATCGAGGCGACGAGGCTCGCACTCGGCCGCCGGAACGCGTTCCAGTGGGAGATCAACGGCTCGAAGGGCTCGCTCGCGTTCGACATGGAGCGGCTGAACGAGCTCCAGGTCTTCCGGGCCGACGGAGACAGGGCGCGCGGCTTCAAGACCGTGCTCGTCTCCGAGACCGACCATCCGTTCTGGGACCTCTGGTGGCCTCCGGGCCACATCATCGGCTGGGGCGACACGTTCGTGCACGAGGTCCACCACCTGCTGCGCGCGATCGCCGAGGACACCGACGTCGCGCCCTACGGGGCCACGTTCGAGGACGGCTACCGCGCCGCAGAGGTCTGCGACGCGATCGTCAGCTCGAGCGCGAGCGGCAGCCGCGTCACCGTCCCGTACCGCTGAGACCTAGTAACAGACTGTTATCAAGCCCGCCTCAGCGGCCGGCCGCGCGCTGACGGCGGCGCAGCACGGTGTCCAGGGTGACGGCGAAGAGCAGGATGGCGCCGGTGGTGATGTAGATCACTCCCTGCGTGAGGTTGAGGGTGTTGAGCCCGTTGGCGATGGTCGCGATCACGAGGGCGCCGAAGAGCGCGTCTCGGACTTCGCCGCGGCCGCCGAAGAGGCTCGTGCCGCCGATCACGGCAGCGGCGATCGCGTCGATCAGGAGCGTGCCGCCGCCTGCGTTCAGGTCGACGCTGTTGAGCCGTGCTGCAAGGACGACGCCGCCCAGCCCGGCCATCGCGCCCGAGATCATGAAGACGAGGACTCTGACCCGCGCGACGTTGATACCCGCCCGCCTGGCCGCCTCGGCGTTGCCGCCGACGGCGTAGACGTGCCGGCCGAAGGTCGTCCGCTTGGCGAGAAACGTCAAGACGAGCAGCGCGGCGATCATCAGGAGCAGGACGAACGGAACGCCGCGGTCCTTGTTGCAGATGATCACCGTCACGATCGAGACGACCACCACGAATGCCAGTTTCACGGCGATGAACACCGGATCGCGTACCGGGACGCCGGCCCGGCGGTGAGAGATCACCCCGCCCAGCACGCTTGCGGCGTACACCCCGCACACGACTGCAGCGATGATCCAGCCGGCCGTGTCCGAGAAGAAGTAGTTGGCGGTGTTGTTCACCACCTCGTCCTGGATGACGATGACGCCCTCTTTCTCGATCGACTTCTGGATCACGCCCTGCCAGATCTGGTAGCCCGCGAGGGTGACGACGAAGGCCGGGACGCCGATGAAGGCCACGAAGGAGCCCTGGAAGGCCCCGATCGCCGTGCACGCCAGAATGGCAAGCAGAATGGCTACGAGCCCCGGGACCTGATGCCCGGACTCCGGCAGCGTCATCTGCGCGACGACCACACCCGCGATGCCGCTGATGTAGCTGATCGAGAGATCGATCTCGCCGATCAGGAGGACGAAGACGACGCCGTAGGCGAGCAACGTCACGCCGGCCATCTGGGTGATGATGTTGCTGAAGTTGCCCGGGCTGAGGAAGTTGTCGGCCTTGAACGAGAAGAAGGCGACGATGACGACGAGCCCGATCAGTACCGGCCAGCTGCCGAGGTTCCCGGCACGGATGTTGTCGAGGATCCGTCCGAAGAAGCTCTGGTTGACGGGCTCTTGTCCGGAGGCCGCAGCGCCGGTGCTCACAACGGCTCCTCCGGGGCGGTCGAGGGAATGCCTGACACCTTCGTCGGCACGCCGGCCGTGATCGCCTGGACGACCTCCTGCTGGGTTGTCGCCTCGCGCTCGTAGAGGGCGATCGTCCGGCCGAGCCGCAGAACCGTGATCCGGTCTGCGACCTCGAAGACGTCGTGCAGGTTATGCGAGATGAGGACGACCGCGAGCCCCTGGTCGGCGAGACGGTCGACGAGCTCGAGCACCTGCTGGGTCTGCGCGACGCCGAGCGCGGCGGTCGGCTCGTCGAGGATCACGAGGCGCGAGTTCCACATCACCGCGCGCGCGACGGCGACCGATTGCCGCTGGCCGCCGGAGAGCGTGGCCACCGGCTGGCGGATCGAGCGAATCGTCGTCACCGCGAGGCTCTTCATCGTCTCGGCCGTCTTGGCTTCCATGACCGGCTCCTTGAGGCGCTGGAACACGTCATGAGCCTCGCGGCCGAGATACATGTTCTGGACGACGTCGAGGTTGTCGCAGAGCGCAAGATCCTGGTAGACGACCTCGATCCCGAGCTTCGCCGCGTCCTTCGGCCCGTGGATGTGCACGACCTCGCCGTCGAACACGACGTCGCCGCTGTCCGGAGAGTGGATGCCGGCGACGCACTTGATCAGCGTCGACTTGCCGGCGCCGTTGTCTCCGACGAGGGCCATCACCTCTCCGGCCCGGACCTCGAACTCGACTTCCGTGAGCGCCTGCACCGAGCCGAAGCTCTTCGAGATCCCGTGAAGCTCGAGCAGCGGTGTGGATGCCGGGGCGCTCGTCATGGGTGGAAAGGAAGGTGGGGCCGCCACGAGGACGGCCCCACCTTAGTTGTTTCCTAGGTGCAGTACTTCTTGAACTCGCCGACGCACACCTTCGACTTCTTCAAGTAGCCGTTGAAGAGCTGCTTGTAGTTCGACTTGGTGATCGACACCGGCGCGATGATGTAGGCGGGCAGGTCACGTGCCCCGTTCTTCACCGTGCCCGTCTGCTTCGGCCGCTGGCCCTTCGAAAGGGCGATCGCGGCTTCCGCCGACGCGGTTGCGAGCTTCCGCGTGTCCTTCCAGACCGTCATCGTCTGCCAACCAGAGATGATGTTCTGGACGCCCTGCTCGGTCGCATCCTGACCGCTGAGCGGGATCGGCTTCAACTTGTGCGCCTTCAGGGCGACGACAACTGCGTTCGCGAGGCCGTCGTTGGCCGCGGCGACCGCGTCGATCTTGTTGTTCGTCTTGACGAGCATCTGCTCGAAGATCGTCCCTGCCTTCTGGTTGTCCCAGCCCGGCGTGAACTGATCCGGCCCCTTCTTGAAGGTGCCGTTCTTGTACAGGGGCTTGAGGATCGAGTCGTAGCCGCCCTTGAACAGGAACGAGTTGTTGTCGGTCTGGCCGCCGTTCAGCTCGGCGACGACCGGCTTCTTGCTGTACATCCCGTTCTTCTTGAGCCCGTCGACGACACCCTTGCCCTGCAGGACACCGACTGCCTTGCCGTCGAAGGAGATGTAGATCGAGGAGATGCCGCCGATCACCTGGCGGTCGTACTCGATCACCTTCGCGTCCCTCGACTTCGCCGCCGCCTCGATCGCGATCGAGGAGCCCTTGTCGAGCGACACGAGGATCACGACCTTCGCGCCGTTTGCGAGGCACTGGTCGGCCTGCGTCTTCTGCTTCTGGGCGCTGCCGTCGGCGTTGGTGATCACGTACGAGACCTTCGCCTTCTTGAACGCCGCCACGAGCGCCGGCCGATCCTGGGTCTCCCAGCGAACCGAGGACTTCGGATCCGGAAGCAGGACGCAGATGTCGGCACTCGCCGACTTCTTGGTCGGCTTCGCAACCGCGGCGCTGACGGCAACGCTCACCGTCAAAGCTCCGATTACGAGTGCAACGATGACTTTCTTCACAATCTTTCCCTCCATCTTCGTTCGAATAGGACCCGGTTGGTGGTCTACTGCTGCCCTGCGATCTTGTCCGCGGGGTTACCTCCTTCGCCGTACACGTGCCGCACCGCTCCACGGCGACCGTCGCGGGCGCCACAAACTAGACTTGTTCTCAACTCGCGTCAACCTGTCGGACGTGTCCTGACACCACCCGGCACAACGCTCCAGCTCGGAGTCCACCCGCGCCGGATCGCACGTAATACTACTCCTCTAGGGATTTAGTTCAATGCCCCGCGTTTGTCAGGTGACCGGGTACTCGGAAAAGGCGGAACTGCCCTCGTAGCGCGTCGTCGTCGTCAGGTACGGCCGCACGTTGGTGCGGGTGACGAACAGCAGACCGGTGTTCGTATCCGACGGCGCGACGAGCCCGGCGGTGTACTTCGCCATGAAGAGCTGGAAGATCGGCACAAAGCCCTGAAGATACGGCTGCTGGTCGATCGTGAAGTCCACATGTCCGTCCGCGATCGCCCGCAGGGTTCTCGGCAGCAGGTCGTAGCCGCCGGCGCGAACACCGCGCCTGCGCAACCGGTGCTTGCGCATCACGTCAGCGACGCCCTGCGTCGAGCCGCCGTCGACAGCGAACATGCCGCGCAGTTTCTTGTCTTTCAGGTACGTCGCCTCGATTCGCGCTCGCTCCTCGGCCACACCGGGGCCGGTCGCGACGACGGTCGCGCGGATCGGCTTGCCTGAGTCCTTGATCGCATCGAGGGCTCCGTCGACACGAGGCTGAATGTTGAGCTGCCCCGGCGTGGCGATGAAGAGGTAGACGTCGCCGTCGCGAACGAGCTCGACGATCCGGGCGCCGAACTTCAAGCCGGACTGGTAGAGATCCTGGCCGACGTAGGCCAGCCGCTTGTTGCCCAGCCCGCCGTCGGCGTTGTACGAGATGACGGGGATGCCGCGTTGCAGGGCCTCGGCCGTCGGCTTGTTGAACGCTCGCCGATCGATCACCGACACGGCGATGCCGTGGGCGCCGCCCTCGATCGCGCGCCGCATCGCCTTGACCATCTCGCCCACGTCGCTGCGCGTCGAGCCGGTCCACTGATAGGTCGTGCCGTAGTGCCTGCTCGCATCCTGGATCCCGAAGCGGGTCGGAACGAAGAACGGATTCGTCGTCGCATGGTTGATGACGACGAAACGCCAGCGGGGATGCGGCTCCATGAATCCGGCTCCCGGGGCGGCAGCGGCGGCCTCGGCGCCGACAGCGGGGATCCCGATCGCGGCGGCGGTGGCCCCGAGCGACTTGAGCAGCTTCGCCCGGTCGAGGCGCGGGTCTTCGGGCCGGGTCACGACGGCGACCGCTGCAGAAGCCAGACCGTCGCGGCGAGGAGTGCGGCCGCGAACATGAAGAAGATCCCCGCTTCGATCGCCTGGAACGTCCAGAACTGATCCGCCGGATGGAAGGAGAGTGCGCGACGCCAACCGAGCGAGAGCAGGTATTCCTGCGGGTCGATCCGAGCCTGCTGCGCGTGCAGGACGGCGAGGTCCTCGCGTGGCGCGGAGATGTGGCGGCCCACCGCATCGACGAGCGAGTTGCTCAGCACCCAGTCACGCGCGTGGGCGCCCGGAACGAGCCCTGCCATCGTCTCGTGCTCCGGGGCCTCGTACCGCGGCCGGAGGAACGTCGCCACTGCGAGCCGAACGGCGACGAACGCAGCCAAGGTCAGCGACATCGCCGCCAGGCTGCGCCGAAGCGCGGCGCCGGCGAGCACGCCGAGAGTGAGAGCGAACAGGGCATAGGCGGGCACGACGAGGCCCTGGATCTCGAAGCCGCTCGGGCTCATTCGGCCCTCGAGACCGTCGAACGGCTGGCGCCACCACGTCACGATCGCGCTCAGGATCAGCGCGCTCACGCGTCACCGCCAACGCGAGCAGCAACGTCTTCGAGAGCAGCCACCGCCGCCGCGTCACGGATCTGCGTCCACGCGAAGCGATGCGTACCGTGCTCCAGCTCGCGAGCCAGGAGCGGAGCGCCGACGAACATCCCCACGAGCGCCGGCAGCAGGATCAGGTACCGAGCGATGTCAACGCGGCTTCCGAACTCACTCTGGAAGTGGCGGACGATGATGTCGCAGCCCGAGCGCGCGGTCGGCGGCAGGCAGGAGGAAAGCGCTTCCCGCTGGTAGGCGGTCCGCATCGGCAGCCCGGTGACCAGTGCGGCGAGAGCGAGACAGACGATCAGTGCGAGGCCGATGAGCAGCTGGTGGCGATGCTGCCGCCAGGTCACCCATGCCATCGCAGCCGCCCCTTCTCGGGTGTCGTCGGGCCGGGCAGCCGTTCGGGCGCCATGTAGGCGAGCAGCAGGTCCTCGAGCCCGATCTCGTCGACCGACCACGAGGGGTCGACGACGCGGCCGTTGAGCCGTGCGAGCAGCGTCATCTGGCGGCCGCTGTGCCGCTCCCGGACGATCTCCTCAACGCCCGGGATCCTGCCGAGCGGCCGGGCCGCGCCGGTCAGGAGGCGATGCGACGAGATCAGCTCCTCGACGCTGCCCTCGAGCCGGACATGGCCCTCGCTCAGGAGGACGATGTGGTCGGAGACGCGCTCGATGTCCGCGATCACGTGGGAGGCGATCACCACGGTGGCCTCGAGCTCCGAGACGCCGTCCATCAGCAGCTGGAGGAACTCACGCGCTGCGAGCGGGTCGAGCCGCGCGAACGGCTCGTCGAGGAGCAGCAGGGCCGGCCGCTTCCCGAGCGCCACGGCGAGAGCGAGGCGCGCCCGTTCACCCGCAGACAGCGCGGAGACGCGGTCGTGCCGCGGACAGACGCGTCAGGAACTCGCTCGCGATCGACTCGTCCCAGCCCGGATTCGTCGCGCGCGCGAACTCGATCGTGTCGCGCACCGTGAACGAGCGGTACAGAGGTGCGTCCCGTGCGACGTACCCGACGTCGGCGAGGACGCTCGGCTCGCGCCGCGGATCGCGCCCCAGCACGTCGATCGTGCCCTCCGTCGGCGCGATCAATCCAACCGTCAGGCCGAGGAGAGTCGACTTCCCCGCACCGTTGGGCCCCGCCAGGCCGACGATCGCCCGCTCCGGGATCGCCAGGGTGCAGTCGCGCAGCGCCCAGCGTCGCCGGTAGCGCTTCCCCACTCCATGCGTCACGAGCGGGGACGTCATGCCACTCGCCGAACGAACGCCTCCCGTAGCGTCGTCGAGATGACCGCGCGGATGCTCTCCTCGTCGAGCCCGGCTCGCTCGGCCGCTTCGAGCCAGCTCTCGAGCTCGCGGCGGAGCGCGTCATGGTGCTTCAGCGACGGCGCCGCCAGCGTGCTCGTGATGAACGTGCCCCGCCCGGGCCGCGCGTCGACGAGGCCGCTCGCCTCGAGCTCGCGATAGCCCTTCGCCACGGTGTTCGGATTGATCGCCAGGTCGGCGACGACCTCACGGACGGTGGGCAGCTGGTCGCCCACGTCGAGGAGGCCGAGCCGGAGCGCCTCCTTCACCTGCTGGACGATCTGAAGGTACGGAGCAACACCGGACCGCGGATCGAGGTGGAACTCGATCATCGTCCGGATCGCCACGCCGACGAAGCTGATCGTGCCACGAGCAAGAGGACTAACAGTACAAGCCCGCGGCCCACTTCTCCAGCGCGACTTCGGCTGTCTTGCGGCGTTCGGGAATTCAGCGGGAACGTCACTACCATGGGTGGCGATGAGCGCGCCCGCCATAGCCGGCTCCGGCAAGCCGACCCTGCGGATCCGCGGCAGGTCGTACCCGGTGTTGCTGCCGTCGATCCGCGACCCTCGCCTTCATCTCGCAGCGGTGATCATCTCGTTGCAGGTGCTCGGGCAGGTGGCGTTCGACTTCCGCCTCTCGATCGCCCAGATCCTCGTCTCGCTGCTGACCTGTGCGGTGCTCGAGATGGGCATCGCCTTCCGGCGCCAGCACGTGATTCTCTGGCCGGCCAGCGCTCTGCTCACCGGTAACGGCGTGGCCTTCATCCTCCGCGTGCCGGGGACCGAGCACGGAGACTGGTGGAGCATGCACGGCTGGTGGATCTTCGCCGGCACCGCTGCCGTCTCGCTGCTGTCGAAATACCTGATCCAGTTCCGGGGCGGCCACATCTTCAACCCCTCGAACTTCGGGCTCGTCTTGTGCTTCCTGCTGCTCGGCCCGGAGCATGCCGATCCGCTCGAGTTCTGGTGGGGGCCGATGACGCCCTGGCTCGCACTCGCGATCGCGATCATCGTCTCCGGCGGACTCGCGATCCTCCTGCGCCTGCGCCTGCTGGGGATCGCGATCGGATTCTGGGTGACGTTCGTCGCGAGCATCGCCGTGCTCGCCGCGAGCGGCCACGCGATGACCGCCCGCTGGCACCTCGGGCCGGTCTCGGATTGGTACTTCTGGCAGGTTCTCGCCTTCTCACCCGAGATCCTCGTCTTCCTCTTCTTCATGATCACCGACCCGAAGACGATCCCCGCGGGAAAGGTCGGCCGCCGGGTGTACGCCGTGGCGATCGGGCTGCTTGCGGCGCTGCTCGCCGCGCCGCAGACGACCGAGTTCGCCACGAAGGTGGCCGTGCTCTCTTCCCTCTTCATCGTCTGCGCCGCACGGCCGCTGATCATCATCTTCCTCGACCTCGCCCGCGCACGCGGCCTGTCGGGGCTCGGGCTCAGTGCTCTCGTCGCACGGCGGGCGGCGGTGGGTGCGGCGGCGCTCGTCGGCGCGATGGCGTTCACGGGACTGCTCGTCGTGGCCGGCGTCCCGGCCCGTTCGAGCGAGGCCGCCACGATTCCCTCCGACGTGCCGGCGAACGAGCTCCTCGCGGTCACGATCGTCCCCTCGGACGGGCTGGCGCCGATCGACCGCCGCACGGCGCGGGTGATCGCGCGGGATGCGGCCGCCGATCTCCAGATCGAGTCGGATGCCCTTCGCCGACGCGACCTCGACCGGGCAACGGAGGGAGCGGACGGCGACCGGCTGGCAGCGCTGTGGCGGCAGATCCGGGCTGCGAAGGGGCGTCCGATCGTCGTGCCGCACTACGTCGTCGAACGGACGAGCGTCACCCTGGAGCCCGGAGATGGTCAGTCGCCGCCGACGGTCGTCGCCACGATCGTCGGGACGGTCGAGCGCGCGACGTACTCCGGCTCGCCGCCCACCGTCCAGCGTCGCAGCGCCCCGGCGCGCTTCTCGCGCGCGTTCGAGCTCACACTGGCGGACGGCCGCTACCTGATCGTCGCCGCCAGGGGGGCGCCTGAGGCATCGTCCACCCCGGCTCCGGTTCGCTCCGAGGCGTTCGGCGGCGTTCACCTGCAGGATGTCGCCGCCCAGGTCGGGCTCGACTTCACGCAGAGCGCGTTCCACTTCGGCGTGAGCGACGAGCCCGAGGCGATGATGGGCGGCGGCCTGTGCTGGATCGACTACGACGACGACGGCTGGCTCGACCTCTTCGTCGTCAACGCGTATGCAGACGACGAATACGCTCGCTGGACGGAGAGTGGCGGTCTCCCCCGCAGCGCGCTCTTCCACAACGTGCACGGCCGATTCGAGGACGTGAGCCGCGGCTCGGGAGCGGACCTGCAGCTCCGGGGCAGCGGCTGCGTGGCCGCTGACTTCAACCTCGACGGCAAGGCAGGATCTCTACGTGACGACGGCGGGCTACAACGTCGCCACGAACGGCTACGACGCGCTCCTCTGGGGACACGGTGACGGCACCTTCACGGAAGGCGCTCGCGCGGCCGGGATCAACGCCCCGGGCTGGCATTCCGGTGCAGCGGTCGGTGACGTGAACGGCGACGGTCGCCCGGATCTGTTCGTGGCCGGGTACGCCGATACCAATGCCCCGATTCAGTCCTCGACCGCCGGCTTCCCGGCCAACCATGTCGGCGTGCGCGACCGCCTCTACCTGAACGAGGGCGCGGACGCGAAGGGCCGGTCCCGCTTCCGCGAGGTCGGAAAGCGCGCCGGTCTCGAGGCGACGCACCTCGACCACGGTCTCGGAGCGGTCTTCACGGACGTGAACGCGGACGGACGGCTCGACCTCTACGTCGCAAACGACCTCGACCCGAACCGGCTGTATCTCAACGTCGCCCGCCCCCGGGGACGGTCGATCCGGCCGGGCTCGGATTCCGGTTCGAGGAGCGCGCACGCCAGGAGGGCATCGCCGACCCGAACGCCGGCATGGGGATCGGCGCAGCGGACTACAGCCGCGACGGGCGCGAGGACCTGTTCGTGACGAACTCCCGCCGGCAGCTGCACGCGATCTACCGCAGCGCGGCGGCCAAGGCCGGGCGAGGTCTCGTTCACCGATGCACGTCCGGACTTCGTCGCAGCCCTCGGCCGGAGCTACACGGGCTGGGGCGTGTCGTGGGCCGATCTCGATCTCGACGGCAACCTCGACCTCGTCCTGGCGAACGGCGCGATCCCGGTCGTGAACCTGAAGAAGGACGCCCAGCGGATCCAGGTGCTCCAGAACCTCACCGGGGAAGGTCGCTTCGGGCGAGTTCGCCGATGCCAGCTCCATCGTCGGCTTGCCCACCGGTCAGCGAAGCAACGGCCGTGGCCTGGCCGCAGCCGACTACGACAACGACGGGGACCTCGACGTCGCGATCAACTCGATCGCCGGCCGGCTGATGCTGCTCCGGAACACCGGGGCCTCCGGCCACTGGCTCGAGGTGAAGCTGAATGGGTTCGCCCCGGGCTCGGTCGTCACCGCGACCCTGCCCGGTGGACGGAAGCTCGTGCGAGAGGTTCACGCCGGCTCCAGCTACCTCTCGTCGGAGGATCCCCGCGTCCACTTCGGCCTCGGAGACGCGACCACGGTGAGCGAGCTGGTCGTCCGCTTCCCGGACGGCCGCCAGACACGGCTGACGGGCGTCGCCGCCGACCAGGTCCTCGCGGTCGCGCCGCGCTAGACGATGAGAGCGGTGGGGCGGCGTCGAGCCCGCCCCACCGCGTCTCCTCGTCTACTTGCAGTACTTCGCGTAGACGCCGACGCAGACTTTGCTCTTCTTCAGGTAGCCCTGCGTGAAGAGGAGCTTGTAGTTCGCCTTCGTGATCGTCTGCGGCGCGATGATGAAGGCGGGCAGGCGCTTGCTGCCGTTCTTCACCGTGCCGGTCTGCTTGGGCTTCTCACCCTTCAGGAGTGCAACCGCAGCAGCAGCCGAGGCTGTTGCGAGTTTCCGCGTGTCCTTCCACACGGTCATCGTCTGCCAGCCCGAGATGATGTTCTGGACACCCTGTTCGGTTGCGTCCTGACCGCTCATCGGGATCGGCTTCAGCTTGTGAGCCTTCAGCGCGACGATGGCGGCGTTCGCGAGACCGTCGTTCGCCGCGGCCAACGCGTCGATCTTGTTGCCCGTCTTGGTGAGCATCTGCTCGAAGATCGTCCCACCCTTCTGGTTGTCCCAGCCGGGGGCCCACTGTTCCGGGCCTTTCTTGAAGGTCCCCTTCTTGAACAGCGGGTTCAGGACCGAGGCGTAACCGTCATGGAAGAGGTGCGCGTTGTTCTCCTCGATGCCGCCGTTGAGCATGGCGACGACCGGCTTCTTGCCGTACATGCCGTTCGCCTTGAGGCCCGCGACGACACCCGCGCCTTGCAGGATGCCGACCCTGTGACCGTCGAACGAGATGTAGATCGTGCCGCTGCCGCCGACCACCTGGCGGTCGTACTCGATCACCTTCGCGCCCCGTGCGGCGGCGCTCTTCTCGATCGCGATCGAGGAGCCCGCGTCGAGCGAGACCAGGATGACGACCTTCGCGCCGTTCGCGAGGCACTGGTCGGACTGCGTCTTCTGCTTCTGCGCGCTGCCGTCTGCGTTCGTGATCACGTACGACACGTTCGCCTTCTTGAACGCGGTCACGAGCGCCGGCCGGTCCTGGGTCTCCCAGCGAACCGACGTCTTCGGGTCCGGCAACAGGACGCAGATGTCTGCACCCGCCGCCTTCTTGGACGGTTTCGCGACCGCAGCGGTGACGGAAACACACACCGTCAAAGCTCCGATCGCGAGCGCCACGATGACTTTCTTCACGATCTGCCCTCCATCTCGTTCGAATCTGCCCGGATACACCAGACGCGTTCGGCCCCAGCCTGGCCGCGCGATCCTACTCCTCTAGTGAATTAGTTCAATCCCACAAAAGCGTCACCTCTCCCGGCGGGGTCTAGAGTCTCGACATGCCGGACGGTCGCAGAGAACGTCCTCACCGAGGACGCGGTCGATTTCCTCACCCGCCTGCAACGACGAGTTCGGCCCGCGGCGCACGAGCTTGCTGACGGCGCGACACGAGCGCGCGGAACGGCTGCGCCAGGGTGAGCTGCCGGACTTCCTCCCGGAGACGAAGAGCGTCCGCGAGGGCGACTGGCGGGTCGAGCCCGTGCCGGCGGAGATCCAGGACCGCCGCGTCGAGATCACGGGCCCGGTCGACCGGAAGATGGTGATCAACGCCCTCAACTCCGGCGCCAAGATGTTCATGGCCGACTTCGAGGACTCCAACTCGCCGACCTGGCAGAACTGCATCGAAGGCCAGGTGAATCTCACCGATGCCCTCGAGCGGACGATCACCCTCGATACAGGCGAGAAGCAGTACTCGCTGAACGACGAGATCGCGACGCTGCTCGTGCGCCCGCGCGGGTGGCACCTCGAGGAGCGGCACTTCGAGGTCGACGGGGCGCCGATCTCGGCCAGCCTGTTCGACTTCGGCCTCTACTTCTTCCGCAACCACGCGCGGGGCGGCCGCTTCTTCTACCTGCCGAAGCTCGAGTCGCACCTCGAGGCGCGGCTCTGGAACGACGTCTTCGTCTGGGCGCAGGATCAGCTCGGGGTCCCGCGCGGGACGATCAAGGCGACCGTCCTGATCGAGACGATCCTGGCCGCCTTCGAGATGGACGAGATCCTCTACGAGCTGCGCGAGCACTCCGCCGGGCTCAATGCCGGCCGCTGGGACTACATCTTCAGCGTGATCAAGAAGCTCGGCCACCGTCCGGAGTTCGTGCTCCCCGACCGCTCCGCGGTGACGATGGCGGTGCCGTTCATGTTCGCGTACACGGAACTGCTCGTGAAGACGTGCCATGCACGCGGCGCGCACGCGATGGGCGGCATGGCGGCGTTCATCCCGTCGCGACGCGACCCCGAGGTGAACGAGGTCGCCCTGGCGAAGGTGCGCGAGGACAAGGAGCGCGAGGCGGGCCAGGGCTTCGACGGCACCTGGGTCGCCCACCCCGACCTCGTGCCGGTCGCAATGGAGATCTTCGACCGCGTCCTCGGCGACCGTCCGAATCAGGTCGAGCGGCAGCGCGACGACGTCTCGTCGACGGCGGCCGACCTGCTCGACGTCGCCTCGACCCCGGGTGAGATCACGATGGCAGGCCTGCACAACAACGTTTCGGTGGGGATCCAGTACCTCGCGGCGTGGCTGCAGGGATCGGGTGCCGTCGCGATCTTCAACCTGATGGAGGACGCCGCGACGTCCGAGATCTCACGCTCGCAGGTCTGGCAGTGGCTCTACCACGACCAGATCGCGCGCACGGACGTCGAGGATGCGATCGAGGAGGAGATCGGGAAGCTCGGCGACGGCTACGACGAGGCGCGCGCGCTCTTCGAGCAGGTCGCTCTTGGCGACGAGTTCGTCGAGTTCCTCACGTTGCCCGCGTACGACCACCTCGACTAGCCGCGACGGTCTCCGCCCGCAGCTCGTGGCTCTCGTCGGGGAGCCGGGCCTCGTAGTACAGCCTGTAACCACCGCTCCACACCGGGAGGACTTCGAGGTACCGCGCATCGAAGAGAGCCTCTCCGGTCGCCGCAAAGCCGCCGTCGCCGTCGGGCTCGGCGATCCCGATCCGCTCGAACCAGTTCTCTGCCTGCGTCGCGCGACCGTCGTACGCAGCTCGCCCGTCGGGAAGGACGGTCGTGAGACGCGCGCCGCGAGCGTCCCACGCGCCGGGCCGCCCCGCGAGCACGGTTCCGTGCCACTCCCAGTCGAGGCCGTCCGAGCTCGTGGCGTAGCCCGTCGTCATCCGGTCTTCCTCGCCCTCGACGTCGAGCGGATGGCAGCAGATCCAGGCGTGCCAGCGGCCGTCTCGGTGCTGGATCACGGGATCCTTGACTCCGACCGTCTCATCGCCCGGAAAGATCGGGCGCACGTCTACGTCGGCAAGCCCTTCCAGGGTGTCGGCCTCGAGGAGCCCGATCCACCAGTGCTTGCTGTTCGGCGTCGCGCAGCAGACGTAGAGCCGCCAGCCGTCGTCGAGGCGGAGGAGCGCCGGCCGTTCGACCATCGCTGCACCCCAGCGTTCCTTGTCGAGTGTGACGACGGTCTCGAAGCGGTCGCCGTCGGCCGAGCGTGCGATCACGTTCGCGTCGGTGGGGCCGTCAGCCCAGCGCAGCCGGTAGGCGAGCACGATCGAGCCGTCCTCGTCGTAGGCAGCGCTCGGCGCGCCTGCCCAGTTCTGTGGGCCCGGAGCAGGTGCGGGGACGACAACGGCGCCCGGCCCCTTCGGCAGAGGGAACTCCCTCATCCGGCGAGCATAGAGCGCTCGGCCGCAACGAGACTTTGTGTTTCTGAAACACAAGCCCGCCTTTCGGCCCCGAGAACGGCTCCGTTACGAGGGGCGATGAAGCTTGTGTTTCTGAAACACAAACTCAGTCGCCGGCGACGAAGAACTGCCAGTCGCCGTCCGCGGTGATCGCGGTGCGCCAGCCGAGATAGCTGCCGCCGGTCTTCATCGTGTCGATCTGCTCCTGCGAGTAGAGGCCGGCGTCGACGAGGGCCTGCCAGGCCTCCTCGGTCGGCCGCTCGCTGTAGGCCGTCGGCCAGGCGTAGGAGCCGGACTCGTTGCGCGTGTACGGGAGCGTGAGGATGGTCGCCAGAGCACGCATCGGCTTCTCGGTGCCCTCCTCCTCGAGCGTCCGCCAGTAGTCGGAAGCATCGGCTTCACCGCCGTAGGAGAACGTGAAGCCCGCGCCCTTCTCGAGGGCGATCTGCTGCAGCGTGTCGTAGTCGCAGGCGATCGCAGCATCGAAGATGCGCTTTCGGACGTCGGTCACCTCGGCCGGCAGCTCCTGCTCGGGCAGCGTCAGCCGCAGGCCCGAGGTCGAGCACGTCACGTCGGGCTCTCCCGAGACGGTCTCCGTCTGGGTCACCGTCTCCGTGACGGTCACCGGCACGGTCGAAGCGGCGTCGTTGCCCTCGTCGGAGCCACAGCCGGCAAGAGCCAGGGCGAGGAAGGCGGCGAGGACGAATCTCATGCCGGGTCCTTCTTCCCGCTGCTCCGCGTCCCTCCCACGGATCTCAGAGATGCACGGCGCCCTGAGCTAGCGCCTCGGCGCCGTTCGAATCCTCTGCGCGTACGAGGACAACGCGGACGAATGACCCGCGGCCGGCAAGCTCCGCCGGCTCGACGAAGGCACCGAAGGGCTGCACGGGCTCGCCGTCGACCATCAGCTCGCCTCGGAGCACGCAGCCGATGCCCGGCCCGGCGGCCGCGCCGCCGTCGCGCTCGCAGCGCATCGCGTAGTCGGCCCACGGGTCGAGCTCGATGTGCGCCGAGAGCTTCGCATCGTCGACCGACCACTCGGTCAGCTCCCAGCGGAGCACCGTCGCGCCGTCGACGCCCGCCGCGAGCACGACCTCCTCGGCGCCGAACGCCGCGTGGCCGGCGTGCAGCGTCGCAAGCTCGCCGGAGGCGACGTAGACGATCCGGCCGCCGCGGGCGAGCTGGAGCGTCTCGCCGGGTGCGAGCAGATCCTCGTACAGCGAGAGTGAGGTCAATTGATCCCCATGCAGAGGTGAGCGACTGAGAGGATAAGCCAGCCCGTTGATCGCCGATGCCCACAACGACCTGCTGCTGGAGCTCGCGCACCGCGAGCACCGCCTCGGCGAGAAGAACGTCTTCGCGCAGACATGGCTCCCGCTTCTTGACGCCGGCGGCGTCGGCCTTCAGGTCTGTCCGATCTTCGTCGAGCTCGAGCGGCAGCCCGAGGGAACGCTCCGGGATGCGCTCGGCCAGGTCGCCTCGTTCCATCGCGCCGTGCGCGAGAACGCGGATCGAGTCGTGGCGGTGCGGACGCGATCCGACCTCGATCTCGTCGAGAGCGGCGAGCGGATCGGCCTGATGCTCGCGCTCGAGGGCGTCGAGCCGTTCGGCTACGAGCTCTGGGGCGCCGACGTCTTCTGGGAGCTGGGCCTGCGCATGGCGGGGCTGACGTGGAACCGGCGGAACCCGTACGCCGACGGCGCCGCGGATGAGGGCGGGCTCTCGCGGCTCGGCCGCTCGCTGCTTCCCGTGCTCGCGGAGCGCGAGATCGTGCTCGATCTGGCGCACGCGTCGCCGAAGCTCTTCGACGAGTGCCTCGCAACGTACGAGGGCCGCGTCTGCATCACGCACGCGGGGTGCCACGCCGTCAACGACCATCCGCGCAACGTCACGGATGAGCAGCTTCGGGCACTCGCCGACCACGACGGGGTCTTCGGGCTGATGCTGCACCCGATCGCGATCGACCCGGAGCGGCGGACGATCGAACGGGTGATCGACCATCTCGAGCACGCAGTCGACCTGATCGGGCCGGATCGGGTCTGCCTCGGATCCGACTGGACGAAGCGGCTCCAGGCGCTGATGCCGAAGCCGGTGCCGCCCGACGGCCTGTTGCCACCGGGGCTGGACGTGGGCGCAACGATCGATGGGCTGACCGGGCCTGAGGATTTCGGCGCATTGGTGGCGGCGTTGCGAGCCCGCGGCTGGGAGGACGAGCGCCTCGAGGGCTTTCTCTCCGGGAACCTGCTGCGTTTCCTCCGCGAGTCGCTGCCGGCCTAGGCCGACTCGCCGTCGAAGTACTCGACGCTGTCGGCCAACCGGTTCAACGTGAACAACGGGCCGCCCCCCGTCGTCTCGGTACGGGCCATCGAGGCGATCTTGCCACTGTCCGGGTACTCGATGATCTCCGGCGTCGGCAGGGCGGCCGCGATCACGTAGCGAGCCACCTCGCCGGAGCGGTTGCTCAGCTGGTGTGCTCCCTCGGGGCCGCGCGGGAAGTGAACGACCTCGCCCTCTTTCAGCTCGCGCTCGCCCTCGGGCGAACGGAGCGTGGGTGTCCCGCGCAGGACGATCAGCAACTCCTCGCCCCCGTGATGGAAGTGGTACGGCGCCTGCGTCGCGCCGGGATCGAGCTCCCAGACGGCCGAGGAGAGCGTTGCGCCGAGCTGTCGCCGGAGGCGCTTGCCGCGCACGGGGCCGAAGCCGACCTTCTCCGCGGCCTCGCTCCACTCGTCGGGCGGGTCGAACTCGACGTCCCAGACGTTGTCGCCGAAGTCCATCGGGCGATCTTACGGGGTGACGAGCACCCGGCCGGGCTCTCCTGCGAGGCTCGCCTGGAACGCTTCGTCGGCGCGGTCGAGTGGGAACGACGGGCCGACCAGGCTTGCGAGCTCGAGCTCGCCGGAGCGGACGAGGTCGAGCAGGCGCGGCAGCGCAACGGCCGGATCCTCCGAGCCGTAGATCGTCCCGGTGAGCGTCTTCTCCCGGTTCGAGAACTCGAACGGATCGAGCTCGAGCTTCTCCCCGCCGGCCGGCAGACCGACGACGACGGCGGTGCCGCCTCCGCGCGTCCAGCGGAGCGCCAGCTTCGTGGTCGCGGGCGCGCCGACCGCGTCGAAGGCAAAGTCGACACCTTCGCGGTCGAGCTCGTTGACGGCCTCGCGCAGATCGTCTGGCGCGCAGGCACGCGTCGCACCGAGTCCGAGCGCCTGCTCGCGCCGCGCCTCGACCGGATCGACGACGAGGATCTCCTTCGCGCCGGCGATCCGGGCTCCCTGGACGACGAACTGGCCGACGCCGCCGGCGCCGATCACGAGCGCCGTGAAGCCCGGCTCCGGACGGGCCGCGTTCAGCACCGCGCCGACACCCGTCAGCGCAGCACAGCCGAGAAGCGCCGCCTCCTCGAGCGGAACGTCGTCATCGACACGGCATCGCGGCGCCTGCGGCGACGACAACTCGCTCCGCGAGGGCGCCGGTCGCGGTGCCGCGGTAGACGGTCTCGCCGCCGAGGGACATGCCGGTACGGCCGTCGAGCAGCGTCCCGCGCCCGATCGCGGACGCGAGCGGCCCGCACGCGGCCGGCCGCCCGCGGCGACACGGTCCGCATTCGCCGCACGCAGGCGCCCAGGAGAGAACGACGCGGTCGCCCTCCTTCAGCCCGTTCACCTCGCCGCCGACCGCCTCGATCAGACCCGCGCCCTCGTGGCCGAGCACGATCGGCGTGGGCCGGTCCCACTCGCCCTTGTACGAGTGCAGATCGGTGCCGCAGACGCCGACGGCGCTCATGCGGACGACGACTTCGCCCGGCAACGGCTCCTCGAGCTCGATCTCCTCGACTCGCAGCTGTCCCGGCTCGTGCATCACGGCCGCTCTGGTCTTCATTCCACCTCGACGTGGATCCGCTGCGCCGAGCGGCTGAGCGGGCCGCCTTCGCGCCCGTTCCGGGCGGCAACTGCCTCGGCGAGGATCGAGAGTGCCACCTCGGACGTCGCGTCGGCACCGATGTCGAGCCCGCACGGGCCTGCGATCCGCTCGATCGACGTCTCGTCCACGCCGAGCTCGCGCAATCGCTCACGCTTCTTCTCCTGGTTCCGGCGGCCGCCGATCAGCCCGACGTAGAACGCATCGCTCGCCAGCGCCAGCTCGAGTGCCGGCAGATCGAACTTGTCGTCGTGCGTGAGGATCACGATCGCGGTGGCATGGTCCGGCGCGATCTGGGCGAACGTCTCCTCCGGCCAGGCGACGATCAGCTCGTCGGCACTCGGGATCCGCTCCCGCGTCGCGAACTTGGCGCGCGCGTCGGCGACGATCGTCGTCCAGCCGAGCAGGTTCGCCGCCGCGGCGAGCGATTCCGCGGTGTCGACGGCGCCGTAGACAAGCAGTCGTGGCGGCGGGCCGTACACCTCGGCGAAGACCTTCCGGCCCTCCAGCTCGAGCATCCGGTTGCGCGCGCCGCGAATCAGAGCCTCCGCATGGGCTGCGAGCTCGGGCGGGCCGTCGCCGACCGTCTCGCCCCCTTCGACGACGAGCAGCTTCGTCCCGAGCCCGTCGCCCTCGACCACTGTGAGGACGACACCGCGGCCCCGGTCGCGCTGGAGCGCGAGCAGGCGCTCGATCACGGGAGGCGCTCGACGAACACGTCGATCTCGCCGCCGCAGGGAAGGCCGACGGCCCAGGCCTGCTCGTCGGAGATGCCGTACGAGAGCAGCTTCGGCGCACCGGACTCCAGGACCTCCTGCGCCTCCTGGAACACATCGCCCTCGACGCAGCCGCCGGAGACCGAGCCGCACAGCTTCCCGCTGCCCGAGATCGCAAGGCTCGAGCCGACCGGCCGCGGGGACGATCTGCGGCTTGCGACCACGGTCGCGACGACGACCTGCTCGCCCGCCTCCTGCCACCGCTCGATCTCGGGAAGGATCTCCTTCACGCTTCGATTATCGCCGTCGGACGCTCTCCTGGAGCGGGCGACGCCTGGCACGCGCGCTCCACTCCTCTACGGACCGCGACATCGGGTCTCGCTTCTTCGCCGGGTAGCCGAAGGAGAGAACGATCGCGATCCGCTCCTCGTCCTCGAGCTCGAGCGCCGCGCGGGCTGCCGCCTCGTCGGAGATCCCGTTCGGGGATGCCCCCACTCCCTCGTTCCAGGCCGCGAGCAGCATGTTCTGAGCCGCGCGGCCGGCATCGAACGAGACAGGCCCTTTGCCGCTGACCACGATCGCGACGACGAACGGCGCGCCGCTGAGATTCGTGGGCTCGTAGACGGAGTCCACGAGCAGCTCGCCCGGGACGACGTGGAACCGCCAGGGCTGCCGGTTCTTCGAGCTGCCGGCGAGCCGTCCAGCGTCGAGGATCCGCTCCTCCACCTCCGGCGGCAGCGGGCGCGGCTCGTATTCGCGCACCTCTCGCCTGCTCGCGATGGCGAGCAACGTGTCCATGGGCGATAGCCTGCCATTTCCATGACCGACCAGGCCGCCGTAAGCCTTCTCCGCTGGCTGCGCCGGCAGCTCCGCGAACCGACGCCGTGGCGCGAGCGGCTCGAGGCAGCGGTCGCGAACGACGATCCAGAGGAGGCGCGCCGCCTGCTCGCGCGCATGGACTTCACGGACGCCCAACGTCACCACGTCGCGGGGCTGATCGACCGGTGGAGCGAGGGGCGTTGAGCGTCTCGGCCAACGCGGCGCTCGTCCGGAGGATCATGAAGGCGTTCGCGGAGAAGGAAGGCTTTGCGCTGCGCGACTGCTTCGCCGAGGACGCGGTCTGGCACGTTCCCGGGAGCGGGGTCATGTCCGGGACCTACCGAGGGCGCACCGAGATCTTCCGCTTTCTGGCCCGCCTCCCCAAGCTGACGAACGGGACCTACCGGTCGACGTTCATCGACGCGCTCGCCAGCGCGGAGCGAGGCGCCGGTCTCTACCGGGCGCGCGGCGAGCGAGAGGGCCGGTCGATCGACATCGACCAGCTGCTGCTCTTCACGATCCGTGACGGTCTCGTGACAGAGGTGTTGGCATTACCCAGCGATCCGCTTGCATTCGACGCCTTTTGGAGCCAGTGAAGTGACCAGTGATGCATGGGTACACATGCATCACTCAGGCGCGAACGGGGTTCGTCAGCGTCCCGAGGCGCTCGATCTCGACCGTCACCTCGTCCCCCTCGGCGAGGAAGAGCGGCGGGTCGCGGAAGACGCCCACCCCGGCCGGCGTTCCCGTCAGGACGAGATCTCCAGGCTCGAGCGTGATCGCCTCCGACACGAACGCGATCACCTCGGCGACCGAGAAGATCATGTCCGCGGTGGTCGAGTCCTGGCGCACCTCGCCGTTGACGAGGCACCGGATGCGGAGGCTCTGAGGGTCGCCGACCTCGGCCGCGGGCACGAACTCGCCGACCGGCCCGAAGCTGTCGAGCGACTTCGAGCGCGTGAACTGCTTGTCGGCGCGCTGGAGGTCGCGCGCGGTCACGTCGTTCGCGCAGAGGTAGCCACGCACCGCCTCGAGCGCGTTCTCGACCCGCGCACCCTTCACGCGTGCGCCGATGACCACACCGAGCTCCGCCTCGTAGTCGACCTCCTTCGAGATCGAGGGCAGCACGATCGGATCGCCCGGGCCGGTCAGTGCCGTCGGCCACTTCGCGAAGAGGAGCGGCCGCTCCGGCAACTTCACGCCCTGTTCGTCGGCGTGGCCGCGGTAGTTCAGCCCGACACAGATCACCTTGCCTGGACGCTTGATCGGAAGCATCGCTACCCGTCGTCCCCCTCTTGCTCGGGGAGCTTCTCGCGGAATTCGACTTGCAGCCGCTGAATGCGTGAGCCTTCGATCTCCATCACACCAAGGTTGAGGCCGTCGATCGTCACCTCGTCCCCGACCTCCGGCGCACGGCCGATCGCCCCGAAGACGATTCCCGCCATCGTGTGGTAGTCCTCGACCTCGATCTGCGTCCCGAACTGCTCGTTGAAGTCGTCGATCGGGAACGTGCCGTGGATCAAGATGTGGGTGTCGTCGACCCGCTCGACCGACTCGTCCGGCAGGTCGAATTCGTCCTCGATCTCGCCGACGATCTCCTCGAGGAGGTCCTCGAGGGTGACGATCCCCTCCATGGCGCCGTACTCGTCGACGACGACCGCCATGTGCTGGTTCTGCTTGCGGAACTCGGCGAGGAGGGCACCTAGATCCTTCGTCTCCGGGACGATGTACACGGGGCGGAGGAGTTGCTCGATCTCGACCTGCTCGATTCCGCGGTCGTGGAGCGCGGCGAAGAGATCGCGCACGTGGAGGACGCCGATGATCTCGTCGAGAGACTCGCGGTAGACGGGGTAGCGGGTGAACGGCGACTCGAGCAATGCCGCGAGCGCCTCCTCCGGCGGAAGGTCGACCTTGATCGCGACGACCTCCGGCCGGGGAACCATCACCTCGTGGACCTCCTTGTCCGCGAAGTCGAAGACCTTGTAGAGCATCTCCCGCTCACCCTGCTCGATCTCGCCCGCATCGCTCGAGGAGCGGACGAGCATCTTCAGCTCCGCCTCGGAGTGGGCCTCGGTCTCCACACCCGGCAACCGCAGGTTGAGGAGATGGAGCACCGACGCGGTCGCTTTCTGGAGGATCCAGACGAGCGGCGCGAAGAGGACGAAGAACCCTCGCACCGGCGACGACACGGCGAGCGCCGTTCGCTCCGGATAGCCGAGTGCGATCCCCTTCGGCACCAGCTCGCCGATCACGACGTGCAGGAACGTGATCACGATGAACGCGATCGCCACGGCAAGAAACGTGGCGATAACGGGATCCAGGATCTGGGCGAGCACCGGCTCGCCGAGAGCACCGATACCGAGCGAGGTCAGCGTGACGCCGAGTTGCATGGCCGCGATGAAGCGCGGCGGGCGCGAGACGATCTTCAGCACGTGCTGCGCCCGCCGATCGCCCTGCTGCTGAAGCTCGACGATCTTGGTCCTGCGCGCCGTCACGAGGCCGTATTCCGCAGCCACGAAAAACGCGTTCAGGAGCAGCAGCCCGGCGACGGCGGCCAGCTCGAGGAAGATCGTCACGCCCCGGTCAGCCCCGAGGCGTAGGTACTAGGCGGAAGCTCGTCGTCCAAGCTGGCGCGCAGTATAGGCAACACCCCCGACGTCCTCGCGCCGTTCCGCCCGCTCCTCGAGGACGAGGCGCTCGAGATGCGACAGGGTCTCGGCGACCGCAAAGCGGCGGGAAGCCGGCTTGAGATCGGCGCCGAAGAGGTCGAACGAGAGCTCGTAGCCGGTGCGTGGCGCGTCGGTGAGCGCGGCTTCGGTGAACGCGAGCCGCTCGCGATGGTGTTCGATCAGCTCGCGCGCGCGCCCGACCGGATCCACGATCGGATCCCCGTGTCCCGGCAACGCAATGGTCGGCGCGAGCTCGATCGTCCGCTCCAACGACTCGATGTAGTCGCCGAGCGGGTCGAGACGGCTCTCCGGCCAGAGGCCGACGGTCGGCGTGATCCGTCCGAGCAGATGGTCGGCTGAGATCAGAACGCCGTCCTTGAGCAAGCAGAGCTGCCCGTCGGCGTGGCCGGGTGCGGCGACGAGCTCCCAGCCGTCGAGCCGGTCGCCGTCGTCGACCAGTTGCGGGTTCGGCTGGTAGCGGATGAACGGGCGGTAGATGGCGCCCGACTCGATCAGCTCCTCGGTGATCTCCGAGGGGACGCCGTGGGTCAGGAACCAGTCGGCAATGCGCGTGGGCCAGCCCTCGTTCGCCCAGACGATCTCGCACTGCGCATAGTCGAGCTCGCCCTGGTAGACCGGGGCGCCGGTGAGCTCCGCCACGTCGGCCGCCGCTCCCACGTGATCGGGATGGAAGTGGGTGACGAAAATCCTCGCGACCTCGGCACCATCGAGGGCTGCTTGCCAGACCTCCTGCGCGTCCGGCAGCCCGATCCCCGTGTCGACGAGGGTCCAGCCGTCGTCTCCGGGGAGCAGGTACGAGTGGACGTGTCCCGGACGGGTCGGCAGCGGGGTCGTGATGCGGCGAATCCCGGCGGGGAGCTCCATCCAGCTATCCAACACTATTCCCGCCGACACGAACGTATGTTCTATACTCCGAGGATGCGGGTCGAATACCGCGAGGAACCGTGCCGGAGCGCGCTGAACCGGGTGAAAGGGATGCCGTTCGAGTGGTCTCTCAACCCGTACACCGGCTGCGTCCACCGCTGCACGTTCTGTTACGTGCGGGCATTCGAGCTGCGAGCCGACCGCCCCGCCGACGATCGATACGGCCGCTCGATCCGCGTGAAGGTGAACGTGGCGGACGTGCTCGCGCGAGAGCTCGCGCGGCCGTCGTGGAGCGACGAGAAGATCGCGATCGGAGCCGCGACCGATCCGTACCAGCCCGCGGAGGGGCGCTACCGGTTGACACGCGCATGCATCGAGGTGCTCGGCCGTGCCGCGACACCGTTCTCGATCATCACCCGCGGGCCGCTGATCGTCCGCGACCTCGATGTGCTTGCCGACGCGGCGAGACGAACGAAGGTCTCGGTCATGTTCTCGGTTCCGACGCTCGACCCGGAGGTCTGGCGGACGACAGAGCCGGGCACGGCGCCTCCGCGCCAACGTTTGCGGGCTCTCTCCGCGCTGGTCGACGCCGGAATCGAGGCGAGCGTCGGCATGGCGCCGATCCTCCCTGGGCTCTCCGACCGACCCGAGCAGCTCGCCGAGGTCGTGAAAGCAGTTCGGGCAGCAGGGGCAACGAGCGTCTGGGCAAACCTGCTCTACCTGCGCCCCGGAACGAAGGAGCATTTCCTCGAGGCACTTGCCCAGGACTGGCCCGAGGAGCTCGAGCGGTACGAGCAGCTCTATGCACGAGGTGCGTATCTCCCCCACTCCGAGACCGAGCCGGTGCGGACCCGAGTCCGCGATCTCGCTCGCGAGCACGGTGTTCGCGACCGCCGCAGCGTCAAGCTCGCGCCGCCGCCCGAGCCGGTTCAGCTCTCGCTGCACGTGTGAGCGCCGATTCGCGACATACACTTCCCGCCAATGCCAGAAGAGATCACGTGCCTGATCGTCGATGACCACGAGGTCGTGCGCGAAGGGCTGCGCCTGTCGCTCTCACGGGCGCCGCACATCCGAGTGATCGGCGAGGCCTCGGACGGGGCAGGTGCGGTTGCACTCGTCGAGCGCCGCCGGCCACAGGTCGTGATCATGGACGTCCGCATGCCGGGGATGGATGGTCTCGAGGCGACGAAGCAGATCAAGGAGAAGGTGCCCGAGACGGCGGTTCTGATCTTCACCGCCTACAGCGAGCGCTCGCTGCTCGGCCGCGGGCTGGAGTCGGGCGCCAAGGGCTACATCCTCAAGGAGGCGCCGCACGCCACCCTGTTGCGCGCGATCGAGAAGGTCGCCGGCGGCGAGAGCTTCGTCGACCCCGCGCTGATGCCGACGTTCCTCACGGGCAAGGAGCAGAACGAGATGCTCACGGCCCGGGAGCGCGAGATCCTGCAGCTGCTCGCCGACGGGATGTCGAACGCGGACGTCGCGGCCCGGCTCTTCATCAGCCAGGAGACGGTCAAGAGCCACGTTCGGCACATTCTCGCGAAGCTCGAGGCGGACACGCGGACTCACGCGGTCGCCATCGCGTTGCGCGACGCGATCATCGACTGATGGCCGACGAGGTCACCGCCGACGAGCGCGAGCGGCTCGTCGAGCGGATCATCACGGCCGAGCAGGACGAGCGGCGCCGGCTCGCGCTCTTCCTCCACGACGGGCCGGTCCAGAACCTGGCCGGGATCGCGCTGATGCTCGACGCAGCCGTGCAGTCGATCGACGAGGGCAAGCCGGAGGTGGCACGGGGGATCATGGCTTCGGCACTCGAGCGTCACCGCGAGACGATTCGCTCGCTCCGCGATCTCTCGTTCAACATCGAGCCGGTCGTGCTGCGGGACCAGGGCTTCGGCGCCGCCGTACACGAGCTGGCGAACCAGCTCGGCATGGAGCACAAGGTGCAGATCGAGGTCGATGTCGAGCTCGCCTCGCAGCTGGGCGAGAAGGAACAGGTCGGGCTGTACCAGATCGTCCGCGAGTCACTGAACCAGGCCGTGCGGCGCGGGCCGCCCTCCAAGATCTCGGTGCGGATCCACGACACGCCGGAGGGCGAGATCGAGACGGTCGTCTCCGACAACGGGACGGGCGAGAGGCGTACGGCGGCGCTCGACGCGATCGGCGAACGCGCCTCCACGCTCAACGGCCGCTTCTCGGTCGAGCAGGGACCCGAAGGCACGTCGATCCACGTCGTGTTTCCTTCGTACACCGGGCGTCCGTAGCCTCTAAGATTCGCCCCCGATGACGGACGAGAACGGTCACTACGGTTCCAGCTACGTCCTGTTCGTCTGGTCTCCGGGCGGTTGGACGCTGCAGCAGCGCGAGGGCGAGCCGCCTCCGGTCGGCGCGACGGTCGAGAACGGCGAGACGCTCCTTCGGGTCAGCAAGATCGGCCCGTCGCCGCTGCCGGGCGACCGGCGCCGCTGCGCTTTCACCCAGCTCGCCTGACCGCTCTTGGCGTGACGGCCAGGACCGTGTCCTTCGCGACATGACGGGGTCTGACCCCTGACATGTCCGCAACGGACGCTCAGGCGAGGGCGGTCTCGGCAGCGATGCGGCCGTAGACGAGCGCGGCGGCGAGGCCGCTGCCGTAGCCGCCGGTGAAGATGCCGCCCGCGTCGGCGCCCGCCGCGTGCAAGCCGGCGACGGGCGTCCCCTGAGCGTCGAGCACTCGCGCCCGCTCGTCCACCCGCAAGCCGCCGATCGTGTGCGTGACGGCTGCGTGCACGCGCACGGCCGTGAACGGAGGCGTCACGAGCTTCGGCGAGGCCGGAAGCACGAAGGGGAGCTCGTCGGCCGGGCGGACGTCGCCGCCCGCGGCCCGCGCGACCTCGATTGCGTCCGCGACCGTGCCGTACGGAGTCCGCCGTCCCAGAGCGGCCGCATCGACCACGTACCAGGCCACACCGCCCGGAAAGCGCTGCACGATGTCGCTCTCGTGCCAGGCCGCCTCGCCCAGGTCGGCACCGGCGTCGTCGAGCACGAGCGCGTGCCGGGCGTAGAGCTGCGAGGCCGAGACGAATTCGTTCTCCGGCACCTCTCCGGGCATCGCCCGACCGTAGAACTCGTCCATCCCCTCGCTCGCCGCGGCTCCGAACCGGAGCGCGTGGTCGAGCCCCTCGCCCGCGCTCCACGGGTTCGCACGCAAGAGCAGGCCGCGCTCGCGCGCGAGCCGCGCGCCGAAGCCTCCGGTCGCGAGTACGTCTGCCTCCGCAAAGGGCGCCTCCAGCCGTACGTCCCCCGCTGCCCGGACGAGCACGTCGGTGAGTGCGCGTGGGTCGTACCGACGCCCGACAGTCCGCGGGTTTCCGGTCTCGACCGCGACCGGGCTCGCCCCGAGTGACTCGAGCCAGTCGAGCGCGTCGTCGAGCTCGTCGACGATCCGTCGCTGCAGTGCCGGATCGCCGCCCGGGCACTCTCGGCGAAAGTCCTCGGTGCTCCGATGCCGCCACACGACGCCGCTCGAAAGCAGCATCGAGCCGCCCGGGCGGTCGCCCTTTTCGAGGACGACGGGCGACGCGCCGAGCTCACGCGCGCGGGCGGCAGCCACGAGGCCGGCCATGCCGGCACCGGCGACGGTGAGGTCTTTCAGGTGAGCGAGAACGAGGGCTTGTGCTCGACGTACTCGAGCTTCACCCGGTCGGGCCCCCAGACGAAGAGCGCGATCGTGTTCGGGGCGTCGACGAGGTCGTCGATCTCGATGCCGAGGTCCTCCGCATCGGCCCGGTGCTCCTCGACCGAGTCGACGAGGACGCCGAGGTGGTTCAGGAGCGGCCGCTCCGGATCGCCGGGATCACCGGCGACCAGCTCGAGGAAAGCGCCGCCCACCTCCAGCCGGCCGTCGCCGGCCGGTGTGAAGCCGAGCGTCTGCCATTGCGCGGCCGCCGCGACCGGATCGTTCGAGACGAGCGCGACGTGGTCGAGGTCGAGCTCCGAGTCGGTGTCGGCTTCGACCAGCACGATCTCGAGCCCCTCGCCCAGGTCGACGGTCGCGTCGCGACCGTCCAGCGACGAGACACGCAGGCCGATCCGAGCGAGCGGCCCGCGCTCGCGCGGGCCCTCCGCATCGAAGAGCGTGAGCTTGCCGCGGCGAGCATCGGCGCCGAGCAGCGTGAAGCGATCGGTCTGCTCGATCACGCGCACGCCGAGCCGCTCGACCGCCACCTCGGCCATCCGGTGGCGGTCTGCGACCCAGAGCGCAACATGATCGAGAGTGCGCGGATTCACGTTGCGAGGATAGCCGTCAGGGGTCTCAACGCTTCTTCGCGTCCACGGCACGCTGCAGCTGCGCCTTGTTCATCTTGGAGCGGTTCTGGATACCCAGGTCCTTGGCCTCCTCGTACAACTGGTCGCGGGTACGCCCCTTCGCGCGGCGCGTCCCCGAGCGAAGGCCCCCGCGGCGGCTCGAGGAGATGTCGGTGCGGGAGAGCCGCGACGACTCGCGCGCTTCCCCGGACCGCGCCCGCTCCTTGTTGACCGTGCGCGCGGCGATCTCCTTCGCCTTGTCCTCCGAGGTGCCCTGCTCGCGCAGGCCTTCCTTGATGTGCTCGTATTGGCGCTCGCGCTTCGCGTTCCAGGCTTGTTGTGGCATGACCCCTCCTTCGTGTCGGGAACGAAGGCGGTTCTTACCCGTTCCGGTGAGCCTTATTCGCCGCCGTCGAGCGGAGGGTTCTGGACGTTGTGCTCGGTCGCGTACTCGTCGACGAGCTGGTCGATCACCTCGGCGCCCTTGTCGTAGGCGTAGTTGATCGCCACGAACGGCTCCCACTTGTCCGGGAGCGCGTCCTCGGGAAAGATCGCCTCCACCGGGCACTCCGGCTCGCAGGCGCCGCAGTCGATGCACTCCTCCGGGTCGATGACCAGCACACGCCCGAATTCGTGGATGCAGTCGACCGGGCAGACGTCGACGCACGAGCGATCTTTGATGTCGATGCACGGCTCGGCGATGATGTACGTCACGGCGGCGAGTGTATCGACCGAGCTCAGACAGACGGTGCGGTCAACTCGGCGACGATCTCCGGCACTCGCTCGACCAGTGCGGACTTCACGACCACCTGGTCGAAACCGGCCGTGTGCGCACGTTGGAGCCCCGCCTTGTCCGTGTGATTCGTGAAACCGAGGATCGGAATGTCGGGCCACGAGTCCACGACTTCCTCGGGCTCGACGCGCGCGATGTCCACGATCACGAGGTCCGGCGGATGGATGCTGTCGGTCGTGATCAGGCGATGCCCGTCCAGCAAGGCTTCGAGCTTCCCCCGGAAGAAGAGATCGACCCCTGCGAGCAGGATGGTCGCCACAGCGCCGAATTCTATCAGCGCGAGTGCGCGCGCAGCAGCTAGCCGCTGAGACCGAGCGCCTCGAAGATCCGGTTGATGTAGACGCGCAGCCGCCAGAACTCACCGGCGAAGAGGAGCGCGCCGAGCGCAACGAGGATCAGCCCGCTGACGAACTGAATCGCGACGTAGTGGTCGCGGATGCCGCGGAAGAAGCCCATCGCGGGCGCGAAGAGCGCCGCGGCGATCAGGAACGGGATCGCGAGCCCGAGCGCGTAGACGGCGAGCAGCACGGAGCCTTCCCAGACCGTGGCGGAGTTGCCCGCGAGGACGAGGATCGAGCCGAGGACCGGCGTGATGCACGGCGCGGCGCACACCGCGAACGCCCCGCCGAGCAGGAAGCCCGAGCCGCGCCGCCGTGCGCCCTGCACGAGCCCGGCCCCGACGAGGCGATCGGGCCACGGCAGCAACCCCATGAACGCGAACCCGAAGACGATCAGGATGAAGCCGGCGACCTGCTCGAGCAGGAACTGGTTGCGCGTGAACGAGAGGCCGATCGCCGCGGCGCCGGCACCGAGGAACACGAAGAAGGTCACGAGCCCGGCGACGAACGGGAGGCTCGAGACGACGACGCGCCGGGCAGCGCCGGGCTCGCCCAGCCGCTCGGCCTCGACCGACGACACCGCGGAGAGATAGCCCGGAACGAGCGGCAGCACGCACGGCGCGAGGAAGGAGAGGAACCCGGCGCCGAAGGCGACCAGGACCGACGTGGCACTCATTCGAAGCGGGCGAGCTCGGCGTCGAGGCGCCGTTCGAGCTCCGGATCGAGCGGCTCGAGCCCGTCCGGGGGAGGCGCCTCGTCGTCGCGGCGGCGGCTCCAGTGCCAGGCGAGCGCACCGACGAGGACCGCCCCAGCGGCGAGTCCCGCGAGCGGCAGCAGCCAGGCAAGCCAGTCGAATCCCTTCCGCGGCGGGACCGCGAGCACGGTCGGCCCGAACTGGTCGACGAGCTTCGCCTTGATCTCGCTCTTCGTGTCGCCGGCGGCGATCCGGACCCGGATGTACGCCTTGATGCGGCGGGCAGCCGGCGCGTCAGAGGTGTCGAGCGTCGTCTCGCAGACCGGGCAGACGAGCTCGGACTCGAGCTCGGCGGGGGTTGGCTTCACCTCGCTCGCGGCGGCCGTGCCCGCGAGCGCAAGCGCCAGCACCGCGAGGGCGAGAAACCTCACGCCGGGGCGAGCGCCCGCTCGATCCCGTCGTCGATGTCGGCGGCTTCCCGCACCGGCCCGGCGATGCGGTAGCGAACCTTGCCGGTCGCGTCGATGAAGTACGTCTCCGGGTAGCCGGTGACGCCGTAGCGCCCGATCGTCGAGCCTTTGCCGTCGTACACGTTCCGATAGGTGACGCCGTAACGGGCGAGGAACTTCCGAGCGTCGCCGCGCACGTCCTTCGCGTCGATGCCGACGAAGACGACGTTCTTCCCCTGCCACCGCTTCGAGCCCTGCTGGAGCAGGGGCATCTCGTCGCGGCACGGCCCGCACCACGAGGCCCAGAAATTCAGGACGACGGTCTTCCCGCGCAGCGACGCAAACGAGAGGTCACCCTCACCGTTGAGGCGCTCGAGCGTCCAGGCCGGCGCGTGCGGGGTGCCGCCGCGCTTGAGCTCCGACGTGACCTCGCTCTCGCCCTGCGCGAGCTTCCAGCCGAGGAGCCCGAGGAGCGCTACGACGACCGCCACGGCGACGACCTGGGCGCCGAGACGCAACCGGCCGCTCATTGCAGGATGTAGACCGGCGTGCCGATGTCGACCTGCGTGAAGAGCCACTCGACCTCGGGGATCCGCATCCGGATGCAGCCGTGTGAGACCGAGTAGCCGATCGAGGCGGGATCGGGTGTGCCGTGGATGCCGACCGCGGGGCGGAGAGGCCCATCCAGCGCGTGCCGAGGGGGTTGCCGGGACCGGGCGGGATCGGCTCCGCGTCCTTCGCCCAGTCCGATGCCGGCGGATACCACCACGGGTTGCGCCACTTGACGACGATCTCGTACTTGCCGAGCGGCGTCGGGATACCTCGACTGGCCGGTGGCGACACCGAAGTCGCGGCGGAGCTTCATGCCGTCGTAGAGGAGGAGCTTGTTCAACCCACGGCGGATCACGATCACCTCACCGATCGAGGCGCGCGTCGACGTTGCGGACGATCACGTCCTGCTTGAGCGCGATCGGATCGCGTGTGTGCGTCTTCAGGCTTCGATAGAGGTCGCGCACGACCAGCGACTGCCGAAGGCGCCGGCCCTGCTGCTCCTTCGTCACGAACGGCTTCGAGTTGCGCAGCTGTAGCTCGGAGTTGACGGCGGCTCGATCGAATCGTTTCGCGAGCGTTTCCGCGTAGCGCTCCAGGCGCGGCTTCGGCGCGGCCACCTTCAGCGGCACGTTGGCCCCGGGCGCGAACACGCGGGCGTGCTTGATCGCATCGCCGACGTAGGCCGACTGCGCCCAGCTGCTTCGGCGTCACGGTCAGCGTCACCTTGCCGAGCCGGAGCACCAGGGGCCGCGCGAAGAACGCCTTCACGGCCGCGGTCGCGTCGGCCGGTGACAGGCCACCGACCAGGACCTCGCCGCCGACGGTGACGCCGGCCGCGATCGTCGACGGCCGCGGAGTCGTGGTCGTCGTCGTCGTCGGTGGTGGTCGTGGTCGTGGTGGTTGGCGGGGGCGGCGGCGCGGTCGTCGTGCCGGTCGTCGTCCCCGTCGTCCGCGGTCGCGGACGGGGACGCAGCGAGGACCACCGCGGAGAGCACTCCAGCGGCCGCGCACGCAACGAGCAGGGTAAATGCGAGTCCTCGCCTCACGTGGGCAGTGTAGCCACGGCCTCAAAAAGCCCGGGATCGTTCGTGATCACTGCGTCGACTCCGGCCGCCTCGAGCCGCGTCGAGCTCGGCCGGATCGTCGACCGTCCAGGCCCAGACGGCGGCGCCCGCGCCGTGCGCGCGCTCGACGCTCGCGGCCGACACGACCGCGTGATGGAGCATCAGCGCGGCGGCGCCGGCGCGCTCGATCATCGACGGGACGCGCGCGACGATCGCCCGCCGCAGGGCAAGCGTGCCGAGGCGAATCGCCGGCTGAAACGCGCGCTGCCGCGAGACTCCGTACCGGTCCTCCGGATAGGTGAAGCCGATCTGGATCTTCGGCGTGCGCGCAGCCACGGCACGGAGGCTCTCCCGGTTGAAGGAGCTGACGACGGCTCGCTCGACGAGCTCGTGCCGTTCGAGGGCATCCACCAGCTCGTCGAGTCGCGTCGTCAGCTTCAGGTCGACGTGCAGGGCCACGTCTCGCTCGGCCAGGAAGCCGAGCGCGTCGTCGAGCGTCGGGAGGTTCGGAGCGAGCTCTTGCAGCTCGGCGAGGGAGCGGTCGCGCACGGTGCCGACAGCCGCGCCGTGGCTGACCTCGGCGAGGTCGTTCGAGTGCGCGAGCACGAGCGGGCCGCCGATGAGGTCGAGCACGTCGAACTCGATCGCGTCGACGCCGTGCGCGAGCGCCACTTCGAACGAGCGCAGCGTGTTCTCCGGCGCGAGCGCCGCGGCGCCGCGGTGCCCGACGCGGATCAGCGGCCCGTCTCCTCGCAGACAGACCTCATGGCGCGGTCGGTAGGAGGTCCTCGTCGAGCTCGCCGCCGCGCGCGGCGTACTTGACGATCATCCGGTCGGTCACCCATTCGACCGGCGCACGATCGTCGGTCCACGGCCGCTTCGCCTTCTCCGTCACCGGCCGGAGCTGACGCGCGCAGCAGCTCCCGCAGTGGCCGAAGCGCGGCCGGTCCGCCTGCGACGACCAGCTCGGGCCGGAGCGCCGACTTCGTCGAACGCAAGCAGGATCTTGTTGAAGCGCAGCGCCGGCCAGACCGCGACCGACGTCGAACTCGTGGGTGAGCGTCCCGGAGATCCCGTCGAGCAGGCTCTCGTCGCCGGGCACCGACGCGACGTTGAGCGCGAGGATCCCACCCGGCTCGAGCCGCTCGCGCGCGAGCCGGAAGAACTCCCGCGTCGCGAGGTAGAACGGCACGTACGGCTGGTGGTAGGCATCGACGATGATCAGGTCGTAGCGCTTGTCCGTGCGGCGCAGGAACGGCCGCGCGTCGGCGTCGTACACCGTCAGGCGCGGATTGTCCTCCAGGCCGAACCAGCGCCGGCCGACGCGGCTGACGGCCGGGTCGAGCTCGACTCCGTCGACGCGCGCCTCGGGATAGAACTTCCCGAGCGCGCGCGCGATCGTGCCACCTGCGTTGCCCAGTATGGCAACCGACCGGAGCGGTCGGTCGAGCAGCGGCGGCAGCACCAGGAACGCGTCCCACACGCCGCCGGTGAGGACCGTGTCCTGCCGCCAGACGGAGTGGACCGCGACGCCCTCGTTGAGCCTGAGGAGGCGGTGGCCGTCGGGCCGCTGCGACGACCTGGATGAACTGGTAGAGCGAGTCCTCTTCGTGCAGCAGCCCGGGCTCGGCCTTCACCGCCCCGGGCGGGAGCGCGACGAGCGCCGCGAGCGCCGCAGCGACGACGAGCACACGCGCGCCCGAGGAGGAACGAGGCGGAGAGCGCGAGCAGCGCAGCCGTGCCGAGCAGCGTCCGCTGCGTTCCCACGAGCGGGATCGCGATCAGCGCCGGGACGAACGTGCCGACGAGCGAGCCGGCGGTGGAGAGCGCATAGAAGCGCCCTGCCACGGCGCCGGCGGTTGCGACGTCGGTGATCGCCAGGCGGATCGCGAACGGCGAGACCATCCCGAGCGCGACAACGGCCGGGGCGAACAGGAGGAGGACGGCGAAGAACGAGCCGATCACGGCGCCCGCGGAGGCGTCGTCGAGATTGCCGACCGCCGCGTCGAGAAACGGCCGGGCGAGGAACGGCGTCAGCGCAACCCAGATCGCCGCCGCGAGAACGATCAGGCCGAGCAGGCGTGGCTCCGGCCGCCGGTCGGCGAGGCGCCCTCCGAGCCAGTAGCCGAAGGCGAGCCCGGCGAGCACGATCCCGATCAGGTTCGCCCAGACGATCGTCGACGAGCCGAAGTAGGGCGCGAGCAGCCGTGACGCGGCGATCTCGGTCGCGAGCGAGCCGATGCCCGCGCCGAAGACAAGCGCCATCAACGCCATCTGGGACCGCTTCACGTCGCGCGGCGCTTGATCACGACCACGGCGAAGTCGTCGGTCAGCTCGCCGTTGTCCGCCCACTCGCGGCACGCGACAAGAGCCGTCTCCGCCATTTCCTGCGCCGGCAGCGCTCGGTGCTCCGAGAGCAGCGCGTCCAGCCGCTCGACCCCGAACTGCTCGCCGCGGCGCCGCGCCTCGACGACACCGTCCGTGTACACGACGACGATCGCGCCCGGCGGGAAGGCCGCGGTAACCGTCTCGTACGCCTGCGGCGCGTCGATCCCGAGCGCCAGCCCGCGCGCAGCGATGCCTTCGACGGTGCCATCCGGCAGAACGAGACGCGGCTGCGGGTGCCCACCGCTCGCACAGGCGACCTCGCCCCGGACGGAATCGATCACGAGCTCGACCATCGTGATGAAGCGGCCCGAGGCGATCTCGGAGGAGACGACCTCGTTCGCAGCGGCCAGGAAGTCGCCGGGCACGACGTGCTCGCGGGCAAGCGAGCGGAAGACGTACTTCGCCATCGCCATGTCGGCGGTCGCGTCGACACCGTGGCCGGTCACGTCCCCGAGCACGACCGCGAGCCGACCGTCGCCGAGGGTGAGGTAGTCGTAGACGTCGCCGCCGACCTCGAGGCGCGCGGCGGACTCGTAGACGTCGCCGAGCTCGAGGCCCGGAGATCTCGGGGGCCGCGCGCGGCAGGAGCGAGCGCTGCATCGTGTCGGCGAACGCCTTCTGCTGCGCGTAGAGACGGGCGTTGTCGATCGCGAGCGCGGCCTGCCCGGCAATCGAGAGCGCTGTGTCGGCGATCTCACCGTCGACCGGCCGCCCGGGGTGCAACGAGACGATCGTCAGCGTTGCGAGCAGCTCGGCCGGGGTCGCGATCGGGACGATCGCCGCGCTCGAGCCCTTGCGCAGGAACGGCGCCAGCAGAGCGAGCGCGCCACCGAGCGCCTCCGCCCGGTCGGCGTCGAGGAGCAGCGGCTCGCTTCGCTCGAGCAGTGCCAGCAGCTCTCGCCGCGGTAGCTGCTGCGGCCGCGAGAGCAGGGCGCGCGCGGCGGCGTCGACTCGCTCGTCGTTCACGTAGACGGCTCGCGCGATCAGCTCGATCCCGCGCTCGTCGGGCATCCGGATCACGGCCGCGTCGACGCCGAGCAGCGTCACGATCGACTCCGCGAGCACGTCGAGGGTCGTCTCGAGCGAGAGGCTCTGCGCGAACGAGCGCGAGATCTTGAACTGGGCGTTCAGCCGCTTCGCTGCTTCCCGCTCCGAGCCGAGCGCCTCCTCGAGCTCCCGGCCGAGCGCGGTCGCCCGCTCGTGCAGGCGTGCGTTCTGGACAGCCACGGCGAGCTGTGCGGCGAGCGCGACGAGGAGCGCGCGCTCGTTGGCGCTCAGCGGCCGCGGCTGGCGCGGGTAGACGGCGAGGAGGCCGATCGGCTCGTCGCCGACGACGAGCGGCAGCGCCAGCGCTGAGTCGATCCCCGACTCGGCCACCTGCGCCCGCGCGGACCCGAGCCGATCGTCCGTCGAGGCGTCGTCGACCTCGACCACGCCCCCGGCCTGGCGCGACGCCAGAGCGATGGCGAGCAAGACCGCCGCGACCGATTCGTGCGGCCCGTCGACGCCCTGGCTCGCGGCGACCGCGATGCGGCCGTCCTCGCGCAGATAGACGGCGATGCGGTCGGTGCCGAGCATGTTGCCGAGCCGCTCGAGCGCCGTGTCGAGCGTGTGCGAGAGCGACAGACGAGCGATCGCCTCGCCCACGACGGCGAGCAGCGCCCGGCTCCGCTCGAGCTCGAAGCCGGCTTCGCGCGCTCGCTCGGACGAGCGGAGCGCGTGGGCCGCGCGGACGGCGAAGCTCGCGAGCTGAGTGAGTGCCGCCTCGTCCGGAGCACGGCCTGGAGCGAATCGGAGCTGCAGCGCGCCGAGCGGCGGCTCGCCGAGCTTGAGCGTGACGAGCTCGCCCTTGCGGCGGTGGCGTTGCACCGCAATCGACGGATGCTCGGTGAGGATCGACCGGGCCACACGCTTCAGATTCGGATCGGACTCCAGATCGGCCGTACGTGCCGTCGATCTCCAGCTCGCCGGCACGAAGCCGCCAGAGACACGCGCTCTCGGCACCTGACGCGGTTGCAGCCAGTCGCGCCAGGCGTGCTGCGGCGGCCTCGTCGTCCGCCACGGCCGCGAGCGCGTCACCCGCCACGTCGAGCGGACCCCCCACCTCCCGCCCCATGACGGCACCGTCGTCGCACAGCCGAGTCGCGAGCCAGGCCAGGTCGCCGGCGAGCATCGCGACGCTCGTTGCCTCGCGGTCGAACGAGCCGGCGCGGCGCGCGAGCCCGAGTGCGCCGGCTCCCCCCTCGGCGTCGAGAGGGACGGTGAGAGCGACGGCGTCGTTGTCCAACAGCCCGCGCACGAGCTCGGTGGCGGTCTCGACCGACTTGGCATGGAGGCCTTCGATCTCAGCGGCCAGTGCGCTCGACGACGCCCTGACGAGGCGCGCGACGAGCGAGCCATCGCGTTCCGGCAGCCAGACGACCGCGATCTCGGCGCCGGTGCCATGAACCGCGGCTTCGGCGACCTGAGCCAGGATCGAATTCAGCGGCCCTCCGTCCGCAAGGGCACGGCTGGCCCGCGAGAGCGCGGCGAGCGCCTCGGAGACGTCGACGCGAGTGTCGATCATCTCGTTAAAGGCCGAAGAGGCGTCCGACCTCACGCCAGATCGTGAGCGTGATCAGCACGCTCACGGCGATCAGGACGACGACGACGAGCCAGAAGCGCAGCCCGGCACGACGCCGGGCGCGGGATCGCTCGGTTCTCGCCCGGCGACGCGCACGCTCCTGCAGGTACGCCCGATCCACTGCAATCGGGTCGAAGGGGGGAGCGTCATCGCCTGGCGGAGTGCGCCTCGCAGGCTCGGCCATCCGGAAAGTGTAGTGCGCTGGCGGCGGATCAGGTCGCCCAGCAGCCGTCGGGCACGGGCGGCGAACGGTCCGCGCACTCCGTGCCGGTACCCGGAGCGGACTCGACTTCGTCAGTCCGCGGGACCGGATCGTATGCCCATACTGCGCTGCGTGGAAACGCCCGACCGCCTGACAGAGCCGAGCTACGACCCTGCAGGCGAGCCACCTGCGGCGCTCCGCCGGGTCGGCGGGTCGCTCTGGGGCCTCGGCGAGCAGGCCACCTGGGTCTCCGGCCTCGTGCTTGCGCTGTCGGCGCTCACCGGCTGGTACTCGGGCTCCGGCGAGGGCGTCGACGTCAGCGTGATCGGCTGGAACACCGGCGTCATCGGCAAGCTCGTTCTCTTCATCGGCCTGGCCGCGATTCTCGTCGTGGCGCTCCGCCACTGGGGGATCGAGCTCCCGGCCGCAGTGCCCGAGAGCCTCGTCGTGATCGCGCTCGGGGCGCTCTCGACGATCCTCGTGCTCGTCCGGACGATCTCGATTCCCGACGAGTTCTTCTTCGCCGGTCGTGGAGTCGGCCTCTGGATCAGTCTCGCCGCATCCGTGGCTCTGATCGGCGCCGGACTGCTGCAAGCGTCCGAAGAGCTCTAGCCCTCCCTGAGGCAAGACGCCGCGACGACTACGAGACGGGCAGCTGCTGTTTCGTCGACTCGATCAGCGAGCGCGGGTCGAACGGCTTGCCGATGAAGCCCTGCACGCCGCGCGACTCCGCGTCGCCGGCCGAGCGCTCGTCGACCTGCCCTGAGAACATGATCACGGGGATCGCGCCGACGCCCGTGTGCTCCTGGATCCTCCGCAGCGTCTCCCAGCCGTCGACCTGGGGCATCATCACGTCGAGCAGGATCAGGTCCGGGGACTCCTCGCCGAGCGCGGAGAGCGCTTCCTCGGCGCTACCGGCTTCGCGGACGAAGTAACCCTCGGCCTCGAGGTTGACCCGCACGTACTCGCGCAGGCGCTCGTCGTCGTCGACGATCAGCACCAGGGGCCCTCGCGTGGAGCTGCTCGCCGTGCTGGTCGGCCCCGACCGGTCCAGGAACTGGTCGAGGTCGGCGCGCCGGTAGCGACGGTGGCCGCCGGGTGTGTAGAAGGCCGACACACGCCCGAGATCGGACCACTTGCGCATCGTGCTCTGAGCGACGCCGAGGTACTTGGCCGCCTGACCGAGCGTCAGCCACTCGGGCTGCGCGTCGGCGACGGGTCTGTTCCCTTCAAAGGTCATCGCGCGGGAACCTACCCAAACCTGCAGCTACTTGAAACCACGAACCGTCCTCAGCCGGTCGTGACGGTGACGGTGACCGTCCGCGCTGCGGGCGGCAGCGGTTGGGGATCGAGCGTCCGAACGCTCGTCTGTGTCCCCCCGGGCGAGGGCCCATCCTCGAGCGCCCGTCCGAGCGAGATGCCGACCAGAAGGGCGAGCAGCAGGCCGACGACGGTCAGCACGGGCTTCCAGATCGGGCTTCGTGGCGGCTTCCGCGGGCGCCGCTGAGTCGTGTTCACGGCTCGTAGTCCTGTGCCCCGCGCGCGTAGAGATGGAACGCCGCCGCCTCGACCACCGACAGTGTTTGCGGCCAGCCGGGCGCAGGTGCGTTCTCGGCGACAGCCGTGCGGCTCCAGCGGTCGGCTTCGGCGTACGCGGCCGCAAGCTCTCGCACCGTGAACACGCCGCCGACGCGGCGGCGAAGCTCGGCGAGCACCGCCTCGACCTGAGCGTGCAGGCGCTCGCCCGCGGGCGCCTCGCGCGTCTGCTCGAGCAGGCGGCGATAGCCGTCCTCCCAGTCACGGCGCGCGCTCTCGATCTCGGCCTCGGAAACCTGCACGAGCTCGATCCTAGAGTTCGCTGCAGCAGCGTTGCGGCGGCCACAGCGGGTCGACCTCGGCGAGCACTCGCTCTCCGAGGCAGGTAGCCGGGGTTCGCGAGCCCGTAGGCCGCGTGCGCGTGCAGGCACTTGAGCCGCCGAGGATTCGCGCTGCCGCCGATCCCGAGCTCGAGCGACGTCCCTTCGTCGCGGCCGGTGCGGCCGCCGGCAAGCGTCTTTCGGATCTCACGCTGCTCCTCGGTTGCGCGGTCGAGATCGGCGGCGAGCTCGGGGTCGCGCTCCACTTCCTCGCTCCAGCGCTCGACGCCGCCCGCCGCCTCGAGCCGTGAGATCGCCGCGACGAGTTGCGGGCACGTGAGGTAGTACGTCGTCGGAAACGGGTCACCGGCATCGTCGTAGGGCGCCTGCTCGGTCGCGGCGGGCGCTCCGAAGGGGCAGCGCGCGACTACGCGGAGGAAGGCGCGGGGCCGTCGGCCAAGCTGTCGCTCGACGAGCGCGCGGTCATCCATCCCGCCCGATCGTAGCCCCGGCATGCCTGGCCTGGGCGCGCCGCCACTGCTGCACGCCCTTCACGATGAAGAGCCGTTCGCCCGGCCGCACGAGGCTCATCCGCCGTGCTTCACGCGAGAGCGCTGTCACAGTCGTCGAGTCGGCGAGGCGCGCCTCGAGACGGCTGCGCTCCGCCTGCAGCTGGCGCACTTCGGCCGCGCGCTGCTCGAGCGACGAGCGGGTCTCGAAGTAGCTGGAGACGGGCTGGTAGTAGAGAAAGCCGATGAAGCCGGCTGCGGCGAGGACGCACCAGCGCAGGAGCACGGTCGAACGGCGTCCGCGCAGGCGGCGCTTCGTCGCGCGCTTGCCACGCACGGCGGGTTTCGAAGGTCGAGACGTTCGGCGGGCCACGGGGAACGATTCCGCAACCGCGCGCCTGTTCCTCTAGGCGATGTCGACCTTGATCACGTTCGTCGAGCCGGGGATGTTGACCGCGGTGCCGGCAGTGATCACGACGCGGTCTCCGGACTCGACGATCTCCGTCTCACGCGCGGCGGAGAGCGAGGTCGCCCAGAGCTCCTCGACGTCGGCGCACTCGGGGACGGACACGGGCGTCACCCCCCACTCGAGCGCCATGTGCTGGAGCGAGTAGCCGTGATGGGTCAGGCCGATGATCGGGCGGCGAGGTCGCAGGCGCGCGACGGCCGACGCGGTGCGGCCGGTGAAGGTCGGGACGAGGATCGCCTTCGCCTCGAGCGCTTCCGCGATGTCGCAGGCGGCGTTCGACATCGCCTGGCCGACGGTCGGCTTCTCTTCCGCCTGCGGGATCTCGTGGCGGTAGTCGAGACTCGGCTCGACAGCCCGGGCGATCCGGTCCATGAACGCCACCGACTCGGTGGGAAACTCGCCGACTGCCGTCTCGCCGGAGAGCATGATCGCGCTCGTCCCGTCGAGGATCGCGTTCGCAACGTCCGAGGCCTCCGCACGAGTCGGCTCGGGCGCGTGGATCATCGACTCGAGCATCTGCGTCGCGGTGATCACCGGCTTGCCGCGCTCGAGGGAGCGCAGGATGATCCGCTTCTGCAGGAGCGGCACCGCGACCGCGCCCATCTCGACCCCGAGGTCGCCGCGCGCCACCATCACCGCGTCCGCCTCGCGCAGGATGTCGTCCAGCACGGCAACGGCTTCCGCCTTCTCGATCTTCGCGATCACGTGCGCCGTCGATCCGGACGCCTCGATCAGCGTCTTCAGCGCCTGCACGTCGGAGGCCGTGCGCACGAACGAGAGCGCGACGAAGTCGCAGCCGAGCTCGAGCGCGAACTGGAGATCGTCGATGTCCTTCCGCGTCAGCGACGGGATCGGGAGCGGGATGCCGGGCAGGTTGACGCCCTTGTGCGAGATGACCGTGCCGCCGACGAGCACCTCGCAGCGCGCTCGGCCCCGCTCGACGTCGAGCACTCGGAGCCGGACCGCACCGTCGTCGATGAGGACGTCGAACCCCGGCTGGAGGACGGAGCCGAGCACCGCCGGCGCGATCGGAAGGTCGCCGTCTCTGGCGCCGTCCTCGCCGGAGATCGTCACGGAGCCGCCCCGCACGAGCTCCACCGGCTCGCTCAGGTCGCCGACGCGAAGCTTCGGCCCCTGCAGGTCTGCGATCAGCGCAACCGGGTGCCCGATCTCGTCCTGGGCGGCGCGAATGGTTCTCGCGCGCTCGGCGTGATCCTCGTGCGTGCCGTGCGAGAAGTTGAGCCGGGCGCCGTCGATCATCCGCATCAGCGGCATCAGCACCTCGGGTGAGGAGGATGCAGGTCCGATCGTGGCGACGATCTTTGTGCGGCGTGGAACGACGGCCATCGTCGACAGGCTAGCGGCGCGCCCGCGGGAAAGCGCTCCACCCGGGGTAGTGCGCGCGATCTCCCAACTCCTCTTCGATCCGCAGGAGCTGGTTGTACTTGGCGACGCGGTCGGAGCGGGCCGGTGCACCGGTCTTGATCTGCCCGGTGCCGAGGGCGACCGCGAGGTCGGCGATCGTCGCGTCCTCGGTCTCGCCCGAGCGGTGCGACATCACTGCCGTGTACCCGTTGGCCTGGGCGAGGCGAACGGCCTCGATCGTCTCGGTCAGCGTCCCGATCTGATTCACCTTGACGAGGATCGAGTTGGCCACGTTGCGCTCGATTCCCTGGCGGAGCCGCTCGGGGTTCGTCACGAAGAGGTCGTCCCCGACGAGCTGGACGCGATCGCCGAGCTCGCTCGTGAGCATCCCCCACGCGTCCCAGTCGTCCTCCGCGAGGCCGTCCTCGATCGAGACGATCGGGTAGCGCTGCGTCAGGTCGGCCCAGAACGCCGGCATCTCGGCGCTCGTCTTCTCGCGGCCCTCGAAGCGGTAGACACCGTCGGAGAAGACCTCGCTCGCGGCCGGGTCGAGGGCGACGGCAACCGCCTCACGGTGCCCGGCGCGCTCGGCCGCCTCGAGGATCGCCTCGATCGCGGCCTCGCTCGACTCGAGGTCGGGCGCGAAGCCACCCTCGTCGCCGACGCCTGTCGCGAGCCCTCGGTCGGAGAGCACCTGCTTCAGCGCGTGGTAGACCTCCGCGCCGATCCGGAGACCCTCGGCGAAGCTGTCAGCGCCGACCGGGACGACCATGAACTCCTGCAGGTCGATCGAGTTGGCCGCGTGCACCCCGCCGTTGATCACGTTCAGCATCGGGACGGGAAGCGTCGTGGCGGACTCGCCGCCGAGATAGCGGTACAGCGGCTGCTCCACGTGCGCCGCCGCAGCCTTGGCGACGGCGAGCGAGACACCGAGAATCGCGTTTGCGCCAAGCCTGCCCTTGTTCGGCGTGCCGTCGAGCTCGATCAGCTTCCGATCGACGGCCTCCTGGTCGAGAGCGTCCATCCCCGTGATCTCGCCCTCGATCTCGGCCACGTTCGACACCGCCTTGGTGACGCCCTTGCCGCCCCACGCCGAGCCACCGTCTCGGAGCTCGACGGCCTCGTGCACACCGGTCGAGGCGCCCGAAGGCACCGCTGCCCGCCCGAACGCCCCGGATCCGAGCAGCACGTCCACCTCGATGGTCGGGTTGCCCCGCGAATCGAGGATCTGGCGGCCGTGCACACGTGAAATCGAGCTCATCCGAGTTGCTCCTTTGCCTGGTCGTAGTAGCGGTCCTGGTCCTCGAGCGGCAGCTCGCTCCAGCGCTCGCCCTGAGCGGCCGCGAGCTCCTCGGCGCGCTCGACGCGCGTGACGAAGCGGGTGTTCGTCGCCCGGAGTGCCAGCTCGGGATCGACGTTCAGCCGGCGCGCGAGATTGACGACGGTGAAGAGCAGGTCGCCGACCTCGTGCGCTACCGCTGCGTCGGGCTCGGTCTCCGGGCTCGGCTCGCCGGTTCGCGCGACTTCCGCCTCGAGCTCGCCCAGCTCCTCGCGGATCTTCGCGAGCGGCCCGTTCAGGTCCGGCCAGTCGAAGCCGGCGGCGACCGCACGGCGCTGCAGCTTCCTGGCCTGCAGGAGCGCCGGCAGCGAGGCAGGGACGTCGTGGAAGATCCCCTCGCGGCCCTCCTGCTCGGACTTGATCTCCTCCCAGCGCGAGCGAACCCGCCCCGCGGTCTCTGCCTCGGCTTCGCCGAAGACGTGCGGGTGGCGCCGGACGAGCTTGGCGTGCACTCCGCGCGCGACCGCCTCGAGATCCCCGTCTCCCTCCTCTTCGAGCAGGAGGGAGAGGAAATAGACCTGGAAGAGCAGGTCGCCGAGCTCGTCGAGGAGCTTGGCGGGCTCGCCGCCCGCCGCGGCGTCAGCGACCTCGTAGGCCTCCTCGACCGTGTGCGGCACGATCGTGAGCGCGGTCTGCTCGCGATCCCACGGACAGTCGCGGCGCAGCCGCCGCGTCAGGTCCTGTAGCTCGACAAGCGCCTCGGCTAGAGGCAATCGGCTACCCGTTCGCGCTGGTGGAAGTCGTCCCGGTGGCGCCCGGGGGCGGACTGAAGCCGACGGCGTACGAGATCTTGTCCTTGTAGTCCTTCTTCAGATCGTCGACCCACTTCGTCATCGCCTCGTTCTTCTTCGTCTGCGCGAGCTGCTGGCGGATCGACTCCTTGACGTCCTTCAGCGGCGTGACCTTCGCCTGCTTCGAATCGCTGAGCGCCTGAATGATGTGGTAGCCGAACTCGGTCTTCACGGGCTGCGAGATCGCGTTCTTCTTCAGCTCGAAGGCCACCTTGTCGAACGGCGCCACGGTCTGGCCCTTCGAGATCGTCAGCTTGCCGCCGTTCGCCTTCGAGCCGGTGTCCTCGGAGAACTTCTTCGCCAGCGCGGCGAAGCTTGCGCCTGCCTTGAGCTGCGTCTCGAGCTGGTCGGCCTTCGCCTTCGTCTTCACGAGGATGTGGCGCACGTCGCGGCTCTCCGGCTGGCTGTACTGCGCCTTGTTCTTGTTGTAGTAGTCCTCGATCTGCTTGTCGGTCACCTTCACGTCCGTGGTGACCTTCGCGAAGATCTTCTCGGAGACGATCTGGGCCCGGATGTCGTTGCGCACCTGCGTGTCCGAGAGGCCCTGCGTCTTCAGCTGCTTCTCGTACTTCTTCTTGTCGCCGCCGAAGTACTGCTTCTGGATCTGCGCGAGCCGGGCGTCCACCTGCTTGTCGGTGATGTTGACGTCGAGGTTGTCGGCCTCCTGCTCGAACTGCTCGCGCTGGACCAGGAACTGCACGGCCTGGTTCTTGAGGGTCTGGAACTCCTGCGAGCCAGCCTTCGGGAAGTCGCGCTTCTGGTTCTTGTAGCTCTTCTTGGCCTGCGCGATGAGCGCGTCGTAGTCGGTCTTGGCGATTTCCTGGCCGTCGACCACGGCCACGGCGTCGGTCGGCACCGTTTCGTCGTTGCCGCCGCCACAACCGGCGAGCGCGAACGAAACGAGCGCACAGAGAAGGATGGCAAGACGAGAGATCTTCATCGTTGAGAAAGCTCCAGGTTTAGTTCGCGGGCCGCCGTTCATGCGGCCTGACGGGCTACCACGATAGCATCGACGAGGTCGATGGCCCCCGTCAGGGCCTCGGTGCGCTGCGAGACCTCCCGCTTCGCGCTCGTATAGACGGCTGTATCGGTCACGTCGCGCAAGGCCCGCAGCTCCGCCGAGCCGAGCACGAGCGGGCCGACCGTCGCACGGCCGCCGCGGTAGACGAGGTAGTCCGCACCGAGCTGCGCGAGCTTGAGCTTCGCCTCCTGGATCGCGAACAGGTGCTCGACCGGCTCCGGCACCGGGCCGTACCGGTCCTCGAGCGTGGCGTGTAGCTCACGCAGCTCGTCGTCCGACTCGGCCAGCGCGAGCCTCCGGTGGATGTCGATCTTCAGCGCCTCGGATGCGACGTAGGTCGCCGGCACGTAGGCATCCACGCGGGCGTCGACGCGGACCGGCCTGGTCGCCACCCGTCGCTGGCCCTGCATCTCGGCGACCGCCTCGGCCAGCATCTCCACGTAGAGCTCGAAGCCGAGCGCGGCGACGTGGCCGGACTGCTCGGCTCCGAGGAGGTCGCCCGCACCGCGGATCTCGAGGTCGCGCATCGCGATCTGGAAGCCCGCGCCGAGCTCCGTGTGGTCGGCGAGGGTCGAGAGGCGCGCCCGGGCCTCGGGCGAGAGCTCGCTCGCATCCGGATAGAGGAGATACGCGTGCGCCGTCACGTCCGAGCGGCCGACGCGGCCGCGGATCTGGTAGAGCTGGGAGAGGCCGAGGACGTCCGCACGCTCCACGATCAGGGTGTTCGCCTGCGGGATGTCGATCCCCGACTCGATGATCGTCGTCGAGACGAGCACGTCGGCGTCGCCGCGGAGGAAGGCGTGCATCTTCTCCTCCAGCTCGCGCTCGCGCATCTGCCCGTGCGCGACGATGAAGCGCAGACCGGGGCAGAGCTGCTGCAGCTTCTCCGCCGCCTCCTCGATCGTCTCGACGCGGTTGTGGAGGTAGAAGGCCTGGCCGTCGCGGGCGATCTCGCGCTCGAGCGCGGTCTTGATCAGCTCCTCGTCGTACTCGCCGACTGTCGTCCGGATCGGGCGGCGGCCCTCGGGGGGCGTCTCGATGATCGAGATGTCGCGCAGACCCGAGAGCGACATGTGGAGCGTGCGCGGAATCGGCGTCGCGGAGAGCGCCAGCACGTCGACCTCCAGCCGCAGAGAGCGGAGCAACTCCTTCTGCGCGACACCGAACCGCTGTTCCTCGTCGAGGATCACCAGCCCGAGATCCTTCGGGATCACGTCGCGGCTGAGCACCCTGTGCGTCCCGATCAGGACCTCCACCTTGCCCTCTGCGAAGTCCTTCAGCACCTGCTTCGCCTCGGCGGGCCGCCGGAAGCGCGAGATCATCTCGACGCGGACCGGGAAATCGCGGAAGCGCTCCTTGAACGTGTTCCAGTGCTGCTCGGCGAGGATCGTCGTCGGGCAGAGGAACAGCGTCTGCTTCCCGTTGACGGCGGCAGCGAACGCGGCGCGCACCGCGACCTCGGTCTTGCCGAAGCCGACGTCGCCGCAGACCAGGCGGTCCATCGGCCGCGGCATCTCGAGGTCTTCCTTGACCGCCTCGATCGCCCGGGCCTGGTCCTCGGTCTCGCGGTACGGGAACTCGGTCTCGAGCCGCTCGAGCCACTCGTTCTGAAGGTCGTAGGCGACGCCCGGCGCCTGCTGGCGCTGGGCGTACAGGGCGATCAGCTCGGTCGCCAGCTCCCGCACGGACTCGCGGGCGCGGGCCCTCAGGTTCTGCCAGGCCTTGCCGCCGAGCTTCGAAAGCGCAGGCGCACTTGCGTCCGCGCCGATGTACTTCGAGACCTTGCCGAGCTGCTCGTGCGGGACGTAGAGACGGTCGTCGCCCCGGAAAGCGAGGAAGAGGTAGTCGCGCGTGACGCCCGCGACCTCCTTCGTCTCGAACCCGAGCAGCTTCCCGACGCCGTGGTCCTCGTGGACGATGAAATCGCCCGTCCGCAGGTCGGCGAAGGAGGCGAGCGCCCGCCCGAGGCGGCGGTCGGCGCGCGGCGGCCGCTTGCGGAAGACCTGTGTGTCGGGCAGCAGCACGAGCCCGAGCTCGCGCCAGACGAACCCACGGCGCGCCGGCGCGACGGCGAAGAGGAGCTCCGGCTGCTCGGGTAGCTCCTCGCCGGTCTCGAGCAGCCGCGAATCGGCGCGCTTGAGGAGGTTCTGCGTGCGCAGCGCCTCACCCGCGTGCGGAAATGCGACGACGATCCGGTTCCCGCCGCGAACGAACCCCGAGAGCTCCGACTCGGCCTCCGCGAGACCGCGTGCGGCGATCGCGGGCCGCTGCGCCTCGAATGAGAACGGCTGACCTTGCGGGAACGGGTCGAGCTCGGAGGTCCCCTTGAGCGAGATCTCGCCGAGACTCTCCTCCGTCCAGACACGCCGCACCTCGTCCGGCTGCCAGACGAAATCGGGCACACGATCGAGCACCGGGACGAGATCGCCAGGAACCTCGGACGGGACGGGCTCGAAGTCGTCGTCCGGAAGGGTGGGCTCCGTCAGGTCGGTCCGCCGTTCGACCGCCGGATAGATCACGGCGCCGTCGACGGGATGGAGCGCCCGCTGCGTGAAGGGCGAGAAGGCGCGGACCTGCTCGATCTCGTCGCCGTAGAGCTCGACACGAAGCGGCTCGCTGCCCGGTGGTCGGGAAGACATCGACGAGCCCACCGCGCACTGCGAACTGTCCGCGCTCCTCGGCCCGATCGACCCGTTCGTAGCCCGCGAGCGCGAGTGACTCGGCGAGGCCGTCGAGGCCGGGCTCGGCCCCGACGTCGAGCCGCACCGGCTCGGATCGCGCCGCGAGAGGCGGCACCCCCTCGGCGAGAGCGGTCGCCGAGGCGCAGACGAGCCCGCCGCCCGCAAGCACGTCGAGCGCACGTGCTCGCTCGCCGACGAGGTGCGGCGGCGGCTCGAGGCCCGATCCCCAGCGAACGCCACGCCCCGGGAGCAGCGCGACGCGATCCGGGCCGATGAACCACCCCGCCGCCTCCGCGGCGTCGCGCGCGTCGGCGTCCTCGGGCAGCAGGCAGACGAGACCGCGGTCGAGATGCTCGTGCAGGGTCGCGAGCAGGAGCGGCAGAACGGGCTCCGAGACGCGCGCTCGAGCCGGCAACGGAGGCCGCGAACGATTGCAGCCGCTCGAGCTCGAGCAGCTCCCTGACGAACGCGTGGAGTACGGGACGGTCCATGACGAAAGGCGGAAACCGGGTTTCCGCGGCGGCCATCTTAGTCGTCGGCAGGTCGCCCGCGTTCGGGTATTTCCGCCACACTAGGGCGATGGGCGAGCGAGGAGGCGAATCGATGACCGTCGCTCAGCGCGACGCGCTCGCGGCGGAGCTCGCCGAGCTCGAAGGCCCGAAGCGTGCCGAGATGGTGGAGGCGATCGCCACCGCCCGCGGCTTCGGCGATCTCTCCGAGAACTTCGCCTACCACGACGCGAAGAACGAACAGGGCCTGCTCGAGCGGCGAATCACGATCCTCCGCAGCCGGATCGAGAACGCGGTCATCGTCGAGCACGCCGCGGAGGGTGTCGTCGGCGTCGGCTCGGTGGTGGAGGTCGAGGACGAGCAGGGGGGCCGCTTCGAGGTCGAGATCTCGAGCGTCGGAGGCGTCTCGACCGACTCTCCCCTCGGCGGCGCGCTGATCGGCGCCAAGGTGGGCGACACGGTCGAGGTGAAAGCGCCGAAAGGCGCCTGGAAGGCGCGCATCGTCTCCGTCCGTTCCGCGTAGCGGACTCAGTTGAAGCGGCGCTGAGCCTCTTCGAGGCCCTCTCCCGCGAGCGTTTCGACCGCGTCCGCTGCGCGAGCGACGAGCGCCTCTGCGTCGTCCTCGGGCGCGAACGGCGAGAGGACGTAGTCGGCAACCGGCCGCCGGTCGCCGCGACCTGGGCGGCCGACGCCGACGCGCGTCCGCAGGAAGTCGGCCGAGCCGAGGCCCTGCTTGACCGATCTGAGGCCGTTGTGGCCCCCGAGCCCTCCACCCAGGCGGACCTGCAGCCGGCCCGACTCGAGATCGACGTCGTCGTGCACGACCGCGATCGAGTCGGGCGGCACCTTGTAGAAGCGCGCAGCGGCCCCGAGCGAGTCGCCCGAGAGGTTCATGTACGTCTCCGGCTTGAGCAGTCCGAGCCGGAGATCGCCGAGGCGGATCTCGCCGAGCTGGCCGGAGAACTTCGAGCGGAACGAGCCGTCGTGCCGGCGCGCCAGCTCGTCGACGACCATCCAGCCGGCGTTGTGACGGTCGCGCGCGTGCTCGCGGCCCGGATTGCCGAGACCGACGACGAGAAGATCGAGCGTCGAGGCGCGTTCGCCCCGACCGAAGAGGCGCACTATTCCGGCGAGTCGGAGCCGGACTCGGCCGCGTCGCCTTCGGCGGGGGCTTCGCCCTCTGCGGTCTCGCCCTCGGCGGCCTCGCCCTCGACAGCCTCGCCCTCCTCGCCCTCCTCGCCCTCGACGGGCTCGGGCTCGGCCTCGACGGTCGGTGCGGAGACGGTGGCGATCACGGTCTCGTGCGGGTCGTCCAGGAAGGTGACGCCCTCGAGCGCGGGAAGATCCTCGAGCCGGAGCGCGTCGCCCATCTCCATCGAGCTGACGTCCGCCTCGATCGACTCGGGAACTTCCATCGGCAGCGCCTCGACGTTGAGCGTGGTGGACGGCTGGGAGAGCACGCCGCCCTCTTTCACGCCGGGTGCGTCCTCGGCCCCGTGCAGGTGGACCTGCACGGTCGCCTGGATCGCGACGTCGAGCCGCACTTCCTGGAGGTCGATGTGCCGCACGTGCCCCCGGATCGGGTCGCGCTGGTACTCCTTCAGGATCGAGGGGTGCATCTCGGTCTGGCCCTCCAGGACGACGTCGAGCACGGCATGCAGTCCGGACGGGCCGGTCAGCGCAGAGCGAAGCTCACGCTCGCTGACGGCGAAGGCCTGCGCTGTCGTCTTGCCGTAGAGGACGCCGGGAACGAACCCCTGCTTGCGCAGGCGCCTGGACTCGGGCGAGCCGAGCCGTGCACGTTCCTTCACTTCGAGACGAAATCTGTCGCCGGCCACGGCGGCGGATGATAGCGCAGCCAAGTAACAGACTGTCACTTGGCGAAGTAGTGCTTGTCCGCAGCCAGGAAGATGCCGATAGCGACATGGATCGCACCGAGGAGCTTGGTTGGAAGGACCACGATCCTCCGCTCATCCCGACACTCCGAACTTCAACCGCGCGTACGACGCCGCAGGCCCGCGTTTGTCGCGCCGCCCCGTGAGGTACAACTAAGCATGAGAAAGGCCACAGCGGCGCTAGACAATAAGGGGTTCAATCGATGACGAGGGTGATCCTTGCGGACGATCACCCGCTGTTTCTGTCCGCCTTGGAACTGTCGCTGGAGGCGGCAGGAGTCGAGGTGGTCGGGACCTGCGGGACGGGAGACGAGGTGCTTGGCATGGTCGAGAAGTGGCAGCCCGATGCGGTCCTGCTCGACCTGGCGATGCCGGGAATGGACGGGCTGACGTGCGTGACGCGACTCGCGGACAAGCATCCCGATGTGCGGGTGGTTGTCGTCTCGGCGACGGACGACCCGAATGCGATCCGGGAGGTGCTCGCCGCGGGGGCAGTCTGCTTCGTCGGCAAGAGCGTGCAGCCCTCCGATCTCGTCCACGCACTTCGGGCTGTGACCAAGACCGATGGCATTCACTACCGGGGCGAGTTGCCGGCGGCGGAGCTCGACCGGCCGGCCCGCCTCGCCGCGCAGCAGGGCCACGGCCTGACGAAGCGCGAGCTCGAAATCCTGCGGCTGGTCGCGAGCGGGTCGTCGAACTCACAGATGGCCAAGCTGCTCTGGGTGACCGAGCAGACGGTCAAGTTCCACCTTTCGAACATCTACCGGAAGCTCGAGGTGCCGAACCGCACGGCAGCGTCGGCGAAGGCAAACAGCCTCGGACTGCTCGAGAAGGCGGACGGGGAAGAGACTCTTCCCTCGACCTGGACAGGCGCAGCCGGCTAGAGCCGCTCGGTCAGCTCCACCGGTTTCGCGCCCACGCCTCGAGATCGTCGGGGTCGTTCGTCCGGGGATAGTCGCTCGGAAGATCGGGGTCGCCGGGCGCAAAGGTGTGGCCCGGATAGTCCGCGGGACGCTCGTCGGGGTCGTAGCTGACCTGCCAGACGCCGTCGAGCGCCCGCCGGATCGTGATCTGGCCGGTGGCGAGCCGGACGATTCTCGGCTGGTCGGTCATCGGGAGAACGGGTGAGCCAATGCCCTAGAAGAGCTGATTCGCGGAAGGGGGCACATAGGGCCACCCTACTCCTTGCCTGAGCCGTTCAGGTCAGCTCAGGTGCCCTCTCGGCTACTAGGCACCCGGTTCGCAATGAGACCGGTAGAGCGACGTGCGCCCCGGCGCCGCTCTAGAGGTTTAAGACGATGAGTCCGATGAGACCGATCGGCTTCGTGCGAGCAGATCAGAGCGCGTTCTCCGAGGGTGAGCGCGAGCAGCTTCACCCTGGGCCAGCGTCCGGGAATGTCCCCTGAAGTGCAGTGAAAGCGGCAGAGCCTGCCCGTCAGGGGGCGGGAGTGCCTGCGACTTCGGACTCGTCGAGGTTCTCGAGCTCGTAGCGAACGATCTTCCCGTCGCGCACGCTGTAGACGAGCCGGTGGGTCTTCACGTACGCGACTTCACCCGACTCCTTTGACGTGTAGATCAATCGATTGAGCGAGCCGACTCGGCCCTCCCCGAAATCCTCCAGCTCGCCCCGCTCCTCCGAGACGTCGAGACTCTCCGGGCCTCCGAGGTCCTCGGGGACTCCTTCGTCGGCGGCCCCTCCACCGCCGTACCACGCGAGAACGGCGTCGATTCCGCGCAGAGTGGTTACTCCGCCGCGTTCCGGGACAACCCACTCCACGTCTTCTGCGAGAACGTCCTCAACCGCTCCACGCTCGAAATTTGATGCTCGCCACCGGTTGACGACTTCCATCGCGTCGCTACTCACGACGAGAGCTTACGCCCACTACCTATCGGACGCCGCGGAGGCGAACCATGACGAGACCCAGCGTCTGCGCCCGCTTACCCGGTGATGCTCACGCCTGCGCCTCGGCCGAGGCGGTGGCCCGCACATGCTCACCTGTCGAGCCCTTCGCGCTGCCGCCACTGATGCTCGTTCAGAAGCACCCCGCGTAGTTCCGCAAGCCCGTCGGGTGGGTCTCGAGTTGGCCGAGGATGATGGCGCGTTCGTCGATCGTGAGCGCGAGCAGCTTCACGTCGTCTTCGAGGGCGCGTTCGAGCCGGTCGGCCCCAACGCACCGGTCGGGGTCGTCCGCTCGCACGCTGGCGTAAGGTGCGGCCCTCGGGATGCTCCATGCCGCGATTCAGGTAGTCCTCTATGGCCTGCTGGCGGGTCTCAGCGCACTCGGGTTCGGCGCGACGCTGGCGGTAATGCCGTCCGGACGGCTGAAGGCGTTTGGCTTCGGCGGCGGTTTTGTCGGAGCGCAGATCCTGACCTGCTCCGTGCTCGTGATCTTCGGTATTGCCGCTACTGGCTCCAGCGGGAGCCACTCCGGATTCCGGGCCGCACTGGAGGTCGCGCTCGCGCTCGTGCTGATCGCAGTAGCCCTCGCAGTTCACCGGAGACCCGCGAATGCCAATGACAGCCGAACCGCGCACGAACGCTCGAAGGCGCGGACACAGGCGCTGCTCGAACGACTCAGCCGGTTGCGCTTCCTCACGACCGTCGTCGCCGGATTCCTGCTCGGGATCGGTGGCCCGAAGCGACTTGTGCTGACCTGCCTGGCCGCCGCAACGATCGTCACTGCGGGCCTCAGAGACCTCAACCAGGCGGCGCTTGTCGTCGTGTACGTCACGCTCGCGACCGCACTCGTCTGGGGCCCGTTGATCCTCTTCCTGCTCCTCGGAGACCGCGTCATCGCGCTCATGGAGGGCGCGCAAGGCGAAGTCGGACGCCGACAGCCGCAGGTCACCGTCTACGCACTCGCAAGCCTCGCCGCATTACTCGTCCTCGACGCAGTCAGCGTTCTGCTCACCTAATGCTGGCGCGCGCCATCACGGTTGGCGGCGGACGAGTTTCGGTTTGTGGCCCACTCTGGCCAAACGCCCCCAGAACCGCCGACGTAGCCATGCGGTACCAGATTCCGGTACCAACTTGACGCGAACGGCCCAGACAAGCGGTGCTCGTTAGAAGAGCTGATTCTCGCCGGCGAAGATCGCCGAGACGGAGTCGTCGGAGAAGACGTTCTGGATCGTCTCCGCGAGCAGGCCCGAGATCGAGAGCACTTCGACGTTCGCGGGCTTGCGAAGCTCGTCGACCGGCACGGTGTCCGTGACGATCACGCGCTCGAAAGCGCTCTCCGCGATGCGCTCGAGCGCAGGATCGTTGAAGAGCGCGTGCGTGGCGCAGGCGATCACGCGCGTCGCACCAGCCTCGCGCAGCGCCTCGGCGCCGGCGCAGAGTGTGCCGGCGGTGTCGATGATGTCGTCCGTCATCACCGCCACCTTGCCGGCGACGTCGCCGATCACGCCGGTGACCTTCGCCTGGTTGTGGCCGGGGCGCTCCTTGTTGAGCACGACGAGCCCGCCGCCGATCATCTCGGCGAACTTGCCCGCAAGCTTGGCGCGGCCGGTGTCGGGCGCCACGGCGACACGCTCGACCTCGGAGCCCAGGTAGTCCCGGATGTGCTGCGCGAACATCGGCACGGCGACCATGTGGTCGACGGGTATCCGGAAGAAGCCCTGCACCTGGCCCGCGTGCAGGTCCATCGTGATCACGCGGTCGACGCCGGCGGTCTCGAGCAGGTCGGCGACGAGGCGCGCAGTGATCGGCTCGCGTGGCCGCGACTTCTTGTCCTGGCGCGCGTAGAAGTACCAGGGGATGACCGCCGTGATCCGCTTCGCGGACGCGAGCTTCGCAGCGTTGACCATGATCAGGAGCTCGACGAGATGCTGCGCGATCGGGGTCGCCGCGGTCTGGACGATGAACATGTCCGCACCCCGCACCGAGTCCTCGAAGCGGAAGTACGGCGAGCCGTCGGCAAAGGTCGTCCGCTCCACCCGGGTCAGCTCCACGCCGAGATGCCCGGCGATCTTGTCGGCAAGCTCGGGGTGCGAGCTCCCCGCGACGACTGCGAGCCTCTTCGTCGGGGTCAACGACACGGCACGGCCGACTGCGAGGTGAGCCAGCGGAGTCCCGCTCGTGCCCTCGAGTCCCGGCAGCGTCTGCTCAATCGTTCCGCTTTCCACCTCGCCCTTCCTTGTTGACTTGCCTGGGGGCGAAGCCTGCGAGCGCATTCGCCGGGACGTCGTCGGTGACGACGGCTCCTGCCGCCGTCCACGCATCGTCTCCAACAGTGACCGGAGCAACGAGCATAGTGTCCACCGCGACACGGACGTTGTCGCCGATCGTGGTCTTTCCCTTTGGCTGACCGGGGCGGTGCGGGAAGTTCGCGGTGATCGTCCCTGCGCCGATGTTCGTTCCCTCCCCGATCTCCGCGTCGCCGATGTAGGAGAGGTGAGGCACCTTGGTTTCCTCTCCGATCCGCGACTTCTTGATCTCCACGAACGTGCCGGCCTTCGAGCGCGGCCCGAGGACCGTGCCCGGGCGAAGGTAACAGAAGGGTCCGACCAGCGCCTCCTGCCCGATCTCCGCATCGATCGCGACGACGTGCGGGCCGATCTCCGCTCCTGTCGCGACCCGAGTCGAGCCGCGGAGGACCGTGAACGGGTGCACGATCGCGTCGGCCTCGAGCTCCACGCCGGGCTCGATCCAGGTCGAGGATGGGTCGAAGATCGCCACGCCGGCGTCCATGTGCGCGAGGTTGATCCGGTCGCGAAGCGCTGCTGCGGCGGCGGCGAGCTCGGCGCGGGTGTTCACACCCTCGGTTTCGGTCGGGTCGTCGGCGAGATGAGCCACGACGCGCTCGCCGCTGCTCACGAGATCGCGGACGGCGTCGGTCAGGTAGAGCTCGCCCTGCGCGTTGTGTGGCTCGAGCCTGTCCAGGGCCGGCCAGAGCAGGTCGGTCCGGAAGACGTAGATCGAGGAGTTGCACTCGCGAAGCTCGAGCTGCTCGGGCGTCGCGTCTCCGGCCTCCACGATCGCCTCGACGATCCCGTCTTCCCCGCGGACGATCCGGCCATACGAGCGGACGTCGTCCGGCTCGAAGGTGAGGACGGTTGCGGCCGCTCCCTCGCGCCGGTGCGTCTCGACGAGCTGCTGAAGCAGCTCGGTCGTCAGGAGCGGCGTGTCGCCGGACAGGACGAGCAGGCTGTCGGGCTCGTCACCGACGACCGAGCGGGCGGAACGGACGGCATCGCCGGTCCCGAGCGCGCGCTCCTGCACTGCGACCTCGACGTCTCCGAAAGCGTCGCGGCTCTCCGGCGAGGCGATCACGACGAGCGGCTCCGGGCCGAGCGGCTTGGCGGCCTCCAGCACCCAGTCGACCATCCGCCTGCCGAGGATCGGGTGCAGGTGCTTGGGAACGGCCGAGCGCATGCGCGTTCCGAGGCCACCGGCCATCACCACAGCTGCGAATGTCGAATCGGTCACTGGAGTTTGTGAGATGGCTGGGGCGCCAGGATTCGAACCTGGGATCGCGGGACCAAAACCCGCTGCCTTACCGCTTGGCTACGCCCCAGTGAACCTGTCAGACCTAAATCCTACCGGCGGTCGCGGAGAAGGATGACAAGCGCGACGATCGCGAAGATCACGAGTGCCACGACCGCGAACGCCGTCAGGACCAGCGCGAGCACCGGCACGAGGACGACGGCGAGCTGCGAGACCGCGAGGATCCACGTCCCCTCTCGGATTTCCTCCCGCCGCGCCGCGCGGCCGCGATACACGTAGAACGCGACTGCGGCGATCGCGAGCAGGGCTACGACCCACCAGTCGATCTTTCCGACGAGCACCAGCACTCCCTCGACGAGCGCGACGATGAGCGCGATCTTGAGGCGATTCACACGGAGCGCCCTGCCGAATCGGGTGCTGCCGTGCTCGATCGTCAGCGGACGGTCCACGCAACAACCGTACCGTCTAGCCGTACCAGACCGGAACGGTCAGCCAGGTGCGGGCCGCGTTCCGGAGGGCCTGTTTCGCGGCGCCGGCATGGCGCCGGTGATGGAACAGCCCGTAGACGGCTGGGCCCGCTCCACTGACGTCGGCGCGGAAGGCGCCAAGCCGGAGGAGCTCGGCCGCGAGCGGCGATGAGGCGAGGTCGTTCGGTGGAAGGGCGGCGAGGTCCCGGGGCCGCTTGACGGCGGCGAGCGTGCTCCGCAGCGTCGCGTCGCGTGTCTTCCAGCCATCGGCGCCGGCGCGGTCATCGAAGCGGCTGTAGACGGCGGCCGTCGACTCCTTCGTTGCGCCGAGCGGGAGGGCGACCACGATCCAGTAGTCCTGCGGGAGGTCAATCACCTCGAGCTCTGACCCGTCGCCGCATCCAAGTTGTGGGCCGTCGACGAGAAAGAAGGGGACGTCCGCGCCGAGCGTCGCGGCGAGCGGATGCAGCTCGTCGGGCGGCAGCGGGCTGTCGAGCGTCTCATTCGCGAGCCGGAGCGCGGTCGCGGCGTCGGAGCTGCCACCGCCGAGGCCGGCTGCGACCGGAATACGTTTCGTGATCGTCGCGCGCCACCGCGGCTCCACGTCTGCCGCTCTCGCGAGAGCTGTGAGGGCGTCCCGAACAAGCGTGTCGCCCGGGAAGCCTGTGACCGTGAGCGTCGCGGCCGGCTCGATCGAGATCCGGTCGCCGAGATCGATCCGCTGGAGCACGGTCGCCACCTGATGCTTACCGTCCTCCCGGGCAGGGCCGACAACGAGTGCGAGATTGACTTTCGCCGGAGCCGGCGCCCGTTTCACAGGGCCTCCGCCAGCGCGACGAATTCCGCAGGCTCGAGCGCCTCCGCGCGGGTTTCGGGGAGCCGCCCGATCGCCTCGAGGGCTGCGGCGGCTCGCTCGCGCGGTACGAGGCCCGCGAGCGCAACCGAGTTCGGGAGCGTCTTGCGCCGGTGCGCGAACGAGGCCTCGACGATCGTCTTCACCCGGTCGAAGTCGGCGGGCAGAGCCACCCGCCGAAACGCCACGAGCGCAGAGTCGACGTTCGGGGGCGGCCGGAAGACTGTTCGCGCCACAGGGTGGAAGCCCGTGCGCCGCGACGCGAGCTGGACGAGCACCGAGACGGCACCGTACGCCTTCGTGGACGGCTCGGCGAAGAAGCGGTCCGCCACCTCGCGCTGCACCATCACGCACCACAGCTCGACGCTCGGCAGGCCGGCGAGGCTCTCGGCGACGATCGGCGTCGCCACGTTGTAGGGCAGGTTCGCAACGAGCTTCGTCGGTGCCGGCTGGAACGCAGCCAGGTCGAGCGCGAGCGCGTCGCCCCAGTGGACGTCGACGTTTGGCTCCGAGGCAACTTCGGCGAGGTGCGGCTCGAGCGAGCGGTCGAGCTCGACGGCGTGGACGTGAGCGACGTGCTCGGCGAGGTAGCGGGTGAGGACGCCGAGGCCGGGACCGATCTCGAGCGCCACATCGTCGTCGCCGAGCTCGGCGAGCCGCCCGATCACGCCGAGGATGTTTCCGTCCGCGAGGAAGTGCTGGCCGAGCTGCTTCTTGGGTCTGACGCTCATGCGAGGCCGAAGGCTGCGGTCGCGTTCGCATCGATGCGCGCGATGAGCTCGTCCGCGTCCTCAGCGCGCGCGGCTGCGAGGGCAGCAACCGTGTGGACGACGTGGGCCGGCTCGTTCGGCTTGCCGCGAAGCGGTTGCGGCGAGAGATAAGGACTGTCGGTCTCCGACAGGATGCGATCGGCAGGAACCTCCGCTGCCGCTTCGCGCAGCTCCGTCGCCCTCGGGTAGGTCACGTTGCCGGCGAAGGAGAAGTACCAGCCGCGCTCGAGCCCGGCCCCGAGAAGACCCGGCTCGGAGAAGCAGTGCATGACCACCGTGCCCTCGTGTGCACGGAGCATCGCCTCGGTGTCGGCGTTCGCTTCGCGCGTATGGATCACGACCGGAAGCGTGAGCTCGCGCGCCAGCCGGAGCTGCGCCTCGAAAAGACGGCGCTGCTCGTCCTTCGTCTCGGAGCCGTAGTGGTAGTCGAGACCGGTCTCCCCCACGGCGACGGCACGCTCGTTGTCGAGCAGCCCACGCAGCTCGCGCACGCGATGCTCCTCGTCACTTCCCGCCTGGTGCGGGTCGATGCCGAGAGCCGCGTAGACACCGGCATTCGCGGTGGCAAGCGCGAGGGCAGCCCGGCACGAGGCGAGCCCGGTGCCGATCGTGATCACGCGGCTCACACCGGCCTCGCGCGCCCGCATGAGCGCACCGTCCACGTCCTCGAGCGCATCGAGGTGCGCGTGGGTATCGATCACGCTGCGCGCTGCATCCGCGCCAGCTCGTCAGCGACGACCTTCTCGGGATCGAGCTTGGTGTAGAGCGGCCGCGGCTCGCGTAGCACTTGCCCGGCTTGCAGCTCAGTGGGCTCCCAGCGACCCGCCCACGTCTCATAGTCGCCGGTGAGGACGACGTGCGACGGACCGCCCTCTTCCTCGATCTCCTCGAACCGCAACGGTCCGGCGATGACGTCGTCGTAGCCGAGCAGCTCGTGCAGGGTCTGCGAGCTGAAGGGCAGGAACGGCGTGAACAGCAGCTTCAAGTTGTCGATCGAGCGCAGCACCGAGTAGAGAACGGTGCCCGCGCGTTCCTTGTCGTCGCTCATCGTCGCCCACGGCGCCTGCTCGCTCACGTACTGGTTGACGGTCGACGCGAGGCGCATGGCCTCTGCAAGCGCCGCCCTGAACTTGGCCAGCTCGATCAGCTGTCCGACGGATTCGAAGCCTCCCTCCACCTGACGCATCACCTCACGATCGGCCTGCTGTAGCTCGCCCGGTTCGGGCACAGCGCCGAAGTTCTTGTAAGCGCTCGTCAGCGTGCGGTTGACGAGGTTGCCCCAGTTCGCCACGAGCTCGTCGTTGTTTCTCCGGACGAACTCCGCCCAGGTGAAGTCGCTGTCCTGCGTCTCGGGTCCTGCTGCCGTCAGGAAGTACCGAAGCGGGTCGGGGTCGTAACGGCTGAGGAAGTCTCCGACGTAGATCACGACACCTCGGCTGGTACTGAACTGCTTGCCCTCCATCGTCAGGAACTCGCTGCTGACGATGTCGTACGGCAGCTCGAGCTTTCCACGGCCTGCTCCGAATTCGCCTCCTTCGCCGTAGCCGAGCAGCTGCGCCGGCCAGATGACGCTGTGAAAGACGATGTTGTCCTTGCCCATGAAGTAGTAGTGGCGCGCGTCAGGGTTCTGCCACCAGTCGCGCCAGGCGTCCGGGCTTCCGGTGTTCTTCGCCCACTCCACCGCCGCTGAGAAGTAGCCGACAACTGCGTCGATCCAGACGTAGATGCGCTTGTCGTCACGTTCGTCGTATCCGGGCACGGGCACTCGCACGCCCCAGTCGAGGTCACGTGTGACCGGACGCGGCTTCAGCTCCTTGACAAGCTCGAGCGAGAACCGCCGCACGTTCTGGCGCCAGTGCGTCTGCCGTTCGATCCATTCGCGCAACTGCTCTTTGAAGGCCGGCAGGTCGAGGAAGAGATGAGTGGTCTCCCGCCAGACTGGTTCAGCGCCGTCGATCTTCGACCGAGGGTTGATCAGATCCGCTGGATCGAGCTGGTTGCCACAGTTGTCGCACTGGTCGCCGCGCGCGAATTCGAAGCCACAAATTGGACACGTGCCTTCGATATAGCGGTCGGGCAGCGTCTGTCCGGTCGTGGCCGAGAACGCGGCCGTCGTCGTTTGTTCGAGAATGAACCCCTTGTCGTAGAGGGTCCGGAAGACATCTCGCGTGACGTCGTGATGATTCTGCGTCGTCGTCCGCGTGAACAAGTCGTACGAGAGCCCGAGCCGGCGCAGGTCATCCCGAATGACCTCGTTGTTTTGGTCGGCCAACTCACGCGGCGAGACCCCGGCTTGATCTGCGGCGACCATCACCGGCGTGCCGTGCTCGTCCGTCCCGCTGACCATGAGGATGTCGTTTCCGCGCAACCGGTGGTAGCGGGCGAAGATGTCCGCCGGAACGCCAAATCCCGCCACGTGGCCGATGTGTCGCGGGCCGTTCGCATACGGCCACGCGACCGCGACGAGGATCTTCTGCCGTGGAGGCGGTGTATTCATGGCGATTCATCATACGAGCGACCTCCCCGGCTTCCTTGGTGCCGCGGTAGCGTCGGCGACCGACCCACGTGGCCAACGCGAGCAGCATGGCCGCCGCAACCGGCATCGGGCCAGGGCTTACGCCACGTGAGCCGCCACCGCTCGAGGTTTCGCTCGATCCCGGCGCTGGGTCGGCGAACCGATCGAAGACGGCACGTGCTCCGGGCCGCGTCCTTAAGACCGGGTCCGGAGGCCGCGCGACCGGCTGCTCCGATCGGGCTTCAGTGCTGGGCACGGATATCCGGTGCGATGGATGCCCGGCGACTCGGGCCGGTGGGGGTACCGACGCATCGGCGGCTGTCCGGACACGCTTCGCAGCGGTCGGCGACGACGCCTGAACCTCGGCTGAACGGGACGCTGCCGTCGAGACCGCCGCCACGGTCGGGCGCAACGCTTGGGAGTTCGGCGACCGCCTATCCCGTTTGACAACGACGCGCGGAGCAGGCTGACCCACAGTGAGCGAGTCGGCGGGCGCGTCCGACCCTGCCGCGAGCGGCGCAGCTGGGAGTGATGTCCCGGCAGGGCCTTCTGGCTCGACGGGTTCCGCCGGCGAGGCGGTTGTCGCCGGGACAACATCCGGCGGCGCCTCCACCGGCACGGGTGGAGCGAGCACCGGCGGGGACAGTGGCTGTTGCCCCGGCAGCAGCCCGAGCGGGTCGAGGTATCCGTTTTCGTCGGCGGCGACGCGAACGCCCAGGTGGACGTGCGGCTGCAGGGTGACGGCGTCGCTGCTCTCGCCGATCACGCCCACTTCGGCCCCTTCGCTGACTGCGTCGCCCCGCGCCACTCGTGTCGCGGCGAGCTGAAGCAGCGTCACCGCATAGCCGTCGGCTGTCGTGATGGTGAGCGCGTGGCCACTACCTGGCACGACGCCGGCGAACGAGACAGTCCCGGCGGCCGGTGCCAGTACGGCGCGGCCGAGCTCGGCCGCGATGTCGACCCCGCGGTGCTGGCCGCCCGCGTACGGGTCCGGACCGACGGAGAAGGGCCGTAGCACGGCTCCATCGACCGGCCAGGTCCAGGCGAGCGCGCTGGGTATCGAGATCAGGGACGCCAGGACGGCGAACAGCGCTGCTGCAGCCAAGCGGCGCATCACCTTTGCGTGCATGCGGAACCTGCCTTCGTTGGTCGTGGAGGGCAACTCCCGGCCACGCTAGCGAGGCGAATCAGCCGCTTTTCAACGATTCTGCATACAGGGTGTTGCGGGAAATGCGCGCCAGGCGGGCCACGACGTCGGCCGCCTGCCGACGTGGCACACCGGCGGCGACGAGCTCGATCACCGCCGCGAGCGCCCCGGCCGCATCGGCCGGGCCGTCCCCCGGCTCGGCTGCGCCGACGACCAGCGTCAGCTCGCCCTTCGGCGGCTCCGGGAAGCGGGCGGCGACCTCCGCGGCGGTGCCTCGCACCACCTCTTCGAACCGCTTCGTCAGCTCGCGGCAGACCGCCACCTGACGGTCGGGCAGGGTCGCCGCGAGCGAGCGCAGAGTCGCGGGAAGCCGCTTCGGAGATTCGAACGCGACCGCGGGATGCCCCCAGGTTCGCAGCTCGGTCCAGAGCGCACCGAGGGCCTTCTCGCCTCGCGGCAGGTAGCCGAGGAACTGGTAGCGCTCACCGACGAGCCCACTCGCGACGAGTGCCGTCTCGACTGCGGAGGGACCGGGCAAGACCGTCACGGGCACGCCGGCCTCGAGCGCAGCCGAGATCAGCCGGGCGCCCGGATCGTTCACGCCCGGCAGGCCGGCATCCGAGACGAGCGCGACCCGCTCGCCGGCCTCGAGCCGCGGCAACAGCTCCGCCGTGCGCTGAGCCTCGTTGTGCTGGTGATAGCTGATCAGCTTGGCCGCGATCCCGTGCCGGTCGAGCAGGCCTTTCGTGTGCCGTGTGTCCTCGCACAGGACGACGCCGGCTTCTCGCAGCTCGGCGAGCACGCGCAGCGTCACGTCCTCGAGATTGCCGATCGGGGTGGCGCAAACAGCGAGGGGCACTAGCCCGCCTGAGCGATCGCCTCGAACGCGAGCAGACCCGCGCCGATCATCCCCGCGTCGGAGCCGAGCTCGGCCTTGACGATCCGGATGCCCGCGCGCGCGGGCTCGAGCGCCTCTCGCTTGGCGACCTCGTGGGCAGAGGGGAAGAGAAAGTCGGACGCGGCGATCCCGAAGCCGCCGCCGACGATCGTCAGCTCCGGCGCGAAGATATTGATGAACGAGCCGATCGCTGCGCCGAGCAGATGGCCGATTCCGGCCAGCGCCTCGAGCGCCGCCGCATCGCCTTCCTCGGCTCGACCCACGAGGATCTCGGCAGTCGCTCCTTCTCCCCAGAGCTTCTCCGCCGCCCGGTCGGCTGCACTCCCCGACGCCACCGCCTCGAGGTGACCGCGGCCGGTGCAGGTTCCCTGGCACGGCGGGCCGTCCGCGACGACGACCACGTGACCCAACTCGGCCCAGCCGCGGTAGAGCGCCCCGTCAATGATCACGCCGCCCCCCACGCCGGTCCCCAGGGTGAGCAGCACGAGGTTCTCGGCCGCCTTGCCGGCGCCGAGCCTCCACTCCGCGAGCGCGGCGACGTTCGCGTCGTTCTCCACGGCGATCGGGACGCCGAAGCGCTCACCGAGCAGGTCGTGGAGCGAGAAGTCCGTGAGCGGGATGTTGATCGAGCCGAGCGCCCGGCCGGTGCGCCGGTCGATCACCGACGGGATCCCGAGACCGATCGCTCCGACACCGGTGCCGGCGAGCGGCTCGATCGCCGCCGCGATCCCGTCCAGCAGCTCCTCCTGCGAGCTCGTCGGCGTCGGCACCTCGTGGCGCTCGAGGACCCGACCCTCGGCGTCGATCGCCCCCGCGAGGATCTTCGTGCCGCCGAGATCGACCCCGATAACTCGTTCGGCGCTCACGCGCGAGCGTAGGAGGTTGGCACCGGAGGTCTCACGAGCGGTGGCTACCATACCGTCCCGGATGGCGGACGGAGAAAAGCCCTACCGGGTCTACAAGGGCGGCAGGACCCGGGGAAAGGTGCCAACCGCGCCGCGCCCGGAACGCCAGCCGAAGGGCGACGAACGAGCGTCCGAAGCCTGCCGGCCGCCCCCGCTGGGGCCGCCGCATCGGGCTCGCGGCACTCGCGCTCGGGGTGCTGCTCGTCGTCTGGTTCGTGCTCGGGTACGTCTCCTTCCACGGTGGCGTCGAGGAAGCGAACGCGAGGCTGCCGAAGACGGCGAAGTCGAACCTGGCGCCGCAGGACGGCGCGCTGATCTCGAAGCCGTCGCTGATCCTCCTCCTGGGCACCGACGGCGACAAGCTCGCCGACGCGCGGCGCTCGGACACGATCCTGCTCCTTCGAACCGATCCCAGCCGCCACAGGCTGGCGTATCTCTCGATCCCACGCGATCTCCGCGTCGACATCCCCGGCTATGGAGCGAACAAGATCAATGCGGCCTACCAGCTCGGCGGCCCCGCGCTGACGCTCAAGACGGTGACCGCACTCACGGGCCTGCATCCGAATCACGTCGTGCTGACCGACTTCGAGGACTTCAAGGCCGTGATCGACGCGATCGGCGGGATCGAGATCGACGTCCCGAAGCCGATCCTCTCGAACAAGTTCGAATGCCCATACGCAACCGATGCGCGCTGCGAGCAGTGGCCGGGCTGGAGATTCGGCAAGGGCAAGCAGAAGATGGACGGCCGCCGCGCCCTCATTTACTCCCGCATTCGCCAGAACCGGCTCAACCCTGGCGGACAACGACCTCACGCGGGCCGGCCGCCAGCAGGCCGTGGTGGAGGCGATGACGAGCAAGCTCGCCGGCCCCGGGACGTTCTTCCGGCTTCCGTTCATCGGCGGTGATCTCGCCAAGCCGCTGACCACCGACCTCTCGGCCGGCCAGCTGATGCAGCTCGGCTGGGTCAAGTTCCGGGCGAACGACGGCCGCGCGCTCCACTGTCGCCTCGGCGGCGAGGGCGCGTCCTACGGCGGCCAGTCCGTGCTGATCGGAGGGGAGGAGAACACGGCCGCGATCTCGATGTTCACCGGACGCTCCGCACCTCAGCCCCCACCGCCCGGAACGACGTTCGGGGCCGGCTGCACGGTGGGCGATTCAGGCAGCCGCTAGTCGGCCGCGGCGGCCTTCTTCTCGCCGCTGTCCGACTTCTTCTCCGATGCGCCGGAGTCGCCGCTGCCGCCTTCTTTCGGCGTTTCCGTCTTCTTTCGCCCGCCGCGCCCGTAGTCCGTCGAGTAGAAACCCGAGCCCTTGAAATGCACCGAAACCGGATAGAGCACCTTCTCGACCGGGCTCTTGCCGCAGGTCTCGCACTTCTCCAGCGGCGCGTCGGACATCCGCTGGAAGACCTCGAACGTGTGCCCGTCGGGACACCGGTACTCGTAGATCGGCATGGCGCCGAAGGCTAGCAGCGAGAATCAGACGACACGATGAGCGATACGGCACAGGCAACACGGATCGGAGCGCGCGAGGGGGCGGCCGTCCGCGCGTGGATTTCGGCACGCTGGTTCCCGCTCGGCGTGGCCGCGATCACCGCCGCGGCGGCGGGATTTCTCTACCACCAGCTGCTCGCCTGGCCCCCGCACGAGGACGAAGCCCTGCCGCTCTTCATCGGCCGGCATCCGCTCGACCACGTCTTCCAGGTCGTGCTCGAGGAACGCGGCGGCGCGCCGCTCCACTTCTTGCTCGCGTGGGCCGTCGCCCACCTCGATCTCGGCCTCGAGGGCCTCCGCGCGGTGTCAGCCGTCTTCGCTGTCGCGAGCCTCCCGGTCATCGCCCTCCTGCTCGCGCGGCTCGGCGGGCGCCTGAACGCGCTGATCGCCACCGTGGTCGTCGCCGCGAGCTGGACGTTCCTCTTCCACGGCATCTACGGACGGATGTACAGCCTCTTCCTGTTCACGAGCGCGCTCTCCTATCTCGCGTTGCTCTATGCAGTCGAGCGCGGCGGCCGGAAGGCCTGGGCGCTGTGGGCGCTCGCGATCCTGGCGACGGTCGCGACGCACCCCTACGGCGCGCTCGTGCTCGCCTCGCAGGGAGTGTTCGTGGTCGTGGCCCATCGCGAGCGGCTGCGCGCGGCGCTCTGGGCGTTCGGCGCCGTCGCGGTGCTCGGGATCCCGTTCTGGCTCACCGACCTCGTGCTCGCGGGGCGGTTCGACGCCGGCGTCGGCGGCGGCGGCAGCGCGCGCCTCGACGTCGTCAGCTACGTCTGGGATGCGGCCGGAGACTTCACCGCCGGATTCCCCGTCCTGGCGATCGTGCTCGTGGCGGCAGCGGCCGGGATGGTCGTGCTCCCGCGCGAGACGCGACTGCTGACGGCGTGTGCAGCGCTCGTCCCACTCGCAGCGCTCGCGATCGCACGCAGCTCCGGCTCACCCGAGACGCGGCACCTGATCTTCCTGCTTCCGTTCGTCGCGCTGCCGATCGCAGCGGGAATCGCCCGGCTCGGGCGCGTCTGGGGGCCGGCAGCGCTCGCGGCACTCGTGGTCGCGCAGCTCGGCTGGGCGTTCGACAAGACCCCCGAGCTCTTCAACTGGGAGCCGGCGGTGCGGCAGGAGGCCCGCGCCGATGCAGCGGCGTATCTGGCCGCTACGAGCCGCCCGAACGACGTCCTCCTCGGCTACGACCCGCTCTTCATCCAGGCCTGGGAGCGCAACGGCGACTTCCCGCTCGTGACGCTTCCGCGCGCTGATGCCGACCTGGCCCTGCACAACCTGCTCGACCTCGAGCGGCCCCTCGGCCACGGCGTCTGGGTCCTCGACGCCAGCAAGACGACGAACTACGTCCGCTCGCTGCAGATCCCGCTCAGGTCGCCGCGGCCTGAGGAGGCGTTCGAGGTGCGAGCCTTCGGGCCGTTCCTCGTGATCCGGACCCGCGAGCCGGTCGTGACCCCGGACCGCTACCTCCTCCGCGCCGGGCAGGCGATGCTGGTCGGAAAGGCGCTCTTCCTCGGCGACGCCGACATCAACCTGCCGACGATCGAGCGCGCGGCCCGGGCGCTACGCGGCTACGGCGCTTCGCGCTCGCTCTCGACGAGCTCGCGGTAGCACGGAGCCTCCTCGAAGGCAGCGAGGCCGGCCGGGGTCTCGCGCTTGCGCTCCTTCGGGCGCAAGCGTCGGGCGGCCGCGATGGCCGCTGACGCACCGACCGCGGCACCGACCAGGAAGGACCGTGTTCTCGGGCGCCGCCGCTGCTCCCCGTCCATGGGACGATGGTACGCATGATCGTTTCGCTCGGCGACCTGCTGCTGGACGTGATCGTCCGGCTGCGCCAGCCGCTCGCCGAGGGGGCGGACGCGGACGCGACGACTCGTCTCGGCCCCGGCGGGCAGGCGGCGAACGTGACCGCGTGGGTGGCCGAGCTCGGCGGGCAGGCTCGCTTCGTCGGCAAGCGGGCGGACGACGAGGCCGGCGGGATCGCCGCCCGCGGGCTCGAGCGCTACGGCGCCGAGGTTCGCGGGCCGGTCGTCGAAGGCCGCACCGGCACCGTCGTCTCGCTCGTCGCGGCAGACGGAGCGCGGACGATGGCAACGGACCGCGGCGTCTCGCCCGATTTCCTGGTCGGCGAGCTCGACCCGGCCTGGCTCGACGGCTGCACGCACCTCCACCTGCCGGGCTACTCGCTCCTGCGCTCGCCGATCGACGCCACGGCACTGCGGGCGGCCGAGCTGACCCCGCGCGTGAGCGTCGATCTCTCCTCCTGGAGCGCGATTCGCGACTTCGGGCCCGAGCGCTTCCGCGAGCGGTTGCAGGCGCTCCGCCCGGCGATCGTGTTCGCGAACGAGGACGAGGAGCGGATCCTCGGCGGCCCCCTGGAGGGCTGCGAGTGGGTACTGAAGCGCGGCGCGCTCGGCGCGCGCTTCGGCGAGATCGAGCTGCCCGCCGTCGACGCCGAGGTTCTCGACACGACCGGCGCCGGGGACGCGCTGGCCGCCGGCTATCTCGTCGGCGGGCCGGAGCTGGCGCTGGCTGCCGCAGGACGCTGCGTCGCGAAACTAGGCTCAATGCCGTGATGGATCTGTTCCAGATCTCGGACGAAGTCGGTCACGCTCTCGCCGACCGGCGACCGGTCGTCGCGCTCGAGACGACGCTCGTGGCGCACGGCTTTCCGCCCGGCGAGGGTGTCGAGGTCGGTCTCGAGAGCGAGCGCCGCGTACGGGCCGCAGGCGGGGTGCCCGCCACGATCGGCGTTCTGGACGGGCTGCTGCGCGTCGGCCTGACGGAGGACGAGCTCGGCCGCTTCACCACCGACGCGCGCAAGGTCGGCCCCCGCGACCTCGCGGCCGCGATCGCCCAGGGCGTCGTCGGCGCGACGACGGTCGGCGGCACGCTCGCCGCCTGCCGCGTCGTCGGGATCGGATTCATGGGCACGGGCGGCCTCGGCGGCGTCCACCGCGGCTTCCCGACTCCGCCGGACGTCTCCGCCGACCTCGGCGAGCTGATCCGAACCGAGGCGCTGATCGTCTCCTCGGGCGTGAAGTCGATCCTGGACGTCCCGGCCACGGCCGAGCTGCTCGAAACGCTCGGGGTGCCGGTGCTCGGCTACCGCACCGACGATCTGCCGCTGTTCTACAAGGCGCACGGCGGGCCGGCGGTCTCCGCCCGCGTCGAGAGCGCCGAGGAGGCGGCGCGAATCGCACGCGCGCACTGGCGGCTCGGCCGCCACACCTCGATCCTGCTCGGTCGCCCGGCCACCGACAGCCTGGACGACGTCGAGCCGCTGATCGAGCAAGCGCTCGCCCAGGCCCACGAGCAAGGCATCATGGGCCAGGCCGTGACGCCTTTCGTCCTCTCCTATCTCCATCGCGAGTCCGGCGGGCGCACGCTGGCCGCCAACCGCGAGCTGATCGCAGACAACGCCGGACTGGCCGCGGAGGTGGCCGTCGCCTATGCCGCTCTTTGACCGAGTTCGCGAGCTGCCGCTCGTCGTCGACCGTTTCGAACTGGAACCGCACGCTCTCTCACTCAGGCACATGACGCGCCGGACGACCGTCATCCACCTGCACGGTGGCGGGCACGAAGGAGTCGGCGAGGACGTCAGCTATGAGGAGGACCTCCAGCTCGCGTTCACCGACGATGCGCTGCCGTCTCTCGCGGGGAGGCACACGCTCGAGGAGTTCTCGGCGCTCGTCGCAGACCAGCCCGGCTATCGCCCCTGGGGGCTCGAGTCGGCCGCACTCGACCTCGCGCTCCGCCAGGCGGGACTCTCACTCGCGGAAGCCGTCGGCCGCGAACCGAAGCCGGTGCGCTTCGCCGTCTCCCAGAGCGCGGTCCGCGAGTGGCGCGAGCTCTACCCCGACATCCGGTTCAAGCTCGACGCCAGCGACAAGTGGACGGACGAGGTCGTCGCGGAGCTCGCCGCGACCGGATCTGTCGATGTCGTCGACTTGAAGGGCCTGTACGAGGGCGAGTGGGTGGACGCGACACCGTCCGCGGAGCTCTACGGCCGCGTCGCGAAGGCCTTTCCGGACGCCTGGCTCGAGGACGCCCGAATCACGGACGAGACGCGTCCCGTGCTGGAGCCGCACCGCGACCGGCTCACCTGGGACTTCCCGATCCACTCCGTCGCAGACGTCGACGCGCTCGAGTGGGAGCCGCGCTGCCTCAACTCGAAGCCTTCGCGCTTCGGCTCCGTCCAGAGGCTCTTCGACTTCTACGACGCGTGCGAGGAGCGTGGGATCGCGCTGTACGGCGGCGGCCAGTTCGAGCTCGGGCCTGGCCGCGGCCAGATCCAGCACCTGGCCTCGCTGTTCCACGCGGACATCCCGAACGACGTCGCACCGAAGGAGTACAACGACGGCGGCCCCAGGCCCGGTCTGCCGCAGAGCCCGCTTCCGCCCGCGTCCGCCGAGCCCGGGTTCCGATGAGCTACAAGCGGCCGATCACGAGCCGCGGCGCGCTCAAGCGAGGCGAGCGTGAGCGTGCGGTCGGCGTCGATCCCGAGGACGAAGCCGCGCGCTGGCTCGAAGCGCACGATCCGCCGCCGCCGCCGCGGGAGCCGAAGGCGGCGAAGAAGTCGAAGGCTGTCCACCGCTTCCGGCAGCAGCAGCAACGGAAGGGCTGATGAGCGATTGGGCCGCGAAGCGGCCCCTTTAGGGATCTTCGCGCGATGAGCATCCGCTTCTGCGGATGCTCATCCTGCGCCAAAAATCAGCTGTCGAGCACTCCCAGCAGCGTGTCGATGTCGACGAGCTCGAGCGACTGGAGCTTGGCGCTGCCGCGGGCCCCGAGCGCGAGCGAGATCTTGGCGACCGTCGCGGCGTCGGCGGCCTCGACGATGTTCACGAAGTCGTACTCGCCGAGCGTCGCCCACTGATGGAGCACTTTGGCGCCGAGCTCCTCCACGTCGCGGTTCACCTCGCGCAAGCGGCTCGGATTCGCCTTCAGCGTCTGGACGCCCTGCGGCGTCAGCGTGGTGAGCATCAGGTAGGTCGGCATCGTCCTCCTCAGGTCGCGGAGCTGGATCGTACTCTGGCCGCCTGGTCGACGTAGAGCAAGGCCCCGCCGAGGAAGAGGAGCGGCGACAGAACGAGATCTCCGAGCCCGAGGGCCACACGCTCGCCCGCGTCGCCGAGGTCCCGGAGGAGGAGCACGAGGGTCAGCTTCACGAGCCCGAAGAGGATGGCCAGCGTCGCGAGCGACCCGAGCGCGTGGACGAAGTCGGCGCGGGCCAGCTGGATCGCGCGACGGAAGGCAGCCTCGGTCCCCGGGCGCTCGATCACGATCACCGGCACGACGAGCCCCACCAAGGCGAGCCATGCGACGGCCGGGAGCACGAAGAGGAGCGTGAGAAAGGCAGCCGGCACGAAGACGATCGAGCCGACGATGATCGCGCGCACCACGTCCTCCCGGCGCGGCCGAACACCGCCGACGATTGCCGAGGCCCCGGTGTAGGACGCAGCCATCAGCGGCGACCCCGCCGCGAGAACCAAGACCTGAAAGAGCGTGTTGTGACCGACCGAGACCTGGTTGATCACGGCGACGCTGATTCCGAGCGCCAGGGACGGCCAGAGGTTGTCTCCGTAGAGCTTCAGCGTCTCGGCCACGAGCTGCCCGACCGTGCGGGTCTCGGGCGGAAGCGGTGGCGGCAGCTGGCTCTTGCTCACGCGGAGGACGCTACCGCGACCAGCCGCGGCAGCAGCTCGCCAAGCGCCGCGAAGGCCTCGTCGAACCGCCACAGCGCCCGGTCGGGCTCGCCCAGCTCGTTCGAGACGACGCGCACCTCGACCGCGGGGACACCTGCGAGCTCGCACGCGCGCAGGACCCCGAAGCCCTCCATCGCCTCGACGTCGACGTCGTGGGTGCCGCCGACGCGTGCGCTCGTGCCGATCGGCAGCACGCGGGCGTCGGGAAACGCGGCTCGGAGGCGGGAGAGCAGGTCGAGGTCGGGCGCCACCCGAGACTCGACGAGCGGCCCGTCCGCGTCGCAGTAGATCGCCTCGGAGCCGAGCACGAGCGTCAGGGGCTCGAGCCCGCGCGCACCGGCGATCCCGACGTTGAGGACCGCGGCCGGCCGCTCCTCGGCGAGCGCCCGCGCGGTCGAGACCGCCGCGTCGATCGGCCCGATCCCGCAGACGATCGTCTCCGCCCCCTCGACCGGCACGAGCTCCCGCCCGGTCGCGGCCACCACCAGAACGCGCGCGCCGGCCAAGTAACAGTCTGTTACTTGGCTTCGTCGAGCTGGGCGGCGAGCTGCTCTGCCTCGTCCACGAGCGTTCCGATCGCGTCCAGGCCGGTCGCCCAGAAGCCGGGGTCGCCGATGTCGAAGCCGAGTCGCGACGCGAGCTCGGCCGGCGGCGCCGAGCCGCCCGCGCGCAGGAGATCGAGGTACGGCTCGACGAGCGCGTCGCCCTCCTCGAGGTAGCGCCGGTAGATGGCGAGCGAGAAGAGGTAGCCGAACGAGTACGCGTAGACGTAGCCCGGCACCGCGATGAAGTGCGGCACGTAGCTCCACCAGATCCCGTAGTTGTCGGTGACCTCGACGGCGTCTCCGAGCATTCGCCGCTGCTCGGCCGACCAGAACTGCGAGATCCGCTCGACGGGCAGCTCGCCCTCCTCGCGGCGGCCGGTGTGAATCGCGTGCTCGAAGCGGTTGAGCGCGATCTGGCGGAAGACGGTCGAGATCGCGTCGTCGATGCGGCCGACGATCAGATCGAGCCTGGCGCGGGGATCGTCCTCCCTCGCCATCAGCTTCTCGAAGGTGAGCGCCTCGCCGAACACGGACGCCGTCTCGGCGAGCGTGAGCGGGGTGCGGGCGTTCAGGAGCCCGAGATCCTGTGCGAGCGAGCCGTGCAGCCCGTGGCCGAGCTCGTGCGCGAGCGTCAGCACGCTTCGCCGCTCGCCGGCGTAGTTCATCAGCACGTACGGGTGCCGGTCCGGGATGAGCGTCGCGCAGAAGGCGCCGAGCATCTTCCCCGGCCGCACCGCAGCATCGATCCACTCCTTCTCGAAGAAGTCGCCGATGATCTCGCCCGCCACCGGCGAGAAGTCCGAGAACGCTTCGAGGACGAGCTCCTGCGCGTCGGCCCACGCGATCGTGCCGCCGACCTCCTGGAGCGGGGCGAAGCGGTCGTAGTCCCGCAGCCGCGGCAGGCCGAGCAGCCGCGCCTTGAGGGCGTAGAAGCGCCGCGGGATGTCGTAGCGCGCCATGATCGCGTCGACGAGGCTCTGCGTCGCCTCGTCCGGAATCTCGTTCGAGAGATTCTGAGCCGAGATCCACGACTCGTAGCCGCGCAGGCGGTCCTCGATCGCGCGCTCGTTCAGGATCGTGTTCAGGACGTAGCCGCGCGTTCGCAGGCCCGGCCGGAGCGTCTCGGTGACGGCCTCGGCGACGCGAGCCGCGCTCGCCCTGGTCGGTCAGCCGCGAGAGGCGGGAGAGCGCTTCGTCGAGCGAGAGGCGCTCGCCGTCGAGGGAGACATTGAGCTCGGAGAGGAGCTCGTTGAAGAAGCGGCTCCAGGCGCTCGCGCCGGTGACGCTCTTCTCGGCCGAGATCCTCTCCTCGGGCTCCGAGAGCTGGTACGGCTTGTAGCGACGCTCCGAGCGGAGGACGGAGGCGTACGTGTCGAGCGCCGGGTCGACGAGCAACCGCTCGGCGCTGTCCGTCGTCGAGCGCGCTCCACTCGAGGTCGAAGAAGAGGAGCTCGGTCTCGATCTGCGTGTTCCGCTCGCGCACCTTCTGGACGAGCGCACCGCGGGCCTGATCGGAGCTGTCGGCTGCCTGCCGGAGACGCGCGTACGTCTCGACGCGCGTCGACGAGGACCTGATCCGCTCCACCTCGGCGACCGCGTCGTTGAGCTCTGCCGCGGAGAGCTCGCCGAGCTTGCCGCGATAGCGCTCACGGAACGCCTGCGACGCGGCGAGCGCCTCCTCGAGCTCGGACTCGATCCTGGGGTCGTCGGGGCCTTCGTAGAGATCGGAGAGATTCCACTCGACGGCCTCGGCACCGGTGGCGACTGCGCTCACGACGAAAACCTACCGATCCTCGATCCCGTGCGGCGCCCCGTATTCCGCGAGCAGGTCGAGAAACGGCTGCGGCGGGAACGCCTCGGGGCCGAGGACGCCGACGCCCTCCCACTCGCCGGTCGCGAGCAGCTCGAGCGCGGCGACCGGGTTCAGCGCCGTCTGGAGGACGACCGCCTGGTGTCCCCACTCCCGCATCGACTGCTCGTTGTCGAGCACGTGGTAGAGGTAGGTCTGCCGCGGCTGCCCGTCCTTCCCGGTGCCGGTGACGTACGTCCCCGCACACGTCTTCCCGCGCATCCGGTCGCCGAGCGTCGCCGGATCCGGAAGCGCGGCGGCGACCACGTCGCGCGGCGCCACCTCGACGCCGCGCACTTTGACGGGCTTCGTCGAGTCGAGCCCGAGCTTGTGCAGGGTCTTCAGCACGTCGATGAACTCCTCGCCCAGTCCGTACTTGAAGTCGACGCGGCGGCAGTCGATCCAGCGCGGGACCAGGAGCACCTCCTCGTGCTCGACGTTCACGCACTCCACCGGCCCGATCCCCTCCGGGAAGTCGAACACCTCGGGCTCGGAGAACGGCTCGGTCGTGTACCAGCCACGATCGCGCTCCCAGATCACCGGCGGGTTGAGGCACTCCTCGATCGTCGTCCAGATCGAGAAGGTTGGCGCGAACTCGTAGCCGTCGACCTCGAGATTCGCGCCGTCGCGGATCCCGATCGTGTCGATCTCGGAGAAGAGCTCGTCCTGGGCGTGGCGGGCGAAGACGTCGGAGAGGCCCGGCTCGACCCCGATGCCGACCAGCGCGAGCCGGCCCGCGTCACGCCAGCGCTCGTCCGCCTCGAACTGGGCGTCGCCGAGCTTCACGCCCGGCTCCTCGTACGGGCGCTCGGGATGCGGCTCGGAGAGCGTCATCGCCAGGTCCAGGTACGTGCAGCCCGCGTCGAATGCGGCCTGGAAGATCGGCGGGTTGAAACGAGGATCGACGGCATTGAGGATCGTGTCCGCACCTTCCGCGCGGGCGAGCGCCGCGATGGCCGAAGCGTCCGAGGCGTCGACAGCTGCGGCGCCCAGGCGGTCGTTCCCGTGCGGCTCGATCGCCCGTCGCGCACGATCTTCGTCGACGTCGGCGAACACCATGCGCTCGAAGAAGTCACGGCGATGCGCGATCGCAGCGACCGCGGCCCCGACTCCACCCGACCCGACGACGAGAACCCGCATCCCGAGAGACGCTACGTGAGTAGAGTGCCGCCCGTGGGAGGGATGCGGCCCGAGGACGTCTACGAGCTCACGGGGGTCTCCGACCCGCGCCTGCGGCCGGGCGGTAACGACGTGGCGTACGTCGTCTGGTCGATCGACAAGGACGAGAACGCGTACCGCCAGTCGATCTGGATCGCGAAGACGGACGGCTCCGAGCCGCCACGGCGATTCACCACCGGCAAGAACGACTCGCAGCCGCGCTGGTCTCCCGACGGCGACCGGCTGGCATTCGTCTCGAAGCGCGGGGACGAGAAGGCGCGCAACCAGCTGTACGTGATGCCCGCCGGCGGTGGCGAGCCGCAATGTCTGACCGATCTGAAAGAGGACGTCGGCGAGCCTGCCTGGTCACCTGACGGGACTCGGATCGCCTTCTCCGCGCGCGTGCAGGACGACGCCTACGAGGAAGAAGACGACAAGAAGCGGACGCCGCGGCGGTTCAAGCGTCTCCAGTTCAAGCTCGACAGCGTCGGCTGGACGGGTGACCGGCGCCGCCACATCTATCGTCGTTCCGGCCGACGGCTCCGGAGAGGCGAAGCAGCTCACCGACGGCGACTTCGAGGACGCGCAGCCGACCTGGACCCCTGACGGCGACATCGCATTCACCTCCTCGCGCGACGACGACTGGGACATCGAGCTGAAGGCGGACATCTTCGTGGTTCCCGCCGCGGGCGGCGAACCGAGACGGCTCACGCCCGGAGACGGCAGTTACTCGGCGCCGTCGTACTCTCCGGACGGATCGGCGCTCGCCGTCAAGTGGTCGCCGGCCGGCTACGACTTCCCGCGCCACACACAGATCGGTGTCGTCGATGCGAAGTCCGGCGGCGACCTGCGCCTGCTCACCACCTCGCTCGACCGCAATTGCGATCCCTATCCCGACTTGCGGGAGCCGATCTGGGACGGGGACTCGATCGTCTTCGGGATCGAGGACCGCGGGAGCGTCCACGTGTACCGCGTGTCGCCGGACGGCGGCGAGCCGGAGCTCGTGCACGGCGGCGAGATCGTGCTCACAGGCTTCGACGCCCGCGACGGAGCGATCGCGCGCACCGGGAGCACTGCGCCCAACCTGAGCGAGCTCTTCGTCGGCGAGAAGCAGGTGACCGATCTCGGGCCTGGATTCGCGGACGGCCGCGAGCTCGTCACGCCCGAGCGCTTCACCGCCGTCTCCGAAGACGGGTCCGAGGTGGAGGCGTGGATCGCCCGCCCGGCCGGGTTCGAGGAGGGAAAGCGCTACCCCGTCCTCCTCAACATCCACGGCGGCCCGTTCACCCAGTACGGGAACGGATTCTTCGACGAGACGCAGGTGTACGCGGGCGCCGGCTACGTCGTCCTGTACTCCAACCCGCGCGGCTCGTCCGGGTACTCGGAGGAGTGGGGCCGCGCGATCATGGGCCCGGGCGAGCTCGGGCCAGGCTGGGGGACTGTCGACTACCAGGATCTGATGGCGGTCGCCGACGAGGCCGTGAAGCGTTTCGACTTCTGCGATCCCGACCGCATGGGCGTGCTGGGCGGCTCGTACGGCGGCTTCATGACGTCCTGGATCGTGGGCCACACCGACCGCTTCAAGGCCGCGTGCTCGGAACGCGCCGTGAACAACCTCGTCTCGATGTACGGCTCGAGCGACATCGGCTGGGTCTTCAAGGGCTACCACGGCACCTTCGTCCATGACGACGTCGACACGTACCTGCAGATGTCGCCGTGGACGTACGCAAAGGAGATCGAGACGCCGCTCCTGATCATGCACTCCGAGCAGGATCTGCGCTGCAACATCGAGCAGGCCGAGCAGCTCTTCACGACGCTGCGGCTGCTGAAGAAGGACGTCGAGATGGTGCGTTTTCCCGTCGAGAGCCACGAGCTCTCGCGCTCGGGCAATCCGGTGCACAGGGTGCAGCGCTTCGAGCTCCTGCTCGAGTGGTTCGACCGCTACCTGAAATAGCGCGGCTCAAAGAGTGCGGTAGACCGTACCCCCGAACACGTGCGCGCCGAAGGCGCAGGACACGCGCCGGCTGCGAAGCTCGGGACATGAATCGAGCGACCGCCGCGACAACCCTACGCCACCGCCGGCTCCACCCCTTCCTCGAGCCGAGCGTGAGAGGCAACGTCGCCTTCCCTTCCGGCGTCGCTCACCCGCCTAAGACAGAGCTGGACGCGTCCCGACCTCTCCCCGGGACGCGTCCGCGTGTGAGAATGCCGGCGTGAGCTACACGGTCTTCCACGCCGCCGATCTCGACTGGCAGCCGCGGCGCGAGGGCGATCCGCGACTCGCAGCCGGGCTGTCGGAGGCGATGACGCAGTCCCGCGCGAACCTCTTCCGTTACCCGCCCGGCGCGGTCGGCCGGCGCCACATCGATCCGATCCAGGAGGAGGTCTTCGTCGTCCTCGACGGCACGCTGACGATCCACATGGGCGAAGGCGACGAGCCCGAGCAGCACGAGCTCGCGAAAGGCAGCGTGCTGATCGTCCAGCCGGGCACGGCGCTCCAGCTCTCGAATCGGCACGACGACGAGCTGCGCCTGTTCATCGTCGGCGCACCACCGCGAGCGCGGCGAGACGACGTTCCTCGAGGAGGTCGAGTGAGCGCGTTCGACGACGTTCGCGCGATCGTCCCGCGGCGCGTCTGGGACGGGATCACCGCTCGCGCCGTGCACGGCGAGCGGCTGACGCTCGCGCTCGTCGAGCTCGAGCCGGGCGCGATCGCCGAGACGCACAGCCACGACCACGAGCAGCTCGGGCTCGTCCTCCGCGGCTCGATCAGCTTCCGCGTCGGCGACGAGGAGCGCGAGCTCGGCCCGGGCGAGACGTGGGAGATCCCGTCGAACACGCCGCACCGCGCCGAGGCCGGACCCGACGGCGCGAGCGTGCTCGACCTCTTCGCGCCGCCGCGCTCGGAGTGGGAACAAGGCGAGCCGGGCGAGCCCGGTCCGGGCCGCTGGCCCTCCTGAAGGCGGCTCGGCCGGCGCGCTAGTCGGCGCTGGTCTCGTCGCCGGGATCGCTGTTCACGATCGGCGGCAGCATGTGACAAAGGGTAGGACGCGGATCAGACGGCGACGCGGTCGGGAGCCCGCTCGAAGGCGAGCTCCCCGTTCTGCGCGTCGATTCGGATCGTGTCGCCCTCCGCGAACTCGCCTGCGAGCAGGCGCTGCGCGAGCGGGTTCTCGACCAGGCGCTGCAGCGCACGCTTGAGCGGTCGAGCGCCGTAGGCCGGATCCCAGCCTGCCTCGGCGAGCACGTCCTTTGCCGCGTCGGTGAGCTCGAGCGTCAGCTTGCGTTCGGCAAGGCGGGCACGCAGTCGCCCGAGCTGGAGCTCGGCGATCTCGGCGAGCTGCTCCTTGTCGAGCGCCTCGAAGACGACGATCTCGTCGATCCGGTTCAGGAACTCGGGGCGGAAGTGCTCGCGCATCTGCTCGGCCGAGCGGATGTTGGAGGTCATGATCAGCACCGTGTTCCGGAAGTCGACCGTGCGGCCCTGGCCGTCGGTGAGGCGCCCGTCGTCGAGCACCTGCAGGAGGACGTCGAAGACCTCCGAGTGCGCCTTCTCGATCTCGTCGAGCAGGACGACCGAGTACGGGCGCCGACGCACCGCTTCGGTGAGCTGGCCTCCCTCGTCGTAGCCGACGTAGCCCGGCGGCGCTCCGACCAGACGCGACACGGTGTGCCGCTCCTGGTACTCGGACATGTCGATCCGGATCATGGCCCGCTCGTCGTCGAACATGAACTCGGCGAGCGCACGGGCGAGCTCGGTCTTGCCGACGCCGGTCGGGCCGAGGAAGACGAACGAGCCGATCGGCCGGTCGGGATCCTGGAGCCCCGAGCGGGCGCGGCGGAGCGCGTTCGAGACCGCTTCGACCGCCTCGTGCTGGCCGATCACCCGCTGGTGCAGCCGCTCCTCCATGTGGATCAGCTTCTCGGTCTCGCCCTCGAGCAGGCGTGAGACGGGAATCCCCGTCCAGGAGGCGACGACGGCGGCGATGTCGTCCTCGTCGACCTCCTCCTTCACCATCGGCGCCTCGGGCGTCTCCCGCTCCTCCAGCTCCTTCTCGAGCGCGGGCAGCTCGCCGTAGCGAATCTCGGCGACGCGCTGCAGGTCGCCGGCGCGCTCTGCGCGCTCGGCCTCCATGCGCAGCTCGTCGATCCGGTTCGTGATCTCGCCGATCCGGTCGAGCGCGGTCTTCTCCTCCGCCCAGCGGCCGGCGAGCCCGGCGTGACGCTCCTTCGCGTCGGCGAGCTGCCGCTCGACCGGCTCGCGGACCTCCTTCGACTCCTTGCCCATCGCGGCGAGCTCGATCTCGAGCTGCCGCACGGCGCGGTCGGCCTGGTCGAGCTCGACCGGCGAGCTGTCGATCTCCATCTTCAGGCGGGACGCGGCCTCGTCGACGAGGTCGATCGCCTTGTCGGGCAGCTGCCGGTCGGCGATGTAGCGGTCGGAGAGCACGGCCGCGGCGACGAGCGCCGCGTCGCGGATCCGGACGCGGTGGTGCGACTCGTACTTCTCCTTCAGGCCGCGCAGGATCGCGATCGTGTCCACGACCGACGGCTCGCCGACGAAGACCGGCTGGAAGCGGCGCTCGAGCGCAGCGTCCTTCTCGATGTGCTTGCGGTACTCGTCGAGCGTGGTCGCCCCGACGGTGCGCAACTCGCCGCGCGCGAGCATCGGCTTGAGCATCTGCGCCGCGTCGACCGCGCCCTCGGCCGCACCGGCGCCGACGATCGTGTGCAGCTCGTCGATGAAGAGGACGATCTGGCCCTCGGCGTTCTTGATCTCGGCGAGGACGGCCTTCAGCCGCTCTTCGAATTCGCCGCGGTACTTCGCCCCGGCGAGGAGCGCACCGACGTCGAGCGCCCAGACACGCTTCCCCTTCAAGCCCTCGGGCACGTCGCCGGCGACGATCCTCTGCGCGAGACCCTCGGCGATCGCGGTCTTGCCGACACCGGGCTCGCCGATCAGCACCGGGTTGTTCTTCGTGCGGCGTGAGAGAACCTGGATCACGCGCCGGATCTCCTCGTCGCGGCCGATGACCGGGTCGAGCTTGCCCTGCTCCGCGGCCTCGGTCAGGTCGCGGCCGAACTTCGAGAGCGCCTGGTAGGTGCCCTCGGGATCCTGGCTCGTGACGCGCTGCCCGCCGCGGACCTCCTTGATCTTCGCCAGCAGAACGTCGCGCGGGACGACGTCGAGCGCGAGCAGCAGGTGCTCGGTCGAGACGTAGTCGTCCTCGAGCTTCCTCGCCTCTTCGAACGCCTTGTCGAGGACGCGCGAGAACGCCGCGCCCGCCTGGGGCTGCTGCGACGCGCCCTGGATCGCGGGCTTCGCGGCGAGCGCGGCCTCGGTCTCGGCGCGCAGGGCAGCCGAGTCGGGCACGAGCTGCGCCGGCAGCTCCTGGTCGAGCAGAGCGAGCACCAGGTGCTCGGGATAGAGCTCGGGATTGCCGGTCCGGCGCGCAAGCTCCTGCGCGGCCGCGACGGCCTCCTGGCTCCTGATCGTCAGCTTGTTGAAATCCATCAGTGCTCCTTCCAGTAATGCCGTCTAGCTTCTGGGTCGCGAGCACCAAGCGAGAGGCCGCACGCGTCCGCCGCGCAGGCAGGTTGCCTGCGCAAGGGCGCGGGTGGTCTCTCGCGCCGCGTGATCGCGGGCCAGAAGCGGGCATGTATTGCTGGAAGGGGCACTAGCTCCTCGGTGCCGGGTGTCGTTCGGTCTGGTAGAGGACGACCTCCCGCTTGTAGGAGCGGTGGACGGTCCGGATCTCCTCGCGCAGCTCGCGCTCGAGCCGCTCGGCCCGGGCGCGCTGCTTGCGCAGCTCGTCCTCGAGCCGCAGGACGTGCTCGACGCCCGCGAGGTTGAGGCCGAGCTCGGTCGTCAGCCGCTGGATCACGCGCAGGCGCTCCAGATCGGCCTCGGAGTAGAGCCGCGTGCCGCCGGGCGTGCGCCCGGGCCGCACGAGCCCCTTCGACTCGTACATCCGCAGCGTCTGCTGGTGCATGCCGACGAGCTCGGCGGCGACCGAGATCATGTAGCGGGCCTGGTTGTGGGGATTCAGCGTGTCCATCAGCGGCTCACCTTCCGCAGCTCCTCGAGCAGCTCGCGCTCCTTCTTCGAGACCTTCTCGGGCACGGTCAGCTTCAGGCGCGCGAGCAGGTCGCCCTTGCCGCCGCCCTTCAGATGCGGCACGCCGCGACCCTTGATCTTCAGCAGCTTCCCGGGCTGCGAGCCGGCCGGAACCTTGAGCGAGATCGGTCCGTCGGGCGTCGGCACCTCGAGCTTGGCGCCGAGCGCTGCGTCGGCGTAACTGACGGGGACGTCGACGATCAGGTCCGAGCCGCGGCGCTCGAACGTCGGTGAGGCGGCGACGCGGGTCACGACCCAGAGATCGCCGGCGGGACCGCCGTTGCGGCCCGGCTCGCCGCGGCCCTTGAGCCGGATCCGTGTGCCGTCCTTCGCTCCGGCCGGGATCTTGACCTGGAAGGTCTTCTGCACCCGCTCGCGACCGCTGCCGCGACAGGTCTTGCACGGCTTCTCGATCACGGTGCCGTTGCCGCGACAGCGCGGACAGGGATGGGAGAGCGAGAAGAGGCCCTGCGAGTCGGAGACGACGCCGCGGCCCCCGCACTCCGGACAGGTGATCGGCGCTGTGCCGGGCTCGGCGCCCGTGCCGGCGCACGTGTGGCAGGCGGTCTCGACCTCGGCGCGCACCGGCACCTGGACACCCTTGAGCGAATCCTCGAAGGAGACGTGCACCTCGGTCTGGAGGTCGGCTCCGCGCTCAGGCTGCGCTGGGGGCCGCGCTGGCGGCCGAACCCGCCGCCGCCGCCTCCGAAGAGGCCGCCGAAGAGATCGCCGAGGTCGCTCAGGTCGAAGTCCTGGAACTGCGGCCCGCCGGCCGCCCATCGGACCGCGGCCGTTCGTCGAGCCAAACGTGTCGTAGGCCTTGCGCTTCTCGGGGTCGGAGAGGACGTCGTAGGCGCCCTGGATCTCCTTGAAGCGCGCCTCGTCGCCGCCACTCGCGTCAGGGTGATGCTCCCGCGCGAGCTTGCGGTACGCCTTCTTGATCTCCTCGGCCGACGCGTTCTTGGCGACGCCCAGCGTGTCGTACAGGTTCGTCATTCGGCCACGATCACCCTGGCGGGGCGGATCACCTTGTCGCCCAGCCGGTAGCCCTTCTGCAGCACCTGGAGCACCGAGCCCTCCTCGGCACCCTCGCCCGGCTGGGCGAGCAGCGCCTCGTGGACGTGCGGGTCGAAGGCGCCCTCGGTCTCGATCTCGGTCAGGCCGTGGCGCTCGACGAGCCCGAGCAGCGAGCGATGGACGAGGCGGACACCCTCCTCGAGCTTCGCCTCCTCGTGCTCCGCGACGGCCTCGAGCGCCCGCTCGAGATCGTCGAGCACGGGCAGCAGCTCGTTCAGCAGCCGCTCGTTGGCGCGCTGGGTGAGCTCCGCATGCTCGCGGGCGGTCCGCTTGCGGTAGTTGTCGAAGTCGGCGGCGAGGCGCAGGTACGAGTCGTCCGGAGCCGGGGCGGATTCCTCCGCCGCCGGCTCCTCGATCGGCTCCTCGATCGGCTCCTCGACCGGTCTCCTCGACCGGCTCCTCGATGCGAGGCTCCTCGGTCACGAGGTCTTCGCCTCTTCCTCCTCGTCGATGACCTCGTAGTCAGCGTCCTCGACGACTTCGTCCTCGGTGGTCGCGTCGCCGTTGCCGGCCGCCTGGGACTGCGGCTCTCCCGTCGACTGGGCGGTCGACTGGGCGTAGAGCACGTCCGCCAGCTTCCGCGCCGCCTCGTTCAGCGCGTCGGTCTTCTGCCGGATCTCGTTCGCGTCGGTCGACTCGAGCGAGCCGCGCAGCTCCATGATCCGGCCCTCGATCGTCGAGGCGTCGGACTCGTCGAGCTTGTCGCGGTGCTCCTTGAGCGTGTTCTCGGTCTGGTAGGCGAGGCTCTCAGCCGTGTTGCGCGCATCTGCGAGCTCGCGCAGCTTGTGCGCCTCGTCGGCGTGCGCCTCGGCGTCCTTCACCATCCGCTGCACCTCGTCCTCGGACAGGCCCGAGCCGCCTTCGATCTTGATCTGCTGCTCGTTGCCGGTGCCGAGGTCCTTGGCGGTGACGTGGATGATCCCGTTCGCGTCGATGTCGAAGCCGACCTCGATCTGCGGCATGCCCCGCGGCGCCGGCGCGATGCCGACGAGCTGGAACTTGCCGAGCGTCTTGTTGTAGAGCGCCATCTCGGTCTCGCCCTGGAGGACGTGGATCTCGACCGACGGCTGGTTGTCCTCGGCGGTCGAGAACGTCTCGGCCTTGCGGGTCGGGATCGTCGTGTTGCGGTCGATCAGCTTCGTGAAGACGCCGCCCTTCGTCTCGATCCCGAGGGACAGAGGCGTGACGTCGAGCAGGAGCACGTCCTTGACCTCGCCCTTGAGCACGCCGGCCTGGATGGCCGCGCCGACGGCGACGACCTCGTCCGGGTTGACGCCCTTGTGCGGGTCCTTGCCGAGCAGCTCCTTGACCTTCTCCTGCACCGCCGGCATGCGGGTCATGCCGCCGACGAGGACGACGTGCTCGATCTTCGAGGCGTCGAGCCCCGCGTCGGCGAGCGCGGCCTTCGTCGGGCCGACGGTCCGCTCGATCAGGTCGGCGGTGATCTCACCGAGCTTGGCCCGGGTGAGCTGCAGGTCGAGGTGCTTCGGGCCCTCCGCGGTGGCGGTGACGAACGGCAGGTTGATCTGCGTCGTCATCGTCGAGGAGAGCTCGATCTTCGCCTTCTCGGCGGCCTCGTAGAGCCGCTGCAGCGCCATCTTGTCGGCGGCCAGGTCGATGCCCTGGTCGCGCTTGAACTCGGCGACCATCCAGTCGACGACCGCCTTGTCGAAGTTGTCGCCGCCGAGGTGGTTGTCCCCGTTCGTCGACTTCACCTCGAAGACGCCGTCGCCGAGCTCGAGCACGGACACGTCGAACGTGCCGCCGCCGAGGTCGAAGACGAGGATCGTCTGGTCGGCGCCTTCCTTGTCGAGGCCGTACGCGAGCGCTGCCGCGGTCGGCTCGTTGATGATGCGGAGCACGTTGAGGCCCGCGATCTTGCCCGCGTCCTTGGTCGCCTCGCGCTGCGCGTTGTTGAAGTAGGCCGGCACGGTGATCACCGCGTCGGCGACCGACTCGCCCAGGTACGCCTCGGCGTCGGCCTTCAGCTTCTGCAGGATCATCGCGCTGACCTCTTCGGGGGCGTAGTCCTTGCCCTCGACCTGGACGCGCGCGTCCCCGTTCTCGCCCTTCGCGACCTCGTACGGGACGATCGTCATCTCGTCCGAGACCTCGTCCCACTTGCGGCCGACGAAGCGCTTGATCGAAGAGATCGTGTTCTGCGGGTTCGTCACCTGCTGGCGCTTTGCGGGCGCCCCGACGAGCCGCTGACCGTCCTTCGTGAACGCGACGACGGACGGCGTGGTGCGGCCGCCCTCGGCGTTCGGGATCACGGTCGGCTCGCCGCCCTCGAGCACCGCCATACAGCTGTTCGTGGTGCCGAGATCGATACCGATTGTCTTTGCCATACTGTCTGTCTCCTTCGTGCTGATAGTTCTCAGGTCAGAAAATCTGAGCGTTACTCTATCAGATCTAACGAAAGACGCCGATCAGTATTCCGCCCGCGACCACGAGCGCGGCGCCGCCGAAGAGACGCGGGCCGACGAGCTCGTGCCGGCGGAGCAGGAGCGCCGAGAGCGCGACGCCCCAGAGCGACTCGGTCGCGACGAGCGGCGAGACGACCGAGACGCGGCCGCGGTAGTACGCCTCGAAGAGGCAGAGGTACGAGAGCCCGAAGAGGATCCCGGCCGGGACGAACGCGGCGAGCCCCACGCTCGGCAGCCGGCGCCGAGTCACGAGCAGCCAGACCGCGACCGTCAGCCCGCCGGCGAAGAGCGTCGCGGCCGCCGCGAGCGCGGGCTCGACGTCGGTGTCGAGCGAGAGGTGCCGGACGAGGTTGTCGCGCACGGCGAAGACGATCGCCGCCGCCAGGGCGAACGCCGAGGCCGATCCACTTCACGTGCTCCGGCCGGTCCGGCTCGCGCACCAGCACGATCCCGCCGACGACGATCAGGAGCGCGCCGAGGATGACGCCCGCCTGCGCAGGCTCGTCGAGCAGCACAAGCGCGATCGCGATGGAGAAGAGCGGCGCGGTCCCGACGGTCACCGACGTCCGCGACGGCCCCGCGTCGCGGACGGCGAGCGTGAAGAGCAGCTGCGATCCTCCTGGACCGAGCACGCCTGCGAGCAGGAACGGCCAGACGCCGGCGAGGTCGAGCTCGCCCGCGGCGGCGAGCGGCAGCGTCACGACCAGCGCCGCCGACGATCGTCAGCAGCGCACCCGCCTCCGCGTCCGGAGACGCGCGCGAGCGCGAAGCGGAGCGCGACCGTCATGGAGCCGAAGAGGGCGGCCGAGGCCAGGGCGAGCACGACCGCGTCCACCGGACGAACCTACCGTGCGACGAGAAGCTGGGCGCCGATCTCGGTTCGCGTCACCTGCGACTCGCCGAACCCGGCGGCGAGCGGCAGCGCCTCCAGTTCCGCGTCGGTGTAGAAGTGGCCGCGAGTGGCGAGCGGGTACGGGGCGGCGGGCGTGCCCTTCGCCTCGGGCGGCGTCGTGAAGATCGCGATCCGGCCGCTGCGCGGGGTCGAGCACGCGCCGCATCTCGCGCAGGACGCGGACCGGATCGTCCATGAAGAAGAACGCGACGAGGCACGAGACGGCGGTGAACTCGCCGTCGGCGAAACGGGCAGTCTCCTCCGCGCGGCCCTCGACGATCGTGCGCGCCGGACGTCTGGCCCGCGCGAGCGCCACCATCTCGGGGCTGTGGTCGAGGCCGACGGCGTCGCAGCCGGTCTCGAGCGCGCGCCGCAGGAAGACGCCGCCGCCGCAGCCGACGTCGAGGAGGCGATCGCCAGGGCCGAGGGCGAGCGCCGCGAGCACCGGCTCCCAGGCGAACGAGTGGACGTCGTCCGCGCCGTAGACCTCCCGCGCCTTGCGACCGTGCGGGCGGCGCGCGACGCGGTCGGTCATCCGGTCGATCCTCCATTCACGGAATCGCTCGAGCATTCGCTCGCCTACGATGCCGCCCGTGGCCGATCCACGCATCCGAGAGCTCGCCGAGCTGGTGGTCAACCGGTGCCTCGACGTGCAGCCCGGCTGGCAGGTGTCCGTGCGCGCGACACCGCTCGCGCGGCCGCTCGTGACGGAGGTCGCCCGCGCGATCGCCCGCCGCGGCGCCTACTACCTCCCGAAGATCAACTGGGGCCCCGACCGCTTCCGCGTCGACCTCGACTGGGCGCTCGAGGCGCCGCTCGAGCTCCTCGGCGAGCTGCCGCCGATCGAGCGCTACGCGGTCGAGCAGGAGGAGGCACGGCTGACGATCCGCTCGCCCGAGGACGTCCACGCGGGCGCCGAGCTCGACCCCGAGCGCCGTCGGCTGCTGCAGCAGGCGATGGCGCCCGCAAGCAAGCGTGCCCGCAACCTCGACGTCCGCTGGGCGATCGTCGAGTACCCGACGCCCGCCGCGGCCGAGCAGGCAGGGATGACGCTCGAGGAGTACACGGAGTTCGTCTTCGACGCCTGCCTGCTCGACTGGGACGCCGAGGAAGCGCGCATGCGGCAGATCAAGGAGCACTTCGACCGGGGCCGCTCGGTGCGCATCCTCGGAGACGGAACCGACCTCACGATCGGGATCGAAGGTCGGGAGGGCGTCGTCTCCGCCGGCTTCCGCAACATGCCTGACGGCGAGGTGTTCTACAGCCCGCTGGAGGAGAGCGCCGAGGGCGTGATCACCTACGCGGAGTTCCCGGCCGTCTACCTCGGCCACGACGTCGTCGGGGCGCGGCTCGTCTTCCGTGCCGGCGAGGTCGTCGAGGCGAGCGCCGACGAGGGCGAGGAGTTCCTGAAGCAGGTGCTCGCGACGGACGACGGCGCGCGCCGCCTCGGCGAGCTCGGCCTCGGCTGCAATCCGAGGATCACGCGCTTCACGCGCAACGTTCTCTTCGACGAGAAGATCGACGGAACCGTCCACCTCGCCGTGGGCGCGAGCTACACCTACACGGGCGGGAAGAACGAGAGCGCCGTGCACTGGGACATGGTCAAGGACCTGCGCCCCGGCGGCGAGCTCAGCCTCGACGGCGAGGTCGTCCAGCGCGACGGCGCCTGGCTCATCTGACGACGAGCCGGCGCAGCGTCCTCCCCGCCTCCGGCTCGGCGACGACGATCCCGGCCATGATCAGGGCGCAGCCGCCCCAGCCCACCGCGCCCAGCCGGTCGCCCGCGAGCCAGAACCCGAAGAACCCCGCAAAGACCGGCTCCATCGCGAACGCGAGCGCGGTCTGGGTGGCGCTTGCCCGTCGCTGCGCCCAGGTCTGGACGAGAAACGCGAGCGCACTCGCAAAGATGCCGGTGACGAGCAGCGCGCTCCAGACCGTCCAGCCGTGCGGCAGCTCCACCTGGCCGAGCGCGACGGCGACGACGGCGAAGCCGGCGAACGCCGCCAGCATCTCGGCCTGCGTGAACGCGACCGGGTCGTAGCGGGGCGCGTACCGCTCCATCAACACGATCTGCAGCGAGTACGCCGCCGAGCCGGCGAGCACGAGCAGGTCGCCGACCGGGTCGCCCGCACTGACGCCCGAGAGAAGCGCGAGCCCCGCCACCGCGAGCGCGACGCCGACCCAGACTGCTCTACCCACCCGGGTCCGGAAGAGCACCAGGGCGAGGAGCGGTGTGAAGACGACGTAGAGCCCGGTGATGAAGCCGGCGCTCGAAACGGTCGTCCGATCGAGCCCTGCCGTCTGCAGCCCGTAGCCCGTCGCCAGCAGGAGGCCGAGCGAGACGCCCGCGACCCAGCCTCGGCGACCCAGTGAGCGCACTCGCCCGGCCGCCGGCACAGCCAGGACGAGCGAGGCGATCGCGAAACGGACGGTGAGGAAAGCGAAGAGCGGGTAGAGCGCAACGGCGTCCTTGACCTGCACGAACGTCACGCCCCAGACGGCGGTGACGGCGATCAGGGCGAGGACGGGCGGCATCGCGGCCGACACTAGAGTGCTGCGCCATGGTGGTGCCGTCCCTCCTGCGCGAGAGCCCGCAGTTCCGCCGTTTCTGGCTCGGCCAGACCGTCTCGCTGCTCGGCGACCAGGTCAGCCTGATCGCCCTGCCGCTCGTCGCCGTCCTGACGCTCGACGCGAATGCCGCCCAGATGGGATATCTCGTCGCAGCCGAGCTTGCGCCGAACCTCCTCTTCTCACTCCACGCGGGCGCCTGGGCCGACCAGCGCGCGCGCAAGCGCCAGATCATGATCGCAACCGACCTCGGCCGTGCGGTCGTGATCGGCTCGATCCCGGTCGCCTACGCGTTCGACGCCCTCACGTTCCCCCACATGTTCGTCGTGGCGTTTCTGATGGGGACCCTGAGCGTGCTGTTCCAGGTTTCCTACAACCCGCTCTTCGTCGCGCTCGTGCCGCGCGAGCGCTTCGTGGAGGGCGGCTCGATCATGCACGGAAGCCGCGCCCTCTCGTACGTCGCCGGCCCGAGCATCGGTGGCCTGCTCGTGCAGGCCATTACAGCGCCCGTGACGCTCGTCGTCGATGCCTGCTCGTATCTCGTCTCAGCCCTCTTCCTGCGGAGCGTCGAAGTCGAGGAACCCGCGCCCGAGTCGCCCGGCAAGGGCCATGTCGTCGCCGGCGTCCGGTGGGTGTTCGGAAACGCCATCGTCCGGCCCGCGCTCGGCGCGACGGCGACGATCAACTTCTTCAACTTCGCGTTCTTCGCCCTCTTCATCCTCTACGCGACGAAGTCACTCGACGTCCCTCCTGGGACGCTCGGGCTCGTGCTCGGAGCGGGCGCCGTCGGCAGCGTCGTCGGCTCGGTCATCACCGGCCGTGTTGCCCGCAGGATCGGAGTCGGGCCGGCGTTTGCACTCGGCTGCGTCGTCTTCCCCGCGCCACTGTTGCTCGTGCCGCTCGCGGCGGGGCCGCGCTGGGTGGTCCTCGCCTGCCTCTTCCTCGCCGAGTTCGGCTCCGGGCTCGGCGTGATGATGCTCGACATCAGCGGCGGCGCAATCTTCTCCGCGGTGGTTCCGGACCGGCTGCGCTCACGCGTCGCCGGCGCCTACATGGTCGTGAACTACGGCGTCCGCCCGCTGGGGGCGCTCGCCGGCGGCGCGCTCGGGAGCTGGATCGGACTCCGGCCGACCCTGTGGATCGCGACGGCGGGCGCGCTCGCGGGATGTGTCTGGCTGCTGCCGTCGCCGATCCTCGGGCTCCGCGAGCTGCCGGAGCCCGAGGATGGCGGCGGCTAGCGGCTAGACCTTCTTCTCGACCGACTCCTTGGCGCTTTCGGCCGCGTCCTTGGTGGACTCCCAGGCGTCATCGGCCTTGTCCTTGGTCTTGCCCCACGCACCCTGGGCCTGACCCTCCTTCTCGCGCTCTTCGTCGCCGGTCAGCTTGCCTTCGGCTTCCTTGAGGTTGCCTTCGACACGATCCGAATCCATGGTGACCCCTTTCCTCGATTGCAAAGCAGGTATTCCCTGCTTCGGCCCGTTTCCAACCATGCGCCGAGCGGCTACGTTTGAGGCATGCGGGACATCCTTCCCACCCTCGCGCGCTGGCACGCCGACGGTCGCCGGGTCGCGCTCGCGACCGTGGTCGAGCGTCGCGGCTCCGCCCCACGCGACCCCGGCGCGTCACTCGCCCTGAACGACCTGGGCGAGATCGCAGGGTCGGTCACCGGTGGGTGCGTCGAGCCCGCCGTGATCAGGGAGGCGCAGGAGGTGCTCGACGGCGGCCCGGCGCGTGTCCGCGAGTACGGCATCGCCGACGACGAGGCAGCCGAGGTGGGCCTCTCGTGCGGCGGCACGGTCGGGATCCTGATCGCGGAGCTCGACACAAGCCTCGTCCCCGCTCTTCACGAAGCGGTCGGATCCGACCTGCCGGCAGCGTTCGCCCTGACCGCGAGCGGCGAGCGCATCGGTGAGCAGTGGCTCCACGACGGCTCGGAGGGCCCCGTTGCCCGCCTGCTCGCCGGCGGCGAGAGCGCGCTCGCCGACATCGACGGCGCCGCGGTGTTCGTGCACTCGCTCCTGCCGCGACCGCAGATGTACATCTTCGGAGCGATCGACCACGCCTCGGCGCTGGCGCGCGTCGGCAGGCTGCTGGGGTACCGCGTCACGGTCTGCGACGCCCGCGCCAGGTTCGTCACGCCCGCACGTTTCCCGGAAGCCGACGAGCTCGTCGTCGACTGGCCCGACACGTTCTTGCGCGGCGCAGCGGTCGACTCGCGAACGGCGATCTGCGTGCTCACGCACGATGCGAAGTTCGACGTCCCGGCCATCGTCGCCGCGCTCGACGACGCCCGCCGCGTACATCGGCGCGATGGGCAGCAAGGTGACGACCGCCGACCGCGAGGAGCGGCTGCGCGCCGAGGGCGTCAGCGAGGCCGACATCGCGCCGCATCCACGCGCCGATCGGGATACCCATCGGCGCCCGCTCGCCCGAAGAGGTCGCCGTCGCGATCGGCGCGGAGATCGTCGAGGCGACGGCGGCGGCGCGACGCGCAACGACCGCCGAGTCCGGCGTCGTCAGCCTGCTGAGCTAGCGCCCGCCCGAGAAGCGGGCCTACTTGGCCTTGACGGTCAGCGTCCCCTTCATCCCGCCGGCCGCATGTCCCGGCACCGTGCACAGGAACGGGAACTTCCCCGCCTTCGTGAAGATGATCCTGAGCGTGGCCGTCTTGCCGGCCTTGATCATCCGCGTCTTCCTGCCGGCGATCTTGAAGTTGTGGTCGATCGTGCCCTTGTTCGTCACCTTGAACGTCGTGATGCCCTTCACGACCGTCTTCTTCGAGAGGATGAAGTGGAACTCGCTCGGCTTGCCGGCCGTGACGTTGACCGTCGTCACCGTCGCCGCGTCGGAGCCGCCGAAGGCCGATACCGCGGCAACAAGTGAGACGGCGGCGGCCAGGATCGCAACAACGACCCCGTCTGAACTTTGCTCAAGAAACCCTCCTCCGTCGATTGGAAGGACCGGTTGACAATTCTCCGCCCAACGATAGATGAACCGTCCAACGGAGAGGGACGCGCTTAGGCAGAGAGGAGGAACATCGCTACGCTCAAGACCATGACCTTGGACCGTCTCGGCCGCCCGCTTCGCGACCTCCGGATCTCGGTGACCGACCGCTGCAACTTCCGCTGCGTCTACTGCATGCCGAAGGAGGTCTTCGGGAGCGAGTACCGCTTCCTCGACCGCAAGGAACTGCTGACCTTCGAGGAGATCGAGCGGGTGGCGCGTGTCTTCGTCGGCCTCGGCGTCAACAAGCTGCGGCTCACGGGCGGCGAGCCGCTCGTGCGAAAGGACGTCGAGCGGTTGATCGCCATGCTCGCGCCGCTCGGCGCAGAGCTGACGCTGACGACGAACGCGTCGCTGCTCGCGCCCAAGGCCGAAGCGCTGGCCGCGGCAGGGCTCGACCGCGTCACCGTCAGCCTGGACTCGCTCGACGACGAGACCTTCCGCGCCATGAACGACGTCGACTTCCCCGTGCAGCGAGTGCTCGACGGGATCGACGCGGCGGCCGCGGCCGGGATGCCCGTGAAGGTGAACGCGGTGATCAAGCGAGGCCTGAACGAGCATTCGATCCTCCAGATGGCCGCGCACTTCCGTGGCACCGGCCACACGCTGCGGTTCATCGAGTACATGGATGTCGGCACCACGAACGGCTGGCGCTTGGACGACGTCGTTCCGGCGGCGGAGATCGTGGAGCGCATCTCGGCCGAGTTCCCGCTCGAGCCCGTCGACCCGGGCTACCGCGGCGAGGTCGCGAAGCGGTGGCGCTACGCCGACGGCGGCGGCGAAGTCGGCGTGATCTCGTCGGTCACCCAGCCTTTCTGCGGCGATTGCACGCGCTCGCGCATCTCGGCGGAGGGCCGCCTCTACACCTGTCTCTTCGGCATCCGGGGGCACGACCTGCGTGCGCTGGTTCGCCGCGGCGCGTCCGACCAGGAGTTGAGCGACGCGGTCGCCGGGATCTGGGGCAAGCGCACGGACCGCTACTCCGAACGGCGCTCCGCGGCAACCGTCTCGCTGCCGAAAGTGGAGATGAGCTACATCGGCGGTTGAGCACCGCTTTCGCGGCTCATCCTGAGCCGGATGCCCGGGGGCTCCGACCAGGCGGGGTAGAATCCGCCGTTCGATGACCGCCGTCACCGCAACCGCCGACCGACGCCTGCCGCGCGGCTGGGCGCATCTCGCGTTCCAGTTCGCGATCTGGATCGGCTTCTACGCCGTCTACCAGGTCGCCCGCGGCGCGGCCGACCACAGCGTCAGCCGCGCTTTTGCAAACGGCGAGTGGATCATCGACTTCCAGCGCCGCCTCGGCGCCATGATCGAGCTGCCCCTCCAACACCTCGTCGACCACTCGTCGGTGCTGGTCCAGGCGACCTCGTACACGTACTGGCTTTCGCAGTTCGCCGTCGTCGGAATCGCGCTGCTGTACATCTACTTCCGCGCGCACGAGCGCTTCATCCGGTTCCGGAACACGCTGATCGTCGCGAACCTGATCGGCCTCGTCGGCTACGTCATCTTCCCGACGGCGCCGCCGAGAATGTTCCCGCAGGCCGGGTTCGCAGACACACTCGCCCAGCACGCGGCCCTGACGCACAACTCGAGCATCGTCCAGTTCTCCGCAAACCCCTACGCAGCGATGCCGAGCCTCCACTCCTGTGACGCGCTGATCGTCGGGGTCACGATGGCGGTCGTCGTCCGCTCGCGCTGGGCGAAGGCGCTCTGGCTGGCGTGGCCTCCCTGGGTCTGGTTCAGCGTGATGGCGACCGGCAACCACTTCTGGCTCGACATCGCCGCGGGCATCTTGGTCGCCGGAATCGCAGCGGCGATCGTCTACCGCCCGTGGCGGCATCTCCGCTCGCACGCCGTGGCATGAGCGTCAAGACCGCGTACACCTCGGGCGCGCGAGTGATCGCGGCCCGCTCGATGACGGGCCTCGCCCGCACGCGGGTGACGCCGAACATGCTCACTGCCGCCGGCGTGACGCTCTGCGCGGTCGGCGCGGTGCTCGTCTACTTCGAGTACCGGAACGAGGTGCTCTTCTTCTGGACCGGCGCGCTCGCGTTCGTCGTCGGCTCGGTGCTGGACATCCTCGACGGCGCTCTCGCCCGGGCGGGCGGAAAGCAGACGCCGTTCGGCGGCTTCCTCGACTCGACGCTCGACCGCGTCGGCGAGGGGTTGATGCTCGGCTCGATCTCGCTGGTCTTCATGCGTGACGGCCAGGAGCTCGCGCTCGCGTTCGCCGTCGCAGCGATCGGCGGCTCGTTCCTCGTCCCGTACGCCCGCGCCAAGGCGGAGGGCCTCGGGATCAAGGGCGACGTCGGCATCGGCTCGCGCGCCGAGCGCGTCATCGTGATCTCTGCCGGGCTCGTGCTCGCGCCGTGGGGTGTGCTGCCGTGGGCGATCGGAGTCCTCGCCGTGACGGCGTGGTTCACCGTGCTGCAGCGGATCCTGCACGTCCGCCGCGAGCTGCGGTCGTCGCTCCTAGACCGTCGATTCGACGACGCGCGCGAGCTCGGTCCTGGAGCGGATGCCGAGCTTGCGGTAGACGTGCCCGAGGTGGAACTCGATCGTCTTCACGCTGAGGAACAGAGCGGCAGCGGCCTCCCGGTTCGTCGCGCCGCCTGCGACGAGCGCGGCGACCTGCAGCTCCTGCGGCGTGAGAGCGTCCTCCACCTGCTGCTCGGGCGTCCGCACCGACTGGCCTGACGCCCGCAGCTCGGTGCGAGCACGCTCGGCCCACGGCTCCGCCCCGAGCCCCTCGAAGATCTGAAGCGCGGCCCGCAGCCGCTCGCGCGCCTTCGTCCGCTTCTGCGTTCGCCGCAGCCGCTCACCGTAGGCGAGCTCGGTCCGGCCCCGCTCGAACGGCGTCGGCACGAGCTCGTGCAGCGCGAGTGCGGCATCGAACGGCCCCTCGAACGTGTCGTCCGGAGTGAGGAGGCCACGGCAACGAGCTGCGGCGGCCTGCGCAGAGATGCGGCCGGTGGCCTGCGCCTGACGCTCGAAGGTCCCGAGGACCTCGACAGCGCGATCGGCACGTCCGACGCGGCTGTACGCCTCGATCAGGTCGGGCGCCCACTGCACGAGCCACGGCTCACCGAGCTTTCCCTCCTCGACGATTCGCTCCACCGGCTCGAGCGCCACGATCGCGGCGTCGGGATCGCCCCGGCCGAGCTCCAGCAGTCCGAGCGCCGCGCCGGCCAGCACGCTCGCGAGCAGGAGGCCGGATGCGGCGTCGGCGGCGAAGCCGGCCTGCGCCCGGCGGCGGCACTCCTCGTCCCGGCCGAGCGCGGCCTCCATGCGCGCGATCGTCGCCTGCGCGAACCCGAGCTCGGTGTGCTGGGCCGTCTCTTCGAACAACGCGATCGCCTCGTAGGCTCCCGCGAGGGCAGGCACCCAGCGGCCGACGCGGAAGTCGAGCTCGGCGAGCTCGATCAGCGATTGCGGCAGGTGCAGGAGCGAGCCGCCCGACCGCTGCACGCCCACCGCCCAGGTGAGCAGGGTGCGGGCGACGGCGTACTCCTCCACCCAGACGAGCGGCCACCCGAGCGCGGCACCCATCTGGTGCCCGGTCTCCACGTCCTTCGAGGCCTCCAGCGCAAGCTCGACGAGCAGGGCAGGGCCGGTGACGTCGCCGGCCATCGTCTTCGCGAGCGCATAGGCGTTGCGCTCCGCCGGCATTCGTGGCCGCGTGGGATCGCCGAGCGTCCACGCGCGCTCGGTCAGCTCGACGGCCGCAAAACCCTCGAGTCGGAACACCGGCAGGTTCGCCGCGAAGCTGAGCAGTGCGGCAGCAAGCGCCGGATCGAGCTCGCCGATTCGCTCTGCCTCCTCCAGCAACATCGAGTGTCCCGCCTCCACCTCCCCGCCCGCCATCCGCAGGCGGCCGAGCAGGATGACGAGCTCGGCATGGAGGCGTGGATCGTCGATCAGATCCGCCGCCTCGTGGGCGAGCGCCTCGCTCCGCACGAGATTTCCGGCGGCATCCATGGCGTTTGCCGCGCGCAGCACCCGCGCGCCGCGCGCGTCGCGAGCCTCGGTCAGCGAAGCGGCCCGCTCGAGGGCGGCCGCGCCTGCGCCGAAGGCACCTCGGGCGAGAGCCCGGACCCCGGCGCGATCGAGCTCGTCCGCGATCACGTCGTCGAGCCCTACTGTCGCCGCGGCCCGATGCCACGCGCGGCGATCGGGATCGGACTCTGCGTCCGCGAGCGCGGCGTGCACGCGTCGCCGCTCGGCCGGGTCGGCGCCGTGGTAGGCGGCGGACCGGACGAGGGGATGGCGGAACTCGAGCCGGTTCGCCTCGATCTGCAGCAGATCCCAGGGACTCGACCTCGCCGAGATCCTGCTCGGCGATCCCCAGCGAGCCGAACGCGCCGAGCACGACACCCGGCGGTGCCGGAGCTGTCCGCCGCAGCAACGACGGTCGCCAGGCGGCCGCCGGCGGAGAGGGGCGCGAGCCGCGCAGCGAAGGCACGCTCGAGACCGTTCGCCGTCGGGATCGGATTCGCAAGCACCTCGGTTCCGGCGAGCTGGCCCGGCGGTCAGCAGGTGTGGCAGCTCGACGAGCGCGAGCGGGTTCCCGTGAGCGGCATCGAGGATCCTCGCCAGCACCTCAGGCGCAATCCGTCCTTCGTTCTCGGCCAGCACCCGAGTCGCGTCTTCACGGTCGAGCGGGCCGACCGGCACGACCTGCAGAGCCGGGCACGGGCGCCGCGCCGGCCCGTTGAGCGGCGACGAAGATCGCGGGGATACCAGTGAGACGCCGTGCTGCGAACGAGAGCGCGTCGCGGGACGCCGAGTCGACCCATTGCAGATCGTCGACGACGATCAGCGCCGGGCCGTCTTCGGCCGCTGCCGCCGAGCAGCCCGAGCGTCGCAACCCCGACGGCGAAGCGATCGACGACCCCGGGCGGACCGAGCGCGAGCGCGGTCGACAGCGCGACCGCCTGCGCCTCCGGAAGCGCGTCGAGGCGATGCAGCACCGGCTGGAGCACGTCGATCAGCGCCGCGTACGGGAGATCCGCCTCGGACTCGACGCCGGCCGTCTCGAGCACGGTCATCTCTCCGGCCTGGCTCGACCAGGCCGCGAAGCAGCGTCGTCTTGCCGATGCCCGGCTCGCCGACGAGCAGGTAGGCCGCGCCGGCACCGGCCCGCGCGGAGGCGAGCGCCGTCGCAAGCCTCGCGGACTCCACCTCGCGGCCGATCAGCATCTTCCGCAAGCCTAGGGTTTTCCCCGGTGCGAGCGGAACGCCGCCCTCGTACAGTGGGAGACGGCGCGTTTCTCGCAGGTGGTGCCGGCGGCCCGGCACCGCTTCGCGAGAGCACGCAGGCGCCGGACTGGCGATCAGTTGTGTGGCTGGCCGACGCCGAAGAGGTCGGCACACGCCCCAAAGCCGTCGATCGTGACATCGGGGCGCGCGGTCGCAAACCACTGCTCTCGCGCGAGTCGAAAGAGCAACGCGTCGGCCGCAGCGCCGCGGACGATGTCTCGCCGCGTGCCGTTCGCCTCGTATCCGAGCTTCCGCGAGACGCCGATCGAGCCCTCGTTGTAGCTGTAGGCGCCGGTGACGGCGACCTCTGCGTCTAGCGCCGTGAATGCGAAGTGGAGCACCGCGGCGCGCATCTCGCTACCGATGCCGCGGCGCTGATGCACCCGAGCGAGCCAGGAGCCCGTCCCGACCGTGCGGAGGATCGGAAAAGCCTGGGCGGTGACCTGCTGGACCCCAACCGGCTCGGCGTCGAGGAAGACGGCGAACGGCAGCGCCCAGGCATCGACGCGCCAGCCGGCACGTTGCGACCAGAAGTACTGCGCAAACCGGCGGCCGAACTCATGCTCTGGATAGTCGGTCCAGCCGTTCGCGAACGGCATCACGTCGTCGCCGTGGATCCCTCGCCGGGCGACGCGAGCGAGCTCGGCGATCTCGTCGTCGGTCGGCGGCCGAAGCTCGAGCCGATCCGTCGCGAGCCGCAGCTGGAACAGCGGCCAGTCCGACGCGATCCCCGCGCCGTGGGGCCGAACCCGTTCGTCGACGCTCACGCCGCTGCGATCTCCTCGGCGTAGCTGACGGAGACTCGTTGCAGGAGGCCGCTGTCGCCGACTTCGTAGTAGCCCATCCGCCAGAGCGCAGGCGAGTACACGTGGATCGAGACGGCAGGCTCCTCGCCACCGGCATGGCGAACGCAGTGCACGTGGGACGCGTCGAAGTCGAATGCCGTCCCTTGCGGCCGGGGCACCGTTCGGCGGCGCAGGATGCCGTCGCTCAGCTCGAAGCGGTCCTCGGCAAGATCGCCGCTGCAGACGTAGACGGCTCCGGAGGAAACATCATGGTCGTGGAAGCCGGTGTCCTGCTCGCTCGTCCAGCAGATCAGCCAGACGTCGACATGCGGGTCGCGGTGCAGTTGGACGTAGTGCCGGCGGTCTCGGTCGTTGCGGACCTGTTGCTGCCATACCTCTGGCGCAAGCCCAATCGTCTCGGCGAGCGCTCGTAGCTCCGCGCGCGCGAGGTCGCGACGGTCCGGAACGCGGCGACTGATCCATCTCACCGGGTCAGGCGGCAATGAGGGTGGACGGGTTGAGGCTGCAGATCGCATCAGCGGTGGCCTTTCCGAGGGCGTGGATAGCGGAGAGCGTCGGCGCGGCGTCGATGACCGGGGCATCGCTGCCGTAGACGAGACGTGTGACGCCGAAGGTGGCGAGGCAGAATTCGAGCGATCGCCGGCCGTACGACGCCGTGTCGAAGTAGATGTTCGCGGTTGTGAGGCGCGAGCTGTCGAGGCCGCGCGCCTCGAGGCGTTCGAGCTGGAACGGCGCGCCTCCGGCAAGGATCGCGAAGACGACAGGCAGCGACGGCCAGCGCTGGACGCCGTAGTCGAGCCAGGCCGCATAGGCCGCCTGCATTTGCGCCGTGTAGTCGACGCCTGGCCCCCACCACGCAGGGGCGTTGTCGCGATGCGCACCCGGTCCCGGATGGACAAAGAGCGCCTGCCCATGCTCCGAAAGGGAGTTCGCGATCCGGGTGATGCGGTCACGATCGTGGAGCGTTTCTGCCGAGACACACAGGCCCGCAAAACCGTCCTGGACACAACCGGCGGAGAAGGCTGCAAGGCGTCCCCTCGAGCGCACGATGAGATCCTGGACGCCGGCACCCCAGAGCGCATGAAGCCCTGAGGCCTCACGCGCCTGGAGCCGGTCGACCCCAAGCGTCGGCTGGAGCGAGACGACGGCGAGGTCGATCGCGTGCGCATCGAGGTCCGCGAGGCACCGATCGGCGGAATAGGCGTCCCGCTCGATCGGAAAGGCACCTTCCGCTGTCACGAGTCGGTCGCCGTCGAGGAGAGGCGGCGTTCGACGTCCCGAGAGCGCCGCGACGAACTCCGTCGGCCAGATGTGTCGATGCAGGTCGATCCTGGGCGGCTGAGCGTCCGTCATGCGACGAGCCGCGTCTGCGCTTCGTCGCGGTCGAGAAGGACGTCGAAGAACGCGAACGGGTCCGCAAGCGACACCCGCAGCACCGCGGGGCGCGCGCCCCGCACGTAGAGGGCGGCAGCGAGAAGCGACTCCACCTCGACGACGGGAATGCCACGTGCTTTCAGAGGAGCGCCGGCCGTCCCGATCGCAACGACGAGCTCCTCGTACGCGCGGACCTGCGCCGCCTTGGTGTCCAGGACGTGAATTCGATTCACTGCTTTGTCAACTTTGTTAGTAGAGAAGATATGCTTATATCTACCATAAGCAAGACCGTCGTGCCAAGTCGAATCACGAAGGAGTCTTCGATGCTGGAGAACGAGGAGCTGTACCTCGAGACGCGAGCGGAGCAGTGGGAGCACTCGCTCGGACTGACCCGCAACCAGTTGCTCAAGTGGGGCGCCGCCCTACCGCTCGTCGCCGGCCTGTCGCGCGCCGTCCCGACGGGCGTCGCGCGCGCGGCGACACGGGCGGATTCCCCGATCGTGAAGCCGCTGCCGCCGGAATGGTTCGTCAATTTCGGGACGAACGCCGAGATGCGCTGGGACGCGGTTCCCGGTCTCGGCTACACGACGCCGAACGAGCGCTTCTTCGTCCGTGACCACACTGCCACGCCCGTGATCGATGCCACGACGTGGCGGCTACGCGTCTTCGGTAGCGGGCTCCGGGGCGACGGCGCCGAATTCACCTACCAGCAACTGCGCCGGCTCCCCTCGCACACGACGACCCAGTTCATCGAGTGTGCAGGCAACGGTCGTAGCTTCTTCGCGAGCCAGCAGGGCACACCCGCGCCCGGGACCCAGTGGACGCTGGGAGCGATCGGCGTCGCCAGGTGGCGCGGCGTCCGATTGTCCGAGGTGTTGGAACGCGCGGGCATCAAGCGCAACGCGGTGGACGTCCTTCCGGTCGGGCTCGACGCGAGCGTGGTCACCGGCGGCGTCGACTACGGACACGTTCGCCGCCCGCTCCCCGTCTCCAAGGCTCTCGACGACGTCTTGCTGGCCTACGAGATGAACGGCGAGCCGCTTCCGCCGGACCACGGATTTCCACTCCGGCTCGTCGTGCCGGGCTGGATCGGGATCGCGAGCATCAAGTGGGTCGGCCAGATCGAGGTCTCCGACCAGCCTCTGTTCTCGCCCTGGAACACGAAGTGGTACCGCCTGACCGGCGGCGACTACCCGGCCGACTCTCCGCCGATCACGACGCAGGTCGTGAAGTCGGCGTTCGAGCTCGTCCGGGGCGCGCAATTCCCGGCCGGCCGCCACGTGACCGTCGCCGGCCGCTCATGGTCCGGCACGAGCGCGATTCGCCGCGTGGAGGTGAGCATCGACCAGGGCGCGACCTGGCAGCACGCCCGGGTTCGCGGACCGAACACTCCCGGCGCGTGGGCACGCTGGCACGTCCACCTCCCCGCGCAACGCCCGGGCGCCTACGAGCTCTGGGCGCGCGCGACGGACGAGGACGGCCGAGCTCAGCCGTCGACGACGCCGTTCAACGAGAACGGATACCTCTTCGGTGCCGTGGTGCGGCACCCCGTCGTCGTGCGCTGACGACCCTAGGGATTTCCCCGGGGCGAGCCACCACGCCTTCTCCTACGGTCAGAACTGGCGCGTTCTCACGGGTGGTGCCGGCGGCCCGGCACCGCCCGGCGAGAGCACGTAACCCCGACAAGGAGAACCATGAAAACTCGCACCCGCATCATGCTCGCCGGGCTCGCGCTCGGCGCCGCCCTGGCCGGAGGTGTCGCCTGGGCGACGATCCCTGCCGACAGCACCGTCTACACGGCGTGCAAGCTGAAGGCCACCGGCACGATCAGGCTGATCGACCCGTCCGGCCCGAGCACCTCGCTCCTCAGCCGCTGCACGAGCCTCGAGACGCAGATCACCTGGAGCCAGGAAGGACAGAAGGGCGACCCCGGGCCGGCCGGAGCGCGCGGCGCCGACGGCGTCGACGGCAAGGACGGGCTCCCCGGCGCCAACGGCGTTGCCGGGGTCAAGGGCGAGACCGGCCCAGCGGGAGCGGCCGGTGCCGCCGGCGCCAAGGGCGAGCGGGGCGAGAAGGGCGAGGCGGGCGAGCCGGGCACGCCAGGCGCGACCGGCCCGCAAGGGCCTGCCGGGACACCCGGCGGCGGCGCGGCGTCCCTCACGAGTCTCAACGGATCGCCGTGCGGCGCCCCCGGCGGCGCGCAGGGAGTGACGAAGGTGACCTACACGACCGCCCTCGACTCGGACGCGGTCAGCATCACCTGTGAACACCCGGTCGCCAGGATGACGCTCCAGGTCGCGCTGAGCTCCCGGAATGAGGTCTGGGACTGCAGCAGCCCCTTCGGGCCTACCTCGTACTGCTCGAACGCGGCAACGGGCACGGTCGCGGTGAGCCCCGCCGACATGACCGGGAAGTCGTCCTGCGCGCTGCCGTTCTACAACAACACCTTGTCCGCGAACGTCGGCGTCACGTGCTCCTTCCTGTTCGCACCGGGGACGACGGTGACGCTGACGGCCTCGACACCCAATATCTTCCTGGGCTGGCAGGCGCCGTACCAGTCCACGCCCACGCACGCCTGCGTCGGCACGACCACCGCCGCCTGCACGGTCACACTGACCGAGAACCGAGCCGTGAGGGCCGCGCTGGACTTCTAGCGCTCAGCGCTCGCTCTCGCTATAGTGCTAGCAGTTTGACTGCTAGCACTTTCACGAACTGACCGCACGAGCGTCCTCGTGCGCATGCCGCCCGCGATCAAGCGGGCGGTCGTGCGCGAGGTCGCCCGTCGCGAGTCGAACCTGAACGACGTCGCCGTCGCGCTCCTTGCGGAGCGCTTCGGCGTTCCGTTCTCCCCCAGCGGACGCCGCCGGAAGGCGATCCCCGGTGCGGCCGGAGCGGTCGTGCTGCGCATGCCGCCGGAGCTCCGCCGCGAGCTCAAGGCAGCAGCCCGGCGCCGCAAGCTCAACGTCAACGACCTCGTGCTCGTCACGCTCTCCGACGCACTCGAGATCCCCTTTGCAAGCAATCGAAAGGACACCATGGCTTCCACGAACGGCTCGGGCAACGGCTCGACGAACGGTAAGGCCCGCGGGAAGGACAAGGTCCGCGTCGCGATCGTCGGAGTCGGCAACTGCGCGAACTCCCTCGTCCAGGGCGTGCAGTACTACAAGGACGCGCCGGACGACCAGTTCGTGCCCGGCCTGATGCACGTGAACCTCGGCGGCTACCACATCTCCGACATCGAGTTCACGGCCGCATTCGACGTGACGACCGACAAGGTCGGCAAGGATCTCGCCGATGCGATCTGGGCGCACCCGAATGACACGATCAAGTTCGCCGACGTGCCGAAGACCGGCATCACCGTCAATCGTGGCATGACCCACGACGGCCTCGGCAAGTACATCTCCGAGGTCGTGACGAAGTCCCCGGGCGAGACGGACGACATCGTCGGGATCCTCCGCGAGACGAAGACCGACGTCGTCGTCAGCTATCTGCCGGTCGGCTCCGAGGCCGCCGCGAAGTGGTACGCCGAGCAGTGCCTCGAGGCCGGTGTCGCGCTCGTCAACTGCATGCCCGTCTTCATCGCGCGCGAGGCGTACTGGCAGAAGCGCTTCGAGGAGAAGGGCCTGCCGATCATCGGCGACGACATCAAGTCCCAGGTCGGGGCGACGATCACGCACCGCGTGCTCACGAGCCTCTTCCGCGAGCGTGGCGTCCATCTCGATCGGACGATGCAGCTGAACGTCGGCGGCAACTCGGACTTCCTCAACATGCTCGAGCGCACGCGCCTCGAGTCGAAGAAGATCTCGAAGACCAACGCCGTCACGTCGATGCTCGACTACGACATGGGCGAGGGCAACGTGCACGTCGGCCCGTCCGACTACGTGCCGTGGCTCACCGACCGCAAGTGGGCGTTCATCCGGATGGAGGGCACCTCCTTCGGCGACGTGCCGCTGAACATCGAGCTCAAGCTCGAGGTCTGGGACTCCCCCAACTCGGCCGGCATCGTCATCGACGCCGTCCGGATGGCCAAGCTGGCACTGAACAACGGCATCGCCGGCGCGCTCGAGGGCCCGTCGAGCTACCTGATGAAGTCGCCGCCGGTGCAGATCGTCGACGACGAGGCGTACGAGGCGACGGAGAAGTTCATCGCCCAGAACGCGCTGACGAAGACGAAGGCGTCCGCCTCGGCGTAACGCCTGGGTAGGCTCGGGCGCGATGGCAACCGTCGCGCTCGAGCCCGCCTCTCGCTTCACTCACGCCGAGCTGGCGGAGATCTTCAACGCCGGCTACGAGGGCTACTACACGCCCTTCACCCTCGACGAGGACACGTTCCGGTTCATGTCGAGGATCTGGGACGACGACCTCGACGCGTCCCGGGTCGCGATCGTCGACGGCGAGCCGGCCGGGCATCTGCAAGCTGGCGATTCGCGGCGACCGCGGCTGGATCGCGGGCATCGGGATCTCCACCGCGCACCGTGCGACAGGGCGTGGGCGAGGAGCTGATGCGCGGTGTCCTCGACGTCGCGCGCGACCGCGGCCTGCGCGAGGTCTGGCTCGAGGTGCTGGTCCAGAACGAGCCGGCGATCCGGCTCTACGAGAAGCTCGGCTTCGAGCACGTCCGCGACCTCGAGGTCTGGACGCTCGATGCGACTCCCGTGTCCCGGCGACGGCCCGAGCGCCCGACGTGTCCCGCTCGAGCAGGCGCAGGAGCGGATCCGGCGCGAGCGGCGGAGCGGGAGCCGTGGCAGCGTGCCGACGAGTCGGTCGCGAACCTCGACGAGGTCGAGGGCCTCGCAGAGCGAGCGCGGCGCCGTCGTCTTCCGCAGCAAGGGCGGCCGGACATCGTTGCTGCAAGGCGTCGCACGTGACGAGGAAGCGGCGCACGGGCTGCTGCAGGCGCTCGGCGAGGCAATGCCGCTGCAGTGGCTGAACGGGCCGGAGGGCGATCCGTTCAACGCCGCTATCGCGGGCCTCGGCGGCACGCAGGCGCACCGGCAGCACGAGCTGGTGCTGCAGCTCGACCGGCTCAGCCCGTGACAGGCTGAGAGAGGAACACGTCGAGCCCGAGCCGCCTCGACACGAACCTGGCGGCGAGTTGGCCCCTGACACTGTTCCCGGCAGCGTCGAGCCGCGGCGAGAACGTCCCCATCCCACCCTTGCCGGGAGCAACGGTGACGATCCCGCCGCCGATGCCGCTCTTCCCGGGCAGCCCCACGTCGTACAGCCAGTCCCCGGAGGTCTCGTAGAGACCGGCGGTGGCCATCACCGCGAGCGTGTACCGGCAGGTGTTCGAGTCGACCACTCGCTCGCCGGTGAGCGGGTTGACGCCGCCGTCGGCGAGCGTGGCGCCCATGACGGCGAGATCCCGGGCGGTGACGTTCAGGCAGGACTGGCGCGTGTAGCGGTCCGTGGCCTCGGACGGATCGCAATGAATCCGGCCGTAGCTCTGGAGCAGGCGGGCGATGCTCTGGTTGCGGCTGTTGGTCTCGGACGCGGACCGGTACGTCTCGTCGTCGAGGGAGAGCTCGCGGCCGGCGAAGCGGGAGAGGCCGTCGCGGACGTACTCCCACCTCGCGTCCGCGTTCGAGCCGGGAACGAGGCTTGCCGCCGCAATCGCACCCGAGTTCACCATCGGGTTCGTTCGCCCGTCAGGGCTCCGTTCGATCGCTGCCAGCGAGTTGAACGCGAGGCCCGTGCTGTTGGCACCGAGTAGGCGGCGCGCTTCGTCCGGCCCCAGGCTCTCGCAGACGAGAGCGAAGACGAACGGCTTCGCAACGCTCATGATCGTGAACTCGACCTCCGCATCTCCGACCGAGAAGACGGCGCCGTGCGTCGCCACGACGCAGATGCCGAACAGGTCCGGCGGCACGCGCGCGAGCGCAGGGTAGACCTCCGAAACCGCTCCGTCGTCTGTCGACCGATAGCGCTCGTGCGCCTCGGCCACGAGCCTGCTGGCGAGATCGGCCGGTGGAAGCTCGCCCGTGGAGACGTAGGGCGGATCCCCTGGATCATGCGTGTGACCCGTCTCCGTGGCCATCCCGCTAGTCGAAGCGGATCACGCTGCGGATCCCATCCTGAGCATGCATCAGCTCGAAGCCACGGTTCACGTCGTCGAGCGTGAGTGTGTGCGAGAGGAACGGATCGACGTCCAGCTTGCCCTCGAGCCAGAGGTCGACGAGCTGCGGCACCTCGTCGCGGCCCTTGATCCCGCCGAACGACGAGCCCGCAACGCGCCGGCCGGTGATCAGGTAGCGCGGCACGACCTCGAGCGTCTCGCCCTTCCCGGCCACGCCCGCGACGGTGCAAAGCCCCCAACCCATCCGGGCCGACTCGACCGCCTGGCGCATGACCGCGACGTTGCCGGTCGCCTCGAAGGTGTAGTCGGCTCCGAAGCCTCCTGTCAGCTCGAGAATCTGTTCGACCACGTCGGGTCCGCCGGCCATCGTCTCGGTCGCACCCTGACCCTTGGCGAGCTCGAGCCGCTCGCTCGAGAGGTCGACGCAGATGATCCGCTCCGCGCCCTGGAGGCGGCAGCCGGCGACCGCCCCGAGACCGACCATTCCGGCACCGAAGACGACGCAGGTCGAGCCGCTCTCGACCGCACGCCGTCTTCATCGCCGCCCCGATCCCGGTCGAGAGCCCGCAGGCGAACAGGCAGGCGCGGTCGAGCGGCGCGTCTCTGTTGATCTTCGCCAGCGCGATCTCGGGCATCACGGTGTACTCGGCGAACGTCGACGTCCCCATGAAGTGGCGGATCGGCTCGCCGTCCCGCGAGAGCCGGGTCGTTCCGTCCGGGAGGTGGCCCTTGCCCTGCTCCTCGCGAATCGCGAGGCAGAGGTTCGTGCGCGTGCTAGCGGCAGTGGACGCACTCCCGGCACTGGGGCGAGAAGAGCGTGACGACGTGGTCGCCGCGCTCCAGCGAGGTGACGCCTTCGCCGAGCGCTCGACGACGCCGGCGCCCTCGTGACCCAGCACCGTCGGTGCGTAGCCTGACGGGTCGGCGCCGGACGCCGTGTAGAGGTCGGTGTGGCAGACGCCGCACGCGACGAGCCGGACGAGCACTTCGCCGGCCTTCGGCTCGGCGAGATCGAGCTCTTGCACGGTCAACGGCGCACCGAACTCCTCGAGCACAGCGGCGCGGATCTTCATCGAGCGACTCTAACTAGACTCGCTGCGTGAAGATTTGCCTTGTGAGCCCCTTCGGGTGGTCACAGCCGCACGATGTCAACGAGCACGTCGCCGGGATCGCCAAGGAGCTGAGAGCGCTCGGCCACTCGGTCACCGTGCTGGCCCCCTCCGCCCGCACGGCGGACCTGATCGCCGGCCGGCGTGCGCTCGCGCGCGGCGAGGACGCCGACGTGATCGCGATCGGCGCGGCCGTGCCGGTGTCGCGCCGGTCGAGCCTCGGCGTCCCGGTCGGCGTGCGCGCGAACCTGCACCTGGCGCTCCAGCAGGGGAGCTTCGACGTCGTCCACGGCTTCGAGCCCGGACTGCCGAGCATCTCGTACCTCGCCCTGCGCGACTCGGAGGCGCTCGGCGTCGCGACGTTCTTCTCGCCCGAGCGGCTCGGCTATCCGCCGCGACGCGCGCTCAGAGAGAAGCTGCTCGCTCGCATCGACGCCCTCCTCGCGACGTCCAGGCAGACGGCCGCGGCCGCCGCCGAGCGCTTCCCCGGCGACTACCGCGTCGTGTCTCCCGGAGTCGACACCGAGTTGTTCAAGCCCGGCGACGAAGCGAAAGCTGATCGCGATCGAGCTCCATTCCGGCTCACTCCCGGTCGCGCGGGCTGCGCTTCGCTCGTTCCGCGACCTCCCCGGCTGGGACGCCGTGCTCGTCCGGACGAAGCCGCTCTCCGACACGGCCCGGAATCCCACTCGTGCTGCGTGACCGCGTGCACGTCCGCTCCGGCCGCCGGCCGCAGGCCCGCGCCGGCGATCCTCGCGGAGGCAGCGATCGTCGTGCCGGCCCCGACCGGCTCTGCCGGCTGCGGCTCGAGGCGGCGGCCGCCGGCGCTGTGCTTGCCGATCCTCCGGGCGTGCTTCGAGCAGCCCGAGCTCGCCGCTGCGGCGGTCGCACGGCTCGTCGAGGACGATGCGCTGCGCGAGCGTCGCGGCCGGAAGCGCGCGCCCGCGCCGAAGACCAGAGCTTCGCCGCGGTGGCGAAGGACCTCGACGAGATGTACGCGGCCTCGCCGGCAGGCGGCGGAGCCCGCAAGCGCGACGCGGACCCGCTCGCCGACCGGCCCTGGATCATCGCCGACCTGCACATGCACACGCACGTGGTCGCACGACTGCTCGATCGAGGTGGACGAGCTGCTCGACCACGCGGAGGCGGAGGGTCTCGGCGCGATCGCGATCACGGACCACAACGTCTTCGGCGGCGCCCAGGAGGCGGTCGCAGCGCGCCCGCGGACGCGACCTGATCGTGATTCCCGGCGAGGAGGTGAAGACGGACGACCAGGGCGAGGTGATCGGGCTCTTCCTGCGCGAGGAGATCCCCCGCGGCATGTCGTTCGCCGAGACGGTCGCCGCGATCCGCGAGCAGGAGGGCGTCGTCTACCTCCCCCACCCGTTCGACCGGATGCACGCGATTCCGTTCCCGGCCACCGTGCACCGGCACCTGCACGAGATCGACGTGCTCGAGGTCTACAACGCACGGCTGCTCTTCGAGGGCTACAACGACGAGGCGGTGCGCTTCGCGCGGAAGTACGGGCTGCCGGCAGGCGCCGGCTCGGATGCGCACGTCCTCCAGGGAGTCGGCACCGGGGCGTTGCGGATGCGTGCGTTCGACGGGCCGGAGGAGTTCCTCCTCTCGCTGCGCACGGCCGAGGTGCTGCGCCGGCCGAAGTCGCTCGCCTACCTCCAGAGCCTCAAGTGGGTGGCCCAGGTCAAGGAAAAGGTGCGCTAGGAGAGAACCGAGACAGGACTCCCGTGAGCGCTGCCGTGCCTACCGACGAGATCTACCAGCGTTACCTGCAGAAGGCGATCTCCGAGATCAACGAGCTCGGCGACGAGATCGGCCGCGCAGGTGACGAGACGCACGTGCCCGTGCTCGGTTCCGGGCATCCGCTGGCAGACGTCTTCCTGCTCAAGTACGAGCCGAAGCCCTCCGAGGTGCAGGAGGGCGTCGCCTTCTACGGACGAGCGGGCCAGGCCCTGCTGAAGTCGCTGCAGCGGCTGCGGGTCGACCCGATGTCCGTCTACGGGACGAACTGCCTCAAGTTCGCCGGCCAGGATCCGAGGAAGCCATGCCGTGGCTGACCGCAGGAGCTGCACATCGTCCAGCCGAAGCTGCTCGTGCTGATGGGCGAGCCGACGGTCGAGTTCGCCAACGCGCTCAAGTTCCCGCTCTCCGATCCGGTCGACGCCGGCGACCGAGGGGCTCCAGCGCTTCACCGGCGACCGTCGAGGCGCTCGTCGTCCCGGACATCGACGCCGCGCTCGACGAGGCGCCGGCGAAGACCGCGTTCTGGAACGCCTTCAAGGCGCTCGGTCCGTGGTGGCAAGAGTTGCCGCCGTACTGAGGCGGACCCCGCCGGGCACTCGCTCGCGGGCCTGACGGCGGCGATCGCCGCGTACACCGCCGGCGCCGATCATCTCTGGAGAGCGGGCCTCTGGCCGGACGTCCTCTTCATCGCGCTCGTCCTCATCCCGGCGACGCTCGCGCTGGTTCTGCTGCTGCTGCCGCTGGCGTTCAAGCCCGGCTCTTGCCGGTCGCCGGCGTCGCGCTGGTCGCTGTCGCGGTGCAGCGGGGCTCGCCGACCTCGACGTCCTCTTCAACCTGGCCAAGCTGTTCGCGCTCGTTCGCTCGGCTTCTGGTTCCTGTCGTTCTTCGAGAACGTCGCCTGGGCGGCGCTGGTCGCGGTGATCATCCCGTGGGTCGACATCTGGTCTCGTCTTCTTCGGCCCGACCGAAAGATCACGAGCGACCACCCGAGCGTCTTCGAGCACATCTCGATCGCCTTTCGCGTTCCCGGCGGGCACAGCACTGCGAACCTCGGGCCCACCGGACATCCTCTTCTTCGCGCTGTTCGTCGCGGCGGCACGCACGCTTCGGGCTCCGGCCCGGCTGGACGTGGTTCGCGATGACTGCCCTGACGGCGTGCACGCTCATCCTCTCGGTGAAGGCCCACCGCGGCGGCCTGCCTGCCCTCCCAGCGATCGCCTTCGGGTTCCTGCTCGCGAACGCCGATCTGCTCTGGCACGCGCTGCGCCGCCGCGGGCGCGCCCCGGCTCACATCTACAGCCGCGCGGGTGTCTACGACCTCGACGCGGACGTGATCGAGCGGATGCCCGCGAAGATCGTGCTCCTGACGCGCGAGACACGGCCGCCGGTGACGGCGACGATCGAGCCGGTCCGGAGCGAGGACCGCTTCCCGACTCGACCGGCGGACACGGCCGGGGCGGAGCTGCTGTGCCGGCTGACGATCGGCGGCGCGCGACGCCGGTGAGGCGCTCGTTCACGACCTCCCGAACGGAATCGTGATCGAGCCGCGCGACGAGAACCCGAGGACGCTGACGACGTCCACCCCGAGCAGCTCGCCGCAGACGAGGCGAAGGTGGAGCGGCTGAGACGCGAACGGCGCTAGTCCTCTAGCGTTCCGCCATGCGCGACGACCTCGACGACCCGATCAGGCGGGCGCTCAACGACGCGCGGCTCGATCTGTCGCTCGAGTTCACCCATGCTGCGGACGGGACGAAGTCTGGAACCGTCGTGCTCAGGAATGCAGACGGGAAGCCGGTCGCCGAGGTGCCGCTCGACACCCCCGAGGCGATGAACGTCGTCCTCGCGCGAATCGTCCAGCTCGGCTTTCGGAACTCCGTTCCCGCGCCGCGGCTCGATCCACCGTCGCCGGAGACACCGAAGCGCGGTCCACAGGTCGAGGCGAGCGTGCTCGTGGCCGGTGTCGACGGCTACCGCAAGGGCTGGGTGGCGGTCTCGCTCGACCCTAGCGGGGACGTCGAGGTCTCGACCCATGTCACCTTCGCCGAGGTGCTGTCGCTTCGCGCGCAGGTGATCGCGGTCGACATCCCGATCGACCCGCCCGGGCTCGGTGCACGCGCGGCCGACGCAGCGGCGCGGGCCTTCGTCGGCGGCAGCCGGGCGAGCAGCGTCTTCCCGACTCCGCCGCGCGCCGCCCTCGAGGCTCGCACGTTCTCGGAGGCGAACGAGATCACGCGGACGATCACCGGCAAGGGCCTCTCCCAGCAGGCGTTCGCGCTCGGCAAGAAGATCCTCGAGGTGCACGCACTCGCAGAGGTCGACGAGCGCGTGATCGAGATGCACCCCGAGGTCTCGTTCTGCGAGCTCTCCGGGTCGCACGTCTTCGAGTCGAAGCACACGCCGGAGGGACTCGAGCGGCGGCGGGAGATCCTCGCCGATGCGGGGATCAAGCTGCCCGGAGCCGTGCGAGGAATCCCTGAGGCTGACCTGCTCGACGCCGCCGTCGGCGCGTGGACGGCGGCCCGCTACTCGGCGGGCAAGGCGCAGGCCGTCCCGGCAGGGCACGCCGACCGGCTCGGCGCGATCTGGCGCTAATCGCCTAGGTGCGCGTGAGGAGCGCGACCGCTTCGACGTGCGGCGTGTGCGGGAACATGTCGACCGGCCGCACGCGGGCGAGCTCGTAGCCGTACTCCGGCGCGCAGCACCTTCACGTCTGACGCCAGCGTCGTCGGGTTGCACGAGACGTAGACGATCCGACTCGCGCCGAGCGCGCCGGTGCGCTTCAGCGCCTTGCCCGCGAGGCCCGGCGCGCGGTGGGTCGACGACGACCACGTCCGGCGCCCCCGCCCGCTCCTGCGAGCTCCTCGAGCGACTGGCCGACGTTGCCGGCGAAGAACGCCGCGTTGCCGATCGGGTTCAGCTCGAGGTTCTCGAGCGCACACGCGACGGACTCCTCCGAGATCTCGACCCCCCACACCGTCAGCGCGTTCCGGGCCATCGCGATGCCGATCGTGCCGGTGCCGCAATAGAGGTCGTAAACCGTCTCGGTCCCCGTCAGCGCCGGCGTACTCGATCGCGAGCTCGTAGAGCTTCTCGGCCATCTCCGTGTTCGTCTGCAGGAAGGCGTTCGGGCGGACGCGGAAGCGGAGCCCGAGCAGCTGCTCCTCGATCGCGTCCTCGCCCCAGAGCAGCGTCGAGGGAAGGTTCGTCACCTCGGCGGGCGAGTCGTTCACGGCCCAGTGGATCGAACGCACCTCGGGAAAGCGTGTCAGCACCTCGACGAAGTAGCCGCGCTCGAACTTCTCCCCCGGTGCCGGTGACGAGCACGACGAGCGCCTGGCCGGTGTTCCGGCCCTCGCGGATGACGAGATGACGCAGGTAGCCGGTGTGCTCGGACTGGTCGTAGGCGACGAGGTTCTCCTCGCGCGCCCAGTCGCGGACGGCGTTGCGGATCGAGTTGCCGAGGTCGGTCGTCAGCCAGCACTTCTCGATCTCGAGCACTTCGTCCCAGCGGCCCGCCTTGTGGAAGCCGAGCGCAGGGCCCCACGGGCGTCTGGGTGAAGGAGTACTCGATCTTGTTGCGATAGAAGAACGGCGACTCGGCGGCGAGGATCGGATCGAGGGGCGGCTCCGGGATGCCGCCGATCCGCCGCAGCGCGTCTCGAACCTGAGTCTTCCTTCGCCGCGGCCTGAACGGCGTAGTCCAGATCCTGGAAGCGGCAGCCGCCGCAGACCGGGTAGTGCGCGCACGGCGCCTCGACTCGGTTCGGCGACGGCTCGAGCACATCGGTCGCGATCGCCTCCGCAAACCCGCGCTTCACCTTGGTCACGCGCGCCCGGACGCGGTCGCCCGGCAGGCCCGCGCGGACGAAGACGACGAACCCGTTCAGCCGCGCGACGCCGTTGCCGCCGTAGGCGAGCGAATCGATCTGGAGGTCGACCTCCTCATCCATCTTCACCGGCGCGGCCACGGGGTGAGGGTAGCTACGGGTCGCGGTGGGCGACCGCTACGTCAGCGCCGTCACGTAGACGGAGCGCTCGCGGGGGCCGTCGAACTCGCAGAGGAAGATCCCCTGCCAGGTCCCGAGCGCGAGGCGGCCGTCTCGAACCGGGACGAGCACGTCGGAGCCCATGAACGCCGCGCGGATGTGCGTCGGGGCGTTCTCCTCGCCCTCCTCGATGTGCTGCCACGGCCAGTCCTCGGAGACGATCCGCTCGAGCGCCGCCTCGAAGTCGCGTGCCACGGCCGGGTCCGCATGCTCGTTGATCGTCACGCCCGCGGTGGTGTGCGGCACGTAGACGAGAGCCGCTGTCGCACCGTTGAGCTCGCCGAGCGCTGCCTCCACCTGGCGCGTGATGTCGACGAGCTGGCTCCGGCGCTCCGTCTTGACCCTCAGCTCCTGCACGGGGCGTATCCTAGGCCGCGTGGGCGAGGGACCGTTCAGCGACCGGGAGCTCGACGGCTACCGCGACGGCGCCGATCGCTTCATCGCCGAGCTCGACGAGGAGTACTACCTCCACTACGCGGGGCTGAAGCCCGACTTCGAGTTGCGCTCGATTTACGAGCGCCACGCCGAGTTGATCGACCTCGAGACGATCAAGCGGCTCGGCGAGACGGTCGCCGGGCGGACGAACATGGAGCTCTACCGCTTCGGGTGCGAGGGGTATCTCGGCGAGCTGACGCGCGACCACGCGGAGAAGATCGCAGAGCTCGAGACGAAGCTCGAGACGCAGCACGAGGGCGAGTCCGTCGGCTACCGGATGCTGCCGCCGACGATCGCGAACACCGCCGACCGAGACTCGCGCGCGCGGCTCGAAGAGGCGCGGAACGACCTGACCGAGGAGCACCTGAACCCGATCTATCTCGAGGCCGCGCACCTCACTCAGCGGGCTGTTCCCGAGCTGGGTGCACCCACCTACTTCAACCTGTATCGCGACCGCTTCCAGTACGACCTCGAGGGGCTCGCCTCGCAGTGCCGCACGTTTCTCGACTCGACCGAGCGACTGTACGAGGAGTCGATGGACCGAGTCCTGCGCGAGCGTGTCGGCATCGGGCTCGCGGAGGCGGAGCGCCACGACATCCGGAGGTTCTTCCGCGGCTCCAGCTGGGACAAGGCGTTCCCGGCCGACCGGATGGTGCCGGCACTCCGCGGCACGCTCTCGAATCTCGGCATCGACCTCGACGCGCAGGAAAACGTCCACCTCGACGTCGAGGAGCGTCCGACGAAGAGTCCCCGGGCGTTCTGCGCGCCGATCGAGATCCCTGGCAAGGTCATGCTGGTGATCCAGCCCCAGGGCGGTCCCGACGACTGGTACGCCCTCTTCCACGAGGCCGGTCACACCGAGCATTTCGCGTTCACCAGCCCCAATCTGAAGATGGAGGAGAAGCGGCTCGGCGACAACGCCGTCACGGAAGGCTGGGCGATGCTCTTCGACCACCTGATCGACGACCGCGCCTGGCTCTCGAGCATGCTCGACTTCCCACGGCCCGAGACCTTCGCAGCGGAGGGTGCGGTGCAGCTCCTCTTCTACGTTCGCCGCTACTGCGCGAAGCTGCTCTACGAGATCGAGTACCACGCCGCGGCCGACCCGACGCAGATGCAGAGCCGCTACGTCGAGATCCTCGGCGACGCGCTCAAGGTCCTACCCGAGCCCGACTGACTACCTGTCGGACATCGACTCGAGCTACTACGTCACCTCGTACCTCCGCGCCTGGGCCTTCTCGGCGCAGATGACGACGTTCATGCGCGAGGAGTTCGGCAACGACTGGTTCCGCCGCCGCGAGGCGGGGTCGCTCCTGAAAGAGCTCTGGGAGCTCGGGCAGCAGCCGAATGCCGACGAGCTGCTGAAGGACGTCACCGGCGCGGCAGTCGAGATGGAGGCCGTCGCGGAGCACGTCCGCTCCGCAATTCCGACTCCCGCCTAGAGCGCTCCGCCGGCCGCGGGCGGCGCGGCGGCGTCCGCTCCCTCGTCTCCGACCGCCTCGCGGGCAAGGAAGTCCTCGATCAGCATCACGTTGTCGCGCGAGCGCTCGACGACCGTCAGCAGCGCGGCCATCGAGGAGATCTCCTCGCGCTGCTCCTGCAGGAACCAGTGCAGGAACTGCTCGCCGACGAGGTCGCCTTCCGCCCGCGCGAGCTTTGCCAGATCGGAGATCTGCTCGGTCACACGCTTCTCCTGCTCGAGCGCGAGCCGAACGGGCTCGACGACGTCCGCGAAGTCGGTCTTCGGCGCCTCGACGCCCGGAATCGCCACTCGCTCGTCGGCGTCGAGCAGGTACTGGACGATCATCATCGCGTGATTCCGCTCCTCGACCGCCTGCCGGTAGAAGTGCGCGGCGAGACGCGGGAGGGTCTGGTCGTCGTAGTAGACGGCGATCGCGACGTACTGCTGCGACGCGCCGAACTCGTGCCCGACCTGCTCGTTCAGACCGTCCGGGAAGGGAGCCATCGCCCCGACTCTAACGGGATACCATCGCCGCGTGCTGCCGCTCCGCGACAACGTGCCGACGCGGTCGTTTCCGCTCGTCACGGTCGCGCTGATCGCGGCGAACGTCCTCGTCTGGGTGCTCTACCAGCTCCCCGATCTGGAGGGATCGATCAACTCGCTCGCCTACCAGCCGTGCGAGGTCGAGGGCTCCTGCCATCCGATCGGCCACGGCTGGGTCCTGACGGCGGTCACCGCGATGTTCATGCACGGCAGCTGGTCGCACCTGCTCGGCAACATGCTCTTCCTCTGGATCTTCGGCAACAACGTCGAGGACGCCCTGGGCAGGTCCCGGTACCTCGTCTTCTACTTCCTCGGGGGCATCGCGGCGACCGCGACGCAAACGTTCGTCACCCTGATGTTCGCCAGCGACCTCGATGCGACGATCCCGAACCTCGGCGCCAGCGGCGCGATCTCGGCGGTACTCGGCGCCTACATCGTGCTGCTGCCACACGCCAAGGTGCTGACGCTGATCATCTTCATTCTGCGCGAGGTCCCGGCCGTCCTCTTCCTCGGCATCTGGTTCGGGTTCCAGCTGCTCGACGGCAGCAACTCGCTGGCCCACCCCGAGGCCGGCGGTGGTGTCGCCTTCTTCGCCCACATCGGCGGCTTCGTCTTCGGCATTCTCACCGTCAAGCTCTTCCAGAAACGCCAACCGCTGGCCCCCGTGTACTGACGATGACCTTCGAGGAACACGTTCTCGCCGCCCTCGACTCGCTCCCGCCCGAACTGGCGGGCGCACTCGAGAACGTCGCGGTCGTGGTCGAGCCGCGGAATCGCGAGGAGCCGGATCTCTACGGCCTCTTCGACCAGCCTGAGTACATGCCCGCCAAGATCTCGATCTACCAGCAGCCGCTGGAGCAGGACTATCCGGACCCGGCCGAGCTCGAGGAGCAGATCCGGATCACGGTCCTGCACGAGCTGGCGCACTACTTCGGCTTCGAGGAGGACCGGATCTCGGATCTCGGCTACGAGTGATTGTTGTTTTTTCGTTCAGCCGTTTCCGGGCTGGAATCAGGATGGCCGACTGCTCGTTTGAAGGAGCATGAGAACGATCCCTGAGATTCACGCGGAAATCGAGCGCCTGAGCGAGGTGCGTGGAGAGCTGTGGCAGACGCTGTCCCGCGGCCGTACCCAGGCGACCGTCGACGAGATCAAGCACATCGATGAGCAGCTGGTCACGCTCTGGGACGAGCACCGCGCCGAGCGCGCGCGCATCCGCTTCGGCGAGCGCGACGAGATCGTGCGCCGGGCTCGCCAGGAAGAGCGCCTGGAGCGGGCCGCCTAGCTGAAGTACCATCGGGCCGACCATGGGCCTGAAGGGGATGCGAGATCGAAACGACTCCTCCGACATCGAGTCGGAGCGGGAAGCCCTGCGCCGACAGCGCGCTGAGGTGGCCACCGAGCTCGAGACGCTGAAGCGGACGGTCTCGGAGCGTGTCGTGGCGCTCCAGCAGCGCGAGCGGGAGCTGGCCGAGGCACTCACGCGGGTGGAGAAACGTGAGCAGAAGGTGGCCGCCGCCGAGGACCGCAACTCACGGCTCGATTCGGTCCGACTGAGGCTCGCGGAGGCGAAACACTCACGCGCCGCGCTCGACGCTCGTGCGATCGAGCTCGACCAGCGCGAAGCCGCCGTGGCCGCGAAGGAGCGAGCCGTCGCGACCCCGGGCCACCCAGTCGTAACCCCATCGCAGCCCGAGCCGAGCGGAACCGGCGACGAGCTCGAGCTGCGCGACGGGCAGCTCGATGCCCGCTCGGACGAGCTCGAGCAGCGCGAGATCGATCTCACCGAGCGTGAGACCGCTCTTGCCGAGCGCGAGACCGCATTGACCGAGCTCGAGCTGACACTGAGCTCGCGGGCAACCGAGCTCGACGAGCGCGAGACCGCGCTCGAGACACAGGCCGGCGAAGCCGAGCCGCCCGTGGAGCCCGAGCCGAGCGAGGCTTCGGATGAGCTGGAACGGATCGAGGCGAAGCTCACCGAGCTGCGAACCGCCGAGCAGGCGTTCGCGCGCACGCACGCTGAGCTCGCGCAGCGCAGCGACGCGCTGGCCGAGCAGGAGGCGAAGCTCGCGGCCCGCGAACGAGCGCTCGCGACGAAGGAAAGCCCTCCGGCAGGCGATCTCGGCGCGCTCGAGGCGCGGATCCGCCGGCTCGAGCAGGGCGGCCGCAAGCGCGAGGCCGAACCGCAGACGTTCAGCGCCGGGCTTCGCGCGCTGCAGGAGCGCGGCCTGCGCGGTAACCAGGCCTCGGACGAGCCTCTACACTGAACCCCTGCGTGGGGCGTTAGCTCAGCTGGGAGAGCGCCGCGTTTGCAACGCGGAGGTCGCCGGTTCGATCCCGGCACGCTCCATCCACTACATCACTGCTCGACGCACTTAGGCGCTCAGCGGCGGCGCGCCTGGCACCCAGAAGAAGCCAGGCGCGCGCCGTGTGACGCGTTGTCTTACGGCTCGATCTGCAGCACCTCGCCGACACCGATGGCGTTGCCGCGGTGCGAGACGAAGATCTCGCCCGCCGAGGAGACGGCGACCGAGGTCGGCCGCGTCAGACCGGCGATCACGGTCGTGCGCGTCCCGTCAGGGGCGATCTTCGTCAGCCGTCCGGGCAGCGCGAAGAACACCGGCCCGGTCGAGTGCTCGAGCACATACAGGCTCCCGTCCGGCCCGACGGCGAGGTCGAGCACGGTGGTGAAGCCGCTGTAGGCGACCGTCGGCGCCTGGCCGGGCACGACCCGGTAGACGTTCGACGCGCCCGCGGCGAAGGGGACACCGGTCAGCTCGGAGACGTAGTACGCACCGTCAGGAGCGGCGACGACCGCAGTCGGCACCGCGTCGGTCGAGCGCCCCGAGCTGCGGCTGGGGAAGGTCGCGATCGTGGAGATGCCACCGTTCGCGCGCACGCGCAGCAGCGAGTTGCCGCCCGCGTCGGTGACGACGGTGCTGCCCGGCTCGGCCAGCAGGCCGTAGGGGTTGCTGTCGAGGATTCCGTGGTCGGGGTTGGTCGCGAACTCGTACCCGGTCACGTCAGCGACCTCGTTCCAGTTACCGCTCGCGGAGAACTGCAGCAGCCGCCCGAACTGCTCGCCGACGACCGGCAGCACCGAGCGCGGCAGGCCTTCGCCGGCCCAGCCGATCGTGACCTGCGCGTGCCCGCGCCCGAGGAAGGCGATGTCGTGCGGCCCGGCCGCCTCGCCGGTGACGATGTTCGCATAGGAGGGAAGCCCGCTGGCAAGCCGCGACTGCTCGCCGCGCCAGAGCCTTGAAATCGCGCCGGTGGCGCCGTAGCACATCGTTCCGCCCCGGATCGGTGGGGTGAAGCAGGGTCCGGCGCCGCCGCGTCCAGCCTCGGCGACGTAGAGCGCGCCTTCCGGCCCGAAGGCGAGGCCGCGCGGATTGTCGAGCCCGCTCATCACCACGCGGGTCGTTGCTGCTCCGGCCGCGCCCGCGCCTACGAGCGCAAGCGCAAGTACCGCCAGCAGCGGTGCAATCAGTCGCCTGTTCATGGGTTCCTTTCGTCGTTGCCGCAGTGGGCCGTCGATCCTACGACTCGCTCAGGTCTCTTACAAGCAAGCGCCGCCGGACGAGTCGGGAATACCGCCGCCCCAACGGAGTCCTTAGATCCGAGACCTGACAACGCAACGAAGGAGACCACCGTTCGCACTTCGCGGCCGGTTGCTCTCGAGGGGAGGAACGATGACCACAGGACAGACCAACAACCGGCGACGCACGGCACTCCGCCTGCTGACCGGTGTCGCGCTCGCTGCCGCTGTATTCGGCGCCACCAGCAAGCCGGCCAGCGCCGCCACGACCGCGACCTTCAACAACGGGGTACTCACCGCCTCCGGTGACAGCGCCGCCAACAACATCGCGATCAGCCGCAACGCGGCAGGGAGGATCCTGATCAACGGCGGCGCGGTTGCCGTCGTCGGTGGCACGCCGACGGTCGCCAACACCTCGCTCATCCGGGTCTTCGGCCTGGGTGACAACGACGTGATCAGCCTCAACGAGGCAAACGGTGCGCTGCCAAAGGGGAACCTGTTCGGCGGCGCCGGCAACGACGTCCTCACCGGCGGCTCCGGTGCCGACCAGCTCTTCGGCCAAGGCGGCAACGACACGCTCCTCGGCAAGGGCGGGAGCGACCTACTGTTCGGTGGCGGCGAGAACGACACCCTGACCGGCGGCGACGCCGACGACCAGGCTTTCGGCCAGGGCGGCAACGACCGGATGATCTGGAACCCCGGCGACGACACCGACCTGAACGAAGGCGCCGGCGGCGTCGACACCGTCGAGGTCAACGGCGGCAACGGCGCCGAGCAGTTCGCCGCCACGGCCAACGGCGCGCGCGTCCGGTTCGACCGCCTCAATCCGGCACCGTTCGCGATCGACATCGGCACCTCCGAGAACCTGGTCCTCAACGCGAACGGCGGCGAGGACAGCTTCTCCGCGACCGGGAACCTCGCCACCCTGATCAAGATCACCGTCGACGGGGGCGCGGGCAACGACACGCTCCTCGGCAGCAACGGCGCCGACGTCCTGCTGGGCGGCGACGGCAACGACTTCGTCGACGGCAACCAGGGCAACGACACCGCACTGCTCGGAGCCGGAGACGACTCGTTCCAGTGGGATCCCGGCGACGGCAGCGACACGATCGAGGGCCAGGACGGCACCGACGCGATGCTGTTCAACGGCAGCAACGTCAGCGAGAACTTCGATGCCTCGGCCAACGGCGGGCGGCTGCGCTTCACTCGCAACGTCGGCAACATCGTGATGGATCTCAACGACGTCGAGGCCATCGACCTGAACGCCCTCGGCGGCGCGGACACCATCACCGTCAACGACCTCTCGGGGACCGACGTCGTCAACGTGGCGGCCGACCTCGGCGGCGGAGCCGACGCCGACAACGTCGTCGTCAACGCGACCAACGGCGATGACGTCGCGACGGTCTCCGGCGCGGGATCCACTGCGCAGGTGGCCGGTCTGTCCGCCCTCGTCTCGGTGTCGGGCGCCGGCGCCGGCGACCGGTTGACGGTCGACGCCCTCGCCGGCGACGACGTGATCGACGCCTCCGGCAGTGGGCGCCAACTCGATCCTGCTCACGCTGGCCGGCGGCGACGGGGACGATGTCCTCATCGGCGGCGCCGGCGACGACGTGCTGCAGGGCGGTCCCGGCGACGACGTCCTGATCGGCGGATCGGGGAACGACGTCATCGACGGCGGCCCCGGCGACAACGTCGTCATCGACACCCTCGCCGCCAACACCGTGACCTCGGCAAAGCGCGCCGGAAAGGGTTGGCTCGCGACCCACGTCCATATCGTCAACGGCAAGACCGTGATCGAGGCCGGCAGCGACGAAGCACGTCCTTCCTCGAGCCGATCTCTCCCAGCTCGTTCGGGACGCGACCTCCCGCTAGTTCCACGAGCTGCGGCCGGCGCCAGAACTGCACGTCCGGTTCTGGCGCCGGCCGGTCTAGGCGGGCGACAACGCGCGCTCGAGGGCGCCCCGGTCGCTCGGTCCGCCGTGCGTGGAAGCACGTGCGCGACCGGCAGCGGCAGTGTCGACCGGCGCGCCAGCCCCTCGGCCAGACTCTGCGCGTCGCGCTCGTGCCACGGCGCGGTGAGCACGATCGCCGTCTCGCGGGTAGCCACCCCGTTGTACGCTTGACCTCGAGATGAAGGGACTGAGGGCCCGCCGCCGCGAGCGCTGCTCGGCTCGACGCGGTCGAGCGGCGGCTGAGGCCGTTCGGGCGCAGGTACCTGGTGCGCGTCCTGTTCGACGACTCGTCAGCACCGTAGCCGCGCCGCTCGCTTACGCTCTCCTCCCGTTCACGACAGACCGGTCCCCAGGACGTAGGGAGGTGGTGCCCCCTTGCCTCAGCCCGGATTCATCGACCACATCGGCATCGGCGTTCCGGATCTCGTCGCGGCCAGGCAGTACTACGACGAGCTGATGACCGTCCTCGGGCTCCGAGAATGGTTCGACACTGGTCCGGGAGGACCACTCAACTACGGGCCTGACGGTGCTCTGGGCACACAGCTGTTCTTCTACCAAGCAGAGGAACCGGGTAGCTACTCACGCGGCCAAACCGGCCTCCATCACCTCGCCTTCTCGGTCGCGAGCCGCGCGGTCGTTCGAGAAGCACACCAGTGGGCTCGTGCCCACGACGCCGTCGTCCTGGACGAGCCCCAGGAGTTCCCTCAGTACGGGCCGGACTGTTTTGCGACCTACTGGCTCGATCCGCATGGAATCAAGCTCGAGGCGGTTTGCCACAGTCCCGAGGAGGGCTGATTCAGCGCGAGTGTTCGGGCGCCGCCCCGCTTGGGGCGGCGCCCGGTGAACGATCTCCCTAGTGCTTGACGCGGTGGTCGTGGCCTTGCCACTCGTGCCCGCGGCGCGGCGTGTCGGGCTTGTGCGGCTTGGTGCCGAACGGGTCCTTCGACGCTGCGAAGTAGTAGACGGCGTAGTTCGCAGCGGCTGACAGCTCGCTGAGGCTCTTGATCGCCCCGCCGGCCATCTTGCGCTGGGCCGCACTCTTGGCGGCGTCGTCCCCGTCGGGGGCGAGACCCTCCGCGTCGAGCGGCGGAACACCGGTGAGGACGGTGATCAGGTTGTCGCAGAGCTGGTGGTAGCACGGGTCGTACCACGAGCCCGCGGCTCCGCCGTAGACCGCTTCCTCCTCGGCCGTCTTCGCGCCTTCCGCGCCGGCGAACACGCCGCCTGCCGGGATGCCGCGGTCGGTGAAGCCGACATAGTCGGAGCGGCCGTCGAACGGGACGCGCTCGCTCGCGAGACCCTGGGCCTGGAACCAGTCGTCGAAGACCTGTTCGACCTTGCCCGAGCCCTCGGGCCCGGCCGGGTTGCCCGGCTCGGCGTTCCCGTCTCCGTCGTAGACGAAGCGGACGTAGTTCGGCGACGACAGCATGTCGTAGTCGAGCATCACGTCGATCTTGTCCACTTCGGCCTGGCTCAGGTTGTGCGCGTAGTAGCTCGAGCCGATCAGGCCCTCCTCCTCCGCACCCCACCACGCGAAGCGGATCTTGTTGCGGAGGTTGTAGTGGCCGTCGGCGATCTCCTGGGCCTCGGCAAGCAGCGTCGCCGTGCCGGAGCCGTCGTCGTTGATGCCGGGACCGGCGGGCACCGAGTCGAGGTGCGCGCCGACCACGACGACGTGGTTCGGGTCGCCGTCCTTCGTCTCGGCGATCACCTGCGGCAGGAAGCGGTCCGTGAACGTGCCGTAGACCTTGAAGTCCACGGTCGGGTTCTTGCCCTGCTTGTAGGCCTGCAGCAGCTCGTTGCCGAGCGTGTAGCTCGTGATCACTGCAGCGATCGTCGCCGGCGGGTCGGGCTGGTTGTCGACGAAGATCGGATTCTGACGCGTGGGCGTGTTGCCCTCGTTGTAGATGATGACGCCGGTCGCGCCGGCCGCCTGGGCCAGCGACCACTTCGTCACGAACGGGCACGTGCCACGCTGGACGAGCGCGACCTTGCCGGACACGCCGGCGTAGTCGGCGGCCACGCAGCCGCTGGCCGATCCGCCCGTGGGCGGATCGACGATGCCGCCGACGGGGAACACGGGAGCGTTGGTGAGCACAACGGTCGGCGAGTTCGCCATCGTGATGAAGTCCGCCGTCGGCAGGTCGCTGTCGTCAGCATCGCCGGGGACATAGGTCTTCGGCGTCGGCGTCACCATGTTCAGGACCGGCGGCTGCGACTCGTTCCAGACCGGGAAATTGAACTGGTTGACCTGCGGGTTGTAGCCGGCCGCCTTCAGCGTCGACACGACGTAGTCGAGCGACTCCTGATAGCCGGTCGAGAACACCTCACGTGTGTCGTTGTTGAGCGAGGCGATCTGCTGCAGCGCGATCTGGTGCTGCGTGATGTCGGCTACCGAGATGTTGCCGACGAACTGTTTCGCCTTGGAATCCTTCGGGGTGATGCCGGAAGCCGCGAGTGCGGTCGGTGCCTCGACGAGCGCAGCGACCGAGACGGCCAGAGCAACGACGAGTACCGCGACCGAAGCTGCCGCGAGTGCAACGAGGCTTCGTTGAGAGCGGTGAGCGCCTCTCCTGCGGGCGCGTGTCTGCGGTGCGAGCAATGCAGTCCCTCCTCTTCTAGGTACAGGAGGGGGGTCAGCTGTGGACCGGACCCCCTGTTGGCGGGCGCAAGGGTAGCGGCTGCTCCTCCGCCATGCAGCAGTTAGAGTTGCCCAGTCCTACCCGAGAGGATCGATGAGGCGACACCAGGGCAGGCTGCGCACTCTCGGCGCACTGACAGGCGTTCTTGTTGCTGTCGCGCTGCTTCTGGCCCTGCCCTCGAGCGCGTCAAAGGGGCCGCCGCATGGAGGCCGCACTCCGGTCGTGATGTTCCCGGCGTACTTCTTCACGACGCTGAAGATCACCGTGCACCACCAGACCGTGGCGCCCGAGTGCCCGGCCTCCGGCTCGTTCCGGGTCTTCTTCCAGAACGACGAGCCGAGCGCGTTCTCCGACGTCTGCCAGCAGAAGCTCCTCACGCTGCGCTACGACGCCGGCTCGAGAAAGCCGATGAGCCGGAGGTTCTCCGACCAACGGGGTGTCGACGTCGAGATCGAGAACTACGGGAAGACCGAGAGCGCGCCCTTCTACGAGCCGATGTACGAGGCGCTCGAGGGCGCTGGCTATGTCCGTGATCGCGACATTCGGGTTGCGGGCTACGACTCGCGGCTTACTCCCGACATGCGGAGCTTCCTCAGCCGGGCGAAGAGACTGATCGAGGACACCTACCGCGACAACGGCAAGCGGCCCGTCCACCTGGTCGGCCACTCGAACGGGCCGCTCTACATCCAGTACCTGCTCACCCACACCTCGCAGCGATGGAAGGACACGTACATCCACGGCTTCACCCCGCTCGCCGGGAACTTCCCGGGCCAGGGAATCCTCTACCCGCTCTTCTTCACGGGCCTCGACGTGACCGACTTCTCGCTGCCGACCACCGAGGCGACCGCGCGTAGCGGCGCCGAGATGATGCTCAGGTCGCCCTCGAGCTACATGAGTGCGTCCGATCCGCGCATCTTCGATCACCTCGAGACGGTCGTGACCGACGCCTCGACCGGCAAGTCGTATACCCCCGCTGACTACCGGAAGCTCTTCGACGACGCCCACCTCTCGTGGGCGAAGCCGATCGCCGACTACTACATCGGGTTCGTCGATTTCGCCGACCCGTCGGCGTTCCCCAACGTGGACGTCTACGCGGAGAAGGGCTCTGGGCTCGAGACCATCGTCGGGATCGGCCTGGACAACCTCTCGGTCGGGCAAGTCGTGGACGACTCGAACACGTTCTTCACCCGCGACGGCGACGCAAACCAGGAGGACCTCACGAACGACGCTGTCCGCGCCTGGAGCGCGATGCCCTGCTTCCACTTCAGCCTGACCGACAGCCCGGGCGTCGACCACTTCTCGCTCCCGAGCAACCCCGGCGTGCTCGGACGGCTGCTCGCCGATCTGGCGCGCCCGCGTTCGCACTGCCGGTAAGTCGGCCCGTCCCCGCTTCCGAGTTTCACTCGCCACAGCGGGGGTAACGCTCGCCCGTACTCAGTCCGACGAACGGGGGGATCCCATGTCGAGGTTCAGGCCACGGCTTTGGCTCGCACTGTCGATCCTGGCGCTTGGCACAGCGATCGCGGGCGGTGTTGTCGCCGCGACGCAGCCGAGTGACGAGCAGGCACTCCAGCCCACACGAAAACCTGCCGATCGCAGCGTCGACTCCCGCGTGAATCACGCTGCTCGCGCAGATGACGCTCGAGGAGAAGCTGCAGCAGATCCAGCTGCTGCCGGACTTCCTGGTCACCGACGAAGGCGTCCGCAACGGCCTCGGATCGGTCCTGAGCGTCACCGACCCTCAGAGGATCAGCGACCTCCAGCACATGGCCGTCGAGCAATCGCGGCTGAAGATTCCGATCCTCTTCGCCTTCGACACCATTCACGGATTCCGGACGATCTTCCCGATCCCGCTGGCCGCCGGTGCGAGCTTCGATCCGCAGGTGGCCGCCGCCGACCACACCTACGGCGCGCGCGAGTCGGCCGTCGTCGGGCTCAAGCAGACGTACGCCCCGATGGTCGACGTGTCTCACGAACCGCGCTGGGGCCGGATCTCCGAGGCAGCGGGAGAGGATCCCTACCTGAACGCGGTGCTCGCGGCCGCGCGCGTCAAGGCGATCCAGGGCTCCGACTACAGCGCGCCGGACAAGCTCGTCGCCAGCCCCAAGCACTTCGCGGCCTACGGCCAGCCCGAGAGCGGCCGTGACTACAACACGACCGACATGTCCGAGCAGCGGCTCCGGAACCTCTATCTGCCGCCGTTCAAGGCCGCTGTCGACGCGGGCGCGGACACCGTCATGTGCTCGTTCAACGCGATCAACGGCGTGCCGGGTTGCGGCAACGACTACACGATGAACGAGATTCTCAAGGGCGAGTGGGACTTCGACGGCTTCGTCGAGAGCGACTGGACCGCCGTCGCCGAGATGCGCGCCTGCCCGCCGAAGACACCCGATGCCGGGGAGTGCGGACACGGCGTCGCCGCAGACGGACCCGGCGCCGCGGCGCTCGCCCTCAACTCCGGCGTGGACTCCGAGATGACCAGCACGCTGATCCGAGACTTCGGGGCGCAGCTGCTCCAGGAGCACCGGATCTCGATGAAGCGGATCGACGACGCCGTTCGCAGGATCCTGCGGGTCAAGTTCCGTGCCGGACTCTTCGAGCACCCGTACGCACCGTTCACGCCTGCACAGGCCGAGGCGCAGATGCTGAAGCCCGACGCGGTGGCGGCCGCCCGCAAGGCAGCGGGCCGCACGATGGTGCTGCTTCAGAACAAGGGCGGGATCCTGCCGCTCAATCCCGCCAAGAAGACGGCTGTGATCGGACCGCTCGCCAAGAACCAGCACGACATGCTCGGTCCGTGGTGGGGCGTGGGCCGCGACAGCGACGCGGTCACCGTCTTCGACGGGATCAACGCGCAGAGCCCCGGCGCGACCTACGCGGAGGGCTGCAAGCTCTCGAACACCGAGCCGCCGCACACGGATGCCGAGGGTTGCGGCACCGACGGCGGCTTCGCCGCCGCTGTTGCCGCCGCCACCGCGGCGGACCAGGTGGTGCTCGCCCTCGGCGAGACCCGCGAGATGAGCGGTGAAGCCGCGGCCCGCAGCACGCTCGACCTGCCGGGCAAGCAGGAGGAGCTGATCCGGGCGATCAAGGCGACCGGCAAGCCGTTCGTCGTCGTTCTCTTCAACGGTCGCCCGCTCGCCCTGGAGGACGTGCTCGGAGACACGCCCGCGCTTCTGGAGGCGTGGTTCCCGGGCGTGCAGGCGGGCCCCGCGGTCGCCGATGTGGTGTTCGGGAAGGTGAATCCCGGCGGGAAGCTGCCCGTGTCGTTCCCACGGACGCTCGGCCAGGTGCCGATCTACTACAACCACGAGCCGACCGGGAGGCCGTGCAACGCCGACTCGAAGTACAACTCGCGGCACCGCGACATCCCGAGCTGCGCACCGCTCTTCGAGTTCGGCTACGGGCTCAGCTACACGACGTTCAAGGTCTCGGATCTGCAGTTGAGCTCGTCGTCCGTCTCACACAAGGGGAGTCTCAGCGCCTCGGTGAGCGTGACGAACACGGGCGGCCGCACGGGCGACGACGTCGTCCAGCTCTACATCCACGACCCGGTGGCAAGCATCTCCCAGCCCGTCCGCCGGCTGCGCGGGTTCGAGCGTGTGACGCTGAACCCGGGCGAGACGCGAAGGGTCACCTTCACGCTCGACGAGAACGACTACGGCTTCTACGACGACCGCGGTAAGTTCGTCGTCGAGCCGGGCCAGATCGATGTCTACGCCGGCGACAGCTCGAGCGCAGACCTCGTGCAGTCCTTCACGGTGCAGGGATAGCGACAGAAGGAGGAGGGGAATGGACACACCTGACTCGCCCACCGACACCCGACTCGACCGGAGGAGGCTCCTGCAGCTCGGTGCGGCCGCGGCGGCCGCACCGACCGTCGCAGGCGTCCTCGCCGAGCGCGCGCGGGCGACGAGCGCGTCGCACCAGCAGCTCGAGGAGATGACGATCGCGCAGATGCAGGCGGAGCTCACGTCCGGGAGACTGACTTCGCGCAAGCTCACCAAGCAGTACCTCGACCGGATCCAGGACATCGATCGGAGAGGGCCGAAGCTGAACTCGGTCCTCGAGCTCAACCCCGAGGCCGAGGAGATCGCACGAGGACCTCGACCAGGAGCGCCGAGACGGTCACGATCCGCGGTCCGCTGCACGGGATCCCGGTCCTGATCAAGGACAACATCGACACCGGGGACCGAATGCAGACCACCGCCGGCTCGCTTGCGCTCGTGGGCCGCCCGCCCGCGCAGGACTCGACCGTCGCGAAACGGCTTCGAGACGCGGGTGTCGTGATCCTCGGCAAGGCGAATCTGAGCGAGTGGGCGAACTTCCGCGGCAACCAGTCCTCCAGCGGCTGGAGCGGCGTCGGCGGCCAGACGAGGAATCCCTACGTCCTCGACCGCAACCCCTGCGGCTCCAGCTCCGGCTCGGGAGCTGCGGTGTCGGCAAATCTCTCCGCAGCCGCGCTGGGGACCGAGACTGACGGCTCGATCGTCTGCCCCTCCAGTCTGTGCGGCGTCGTCGGCATCAAGCCGACCGTGGGGCTCACGAGCAGAGCCGGCGTCATTCCGATCTCGCACAGCCAGGACACGGTCGGCCCGCACGGCCGGACGGTCGCGGACGCGGCCGCGGTGCTCGGAGCACTCACCGGCGTCGACCCGCGCGACCCTGCGACTGCGGCGAGCGCGGGGAAGTTCAAGACCGACTACACGCGCTACCTCGACCGGCGGGGACTCGAAGGAGCCCGGATCGGAATCATGCGAGCCGGGGTGACGGGCTACAGCCCCGAGACCGACGGCGTGTACGACGAGGCGATCGCAGCGCTGACCGAGGGCGGCGCAACCCTCGTCGATCCGGTGGACTTCCCAACGGACGTGATGGACGAGATCAATGCCGGAGAGGCCGAGTTCACGGTGCTGTTGTACGAGTTCAAGCGCGACCTGAACGCGTACCTCGCGACGCGGACCGGCATTCCCGTGCGCACGCTCGCGGAGACGATCGCCTTCAACGAGGCGCACGCCGACGAGGAGCTGAAGTGGTTCGGACAGGACCTCTTCGAGCTCGCCGAGGCCGACCTGTTCGACGAGGCGACGTACCTCGCTGCACGCGCACGCGCACGGCAGCTCGGCGGGGCTCTCGGCATCGACGCAGCGCTCGCCGAGCACGACCTGGACGCACTCGTCGCTCCGACCGGCTCCCCGGCGTGGCCGATCGACCTCGTCAACGGCGACCACTTCCTCGGCGCGAGCTCGGGTCCGGCCGCGATCGCGGGCTACCCGATCATCAACGTGCCGGCCGGTGACTCGTTCGGCCTTCCGGTCGGACTCTCGATCATCGGCACCGCCTGGAGCGAGCCGACGCTGATCAAGCTCGCCTCCGGGTTCGAGGCGGTGGCGAGGGCGCGGAAGAAGCCCACGTTCGAGCCGACGCTTCCCTTCGACGCGAAGGGTCACCCTCGGAAGCCGCACCCGCACATCGATGCTGTCCGTGAAGTCGGACGAGGGTCCGGCCGCGGCCCACAAGAAGTTCGGGCACCTCTAGGCAAGTCCGAGGCGCGGCGCCCGCCTCGCTCGGGCGCCGCGCCTCGTAAGAACTCGCGCCTCAGCGACACCAATCCTCCGACACCTCGACAACAAGGAGGAATGGATGCCCTGGGGCAGTTGGATCAACGACCTGCCGACCGCGTTCTTCATGGTCGTGCACATCGCGGCCTTCACGCTCGGCGCCGGCTTCGCATGGCTGGCGTTCAAGCGTGAGCTCTCAGTGCTCGGAATCGCGTTCTCGCTCTTCGCCGCGGCCGAGCTGACCTACATGACCTACCACCTCGACTGGACCGTGTTCCTGTTCGCGCACACGATCGCCGAGGTCTTCGACCTGGTCGCATTCGTGCTCGTCTTCGCAGCCGCGGTCTGGCAGGTCGCAGACGCCCGCCGACCCGTCCTCGAGTCGAGCCACTGATGCACCGTGTCCTTCCCGTCACCCTGCTCGCCGCGGCCCTGTTGGGGGTCGCGGCGGGCTGCGGCGGCTCGGACGATGCCACTCCGGTCGCGACGACCGAGGTGACGATGGCCAAGAGCTACCGCTTCGACCCCAAGAAGATCGAGGTCGACGCCGGCTCGAGCGTCACCTGGACGAACGACGACAACTTCACCCACACCGTGCAGGTCGACGGGCAGGACGACCACAAGGTGGAGCGCGGCAAGAGCGTCTCGATCACGTTCGACAAGCCCGGCACGTATCACTACATCTGCACGCTGCACAGCCAGGACATGGACGGCGAGGTGATCGTCAAGTGATCACGCGCTCCGCGATCGAACGGGACGTCGTCATCACCGCCTGTGCGATCAGCGCCGGCATCCACGCCGCACTGACGCCGGACCACCTGACGGAAGGCGCCGGGGCCGGCGCAGGCTTCGCCATCGCGACGGTGCTTCTGGCCGCAGTCGCCGCCGAGTTGACGCGCACCGTCAGCGCGGCGGCGCTCGCCGGGGCGACCGCTCTCTTCGCGGGGTTGCTCGTCAGCTACGGGTTCGCGGTGACGACCGGACTGCCGCTCCTCCACCCCCACCCTGAAGCTGTCGACGGGCTCGCCTTGTTCACCAAGGCCGTCGAGGTGCTGGGCCTGCTGGCCGCAGCCAGTCTGCTCTCGCGCCGGCGTCCAGCGCTTTTTCTCAACTCCCCCCGACCGAAAGGAACCCTCGCGTGAAACCGCAGGCCACCCGACCGATCCCACTCGGACTCACCGCTCTGATCGCGTTCTTCAGCGCCCTCGCCGCCCTGGCCGTCTCGAACGGCCACGCGGCCCACGCCCACGGCCACGAGAGCCACGCCGCAGTGCACGCGGGCGCGGCGACGATGACAACGAAGGAGTTCGCGCTTCACAACGGGATGCGCGTGCTCTGGGAAGACCACGTGACGTGGACGCGCCTGGCCGTGATCAGCCTCGTGGCCGGCACCCCGGACACCGAGGCGACCGTCGCACGGCTGCTGAAGAATCAGACGGACATCGGCAACGCGATCAAGCCCTACTACGGCGCGGCTGCCGGCAACGCGCTGACCAAGCTGCTGCGACAGCACATCCTGATCGCCGCCGACCTGATCGCAGCCGCGAAGACCGGCGACCAGGCCAAGGTCGCCGCGGAGCAGGCCCGCTGGCAGGCGAACGCCGACGACATCGCAACGTTCCTGAGCAAGGCCAACCCACGGCAGTGGAAGCGAAGCGACGTGCGGGCGATGCTGAACGAGCACCTGCGGCTGACGACCGACGAAGTCGTCGACCGCCTCCAGGGCAAGTGGGCAGCCGACGTTGCCGCGTACGACCGGATTCACCATCACGCACTGGGAATGGCCGACACACTCTCGGCCGGCCTGGTCGCGCAATTCCCGGCACGGTTCCGGTAGCTCGACGATGCGCGTGGAGGTCACAGGCGGAAAGACAGCCGAGACGGTCGTCGAGTGGCGCCGCCTGCAACTCACGGAGGCCGGATTCGGGCGGGCTCTCGCCGACCGGCTCTCCCGCGACCCGCGCTATGACCTCCACGCGTTGATCGAGCTCGCCGAGCGAGGCTGCCCGCCCGCGCTCGCCGTCCAGATTCTGGCTCCATTCGACGAAAGCGCGGCATGATGCTTGCCGCAGCACCTATCGTCGAGGAGATGGAGCCAATCGCCCTAGCCGAGGAAGTACGGCCTGACGAGGAGTCTCGCCGCTGGCTCGAGGAGCTCCGTGCGGAGGGAGCGACCAAGGACGCTGCTGTCGCCCGGCTGCACGCCGTCCTGCTGCGCGCAGCTCGCTTCGAGGTCGCGCGCCGCCGCCCGACGCTGCCGCACCTGCGCGGCGACGAGCTCGACGACATCGCGCTCGAGGCCGCCGACGATGCGCTGATGAGCGTGCTCCGGCGCCTGGACGACTTCCGCGGCGCCAGCAGGTTCACCACCTGGGTCTACAAGTTCGCACTGCTCGAGGCCGCCGTGAAGCTCCGGAAACGCGCGTGGCAAGGCCGCGAGGTGCCGCTCGAGCCGGAGGCGTGGTCGCTCTTGTCGAGCGCCGGGCTCACACCCGAGCTGGAAGCGGAGCAAAGCGAGCTCCTCGCGACCCTGCAACGTGCAATCGCCGACGTCTTGACGCCGCACCAGCGTCGCGTCCTCGTCGCGCTGGCCCTGAACGGCGTGCCGATCGACGTCCTCGCCGACCGTCTCGGCACCAATCGCGGCGCGCTCTACAAGACGCTCCACGATGCACGTCGAAAGCTCCGCCGCCACCTGGACGAGTGCGGCCTATCCGTTCAATCGTTGGAGGAGACGAAGTGACCGAGCGCCCGGATCTGAAAGAGACACTGGGCCGGCTGCTCGGCCCGGATGAGCCCGAAGTCGGGTGCGATGCCTGCTTCGACCAGCTCGACCGTTACGTCGAGCTCGAGCTCGCAGGCGCCGATGTCGACGCGACACTCCCCGGCCTGCGCGCCCACCTGCAGGGCTGCCCGGCCTGCCGCGAGGAGCACGAGAGCCTCCAAGCCCTCGTCAGCGGCGAGCCTTCCTAGGAGGGTCTGGCGAAATATCGGCTGAGTCGCCGGGCCGCGCTGCTCAGCGCCCGACGACGAGCGACACTCCGCCAGACCCTCCTAGCGCTCGGCGCTCGACTCGTCGTCCGGCGCTTCGATCGGCTTCGTGTCCAGCGAGCGCTTGACGTCCTCGCGCGGATCCACGTCGGCGACCGTTTGCTTGACCTCGCGCACGCCCCGCCCCAGTTGGCGCGCGAGCTCCGGAATCCGCTTCGAGCCGAACAGGAGCAGAAGGACGATTCCCAGCGCGATCAGCTCCCATTGACCAGGCACCCGTCCAGCATAGACAGCGGCGGAAGATCCGCCGTAAGGATGACCCCGAATCGGCGCAAAGGCCGACGACGCGGTCGTCACAGCCGCGTACGGTGCTCTCCATGAAGCGCACGCTCCTCATCGCACTCCTCGCACTCGGGTTGATCCTCCTCGCAGTCGGCGCCTGGACTCTCCAGGGCATTCGCTGGACGCTTCGCGGCGGACGCAATCGACGCGAGCGCCTCGCCACGGCATAGTTCGAACATGGACGTGAAGCTGGCGGAGGAATCGCTCTCGGGCTCATGGCTGTCGACGCGGCTCGGCGTCGGTACGCACAGGCTCGACGCGATGCGCCGCTCGGGCGAGCTGCTGGGCGTCCGCCGGCCGGGTGGACAGGATTACCTGTACCCCGCCTGGCAGTTCGCGCCGGACGGGAAGCCGCTCCCCGTGATCACGCGTCTCGTCCACGCAGGTCGCGATGCCGGCATGAGCGACGACCGGCTCTACGAGGTGCTCGTTGCGCGGACGGGGATCTCGGGCGACGCGCGACTCGCCGATGCGCTCCGCGACGGCAAGGACGAGTACGTGCTCTCCATCGTTCGCAGCGGGTAGCGCCGTGGCGTTGGTCAGCTTGAACGCCGTCCGCAAGTCGTTCGGCAGCCGAACCGTGCTCGACGGCCTGGACTTTGCGATCGAGCCGCGCGCCCGTGTCGGCGTGATCGGCGCCAACGGCTCAGGCAAGTCGACGATGCTCAGGCTCATCGCCGGTCTCGAGGAGCCCGACGCGGGCACCTCCGTGCGCCGCCGCGGCATCGTCACCTCGTTCCTGCCGCAGCACCCGCTCGGAGACGAGCGGAACGCGCTCGAGACCGTTCGCGCGGCACGGCCAGACCTGGACGAGCTCGACCGCGAGCTGCACCGGATCTCCGACCAGCTCGCCTCGCCGGAGCTCGCGACGGATCTGGACAAGATGGCGCGCGTCCTCCGCCGCCAGGAGGAGCTCGTCGACCGCTGGGAGGAAGCCGGCGGGCCGAGCCTCGACGGTCGCGGACGGGCGACGCTGCTCGACCTCGGGCTGGAGGAGGCCGACCTGACGTTGCCGACGAACGCCCTCTCGGGTGGCCAGCGCAAGCTGATCGCGCTCGCGGCCTGCCTCGCCCAGGATCCCGACGTCCTCCTGCTCGACGAGCCGGAGGCACACCTCGACGCCGTCGGCCGCTCGTTGCTCGAGCGCCTCATCTCCACCTTCGCCGGAGCGGTTGTCTCCGTCTCGCACGACCGCTACCTGCTCGACGAAACGGTCAGTCAGATCGCCGAGCTGCAGGGCGGCCGGATCCGCATGTGGCCGGGCAACTACTCCGCCTACACGCTCGCCCGGGAGCTCGAGCTACAGCGCCAGCAGCAGCAGTACGTGACCCAGCAGAAGGAGATCGAGAGGCTGGAGGAGGCGATCCGGCGCTTCAAGCTGTGGGCGAGCTGGGTGCCGGACCAGCGCAACATCAGGCAGGCACGTAACAAGCAGCGCCAGATCGACACCATGGAGAAGGTCGAGCGGCCCGTGCTCGAGCGGCGCAAGATCGCGCTCCGCCTGCATCCGCACGAGCGGGGCGGGCAGCGTGTGTTCGAGCTGCGCCACGTCGGCATGCAGTTCGGCGAGGACGTCGTGCTCGCCGACGTCGAGCTGACGGTCATGCACGGCGAGCGCGTCGGCTTCGTCGGCGCGAACGGCGCCGGCAAGAGCGTCCTGCTGAAGACCGTCGTGGGCGAGCTCGAGCCGACCGTGGGCGAGGTCTGGGTCGGGCCGTCGATCCGGACCGGCTACCTCGCGCAGGACCAGGAGACGCTCGATCCCGAATCCAGCCCGCTCGACACCGTCCGGCTCGCGCACCGCTGCTCCGAGGGCGAGGCCGTGGCACTGCTGATGAAGTTCCTGTTCCCGTACGAGCAGGTGCGGCGGGCGAACAAGCTGCTCTCGGGCGGGGAGCGTACGCGGCTGCAACTGCTGCTCCTGATGCTCCAGCGGCCGAACCTGCTCGTCCTCGACGAGCCGACGAACCATCTCGACATCGACTCGGTCGAGGCGCTCGAGACGGCGCTCGAGGAGTTCGACGGCACCGTTTGCGTGATCTCGCACGACCGGTACTTCCTCGACCGGATCGTCGATCGGATCGTCGAAGTCGGCAGCGGCGAGGCTCGTGCGTACGACGGCAGCTGGTCGGACTGGTTCGAGCGCTCCCGTGTTTACGTTGATTCGCAGCGGGCGACGGTATAGTCGGCCTCGCGGGTTATCAACAGAGGGGAGACTTTGATGATGTCGCTGCGCCGAGCGCTGCTCTTGGCGCTCCTCATGTTCGTCGCGTTGCCCTCGCTTGCACAGGCAGCGGTTCAGCCTCGCTTCGACCTGTCGAGCCCTGAGGGCGGTCCGTTCCCGAGCAACCGCTGGACGACGTTCGACTGGTCACAGAACACCGGTCTTCACGTCAACCTGCCGAAGCCGGACTGCGCCGTGCGCCCGTCCGACTGCGCAGATATCGACGTCCTCAACACGCTCGACGGCTTCAACATCCAGCCGCGGATCTCGATCCCGTTCACCGGGCCGATCGATCCGTCGAGCGTCGACAGCTCGAACGTCTTCCTGATCAGCGTGCCCGACTTCAAGGTCACCGGGATCAACCAGATCGCGTGGGAGCCGGCGACGAACACGTTGCACGTCGAGTCCGACCAGCTGCTCCGCCAGCACACCACCTACATCCTCGTCGTCACCACCGACGTTCGGGACGCAACCGGCGCGCGGATCGAGTCCGCGTTCTTCCGGCCGCACATGCACGGCGACATGTCCGATCTCGTGCGCGGGCTTCCAGGCAAACTCCACCTGCCCGATGTCGCCGTGGCAACGGTCTTCACGACCCAGAGCGCCACGTCGCTGCTGGAGAAGGTCCGCCGGCAGATCGACGCATCCACCCCGGCCGCCGCGAACTTCGTGATCGGCAACGGCGGCGAGCGGACGGTGTTCCCGCTCGCAGGCGTGACGTCGATTCTCTTCTCGCGCCAGACCGGCACGGCTCCGACCTTCGCCGTCTCGCCGACGGGAACTCCGTTCCTGGCCGGAGTGGGCACGGTCGCGTTCGGCGCATTCGACGCGCCCGACTACGAGACCTCGTCGAAGGTGATCCCCGCCGTCGGCACCCGCACCGGCGTGCCGGCAGTCCAGGGGACGAACCGCCTGTACTTCAACCTCTTCCTGCCGGCCGGAACTGCTCCCGCGGGCGGGTGGCCGGTGGCCATCTACGGCCACGGCTTCACGGACAACAAGAACGGAAGCCCGTTCATCGTCGCCGGCTCGATGGCGCGGCGGGGGATCGCGACGATCGCGATCAACGTCGTCGGTCACGGGTCCGGCCCGCTCGGCACGCTGATCGTGAACCGCTCCGCCGGTGGGTCTGTGGTGCTCCCCGCGGGAGGCCGCGGCTTCGATCAGAACCTCGACGGGACGATCGATTCGACCGAGGGCGTCAACGCGGCGCCACCGCAGACCCTGGTCTCCAGCCGCGACGGCCTGCGGCAGACGGTGATCGACCTGATGAGCCTCGTGCGCGAGATCGAGGTCGGCGTGGACGTCGACGGCGATGGGACGCGTGATCTCGACCCGTCGAAGATCTCGTACTTCGGCCAGTCGTTCGGCGGCATCTACGGGACGAAGTTCCTCGCCGTCGAGCCGGCCGTCCGCCAGGGCGTCGTGAACGTGCCGGGCGGAGCGATCATCGAGATCGCGCGGCTGAGCCCGGCCTTCCGTGGCCTGGTCACGCTCAGCCTGATCAACCGCACTCCGCCGCTCATCAACCTGCCGGGCTTCGCCTTCAACGAGAACATGCCGTTGCGCAATCTGCCTCCGGTCGTCGACACCGTCCCGGGCGCATCGGCGATCCAGCAGCTGATCGAGTGGTCGGAGTGGACGTCGCAGTCCGGCAATCCGGTGGCGTACGCACCGCACCTCCGTGCGCAGCCGTTGTCGGGAGTGCCCGCGAAGTCGGTGATCCTCCAGTTCGCCCGCACCGACCAAACCGTCCCGAACCCGACGACGTCGGCGATCATCCGGGCCGGCAGCCTGCAGGATCGGACGACGTTGTTCCGGAACGATCTCGCGTTCGCTGCCAATCCGACGTTCCCGAAGAACCCGCACACGTTCCTGACCAACGTGCCGGGGCTCGCGCCGGCGGCTCCGGGCGCCGTGGCGCTCGCGGCGCAGGATCAGATCGCGCAGTTCTTCGCCTCCAGCGGCACGGTGGTCGTCGATCCCGACGGCGCCGGGCCGCTCTTCGAGACGCCGATGGTCGGCGCACCGCCGGAGGATCTGGCGTACATCCCATGACCTAGGCTCCCAGCATGCGTGAGCTGCTGGAGCTCCTCGAGGCGGGGCCGGGCGACAATCTGTTGCCCGGCCTCGCCTGGCTGGCGGGACAGGACGTGGAGCTCGACCCGGACGAGGTCAAGGCGGCGGTTCGCCGGGCCGAGTTGCTGCTCGCGGCCGGTGGCGACCCACGCCGGGAGCTCGAGCTCGACGGTCGTGCGGTGACGGCGGTCGCGGATGATCTCGACGAGCCGGTTGCCCGTGACCAGCTCGAGGACTCGCTCGCCCGCCTTGCCGCCGAGTCGGAAGGGTTACGAGCAGTGAGCGCCGGCCTCGCGCAGCTGCGTGCGCAGCCCGACCTCGCGTGGCAGAGCTACGCCTGCGCGCTGCTCGCGGAGGCGATCGGCACGGACTGATCGCCGAGCTCGGACATCTTCCCGACCGAGCGGATCGGCGAGAGCAGAAGCGGCACGACGGCGGAGAGGCTGCCGATCGAACCGATGAAGATCGTCTCCCGCAGGCCGATCGTGGCGCCGAGCGCTCCACCGACGAGCCCGCCGACCGGGATCACGCCCCACACCACGAAGCGGCGGGAGGCGTTCGCCCGCCCGAGCATCCGATCAGGCGTGATCGCCTGGATCAGGCTGATGGCGGTGACATTGAAAAGGATGACGCCGAATCCGACCACCAGGCCGCTCGCAATCAGGAACGGGATCGCGAGATCTTGGGGCGCGATGGCGATCAGGAACGTGCCCGGACTGAACAGAGCCGCCGCGAACACGATCGTTCTGCCCACACCGAGACGGTCGCTGACCCGCCTGGCGGTGAGCGCGGCCACGAGGGTGCCGATGTTGCCGATGGCCAAGACGACGCCGATCGTGGCGGCGGAGAGGCCGAGCCCCCGGACCGCGTAGACCAGCAGGATCGAGAAGACGAGGTTGCCGAAGAAGTTCGAGAGCGCCACGGCTGCGACCATGCCGCGCTGGTAGGGGTGGGTGAAGACATAGCGCAGGCCCTCGCCGAGCTCTGCCTTCAGCGAGCGCCGCTCCTCGCGCGGCGGCGGCTCCTCGACCTTCTTGATCATCCCGAGCAGGAACGCGGACGACGAGGAAGCTGATCGCGTCGGCGAGGATCGCCACCGGAGCGGTCAGCGCCGCAACGAGCAGGCCGGCGAGGCCGGGGCCGGCGATGTTCGCCGCCGAACGGCTGATCTCGAGCTTCGAGTTGCCGTCGACGATCTGCTCCCGCCCGACCAGCGCCGGCAGGTACGACTGGTACGCGACGTCGAAGAAGACGGTGCAGATGCCCGTGAACGAAGCCGACCGCGTACAGCTGCCAGATCGTCAGGACGCCGAGCCAGTACGCAACCGGAACCGAGACGAGCGCGGCGGCGCGGCCAGGTCGCCGAGGATCAGGATCGGACGACGCCGCAGCCGGTCGACCCAGACCCCGGCCGGCAGCGCGAAGAGTAGGAACGGCAGGAACTCGACGGTCGTGAGCAGCGCGACCTCGGAAGGTGCGTCTCCTGCAGCGCGATGATCGCGACGAGCGGCAGCGCCAGCAGGCGTGACCTGCGACCCGAACTGGCTGATCGTCTCGAGCGCCCCACAGCGACAGAAAGTCGCGGTGCCGCCAGAGACCCCCGGGCCGCCTCATCGTCAGGCTGAGACGGCTGCGGCCCGGGTGATCTCGATGTCGCCGCTGACAGTCTTCGCCGCCAGCCGCGCCTCGCTTCCGCTCGATCCCTCCGAGGGCGTGTCCTTGACATCGAGCTCGGAGCTGACGTCGCCGCTCGTCGAGTTGGCGTCGATCCGGAGGCGCGTACCGGGGCGGACGCCGATGCGGACGTCGCCCGAGACCGACTGGACTTTGATCTCCCCCTCCCGGATCGAGCCGATCCGCTGGTCGCCAGAGACGGTCTTCGCGCTCAGGTCGGTGTGCGCGTCGTCGATCGAGAAGTCGCCAGAGACGAGTGTCGCCGAGGCCGAGCCTGTGACCGTGCCGAGCCGGACGTCGCCGGAGACGGTCTGAAGTCGTGCCTCGCCGTCGACGGTCGCGGCACGGACGTCCCCGCTGGCCGACTGGACGCGGAGCGCCGTGACGTGCTCGACGGCGATGTCGCCCGATGCCGTCTTCAGCTCCACGTTGCCGAGCCGGCCGGTGGCGGCGACATCGGCGGAGGCGGTCGTGCACTCGAGGTCGGAGTCTTCGGGGCACCGGATGCGGATGCCGACCGAGGGCGTGCGACCGAAGGTGATCCAGGCCGGGCCGACACCGAAGCCCTTGCTGCCGACGCCGATCTCGACCGTGACCTCGTTGCCGTTCAGCTCGACGGTCGCCCGCTCGATTGCCTCGCGGGTGGCGTCGTCTTCGCGGAGAGCCTCGAGCACAACGGTGGTGCGGCCGGTCTCGCTCGGGTCGACCGAGATCAGGCCGGCGGCGTTCTTGACGCGAAGGCGCGTCTTGCCGGGCGTGTCAAACGCTTGCACGGCGGGACTCCCTGATCTTGCGCGCAGGCCTGACGACGCGGTTGTCAGGAGGAACGGGGCTGCACCAGTCCGGAAGCAACAGGACTCCGGCGCCGTACGAGACCGGGTGAAGACGGGTCATGTGCGTCTCCTTTCCTAGCTGTCCGCATAGCCGGACAGACGCCGGCCGGTGCGAACAGAACGGGTGCGAGGCTCGAGCCCGCGCTGAAGCGCGCGCACGATCCAGGCATTGACGGAGGTGCCTTCCAGATTGGCGGCGACCTCGAGTTGCGCCTTCAGCCCTTCGGGCAGGCGCAAGGTGATGCGTGCGGAGAAGGCGTCGTCGGCGCTCGCGGTCTGCGGGCGCTCCGGCTCCTCTTCCTCTTCGATGTACACGAGCTCCGGGTCGCGACCGGCGAGGCGGACCTCGATCCGGCCGGGCACCGAGCTCGAGAGGGCAAGAGCGGCCTCGCTGACGACGTCGAGCAGACGCAGGTGCAGCGAGGAGCCGAGCGCCTGAGTGAGCCGGCGGCCGGCTTCCACGGTGGCCTCGTCGCTGGCGAGCGATGCTGCCGCGGCGAGGTCCTCCTGGATCGCGTGGATGTGGTGTGCCATCTCCATGGCTGCACTATGACATCACTATGATGTCTTGTCAAGTCACGACTGACATCTCCGAAGTGTCAATGTGGCAGCGGCGCCTGCACGGCGCGAATAAGCCATTCATGGGCTGCAGGCCGCTGGTATCGTCAAGCTCTTGCCCCGCGTTGCCCGAGAGGGCGCGCCCGTGGCGGCCCTCGCTGGCCGCGGCAGGGGAAGCAACGCATGAATCACGTCGATCCACCTGATCTTGCCCTCCGGCCGACCTTGCGCCGACTCTTCCCCCTCTGGTGGGAACAGCGCCGCCTGGTCGGAGCCGGACTGGCGTTCGCGCTCATCAACACGGCGCTCTCGATCACGATCCCGATCCTGATCCAACGCCTGGTCGACCAGGCGATCGTCGGGCCGGAGAAGAGTCGGCTGGTCCCGTATCTCGCCGCGATCCTCGTGCTCGCCTTGATGCGGTTCTTCGTCAACTTCTCGCGCCGGTTCGCGACCGCGCGGGTCGGGATCGCCGTCGAAGCGCGCCTGCGCGGGATGCTCTACAACGCCTACCTCAGCTACCCGCGCGCGTTCTTCGACCGGCACGCGACCGGAGAGGTGATCTCGCGCGCCACCAACGACATCTATCCGGTGCGCTACTTCATCGGCTGGGGTGTCGTGCAGGGGATCCAGAGCGCGATGATGATCATCGCCGCCGGCGTCGTGCTCCTGAGCGTGAACGCGCGGCTCGCCCTCTTCTCGGCGCTGGCGATGCCGGCGATCGCCGTGCTCACGTGGGTCTTCGCGCACAAGCTGTTCCCGATCTCGCGGCTCGTCCAGGCGAAGAAGGGCCACCTGACCGAGGCGACCGACGAAGCCGTCGTCGGAATCGAGATGGTGCAGGCGTTCGGGCGCGAGGAGGACGTTCGCACCCGCTTCCTCGGGCGGGCCGAGGCGGTGCGCCACGAGACGATGCGCCAGGCGACCGTCGAGGCGCACTTCCTCCCGGGCGTGCTCTTCCTCCCCACCCTCGGGATCGCCGCGGTGCTCCTGCTGGGCGGCCGCGAAGTGATCGCCGGCACGTTGACGATCGGGGAGTTCACGCTCTTCATCACGCTGCTCCTGCAGCTCGTCTGGCCGCTCGAGGCGATCGGCTGGATCATCAACCTCGGGCAGCGGGCGGTTGCCTCGGCCGGGCGCAGCTTCGCGTGGCTCGACGGGATCCAGCCCTTGCCGGAGCCGACGGACCCGAAGCAGCTGCCGGAAGGTCCACTCCGGGTGACCTTCGAGGACGTCCAGTTCGCCTACGGGACGGGCGCGGACGTGCTGCGGGGAATCGACCTCACCGTCGAGCCCGGCGAGATCGTCGCCGTCTGCGGCTCGACCGGGTCCGGCAAGACAACGCTGCTCAACCTGCTGCCTCGGTTCTACGACCCGACAGGGGGACGGGTGCTGGTCGGTGGGGTCGACACCCGCGACGTGCCGGTGGCCGACCTCCGCGGCGCAGTCGCGATCGTGACGCAGAAGCCCGTCCTCTTCTCTGTCCTCCTCCGCGACAACCTGCTTTCCGCACGACCCGACGCGGACTGGGACGACGTGCTCGCGGCGTGCGACGCCGCGGGCGTGACGGCCTTCGTCGACGACCTGCCCGAGGGCTACGACACCCTGATCGGCGAGCGCGGCGTCAATCTCTCCGGCGGCCAGCGGCAGCGCGTCGCGCTCGCTCGGGCGCTGCTCGCCGGCGCGCGTGTGCTCGTGCTGGACGACCCGATGTCGGCGGTCGACACTCAGACCGAGCGCCTGCTCGTCGAGAACCTCCGCCCGGCCGTTGCCGGCCGCACGGTGATCGTCGCGACGCAGCGCCTCTCGACGATCGGCGTCTCCGACCGTGCGGTCGTGATCGAGGACGGTCGCGTCGTGGAGCAGGGACGGCCGGCCGAGCTGCTCGGGGCAGGCGGGCTCTTCACCGCCCTCTTCGGAGACGAGTCCGTTGCCGCATAAGCACCGCACCGGGCTTTCACGCCTTCTCCCCTACGCCGCCGAGCGAAAGGGTCGCGTCGCCGTCATCGCCCTGCTCGCCTCGCTCTCCGCAGCTGCACCGGTCGTCGGCTGGCACTTCGTCCGGGACGCGATCGACAATGGCATCGAACCAGGCGACGAGCACCGCCTGCTGCTCGCCGTGATCGGCTACGTCGCGGTCAACGCCGCAGCCTGGGTGCTCGGCACGCTGACCTGGCTCGGGCTCGCGAGTGTGGGCCAGCGAATGGTGCTCGAGCTCCGCCGCGACCTCTTCGAGCACCTCACGTCGCTCTCGCTCCGCTACTTCTCGCAACAGAAGGCCGGTTGGATCATCTCGCGGCTGACCAGCGACATCGACGCGCTCTCGGACGTCCTCAACCAGGGCCTGACGACGCTCGTCGTCAACACGCTGACACTGATCGCCGCAGTCTGTGGGCTTTTTCTGCTCGACGGGCGGCTTGGGCTCGTGGCCTTCTGCGTGCTCCCACCCGGGATCATTGTCACTCGCTGGTTCCAGCGCGTCTCGCACGAGGCGGCGTCAGAGGTGCGGACCCGGATCGCGATCGTCACCGCCCAGCTCGCCGAGTCGGTCGCCGGGATGGCAGTCGTGCAGGCGTTCAACCGCGAGCGCGCGTTCCAGGCCGAGTTCGACGGGCTCAACGAGCAGAACCGCGTCGCGAACGTCCGCGTGCAGAAGATCTATTCGGTCTTCTTTCCCGCGATCGAGCTGCTCGGGGTGATCGCGACCGCCTCGGTGATCTACGCCGGCGCCCACTTCATCGGCTCCGGCTCGATGCAGATCGGCACCCTGGTTGCCGCGGTCGGACTGCTGGCGCTCGTCTTCCAACCGCTCCAGGAGCTCTCCGAGCTCTACGGCCAGGTGCAGGCGGCGAGCGCCGCGATGGACAAGATCAGCTCGGTGCTCGACGCAGAGATCGACGTCGCGGACAGCAAGAACGCGCGACCGCTCGGCCGGATCGACGGCAGGCTCGAGCTCGACCGGGTCACCTTCGCGTACGGCGACGAGCCGGTGTTGCACGAGATCGACATCTCGGTCGCGCCGGGCGGCTGCATCGCGCTGGTCGGCGAGTCGGGTGGCGGGAAGTCGACGACGGCGAAGCTGATCGCGCGCTTCTACGATCCGAACGAGGGAGCGGTCCGCGTCGACGGGACCGACCTGCGCGATGTCGAGCTCGTCGGGTACCGGCGCCAGCTCGGCGTCGTCCTCCAGGATCCGTTCCTCTTCAGCGGCACCATCGCCGACAACATCCGCTTTGCGAAGCCCAACGCCTCGGACGAGGAGGTGCGGGAGACGGCGGCGGCCGTGGGCGTCGACCGGGTTGCCGCCAGGCTCGAGCACGGACTCGACCACGTCGTGCGCGAGGGCGGTGCCGGCCTCTCGGCAGGCGAGCGCCAGCTGATCTCGATCGCGAGGGCGCTCCTCGCCGACCCGCGCATCCTGATCCTCGACGAGGCGACGTCGAACATCGACCGGCCGACCGAGATCCTGATCGAGCGGGCGTTCGACCGCCTGCTCTCCGGGCGAACGTCGATCATCATCGCCCACCGGCTCGCAACCGTTCGCCGCGCCGACGAGATCCTCGTCGTCGAGCACGGCCGGATCACTCAGCGGGGGACCGAGCGCGAGCTGATGGCGCAGGATGGGCCGTTCCGGCGCCTCGCCCACAAGCTCGTGGACGACTCGCTGCCGGCGCTCTCGGAAGAGACGCCGGCAGCGTAAGTCGCTTGCTCAGACTTTCTCGAGGTACGCGAGCTCGGAGCCGCGGCACATCATCCGGACGCTGTCGCCGACGACGAAGTGCTCCGCGATCCTTCCCGCCATCGCGGCAGGGGTCGTGCAGGTGAGCGAACCGGCCTCGCCCTGAACGGTCACGGACTCGCGTGAGAGTGCGGTGATCCGGCCGTAGAGCTTGTGCTCGTCCCCCGCCTTGCGCTCGACGACCACCGGCGCGCGCTCGAGGGCCACGAGGACGCCGCCGAGGCAGTAGATCTTCACCTTGTCTCCGAGGTTGAGCCCGACGAGCTTCGCCTGCTTCTCAGCCGGGACGCTGCACGCAAGGCGGCCGGCGTCCGACTGAACGACGATCGAGCCGGAGGCGAGCTCGGCGACCTGTCCGGCTGCCATCTGCCTCTCGCCGCTCTTCTCTTCCGACTTCTTGTCCCCGTCCGCCTTCTCGCGCGGCTTCTCGGCCTTGTCGCCGAGGCGGCCGATCATGCGCAGCTCGGCCCGGCGGCCCCGGTGACGAACGCAGACCATGCGCACCTTGTCACCGGCCTCGAGCGCGGCGACCTTGTCGGCGAGCCGGGCCGGGACGATGCACGTCAGCACCGCGTCGCCGACACGATTCTCGACCGACACGGCCTGGGCAGATGCCCGGACGACGGACCCGGAGATCCGGAGTTCCTTGCCCCGATTCGCCTGCGCAGGCACGGCGACCACGAGCGTGACGATTCCGATCAGAAAGACTTTCCGCAGCACGTTTGTTCCTCCTGTTACGCAGCAGTGGCTTGCTGTATCGGCTGTGCCACTGTCGGCGAGCGATCCCCCGCGTGAGTGAAGGGTCGTTCGGCAGCCAGGGAGGTGTTTCGTGAGGGAGGTTCGGGCCGGCTAGCTGCCGGCAGCAACGAGCAGGAACGCACGCAAGCGCTGGTCCTCGTAAACGTCAGGCTCGCAGCAGAAGCTGGAGCGGCGGAGTGCTAGTCGCCCCAGTCGAAGTCGCGTGACTTCGACCAGAGGCCAGTAGTCTCTTCGCGCGCACCGTTGGACGACTCCGCCGTGACGTGCTCGACGGATTCCTCTCCGGGCCAAAGGAGCGCTGCGGCTTCAACCGACACGGCCGGCTCGTCGCCGTCCATGGTCTCCTCCAGCCGGGCTTGCTCCTCGGTCTTGAAGAGGGGGTGGTTGTCGAACGGATCGTCGATGCGATAGCCGTTGATCGGCATCGCGCCCTCGAGCTCCGAGTTGCGGCGCTTCAGCTCGAGGTGATCCTGGATGACACGTGCGAAAAGCGAAGGTGTCTCAACTGCCATAGGGGCCTCCGTGGTGGACAGTTTCGGATGCTGCTGGGGCGGGATTGTAGCGCAGGACCCGGAAAATCTCCTGCTACGACACGATTCTGCTACATCTGAGTTACCTGCTCGGTGCCGGCGTAAACACGATTCTTCCCTGCGCGCTTGGCCCGGTAGAGCGCTTCGTCGGCCGCCTCGACGAGCTCGGACATCGTTGTCGTCGGCTCCGAGGCGGCAACGCCAAAGCTCGCGGTGACGTGGAGCGGGACGCCTTCGGCCGAGACGAGTCCCCGCTCGCTGAGCGCTTGCCGGACGCGCTCGGCGACGTGCGCCGCGCCCATGAGATCCGTGCCGGGCAGGATGACCGCGAACTCCTCTCCTCCCCATCGCGCAGCGGTGTCGATCTCGCGGACCGTCTCGTGCAGCGCCTGCGCGAGGTCGCGCAGGACGATGTCTCCGGTCGGGTGCCCGTGCCGGTCGTTGACGAGCTTGAAGTCGTCGACGTCGGCCAGGATGAGGCCGACGGGGCCGCCCAGGCGCTCTGCCCGGGTGAGCTCGGTCGCGAGAGACGCGTCCGCCTGGCGCCGGTTCGCAAGCCCCGTGAGGCCGTCGACCAGCGCCTGCCGCTCGACCATCTGATGCAGCCGGGCATTCTCGAGCGCCACCACCGCCTGCCCGGCGAGCGAGGCCGCGATCATCCGCTCCTCGACGTCGAACTCTTCGCCGACGAGGAGGAGCCGGCCGAAGCTTCGCAGTCCGGCCTTGAGCTCGAAGTCCAGGCGTGCGCCGCCGGCACCGACGTCGCCGGTCTCGACGAACGAGCCGTCCTCGGCGATGACGACGCCTCCGTCGGCATGGGTGGCCTCGACGGCCGACTCGACGATCACTCGGCGGAGCTGCTCCGAGTCGAGCGTTGCCGCCAGCGCGTCCCCGAAGCGGGCATTGGCTTCGCGCAGCCGCCGACGCTCCTTCTCGAGCTCGTCCATGCGTGCCTCGAGCTGGGCGGCCATCTTGTTGAACGCGCGGCCGAGCGCCGCGAACTCGTCGCGCCCCTTGATCGGCACCCGCTCGCGCAGTCGACCGGCCGCGATGGAGTTCGCTGCGTCGGCGAGGCGTGCAAGCGAGCCGACGATGGAACGGCCGGCGACGTACGCGACGACGGCGATCAGGAGCAGCGAGCCGACGAGGCCCAGCAGCAGCCTTCCGATCAGGCCTCGCTTCTCGGACACGATCGCGGACGTCGGGGTCAGGGCGACGAGCTGGACGCCGTTCTTGGGCACCAGGCGAGCCCCGAGTGTGCGGAAGTTGTGCTCTCCGATCGTCGCTGTCGCCACCCGGCCCGGCGTGACGTCGATCGTGCCGCGCAGCGTCGCGGTGGACGCAGCGTTGATTCGGCCGTTCGGCCGCACGATCGCCAGCTCGTCGGGAGCAGTCAGCCCCGAGCGCGCGTGCAGCTTGCGGACCAGCGCGTCGTTGAGGGGGACCGAGGCCACGATCGTCGCGGAGTGGTTGCCGGGGCCGACCAGGGAAACCGTCGTCTCGGCGGCCGGCGTCGGCGGCACACGCCCGATCGTGGCGTCACCGGGCATCTCCACGCGTAGCGACGGAGCCTTGGCGACCAGAAGCGCGATCGCGTCACGGTCGCCGCGGGCAACGGCGGTCTGGAACGCCTTGGTACCCCCGAGCGTTGCTGCTGCGCGCTCGGCATTTCGACGCTCATCCTCGAACGCAGCGGTCGCAGCGGTGAGGCCTGCGGCGAGGCGGTCGTCCGCACTTGTGGTCACACTGCGTTCGGCGACCTGACTGAAGCCCCAGAAGGCAGCCGCCAACGGCAGCACAGAAAGTGCCAAGAACGTTCCGACGAGCTTAAACTTGAAGCTACCCAACATGTTGACTCTTCAGTTTCCCCCATCACCTGCCGATATGTCCCCCGGGAAGTGTTTTCGGCAGCGGGGGGACGTAACATGAGGTCGATTCTCGTGCGAGCGCTCGCGGTAGCTCTCGCAATTGGCGGGGCTGGTGCCGCACTTGCGCTGCCCATGCTTGTTCTAGGCGGCGACGCGGACTCCCCCACGCGCTTCGCTCATGCGCTCGATCCGCTCGCGCCGGAGCAAAAGGGCACCGTGATCCGCATTCCGGCCGCGCCGGCACGTGAGTCTGCGCAGCGCGCGACCCCGAAGCCGAAGCCGCAGACGGCGGTGCCGGCGCCCGCTGCTCGCGCCCTCCCACAGCCCGTCAGCGTCGTCACTCCCGCCCCAGCTCGGCCGGCCGCGCCAACCCCTGCGCGCCCAGCCGCCGTGACGCCGAAGCCGTCCACCCCGACGGCTACGCCGAAGCCGAAGCCCGCCACTCCCGCTCCCACGCCGACGCCGGCTCCCCAGCCGACGCCCGCTCCGACGCCGGCGCCCACCCCCGCACCGACCCCGGAGCCGACGCCCGAGCCGACGAGGAGCACCGCCGGCGCGCCGCCCCCTCCTCCAGCTCCAGTCGAAGAGCCCGCGCCGCCCACGCCCACGCCCAGCCAGCCCACGCCCACGCCCTTGGCGAAGGCAGAACGCGCGGGTGACGGGACCCCGCAGGAGACGAATTTCCGGCGCGGCGGCCCTTCACCCGAGCCTGCACCGGCGACGCCCGAGGAGCCCGGGAGCTGACCGCCTCGCCCGTCCGTATGCGAAGATAGGCCCCATGCCGCGCTTACGCCCCACGAGTCCGCTCGGGATCGCCTTCACCGCCTTCCACCTCTGGCGCCGTCTTCCCCCGGCCCAACGCCAGCTGGTGCTGAGAGCTGCGCGAGCTCATGGCCCCAAGGTCGGCGCCGCGATTCTCGCCGCCCGCCGCAGACCGCGTTAGACCGGTCTACGCGGTCGTCCCCAGCGCCTCGCGGACGATCCTGTCCTGCTCGAGGCGATGCGCGGTCGGGTAGCCCTCGCTCGGGCTTGCACGCCATGGACGACCGACGTAGCGCACCGGAACATCGTCGGGCGCAGCAGCCTCGAGACGATGACGGATCGTCCGCCACGCGCCCATGTTCTGCGGCTCTTCCTGGGCCCAGACGATCTCCCGGAGGTTCGGGTAAGCCGCGGTGAGCGCAGCAGCAGACTCGACCGGGAACGGGTACAGCTGTTCCAGGCGAGCCACCGCCACCGATGTCGCGCCGGCGCGGTCCTCGTGGCCGTCGATGTCGAAGAAGACCTTGCCCGAGCAGAGCACCAGCCTCGTCACTGCCTCGTGCTGGGCTCGCGGATCGTCGAGGACCGGCTCGAACCTGCCCTCGGAGAGATCGGTGAGGGCGGAGCTCGCCTGCTTCAGTCGCAGCAGTCCCTTCGGGGTCATCACGACCAGCGGGCGCGCGGTCGCGTCGAGGGCCTGGCGGCGGAGAAGATGGAAGTACTGCGCGGCGTTCGTGCAGTTGGCGACGCGAATGTTCTCCTGGGCGGCGAGCTGGAGGAATCGCTCGAGCTTGGCGCTCGAGTGCTCGGGCCCGTTCCCCTCGTAACCGTGGGGCAGGAGCAGCGTCAGCCGTGAGGTCTGCCCCCACTTCGAGAGGCCGGCGACCAGGAACTGGTCGACGACGATCTGGGCACCGTTGACGAAGTCGCCGAACTGGGCTTCCCACAAGACGAGAGCGTCGGGCGCCGCGACCGCATAGCCGTATTCGAAGCCGAGACAGGCGTACTCGGAGAGCGGCGAGTTGAAGATCTCCATCGAGGCGCCGGCATCGGACAGGTGCTGAATCGGCGCGAACGTCTCGCCGGTGCGCTGGTCGTGCAGGACCGCATGACGATGCGAGAAGGTGCCCCGCTCGGTGTCCTGCCCGGTGAGCCGGATCGGAATGCCCTCGGTGAGCAGGCTCGCAAACGCCAGCGCCTCGCCCTGGCCCCAGTCGATCCCACCCTCGCGGAGTGCCTCGCGCCGCTTCTCGAGCTGCCGTAGAAGCTTCGCGTTCGGCTCGAAACCTTCCGGCAATGCGAGCAATTGCTCGTTCAACGCGTCGAGCCGCTCCGCCGAGACAGCGGTGTGAACAGCACCGCCGGTGTCGGCCGGGATCTTTCCTTCCCTCGTCAGGCGTGGCTCGGCGATCGAGGCCTTCAGGCGCTCGTGCGCGGTGCGCAACTCGTTCTGCGTCTCCTGGATCACTGCTTCGGCCTCGTCGGCCGTCAGGACGCCTTCCTCGACGAGCCGAGCCGCGTAGAGCTGGCCTGCCGTCGGCTGCGCCGCGATCTGAGCGACCATCAGCGGCTGGGTGTACGCGGCCTCGTCCTGCTCGTTGTGTCCGAAGCGCCGGTAGCCGACGAGGTCGACGACGACGTCATGACCGAACTCCTGCCGGTACGCGAGCGCGAGCCGGACGGCGGCGATCGCGGCCTCCGGATCGTTCGCGTTGACGTGGATGATCGGGATATCGAACCCCTTCGCCAGGTCGCTCGAGTAGCGAGTCGAACGGCCTTCGTTCGGGTTGGTGGTGAAGCCGACCTGGTTGTTCGAGATCAGGTGGAACGTGCCGCCGGTCGTATAGCCGTCGAGGCTCGAGAGGTTGAGCGTCTCGGCGACGACTCCCTGGCCGGCGAACGACGCATCGCCGTGAATCAGGATCGGCAGCGCAACGGATGGGTCGTGGATGCCGCCTCCGAGCGAGCGGTCGGTCTGCTCGGCTCTGGTCCAGCCTTCGACGACCGGGTCCACTGCCTCGAGATGGCTCGGGTTCGGCGCGAGCGTGATCGTCACCTCGCCCGACTCCGTGGCGCGCGTGCCCGTCGCCGAGAGGTGGTACTTGACGTCTCCGGTGCCTCCCTCGTCGTTCGTGACCACGGCGTCGATCGTCCGCTCCCCTTCGAACTCGCGCAGAACCGACTCGTAGGAGAGGCCGACCGTATGCACGAGGACGTTCAGGCGGCCACGGTGCGCCATGCCGATCACGATCTCGTGCGCACCGGCTCCGGCGGCGATCTCGACCGCCTCGTCGAGCATCGGCACCATCGTGTCAAGACCCTCGATCGAGAACTGCTTCTGGCCGAGGAACGAGCGGCGGAGGTACTGCTCGAACGCCTCGACGCGCGCCAGTGCCTTCAGGAGGCGGACGCGCTCTTCCGGCTTCAGCGGTTGCCGGTAGCGGCTCGACTCGATCGCCTGTCGAAGCCAGACGCGCTCGGCGTGGTCGGACAGATGCTCGATCTCGTAGGCCATGGTGCCGGTGTAGACCTCGCGTAGCGCCGGGAGCGCCTCCTTCAGCGTCTCGCCCGGGACGTGGACGCGCAGCAGCTTCGCCGGGATCCGCGCCTGCAACTCCGGTGTCAGCGGCGGGATCAGGCTCGTCTCGTCGAGCGCGGGATCGCCGAGCGGCTCGGAGCCGAGTGGGTCGAGGCGCGCCGAGAGGTGGCCGTGCATCCGGTGCGCCTTGACGAGAGCCATCGCGGCGGCGACGCCGCCGAGCAGGGTCTCGTCGATCGCCGGCGCGGGGGTCGCGCGCTCGGGCGCTGGAGGCGCCTCGGGGCTGGGAGCGGTCGTCGGTGGCGGGGGCGGTGCCGGCGGCGCCGGGTGACCGTTGCCGCGCTCGAGCGTCTCCAGCAGCCGCAGCAAGCCCGGGTGCGAGGCGACGAGCTCGCTGTCGCCGCTCTCGAAGAGCTCACGCCACTCGGCGGGGACCGCATCGGGATTCTCGAGGTAGTCCTCGAGCAAGAGACGGGCGTAGCCGGAGTTCAGACCGTCGACGTCGTGCGCACTCACAGACTGTGTTGTAGCAACCGCGACGAGCCTGAAAGGGGGATTCCCTAGTAGAGGGGGTTCTCGGTGACGACTGCGATCGTCATCCCCACCGTCCAGCAGACCACGCCGAACGCGACCGCGATTCCTGCCAGTCGTTGTTGCCGCGCGGACATCCGGGCCGCGATCAGAGCGATGATGATCGCGAACGGGATGATCCGGAGTGGGCGTTGGATGACCCCAAGGCAGCTGGCGAAGATGGAGATGATCGCGAGGAACCCCGCGACCGTGTCGGACGCCGACCAGCGGCTGGACGGGGTCGTGCCGTAGTCGACGCTCACACGCGCACCCTAGCGTTGGTGGACGCGAGCCGGACAGGCCTGCCGACGGGACGGCCGCCGCGCGGCACAGGGCCGCGGCGGAGCACGCGAGCCCGCTGAGCTCGCCAGCCGCATTCAGGAGGCGTCGGCGAGACAGGCACCAGCCGGCCTGCGCCCTCGAGCGGCAGTGGCTCGGCCCGGATCGCCCACCAGACGACGGCGCACAGGTAGACGACGGGGATCTTCAGGATCACGAGCATGAAGACCAGCTCCCAGATCACGACAGGAGTCTAACGGCAGGGCTGAGGAGACGGGGCGCTCCTCAGCCCTGTGCAGTCGTTGCAGCGGGGAACGTTCGTGGAGGATCCGACGTCTCACCGGCCTTGAAGAGGACGAGTGCCACGACCCATCCGGCGGCGATCAACGCCACTGCCCCGATCGCCACGAGGATCACGGTACGAACGTTGCCCCTCACCACGTTAGGCCGTCCGCGAGAGCCACGCGTTCCCGTAGGAGTCGAAGGTCGCCTCCATCCACAGCGTGTCGTTCAGTGGGAACCACCAGGGCGTGGTGCACGAGAAATCCGCCTCGTGATGGACAACAACCCACGAGTAGCCCGCGCCGCCCGCGGCCTTCCAGTCGCGCGCATTGCTCCCGGAGCACACGCCGTCCACGCGTGCGGAGGTGTTGCTGGTGCGGTAGGTGATCACCCCGCCGTATTGGAAGCACCAGTAGGTCTGACCCACAACCCAGCGGTGATACGGGAAGACGCCGCGGCTGAACGAGTACTCGACCGAGTAGCACGTGGCGGCGACGAACGACGCAGCATCCGGGCCAGCTCCGGTGACGAGAGCGAGCGCGTCTGAGGCGGTCAGTCCTTCCGTCGCCGACGCGACTGCCGCAACCTCTTCGACGCTCGCGACGCGCTGCGCCAGAATGCGCGCTCCACCCCGGCTTTCGAACAGCCGTTGGGCCTCGCGAGCGTCCTGTGGTTTCGGCGTACTGGGCGGCTTGGCCGCCGCGGGCGCGGGCGAGAGTGCGACTGCGATCGAAATCAACGCGACCGCACGGAGTGCGATTGGACGCATCCCTGAACCTCCTGTTCGACGACATCTCCGACGGTAGAGGCGCGCCTCGAACAGTGGGGTGACGGCTTCGTGCCATCTTTGTCACGATCACACGCGGCCCATCCCGGCGCCAGATGTCTGTTTCAGCCATGTGGTTAGCCGCGGCGGACTGTGGGAAGATTCGTGTGTATGAGTCGCGAGATTCTCGGACCGATTCTGGACGCCGGTGAGGAAGCCGGCTGTCTCAACCTGTCTCAGTTCAGCGCAGCCGTCCAGGAGCTCGAGCTCGACGAGGAGGAGCTCGAGACGCTGTACGCGGAGCTCGAGGAGCGGGGGATCAGCCTCTCCGACGATTGCGGCCGGGAGACCGCCGGCGACGCGACCTACGTCAACGGAGATCTGGCCACCGCGACGACCGATTCGCTGCAGCTGTTCCTGAACGAGGCGGGCCGCTACGCCCTGCTGACCGCCGCCGAGGAAGTCGAGCTCGCGAAGAAGATCGAGGACGGCGACGTCGAGGCGAAGAATCGGATGATCAACTCGAACCTCCGCCTCGTGGTCTCGATCGCGAAGAAGTACCAGGGCCACGGGCTCTCGCTGCTCGACCTGATCCAGGAGGGCGTGATCGGCCTGATCCGCGCGGTCGAGAAGTTCGACTGGCGCCGCGGCTACAAGTTCTCGACCTACGCGACCTGGTGGATCAGGCAGGCGGTGCAGCGTGGCGTCGCCAACAAGTCCCGCACGATTCGGATCCCGGTCCACATCGCCGACCGCGAACAGAAGATCGGCCGTGCGGAGCGCGACCTGATGGCAAAGCTGGGCCGGCCGCCCACCGACGAGGAGGTCTCCGAGGCCTCGAAAATCTCGCTGAAGCACCTGCGCGAGGTCCGCGAGGCGGCACGCGCGGTGACCAGTCTCGACAAGCCCGTGGGCGACGACAACGACGCGTCGATCGGTGATCTCGTCGGCGTTGCGGAGGGAGGCGTCGAGGAGGAGGTCGAGGTCAGCCTGACCGAGAGCACCCTGCACCGGGCGCTCGAGAACCTGCCCGAGCGGGAACAGACGGTGCTCACGCTTCGCTACGGCCTTGGCCCCGAAGAGCCGCAGTCGCTCGAGGAAATCGGGCGCCGCCTTGGAATTACACGGGAGCGTGTCCGCCAGATCGAAGGCACTGCGCTCGAGCGTTTGGCGGTCTCACGCGAGATCGAAGCGCTCAGAACCGCTGCCTGAGCCGTTCTGCGGGACCTAACACCGCCATCACACGCTCTCGCTAGGGTCCCGGGGTTCCTTATTTACAAAGGAGATTGCCCGTGAAACGTTTGACGAAGCTCTACCTCGTCGCGGCCTTCGTTGCGTTGCTGACTCCAGCGCTCGCGAACGCTGCCCCCCGCATGTACGTCGGCTTCCACGACGACCCGAACTTCCGCTACGAGACACGGCGCGCAGAGATGCTCGATCAGGTGCGGAGCACGCACGCGACCATCGTGAGGACGCTCGTCACGTGGCCCACCATCGCCCCGACCCGCCCGAAGAACGCGGCGGATCCGTTCGACCCCGCCTACAACTTCAACGACCTCGACGAGCTCGTGCGCAATACACAGCTGCGCGACATGGAGGTCATCATCACGCTCTGGGGGACGCCGAAGTGGGCGAACGGCGGCAAGACTCCGAACTTCATGCCGACGAAGCTGAGCGACTTCACCGCCTTCGCGCGCGCCGTCGCCTCCCGCTACTCCGGGCGCTTCCCGGGCTACCCCTACGTGCGGTTCTTCTCCATCTGGAACGAGTCGAACCTGCAGCTCTTCCTGGCGCCGCAATTCGACGCCAAGGGCAAGTCGATCGCACCGAGGAACTACGCGAAGCTGGCGGCCGCAGGCTACGCGGGCGTGAAGGCCGGCAGTCCGGGCGCCAAGGTCGCAATCGGCAGCACCTCGTCGGCAGGCCGTGACAAGCCGCTCGCGGGCAAGTCCGCGACGCACTCGCCGGGCCGCTTCGCGCAGCTCGTCGCCGCCGCCAACCCGCGGCTCAAGTTCGACGCCTGGGCGCAGCACCCGTACCCGGTGCCGGCGAACCAGAAGCCGTTGCAGAAGGTGAAGTGGCCGAACGTGACGCTCTCCGCGTTCCCGCGCTTCGAGAAGTCGCTCGACACGTGGTTCAAGCGGAAGAACGTCCGCATCTGGATCACCGAGTACGGCCACGAGGTCAAGCAGGACGGTGAGCCGAAGGGCGTCTCACGCGCTCAGCAGGCGGCGTACGCCGGCCAGGCGCTCACCGTCGCGAAGAAGGACCCGCGGGTGGACATGTTCATCTGGTTCGTCTTCCGCGACCACGCCACGAGCCTGTGGCAGAGCGGTCTCCGCACGCGCAGCGGCGCTGCGAAGCCGTCGCTCGCACGGTTCACGGCAGCCGCTGCGTCCGCCGACGCCCGCAACGGCCTGTTCAACGTCAAGGGCGGGCGGGTGCCGACAGTGACCGTGCCGCTACGGGCCTACGCCGCCGGCACGAAGCCCGGCGAGAACGTCGGCTTCAACGTGCAGATCATGGACAAGGGCAAGCTCGTCAAGAGCGCACAGCCGTCGGCACCGTTCAAGCAGGACACCACTGCACGGTTCACGCTGGCCGGCTTCAAGCCCGTGAAGGGCAAGACGTACACGGTCCAGATCGACGCAAACGTCTTCAGCGGCGGCGGCATCGTGCTCCACCGCACGCTCACGCTCGTCACCGGCTAAGAACACGGACCTGCGCTCATCCCCGCGTCTACCATCGTGGGGATGAGCGCTACTGTCCGCGTCGGTACCTGTTCCTGGGCGGACGACACGCTGACGAAGGTCTGGTACCCGAAGGGCGTTCGCTCGGGCGAGGCGCGGATTCGCCACTACGCCGAGCGGTTCGACACCGTCGAGGCGAACTCGACCTACTACCGGCTCCCAGACGCAGAACTGGTGGGCAACTGGGCCGAGCGGACGCCGGCGGGGTTCACGATGCACGTGAAGGCATTCGGCTTGATGACACGGCATCCGGTCAAGGTCGAGGCCCTGCCCGAGGACCTGCGGGACGTGATGCCGGTGGACGAGAAGGGCCGGGTCGACCGCCCGCCGAGGGAGCTCCGCGCCGAGGTGTTCCGGCGCTTCTCACGGGCTGTCGAGCCGCTCCGCGAGCGTGGCAAGCTCGGCGGAATCCTGCTGCAGTTCCCGTCCTACATCGTCTACAAGCCGATCTCGCTCGAGTACATCGAGTGGGCCGCCGACCAGCTCGCAGGCGATGAGCTGCTGGTCGAGTTTCGCCACCGGAGCTGGCTGGACGACGAGAACCGCGCCCAGACACTCTCGTTCCTCGAGTCGCGCGGGCTCACCCACGTGATCGTCGATGCGCCGAAGACCGATGCGAAGAACCTCGTTCCCACCGTGGTCGCCCGAACGAGCAAGACGGCGTACGTGCGCTTCCACGGCCGCAACGCGAGCACCTGGAACAAGCGCACCGGCAGCGCGGCGGATCGCTTCGACTATCTGTACTCGGAGCAGGAGCTCGAGGAGTGGGTCGAGCCCCTCAAGGAGCTCGCGCTCGACACCGAGTCGGTCTACGCGATGTTCAACAACAACGGCCGCTCCGAGATGCCTTCCACGGGCCTTGAAGGGATCGAGCCCGAAGAGATCGCGGGCGACCCGGCGAAGGGCGAGGTGGCCCAGGCGCCGGCGAACGCGCTGATGCTCCGGCGCGCGCTTCAGGCGGCCGGCGTTCCGGTCTCCTGATGCGCCGTCTGCTCCGCGCGGTCAAGCTTCTCGCACGTGACGGCCGGATCCCGAAGCCGCTCCGCGGCCTCGCTGCCTTTGGGCTGCTGCCGATCCCAGGCCCGCTCGACGAGGCGGCGCTCCTGCTGGTAGGCACCGTCCTCTGGCTCTTCTACCGCCGCACGCTGCACGAGGCCTGGGCAGCCAGCGCCTGACACGTCCGCTAGGACGACGCCGGGTCCTGGCCCCGCCACGTCCGCGCGGGACATGTCCGGGGTCAGACCCCGTCGTGGCCGCAACGGCCGCGGCCGGTCTAGGCGATCTTGACGAGCGTCTTGCCGCGGTTCTCACCGCGGAGCATCCCCATGAACGCCGCCGGCGCGTTCTCGAGGCCCTCGGTCACGTCCTCCGTGTAGCGGAGCTTTCCCTCCGCGAGCCAGGCGCCGAGACGAGGCAACGCCTCCGGGAAGCGATGGACATAGTCGCTGACCAGGAAGCCCTCGAGCCGGGCGCGGAAGACGATCAGGAAGCCGAGGTTCCGCGCTGCGAGCTCGGGCTCGGCGAGGTTGTACTGCGAGATCTGCCCGCAGACTGGGATGCGCGCCCCGAGTGCGAGACGCCGGAAGATCGTCTCGGAGACCGCGCCGCCGACGTTGTCGAAGTACACGTCGACTCCCTTCGGACACGCCGCCTTGAGCTCGGCGTTGATGTCGTCCCGCTTGTAGTCGATCCCCACGTCGTAGCCGTACAGCTGCGTCAGGTCGGCGACCTTCTCCGGCGTGCCGGCCAGGCCGACGACGGGGCCGCAGCCGGCGATCTTCGCGAGCTGCCCCACGATCTGGCCGACCGCGCCCGCGGCGCCTGAGACGACGACGGCGTCGCCCGGCTTCGCCTTTCCGACGTCGAAGAGACCGAAGTAGGCGGTGAGCCCAGTCGTCCCGAACACGTGCAGCGCGGTCTGCGGCGGAGCGAGGCTCGGGTCGACCTTACGGAGGGCGCCGCCACGGGCGACGGCGTAGTCCTGCCAGCCAAGCTGTCCGAGGGCGAGCTCGCCCGGAGCGAAGCGTGGGTCGTTGCTCTCGACCACCTCACCGACCACTTGCCCGGTCATCGGCTCGCCGACCTCGGTTGCTTTCGCGTACGACCGCGCCTCGCTCATTCGCCCGCGCATGTACGGATCGAGCGAGAGCCACTGCGCGCGCACGAGCACTTCGCCCGGGCCGGGCTGCGGGATCTCGGATTCGACCAGCGCGAAGCAGGACTCCTGCGGGAAGCCGTTCGGCCGCGCGGCAAGAGTGATCTGCCGGTTCATGCGGCAGACCCTCTCACAGGCGCGCTCCGGCCCGCGAAACGTGCGAGCAGCCACTCGTGGATCTGCGGGACGACGCTCACGAGCAGTGTCAGGTGACCCTCGTCCTCGCGCAGCCACGCCTCCGCCGAGGGGAGGTTGTGCGCGAGCCACTCGCCGTGCGCCCACGGGACCATCAGATCCTGCCGTCCCTGGACGACGAGGGTCGGCACGCGGATCGACTCGAGCTCGAACCCCCATGGCCGGGTGAAAGCGAGGTCGTCGTCGACCCAGCCGTCGACGCTCCGGGCGAGGCTGCGGCGGAACCCGTCGAGAAGGAACGCGCCCAGCTCGCTGTCGAGCGCGGCCGCGTCGAGGTCGGAGAGGAAGGGTCGCATGGCCTCGATGAACCGCGGGACGTCCAGCTCGCCCAGATCCGCAGCGTCGCGCTCCAGCGCCGGGCGAAGCGCTTCCTCGCCCTGCTGCGCGAGGCCGAATTCGACGATATTCCCTTCGCCCATGCCCTCGGTCAGGTCGAGGTCGGGGCGATCCGGCGGCGCGATCGAGGCCGCCGTCGCAACCGCCACGACGCGGTCCGGGAGCCCGGCGGCGGTTGCGAGAGCGTGCGGGCCGCCACCCGAGAGCCCCCAGGTGGCGAACCGATCGATGCCGAGTGCATCCACAATCGCCTCGACGTCCTGCACGACAGCGGCGACGGTGCGATCCGCGTTCCGCGTCGAGTCGCCGTACCCGGCGCGGTCGTACGAGAGCAGGCGCACGCCCTGCTGTCGCGCCAGCCGGACGTGCTGCTCGAAAGGCCTGCCGGACGAGGGCGTGCCGTGGTGGAAGAGAATCGGAAGGCCGTCCGGATCGCCGGCGTCGTACGCCGTGAGCGAGCGACCGTCCGGCGCCGCGATCGTCAGCTCTTCCACCCGCCGAGCCTACAAGGAGTGACCTACGAAGCAGTGATCAGCGAGGCTGCGGCACGATCCTGATGTAGGGCTTCGGCTCCTCCCAACCGTCCGGATAGGTCTCCTTCGCCTCGTCGTTGGAGACGGAGCCGGCGATGATCACGTCGTCGCCCTGCTGCCAGTTCACCGGGGTCGCAACCTTGTGCTTGGCGGTCATCTGGAGCGAGTCGATCACGCGCAGCACCTCGTCGAAGTTGCGGCCCGTGGTCATCGGGTAGGCGAGCAGGAGCTTGATCTTCTTGTCCGGGCCGACGACGAAGACGTTTCGCACCGTCTGGTTGTCGGCCGGCGTCCGCTGTGTCGGGTCGCCCGAGGTGTCGGCGGGGAGCATCCCGTAGAGCTTCGAGACGTTGAAGTCCGCGTCGCCGATCAGCGGATAGTTCGGGGCGAATCCTTGCGTCTCCTCGATGTCGGCGGCCCACTTCTCGTGGTTCTCGACCGGATCGACGGAGAGGCCGAGGACCTTGACGTTCCTGCGGTCGAACTCGGGCTTGATCTTGGCTAGATAGCCGAGCTCGGTCGTGCACACGGGGGTGAAGTCCCGCGGATGCGAGAAGAGCACGGCCCACGAGTCGCCGATCCAGTCGTGGAAGGTGATCGGGCCTTCGGTCGTCTCAGCCGTAAAGTCGGGTGCAGTCTCACCGATCTGGATTGTCATCTTCTTCCTCCTCGTACGCTTGCCAACAAGACGAAGCGGCGCGTCTCGTTCTTCCGCAGCGCCACTTGCCAGTTCACAACGCAAACCCTCTCACAGAAATGCCCGACGCCAACTTCCACAGAAGCGCCGGAGCCGCGAAGCGGCTCCCTTCAGGGGTCTTAGCGCGTCACGGGATCTGCTATCGCAGATCCCGTGACCTGCGCAGACAGTGGAGCCAGCCGGGCTCGAACCGGCGACCTTCTGGCTGCCAGCCAGACGCTCTCCCAGCTGAGCTATGGCCCCTGGGTGATCCCGATTGTAGCTAGGCCGTCGCGGCTTCGACGTCCACGGCGGGGACGTCTCCCCAGAGATCCTCGAGCCGGTAGAAGTCGCGCGTGTCGGGCGTGAAGACGTGCAGGACGACGTCGAGGTAGTCGGCGATGATCCACTCGGCCTCGGCGGCGCCGTCGACGGCGCGCGGCAGCAGCTTCGCCTCCTGCTTCAGCTGGGAGTGCACCTCGTCGAAGATCGCCTTCGTCTGGCGCGCGTTGCGCCCGGTGGCGAGCACGAAGAAGTCCGTGTAGACGCACACGGGTCTCATGTCGAGGATGACGACGTCTTCTGCCAGCTTCTCGCTTGCGAGAGCGGCGATCCGGCGTGCTTGATCGATCGAAGTCAGAACACTCAGTGTAGCCACGAAAGAGCGATGTCAAGCATCCCGGTAGAGACCGAGCTCCGCGATCCGCCGCGCAACTGCAGCCGGCACGAGGCCGTCGATCGGCTCCCCGCGCCGGACGCGCTCACGGATCTCGGAGGAGGAGACCGGGTACGGCTCCAGCTCGAAGATCTCGATCCTCGGCGACGTCACCTCCGGCTGGTAGCCGGGGCGTGTCGCGACACCGAGCCGCGCCAACTCGAGCACGCGCTCCGGCTTCTTCCAGGTCGGGAAGTCCGCGAGCTCGTCGGCGCCGATCAGGAAGACCGGATCCTCGTAGCCGTGAGCCTCGAGCGCGTCGACGGTGTACTCGTACAGCTCGGGCTCGACGGTGCCGAGCCCGGCGAACGCAAGGCGCGCCAGCTCGAGCCGGTACTCGGCGGGAGCGACGGTCTCCTTGTGCCCGGGTGCGACGACCACTGTCACGTGGAGGCGTTCGAGGCCCAGGCGCTCCAAGGCCGTGCGGGCGAGCGCGACGTGGCCGTTGTGCGGCGGATCGAATGCTCCCCCAAAGACGCCTACTGCCATTCGAGCGTCTCCTCGCCGATCTCGACGTCGTGACCCTTGCGCGCGCCTGCCGCCTTGAGCACGGCCTCGAGCTCCTCGCCCTGCGGGGCATCGCCGATGATGCGGAACCCCCGGTCGGTGCGGTAGATCCGGTACGTGCGGCGCGCGGGCGGCTGCGGGCGGTATTCGAGGAACTCCGGTAGCGCGGGCGCATCCTCTGCCCTCGGCTCCGGCGCGGCGGGACAGAGCCGGAAGAGCGCGAGCTTGAGGTCCTCGATCCCGGCGCCGGTCGCGCAGGAGACGGGAAAGACGCCGACGATCCGCTCGTCCTCGACCGGGAAGACGGGAAGCTCGGGCAGCAGATCGATCTTGTTCAGCACGATCGCCTGCGGCCGCTCGTCCAGGCCGGCTCCGTAGAGCGCAAGCTCGCTGTCGATCGTCCGGAAGCGCTCCTCGACGTCCTCTTCGGACGCATCGATGACGTGCAGGAGCAGCCGGGCGCGCTCGAGGTGGGCGAGGAACTCGTGCCCGAGCCCGATCCCCTCGCTCGCGCCCTCGATCAAGCCGGGGACGTCGGCGACGGTGAGCTGGGCGCCGTCCGGCGACTCGACGGTCCCGAGCACGGGAGCGAGCGTCGTGAACGGGTAGTCGGCGACCTTCGGCTTCGCGTTCGAGATGCGGCGGAGAAGCGAGGACTTGCCGGCGTTCGGGAGACCGGCCATCGCGGCGTCGGCCAGGAGCTTCAGCCGCAGCTCCACCTCCGTCTCGTCCGGCGGCTCCCCCACCTCGGCGAAGCGCGGCGCCTGCCGGGTCGGCGTCGCGTAGCGCGCGTTGCCGCGGCCGCCGTTTCCGCCCCGCGCGAGCACGACACGCGAGTCCGGCCGAATGAGGTCCGCGATCAGGTCGCCCTCGACACCGTAGGCCTGCGTGCCGACGGGAACGGCGAGCTCGACGGTCTCACCGTCGGCGCCGTGCTTGCGGGCACCGCGTCCGGGCTCGCCACGGCCGGCTTTGAACTTCGTCTTCGCGCGGAACGACGAGAGATCTCGGAGAGCGGGATCCGCGACGAGCAGCACGTCGCCACCGCGCCCGCCGTCACCGCCGTCTGGCCCGCCCTTCGGGACGTGCTTCTCGCGCCGGAAGCTCAGGCCTCCGTCGCCGCCGCGGCCCGCCAGCACCTCGATGCGGGCGCGATCATGGAACATGAGACGCTAGTTCTTGGCGTCGTCGGCGGGCGCATCGCCCGCGACCGAGATGAACCGCTTCTCGCCGGACGTGCGGAACTCGACGGTTCCCTCACGGACGGCGAAGATCGTGTCGTCACGGCCGATGTCCGTGCCGGGGCCGGGGCGGAACCGCGTGCCGCGCTGGCGCACGATGATCATCCCGGACTTGACCTTCTCTCCGCCGAAGACCTTGACGCCGAGTCGCTTCGCGTTCGAGTCGCGACCGTTGCGGGAGGAACCGAGACCTTTCTTGTGAGCCATTAGTCGCTCTCCTTCTCTGCGAGCACGCTCTCGATTGCGGCGAGAGCGCCCTTGCGCTTGCCGTGAGCCTGCTCGTACTCGAGCGCCGCCTCGAGCATGGGACGGTTCCACTCGGGGGCATGCTCCTTGATTACGGCGACGGTCATCTCCTCGTAGCCCACGGGCATGCCCTTGACGTGATCCTCGGAGGGAGCCGCTGCTTCGCTCTTCTTCGCGGCCGGAGTCCCGCTCTTCGTCTCTGCCTTGGGCTCTGCTTTTGGCTCTGTCTTCGCCGGGGCGCTCTTCTTGCCGCCGATCGACTCGATCTCGATCTGCGACAGGCTCGCGCGGAAGCCGGTGTGCTTCTTGTAGCCGTTCTTCGGGCGGTACTTGCCGATCCGGATCTTCTCGCCCTTCACGTCTGCGACCACGCGCGCCGTGACCGTCGCGCTGGGAGAGAGATCGGTGCCACCGTCGCCGCCGATGAGGAGCACGGTGGGCTGGAACGTGTTTCCCTCACCGTGCTTGAGCCGGTCCACGAGCAACTTCTCGCCCTCGTGGACGCGGTATTGCTTGCCGCCGACGGCGATGATCGCGTAGGTGTTCATAAGCGTAGGAAACGCGGGCAGAGGCCCGCGAGCCGATCGATTGTAGCGATTACGCGTCCAGGTCGTCGAGCCATTCCGACATCGGTACGTAGTCGTCCGTGGCCGGCTCGGAGCCGTTCCCGGCGGCTTCGGGCTCGGCGGTGACGACCGGTTCGTCCGGCGCCTCGGCGCCGTTCTCACTCGCTACCGCTGCTGCTCCGACGGCTGCTGCGGGCTTCTTGCGATTGCGTCCGCCGCGCGAGCCGCGGCGTGTCTTCTTCTTCACGGGCACCGCGCCACCATCGTCGCTGCTCTCGCTCTCGACCGAATCGGCAACGGCCTCGGCCGGCTCGCCGCCGTCCTCGGCCACCGTCGGCTCCGGCTTGGGCTTCGGCTTCTGAGCAGGTCGCCGCCGCGCAGGCTTCTCGTCGTCGCCGAGCTCGAAGTCGGGAACGTGGATGCGGGGGGCAGCGGGCGAGGGAGCCTCGGCCTGGGTGTGCTCGACGTCGGCGGTCTCCCCTGCTTCCACGACGGCTTCCTCGGCGCCTTCGACGGCTGCGCCGGCCGGCTTCTTCTTCCGGTTGCGGCCGCCGCGCGAGCCGCGCCGCGTCTTCTTCTTCACGGGTGCGCCGTCGGCCGCGGGACGACCGTCTCGCCCTCGATCGCCTCCGCCGGCTCGTCCTCGGGCTCGTCGTCGACCTCCACTTCGCCGAGCTGCACTTCGCCGAGCTCGAGCTCGACCGGTTCGTCGGCCGGCGCAGCGGACGCTGCCGTCTCTTCGACCCGCTCGGTCTCCTCGGCCTCCAGCTCGGTCGCCTTCTTGGCGCGACTCGGGGCGCGTGTGGGTTTCTCGGCCTCGCTCTCGAACGTGATCGGCTCCGCGGGCTTCTCCGTGGCCGCGAGCAACGCTGCGTAGGCGACGCCGTCGAGCACGCGCTCGACGCGCACCTTGGCCTTCTTGCCGACGAGCTTCGCGGCTCCGCCGACGACGACATCGAGTCCGTCGAGCTTTCCGGCCGCAGAGCCGGCGTCGTGCTTGTCGACCTCGACCAGCTTCACCTCGATCTCGGCTCCCTCGGCGATCGGCGCCTCGGGCTGCAGGTCGACGAGCTTGCCCTCGGCGAGGACGGCCGCGTGGTCGGCGTGGACGCCTTCCTTGGGCACGAGGAAGAACCGCTTCTTGGCCGCCTCCTCGATCTCGGCGAGCCGCTTGCCGCCGGCTCCGAGCAGGAGCGACGCGGTCTTCGGGCTCACCTCGATCCGGAACGCCTGAGCGCGTGACCCGGACGCGAGTGTGCGAAGGCGCCTCTCGACCTCGAGCGCCGCAGAGGCCTCGGAGAGAACGATGCCGTCACCGGCGCAGGTCGGGCACTTCTTGGTGAGGATCTCGCGCGGGCCATCGGTGACGTTCTGCCGTGTCATCTCGACGAGCCCGAGCGGTGAGATCTCGACCACGTAGGTCTTCGTCCGGTCACGCTCGAGCTCGGTGCGGAGCGCCTCCTCGACGGTCGCCCGGTTCTTCGGGTTCGCCATGTCGATGAAGTCGATGACGATGATCCCGCCGATGTCGCGCAGCCGCAGTTGGCGCACGACCTCCTTCACCGCTTCGAGGTTGTTCTTCGTGATCGTGTCCTCGAGCCGGCCGGTGGAGTTCTTCGAGCGGGAGCCGACGAAGCGGCCGGTGTTCACGTCGATGACGGTGAACGCCTCGGCGTAGTCGAAGACGAGGTAGCCGCCGGAGGGAAGATCGACGCGCCGGTTGAGCGTGGAGCGGATCTCGGCGTCGACGCCCGTCCCTTCGAAGAGCGGGGTCTTCTCCTTGTAGTGCTGCACGCGCTCGAGCATGTGCGGCGAGGTCTTCTTCAGGTAGCCGACGATGCGCTTGTACGTCCGCTCGTGGTCGATCAGCGCGCTCTCGAAGTCGCCGGCGAAGAGGTCGCGGACGATCCGGAGCGGCAGCTCCGCCTCCTGGTACACGAGTGCGGGCGCCTTGCTGGTCTTGGCCTTCGCCTGGATGTTCTTCCAGAGCCGCTGCAGGAAGACGAGGTCGCGCTCGATGTCCTCGGCGGACGCGCCCTCGGCGGCGGTGCGGACGATGATGCCGCCTTCCTTGGCGTCGAGGTTCTTGATGATGTCCTTGAGGCGGGTGCGCTCGCCGTCGTCGAGCCGGCGCGAGACGCCGAGCCCCTCGCCCTGCGGGACGAACACGAGGAAGCGGCCGGGCAGCGAGATCTCGGTCGTGAGCCGCGCGCCCTTCGTCTTCATCGGGTCCTTCACGGCCTGCACCATGATCTGCTGGCCGCGGGCGATCAGGTCGGTGATCTTCTTGCCGTGCCGCTTGCCCTCGAGCTCGGGCACGACGATCTCGTCGACGTACAGGAAGCCGTTCTTCTCCAGTCCGATCTCGACGAACGCGGCCTCCATGCCCGGCAGCACGTTGTCGACGGTGCCGAGGTAGATGTTCCCGGCGATCGAGCGACGCTCGGGCCGCTCGAGATAGACCTCGGCGACGCGATCGTCCTCGACGATCGCGACGCGCTGCTCGCCGACGTCGACGGAGATCAGCAGCTCGCGCTTCGCTTTCGGCAGCGGCGCGCGCTTCTGCGGCACGCGGCGGCGGTTGCCCTGCTGGTTGGCGCGGCGTTCCTGGCGCTGGCTGCGCTCGGGTGCCTTGCGCTCCCGCTTCGCGGGCTGCGGCTTCAGCTCGGGCTTCTCGTCGACCTTCTCGGCGCTCGCGACGGTGGCGCCGGTGCCGGGCTTCTTGCGCCCGCGCCCGCCACGGCTACCGCGGCTGCGTCGCTTGGCTGGATCGGTTGTCGCCCCGGCCTGCGCCGTGGCGGTGGACTGCTCAGCTTGTGATGGCTGCGGTGCTGGCGCGGGCGCGACGGGCGCCTGCTGTTCGGTCGTTTCCTTGCGCTTTCTTCGAAACCAGGGTGACAAATGCTTCTCCTAAAATGAGCGCGCGCAGAAACACGGCCGCGGAAGCGGCCGGTCGCGCGCTGCGTGTGGTGGTGAAAAACGTAGGCATTGCCTGAAGACAGGCTAGCAGCCGTCCCGGAGCCCCGCGGAGCGCTTCGCGGGGTCGGAGCCTAGGCAGCCGTTGCAGGGCGAAGCCGTGCGCGGCGGGCGCGAACGGCTCGCAGCCGCTGGGAGAGGCGGGCCCAGGCCCAGGGCTCGACCTCGGCGTAGCGCGTCTCGTTTTGCGCTCTCGTCGACTCGAGATACTCGAACCAGGCGTCGGCCTCTTCGATCATCAGCAATTCCTCGGCGTGCTCGGAACCAGCCATTTCGCCTCCCTCCAGGTCGGGTTCCCAGAACACTAGGACCCCGCCCGGACAGCATGGCTAGCGTCTCTGCTTTTCCCCCGCAACCATGTGGAAATAGCGGTGCGCGGCCTCGCCGACGGCACGGGTGCCCGTGTACGCGACCGTGCCCTTCACAAGCCAGCCGGCCACGGGAATTGCGCCGACCAACTGGCGGGCGACTGTACGGAACCCGAGCCCGGCGCCGATCGTCGCGAGCACCTCGGGCCAGCGATCCTGGTCGGCCTCGACCCCGTGTGCGGCCGCGAGCCGAAGGACGAGCCGGATCTGGTTCAGCGTCAGCACCGGGAAGTCTGCGCCCGGGACGAAGATCGCCACCCCGGCGATCGCATTCTGGCGCGAGAACCTCTCGATCAGCACCTCGCTCAACGGCTCGCGGATCGCCGGCAGCCTCGCGGCGAGCCCGGTGCCGGACTCCTTGAGCCGGGCCGCGATGACGTGGGCGATCTCCTCGGCCGGGAAGCCCGAGCCGGGCGCGCACATGACGACCTCGGTCGCGAGGACGTACGGGATGTCGTAGACCTCGGTGCCGGTCTGCACGGCAATGACCGGCACCTTCGCCCGGTCGGCCTCGCGCAGCAGCTTCTCGTCCTCGGCTGTCGGAGCACCGGCCAGCACCCGCACGAAGACGGCCCCGTCCTCGGGCCTGCCGTCGACACGCACCGCACCCGGAGCCGCGCCGCGCGAGAGCTCCTTTTCGAGCTGTGCCGCGAGCGGACCGCTGAGGACCAGCGGCCGCGTGTCCTCGGCCGCGATCCGCAGCTCCTTCACCAGGCCCCAGAGGGCCATTGGGCTCACCTTGGCCATCAGCGCGGGCGGCGGCGACCCTGATGGCCGCGCGCGTGGATCGATTGCAGGACACCGATCGCGATCAGGTTCGCAACCATCGACGAGCCGCCGACGGTGACGAACGGGAGCGGGATGCCGGTCACGGGAGCGATTCCCATCGTCATGCCCACGTTGACGAAGATCTGGAAGAGGAAGGCGATCACGATCCCGCCGGCCACGATCGCGCTGAACGCGTCGCGGGCGACTGCGATCACACGCAGGCCGCGCCAGACGACCAGCAGGTAGAGGCCGAGCAGAACCGCGGCGCCGAAGAAGCCCCGCTGCTCGGCGAGCGCGGCGAAGACGAAGTCGGTGTGGTGCTCGGGGAGATAGTCGAGACGCGTCTGCGTCGCGCCCTCGACACCGCGGCCGTCCAGTCCGCCTGAGCCGACCGCCGTGATCGACTGGGTGACGTTGTACGTCGCGCCGGACGGATCGCTGTCGGGATTCGTGAAACCCGTCAGACGGGCGGTCTGGTACGGCTGGAGGATTTCGATCCCGGCGCCGGGCAGGAACCAGACGACGCTGGCGATCACGAGCGCACCGATCGACGCGAGGATGGCGAGGTGGCTCCAGCGGATGCCGGCCACGAACAGGCAGGCTGCGACCGCGGCCGTGTAGACCAGCGCGGTGCCGAGATCCGGTTGCTTGAAGACGAGGAAGATCGGCACGAGCGCAAGGCCGACCGTCTGCAGAACGACCTTCGGCTCGTGCAGTCTCCGGGCACGGTCGGCGAGGAAGCCCGCCAGCGCGAGCACGAAGAGCAGCTTGCCGAACTCGGATGGCTGGAGCTGGAAGCCACCGAGCTCGATCCACCGCTTCGAGCCGCGCGTCGTGTCCCCGAGCGGGAAGACGAGGAGCATCAGGAGCAGGGTCACGGCGTAGATGCCCTTCTGTGCGCGGCGGTACCGGTCCGGGTCGATTGCGAGGGCGACGATGAACCCGACGAACCCGAGGCCGGCGGCGATCGCCTGACGCATCACGTAGTAGTTCTCGTTGCCGACGACGTCGTGGCGCGTGATTCCCGCAACGGCCCACAGCCCGTAGGCGACGATCGCGCCCACCGCGAGGAGCATCACCCAGTCGAGCCGGCGCAGGAAGCTGACGACGTCGACGCGCTCGCGGGAGATGCCGCGTGAGCCCGAGGAGGCGTAATCAATCACTCGGGACGACCCCCTGGACGCCGGCCTTCTCCTGGAACCAGTACTCGAACAGCTTCAACGCCGCCGGCGCTGCGACAACGCCGCCGTGGCCGCCGTTCTCGATCACAGCGCAGACGACGATCGGCTGGCGTTTGAGGCCGGACGGGGTCACGTGCTCGTTCCCGTCGAACGGTCCCCAGCCGCACCACCATGCCTGGTCCTCCTGGTGATCGAACGGATAGCCGGGGAGCGGGACGACCTTCTCGGCGGTCCCGGTCTTGCCGGCGACCGGAACGGGGAAGCTGCCGAAGACCCCTGACGACGTGCCGTCCGCATCGTGCGTTGCCTGGTAGAGACCGTCGCGGACGACGGAGAGCGCCAGCGGATCGACCTTGATCGCTTGCGGCGGCTTCGCCGGGAAGCCCTTGAGCGCGATCGGAGGAGAGCCGTCGTTGCTGGGCTGCTCCACCGACGACACGAGGTACGGCGTCACGAGATTGCCGCCGTTCGCGATCGCGGCGTAGAAGCGGGCCATCTGCAAGGGCGTGACGTTGATGTCCTTCTGCCCGATCGCCATCTGGATCAGGTCGCCCGGGTTCCACGCCTTGTCCCACGCGGTGCGACCGACACGCTTGCGCCAGGCGGGCGTCGGCAGGAGGCCTGCCGCCTCGCCGCCGATGTCGAGCCCGGGCGCCTGGCCGAATCCGAACTTCCGCGCCCACGCCTGCATCGCCGTCCAGTACTTCCGCTCGTGCTCACCGCGCGTGTAGTAGCGGTTGCCGATGTCGTAGAAATACGTGTCGCAGGACTGCGCGAGCGCGGTCGACAGCGACATCGGCGCGTTCATGAAGGGGTTCCAGTTCTTGAAGACCTGCTTGTCGAGCCCGTACTCGGCCGACGGCGTGCACTGGATGTACTCGTACGGCGAGAGCAGCTCGTCCGAGATCGCCGCGAGCGCCGTCAGCGGCTTGAAGGTCGAGCCGGGCGGGTAGACGCCGGCGATCGCACGGTTGATGCCCGGGTAGTTGCGCTGCTTCGCGACAGACGCGGTTGATGAGCGGCTCGAGCTTCTTCGGGTCGACTCGGCCGACGTAGACGGAGGGCTTGTACGTCGGGTTCGAGGCCATGGCGAGCACCGCCCCGTCGCGCGGGTCGAGCGCCACGATCGCGCCGCCGTTGGCGTTGAACTCGTCCTCCCCCTTCGCGAGCGCGATCCCCTCGCGGATCGCCCGCTCCGCTGCCCGCTGGAGGCCGACGTCGATCGTCAGGCGGACCGTCTTCCCCGGCGTCGCGGGCCGCCGGAGCTCGAACGCCCCCTGCGGGACTCCGAGCGAGTTGACCCGCAGCTGCGCGGCACCGGCGGTCCCTCGCAGGTACGTGTCGAACGCGGCTTCGACACCCGTCTTGCCGATCTTCTCACCACCGCGGTAGCCGTCCTTCTCCAGGCGCTTCAGCTCCTCCGGAGAGATCTCGCCGACGTAGCCGAGCACCTGGGCAGCGAGCGTTCGGTACTCGTAGTTGCGCAGGTAGGTGCCGACGATCTCGACGCCGGGGAACTCGTCGCGGTGCTCCTTCAGGACCATCACCTGGTCCTCGTGCACGGCGGTCTTGACGAGGATCGGCGTGAGCGGGTCGTCCTTGCCCTCCTCGAGCGCCTTCGTCAGCCGCGGCAGCGGCACGCGCAGGATCGCCGAGAGCTTCTTGAACATCGCGTAGCGGCCTTCCTTCGGCAGGTCGGCCGTCCAGATCTGTACGGCGGTACCGGGCACGTTCGACACGATCGTCCGGCCGGTGCGGTCGACGATCGACCCCCGCGGAGCCTCGACCGGGACGGTGCGCAGCTGGTTGCTCTGCGCGGCGTTCAGGTAGCGGTCACCCGAGAGGACCTCGAGCGCCCAGAGGCGGAGGAAGAGGATGGCGAAGACGGCGAGCGCGAGGGCGGCGAGCACTCCGAGGCGCAGCGCGAGCTGCGGCGTGAAACGGTACGGCTCTGAGGTCCTCGGGTCGGGCGGCAGGAATCGCCGCGAGGGCGAGCGCCGTTCGGGGAACGAGCTAGCCAAGGAGCCGCACCTCGGTCACGCGATCGTCGGGGGATCGCCCGGCGGAGCAGCGACCGGCAGAGCGAGAAGATTGCCCCGCCGAGGATCAGGTTGAGCGCGACACTCGGTAACAGTGTCTCGAAGAGGGCGCGCCTGGCGGAAACCTCTTCCCCGAGCAGGAAGTGGAGGCCGAAGCCGGCGAAGGCGATCGCGACCGTGAAGACGAGGATGGCGAGCAGAGGTGCGTGCGCCCGGTCGCGGCCGGTGGTCTCGCCGTAGCGGCCCGTCCAGTAGCCGGCCAACGCATAGAGCAGTGCCGTGACGCCGAGCGTGTCGAGGGTCACGATGTCGACGATCAGCCCGCCGAAGAACCCTGCGATGGCTCCCGCGACTGCGCCGCGGAGCAGGGCGATCGAGAGCAGCGCGAGCAGAAGCACGTCGGCGGCACCGCCCGCAACATCGAGCGACGCGACGAGCGTCACCTGCAGGAGCGCAGCCACGAAGACGATTGCGGCGAGGACGAGGTTGTCGCTCACTACGGCAGCTCCGGCAGCGGTCGGCGCGAGACGAGGACGAGAACCGAGTCGAGCGCAGAGAAGTCCACGTCCGAGACGACGAGCACCTGCAGATAGAGGTCGGTGTTGAGCTGGCCGACGAACGTCACGTGGCCGATCGTGATCCCCTTCGGGTAGCGCGACGCGAGCTCGCCCGAACGCGTCCCGGCGGTGATGATCTCGTCGCCCTCGTGCACGACCTCCTTCTTCGAGACCCGGCTGAGGACGAGCGAGTCGCCGGACTGGCCGTGCTCGACGATCCCGGACGCGCCCGTACGCAGGTCGAGTGCCGAGACGGCGCTCGATTCGTCGGTGAGCAGGCGCACGCGCGCCGCGTTCGGCGTGACCCTCGTGACCGTGCCGACGAGCCCGTCGGCGGTCACGACCGGCGCATCGACGACGACGCCGTCATTGGAGCCGGCGGAGACGACGATCGTCTGGTCGAAGGAGCGCGACGGCTGCGAGATCACCTCGGCGGCGACGCCGTCGTAATCCTGCGGGAACGTAGGTGCGTTGTGATAGTGCAGGAGGCTCTTGAGCCGGACGTTCTCCTGCAGCGCGGACTCGTTCTGGATCACCTGCTGCTTGAGCTGCTCGTTCTGGGTGCGGAGCTTCTCGTTCTCGGAGCGTGCGTCGAAGAGATCCTTCGTCCAGCCGTAGGCGTCTCGGAAGGGGCGCGCGATGCGTTCGGCTGCGACTTCCAGCGGCTGCAGCGCGCCGGCGACGGCGCCCTGCGCGTCGTGGAGCGGGCCGTCGGGGCGCTCGCGGAACGAGATCGTGATCAGGGCAAGCGAGAGCAGGACCAGGGTCCCCAGCACGACGCGGCGCCGGAGGGCGCTACGGCTGCGGGAAGGAAACGGTCGCGGGGCAGGGCGCCGGACGCCGAGGCCCAGCACCGCCGATCTTGCGGTGCGGTTGCGTGGCACGAGCGGTTCAGTCTAGCCACGACGTCAGAAGACGTTCGTGGCGAAACGCGCTTAGTAGCGGCGTCCGTTGCGGCGGGGACGGGCGCGGGCGCTGCGATGGATCGCCTCGAACTCCTCGAGGCTGCGGCCCGAGCCGACCGCGACGCAGGTCAGCGGGCTCTCCGCCAGGTGAACCGGCATCTGCGTCTCGTGGCGGAGGCGCTCGTCGAGCCCGTGCAGGAGGGCGCCGCCACCGGCCAGCACGATGCCGCGGTCCATGATGTCCGCCGCCAGCTCCGGCGGTGTCTTGTCGAGCGTGGAGCGGATCGCGTCGATGATCTGCACCACCGGCTCCTCGAGCGCGTGACGAACCTCCTCGGAGGAGAGGATCACGGTCTTGGGCAGGCCGGTGAGCATGTCGCGTCCGCGCACCTCGGCCTGTACCTCCTCGCGCATCCGGTAGGCGGAGCCGACCTCGAGCTTGATCTCCTCGGCGGTCTGCTGGCCGATCAGGAGCTTGTACTCCTTCTTGATGTGGTTGACGATCGCGTCGTCCATCTCGTCGCCGCCGACCCGGAGGCTCTGCGAGACGACGATCCCGCCCAGCGAGATGACGGCGACCTCGGTGGTGCCGCCGCCGATGTCCACGATCATGTTGCCGGTCGGCTCGGCAACCGGGAGACCGGCGCCGATCGCTGCCGCCATCGGCTCCTCGATCAGGTAGGCCTGGCGCGCGCCGGCCGAGAGCGTCGCCTCCTCGACCGCGCGCTTCTCGACACCGGTCACGCCCGAAGGGACGCAGACGACGACGCGCGGGTGCGCAAAGCGGTGCTGATGGACCTTCTGGATGAAGTGGCGGAGCATCTGCTCGGTCACGTCGAAGTCGGCGATGACGCCGTCCTTGAGCGGGCGGATCGCCGCGATCGTGCCCGGCGTGCGGCCGAGCATGCGCTTCGCCTCGACGCCGACGGCGTGCACCTCGCCCGAGCGCTGGTCGATTGCCACCACCGACGGCTCGCTGAGAACGATGCCGCGGCCGCGCACGTACACGAGCGTGTTTGCAGTCCCGAGGTCCACGGCCATATCGCGGCCGCCGAAGCCGCTCATTGAGCGAAAGATGCCCATCCCGCGATCGAGTCTAGCCGTGAAAGACTCCGAATTGTGAGCCGCGTGTCAGCCGTCCTCGTCACGGGCTGCTCCTCCGGGATCGGCCGCGCGACCGCCGAACGGCTCGCCCGCAGCGGCTGGACGGTGTACGCGAGCGCCCGCCGGCTCGAGTCGATGACCGGCCTCGAGGCGGCAGGGTGCCGCCTGCTCCAGCTGGACGTCACCGACGAGGGCTCGATGCGGGCTGCAGTCGAGGAGGTCGAACGGGAAGAGGGCGCCGTCGGCGCGCTCGTGAACAACGCGGGCTACAGCCTCAGCGGCGCTGTCGAGAGCGTCGCGCTCGAGGATGCACGACGCGAGTTCGAGACGAACGTCTTCGGCCTCGCCCGCCTCACGCAGCTCGTCCTCCCGGGCATGCGCCGTGAAGGCTGGGGACGGATCGTCAACGTCAGCTCGATGGGCGGTCGCCTGACCTTTCCCGGCGGCGGCTGGTACCACGCCTCCAAGCACGCGGTCGAGGCGCTCAGCGATGCGCTTCGGTTCGAGGTGCAGGGGTTCGGAATCGACGTCGTCGTGATCGAACCCGGTCTGATCCGGACCGAGTTCGCGGAGACGGCGGTCGGGTCGATCCCGGTCGGCGACGAGCCCTACGGCCGGTTCAACGCGGCCGTCGGCGCAGCGACCGCCGGCGCGTACGACGGGTTCTTCGGCCGGCGGCTCGGCGGCGGACCCGACACGGTCGCCCAGACGATCGAACGCGCACTCTCGGCGAAGCGGCCGCGCACCCGCTATCGAGTCACACCGTCGGCCAAGCTCGTCCTGGCGGTTCGGCGTCTCCTGCCGGACCGCGGCTGGGACGCGCTCGTCGGCCGCGCCTACCCGAAGCCGTAAGCGCCCGGGAACCGCTCCGCCAGCGTCCGGACGAGCAGGGCCGCGGGCAGTCCGACGACGTTCAGGTAGTCGCCCTCGATCTCCTCGACGAGCGCAGCGCCCCGGCCCTGGATGGCGTAGCCACCGGCGCGACCCTCCCACTCGCCGTGTGCCAGGTGCTGTGCGATCTCGCGCGGGGTCACCTCCCTGAAGGTGACACGCGTCGAGTCGTGCTCGACGAGCTCCCAGGCAGGCGTGATCAGGCAGAGGCCGGACACGACGACGTGCGTCTCGCCGGAGAGCTCTTCGAGCATCCTCTCGGCGTCGGTCACGTTCGCCGGCTTGCCGAAGATCTTCCCACCGAGCGAAACGGCGGTGTCGACGCCGAGCACGGGCCGATCGCCGGCCTGCGCTGCAACGGAGCGCGCCTTGCCGCGGGCGTGCTCGCGCACGAGCCGGACCGCGTTGGCCTTCGGCGGGTCCTCCTCGACGTACGTCGGCGCGAGAACGTCGTAGGGGATCCCGAGCTGGTCGAGGGTGACGCGCCGCTGCGGGCTCGTCGACGCAAGCAGGAGCGGCTGGACGGCCTGCGAGCTCACCGCTTGCGCGCCTTCCAGATCTCCTCCGCAGGCCAGTTCTCGCGCCCAATCCGCGGTGACAAAGTCGTAGTACGCGTCCGTCTCGGCGTCCGGTGGCGCCTGAAGCTCGACGAGGTCGAGGATTTCGAAGCCGTTGGCTCGCAGGAGCCGGATCCAGTCGCCGTGGCCGAGGTGGAACTCGACGGCTCGTCCCGCAGTCGAGACGGTGCAGCCCGAACAGCGGCCGGACGAGCTGCTCGCCGGCCGGCTGGTCCCCGTCGGGCGAGCAGAGGATCAGATCGTCGAGTTGCGCAGGAAGAGGAGCTCGCCGCCCGGCCGAAGGAGCCGCGCCGCCTCCGGGATCCAGCGGTAGGGATCGACCCAGATCGACGCGCCGTACTCGGAGACGACGAGGTCGGCGCAACCGTCGCCCAGGGCCGGTCTCGGCCGCGTCCGCCTCGATCAGCGGGAATTCGAGCCCGAACTCTTGCTGCATCGCCCGCGCGGTCTCGAGCTGGGCCGGTGTGATGTCGACCCCGACAGGGCGGGCGCCACGGCGTGCCAAGTGGGCCGAGATGTACGCGGTGCCGCAGCCGAGCTCGATCACATCCTTCCCGTCTAGCTCCGGCAGCACGCACACGGTCGCCTCGGGGACGCCGAAGATCCCCCACGTGATCTCCTCGGCCGCCCAGTGCCGACGCGCGCTCGGGCCCGTGTGGTCTGCGTTCGACTTCGTCCAGAGCTCGCGGTTGCGAGCAGCGTCGTCAGACGAGCTCATCGTCGGCGAACCAGAGCGCGATCTCGCGCTGCGCCGACTCGGGCGAATCGGAGCCGTGGATCAGGTTGTTCGGCATCGACGTCGCGAGGTCGCCGCGAATCGTGCCGGGCTCGGCGTCCGCGGGGTTCGTCGCGCCGATCGTCTTCCGCATCGTCGCAATCGCACCCTCCCCTTCGACCACCAGCGCCCACGTCGGCGCAGACGTGATGAAGTCGACGAGCTCGCCGAAGAACGGCTTCTCGCTGTGCTCGGCGTAGTGCTCGGAGCCGAGGTCTCGGCCGACGCGGAGCAGCTTCCCGCCGACGACGGTGAAGCCGCGGCGCTCGATCCGAGCCAGGATCTCGCCGGCGAGCGCCCGTTCGGTCGCGTCCGGCTTGATCAGGATGAGGGTGCGCTCCACGGCCACGGCCGCGGATCTTACTCGTCGGCTGCCGCGCGCTTGCGGGGAGCTGTCCAGGAGTCCGCGATCGTGTCCTCGACGACCGCGGGCAGGCCCGGTGCCGAGACCGGCGTCGCGCAGTGCGGACAGATCTGCCAGAGCGCCTCGAGCGGGCTGTTGCATTTCACGCACGCCTGCTTCAGCCGCGTCGTGCAGACCGGGCAGACGAGGAACGTCGCCTCGACCGCGGCACGGCACACGGGGCAGTGCAGATCGCGCTTGGAGAGCCTGTCCTCCATGGCGCGGATCTCCAGCTCGCGCTCGCGGACGTCCTCGATGTACTCGGGCGGGCGGAAGAAGAGATAGATGATCGGGCCGATGAAGGGCGGGACGAGGCCGAGGACGGTCGCCATCGCCACGAGCCACGGATCCTCCACGCGACGGCGCGCATCCTTGTAGACCCAGTAGGCGGTCGCGAGCCAGAAGACGGCGACGAAGAAGATGGACAGGTTGCGGATGACCATCCAGGCGCCGGAGTCGAAGAAGTCGTTGACTCCTCCGAGCAGGTCGTCGTTGGTTGTCGTCGCGGCGAGGATCACAAGAGCAGCATTCCCACTAAGTAGCCAATCGCGAACGCGGAGCCGACAATGAAGCCGAGCACCGCGAGCGCGAACGTGAGCACAGTCACGCGTTCGCGCATCTTCGTCATTCTAGGCCTCGTTCCTCGCTAGATCGGCGAGGAGATACAGAGACCCCGTTACGAGAACGGGTCCGTGCTCACGCGCGCGGGCCAGTGCGAGGGCCGAATCGGGCTCGATCTCCACCTCGGCGAAGTGCCGCTCGGCGATGGCGGCGAGCTCCTCGGCAGACAGCGAGCGCACGTTCGAAGACGTCGTCGCGAGGAGCCGCGGGCCCGTGCCGGCGAGCGCAGCGAGCATCGCGTCGGCGTCCTTGTCGCGCAGGATCGAGACCACGAGGGTGTAGTCGGAGCGGTCGAGCTGTCCTGCGAGCCAGGCGGCGCCCTCGGCGTTGTGGGCCCCGTCGCGAACCTCGTCGCCGATCCGCTCGAGCCGGCCCGGCAGCGTGACCTGCACCTCGCGCTCGATGGGACGCCCCAGGAACGCCTCCGCAGCCTCACGCGCCCCGCCGACGACGACGTTGGGCCCCGCCAGGGCCGCGAACTCCTCGTCCGGGAGCACTGCGATCGTCCCCTCCTGGACGACCGCGAGCTTCTCGGCCGCGATCTCCGCGCGCGTCTCCCCCAGGACGTCCGTGTGGTCGAGGCCGACGCCCGTCAGCAGGACGACGTGCGAGCGGAGGACGTTCGTCGCGTCGAGCCGGCCACCGAGACCCGCCTCGACGACCGCGACGTCGATCTCGCGAGCCGCGAACTCCGCGAAGGCGGCTGCGCAGACCGTCTCGAACTGCGTCGCCCCTTGCGCCTCCGCCTCCGGCCGGACACGTCCGATCGCAGCCTCGAAGTCGACGTTCTCGCCGTCGACGGTGATCCGCTCGGCCCAGGAGCCGACGTGGGGCGAGACGGTTGCGCCGGTCGAGAGGCCCTCGCCGTGCAGCAGCGCCTCGATCGTGCGGGTCGCCGTCGACTTCCCGTTCGTGCCGACGACATGGATCGCGGGATACGCCAGCTGGGGATCGCCGAGCGCCGCGAGCAGCGTCCGCATCCGCCCGAGCCCGAACTCCTTCGGCCAGGGGCTGAGCGCCGCGAGCCAGTCCGTATGCTCAGCCGGAGAGGGCATCGAGCTCACGCCGGTAGCGGGCGAGCTTGTCACGCTCGGCCTCGACCACCTCGGCCTTCGCGTTCGCGACGAACTTCTCGTTGGCGAGCATCCGCTCTCCTCGCTCGACCTCCCTGCGCAGGCGCTCGATCTCGGCCTCTGCGTTCCCGTTCGCCTTCGACCGCTCGGGCCGGACGACGGCGTCGAAGATCCTCTTCTCGTCGCCCTCGAGTGGCACCGCCACGCCACTGCGACGGAAGATTGCGGCGGCCTCCTGCACCGCGTCGAGCGCGTGCAGGTCGGCGGCGTACTCCCTCGTTGGCTCGAGCCACGGGGCGACGATCAGACGATCGTCGTGGAACTGCGACCAGATCTCCTCGGTCACGTGCGGCATCACGGGGTGCAAGAGCTTCAGCAGTTGCTCGAGCGCGGCGAGCGCGGTCGCCCGGGCCTCGGGCTCGCCGAGCCTCGGCTTGATCGCCTCCGCGTACCAGTCGCAGAAATCGTCGAACGTGAGGTGGTAGAGGGCCTGAACGGAGGGCGAGAACTCGAATCCTCCCCACGCAGCTTCGACCTCGGTCTGGGTGGCGTCGAGCCGCGCGAGGATCCAGCGCTCCTCGAGCTCGCGCGGGCGCGCCGCCGGCTCGACTCGGTCCTGCAGGAGCAGCCGCGACACGTTCCAGAGCTTGTTCGCCAGCTTGCGACCCTCTTCGAGCGGGCCCTCCGTGAAGCGGACGTCCTGTGTCGACGACATCTTCAGGAGCCCGTAGCGGGTCGCGTCGGCGCCGTACTTCGCGATCAGGTCGAGTGGGTCGACGCCGGTACCGAGGCTCTTGGACATCCGGCGGCCGTCGGAGGCCAGGATCGTCGAGTGGATGATCACGTCGTGGAACGGGATCTCGCCCATCACCTCGAGCCCCGTCCAGATCATCCGGTTCTCCCAGAGGCGGATGATCTCGCGCGCGGTCGAGTTGACGTCACCGGGGTAGTAGCGCTCGAGCTCGGGCGTCTGCTCCGGCCAGCCCAGCGTCGCGTACGGCCACAGCGCCGACGAGAACCAGGTGTCGAGGACGTCGGGGTCGCGCTCGATCTCGGTGGAGCCGCACTCGGCACACGCCTCGGGCGGAGGCCAGGCGCACGTCACGTGCCCGTCCGGGCAGTACCAGAGCGGCTGCTGATGCCCCCACCAGAGCTGACGGGAGATGTTCCAGTCCGGGATCTCCTCGAGCGAGCGGATCGCGAACTGATGCTGCGACTCGGGGTGGTATTGCACACGCCGCTCGCGCAACGCCTCGAGCGCAGGCTTGCGCGGCTCCTCCATCGCCACCCACCACTGCAGCGAGACGAGGGGCTCGATCCGCGTGTGGCAGCGCTCGCAGGTGCCGACCGAATGGCGGTAGTGCTCCCGCTTCTCGAGGCGGTCGTGCTCCTTCAGCCACGCGAGAATCGCCTGGTCGGCTTCCTCCTGCGCCTGCCCCGCGAGGTCGCCGGCGTTCTCGTTCATCCGGCCGTCGAGTCCGATCACGGTGATGGTCGGGAGATCGTGGTCGCGGCCGATCTCGAAGTCCATCGGGTCGTGCCCCGGCGTGACTTTGAGCGCGCCCGTCCCGAAGTCCGGCTCGACGCGCTCGTCGGCGATCACCGGCACGGCGCGTTCGACGTAGGGGACGAGGACCTCCTTGCCGACCGCGTCCCGGTAGCGCTCGTCGTCGGGGTGCACGGCGACCGCGACGTCGGCGAGCATCGTCGCCGGACGGACGGTGGCGATCGTGAGGTGGCCGGAGCCGTCGGCGAACGGGTACCGCGCGTAGGTCAGCGTGTCGTCCATCTCCTCGTGTGCGACCTCGAGATCGGAGATGGCGGTCTCGTGGAACGGGCACCAGTTGACGATCCGGTTGGCGCGGTAGATCCACCCGCGATCCCAGAGGTGGACGAAGAAGCGCATCACGGCCTCGATGTACGCGTCGTCCATCGTGAACCGCTCGCGCGAGTAGTCGAGGGAGGCGCCGAGGCTGCGGAACTGCCCCATGATCGTGCGGCCGGTCTCCTCCAGGTGGCGCCACACGCGCTCGACGAACGCCTCGCGCCCGAGCTCCTTGCGGGAGGTGCCCTCCTTCGCGAGCTGCTTCTCGACGACGTTCTGGGTCGAGATGCCGGCGTGGTCGTACCCCGGCTGCCAGAGCGTGTCGAAGCCCTGCATCCGGTGCCAGCGGATCAGGACGTCCTGGATCGAACCGTTCAGCGCGTGGCCCATGTGCAGTGCGCCCGTCACGTTCGGCGGCGGCACGCAGATCACGAACGTCTCGTCGCGGCGCCTGCCGGCACCCGCGCGATAGAGGCCCTCGTCCTCCCACGTGCGCTGCCAGCGCGCCTCCACGCCTTCCGGTTTGTAGAGCGGCTCCATGCCGCGATCGTATCGGGGGTCAGGCAGCGACTATGAGCTCAGGGTAGCCGGATCGCTGTCGCGCGTCGAGGAGCAGTAGGCTCGAGCCGTGGAGCTGCTCCGATTCGATGCGTCCGCCGGCAAGGGCGTCGACCGGTACGAGAGCGAGTTCGTGCTCGCGCCGCTGACCGCGCCCGACGGGCCGGTGAAGGCGGCCTGCTTCCACGTGCCCCCCGGGGGCGTCGTCGGCTTTCACGAAGCGACCGTGCCGCAGCTCTTCTGCGTCGTCGCCGGCTCGGGCTGGGTGACGGGCGATGATCGTGCCCGCGTCCCCGTCGCAGCGCTCGCGGCCGCGTTCTGGGAGGCGGGCGAGTGGCATGAGTCCGGCAGCGAGGAAGGCATGACCGTCGTCGTGCTCGAGGGCGACCTCACGCCCTACCGACCAACGCCTTGACCTAGGCCGCGAGGGGCTCCTTCTTCGCTAGCTTCTCGGCGAGGTCGTAGATCAGCCAGGTCGACGACGCGTGCGCGTAGAGGGTTCCGTCCTCGCCCTCGAGCTTGGCTTCCGCGGTGGCAACGCGCGAACCGGGATGGACGACTGTTCCCTCGGCGCGAAGGATTCCGGACGCCAGAGTCACGGGATGCACGAAGCTCGTCTTCAGCTCGATCGTGACCGGCGCGATACCGGCCTCGAGCTTCGAGTGCACGGCGCAGCCCATCACGGTGTCGAGGACGGTGGTCAGAATGCCGCCGTGTACGGCGCCGAGCGTGTTGTAGTGCTCCTCGCGCGGTTCGTAGGCAAAGACGACCCGGCCGGGCATCACGTAGGTCGGGGCGAAACCGACGAGGTCCGCCGCCGGCGGCGCCGGGATCAAGCCTGAGGAGATGCGGTGGAGAATCTCGAGCCCGGTCAGCCCTTGGGAGAGCACGGCTGCTTCGGCGGGGTCTTGCCAGGTGATGGTGCGCGTACGGGTCATCGCCCTCTCCTGTCAGTTGCTTTTCACTACTCACTCTAGACTAGTGGGTTGCAAAATGCAACTATGATGTGTGCATGCTGAGCAGCGACTGGACGCGCGACAACTGTGCGGTTGGAAACACGCTTGCCGTGATCGGCGAGCGGTGGACGCTTCTCGTCCTCCGCGAGGCATTCCTCGGCGTCCGCCGCTTCGATCAGCTGCAGCGGAACACCGGCATGGCGCGGAACATCCTCAGCGACCGCCTCAACACGCTCGTCGCGCACGAGGTCCTGGAGCGCGAGCTCTATCAGGAGCGGCCTCAGCGCTACGAGTACCGCCTGACCGACAAGGGCCTCGACCTCTACCCCGTGCTGCTGACGATCATGGACTGGGGCTCGAAGCACGTCGGCGGCGAGGCGATGACGCTGCAGCACAAGCACTGCGGCGCCGTCGCGATGCCGCATCTCGCCTGCCCGGAGTGCGGCGAGCGCGTCGCCGCACGTGACATGCGCGCCGTTCGCGACGAGGCACTCCCGAAGACCGCCTAGGTCGTCTTCTGCTGCTTGGCCCCGAGGTCGAGGAAGAACGAGGCGAAGACGCCGGCGATGCCGGAGACGAGGAAGAGAGCGGTGAGCTCGAGCGCAATGTCGACGATCCGCCCACCCGTCGTCACCGGGTTCGGCATCTGCGACGAGACCGTGAGCAACTGCACGGTCGAGAAGAAGAACGCATCCCAGATGTTGTGGATCGTCGCTGCGGCTGACGTCGTTCTCGAAGAGCCACATCAGAAACGTCCCGAGCGCGTCGACAATCGCGATCAGGACGAGCGCTTCGAGCAACCGGCGGCGCAGAACGTTGTGTGGATGCGGCGGATGTCCGGTGGAGCAGAATCTTCAGGTGATGCACCGAGTTCACGCGCCGAGGATGGCGGAGCCGCCGGACGACTCTGTGCTGTCTTACCGCCCGACCGCGTAGCCCTGCATCCCGCGCGGGTTCGCACCGGCCTTCAGCAGCCCGTCTTCCTCGCGGGCAACCGCGGTGACACGGCCGAGCGACCACGGGCCTGGCACCTCGACCTCGTGCCCGCGCCGGCGCAGGTCTTCGACGACCTCGTCGCCGAAGCGCGACTCGACGGTGATCGAGCGACGGGCGAAGCCCCGGGGATAGAACGACGAGATCAGGTGGTCGGTGTGGAAGTCCGGCGCGTCGATCGCCTCCTGCAGGTTCTGTTCCAGGTCGACGTGACGCAGGAAGACGTGGAGCGCCCATTGCTCCTGCTGGTCGCCGCCGGGCGTGCCCCACGCGAGGTACGGCTTGCCGTCGCGGAGCGCGAGGCCGGGAGAGAGCGTCGTCCGCGGCCGCGCCCCCGGCCGCAACGAGGAGGGCAGGCCTTCCTCGAGCCAGAACATCTGCGCGCGCGTCCCGAGCGGCCAGCCGAGCGCGGGGATCACCGGCGAGCTGTGCAACCAGCCGCCACTCGGCGTCGCCGAGATCATGTTGCCCCATTTGTCAACAACGTCGAGATGGACCGTGTCGCCGCGCGTCGGCTCGCCGGCGCCCGGGTGTGACCGCAGCGCCGACGACGGTCGGCAGCCTCCCCAGTCCCGGGTGTGTAGTCGGACGACGCGTCCTCGCCGATCAGCGCGCGGCGCTTCGCGTTGTACTCGGGTGAGAGGAGCGTCTCGAGCGGGACCTCTGCGTCTCCGTAGAGCGCGTCGCGGTCGGCGAAGGCGAGCTTCGCGCACTCGGTGACGACGTGCACGAACTCCGCCGGCGAGAGCTCGGCCAGGTCGAATCCGTCCAGCAGCGCGAGCTGCTGCAACCCGGTGGGGCCGGTGGCCCAGGGCAGCGTCTTGCACACGGTCAGGCCGCCGTACTCGAGCGACGCGACAGGCTCGAGCGACGCGCGCCAGCGAGCCATGTCGTCTGCAGTCAGAAGGCCGCCCTTCGGCGGCGACGAAGCGGTCGATCTCCTCGGCGACGAAGCCCTCGTAGTACGCGCGCCTCGCCTTCTCGATCTCCTCCTCGCGCGAGCCGCCGCGGGCCTCGTCCAGGATGCGGCGGTAGGTCGCGGCAAGCGCTGGATTCCGGAAGAGCGCGCCGACCTCGGGCGGCGGCAGGTACAGCTCGCGTGTGCCGGGCCACTCGCGCAGCAGATCCTCGGTGCGCTCGATCGTCGCCCGGATCCCGGCCACGAACGGGAACCCCTCGTCTGCGTAGCCGATCGCGAACGAGAGCACATCCTCGAGCCGCCACGTCCCGAACTGCTCGAGCAGCAGGAGCCAGCCGCCGAACGCGCCGGGCACGCACGCCGCGAGGACGCCTGTACCCGGAACGAGCTCGTGCCCGAGCTCGCGGTAGCGATCGATCGTCGCCGCCGATGGGGCCACACCCTGGCCGCAGAGCGCGATCGGCTCGCCCTTCGCAACAGGCCACAGAAGTGCCGGCACCTCGCCGCCCGGACCGTTCAGGTGGGGCTCGACCACCTGCAGCGTGAACCCGGTCGCGACCGCGGCATCGAATGCGTTGCCGCCGCGCTCGAGCACGGCCATCCCGGCGGCCGAGGCGAGCCAGTGCGTCGAGGCGACCATTCCGAACGTGCCGCGCAGCTCCGGGCGCGTCGTAAAGCTCAAAGCCTCACCGGAAGATCAGGCAGGTCGTCGTCCCGTGTGCGAGGAGCTTGCCGCCTCCATCCGTGACCTTCCCCTCCGCCGTCACGACGCGCGAGCCCTTGTGGATCACGATTCCTTCGCAGCGAATCAGGCCCGTGTCGGCTTTGATCGGGCGGACGAAGTTCGTCTTCACTTCGAGCGTCGTGTAGCCGACGCCAGCCTCGAGCAAGGTGTGCACGGCGCATCCCATCGCAGAGTCGAGGAGCGTCAGCGCCACGCCGCCGTGCACTGAGCCGATCGGGTTGTAGTGCTGCGGCCCCGGCTCCATCTCGAAGACGGCGCGGCCCGGCTCGGCCGAGACACCGTAGAAGCCCATCAGCTCAGCGATCGGCGGCGCAGGGAGCTCACCGGCGAAGATCGCCTGAATGTAGTCCATGCCGGAGAGCTGGAGCCCTCTCTCGGCGACCTCGCGCGGATCAACGGCATCGGTGTCGGCCATGCTCGGACCCTACCGGGAAGCTGTTGCAGAACCGGCACTCATTCGTGGCCAACGACGCGGTGATGCATGGGTACACATGCATCACATTGAGTCAGCGATTCCACGTCCTCCTGACGACGCGGCAGCACACCGTCCTCAACGACGAGGCGAGCCGCACCGGCCTACCGGTGGCGGAGCTGATCCGGCGAGCGGTCGACAAGACCTATCGCCCCCACGTCCGGCCGACGGTACGCGGTGTCGAGGTCAGCGTCGGTTTCTGGCGCACGGCCTGATGCCGCTGTCGTGGGCCGAAGGCCGAGAACGCTGGACGAGCGGGGCTAGGCCGACTCTTCCGCGAGCGCGGGCGAGTCGTCGATGCCGTCGGCACTCGTGACGAGTGTGGGCTTCAGGCCCTTGGAGATCGTCTCCTTCGTGATCACGCACTTGGAGACGTCCTTGCGGCTCGGCAGCTCGAACATCACGTCGAGCAGCGCGTTCTCGATGATCGAGCGAAGTCCGCGGGCGCCGGTCTCGCGCAGAAGGGCCTTGTCGGCGATCTCCCACAGCGCATCGTCACGGAACTCGAGCTCGATCGAGTCGTAGCCGAAGAACCGCTGGTACTGGCGCGTGAGCGCATTCTTGGGCTCGGTCAGGATCTGGACGAGGTCGTCGCGGCGCAGCTGGTGCACGGCCGAGATGACGGGCAGCCGGCCGATGAATTCCGGGATCAAACCGAAGCTGAGCAGGTCCTCGGGCATCACGTCCGAGAGCAGCTCGGCGCTCTCCTCGGAGTTCTTGGAGCGCACATCGGCGCCGAAGCCGACGGAGTTCTTGCCGACCCGGCGGCCGATGATCTTGTCCAGCCCCGCGAACGCACCGCCGCAGATGAAGAGGATGTTCGTCGTGTCGATCGAGAGGAACTCCTGGTGCGGGTGCTTGCGACCGCCCTGCGGCGGCACCGAAGCCACCGTCCCCTCGAGGATCTTCAGGAGCGCCTGCTGCACGCCCTCACCGGACACGTCGCGCGTGATCGACGGGTTGTCCGCCTTGCGCGCGATCTTGTCGACCTCGTCGATGTAGATGATCCCGGTCTCGGCCTTCTTGATGTCGAAGTCCGCGGCCTGGATCAGCTTCAGGAGGATGTTCTCGACGTCCTCACCGACGTAGCCGGCCTCGGTGAGCGCGGTCGCATCGGCGATCGCGAACGGCACGTTCAGGATCCGCGCCAGCGTCTGGGCCAGCAGCGTCTTCCCGCACCCGGTCGGGCCCAGCAGAAGGATGTTCGACTTCTGCAGCTCGACGTCGCCTTCCTCCTGGCCCATGCGGACGCGCTTGTAATGGTTGTAGACGGCGACCGCGAGCGTCCGCTTCGCTTCCTCCTGCGAGACGACGTAGTCGTTCAGCACGGAGTAGATGTCGAGCGGGCGCGGCAAATTGTCGAGATCCAGCTGGGTTGGAGTCGTCAGCTCCTCGTCGATGATCTCGTTGCAGAGATCGATGCACTCGTCGCAGATGTAGACCCCGGGGCCCGCGATCAGCTTCTTGACCTGCCGCTGGCTCTTGCCGCAGAAGCTGCAGAGGAGCTGTTCGTTTCCTTCGGATGCGCGAGCCATTGTCTTCTTGTACCTCGGATTCGTCGAAACGGCTAGGTCAGGTTAGGTACTGACTTTCAGCGATGCGTGATTACACGATCAATGATTCCGTACTCGTCAGCTTCTTGCGAAGTGAGGAAGTAGTCCCGCTCCATGTCCTTCGAAACTTTTTCGATGTCCTGCCCGCTGTGATGCGCGATGATCTCTTCGAGCCGTCGCTTGAGCGCGATCGTTTCGCGCGCCGCGATCTCGATGTCGGTCGCCTGTCCCTGGAAGCCGCCGGACACCTGGTGGATCAGAATCTTCGCATTCGGCAGCGCGAATCGCTTCCCTGCCGCACCACCGGCCAGGAGCAGCGCGCCCATGCTCATCGCGATCCCGATGCACGTCGTCTGCACGTCCGGCTTGACGAACTGCATCGTGTCGTAGATCGCAAGGCCGGCGTAGACCGAGCCACCCGGTGAGTTGATGTAGATCGAGATGTCCTTGTCCGGGTCCTCGGACTCGAGGTGCAGGAGCTGCGCCACGATCAGGTTCGCGATCTGGTCGTCGACCGGGGTGCCGAGAAAGACGATCCGCTCGTTCAGCAAGCGGGAGTAGATGTCGAACGATCGCTCGCCGCGCGATGTCTGCTCGATCACCATCGGGATCAACGGGCTCATGCAGTCTCCTTGCTGACGGGGGTCCACAACTTCGTCTCGGTCTCCGGCTTTTCCTTGTCGGGCGTCCAGATCGCCTCGCGCGCCTGCGCCTGCTCCATCGGGATCGGCTTCACCTCGGCCGCCACCCGGTCGAGCGCTGCGCGCAGCCTCAAGTCCTCGCGCAGATCCTCCTGCCGGCCGTGGTTCCACAGATCCTCGATCACGTTGTCGGCATCTTCGCCCGCTGCTTCAGCCTGCTCGCGCACGAGCGCCTTCACCTCGTCGTCGGAGACTTCGAGCCCGAGCTTGTCGGCAACGGCCTCGAGCGCAAGCTCGCGCGCCACCGACAGCGCCGCCTCGAGCTGCATCGACGAGGTCAGCTCCTCGGCCGTGCGGCCCGTGAGCTGCAGGTAGGTCTCGGGCGAGATGCCCCGCCGCTCGAGCGAGCGAATGAAGCCCGTCAGGAGCTCGCGGGTGCGCGACTCGACGAGCGGGCCCGCCGGCGCGACCTTCGACGCGGTGACGAGCGCGTCGACCGCGTTCGCGCGAAACGCATCCTCGATCTCCGCCTCGATGTGCTCGCGCAGCCGCTGCTCGATGTCCGCGCGCAGCTCCCCGATCGTGTCGAACTCGCTGGCGGAGCGGGCGAGCTCGTCGTCGAGCTCCGGCAGCACCTTCCCCTTGATCTCCTTCACGGTGATCTCGACCGACGCGGTCGAATCGTCTGCCAGCTCGTACGGCACGGTCTTCGTCTCCCCCGCCGAGGCGCCGACCAGCGCGGACTCGACCTCGTCGACGAGCCTGCCGGCACCGAGCTCGACAACGGTGTCGCGCTGCGCCTCGCCGGCCGGTGAGACGATGTCGACCACAAGTGTGTCGCCCTCCTGGGCGGGCCGGTCCTGGGCCGGAACGAGCTCTGCGACTGACTCACGTAACGCTTCGAGCTCCTGGGCGACGAGCTCCTCCGGGACCTCGGCCTCCGGCCGCCCGACCTCGAGGCCGGTCCAGTCGACGACTTCGACCTTGGGCTGGACAGGCACGGTCGCCTTGAACTGCCAGTCGACATCGGCGTCGGTCGGCAGCTCGTACTCGAACTCCGGCTGGGCGACCGGCCGAATGCGGGCCCGAGCGGCAGCGTTCCAGAACCAGCCGGAGATGTGACTGTCGACGGCCTCGGTGTAGATCCGCTCCATCCCGAGCCGCTGCAGCAGCACCGGCGTCGGCACCTTGCCGGGACGGAAGCCGGGAATCTTGACCGACGAGGCGAGATCGGAGGTGGCGTGCTCGACCGCGTGGTGAACGTCGTGTGCCGGCACGTCCACCGTCAGGCGGACGGTGTCGCTGCCGAGCTCCTCGAGCTGCGCCTCCATCAGTCCATTCAAGCAGAGGTAGCGCGAGTCGAGTCGAGCTCGCGGGCGAGGTCGGCGACTCGCTGCTCGATCTCGTCGCGGAGCTCACGCACCCTCTCCACCGACTTCCCGGCCGGATCCTCGAGGTTCCAGTCGGTGTAGCTCTTGCCCGGGAGGACCGGGCAGACGTCGCCGCAGCCCATCGTCACCACCACGTCGGCCCAGGCCGCGTCGGCGTCCGGCTGGAGTTGCCTCGGCACGCGATCCGAGAGCTCGAAGCCACGTTCGCGCATCACCTCGACGACCTCGGGATCCAGGTGTGCTTCGGCGTGGCTACCGGCAGAGCGCACGTTGTGGCCACCCAGCCGCTCGAGGAAGGCATGCGCCATCTGCGAGCGTCCTGCGTTGCCGACGCAGAGGAAGAGAACGTTCAACGCGGACGTAGGGTAACCGCGTGCGGCTTTTCGTTCTCACCCGTCACGGTCAGTCGGAGCTCAACGTCACGCGTCATGTGAACGGCGACCCGACCGTGTCGGTGAAGCTGACCTACCAGGGCGAGGAGGAGTCGACCCGTCTCGGAGCCGAACTCGCCGGAATCGAGCTCGACCTCTGCGTCCATACGCGCTTCGGTCGAACGCGCCAGACGGCCGAGTTGGCGCTGGCAGGACGGAGCGTGCCGCTCGACGTCGAGCCTCTCCTGGACGACGTCGACGTCGGCGACCTCGAAGGCAAGGCGATCGACGACTACCGGGCATGGAAGCGAGCCCACACGCGTGCCGACCCCTTTCCGGGCGGCGAGAGCCTCGACGACGCCGCCCAGCGCTACGCGCGCGCGTACGAGCGCCTGCTCGCACGCCCCGAGCAGCGGATTCTCGTCGTCTGCCACGAGATCCCTGTCCGCTACGCGGTCAACGCCGCGTCGGGCTCGGACGAGCTCGACGGCCCCGTGCACGAGATCGCGAACTGCGTCCCCTACCTCTTCGACGAGGAAGGGCTCGAGCGCGCCGTGGCGGGGATCCGCCGCAGCGCGCCGCTAGCCACTTCCTAGACCACTGCCGGCTGTGCCGAAGCGTCGGCGCCTTGCGTCTTCCAGACGCTGTTGAGCCCGCTCTGCATGTAGGCGAACATCACCGGCGAGATCACGATGTACAGGACCACGCCGAGCCAGCCGTTGATCGGCATCTGACCGCTCAACCGTTGCGACGCCTGCACGCGCTGGAAGGTCGTCACCGTCGTCCAGATCGCGGGCACGATCACGAGTCCACCCGGAAAGAGTGCGAGGGTGGACTTGCCGGGGCTGTCCCCGAGCTCGCTCGTGCCGAGCGCACGACCGTAGTCGGCCATCTCCCGGTTGATGTAGTACCACCAGAAGATCAGATAGATCCCGAGCGTGATGACGGAGAAGATCGCCACCGCGACCGGGCTGCGGACCTTGGCCGTCGCGCCGGCACCGGCGATCTGGATCTGCTGGGCCATGTCGGTGTTCCTCTCTCTCGACGAACGTGTGAAGAGGCGAGTCTGACCGACGGACAAGACGGTAAGGGAGAGGGGTGGCGAACGGGACTCGAACCCGCGACCACCGGGACCACAACCCGGGGCTCTACCAACTGAGCTACCGCCACCTCGCGGTGCAAAGGATAGCTATGAGTCGTGGGGCATACTGGCCGCCATACTCGGCACAGGGCCCCGTAGCTCAGTGGATAGAGCGGCAGGCTTCGAACCTGCGCGCGGAGGTTCGATTCCTCCCGGGGCCACTCGTCTTGTGTTCTGGATCGCGCTAGACGCCGGCGGACTCGTGCACGTATCTCGCGCGCGCCGACGCGAGAATCCGCTCGGCATGCGCCGGCATCTCGGCGCTCACCCACATCAAGGCGAGTTGCGCAGTGGGAACCTCGTTCGTCTCGCCGCTCCGGCCTGACATCAGCGCGTAGACCTTGCCGGCATCTGGCCCGAGCGCCTCGTCGAGAGCAGCGTCTACTGCCCGCTGGAGCCGGGCGGCGTCCTCTGCAGGCTGAACGTGCGAATGCGCTCGGCAGACCTCGGGCAGGACCGAGGCCTGCGTCACGCGATCGAAGATGTCGAGGTGATACGCGCAGAGGAGCGAGAAACGCCGCCGCTGCGCAAGTCCGTTCCACAAACGTTCGAGCCCAGCGGCGCTCTCCGGGTCACCGCGCCGGCAGAGAAGGTCGACCATTTCCCCGAAGGCGCGGATCGGCCGGCCGGGGAAGCGCTCCTCGACCTGGTCCATCAGTCCACCTATGACCCGCTCGAAGCCGTCCCGCGAAGGCGAGCCGTCGACCATGATCGCCGCCAACGTCTCATCCGCGTCGGCGAGTCGGAGCAGCCCTCGTTCCTCGAGCTCCTTCTCGCCCCAGCCGCGGAGGGCCAGCCGCTCGGCGAAGCGGCTCCAGTGCTCAGGGGTCGCGATCACGACCGCGGGCTCACCACGATCGAAGCCCGCGGCCAGGTAGGCACCGACCGACTGCGCGAGCTCGCCGACGTCGCCGTACACGTGAGCGCCGTGATCAGACGGTGCAGAGGCCCGCAGGAACTGCGTCCAGGCGGAGTTCATGACCTCACCGACTGTAGTCCTTCCCTACCCGGGTTAGTAGCTAATCCTCACCGGGGTTCCGAGCGGGAGGATCCTTGCGAGCTTCGTAATTCCGGCGTTGCTGATCCGGATGCAGCCGTGGCTCGCGTTCGTGCCGAGCGAAGCCGGCTCGTTCGTGCCGTGGAGCCCGATCTGGCCGGGCCCGCCACCGAAGCTGTAGAGGACGTTCGAATGCGCCGAGAGGCCGAAGGCGTACGGGACCGTAAGCGCCGTTTGGATTCGGCTGCGCGAGCAGCTCGGCCAGGTAGTACGTCCCTGCAGGCGTCGGCACGATCGACCGGCCCACCCCCGCCGGCTCGTGGAGGATGATCTTCTTGCCGTTCCACACGGTGATCGTGTGGGCGCCGAGCGACACCCGAACCCGGTAGGTGTTGAGCGCGAGTGTGACCTGGGCATCACGGATCCAGCCGGTCGAGCCGTTGGGCCGCACCGGTAGATAGACCTTCTCCCAGCCCGGTCGACGCTCCTTCACGAGAAAGACGAGCGGACCGCCGTGGCCCGTTGGGTTCGAGAGCCGAAGGAATGCGCGCTTGGCGCTCGGCGTGCGGTAGACGGCGACGACCGGCACCTTCGCCTCCGCGACGATGCTCTCGTTCGGAGTGGCGGCGGATGCGGTCCCCGGAGCGGCAGCCGCAAGAAGTGCGGCTGCCGCTGCGAGAAACGCCGCCACGCGCGTGGCCGGCGCGATCCTCATCCGGTGAAGGAGGCTCCGACGGTGACAGGCTTCGCCGGCTTCGCCTTCTTGGTGACCTGCTTGACCTTGGGCTTCGCCTTCTTCTTGACGGTCTTCTGCGTGCCGAGGACCTCGCCCGCGACAACGGTGGCGAGGACACGGCTCGTGGCCGTGGCCTGCGCGCCGTTGCTCGCGGTCGCCGTTGTGACGGCGACGTTCAGGTACGTGCTGCCGTCACGAGCCCTCAGCAGGTGTGAGCAGGTGAACGTGAAGGACGCGCCCGGGTTGAGCACTGCGGCGCCGACCGGCTTGAGGGTTCCGGCATCGCAGCCGGGATCCGTGACGGTGGCCTTGATGGTGACGGTGCCCGTGTTCGTCACGGTCAGGCGGTAGTCGACGCGCTGGCCGACCGTGCCGCGGAGCGGGCCGCGGACGAATGCGCCCGTTGTACCGACCCGTTCCGTCTTCACGAGCGAGACCGCCGGCGGCGGGACCACGGCGGGCGGGACGACCGGCGGAGGCGGAGGCGTCACCGGCGGAGGCGGAGGCGTCACCGGCGGAGGCGGAGGCGTCACCGGCGGAGGCGGAGGCGGTCACCGGCGGAGGCGGCGGCGGCGGAGGCGGAGGAGGCGGCGGCGTGCAGTTGCCGCTCTGTGTCAGTGTCGCGAACCGAGGGTCCCCGGCAGCGGCTCCGTTAGCCCAGGGGCGGACCGCCTGGACCTTCAGGATCACCGACGTCTTGCTTCCGATCGAGAACGTCCCCGAGAACTGGAAATTGTTGTCGCGGCCGAAATGGCCGCTTCCCACCTGGGTGTACGTCGCGCCGCCATCGGTCGAGGCCCAGACGCGGACGTCCGGGTTCGTGCGCGCAGCGGTCGTGATGTTGTTGTCGGTCCACGCCTCGCCGTGAAGCTCACCGTGCCTTGGCAGTCGACGCTTCCCCGAATCTCAGCATGATGCGCGAGCGCAGTGGACGCGAGCCAGCCGGCCAGCGTTAGAGCGCAGGCCAATGCCAGAAGAAGCCGCAGATTCACCTTTTTTCTCCCCTTTAGGTTTCGAAGCCCCACCTGGGTGACCGCGATGCCGCTCGCGGCTCCCAGCCTCAACTGTCAGTTAACCCCATGATTTGAAAGTTGGATACGGCTGGTTTGCAAACCTAGACCTTCGGCTAATTTTCCGAGATAACATCCCGCCCACGCCCTATCCTTGACGTGCGCGGGCGTGGCGGAACTGGCAGACGCGCCGGGTTTAGGTCCCGGTGGGCTTCGGCCCTTGGAGGTTCAAGTCCTCTCGCCCGCACTCTGGCAACCGGGGCGGACGGCACCCTCCGGCTCAGGGAGGCGCGATCCCGTCGAGGACGTCCTCGAGGTCGGGTTCGGCTGGAATCGCCTCGGGCGCGTCCGCTGCGATCGAGCTGCGCGCGACAGCCTCGTAGACCTCCGCCATCGCCTCGAACAGAGCGGGCGTGAGACCCGCCGAAGCCTGCGTCGCCGCGATTTCCCGCATCTCGGCGACGAAGCGGTCGGCCTTCGTCGCCGAGACCGCGAGCGTGCGGGCGGCCCGGTCGATCTGCTGCGGGAACGAGTCGCCGAGGTCGTCGAGCACCTGCGGGAGCACGCCGTGCGCGTGCGCTGTCAGGAGCGCGTGCGCAAGCAGGGCACTCGAGCCCTTGTACATCGACGCCGTGCACATCTTCACGGCCGATGCGAGACCGACCGCCTCTCCGACCGTTCGGGCATCGATCCAGTCCGGAGCAGCCGCGGCGAGCGTCTGCCGCAGACCGACCGGAGAGGTAGACGCGCGTGCGGTAGTCGGAACGCGGCGGGCCGCCCGAGATCGAGCCGTCGACCAGTTCGAGGTCCGCCGCGGCGAGCGCCTGCTCGAGCTCGCGCGCGGTTGCCGGCGAGACCGCGTTCCAGTCCGCGACGAGCGGGCGCGCGCCGGTTCGACCCGCGGCTGCGGCGATCGCCGCGGCGGTGGCCCCCGCCTCGCCGGGTGGGACGATCGAGAGCATGAGCTCCGCCTCGCCGACGACTGCGTCGAGGTCCGGCAGAAGCTCGAGGCCCGCCTGCTCGGCGAGCGCGGCCGTGCGGGCGACTGCGGCCGTCGATGGTCGTGACGACGCGGTTCCCCGCAGCGCAGGTACGCAGCACCGACCGCGCTCCCCATCGCACCCGGGCTGACAATCCCGACGGTCTGCATGCTAGGCGGCCGCACCAGAGTCGCCTGTGACGTTCATCGTCGGAGCCTAGACAGTCGATGACAGACCTGCGATGCGCCCGGCAGGATTCGAACCTGCGACCAACGGATTAGAAGTCCGTCGCTCTGTCCTCTGAGCTACGGGCGCTCGCGGACAGCGTAACGCCGGTTGTGACTAGGAACGAACGCCGAAGTCCGTGGTGATGATCATCACGTCGCGGCCGCCGTAGACGCCGGGTGCGCCGGCGACGCTGACGGCTGAGAGGCCGACTTCGCGCCAGCGGGGCGTGAGGATGTTCGCCCGGTGAGCGGGGCTCTCCATCCAGAGCTCGAGCGCGCGGGAAGCGTCGACCGAGCCCGACGACCACAGCAGGTTCTCGCCGACCGACCAGTTGCCGTAGCTCTCCGCACCGTAGTAACGCTGGACGCGCTTCCAGAAGGCCGAGCCGTCACGCGACTCGTGCTCGAAGTAGCCGAACTTGCCCATGGAGCGCGAGTGCGCGTCGGCGGCGGCGGAAAGGGGCGGGGACAGGCGAACGGGAACGAGCCCGTGCGCGCGCCGGATCGCGTTCAGCTCCGACGAGAACGCCGCCTTCGAGCTGGTCGGCGGCTGCAAGGGTTCGCGCGGGCTTGCCGGCGGCGGTCGCGCCCACGGCGCCCACGCCGAGGAACGCAAGCGCGCAGATAGCCACAAGAGAGAAGACCCGACGTCCCACATGCAGGCCATCGGCTGTTCAACTCCAACGCGGGATCACTAGTTTGAGGAATTTTCGTACGCGAAAGCGGTAGACCGCTCGGCCTAGATCGTCGTCGGCGTCGCGTCAGGTCTGCCTCGAGCACGTCGGTGCTCGAGCCAGTCGACGAGGATCACCTGGATGGTGCCGGCGACGGGGATCGCCGCCAGGGCGCCGATCACTCCAGCGATCTCGGCGCCGATCAGCACCGAGATCAGCACGACGAGCGGCGAGAGCTGCACCGTCCGCCCGTAGACCACGGGCTGGAGAACGTGGTTCTCGAGCTGCTGGTAGACGATGAAGAAGATCAGCATGATGATCCCGGAGGTCGTCGAGTCGAGAAACGCGACCGTCGTCACGAGGATCGCAGCGATGGTCGCGCCGGCGAGCGGGATCAGATCGAGGATCGCGACCACGAGTCCCAGTGCGATCGCGAACGGGACACCGAGGATCAGGAGGGCGGTGGTCGAGGTGATGCCGGCGATCAAGCTGATCGAGAGATTGCCTGTGACGTAGCCGCCGATCGTGCGGTAGATCTCCTGCCCGATCGAGCGCCAGCGCGGCTGCTTCTCTTCGGGCAACGAGCCCGTAGATTCGCTCCATCCAGGCCGGTCCCTCGAGCAGCATGAAGAGGGTCAGGAACGCAATCGTGAGAGTCGCGATGACGGCGGTGATCACACCCTTGGTGACTGCGAGCGCGGTATTGGAGAGGCCGAGCACCTTCGTCGCACCCCCCTCGGAGAGCGCGTCGCGCACACGCTCCGTGATCTGGTACTCGCGCTCGAGGAAGCCGAGACGGCCCTTCCCCTCCGTCAGGTCCGCGACGTAACCCGGCACCGCGTCGATGAAGTCGTTGACCTGCGAGACGATCGTCGGGACGATGGTGGCGGCGACAGCGGCGATCGCAACGATCGCTCCGATGAACACGATCGAAACGGCCAGCCCACGCCGCTGGACCCCACGCCGCTGCAGCGCGTCGACGGCCGGATTGAGGGCGGTTGCGAGGAAGATCGCGACGAAGATCCAGATCAGGATCCCCTGCGCCGCCTTTACGATTTGCAGGAGCAGAAACGCAGAGATGATGATCCCGAGCACGACGAGGACCGTGCGCGGACGGAAGTGCACCAGGCGCTCCTCGAGCATCGAGCGAGGATAGGCCTCGCCGCGGACGGTGCTCAGACGCTAGGTCGCGCGCCTAGGCCGTGTACTTCACGCCCAGACTCGCAATCACCTGAGCGCCCCGGGCTTGCGCGGCGCGGAGTGTCGGGTCCCAGCCCCCCGCGGCGTTGATGCCGCGGACCGCACCCGCGGTGTGGTTGGTGTTCGCGCCCAGGCCTGCGTGGCCGTTGTAGATGATTGCCTTCGAGTGACCCGCCGAGGCGACGGGCGCCGCCGAGACGGCGAGCGCGGCGGCGGCGGCGAGGATGCTGAGGATGCGGATCACGACGCGCCTCGCGCCTGCTGCCTTCTGCTTCTTACCGGTCATGATTCCTCCCCTTCGTCGATGTCCTTGCTCTCAAAGACACCGGAAAGGGGCCGCGCATTCCGAGTAAACGGGAAGAACAAGAAGGGATTTCAGTCCGGAGTGGTGACCTGTTCTGTAGGCGCGGGTTCGATCGGCTCGAGCGGCCCGACCTGCTGCAGCGCCTGGCTCCTTTCCTCCTCGAACTTGACGACCCAGACCGCGCCGGCGATCGCGAGGCTGATCGACGCGACCATGGCCAGGTTCAGGCCCCAGCCGACCTGGACCAGCTCTCCGAGCTCGCCGCCGTCAGAAGATGCGTCATTCAGGTTCGACCGGTCGTACATCGCGACGGCCGCTCCGAGCACTCCGCCGACGATCGCCACGAAGCCGGCTCGCGCCGTCTCACGCTTCCAAAGAAATACAGCTCCGGTGACGACGGCGATCGCGACCACGAACCAGCCGTCATTGCTGCCGTCCGTCCCACTGACGGTGAGCGCGGGCACCTTGGCCCAGGGGCCGAACGAGCCGACCACCATCAGCGCGGCACTGCCGACGACCGACCAGAACAGAGCCTGCTGCCTTGTCATTAGATCCTCCGTCAGTTGAGTCGCGGCACGATTCGAGCCCGGCAACTGGTTCCATGTCCTGCTCCGTCGACTGAGATTATGAAGGTCACCGGACGCGACACCCCGAAGCTGGCACGACACGACCGCCTGCTACGTAGGCCGGTCGACCGGTACCGGACTTGCCTCTGTTGCGCGCCAGTCGATACCTCTGCGCAGCGGTTCTCAGCGGTTTGGAACGGCAGCCTGCAAACTTGCCCCAAGAAGCACGAAACCCGCTTCAGAAGGAGGTTTCGGCTTGGTTGAGCCAGAAGCCGGTGGCGGGAATCGAACCCGCGTAACTAGCTTGGAAGGCTAGGGCTCTACCATTGAGCTACACCGGCGCAGGTGACGTAGCGTAGCCGCCGTGGATCCGTACGAGTGGTCGTGGCACCCGGAGCCGATCACCGTCGTTCTGGCTCTCACGATCGGCTACTGGTGGGCGCTACGCCGCTTCCCCGCGCCGCCGCTGGCGGATCGCCTGCTTCGTCGGCGCGATGCTGCTGGTGCTCGGCGTCACGATCACGCCGATCGACACGATCGCGCTGCACTACCTGCTCTCGGTCCACCTCGTCCAGAACGTCGTCCTCGCGGAATGGGCGCCGCTGCTCTTCGTCCTCTCCATCCCGCCCGCTCTCGCAGCGACTCGCCCCGCGCGTGCCCGCCGCTGCCTGCACTTGCGCTCTGGGTCGTCAACTACGGCTTCTGGCACATGCCGTGGCTCTACGACACCGCGCTGCGGCACCCGCACCCTCTCCTGCACCTGGAGCACGCGCTCTACTTCGCGACGGGCGTGCTGCTCTGGTGGCCGGTCGTCCACTCGCGGCTCTCGTCGGGCGCGAAGGCCGCGTACGTCTTCGCCGCCTTCGCGCTCGCGAGCCCGATCGGGCTCGTGATGGCTCTCGTGCCGGAGCCGCTCTACGACTTCTACGTCCAGGGCCCCGGGCTCTGGGGCCTCGACCCGCTGACCGACCAGCAGATCGCCGGAGTGACGATGTCTCTGACCGAAACAGTCGTCTTCTTCGCCGTCTTCGCGGTCTACGTCGGTCGCTTCTTCGCCGAGCAGGACGCCGTGACTTGAGAACGAATGTCACGAACATGGACGTGATTCGCCGTCGCCTGCGGTCCCTGTTCGGCTCCAGCTCGGGCTCCGCGAAGGACCCCGACGACCGCCGGAAGCGACTCCGACCGCCGCTCGGGAGACGAGCGCCGCGAGCGTCTCAGCCTCCCGCCGGTCAGCGAGGAGCGCCGTTCGGGCAGCGAGCGCCGGTCCGGACAAGATCGCCGCGACAGCGGCTCCGAGTAGTCGGGGCGGCCGGATTCGAACCGGCGACTTCTCGCTCCCAAAGCGAGCGCGCTACCAGGCTGCGCCACGCCCCGATCGCCCCAGTGTAGAGCCGCACTCGCCGCTGGTAGCGTCGCGGCGCATGGCCGACGTCGCCTATATCCCCGGCGAGCCGGGGCATGAGCGGCGGCCCGCCCTCGGCTACGCGATGGTGATCTCGGCCGCGCTCCTCTTCGCGCTCAACGGCACCGTCTCCAAGGTCGTGCTCCAGTCGGGGATCTCGCCGCTCGAGCTGACGCAGGTCCGCGCGACCGGCGCGTTCCTCGGCTTTGCGCTCGTGCTCGCGCTGACGCGGCGCCAGACGCTGCGGCTCACCCGGCGTGAGCTTCCCTACCTCGTCGTCTTCGGGATCGCCGGTGTCGCCTTCGTGCAGTGGCTCTACTTCGTCGCGATCGAGCAGGCTGCCGATCGGGATCGCGCTCCTGCTCGAGTTCCTCGGGCCGATTCTGATCGCGATCTGGGCCTGGGGCGTCTTCAAGGAGCCGATCCGCCGCCGGCTCTGGCTGGCGCTCGTGCTCGCGCTCGTCGGGCTCGCGCTCGTCGTCGAGGTCTGGAGCGGCCTCTCGCTGGACGGGCTCGGCGTGGCCGCGGCGCTCTGCCGCCGCGGTCGCCTATGCCGTCTACGTGCTGATGGCCGAGCACGCGGTCAGCTGGCGCGATCCCGCGTCGTTGAGCGCGTACGGCTTCCTCTTCGCGGCGCTCTTCTGGGCCGCGGTCCAGCCGCTCTGGCGCTTCCCGACCGGGCGGCTCGACGACAGCGTCTCGTTGCTCGGACACCTCGAGCGGCACGCGCTGCCGGTCTGGCTGCTCCTGCTCTACGTCGTCGTCGCCGGAACGATGATCACGTTCCTGCTCGTGGCCGCGGCGCTCCGCCACATCTCCGCGACGAGGGTCGGGATCATCGCGATGCTCGAGCCGGTCGCCGCGAGCGTCGTCGCCTTCCTCTGGCTCGGCGAGTCGTTCGGCACCGCTCAGCTGATCGGCGGCTCAGTCGTGCTGGCCGCGATCCTGATCGCCCAGACGTCTCGCTGAATTCCCTTACTTGCAGGGGTTTCGGAAATTGCGTAGGGTTACGCCTCGGTCGAGAGAACCAAACCCCCGTTCCACGACCCGACATCCGCCGCCCTGATGCAGCTCTCCAAGCATATTGGTGTCGCCTGTTGGCGTGACTCTGGCGCTTCTCGCCTTCGCGCTCGCACCAGCGAGCCACGCCGCCACGACCCAGAGCCAGGCCGAGCAGTCCCTGATCGCCGCCGTGAACGACGTCCGCGCAGCGCACGACCTGCGCCCGCTCCGGGTCGATCCGCATCTGGTCGAGGCGGCACGCGCTCACTCGACCACGCTGCTCCGCACCAACGTCTTCGAGCACGGCTCCTTCGCCGAGCGGCTCGCGCTCCACGGCGCGCCGCGGGCCGGCCTTCGGCGAGAACCTCGCCTGGGGAACCGGTCGCCTGGCGTCCGCTCGCAGCATCGTCAGCGCCTGGATGGCGAGTCCCGGCCACCGCGCGAACCTGCTCCGCCCCGGCTGGAACCGGATCGGAATCGGCGCCCTCAGCGGCCGCTTCCTCGGCCACGGCGGCGCGATCGTCGTCACCGCGGACTTCGCCGGGCCGCTAGGTCTCTGCCATCAGCGAGCGGAGCTCGGTGAGCTTCTCGCGCCGGAGCTCGTCGCGCTCGCCGCGCTCCAGCCGCTCGAGCAGGGCTCGCACGAGCGGCGCCAGCTCGACCGGATTGAACGGCTTCGTGATGTAGTCGACGCCGCCGATGTCGAGGCCGCGCGCACGGTCGCGGAACTCGGCGCGGGCGGTCAGGAAGATGATCGGGATCCCGACGGTCTGCTCGTTCTCGAGCAGCGCTTCGGCCACGCCCCAGCCGTCGAGCCCGGGCATCATCACGTCGAGCAGGATCACGTCCGGCTGCTCCGCGCTCGCCGTCGCCAGGCCCGAGGGCCCGTCGCCGGCCTCGAGCACCGACATGCCCTCGGCCTCCAGATTGACGCGGCAGAGCAGCCGAATCGGCGCCTCGTCGTCGATAACCAGTACCCGTGTCATGCCCTGAGTCACGTCCCCTACCCGAATCTGTCATGTCTCACTCTCGGCGACGCGCAGCTCGAGCACGAACGTCGAGCCGCGACCCTCGTCCGAGTCGACCCAGATCCTGCCGCCCATCGCGGTGACGAGACCTTCGGCGAGGAACAGGCCGAGCCCCGTGGCGCCCGCACCGACGGCTCCTGCCGCCGCATCGCCGCGGTAGAACTTGCGGAAGATCCGCTCCTGCTCCGCGTGCGGGATGCCGACTCCCTCGTCCTCGACGCTCACCTCGACCGCATCGGCCTTGCGACGCGCGGCGACGGTGACGGTGCCGCCGGCCGGCGAGTACCGGATCGCGTTGTCGAGCAGGTGGGCGAGGACCTGGCCGAGCTTGTCGCCGTCGGCCTCGGCGGCGAGCGGCTCGTCCTCGAGCGCGACGACGAAGCGATGGGCGTCCTGCCCGTCCTGGCTCTCGATCGAGCGCACGGCTTCGCTCACGACTGCCGCGACGTCGGTCTCGGCGATCTGCACGGCCATGTCGCCGGTGTCGAGCTGGGCGACCGAGAGCAGGCGGTCGACGATCGACGGTCAGCCGCTCGGACTCCGACGCGATGTAGCGCAGGAACGTGGCCCGCTCGTCCTCGCCGAAGTGGACGTCCTCGCGGAGCAGCGTCTCGGCGAAGCCGTAGATCGACGTGAGCGGCGTGCGCAGCTCGTGCGAGACGGTCGAGACGAAGTCCGACTTCATCTGCTCGACGCTCCGCTCGGCGGAGATGTCGCGGAACGCGTAGATCCGGCCCGCGACCGCGCCGGCCGGATCGGTCATCACGGCCTCGCTGAGCGAGAGCCACACCTCCTCGCCGCCGCGGCGGATCGGTACGAGCCGGCTGCCGCCGACAACGCCCTCCGCGGCCTCGAGCGGCCGTCCGAGCGCCTCCGTCGGCGTCCGCCCGAGTGCGTCGCCCTGCTGAAACGCCCGTCACCCGCTCGGCGGCCGGGTTCCAGAGGACGACCTTGCCCTCGCGGTCGACGGCGACGATGCCGTCGGCGACGTTGGCCAGGATCGCCTCGCTCCGCTGCTGCTCCTGGCTGACGCCCTGATAGAGCTCGGCGTTCATGCGCGCGCTGGTGGCGGTTGCCGCGAGCGCCAGCAGCACCTCTTCCTCCTCCGGCCGCCAGACCCGCGGCCGCACGGCGTAGACGGCGAGGATGCCCTGCACCGACCCGTCCGGGCCGACCATCGGGACGCCGAGGTACGCCGGCGTAGCCGGCCGCGAGCATCGCGTCCGCATCTGCCGATCCGAGCGTCGTCCCGGACGTCGGCGATCGCCCGCGTGGAGCGCGTCTGCACGATGTCGCCGACGAGCCAGGCCGTCGAGGGCGTGCGCGCACCGACCGACTCGAGCTCCCCGTCACCCGAGGCCGCGCGCCCGACCACCTCGTCGCCCTCGAGCAACCGGATCGAGGCGCCTCCGGCCTCGAGCAAGCTCGACGGCGGAGCCGCACGGCGACGTCGAGCAGGTTGTCCGGGTCGAGCTCGCCGGCGAGCTCGACGCCGGCGCGCGCGAGCCGCTGCGCGAGCGAGCGGGCACGTCGCTCGCTCTCGTACAGCTCGCTTCGCTCGAGCGCGCCGCGGGCGGCACCCGCGACGTGGCCGGCCAGCTCGAGCTGCTCGTCGCCGAACACCGTCTCGCCCCGGAAGAAGACGATCACGAGCGCGAGACCGTCACCGGCCGGCTGCGACGAGCGGAATCGCGAGCAGCGAGTCGCACTCGCCTCCCCGGCGGCTTTCGCGAGCCCGGCGGCGAAGCGGCTGTCATCGCGGAGCCGGCGCGAGGCGAGCACCTTGCCGGCGCGAGCGGGCGCGGTCAGAGCCGCGGCCTCCGCCCGCAGATAGGTCGGCCAGACCGCGGTCGAGGCTGTGGGCGCCCGCAAGCTCGAGGTCGTCGCCGCTCGAGCGGAGCACGGCGGCGGACTCGCCGCCGAGCGCCTCCGCCGCAGCCTGCGCGACCGCGTCGAGCGTCGCCTCTGCGGACAACGGCTCGCTCAGCACCGAGGCGATCCGGTAGAAGCCGCGCTCGACCTGCGTCTGACGCGTGCTCTCCTCGTACGCCTCGGCATTGCGAAGGGCCACCGACGCCAGGCTCGCGAAGCGCCTCGATCAGCCGTAGGTCGGACTCGTCGAAGCGATCCGGCTCGCGCGAGCAGACTCCGAGGACGCCGAGGGTCTCGCCGAACGAGAGGATCGGCGCGTCCATCACCTCCTCGAAGGCTGCGTAGTTCGCCGTCGGCGGCGGCTGCTCGGTGGCGGCGATAGTTCCGGCGAAGGACCGGCCTGCCGGTGCGATCGCCTCGCCGACCGTGCCGGCGGCCGGGATCCGGCGACCGACCTCCGACTCGGGCAGCCCGACGACGGCGCGACACACCAGCTCGTCGTCCGTCGGGCGCGAACGTCCAGCAGTCGGCAGCGTCGCCGTTCACCAGCGAGCGCATCTCGTCGACGAGCCGGTCGATCACGACGTCGACGCGGAGGTCGCTCGTCAGCGCCTCGCCCGCCTTGAGCAGCGCCTGCTGCTCGGCGAGCCGGCGGTCGCTCTCGCGGAGCAGCCGGCTCGTGTCGATCGCGATCGCTGCCTCCAGCGCGACCGCCTCGGCGAGCGAGATCTCGGATCGCGTCCAGCTTCCGGGCTCCGCCCGGTGCAGGCCGAGCACGCCGATCACCCGATCGAACGCGACGATCGGAGTCGCCAGCGACGGCGCGGACGCCGCGATCGGTCAGCTCGCTGACGTCGCCGAGCGTCGGGTCGTCCAGCTCGGGCGCCTCGAGCACGTCACCGATCGCGACCGTGCGGCGCTCGCGGGCCGCCAGGTTGACGACCGGGAGGCGGCTTGCGTCGCCGAGCGGCCGCGAGCCCGGGCGCCGCCCACTCCGCGAGCACCGGCGTCGGCTCGCCGGGCTCGCCGAGGCGGATGAAGCAGCGCTCGACGTGCGCCGCCTTCGCCGTCTCCTGGACCGCGACGTTGAGCAGCTCGTCGAGATCGCGACGCGAGCGGACAGCGCGCGAGATCCTCGCGATCAGCCGTTCCCGCTCGAGTGCGTCTGCGACCGCATCCGCGGAGCGCGTTCGCTCGAGCGCGACACCCGCCTCGGACGCGAGCGTCTCCATCAGCGCGAGCTCGTCGAGGTCGAAGAGCCGCGGACGGCGGACGGCGGCGAAGACGACACCGATCACGTCGCCGCGAGCCCGCACGGGAACGAAGGCGCAGCTCTTGACCTGCGCAATGTCGTTCAACCGCTTGTTCACGATCGGAGAGCTCTCCGCGTCGTAGACCGCGAAGGCGGCACCCTCGCGCACGACGGTGCTGATGCCAGACGCCTCCTGGCTCAGCGAGACCGACTGCCCGATCAGCTGCTCGTTGTCCCGGCCGCCGTCCCGCGCGGAGATGAGGCGTGGCTCGCCGCCCGTCGTCTTCGACGAGCGCGAGGTTCGCGACATCGAGCTCGAAGAGCCCGGTCAGCTCGTCCAGGAGAACCCGCGCGATCCCGGCCGGACTGTCGGCGTCGAGCAGCTGGTGCGAGAGGCGGCCGACTTCTGCGAGCTCGCGATCCCGGCGCGACATTTCCTGTTCAGACTCGGTCACGGCTCGCGCGCCGGTCACGAGCAGGCCGAGATCGCGCCACTTGCGGACGATCGACGACGAGCGGGATGGCCGCGAGCAGGATGCCGACCAGGCCAACCAGCGGATCGCCGGTCGAGCGCCTCTTGCGTGACGAGCGTCTCGACGCCCAGGACCGCAAGGGCGAGACCCACGCCGGGAAGACGAGCGCCGTCGCGAACCCGATCTCGTGCGCCTGGCCACGCTCTCGCCACAGTGCCGGGGCCACCGCCACGCCCACGGCCAGATAGAGCGCCGCGAGAATGAGCAACGGCACCGCATTGAACAGCACCGCCTGGGTCTCTGCGTTCACTGGGCGACCCCGATGATAGAGCTAGCCACCCCGCTTTGAAAGATGGGCCGTCCGGCCTATTGGAACGCGACTCGAGCGAGGACTAGCGTGGCCTCTACTGGGCGATGCGATCCGTGCTTGCGCGGAACGCATTGGAAATGGGTCCTGTCGCGGCGACCCCCCGACGCGGCAGGACCCGTTTCCGGACACCCGGGTCCCGAGCCCGAGCGGACGAAGCTACGATCCTCCGCGATGGTCGAACGTGTCCTCCTCGCGTCGCCCCGCGGCTACTGCGCCGGGGTCGAGCGCGCCGTCGAGACGGTCGAGCTCGCGCTCGAGCACTACGGCCCGCCGGTGTACGTCCGCAAGCAGATCGTCCACAACATCCACGTCGTCCGCGATCTCGAGATGCGCGGCGCGATCTTCGTCGACTCCGAGGATGAGGCACCCGAGGGCGCGACGATCGTCTACTCGGCACACGGTGTCGCACCGTCCGTGAACGCCGCCTCTGCCGAGCTCGGACACAACGTGATCGACGCGACCTGCCCGCTCGTGACCAAGGTGCACGTCCAGGCCCGGCGGTACGCCGCCGACGGCTACACCGTGATCCTGATCGGACACGCAGGCCACGAGGAGGTCGTCGGGACGATGGGCGAGGCGCCCGAGGCGACGGTGCTCGTGCAGGACGTGGCCGAGGCCGAGGCGCTCGAGCTCCCGCCGGACACAAGGGTCGCCTACATCACGCAGACGACGCTGTCGGTCGACGAGACCTTCGACATCATCGGCGTCCTCCGCCGGCGCTTTCCCGCGATCCACGCGCCGAAGAAGGAGGACATCTGTTACGCGACCTCCAACCGGCAGTGGGCGGTCAAGGAGCTGCTCGCCGAGGTCGACCTGCTGCTCGTGATCGGCTCGCGCAACTCGTCGAACTCGAACCGCCTGGTCGACGTCGCCCGGGCCGGCGGCGTCGCGTCGCACCTGATCGACGACGAGACCGAGATCGACGAGGCGTGGCTGGACGGCGTCACGACCGTCGGCGTGACATCGGGCGCGTCCGCGCCGGAGAAGCTCGTCACCCGCGTCTGCGACTGGTTCCGCGCGCACGGCGTCGAGCGAATCGAGCCGTTCAGGATGGTGAACGAGGACGTCACCTTCCGCCTGCCGGTCGAGCTGCGCCGCGAGCTCACGCTCGCCGAATCGCAGCGCTAGCTCTAGGCGCGCAACCGGTCGAGCAGGGAGCCGAGACGCTCCCGCACGCCGAGGAACGCGGCGAGCCGCTGCGCTTCATCGTCGTCGATCGAGACCGCAGCCTCCGCGACGCCGCTCTCGTCCCAGACGCTGAAGCGGACGTGTCCCTCGCTCGTGTAGCGCGAGACCCGGAGCGCCTTGCCACCCTCCGCGCCCGTGCCGGTGAAGAACTCGACGAGCTTCGCGCGCTGCGGCGCGGCGCACCAGGGGCAGTACCGGAATGCCGGACCGATCGACCCGCCGCACTGCTTACACGCGTGCATCGCGCCTCCTCGTCGAGAGGAGAGCGTAGTACCCCGCTCGACAACAGGCAATCCCCGAGTATCAGCGATCGATGCGGCGACGCTGGTGCGTGACCTTGGCGATCTGCGGCTCGGCGACGCCGTCGGTCTCGAGCGAGACCGCGAGCACCTCGCGCTTGATCCACTCCGCGTGCAGGTCGATCAGGTCGGCGTCCGCCTGCGGCAGCGTCACGGTGATCCGGTCCGTCAGCTCGAGCCCCTGCTCCTTGCGCATCCCGTTCAGGGTGTGAATCAGGTCGTAGACACGCCCCTCGAGCTCGAGCTCTGCGTCGAGGGTCGTGTCGAGCGCCACGGTGACACCTTCCTCCGAGGCGACGGCCCAGCCTTCCTTGCCGGAGCGCTCGACGAGGACCTCGTCCGGACCGAGGTCGTGGCCGAGAACGCGGAAGCCGCCGCCCTCGAGCTGCTCGAAGTCGCCCGCGGCGAGCGCAGCGCGCACCGCCCCGAGCTCCTTGCCGAGCCTCGGGCCGAGCGCCGGCAGGTGCGGCTTCACGTGCAGCTCGGTCGCCTCGACGGGACCGAACTCGACCTCCTTGACGCGCAGCTCCTCGCGCAGCTCGTCAGCGTGGGCCGCGGCGAGCGGTGCGCCCTCGACGACGAGGCGCCGCAACGGCTGCCGCAGCTTCAACTGCGAGGCCGCTCGCACCTGATGGCCGAGACCGACGACGCGCCGCACCTCCGCGACCTCCTCGAGCAGGTGCTCGTCGGGCAGCGGCGCGTCGGGCCAGCCGGCAAGGTGGACCGACGTGCGGTGGCTTCCCCTCGACATCGCGAACGAGGATCTGCCAGAGATGCTCGGTGAGGAACGGCATCACCGGCGCGACGACCCGCAGGGACTGCACGAGCGCCAGCCAGAGCACGTGGAGCGCGACGCGATCGCCTTCCCAGAAGCGCCGCCGCGAGCGGCGGATGTACCAGTTGCAGAGATCGTCGACGAACGCCTCGAAGGCGCGGATGACGTCGACGGTCAAGTACGCCTCGTAGCCGGCGGTCGCCTCGCGGACGAACGCGTGCGTCCGGTCGAGAAGCCAGCGGTCGAGCGGCCGCAGGTCGCTCTGCTTCGGCAGCTCGTCCCACGTCGGCCGGAAGACCTCGATGTTCGCGTAGTCGACGAAGAACTTGACCGAGTTCCAGAGCGTCAGCAGCTTGCGCTGGATCTCGCGCCCGGGCCCGAAGCCGAAGAGGAGGTTCTGGTTGGGCGGCTGCGCGCAGTACTGCCACCGCATCACGTCGGCGCCCATGCGCTCGAACGCCTCCTCGGCCTCGATCATGTTCCCCCACGAGCCGTGCATCTCGCGGCCGGTCTCGTCGAGCATCTTCTCGTAGCCGAGCACCTTCCGGTACGGCGCCCGCCCGGTCAGGACGACCGACATGAAGTGCTGCGAGTAGAACCAGAGCCGGATCTGCTCGCGCATCTCCGAGACCCAGTCGGCCGGGAACCACTGCTCCCAGTAGTCGTGGTCGGGTAGGTCGGCCTTCGTCAGGCCCTTTGCTGCCCCGGTCGCGTACCCCTCGGCGACGTACTCCGGGTTCTCCCAGCCGAGCGTCGAGAAGGGGACGATGCCGGCGTCGAGCCAGACGTCGCCGACCTCGAGGATCCGGCGGACCTCCTCGCCGCATTGCTCGCAGGTGATCGGCACGTCGTCGATCCAGGGGCGCCGCAGCTCCTCGAGCTGCTCGAGGCCACCGGTGGCGCGCTCGTCGAGCTCGGCCTTCGATCCGATCACGTTCAGGTGGCCGCACTCGCACGGGTAGAAGGGCAGCGGCAGGCCGTAGTAGCGGCGCCGGGAGATGTTCCAGTCGCCCATGTTGCGAAGCCAGTCGTCCATGCGCTTGCCCATGTAGGCGGGCGTCCACTCGACATCCTCGTTCGCGCTCAGCAGCTGCGGGCGAAGCTCGTCGACCGCGATGAACCAGTCGTCGGAGAGCCGGAAGATCAGCGGCGTGTCGCAGCGCCAGCAGTGCGGGTAGGCGTGCTCGTAGAGCCCCGCCTCGACGAGGCAGCCTCGCTCGCCGAGGAAGCCGATGATCTGGTCCGCGGACTCGACGGTCGAGAGCCCGTGCAGCCAGCCGTAGTCGTCGTAGAAGCGGCCTGCCTCGTCGACCGGCGTGAGCACGTCGAGCCCGTGCACTTTCGAGAGCTCGAAGTCCTCGCCGCCGCAGCCGGGTGCGATGTGGACGATGCCGGTGCCCTGGTCGAGCGTGACCTCGTCCCACGGGATCACGCGGTGCTCGACCTGGCCACCAGGCCCGAGCTCGTCGAAGGGGCCCTGGTAGCGCCAGCCGACGAGCTCCTCGCCCCGCTTCCGCTCGACGAACGCCTCGTCCGGATAGCGCGCCGACGGCGACCCACTCGCCGTTCTCGCGCCGCCCGTACTCGGCGTCCGGCTTCACCGCCGCCGCGACGTTGGCGGGCAGCGTCCACGGCGTCGTCGTCCAGATCACGAGCGACTCGTGCGGGCGGTCGAGGAGCGGGAAGCGGACGAACAGCGAGGGGTCGGCGCGATCCTGATAGACGCCCGACTGCGAGAGCTCGTGCTGCGAGAGCGAGGTGCCGCAGCGAGGGCACCACTCGGTCGAGCGGTGGCCCATGTAGAGCCAGCCGTGCTCGTGCACGCGCTTCAGCATCCGCCAGACGTACTCGATGTTCGTGTCGCTGAACGTGAAGTAGTCGTTGCCCCAGTCCATCCACTGGCCGAGGCGGATCGACCCTCGCGTGAGGTCGGCCGACGACTGGACGACGACGTCGCGGCAGCGGCGCGCGAACTCGGCGAGCCCGTACTCCTCGATCTCGCGCTTCGAGTTCAGGCCCAGCTGACGCTCGACGCCGACCTCGATCCAGAGGCCCTGGCAGTCGAAGCCGTTCTGGTAGCGCTGATGGTGGCCGCGCAGCGCCTTGTAGCGCTGGAAGACGTCCTTCAGCGTGCGCCCCCACGCCGTGTGGACGCCGGAGCTTCTGTTCGCCGTCACCGGCCCGTCGATGAAGCTGAACGTCGGCCCGCGCCGATTCAGCTCGCGCAGCCGTTCGAACGTCTGCTCGCGCTCCCAGAGCTCGAGGATCTCGAGCTCGAGCGCGGGATGGTCGGGCTTGTCCGGCAGGGGTGCGAACATCCGCCGATTCTAGGGAACAGTCCGCCAGGCTCTGTCGTTTTCAATAGGTGAGCGCGGGGAACCGCCTCCTAACAAGCGAAAGGAACCACCGAAATGACAACTGCAGTCAAGGAAGACACGTTCACGCAGGAAGTTCTCGAGAGCGAGACGCCGGTGATCGTGGACTTCTGGGCCGAGTGGTGCGGCCCATGCCACGCCGTCGCGCCGGTGCTCGACAGGATCGTCGAGGAGCGCAACGGCGAGGTGAAGCTCGTGAAGGTCAACATCGACGAGGAGCGCGCGCTCGCCGAGCGCTACGGGATCGTCTCGATTCCGACGATGGTCCTCTTCAAGGGCGGCGAGCCGGCCGCCACCGCGATCGGCGCGCAGCCCAAGGGCGCACTCGAGCGCTCGCTCGGTCTCACGACCGAATAGCTACTTCTCGGCGGCTTCACTCTTCTGGTTTCGGGACCGGCGACACCGCATGGTGCGCCGGTTCCTCGACCAGGCTCAGCGCGCGAAGCCGCGTAGAGAGGCTCGAGTTTCACTTACGCCGGGAGTTTCCTCGCCGGCGCGGCCGCAAACGCGCCGGCGGGGACCCGCCGGGCGGTGGACGTTGCTACTCGCCGGCTGTTTCGAGATAGCCGAGAAACGCTGCGTGCTTCGCCAACAGCGCCTCGATCTCGTTCAGGCCGACGGCCGCCCAATCCTCGACCCAGGTCTCGGAGAGGTCGTCCGCGATGTTATGGAGGCCGCGCTCGCTCATCTGGTCGAAATGATCGGCGTCTGGGTACAGGGCTTCATGGGCCGAGTGGCCTATCTTCCGGGTCGACAGGGCCTCACTCGATGCAGCGATTCCTCATCGTCAATCCGCGCTCAGGCACGGGCTCTCCCAGCGCGGAAGAGCTCCGCGACGCTGCTCGGGAGCGCGGGATCGACGTGCACTTCCTCGAGGAGGGGGACGACTTGCCCGAGGTCGCGCGGCGCGCAAACGCTGACGTGCTGGGGATGGCGGGCGGGGACGGCTCGCTCGGGGCGGTCGCCGGCGTCGCGATCGAGCAGGACATTCCGTTCGTCTGCATCCCGTTCGGGACCCGCAACCACTTCGCCCGGGACATCGGCCTCGACCGCACGGACCCGATCGGCGCACTCGCGGCGTTCGACGGCGAAGAACGGCGGGTCGACGTCGGCCGGGCGGGAGACTGCCTCTTCCTGAACAACGTCTCGCTCGGTCTCTACGCCCGGCTCGTGCACCGGCGCGAGCACCACCGGCGGCGTCGCGAGGCTCTCGCCCGCCTGCGCGCACTCGCACTGACCGTGAAGGACCGTCGCCGCCGGCAGCGCTTCACGATCGACGGCGAGCCGGTGCGTGCCCGACTCGTCCTCGTCGCGAACAACGCCTACAGCCTCGACCTGCTCTCGCTCGGCGAGCGTGAGCGGCTCGACGAGGGGATCCTCCACCTGTACATCCCGCACGGGTTCCGGCGCATCACCTGGGAGGAACGGAGCTGCACCGAGCTCGAGATCGGCTCGCCTCTCCCCCGGCTCAGGGCCGCGGTCGACGGCGAGCCGATGGAGCTCGAAGGGCCGATTCGGTTCCGGATCGAGCCGGGTGCGTTACGGCTGCTGCTGCCGCGCGCGCCAGAGTGAGAGGATCTCGACGTAGGTCTCGAACGCCAGCTCGTCTCGCGCCCGGGAAGCTCGTCCGGCCCGAACCAGCGCAGCTCGATCAGGTCGTCTCCCGCGCGCTCCTCGCCGCCCGCGGGGCGCGCCAGCCACGTGAGCGACAGCACGCTGCGCTGGTCGTACGGCTGCATCCAGAGGCCGAGGAACTCGGTCGGCTCGATCTCGAGCCCGGTTTCCTCGCGCAACTCGCGCCGGAGCGCGTCGAGCGGATGCTCGAACTCCTCGACGAAGCCGCCGGGGAGGTCCCAGAGGCCGGCACCGGGATCGTCTCGCCGGCGCCCGAGCAGGACGCTGCCGTCGCGCTCGATCAGCGCCTGCGAGCCGGGAATCGGGTTCGCGTAGACCGGCGTGCCGCACTGCTCGCACTCGGCCCGTCCGCGCTCGTGCCGGAGCGGCCCGGAGCAGAGAGGGCAGAAACGCCAGCCGTCGAGGATCCCCACCGGGCTACGGTATCCCGGTGAGTCCACGACACGTTCCTGCCACCGTCCACGAGCTGACCCGCGTCGAGCTCCTCTCCGGGCTGCCCGGCGAGCTTCTCGCGCAGCTCGCGGGCCGGCTCCAGCGCGAGGAGGTCTTGCCCGGATCGACGGTCGTCCGCCAGGGCGAGCCGGGCGACCGCTTCTACATCGTGCTCTCCGGGATGCTGAACGTGACGCAGGAGGAGCGCGGAGAGCGGAGGCTGCTGCGGCCCGGCGACTCCTTCGGCGAGGTCGCGCTCGCGATGGGGATCCCGCGAACGGCCTCCGTGCGGGCGATCACGCCCGCAGTCGTCGCCAGCTGCGACCAGGAGACCTTCGACGAGCTGCTCCGACCCATCTTCGTCGATGAGTGACGTCCTGCTCCTCCACGCGGGGATCGCGGACCGCCGGATGTGGGAGCCGCAGGTCGAGGCGCTCGAGGCCGCCGGCCACCGCCCGCTCGCATCCGACCTGCCCGGCTTCGGCGACGCACCGCTGGAGCCCGGGAACGATCGACGTACGTCGACCATGCGGCCTCGCTTCTCGCTGCGCCGGCGGCTGTCGTCGGCTGCTCCTTCGGCGGCCGGATTGCGATCGAGCTCGCGGCGGCTCGGCCCGATCTCGTCGACCGGCTCGTCCTGATCGGCGCGGGCCTCGGGTCCTGGAGCTGGTCGGAATCGGCGCAGGCCGGCTTTGCGGAGGAAGAGGAGGCGATCGAGCGCGGCGAGCTCGCGGCCGCCGCCGCACAGCAGGCGCGGATGTGGCTCGCGGCCGACGCTGCGCCCGAGGTGCGCGAGCTGACCGAAGCGATGACGCTTCGCTCCTACGAGCAGCAGCTGCCCGTGGAGGGTCAGGTGAAGGCGGTCTGGCCGGAGATCTCGGCCGAGACGCGGCTCGGAGAGATCGGCGCACCCACGCTCGTCGTCGTCGGCACCGAGGATCTCGAGGACATCAAGTCGATGGCGGAGAAGCTCGCCGCAGAGATCCCCGGCGCACGCCTGGAGACGATCGAGGGCGCCGGCCACCTGCCGAGCCTCGAGCGGCCGGCCGAGCTCAACGCGTTGCTGCTCGAGTTCCTTCGCTGAGCACGGCGTCCGAGAGCGCGGGCCATGCTTCTGCAGCCCAGGGTCCAAACGACACGTCCGCCAGCGCGGCGCTGACGAGCTGCCGCTCCGGGTCGATCCAGAGAAACGTCGCGCTCCCAGGCTTGGAGCCGAAGTGGCCGTACGTGCGGGGCGAGTTCAGCGAGCCGGTCCAGTGCGGCGACTTGCCGTCGCGAAGCTCGAAGCCGAGCCCCCAGTCGTTCGGGCTCTGGCGGCCGAAGCCGGGAAGCACTCCCTCCAGGCCCGCGAACTGCACCGAGGTCGCTTCGGCGAGCGTCTCGGGCGCGATCAGCGTCGGCGCCAGGGCTTCGCGGCCGAACCGGAGCATGTCCCGGAGGCTTCCGACCATCCCGCCGGCCGCGTCACCCTCGAGGGTCGCGTCGAGGCCGAGCGGCGAGAGAACCGCCTCGTGCAGATACGTCGGGAACGGAATCTCCGTGCGCGCCCCGAGATGCTCCGCAAGCACGACGTAGCCGGTGTTGGAGTAGATGCGGCGCTCGCCGGGCCTGGCGAGCGGCTTCGGCGAATCCCACGCGAGGCCTGAGGCATGAGCGAGCAGATGCCTCACCGTCGATCCTTCGGGACCGGCCGGTTCGTCGAGGTCGACCGCGCCCTCCTCGGCCGCGATCAAGTGCCGCGTAGGCGGCGAGAAGCTTGGTCACGGAGCCCCAGCCGAACCGGTGCTCGACGGCGCCGTGCTCGGCCGAGACGCCGCCGGCAGTCGCCACGCCGGCGGCGGCGTGAGCTGCGGGCCACGACTCGATCTGGCGAAGCGCCTCCAAGGCGCGCGATACTAGCCGCGTGGAGCGCCGCCTCATCCCGGGGCACTCGCCGATGGAGCCGGTCTTCGGCTTCTCGCGCGCGGTCGTCTCGGGCCGAAATGTCCATGTCGCCGGGACCGCCCCGATCCCGAGCGACGGTGATCCGCCGGACGGCGCCTACGACCAGATGCGCCTCTGCCTCGAGATCGTGGGTGAGGCACTGGGACGGGCGGGCGCCGGATTCGAGGACGTGGTTCGGACACGGATGTTCATCGTCCACGCCGAGGACTGGCCGGAGGTCGCCCGCGCGCACGGCGAGGTCTTCGCCGACATCCGGCCGGCGTCGACGGCGATCGTCATCAAGGCCTTGCTCGACACGCGCTGGCGCGTCGAGGTCGAGGCGGATGCGGTGCTGCCCGGATGAAGCAGATCTATCCGAACTCGATCACCGGGACGGACGTCGCCCAGGGCGGCAGCGTGCTCGACCACAAGTTCGGTGAGTCCGACCCGTACACGCTCGGTGTCGAGGAGGAGTACATGCTCCTGGACGGCGAGACCTTCGATCTCGTCCAGCACATCGACACCGTCCTGCAGGACATCTCCGGACACGAGCTCGAGCCGCGGATCAATGCCGAGCTGATGCAGTCCGTGCTCGAGATCGCGACGCCCGTCTGCAGGAACGCCGGCGACGTCCAGCGCGAGCTGATGAAGCTGCGCGTCGTACGTGAGCCAGGTCGGGCGCGAGAAGGGGATGCGCGTCGGCTCTGCGGGCACGCATCCGTTCAGCCTCTTCGAGCGCCAGCGGATCACGGCGCGCGACCGCTACCGCAACCTGGTCGACCAGCTCCAGTACATCGCCCGCCGCGAGCTGATCTTCGGGATGCACGTGCACGTCGCCGTCGACGATCCCGAGAAGGCGATCCAGGTCGTGAACGGCCTCCTCCCCCAGCTCGCGCCGCTGCTCGCTCTCTCCGCCTCGTCGCCGTTCTGGCGCGGCGAGCCGACAGGTCTCGCTTCGAGCCGGCAGATGGTCTTCGCCGCGTTCCCGCGCTCGGGCCCGCCGCCCCGGTTCCGCGACTACGCCGACTACGCCGAGGTGGTCGGGCCAGCTCGAGCGCACCGGCTGCATCGCGGACTACACCCACATCTGGTGGGACATCCGGCTGCACCCGCGGCTCGGGACGGTCGAGATCCGGATCTGCGACGCGATCACGCGCGTCGAGGACGCGGTCGCGCTCGCCGCGTACTGCCAGGCGCTCGTCAAGCAGCTCTCGGAGCAGTACGACAGCGGCGAGCAGATCCCGTCGTACCACCGGATCCTGACGACCGAGAACAAGTGGCTCGCGGCGCGCTACGGGCTCGAGGCGCCGGTGATGGACCTGGCCACCGGCGCGCGGAACCGGATTCCGGTCGCGCAGCTGATTCGCCGGACGCTGAAGGAGATCGCGCCGCACGCCCGCGAGCTCGGCTCCGAGCGAGAGCTCGAGGGGATCGGCGAGATCCTCTCGCGCGGGAACGGCTCCGATCGCCAGCTGCGCGTCTTCAACGCCAACCGCGACATCGCGGAGGTCGTCGAGGAGATCGCGAAGGCGACCGAAGCCGATCCCTCCGCGCTCTAGCTACGGCTTCGCGAAGGCCGTCACCTTGAAGGTGGTGGTGTCGACGACCGCGAGCCGGTTCCCGCCGCGGCTTCGCCAGCTCGAGCGAGCGGCCGCCGTCCGCGAGCGACAGGCGCACCGCCGAGAAGCGCTGCAGGCTCGAGCGCCACGGCAGGTCGACGCAGAACGCGCGCCGCTTGGCAGTGTCGAGTGCGTGGACGAACCCGGTCCCGTTCGGCTTCGCGTAGAGCGTGTACGCCCAGGCGCCGTTCGCAGCTCCGCGTGCGCGCCCAGGGCGAGCCGTTCATCTGCTCGTCCGGCTCGCGCCGGTCGATGATCGCGCCTCCAACCGGCTTCCCGGTGACGAGGCTGACCGCGCGGACGTTGTAGCGCGCGTTCGCTTCGGTGCCGAGGTACTGGGTCGCGTAGAGCGTCCGGCCGTTCGGCGAGAGGGCGTCGTAGGCCCAGAGGCCGGGAAGCGTGATGGCCTTCTTCAGCCGGAGGGTCGCGGTGCTGAGGACGGCGAAGCGCGTCCGACTCTGGTCGACTCCGAGGTCGGCGAGCACGAGCGTCTTGCCGTCGTTGGAGATCCCTTCGGCCGTACCGTCGAACGCGACGAGCGGAATCCCGTAGCGCGCCGCGGATCGTCGCGTAGCGGAGCACGCGCCCGTCGCTCGTGCGCACTGCGGCGACGGTCGTCGTCTTCGCGGCAGGCAGGGCGACGTAGCGAACGGCGCTCGACGCGTCCACGGTCCCGTCCCAGCCGACCGAGACCCCCGGCGCAGGGCCGCCCTTGGCGGCGACGGCGTTGCCCGCCACGAGCGCGAACGGGATGAGAGCGAGTGCGATCAGCCTGAGCATTGTCGGCCTCCTTCGAAGGTGATATCCCCTCTACACCGCAGACGGCCTTCGAGGTCCCTGGACCCCGCGGCCCCACGCGGCCGTACTGGAGACATGGACCGACGAGAGTTCCTGGCAGCTGCCGCAACCCCGCTCGTGCTCGGCGTGGCTCCGTCCGCATTTGCCAGGCGCTCAGGCGGCCTTCCGCTCGCGCTCGTCACCGCCGACCTCGAGTCGAGCATCGTCGCGGTCGAGCTTCCGAGCGGCCGCGTCTACCGCCGCCTCCAGACACCCGGCGACCCACGCAGCATCGAGTCGATCGGCGGCACAGGCGCGATCGTCGCTCACACCAGCTCGGGGCGGGTGTCGCTGATCGACTCGACCTCGCCGTCCACTCCATCCGAGGGCCGTTCGAGGCGCCGCGCTACACCGCTGTCTCCGACGACCTGCGCTTCGCCTATGTCACCGACTCGGCGCGCCACGAGGTGGCGATCGTCGACGTGCGCGCCCGCCGGGTCGTCGCGGCGCGTCCCGGTCGGAGGCCCGGCACGGCATCTCTCGCTCGACGTGCTCGGTCGCCGGCTGTGGGTCGTGCTCGGCAGCAAGAGCGCCGAGATCGCGATCGTCGGCCTCGACCATCCGCGAGGCCCCAGGGTGGTCGACCGCATCCGACCACCGTTCCTGGCGCATGACGTCGGCTACGAGCCGCGCGGAGCGCGCGTGTGGGTGACCTCGGGCGACCGCGGCCGGATCGCGATCTACGACGATCACGGCACGCGGCTCATCCGCACGCTGCGAGGCGACGCGCCTCCGCAACACGTGACCTTCCTCGGCGGCCGAGCCTTTGTGACGAGCGGCGACGACGCGATCCTGCGGATCCACGCGCTCGACGGCCGGCTGCTGCGCTCGGCTCCGGTGCCGGTCGGCTCGTACAACGTCGAGGAGGGCTTCGGCATGGTCTTCACGCCGTCGCTCGCCCGGGGGACGCTCTGCACCTTCAGCGCTCGCGGCGCCGCAATCGAGCAGACGCGCGTCGCGCGGTCGTCCCATGACGCGTGCTTCGTCATGATCGGGTGAGTCGGGACCTCGTGGACGGCGACGGCCGTACAGTCAGCGGATGGCCGCCGGCCGCGACGAGCGCGCCTTCGTGCGCGCGGCGCAGCGAGGGTCCGCTTCGGGAATCGAGGCGCTCTTCCGGCTGCACTGGCCCGAGCGCCTACCGCGCCGCGTATCTCGTCGTGCACGACTCGGGCGCAGCCGAGGACATCGCACAGGAGTCGTTCCTCGCCGCCGTCCGCAACCTCGACCGCTTCGACCGCCGCCGCCCCTTCGGGCCCTGGCTCCACCGGATCGTCGTCAACCGCGCGATCGACTGGACGCGGGCGCGGACGCTGCGCGGCGAAGCCGAGCTGCACGAGGCCTTCGCGGCTCCCGAGCAGGCGGGCTCGCTCGACGGATCGCTGCTCGCCGCGCTCGCAGCCCTCCCGCCCGAGCATCGAGCCGTGATCGTCCTTCGTCATCTGCTCGAGTACACGCCCGGCGAGATCTCGGAGCTGCTCGGCCTCCCGCGCGGGACGGTCAACTCGCGCCTCCGCCGAGGACTCGACTCGTTGAAGGAGACGGTGTGAAGCGCGAGCTCGAGCAGATCGAGATCCCGAACGAGCACGAGGCGCGCGTGCGCTCGCTCGCCGTCGTGCGCGAGGCGTTCGCGGAACGCGAGCCGCAGCCGCGGCGCCGCTCCTGGAAGCCGCTCGCGGCGATCGCGATCGCGCTCGTCGTCGTCGCCGGCCTGCTGAGCCCGCCCGGGCGGGCGGTGCTCGACGACATCCGCGAGGTGGTCGGGGTCGAGAAGGCGCAGCCGGCCCTCTTCTCGCTGCCTGCGCCCGGACGGCTGCTCGTCACCGCCGACTCCGGCGCCTGGGTCGTCGAGGAGGACGGCTCGAAGCGGCTTCTCGGCAACTATCGCGAGGCCTCGTGGTCTCCGTTCGGCCGCTTCGTCGTCGCGTCGCGCGTGAACGAGCTGGTCGCGCTCACCCCGCGAGGAGATGTGCGCTGGTCGGTCGCCCGGCCGAACGTCCGCTTCCCGCGCTGGGGCGGCACGGAGACGGACACGCGCATCGCCTATCTCTCTCGCGGGCAGCTGCGCGTGGTCGGCGGCGACGGCAAGGGTGACCGGCTGATCGATCGGCAGGCAGCAGCAGCGGCACCGGTCTGGCAGCCTGGGCGCGGACATCGCCTGGCCTACACCCGGACCGACGGATCGGTGCGAGTGGTCGACGTCGACACGCGGACGGTTCTGGATCGTGACGCGCCGCAGGCGCTGGCGGAGCAAAGCTCGGCACGGAAGATCCTGCTGCGGACGATCGGATCCGGCCGCTTCGACCAGCCGGTCCTGTCGCCCGACGGCCGCTGGCTCGCCGTCGGCTCGCCCGACGCCGACCAGTTCGTCTTCCTGGGGGTCGGCCGGCGGCAGATCCGCGCCGTCTCGAACGTGTCGAGCCAGTTCCGCTCGCGGTCGTTTCCTACGATCAGCGGCTGGTGCTGCGCGCCCTGACCGTCCAGTAGATTCGGGGCGTGTTCTGGTTCGACAACGGCAAGGAAGCCGAGCTGGACGAGCTGCTCGAGGACGGCCCCGTCCTGCTGCTCTTCTACCTCTTCGACTGGTCACCGACATGAACGCAGGAGCTGCGACTCCTGCGTGACAGGAGCGACGAGTTCTTGATCGCCGGCGTGCGCGTCTTCGGCGTCTCGCGCGATTCGCACTGGTCGCACCGCGCCTGGAAGCAGACGCTCGACGTCGACGTCCCACTGCTGTCGGACTGGAACGGCTCGCTCGCGAAGCAGTTCGGCGCCTCACGCGTCTGGAGGTGGATGAAGGGCGTGCCGAGGAGGAGCGCATTCCTGGTCGGGAAGGACGGTACGGTGCTCGGATCGTGGCGGTACGAGGACTCGGAGGTGCCCGACTTCGACGAGCTGCTCGCGGCCGCGCTGGCGTTGCCGGACTAGCGGTCGCCCTCTACCTCGGCGCGGGGCTGCTCGCCACCTCGCCGACCGTCTTCGAGACAGATCACTTCCTCGGCTACGGCGCTCCGCGCGAGGGGCGCGTCACGCCGGGCGACCATCTGCAGACCGCCTACAACCTCTGGCTGCCGGGCCACCAGCTGGCGCGCGGCGAGGCGCCGTGGCTCGACCCGTACAGCTTCCAGCCCGAGGTCGAGCCGCGTGTCAATTTCGCCGGCTGGCCGTTCGCCGCCGTCTTCGGCCCGCTCCAGGCCCTGTTCGGCACCGTCGTCGGCTGGAATCTCTTCATCCTCCTGACCTACGTCGGTGCGGGAGGGCTCACCGCGCTCTGGCTGCGAGCGCTCGGGCTCCCGCTCCCCGCGGCGCTCGTCGGCGGGCTCGCTTTCACGCTCGCGCCGTATCGCGTCGCCCAGTCCACCGGGCATCTCCTCGGTCCGATCTCGATGCTCCTCCCGCTCGCGCTCTACGGGGTCGAGCGGCGCCTGGGCTGGCTTGCGGCCGCAGCGCTCGCCTCGATTCCGCTCTCGGGCCAGGTGCACCTCGCGCTCGGCGCGATTCCCTTCGTGCTCGCCTACGCGATCGCGCGCGGGCGGCCGTGGCTCGGAGGCGTCGCCGCGGGCGCCGGCGTGGGCGGCGGTGCGATCGTCTGGGCGCTCTCGTTGCGGGACGCGGCGGAGCGGCCGTTCTCGGAGGTGGGGCGCTACTCGGCCACGCTCGGCGACTTCGTGTCGCGGCGGCCGGACGAGTTCGAGCGGTTCATCTACCTCGGCTGGCTCCTCCCCGTGCTCGCCCTCGCCGGCCTGGGGTGCTTGTGTTTCAGAAACACAATCTCCTCCTCGCGCCGGCTCGCGCTCGTGTTCGGGCTCGGAACGGTCGTGCCCTGCCTGCTCGCGCTGGGGGAGAATCTGCCCGGCTACGGCTTGCTCTGGCGGAATACGCCCCTGCATGCCACCCGCGTGCCGGAGCGAATGCTCCCCATCGCCTGCCTCTGCCTGGCCGCGCTCGCGGCCGCTGCGATCGCTTGTGTTTCAGAAACACAAGCTCGCTCGCGGCTCGTCGCTGCGGTCGCGCTGGTGCTCGTCGCGGCCGACCTGTGGGTGCCGCTGTACGACCCGCTGAACGCCGACGAGGGGAACGCCGTCTACGCCCGAGTTGCGGCCGCGCCGCCCGGCCGCCTGCTCGAGGTGCCCGTTCTGGCACCGGACGTCTATGCGGGCAGCGTCTACCTCTACTACGCGATGCAGGCTCCGCGAGAGCGGCCGCTCGGGTACTCGACCGCAGCGCCGCCGGAGGCATTTCAAGCAGCGCGTCAGCTGCCGGCACGCGCGAAGGAACTCGGCGTGAGGGTCATCGTCCCGTTCCGAGACGGCGTCCCGCGCGGGCCTACGATCGTCCCGTGATCGAGCACACGATCCTCGACGGTCGCCGGCGGATCGAGCTCACGGTCTGACCACCCAACGCGCCCTGAACTCGCGCGCCCGCGCCTGCAGGTCCCCGAGCAGCGACTCGAGCTCGTCGAGATCCGGGCGGAGCTCGTTCACCTCGCGCAAGGCGTCCGCGATCTCGGCGAGCGAGCTGGTGGGATCGGACGAGAGCGCCTCGAGCCGCTGCTCCGAGCGCTGGAGCTGACCGCCGAGGATCAGCTCACACGCCCGGCCCTCCTCGGCGAGCTTCCGCAACTCCGCCTCGGTCACGGGCTCATCCTGGACGACGGCGCGGAGCCGTTCCTTCAGCGCGGAGTCCAGCGTCTCGGCGATCGGTTTCCCTCTCTACATCCCCATCGAGTGGTACCCCGAGTCGACGTACAGCGTCGTCCCGGTGACGTTCTTCGCTTCGTCCGAAAGCAGGTAGGCGGAGGCCGCCGCCACGTCGTCGGCGTCGATGTGGCGGCGCAACGGCGCGCGCTCCACGAACATCGACTCCATCTCCGTGAAGCCGGCGATCGACCGCGCGGCGAGGGTGCGCACCGGCCCGGCCGAGATCGCGTTCACCCGGATCTCCTTCTCACCCAGATCCCACGCGAGGTACTTGACGGAGGCGTCGAGCGTCGCTTTCGCGACGCCCATCACGTTGTAGTGCGGCACCGCGCGCTCGCCGCCGAGATAGGTCATCGTCACGATCGAGCCGCCGCCGGCCGCGGTCATCAGCGGCTCGGCCGCGCGCGAGGCGGCCACGAGCGAGTAGGCGCTGATGTCGACCGCCATCCAGAAGCGGTCGCGGGGCGTGTCGGTGAACCGGCCCTCGAGATCCTCGGCGGCGGCGAACGCAACCGAGTGGACGAGAAGGTCGAGCTTCCCGTCCCAGGCCTCGGCGGTCTCCTTGAAGACGCGCTCGATGTCCTCGTCCGCCCGCACGTCGCACGCAGTCACGAGCTTCGAGTCGACAGACGCAGCAAGGTCGCGCACGTTTCCCTCGATCCGCTCGCCCTGGAACGTGAAGGCCAGCTCCGCTCCCTCGGCCGCGAGCCGGCGCGCGATCGCCCACGCGATCGATCTCTTGTTCGCGACTCCGAGAACGAGCGCACGCTTGCCGTCGAATCTGCCCACGGCGGCGAGTCTAGAACAGGGCTGCCATTTGGCGGGTACTCTGGCGTTCGTGCGCCGCCTCGCTGGATCGATCGCCCTCGTCGGGGCGCTCACGCTCACCGCGACTTCTGCGGCCGCCCTGCAGCCGATCCAACGGCGACACGGCGAGGTCGTGATCCCACGTGTGCGGGCCGGGACGATCACCGTGCCGACCGCTCATCGCCGCGGCCGGATCACGGTGATCCTCACACTGGCCGACCCGCCGCTCGCTGCGTACTCCCGCACGCTCACGGGCACGAGCTCGAGCAGCCGGCTGAGCACGTCGAGCCTGGCGTCGAAGGCGTACGTCGCGAAGCTCCAGCGCGCGCAGCGAGCTGCTGCCGCGACGTTGAAGCGCGCGATTCCCGAGGCCACCGTCCGGCGGAACTACACGATCCTGCTCAACGGCATGGCCGTCGACCTGCCTGCAACCGAGCTCGCGCGGGCGGCGAAGCTCTCGTTCGCGCGCAAGCTCTATCCGAGCTACCGGTACACCCTGGCGCTCGACCGCAGCCCGGGCCTGATCGGCGCCGGTGGCGCTGGAGGCATCGGCGGCGCGACGGGCGGTGACGGAGTGAAGATCGCGGTGGTCGACGACGGCGTCGATCCCGCGAACAGGTTCTTCGCGCCGGAAGGGTTCAGCTACCCGGCCGGCTTCCCGAAGGGCGGCCGGAAGTGGACGACACCGAAAGTGATCGTCGCGCGCTCCTTCGTCGGCACCGGCGCGGACGACAAGACCCGTCTGGCGCTCGACCCTGACGCCTCGTTCCACGGCACGCACGTCGCAGGAATCGCGGCGGGCAATGCGGGCACCACCGCCCCCGCCGGCGCAGACCACCCTGAGACGCCGGGACTGTCCGGTGTCGCTCCGCGGGCGCAGATCGGGAACTACCGGGTGTTCAACGTCCCCACACCTGCCGGCCACGTGGGCAACACGCCTGAGATCGTCGCCGCGTTCGAGGCAGCGGTCCGCGACGGCATGGACGTGATCAACTTCTCGGGCGGCGGCCCGCAGGTCGATCCGGCGAGCGATGCGATCATCGAAGCGGTCCGGAACGTCGCTGCCGCCGGCGTCGTCCCGGTGATCTCCGCCGGCAACGACCGCGATGACTACGGCCTCGGGTCAGCAGGCTCGCCCGGGACCGCCCCGGACGCGATCTCGGTTGCCGCGGTCTCCAATTCCCACGTCTACGGGCCGGCGCTCACCGTCACGGCTCCCGGAGCTGCAGACCCGCTGACCCATGTCCCGTTCGTCCGCACCGGCTCGACGCCGCCGGCCTGGGCGAATGCCGACCAGCAGCTCGTCGACGTGGGCACGATCATGGGCACGAACAGCGCTCCGGTGCCCCGCGACCTCTGCGGGCCGGCCGGGAACCTCAACGGCGGCACGTCTCCGCTTCCCGCGGGCTCGCTGAGCGGGGCGATCGCACTGGTCTCGCGGGGGAACTGCACGTTCGCGATCAAGGCCGCACGCGTGCGTGCCGCCGGCGCGGTCGGAATCGTCCTCGTCGACAACCGGCCCGGCGAGGCGAACGGAGTCCCGGTCCAGCTCGCCGTCCCGAGCGGAATGATCTCCGACTTCGACGGCTCTGCCCTGCGCTCCTATCTGGCGAGTCGCGGCGGGCGGACGGCGATCCGGGTCAGCCGGGATCCTCAGGAGCTGAACACGAGCCGCAGCGGCATCGTCACGAGCTTCTCGTCCGGCGGGCTGACGGCCTTCGGACACCAGCTGAAGCCGGACGTCGGCGCACCGGGCGCGCAGATCCTCTCGGCCACGCTCAAGAACTTCGGCGGCCCCTTCGCCGTCTTCGACGGAACGAGCATGGCCGCGCCGCACGTCGCCGGCGCTGCCGCCCTCCTCCTCCAGCACCATCCGGGCTGGACCGCCGGTCAGGTCAAGTCGGCGCTCGTGTCCACCGCTGCGACCGCCTGGGCGGACACGGCGCGCACGGTCGAGGCGCCGGTGCTCACGGCCGGCTCTGGGCTGATCAACGTCGTCGCCGCGAACGATCCGAAGCTCTTCACGGATCCGGTGTCGCTCTCGTATGCGGACCTGAACGTGACCAGCGGTGCCGCGTCGAAGTCGCTCCTGCTCGCGGTCGCTGATGCAGGCGACGGGGCCGGAACCTGGACCGTGGAGGTGAAGCCGCAGGCGAATCCGAGCGGCGTCCAGATCATCGTGCCCGGCACGCTCACGATCGCTCCCGGCGGCGACCTGCAGGTGCCCGTCACGGCGCGTGCGGCCGCGGACGCCGGCCTCGGCGAGGCGTACGGCTTCCTGCTGTTGCGCCGTGGCGACGTCGTCCGGAAGGTCGCGTACGCGATGCTCGTCACGCGGCCGGGGCTCGCGCAAGCCCCGATCCTGCAGCTGGGACTGGCCCAGACGGGCGACACCCGCAAGGGCGTCTCGCACGCCTCGGCCTACCGCTATCCCGCTGCTGCCTTCGGCCCCGCGGCGAACTACGTCGGCACGCCGGTGAACGAGGACGGCGCCGAGGCGCTCTACCGGATCCGAATCGACGAGCCGGCTGTCAACGTCGGCGCCGCCGTGATCTTCTCCACGCCCGGCTCTCTGGTTCATCCCTGGCTGCTCGGTTCGCCGGACGAGAACGACGTCCAGGGATACGCAGGCACTCCGGTCAACGTCAACAACCTGACGCTCGACTTCCCGCTCGACATCGGCGCCGCGGCGACCGTCTTCCCACGCACGAAGGCGTACTACGTCGCGGTCGACTCGGGTCGCGACCAGTTCACAGGGCGTTCGCTCGGCGGCGAGTACCTCCTCCGGGCCTGGGTAGACGACGTTCAGCCCCCGGTCCTCGGTCTGATCACGAACCGCGTGGCGGCCGGCCGGCCGACCCTCGCCCTTCGCGTGCTCGATCTCGGCGCCGGGGTCGACCCGTTCTCGCTCGTGGTCGGCTACGGCCAGGCGCTCGTCGCCGCCGCCGCCTACGACCCGGTCAGCGGCATCGCGATCTTCCCGCTGCCGCGGGAGGCGCCGGTTCTGCGCACGGGGCAACGCCTGCTCTCAGCTTCCGCCGCGGACTTCCAGGAAGCGAAGAACGTGGACTCGGTCGGGGATGAGCTTCTCCCGAACACCGCGTTCGCCTCCGGCAACATCACCGTCGTCAACGGCCCCGTGATCACCTGGGTCACACCCGAGCCGAACGAGTGCGCAGCCGCACCGGCCGACCTCCTCGTAATCGCCTCCTCGACCGTCGCCCTCCGCTCGGTGCGCTTCCTCGACGGGACCAAGCCGATCACCACGGTCAGGCGCGGCACTGCAGGCATCTACTCCGCGGCGTGGAAGCGCGGCGGCGCTGCCAAGGGACGGCACACGCTCCAGGCCATCGTCACCGACGCGAAGGGCCGCCAGGCCAAGGCCCAGCGCGTCGTGCGCGTCTGCAAGTAGGCGCCGTGAAGAAGACGGCCGTCGTCACCGGCGCGTCGAGCGGCATCGGAGAGGCAACCGCGCGCGAGCTCGTGGCGCGTGGCTGGTATTGCGTGCTCGTCGCCCGGCGGCAGGAGCGACTCGAGCCGCTCGCGTTCGAGCTCGGCGGCGAGTTCGAGCTCTGCGACGTCTCCGATCGGGAGCAAGTCGACCGAGCCGCAGCGGCCATCCTGGAGCGTCATCCGCGAATCGACCTGCTCGTGAACAACGCGGGTATCCCCGGGCGTGGCAGCTTCTTCTCCCTCGACCCGGAGCGGATCGAGGCCGTGATGCGCACGAACTATCTCGGCGGCGTCTGGTGCGTCCGGGCGTTCGATCCCGGGCTGCAAGACGGGCTGCCACGTCGTCAACGTCGTCTCCGTCGCCGGGGTGGTGGCATTCGCGCCGGCGGGACCGTACGCGTCCTCGAAGCACGCACAACTCGCGTTCTCCCGCTCGCTCACCGGGCTGCTCGGCTCGCGCGGGGTCCGAGTGCACACCATCCTTCCAGGCTTCGTCGAGACCGAAGGGTTCCCGCAGCGCTCGGTGCTCAAGAGCGCGTTCTTCCGGCGGGCGATCATCAAGCCCGAGCTGGTCGCGGAGCGAATCGTGAACGCCGTGGAGTCCGGGAAGCGCGAGCTCTTCGTCCCGCGGTGGTACCGCGTCTTCGCACTCATGCAGGCGCTCCTACCCGGGCTCTCCGCCCGCCGCGTCGCACGCTCGGGCTACAAGCGGCCCAATCCCTAACTGTCGACGACCGAGCGGCGCGTGCGGAGTGGGTCGTTCCTGATTCCCGTCACGATCTCGTACGCGATCGTGTCGGCCACGAGCGCGTGGGCTTCGGCCATGACGCCGTGACCGAGCAGCGTCACGGGTGCACCAACCGGTAGCTGCCGGTCGAGCTCGACCGCGAACGCGTCCATCGAGATCGTCCCCACCACCGGGCGCAACTCGCCCGCGACCCGCACCTCGGTCCCGGTCAGCGCGCGACGGAAGCCGTCCGCGTACCCAACCGGCACGATCCCGATCCACGTCGGCTGTCGCGCGATCCAGCGGCGGCCGTAGCCGGTCGACTCGCCCTGCTGCAGGAGCTTGACCTGGGCGAGCTCGGAGTCCCAGCGAAGCGCGGGCTCCAGCCCGTCCTCCGCCGGGTCGGTTCCCCAGGGAGAGATGCCGTAGAGCGCGATCCCGCAGCGCGCCGCATCGAAGCGGGCTGATGGATACGCGAGCGCCCCGGCGCTGTTGGCGATGTGGCGCGTCAGGTGTGGGTAGAGCTCCGTCGCGGCTCTGAAGCGCTCGACCTGCAGTTCGGTGAACTCGGTGTCGAAATCCGCAGAGGCGAAGTGGCTCATCAGCCCGACGACCTCGCGGCCGGGCACATCCAGCTCGGAGATCCCCCAACGGCCCATGCCGGTGTCGAGCTTGACGTGGACTCGCACGCCCTCGGGAATCTCGCCGTCGGCGATCACGAGCTCGAGGCCCGCGTCGCGCGCGTCGGCGATCTCGCGGCTCGTGGCCGGCCCGAGCACCAGCACGCGGACGGAGCCGAGTGCCTGCCGGAGAGCGAGCCCTTCCGGAACGGTCGCCACGCAGAGCGCGGTCGCGCCCGCCCCGAGCGCAGCGCTGCCGACGTCCGCGGCGCCGTGGCCGTAACCGTCCGCCTTGACCACCGCCCACAGCTGGGCACCCTCGAGCACGCGCAGGAGCGTGCGCGCGTTGCGCCGAATCGCGCCGAGATCGATCGTGAGCTCAGAACGGGCCATGGCCTCTAACGTACTCGCGCGCCTCGTCGGAGGCCGCCCACTTACGAGAGCACGGACGGAAGCGCCGCGATCACGTCGCTCGCGATCAGGCCCGCCTGGCGGCCGGCGGCGCGCGCGGCGAGCCCGTGGGCGGTCGCGGCGGCGGCGGCGGCGAAGCGCGGCTCGACACCCTTGGCCAGGAACGCGGCGAGGATGCCGGTGAGGACGTCGCCCGTACCTGCGGTCGCGAGCCCGGGCGCATCGACGACGCAGACGAGCGCTCCCTCGCCGGGCTCAGCGATGATCGTGTCTGCTCCTTTCAGCAGGCAGATGCACCCGAAGCGCTCGGCACCGCGGGTCGCCGCCTCCAGCCGGTGCGCATTCACCCACTCGGACTCCTCTCCGAGCAGCCGCGCCAGCTCACCCGCATGAGGCGTCAGCACCGCCCGGGTGCCCCAGTCGCCGGGCTCGAGGTCGTGCAACGCGTCGGCGTCGAGCACGAGCGGTACCTCACCGGCGGCGAGCAGCTCGTCGCGCAGGCTCAGCGCCTCCGGGGTGCGTCCGAGCCCCGGGCCGATGGCGATCGCGCCCGCCTTTGCGGAGGCACCGAGCGCGTCGGCCCACGTCACTTTCACGGGCTCCAGCAGCCGCACCTCGACCACCGTGAGCGACGGCTCGGGCACGGCGACCGTCACGTAGCCGGCATCGGCGCGAAAGGCCGCCGCCGCCGAGAGGCAGATCGCGCCCGTCAGGCCGGGAGCGCCGCCGACGAGCAGCACCGAGCCCGCGCTGTACTTGTTGTCCTCCGGACGCTTGCGCGGCACCAGTGAAAGGACTTCGGGCGTCACCAGTCTGAGGTCGGTCGGAGTGTGCTCGAGCCCGATGTCGGCGACGACGGCCTCGCCGGTGTGGAAGCGTCCGGGCGAGATCGCGAGCCCGGCCTTGAGCCCGTGGAACGTCACGGTGACGGTCGCTCGGACTGCGTCGCCCGCGACCTCACCGGTCGACGCGTCGACGCCCGAGGGCACGTCGACCGAGACCACCGGTGCCGCTGCGGCGTTGATCCGCTGGATCGTCGCCGCCGCCTCGGCGCGCGGCTCGCCGTGGAAGCCCGTGCCGAACAGCGCATCGATGATCACGTCGGCCTGCTCGACGGCAGTCGTCTCGACGGCGTCGAGACCCTCGTCCCGCAGGATCCTCGCTGCGATCCGTCCGTCACCCCCGTTCGCACCGCCACCGCAGACGACGGCGACCCGATGCGCATTGGGGAACAGCTGCAGCACCTCTCGGGCGACTGCGGCACCGGCCCGCTCCATCAGCTCGGGCGCGGTCTCCGGGTAGCCGGGGTACCGCTCCTCCGCCGCCCGCATCTCGGCGGCCGTGTAGAGAGGCTCAAGCATCAGTGACGACTGCCACTGCGGAAGCAAGCTCCCGCGAATGGGTCATCGACAGGTCGATCGCGCCCGCCCCCACCCGCTCGGCCCACGCGGCGACGTTGCCCGAGAGCCGCACGGACGGTTTCGGCCGGCCGGCGATCTCGATGTCCTTCCAGGCGAACGCCCGGGCGACACCGAAGCCGAGCGCCTTCCCGACGGCCTCCTTGCCGGCGAAACGGCCGGCGTAGCTCTCGGCGGGGTTCTTTCGCGAGTCGCAGTAGGCCTGCTCGGCCGGCGTGAAGCAGCGATCCTTGAAGCCGGCGTACCTGTCGAGCGACCGGCGCACACGCTCGATCTCGATCAGGTCGACTCCGACCCGCGTCACAGCGCGCGGGTGATCCAGTCGGGCACGTTCGCGATCGAGCTCAGCACAGCGTCGGGAACGGTGCTGGAGCGCTCGAGCGCCTCGGGGCGGAACTTGCCCGTCCGGACGAGCAGCGTCTTCATCCCGAAGAGCTGCGCTCCGCGCACGTCCTGGTCGAGATCGTCCGTCACCATCCACGTCAGCTCCGGCTCCGCGTCGAGCGCCGCGAGCGCGGCTGCAAAGGCTGACGCGCTCGGCTTGCCGATCACGGTGGCGTCGACGCCCGTCGCGTATTCGAGCGCCGCGACGAATGCGCCGCCGTCGAGCACCGGCCCTCGCTCGGTCTGCCACCACGGATTCTTGTGCAGGCAGAAGAGGTCGGCGCCGGCCTCGATCTCGGAGAAGGCGCGGGCGAGATTCATGTGGCTGAAGACCTGATTCGGCTCCGTCGTCTCGTCGCAGCCGCCGACGAGGACGGCGTCGGCACCCTCGCCGACGAGCTCGATTCCGGCGAGGTCGGGGACGATTGCGGACATCACGAGTGCGTAGACGCGGCGCCCCCCGAGCTCCAGCGCTGCGGCCGTCGGCGTCGTCTGCAGCTCGTCGTCCTCGAGCTCGAGCCCCATCGCGCGCAGCTCCTCGACCAGGGTCGCGCGCGAGCGCGTCGTGTTGTTGGTGACGAACCGCAGCCGGTGCCCATCCGCGCGCAGGCGCACGATTGCCTCGATCGCGCCGGGGATGGGCTCGCCGGAGACATGGAGGACGCCGTCGACGTCGAGCAGAATGGCGGCCATGCCCGGTGAGTCTATGCGCGTGACGCGCTCGGTCGTACTACCCGTCTCGGAGATCGAGCTCCGTTTCTCGCGCTCGAGCGGTCCGGGCGGCCAGCACGCGAACACGTCCGAGACACGAGTGGAGGCGATCCTCGACGTCGAGTCTTCGTCGGCTCTTTCGGATGCGCAGAAACGCCGCGTCCTCGCCAAGGCCGGACCGACGCTTCGCGCGATCGCCCAGGACGAGCGCAGCCAGTTGCGGAACCGCGAGCTGGCGATCGAGCGGCTCGTCGAGCAGCTGCGGCAGGCCCTGAAGGTGGAGCGTCGACGCGTCGCAACGAAGCCGACAAAGGCCTCGCGTGAACGGCGCCTCGAGACGAAGAAGCGGCGCTCGCAGACGAAGAAGCTGCGGCGGCCGCCGGGGGACTAGCTCAGCGGGGCACGGCGTAGAGATTGCCGCCGGTGTTGTCCGAGAAGAGGACACCGTGCCCGTACGGGACAAGGCCGTGCACATCGATGCGCCGGGAGGTCCGCAAGGGCGTGGTCACCTTCCCCGTCGCTGCGTCGACGCGGCGGAGCCAGGTCATGGTGGGAAAGCCTCGACGATCGGCGGCCGCTGCGCGCGCGGGCACCCAAAGGGCACCGGCGGCGGCGACGACGTCGATTCCGCCCACGCCGATCTCGATCGTCGCCTGAACAGCCCCGGTTTCCGGATCGAGCTGAAGCAGGTCTGTGCCGCGGCCGGTCACCCAGAGCGACCCTGCCGCCCACGCGATCCGCTCGGGCGCGTCGCCGGGAACGGTGGTGAGGCGGCGGGGCCGGTTCGTCGCGGCGTCGATCTGAACGAGGCCGCGATCGCGGTGGTTGATCACCCAGACGCGCTCGCCGCGGAAGACGAGGTCGGCGGCTCCGTCGCCCACGGGAATTCTCTGCGTCACCCTGCGCGCGACTGGATCGATGCGGAGGACCTCACCGGTCTGGTCGTCGACCGACCAGAGCGAGCCGGCTCCGGCCCAGAGGTTGTACGGCGCAGACGCCCCCGTCTGCAGGCGCGCGGTGATCCGAGCGGTCTTCGGATCGATCCTGGAGACCGTGCCGCCCGTGTCGAGGGCCCAGACGGCGCCGAACGCCGACAGGACGGCGATGGGCTGGCCCGAAGCCGGGATCGAGCGGCTTGCCCCGGGCTGCAGCGGAACACGCATGACTCGCTGCTGCTCCTTGCACGCGACCCACGCAAACCCCGGCGTGAGGGCGAGCGTCTGTGTCGGCCAGTACGGCCCAGCGCCGGCACACGACCGGATCGCCTTCGCTCCCGGAAGCGCGGGAGCCGGCGCGGCGACGACGAGCGCGAGAACCGCAAGTGCGAGTCTCATCAAACCTGAATATACCGCGATTTCCGCGCTATGTCAATCGGCGAGAGTTGCCCGACCTGCCCGTACGAGCCGCTCGAGCGGGAGACGGTACTCCTCGAGGTCGCCCTCGAGATGCTCTTCGAGCGCGCGCTCCGCGTTCACCACCGTGGGCCGAGCGTTGTCGAGGAGCTCCCAGCCGACGTCTGTGACCTCCAGTCGGTGCGATCGGCGGTCCTCGTCGTTCGGGATCCTTCGCACGAGCTCTGCCGCGAGCAGGGGCTGCATCCGCTCGCGCAGCGTCGATGAGCGCAGGCCGGTCTCACGCTCGAGCTCGCTCGGCGTCAGCGGCCCGCGCAGCGCGACGTGCCAGAGAAGGATCTGGGCGGGTGCCTTCAGACCGAGCCGCTCGGCCTCTCTCGTGATCAGCTCGTTCACGAGCTGCCCCGCGACGTAGAGGTCGAAGAGGACGCTGGTGCGCTTGGCCGTCACGTGCGCGATCATAGGACGACGTGGACGTCCTCCATCTCGCCTCTCTGCTCGAGGAGCTGCCCCCCGAGCGCACCCGGCTGCTCGACAACCTCGGCCGTGTGCGCCGCGAGGTCGGGCCGATCACGCCCGAGCTCTCCGACGCGCTCGCCGACCGGATGAACCTGCGCCACGGCGACGTGCACGAGGTCGTCTCGTTCTACTCCTTCCTGCAGGTTCCCATCGACGCGGTGCGTGTGTGCACCGGTCCGGTGTGCGACTGCGCAGGGTCGCGCAAGCTGCTCACGGAGGGCGCGATCGAGGTCCCCTGCCTCGGGCACTGCGACCTGGCGCCCGTGGTCCTGCACGGCGACGACGTCGTCGGCGGTGTCACGCACTCGACCAACGGCTTCCTGCTCGAGCCCGACGACATCCAGGCGCCGGCGGAGCTGACCCCGGAGGACGTGCTCGAGCGTCTCCGAGGCCTCCGGCCTGACCGGTATGGGAGGCGCGGGCTTTCCCGACGTGGCGGAAGTGGGACGCCGTGCGGAGCGAGCCCGGCCCGCGCGTCGTGATCGTGAACGCCGACGAGGGAGAGCCCGGCACGATCAAGGATCGCTACGTGATGGAGCTGCGGCCGCAGCTGATGCTCGAAGGCCTCGTCGCGGCGATGCGCTTCTGCGAGACGGATCAGGCCTACATCTACCTCCGCGAGGAGTACGGCACCGCACGCGCGCGCCTGCAGGAGGCGATCTCGGCGCGCGGCATCCCGGTGGAGCTCGTCGTCGGTGCCGGCGCGTACATCTGCGGCGAGGAGACGGCGATGCTCGAGTCGATGGAGGGACGCCGCGGCATGCCTCGCCTGAAGCCGCCGTTCCCGAGCCAGTCCGGCTACCTCGGACGGCCGACGCTGATCAACAACGTCGAGACACTGGCCCACGTCGCGCTCATCCTCCGTGGCGGCTGGCAGCCGGCCCGCCTCTGGTCGGTGACGGGCGCGGTCGCGAAGCCAGGCTGCTACGAGGCGCCTCTCGATGTCACGCTCCAAGCCCTGATCGACGATTACGCCGGCGGCCTGACCGCCGAGCCGAGCGCGATCGTGCCCGGCGGTGCCGCGAGCGGCGTCCTCCCTCCGGCCGCACTCGACGTGCCGCTCACGCGCGAGGCGCTCGCCGAGTGGGGTTGCGGCGTCGGGTCGGCCGGCGTGCAGGTTTTCCCGAGCTCGTACTCCCCGCTCCGTCTCCTCGCGGAGACGCTGCGCTTCTTCGCCGAGGAGTCGTGCCAGAAGTGCACCCCGTGCCGGATCGGGAATCGCGCCCTCCACCACGTCTGTGAGGAGCTCGAGCACGGGCGCTCGCCGATGGCGCGGCACCAGGTCGACGAGTGGCTGGAGGCGATGGCCGTGACCTCGATCTGCGGCCTCGGACAGGGGGCGCCGATCCCGGTCCGGAGCGCCTTCGCACACTGGCCCGAGCTGTTCGAGAAGATGCCCGCATGATCGAGTTCACGCTCGACGGGAAGCGGGCCACTGCCGGCGAGGGCGAGCTGCTCGTGCACGCTGCGGCGCGCAACGGCGTGTTCATCCCGACGCTCTGTCACGACGACAAGCTCGAGCCGTACGGCGGCTGCCGGATGTGCGTCGTCGGGGTCGAGGGCGCGCCGCGGCCGCTGCCGGCCTGCGCGACGCGCGTCACCGACGGAATGGTCGTCTCCACCAACTCGAACGTGCCGCAGCTGCGGAAGACGCTGACGGAGATGCTCCTCTCCGAGCACCTGAACGAGGATCCGGGTGGGCGCCCGAACGAGCTGGTCGAGCTCGCCGAGGAGATGGGCGCGGAGGCGCCGCTGATCCTCCCCGACGCCAAGCGGGAGCCGTACGAGGACCGCAACCGGCTGATGGGCTACGAGCCGGACACCTGCATCCTCTGCAACCGCTGCGTCCGCTACACGCAGGAGGTGATGCAGTGCTCGGCGCTCTCGCTCGAGGGACGTGGGCCGGAGGCGCGGATCGTCCCGACCTGGGGCAAGTCGTGGCTCGACACCGAGTGCGAGCTCTGCGGCGGCTGCCTGTCGACCTGCCCGACCGGCGCGATCTACGAGAAGTTCCTCGAAGGCGCGGGCGTGGAGGAGCGCGCGCTCGAGCAGACGAAGACGACCTGCACGTTCTGTGGGGTCGGCTGCCAGGTCGACCTGAACGTCGACCCCGAGACGAAGCGGATCGTGAAGGTGACGTCGAAACCGGAGTACGTCTCGAACGACGGCAATCTCTGCGTCAAGGGCCGCTTCGCCTTCAACTTCGTCCACCACCCGGACCGGCTGACCGAGCCGCTCGTCCGGGGCGAGGACGGGGAGCTACAGCCGACGACCTGGGAGCACGCGCTCCAGGTCGCCGCCGACGGGCTCAAGGGGGTGATGGAACGCCATTCGCCCCAGGCGGTCGGTGTGCTCGCCTCCGCCCGCCTGACGAACGAGGAGAACTACCTGATCCAGAAGCTCGCCAGGACCGGCCTCAAGACCCACTCCGTCCACTCGTGCGAGGCCACCTGACACGCTCCGACCCTTTACGGCCTGGTCAGGTCGCTCGGCAGAGGCGCAACCACCAACTCGATCCCGGAGATCGAGAACTGCCGCTTCATGCTCGTGATCGGCTCGAACACGACCGAGGCGCACCCGGTGCTGGCGCTTCGGATCAAGAAGGCGGTCCGGAACGGCGCCACGCTCGTCGTCGCCGACCCGCGCGCGATCTGGCTGACGAAGCTCGCGAAGCGTCACCTGCAGCTGCGCCCCGGCTCGGACGTCTGGCTGCTGAACGCGATCATGCACGTGATCCTCGAGGAAGGCCTTCAGGACGACGCGTACATCGCCGCCAACTGCGAGGACTTCGAGTCGGTGCGCGAGGTCGTCGCCCGGTACACGCCCGAGGAGGCCGAGCGCGTCACCGGAGTCTCCGCCGAGGCGATCCGCGCGACCGCCCGCGAGTATGCCGACCGAACGGCACGCGGCGATCTTCTACACGCTCGGGATCACCGAGCACGCCTGCGGCGTCGACAACATCTGGTCGCTCGCGAACCTCGTCCTGATGACCGGCCACCTCGGGCTACGAGTCGACCGGGCTGAACGCGCTCCGCGGCCAGAACAACGTCCAGGGCCTGAACGACTCGGGTGCAAACCCGCACTACTTCCCCGGCTACCAGCCCTGGGACGACCCGGAGGTGCGCGAGAAGTTCGCCAAGGCCTGGCGCGTCGACCTGCCCGAGCGTGCCGGCTACCGGCTCGACCAGATGATGTCCGGTCTCCACGACGAGCGAATCAAGGCGCTCTATCTGATCGGGGAGAACCCGGCCCAGACGGAGCCGAATGCGACGCACGTGCTCGAAGGGCTCTCGAAGCTCGAGTTCGTCGTCGCCCAGGATCTCTTTCTGAACGAGACGTCTGCGAAGCACGCGAACGTCGTCTTCCCGGCTTCGAGCTTCGCCGAGAAGGACGGCACGTTCACGAACACCGAGCGCCGGATCAACCGCGTGCGCGCAGCCGTTCCGTGCCCCGGCAACGCGCGCGGCGATCGTGAGATCGTGATCGCGCTGGCGCGCGCCCTCGGCTGCGACTGGCCGGAGTATCCGGACGCGGAGTCGGTCTGGAACGAGCTCGCCGACCTCTCGCCGAACTGGTTCGGGATCCGGTACGACCGGATCGAGCAGGACGGAATGCAGTGGCCGTGCCCCACGCGCGACCATCCGGGAACGAAGTTCCTGCACGAGGGGCACCCCTCGCTTCCGTCCGGGAAAGGGAAGTTCCACCCCGTCGAGTACCAGCCGCCGATCGAGGAGCCGGATTCCGAGTATCCTTTCGTGTTGTCAACCGGGAGAACGCTGTACCACTACAACTCGGGGACGATGACCATGCGCGAAAGCGGCATCAAGGACAAGCAGGTGGATCCCTTCTTCGAGATCGCTCCGGAGGATGCGTCGGCGCTCGGCGTCGCCGACGGCGAATGGGTGCGGTTGGTGTCGCGCCGCGGGAACCTCCAGGCCCGAGCGCAGTTCTCGGACCGCGTGTATCCAGGGCTCGTCTGGATGGCTCTCCACTTTTCGGAAGCAAAGGTGAACCTGCTCACCCACGACGTGGGCGACCCGCTGATCGGGACGCCCGAGTACAAGGTTTCCGCCGTCCGGCTGGAGCGAGTCTGAGACCGCTCGAGGCCGCGTACTTCGAACCTCTGATTCGCGGCCGCTTCGGGCGGCCGTATCTCTTCCTGGTCTCGTGCGAGACGACGCAGCGCATGCTCGACTCGTCCCAGCCGGAGGGCGCAGTCGCGGTCACCGACGAGCAGACGGAGGGACGTGGCCGCATGGGTCGCCGCTGGGAGGCGCCCGCGGGCAGTTCGATCCTGGTCTCGGTCCTGCTGCGCCCACCCGCGGAGCGTCGCGCGGCAGAGCTGACCCTGGTCGCCGGAGTCGCCACGGCGGTGGTCGTCGAACGCGCGACCGGGCTCGCCGCGCAGATCAAATGGCCGAACGACGTCATGCTCGACCGGCGGAAGGTCGCGGGCGGGCTCGCGGAGCTGAAGGACGGAGCGGTCGTGCTCGGGATCGGGCTGAACGTGAACCAGGGGCCCGACGAGCTGCCGAGCGAGACCAGGACAGCCGCCGGGTCGCTCCGGTCCGTGACCGGCCGCGAGTACGAGCGGACCTCGATCCTGGCCGACCTGCTGCTCGAGCTCGAGCTGCGCTACGACGCGTGGCGGGAAGGCGGCATCGACGCGCTCTACGACGACCTCGGCGCGCGCGACTTTCTGCGCGGCCGCCGCGTGACCGTCGACGGGGTCGCCGGCACGGCACAGATGATCGCGCGGGACGGACGACTCGTGGTCGAGACGGAGTCAGGCCCGATGCTCGTCGAGAGCGGCGAGGTGCTCTTCGAGCGCTGAGAGCGCGTCCGGCGAGTCCACGTCTGCGAGCTGGCCCAGATCGACCTCGCGCACCCGCAGGTTGACACCGCGCAACGTGTAGTCACGAGCTGCGAGCCGCCGCTCGAGCTCCGGGAGGTCGTCCTTCGTGTACGCGCCCGGAAGCGGCCCCGTCTGCGGCACGGCCGCGTGCTCGCCGAGCTCACGCAGGAGCTGCGGCGTCACGAGCGGGCAGTCGACCGGCAGGAAGACGGCGATCTCGTGCGCGGCTGCGCGCAGGCCCGTCACCACGCCCGTGATCGGCGCCTGCGGCTCGGCCGGTTCGACGAGCACCTCGAAAGGGAGGGCCAGGTCGCCCTTGCCGACGGCGATCCGTTCGTCGCACGCCTCGCCGAGCGTCCGCCACGCCCGCTCTGCGAGCGTCTCCCCGCGCAAACGGGCGAGCGCCTTCGGCGAACCGAACCTCGAGGAAGCGCCGCCGACGAGCAGGACGCCGGTCAGCGCTCGATCCGCCACGGCTCCGTGTAGATGTTGAGCGAGCCGCCGCGGACGAAGCCGCACAGCGTGATCCCGCGATCCGCTGCGAGCTCGACGGCGAGCGACGACGGCGCGCCGACGGCGACGAGCAACGGGCATCCCGCAACCGCCGCTTTCTGGACGAGCTCGAACGAGAGCCGGCCGCTGACGCAGAGGATGCCGGCTGACAACGGCAGCCGTCCGTCGAGGAATGCGCGACCGATCACCTTGTCGAGGGCGTTGTGCCGGCCGACGTCCTCGCGAACGTAGAGCAGCTCGCCTTCGGACGAGAAGAGGCCGGTCGCATGCAACCCACCCGTGGCCTCGAACGCCGCCTGTCCGGCGCGCAATCGTTCCGGGAGTGACGCCACGAGGGACGCCGGGACGGTCAGATCGCTCTCGACCCGAGCCGCCTCGACAGCGACCGCCTCCAGCGCTCCCTTCCCGCAGACGCCGCAGGACGAGGAGGTGTAGAAGTTCCGCTGTAGCCCGCCGACGTCGGCCTCGGGCGCTTCGACCTCGATCGCGTTGACCGCGAGGTCGTCCGGAACGCGGGCGCCGAGCGGCGACAGGCCCTCGGAGAGGCAGAATCCGAGCGCGAGCTCCTCGTCGTGCCCGGGAGTCCGCATCGTCACGGCCACCGGCACGCCGCCGATCCTGATCTCGAGCGGCTCCTCGACTGCGACGACGTCGCCGTCCTCCCCGCCCGGCACACGCGTCACGCGAACGCGCGAGATGCTGTTCGGGGGCATCCTGTGGGCCGGCGCCTCCATCGGCGCAGAGCGTATCGCGCGGGTTATCGGGGCCTACCGCGCACGTCGACGGGTCCTACTCGCGCAAGTTGTTGAGTCCTATGGCATCTAGGGATACACATGAGCGACGCTTCCGTAGAAGATTTTGGCACCGGCCTCCGCGCGCATCTCGGTCTCGACGAGCCCGAGCTGACGGAGCTGGACGTCGCGATCGCGAAGGTCGAACAACAGGTGCTCGAGCCGATGGCCGAGCCGCGCCAGCCAGTGTTCACCGCGCTGCCCGCCGATCCGATCGCAGCGCGTGAAGCAGCGCTGGAGGAGCGCGAGTACCAGCTGTCGTTGCGCGAGGCGAACCTCGCGGGCCGCGCTGCCACGATCCTCGCCGCCGCGCAGTCGCTCTACGACAGCGTGCCCCAAACCGCATCCGCCCACGACGAGAACGACGAGCTCGCCCGCCTGCGGCGGCGGAAGACCGTCGCCTGACGACTAGATGGTCGCCCGAGTCCGCGACGATCGACTTGTCCGCTGGAGCGCGTACGCGGCGGTACCCGTCCTCTGGTTCGCGCTCGCCCTCGTCAATCCGGTTCTGCTGCTCCTACCGCCGCTCGTCACCCTCTTGCTCTGGACGTTGATGCGCTACGGAATCCTCGACCGGAACGACCCCGTGGTCGAGGACGACCCGGACTTCTTCTAGCGGCACTTCAGAGCGCGCGCCGGCCTCACGCGTTATTCGACGGTGACGGTCTTGGCGAGGTTGCGCGGCTGGTCGACGTTGAGGTCGCGCAGGCGCGCGATCCGGTAGGCCAGCAGCTGCAACGGGATGATCCCGAGCACGGCCTGCAGGAAGTTCGGTGTCTTCGGGACGTAGATCACGTCGTCCGCGTGGTGCTGGATGTCCTCGTTCCCGTCGGTGGCGATCGCGATCACGTGGGCGCCGCGCGCACGCACTTCCTGGATGTTGGAGACGAGCTTGTCGTAGACGTGGATGTCGGTCGCCACGACGACGACCGGCGTGTCCTCGTCGAGCAGCGCGATCGGCCCGTGCTTCATCTCGCCGGCCGAGTAGGCCTCGGTCGGGATGTAGCTGATCTCCTTCAGCTTCAGGGCGCCCTCGAGCGCGACCGGAAGCCCGATGTGACGGCCGAGGTAGAAGAAGAACGGCTTGTCGTAGAAGCGCTGCGCGATCTCCTCGATCGGGTGGTCGCCGTCGAGGAACTGGTCGATCTTCTTCGGCAGCTCGTAGACCTTGTCCAGGATGAACGAGATCTCACCGGCGGGCATCGTCTCGCGGAGCTGGGCGAGCTTCAGCGCGACGAGGTAGAGCAGGGAGACCTGCGCCGTGAACGTCTTCGACGCCGCGACACCCACCTCGAGCCCACAGCGGGTGTAGAGGACCGAGTCGACCTCGCGCGTGATCTGCGAGCCCATCATGTTCGTGATCGCGACCGTCCTGGCGCCCAGCTTCCGGGCGAGCTTCATCGCCTCGATCGTGTCGCGCGTCTCGCCGGACTGCGAGATCCCGATCACGAGGGTGTCCTTGTCGATCACCGGATTGCGGTAGATCCACTCGGAAGCGATGTCCGGCTCGACCGGGATGCGCGCCCACTCCTCGATCACGTACCGCCCGACAACGCCCGCGTGGTAGGCGGTGCCGCAGGCGAGGATCACGATGCGGCGCAGCTCGCGCAGCTCGTCCTCCGAGTGGCCGAGGCCCTCGAGGACGAGGGTTCCGTGGCGGACGCGGTCGCCGATCGTCTCCGCGACAGCCTCGCCCTGCTCGTAGATCTCCTTGAGCATGAACGTCTCGTAGCCGCCCTTCTCGGCGCCCTCGTCGTCCCAGTCGAGCTCGACCGGATCGTGCTCGACCACCGTTCCGTCCGTGCGCGTGTAGACAGCGCCGGCCGGCGTGATCTCGACGATGTCGCCGTCGTCGGGGAAGACGACGCTGCGCGTCTCGCGCAGGAAGGCTGCGGCGTTCGAGGCGAGGAACATCTCGCCCTTGCCGATCCCGACGACGAGCGGCGTCTGGTGGCGCGCTGCGACGAGTAGGTCGGGATGGTCGTGGTGGATGACGACGAACGTGAAGTGCCCCTCGAGCTCGCTGAACGTACGCCGGACCGCCTCCGCGAGGTCTCCCTCGTAGTGGCGCTCGATCAGATGGGTCACCGTCTCGGCGTCGGTCTCGGACGCGAACGTGTGGCCCTCGGCGAGCAGGCCGTCGCGGAGCTCGCGGTAGTTCTCGACGATCCCGTTCAGGACGATCGAGAGCTTTGCGCCGTCACAGCCGGCGAGCGGGTGCGCGTTCGCCTCGGTGACGCCGCCGTGTGTCGCCCAGCGCGTGTGCCCCAGCCCGTGGGTTGCGGTCGACCCGTTCGGGCCTGCCGCCTCCTTCAGGTTCTGGAGATTCCCGACCGCTCTGACGTACTCGAGGCCGCCCTCCTCACGGAGAGCGATCCCGGCCGAGTCGTAGCCGCGGTACTCGAGACGCTCTAGACCTTGGAGCAGAAGGGGCTTGCACTCCCGCGGTCCGACGTATCCGATGATTCCGCACATTCAAGCCCCCCTTTTCCGTATCTGAACCGCAAAAAACTCCCGAGAATGCGTAAGAGCCCGGCACGCTCTCCGCTGCAAAAAGACGTTTTCGCAGCGTCGAGGGCTAGCCGAGCTCCCTCTGAACGAGGGAGGCGATCCTAGCACAGAGATCTCGCGCTTTCTCCTCGGATTCTGCTTCCGCGAGCACGCGAATCAGCGGCTCGGTGCCCGACGCCCGGACGAGCACTCGGCCGTTTCCGGCCAGTTCGGCGTTGATCCGATCCGCCTCCGCCAGCACCGCTGCGGGCACCTCGGGGCGGGCGAGCCGCACATTCTCCTTCACCTGTGCGTATCGCGGCATCACGGCCACGGCCTCGGCGAGCGTCGTTCCCTGGATCGCGCCGCAGAGGAGGAGCGCGGCGGCGAGCCCGTCACCTGTGACGTGGTCGCGCAGACAGATCACATGGCCGGACTGCTCGCCGCCGAGGACACCGTGCTCCTTGCGGAGCGCTTCGAGCACGTACCGGTCGCCGACGTTCGTGGTGACGACACGGATCCCGCGTTCGTCCATCAGGCGGTGGAAGCCGAGGTTCGTCATCACGGTGACCGCGACCATCTCGACGTCGAGATGGAGTGCCAGGACCGCGAGGATCTGGTCGCCGTCGACGGCATTTCCGTCGGCGTCCACGGCCAGCACGCGGTCGCCGTCGCCGTCGAACGCGACGCCCAGGTCGAGGCCGCCGGCGCGAACGGTCGCCTGGAGCAGCGACAGATCGGTGGCGCCACAGCCCTCGTTGATGTTCTCGCCGTTCGGTGACGCCGCCACCGCAGTCACCTCGGCCCCGAGACTCTCGAACGCCTCCGGTGCGATTCCCGAGTACGCGCCGTTCGCGCAGTCGACTGCGATCCGCAGCCCGGTGAGGTCGGTGCCGAAACGCTCGACGACGTGCTCCAGGTAGCTGTCCTCGGCGACGGTGACGCGGTCGATCGACCCGCCCCCATGCTGGGGAGCGTCGAGGAGCGCCTCGATCTCCTCCTCGAAAGCGTCCGTGAGCTTGTTCCCGTCGCTGTCGAAGAACTTGACGCCGTTGTACTCCGGCGGGTTGTGCGAGGCGGTGATCACGACGCCCAGGTCGAGTGCGAGCAGCGCGACCGCCGGCGTCGGCAGCACTCCGGCCAGGACGGCGTTTCCACCCACGGCAACAACACCGCGAGCGAACGCCTCCTCGAGCTCCGGCCCCGAGCCGCGCGTGTCGCGGCCGACGAAGACGCGCCCGCGGCCGGACCAGAGAGTCGCAGCCTTGCCGAGCTGCTCGACGAGGTCGACGGTCAGGTCCTCGCCGAAGACCCCCCGGACTCCGTCGGTGCCGAAGAACCGCCGCACAAGGGAGTTAGCGCTTCGAGAACTGCGGGGCTTTGCGGGCTTTGTGCAGTCCGGCCTTCTTGCGCTCGACCTGGCGAGCGTCGCGCGTGAGGAATCCCTCGCGCTTGAGCGCGATCCGCAGCTCCGGATCTGCTTCGACGAGCGCACGGGCGATCCCGTGGCGCACGGCCCCGGCCTGACCCGACGGGCCACCGCCGTGGACACGGACCCGGAGGTCGAACGTCCCTTCGACGCCGGCTGTCTTCAGCGGCGCCAGTGCCAGCATCCGGTGGGTCATGCGCGGGAAGTAGTCCTCCAGCGTGCGGCCGTTGAACCACGTCTTCCCATCGCCGGGTCGCAGAATCACGCGCGCGACCGAGGTCTTGCGCTTGCCGGTACCGAGGTATTGCGCCTGCTGTGCCACTACCTGACCTCCAACGTCTTCGGGGCCTGCGCCTCGTGCGGGTGCACGGGACCGGCGTAGATCTTGAGCTTGTTGATCTGCTGGCGCGCGAGGCGGTTGCGCGGAAGCATCCCCTTGACCGCCTTGCGCAGCACTTCGGTCGGCCGGCGCTCGAGCTGCTCGCGCAGAGTACGCGTGCGGAGGCCGCCCGGGTATCCGGAATGCCGGTGATAGAGCTTCTGGTCGAGCTTCTGGCCGGTCACGGCGATCTTCTCGGCGTTGACGACGACCACGAAGTCGCCCGTGTCGACGTGCGGCGTGTAGACCGCCTTGTTCTTGCCGCGAAGCGTGTCTGCGATCTGGGTCGCGAGCCGTCCGAGCGTCTTGCCCTCGGCATCGACGACGTACCAGTCCCGTGAGACCTCACCCGGCTTTGCGCTGTATGTCTTCAAATTCGTGTCTTCATTTCACAGAAAGAGGGCGCACATCGGGTGCGCCGGCGGCGGATCGTACCAGAATCCAGGCCGCAGGCAGGGCGACGAAGGCCGTCGCAGCAAGGCCGAGAGCCTCGACTCCGAACGCGCTGTACGCCAGCCCGCCGAGGAGGACGAGGACAACGGCGGTGAAGCTCGAGAGCCCGTCGGTGAACCCGATCAGCTTCCCGCGCTCTGCCGGCAGCGCGCGGTCGGCGAGCTCGCTGACGGCAGCGACATAGGAGATGTTCCAACCAAGGCCGAGCAGGAAGAGCGAGACGGACATCCAGAGGACGCTGTCCAGCCCGGCGAGAAGCAGCGTCGAGACAGCCATCAGGAGTAGCCCGGCGATCTGGCCGGGACGGCGCCCGATCCGGTCGATGAGGGGACCGACGAAGAGCACGAGGGCGTACATGCCGACGATATGCAGGCTGATCACGGTGAAGACATCGGTCTGGTGGTGGCCGTGGTCGATGACGATGTAGCCACTCAGGTTCATCACCGAGACCATGCCGCCGAAGCTCGCGATCGCAGCGACGAGCGCGGTGAGCACGCCCGGCCGCGCGATGATCTCGCGGAGGGGCGCCGACGTCTCATCGTTGCTGCCGCCGGCGTCGAAATGGAGCTGACGCGCGATCGTCTGCGGATCGGGGCGGACCATGAGGACGAGCACGAGCCCGATGACCATGATCCCGCCGGCGGCGAGCCAGGGGACGATCAGGGCTTGGGTGTCGAGCTCCTTCCCGGCGAGGAGCGGCCGGAAGACGAGCGGGCCGAGCGCCGCACCGAAGAGCGCGCCGAAGAGCACGTAGGAGATGCCGCGTGCGCGTCGCGCGGGCGGGTACATGTCGGCGGCTGCGGCCCGCGCCAGCAGGATCGTCCCCTGGGCGATGCCGACCAGCGCGAACCCGAGCACGACGATCGGCGCGGACTCGAGACCCGTACCGAGCGCTGTGACGAGACAGCCGACGATGCCGGCCACACATCCACCCGCGAGAACGGGGACCCGGCCGTGACGGTCCATGAGCCGTCCGGCCGGGAGAGCCGCGAGGGCGCCGGCCGTGAGGAAGATCGCAGGTCCGAGGCCCAGGATCCCCTCGATGCCCGTGACGAGGACGAGCGTGACGGTCGCAACCGCGACGGCCAGCTGGACCATGCCCGAAAGGCACGTCAGGGTGGCCGCGAGCAGGACGGTGTTCCGGCGGATCGGAAAGCCGTCCACCAAGCGACCCTATCGGAGCGCCGCAGCCAGCCCCGTCCGAAACGCTGCCGCGCCGCCGTGCGAGGGGTGGCGGACGTACGGCCCGCCGAGGCGCGCGTGCGCGATCCTGCCGATCGCGATCGCCTGCCGGCCGTCGGAGAGCTCGGCGAGGAACGGCGCGCTCGCTTCGATCTCTCTCCGCGTCGGCGGCCGGTTCGAGCTCTCGGTGCCCGGGTGCGTGGGCACGACGTTCCAGAGAACGACGTCGCGGTCGATCCCGAGCTCCTCGAGCACCGCGTGGACGATGGTTGCGGTCGCCTCGGCCGGCCCGGTGCCTGTGAGCTGACGTTCCGAGGTCAGGGGGACGCCCGAGATGCGCGTTCCGCGGTAGCCGGGCGCCTCCGCGACGAGGAGGAGCCGCGCTCCCCGTCTCTCGCTCAGATAGTCGGCAAGACGGTCTCGCCGGAGCTCGGAGCCGGTGTACTGGTTGAAGGTCTCACCGATCCTCGCCGCGGCGAGTCGCTCGACAAAGCCCCTCTCCATCGCACTAGCCTAGAAGCCGTGCAGCGCCGCCGCGTCGTCGTCCAGGGTCACGTCCAGGGCGTCTTCTTTCGCGAGACGACCCGCCGCCGCGCCCAGACGGCCGGTGTCAGCGGCTGGGCGCGGAACCTCCCGGACGGGAGCGTCGAGGCGGTGTTCGAGGGCGAGCGCGACGCGGTCGAGCGGCTCGTCGACTTCGCCCGCGAGGGGCCACGCGGCGCTCGGGTGGACTGGGTCGACGTGGTCAGCGAGGAGCCGGAAGGGCTGGAGGGCTTCAGCGTCCGCTAGCGCTCGCGGGTGCAGACCCTGTCCTTCGGTCCGACCAGCTGGTCGAAACGCTTGTTGAACACCCGGTCCGATGCGGCGCTGTAGCGGTGCAGACCCGCGCCCTCCCACTCCACCACCGGCGTCACTCCCGGACCCATCACCCGGACCCGATGACGTTCGCCGTTGCCGGGGCCGCGCGGCTCTCTCGACGGGTAACCCGGTGGCGGCGCCTGCGCGACGAAGCTGTAACAGAAGGCCCCGTTTCCTCGATGCGTGACGATCCCTGTATCGCGCTTCCAGCCGGGGCCGTAGACGGAGTTGAAGGTGTCGATGTAGACGAAGCGCGCGTACGGGTCGCTTCTCGTCGCAGAGGGCGTCCGGAAGCCGTACACGGCGTCGCCGCGGTACGTCAGACGGCCGAACAATCCCTGCAGCGTGCCGCCGTACGTCCAGTTCGGCGAGACCTCGAGGACCGGGAGCGGGCCGGACCAGTGCGAGACATGGAGCTCGTAGGCGTCCTGCTCGGGGCGGAACGGCGCGACACCGCGCATCGGTGCGAGCCGGCGCCAGCTCTGCAGAGCCCAGTACGACCCGTCGGGCGCCTTGCACGCGGCGACGCGGAGAACGAGCTCGGGCCCGTCGTAGGCGCGGCACGCGTCCTTGAACGAGCGGGCGTACTCCGCAGTGCCATGCGACCTCCAACCGCCGCTGTAGTCGTAGCGGAAGCTGACCTGTGGCCGGTCCTCGTCCGGAGCGTGTGCGTTCACGGCGCCCCAGATCAGGACATCGCGGCGCTCTCCGTCGGCCCTCCGATAGCTGACGAGCGCTTCGCCGCGCGCGTTGACTTTCAGCGAGAGGAAATCGACGTCGCGGTCGCCGAGGTGCTCGCTCGCGAGCGCTGATGTCGGCGCGGCAAGCACGACCAGCGTGAGTAGACCGAGGAGCATCCGGGCCACGACAGCCCGCAGGGTAGCCTCACTCCCACTCGATCGTCGACGGTGGCTTGGAGCTGATGTCGAGGGCGACGCGGTTCACGCCGGGGATCTCGTTGATGATCCGGCTCGAGATCGTCTCCAGCAGGTCGTAGGGCAAGCGTGCCCAGTCCGCGGTCATCGCATCTTCGGAGGTGACGGCGCGGATCACGATCGGATACGCGTACGTGCGCTCGTCGCCCTGGACGCCGACCGACTTGATCGCGGGCAGCACGGCGAAGCTCTGCCAGAGGTCGCGGTAGAGGCCGGCGCGGCGCACCTCCTCCTGCAGGATCGAGTCCGCGCCGCGGAGGATCTCGAGCCGCTCCGGCGTCACCTCGCCGATGATTCGGATCGCGAGCCCGGGCCCGGGAAACGGCTGCCGCCACACCATCCGCTCGGGCATGCCGAGCTCCTCGCCCACGCGGCGCACCTCGTCCTTGAAGAGGAGCCGGAGCGGCTCGACCAGCTCCATCGCCATGTCCTCGGGCAGCCCGCCGACGTTGTGGTGCGACTTGATCTTCGCGGCGACTCCGTCGGTGCCGCCCGACTCGATCACATCCGAGTAGAGGGTCCCCTGGACGAGGAACGTGACGTCGCCGAGCTTGGCGGCCTCCTCCTCGAAGACGCGGATGAACTCCTCGCCGATCCGGTGGCGCTTCTCCTCCGGCTCGGCGATGCCCTCGAGCCGCGCGAGGAATCGCTCCTGCGCCTGGACGTGCACGAGTGGGACCTGGAAGTGGCCGCCGAACGTCTCCGCCACCTGCTCGGCCTCGTTCGAGCGCATGAACCCGTGGTCGACGAAGACGCAGGTGAGCTGGTCGCCGACCGCCTTGTGGACGAGCAGGGCGGCAACGGCGGAGTCGACGCCGCCGGAGAGCGCACAGAGGACGCGCTCCGAGCCGACCTGGGCCCGGATCCGCTCGACCTGCTCCTCGATCACGGCGGCAGGCGTCCAGGCCGGCGGCGCATCGGCGATTCCGTAGAGGAAGTTCTTCAGCACGTCCTGCCCGTACGGCGTGTGGACGACTTCGGGGTGGAACTGGACGCCGTAGAGCCTCCTGGCGGGATCCTCGAATGCCGCGACGGGCGTCGAGGCGGAGCGTCCGGTGATCGTCGCGCCGAGCGGCGGCGCGGTGACCGTGTCCCGATGGCTCATCCACACGGTCTGCTGTGGCGGCAGCCCGTTGAAGAGCGCGCCCGAGCCGTCGTCGAGCTCTGTCTTGCCGAACTCGGAGGTCCCCGTCCGCGCGACCTCGCCGCCGAGCTCGAGCGCCATCAGCTGGGCGCCGTAGCAGATGCCGAGCGTGGGGATCCCGAGCTCGAAGAGCTCCTCGTCCACCCGGGGCGCCCCCTCCGCGTAGACGGATGCAGGACCGCCGGAGAGGATCATCGCCACGGGGTTGCGGCGCCGCACCTCCGCCGCGGTCAGCGTGTGCGGAACGAGCTCCGAGTAGACCCGGGCATCGCGGACGCGGCGCGCGATCAGCTGCGCGTACTGCCCCCCGAGGTCGAGCACGAGCACCGGACGCTCCTCGGCCACGGGTTCCGGGGCCGGAAGCGGATGGACGGTGCCCATCAGATGCCCATCACTGGCGCCGGTAGTTCGGCGAGTCCTTCGTGATCGTGACGTCGTGCGGATGGCTCTCGCGCAGCCCTGCGCCGGTGATCCGGACGAAGCGCGACTCGAGCTTGAGCGCCTCGACCGTCGGCGCGCCGCAGTACCCCATCGCCTGCCGGAGGCCGCCGACGAGCTGGTAGAGGATCTGCTGCACCGGCCCCTTGTAGGGAACGCGGCCCTCGATCCCCTCCGGGACGAGCTTGTCGACATCCTCGACGTCGCCCTGGAAGTAGCGGTCCTTGGAGAAGGAGCGCGCCTTCATCGCGCCGAGCGAGCCCATGCCGCGGTACTCCTTGAAGCGCTCGCCCTGGACGAGGATCACGTCGCCCGGGCTCTCGTCGGTGCCGGCGAGCATCGACCCGAGCATCACGGTGTCGGCGCCGGCGGCGATCGCCTTGGCGATGTCGCCGGACGAGGTCATGCCGCCGTCCGCGATCACCGGCACCCCGTGCCGGAGCGCGTACTCCGCGCATTCGAACACGGCGGTGATCTGCGGCACCCCGACTCCCGCGACAACGCGTGTGGTGCAGATCGAGCCGGGCCCGATGCCGCACTTGATCGCATCGGCGCCCGCGTCGATCAGCGCCTCCGCCGCTTCAGCGGTCGCGATGTTGCCGGCGATCACCTGCACGTCCCATTCCGACTTGATCCGCCGCACCATCTCGACGACCGAGATCGAGTGACCGTGCGCCGTGTCGACGACGAGCACATCGACCTCCGCGTCGATCAGCGCAGCGGCGCGCTCGAAGGCATCCGGCCCGACGCCGACGGCGGCGCCGACTCGCAGCCGGCCCTGCTCGTCCTTCGTCGCGAGTGGGAACTCGATCCGCTTCCGGATGTCCTTGACCGTGATCAGGCCCTTGAGCCGCCCATCGGCGTCGACCACCGGCAGCTTCTCGATCTTGTGCTTGTGCAGGATCTGGTTCGCCTCTTCGAGCGTCGTTCCGACGGGTGCGGTGACGAGGTTCGTGGCGGTCATCAGCGCCGAGACCGGCTGAGCGGTGTTCGTCTCGAAGCGGAGATCGCGGTTCGTCAGGATCCCGACGAGCACGCCTGCGTCGTCGGTGATCGGAACGCCGGAGATCCGGTAGCGCTCCATCAAGCCAAGCGCGTCGGCGACGGAGTCGTCGGCCCGAAGCGTGACGGGCTCGACGATCATCCCCGACTCGGAGCGCTTGACCTTGTCGACCTCGGCGACCTGATCGGCGATCGAGAGATTGCGATGGAGGATTCCGATCCCGCCCTCACGCGCGATCGCGACCGCCAGCCGGGCCTCGGTGACCGTGTCCATCGCGGCGCTGACGATCGGGATCTCGAGCGCGATCGTCCGGGTCAGCCTCGTCGCGGTGCGCACGTCGTTCGGCAGCACGGACGACTCGGCTGGGACGAGCAGGACATCGTCGAAGGTGAGGCCTTCACGGCCAAACTTCTCGTCGTACGAAAGCTCCTGCCCTTCCAAGGAGGACAGCGTAACAGCCTGTCCTGACGGGCTAGCCGACGGGAGCGAGCTCGACGACCTCGACGCCGGCGACCAGGCGGCCGGCCTCGCGCGGGTCGAAGCGCCCCGCTCCGACCTCGAGCGTGGACGCCGTGCCTGCGGCGACGCCGAGCCGCAGTGCCTCCTCCGCCGTCTTGCCGGCAAGCCGCGCGGTCAGGAACTGCGCGAGCAGGACGTCGCCGGCGCCGACGACCGAGACGGCGTCGACGGTCGGAGCGACCGCCTTGAACCGCTTCACCTGCCGGTCCTCGCGGAAGAGGGCGTAGCAGCCCGACTCGAGCGTGATGTGGACGTTGCGCGCACCGAGCTCGGCGATCGTGTCGAGCGCCATCAGGAAGTCCTCCTCGTCCTCCAGCTCTTGACCGACGACGTGCTCCGCCTCGCGCTGGTTCGGCGAGATGAGAAACGGCTCGGCCTCGGTGCCGAGGCGAAGCGGCTCACCCTCGGTGTCGAGCACGACCGGGACGCCGCGGCGGTTCAGGTCGCGCACCGCCTCCGCGTAGAAGCTCTCCTCCACACCGCGGGGGAGCGAGCCGGCGAAGACGACGTAGTCCGCGCCGCGCGAGAGGTAGTGCAGCTTCTCGAGCAGCATCTCGAGCTCTTCGGTCGTGACCTTCGGGCCCCACTCGTTGATCTCCGTGTACGAGCTCTCGGTCGGGTCGACGACGGCGGTCGAGGTGCGCGACTCCTCCTGGATCCGCACGAAGTCGTTGAGGATCGCCTCGGCCGTCAACTCCTCGACGATGCGCGTGCCGGTGCGGCCGCCCGTCAGCCCGGTCGCAACGACGGGGACCTCGAGCCGCTTCAGAGCACGAGCGACGTTGATCCCTTTGCCGCCCGCGAGCGTGAGCACCTGGCTCGCCCGGTGACGCTGGCTCATCTGGAAATGCGGCACGGTCAGTGTGCGGTCGAGCGCGGCGTTGAGCGTGACGGTGACGATCATCCCAAGAGCCCCCCTAGGTGGTGGAGAGTTCGTCCCGTATAGAACCCTACGCGCCCGAGGGCTCCTGGGCGATCGACGGCGCTCGCAGCGACGAGCGGGGAGCGCGCGATCACGGTGCCGCGGTCGATCACCTGCACCTCGCCGAGACGTTGCCCCTTCCGCACCGGCAGCTCCGCTTCGACCGGGAGGACGATGCGTTCGACGAGCGGCCGCTCGACGTGGATCACGCGCAGCGCCGGCTTGCCGGCGACGACCCGCACCGCAGGCTTCCCGTAGGCCGTCCGCACCGTGCCGTACGTCCGGCCGGCGTCGATCGCCCACACCGTCCGGTAGCGCGAGAGGCCCCAGGCGAGCAGTCCGGCGAGATCGGCGTTCCGCCCCTCGCGACTCGCGCCCCCGAGCAGCGTGGCGTAGATCGTGACGCCGCCTCGACGCGCGGCGGCCACCTCCGACCAGCCTGCGCCGTCGGTGTGGCCCGTCTTGACGCCGATCAGGCTCGGGAAGGTCGAGAGCAGGTCGTTCCACGTGTGCAGGTTCCTCCCCGCCGCCTCCACGTCGACGCGCCTGACCGTCTCGCGGATGAACGGCTTGTTCATCGCGACGCGCGCCAGCTTCGTGACGTCGCGGGCACTCGAGTAGTGATCGGGTGCGTCGAGCCCGTCCGGATTCGCAAAGTGCGTGTCGGTCAGGCCCAACTGCCGCGCACGCGCGTTCATCAGGTCGACGAACCGGGAGACCGAGCCGCGTCCGACGAACGCGGCGATCGCGTTGGCGGCATCGTTCGCGCTCTGGATCAGGGCCGCCTGGATCAAGTCGCGCAGCGTCACGCGCTCACCCGGACGGAGGTTGATCGTCGACTCGCCGACCGCAGCGGTCCGCGAGGAGATCGTGGCGACGTCGTCGAGCGATGCGTGCTCGAGCGCGACGATCGCGGTCATCAGCTTCGTGATCGACGCCATCGGCAAGCGCTCACGCTCGTCCTGCGACGCGAGGACCTCGCCGGTCCCGGAGTTCTGGACGAAATACGCCTCCGCGTCGACCGGCGGCGGTGCGGCAGCTGCGACGACGGCAAGCGCCAGGGTCGTCGCAAGAGCCAGGAGAAAGGCAACCCGCTTCACGGCGGCGCGGACTCTACTTGACGCGTATGCGCTGGCCGATCGTCAGCGCGACGGGGTCGACGTCCGGGTTGAGCACCATCAGCTGCTCGACCGTCGTGTTGTATTGCACCGCCACGACCGCGAGCGTGTCACCCGCCCGGATCTTGTAGTACTGCGCGCCGGCGGGGGGCGTCGTCTCCGCGCTGCCGGTGTCGGTCGGGGTGGCGGTCGTCGTCTGCACCGTCGTCGTGGCCGCAGGGGGCGTCGTAGCTGCATCTCCGTCCGTGAGCGCGGCGCGAACGATCAGCACCGCGATCGTCGCGGCAAGGAGGAAGGCGGCAGGCGCCGCAAACCGCGCGAGCGTGGCGTGACCGCGCATCACCAGCCCGAGACCGACCAGATCTCCGACCGGAGTCGCGCCGCCTCCGCGCCTGCTGCTGAGCGCCAGTCCTCGTTCCCCGCCCGGTAGGCGAAGATGACAGAGCGCGAGGCGGTCACCAGCGCGCTCGCGGGGCCGCTCGTGAAGGCCCGCGCGACATCGGCCGGAGTCGCGCCCTGCGCGCCCACCCCAGGCAACAGCAACACGGACTGGGGCAGGAGCTTCCTCGCCTCGGCGACCGCGCGGGGAACGGTCGCGCCGACGACCGCGCCGACGCTCGAGAGGCCCCGCTCGCCGACGAGCTCCGCGCCCCACTCCCCCACGAGCTCGGCAACGTGCTGCCACACCCGGCGCCCGTCGGAGAGCGTGAGCTCCTGCACGTCGCCGGCGCCCGAATTCGAAGTCCGCACGAGACAGAAGATCCCCGCTCCGTGCAGGCGGCACGCCTGCAGGAACGGCTCGACCGAGTCGCCGCCGAGATAGGTGTTGACGGTGAGGGCGTCCGCGAGTGCGGGCTCCTCGCCCCGGGGCTCGAGGTACGCGGCGGCATACGCCCGGGCGGTGGAGCCGATGTCTCCCCGCTTGGCGTCCGCGATCACGAGCAGACCGGCCGCGCGGGCATAGCCGCAGACGCGCTCGAGGGCCGCGAAACCGTCGGCGCCGAGCGCCTCGAAGAAGGCCGTCTGTGGCTTGACCGCGACGACGTAGCGCCCAACCGCGTCGACGATGCCGCAGCAGAACCGCGCGTACGCATTCGCCGCTTCGGCCCGGCCGAGCACGGCCTCGCCGCGAAGCTCTACCGGCAGCAGATCGAGGCGCGGATCGAGGCCGACGACGAGCTGGCTGCGCTTGCGCTCGACCGCCTCGCCGAGCCGGTCGGCGAAGGTCGAAGTGGCCACGGTCGCCATGCTTGCAAGGCTACGCGGCGCGTCGGAGATGCGCGAGCGGCACGATTCGCAACTCGGGCGGCGGGCGGCGCAGGAAGGAGCCGATCAGGAGCAGCTCGTCCATGTCCGCCGGAGCGATCGACGCCTCCGTGCGGGCGGCGATGGCAAGACCCGCCTCTGTCTCGGCACGGCCGGCGGCTCCCGCCAGCAGCGTTCGCGCGGCGGCCACGCGACCACCCGAGACGAAGAACGCTCGCTGAAAGCCGTTTTCGGCCGCAGGCACGAGCAGACACAGCTCCAGGGCGCGCAGCCGTTCCAGCTCGGCGAGCGTGCCGGCGACCTCGGCAAGCGCAGCGATCCGGTCGCGCAGCCGCGCCGCATCCTCGAAGCGGAGGTCGGATGAGAGTCGCTTCAGCTTCGCGCGCAGCAAGGGCAGCGCGTCGGCGGGCTCGCCCTCCCACCCGTCGAGCGCGCGAGCGGCGAGACGCGCCCGCCCACGACTCTTCAGCGGCCCGTGCGGGCCGGGCTTGTCGGTGACGCACCAGCCGGCTCCTCGCCGGCGCAGGTACACGTGGCGGTCGGGCCGGGTGCTGCGTGCGTTCGCCGGCGGCCGCAGCTCGCGCAGGAGCCGCAGCTCCTCGAGCGCCGCCTCGAGCTCGGAGCCGAGCACGCGCCACTCGACCCGCTCGAGCGCCCCCAGCGCAGCCTCGACGGCCGGCCGCTGCCGCTCGGTCCTGAAGTAGGAGCGAAGCCTCGCGCGGAGGTCGCGAGCGCGTCCGACATAGAGGACCTGCTCGTTGCGGTCGCGGAAGAGGTAGACCCCGGGCCGCTGCGGCGCCCCGGCAACGAGCGAGCGCTTGCCCGCGAGCCTGCGGGCGCGAGGCGCCGCGAGGTCGGCGAGCTCGGCGACCGTGCTCGCCCCACGCTCCTGCGCGAGGCCGATCAGCGCGAGCAGGATCTCCGCGGTCGCCTCGGCGTCGGCAAGGGCCCGGTGACACGGACGCGTGGCCGTCCCGAAGAAGTGCGCCAGCGACGCGAGCCCGACGCGCTGGATCCGGCCGGCGAGCACTCTCCGAGCGAGCCAGACGGTGTCGACGACCGGTGCGGCGATTCGCCTGCCGGTCAGCCGTTCGACTTCGCGGTCGAGAAAGCCGATGTCGAACCGGGCGTTGTGTGCGACGAGCACCGCGTCGCCGGCGAACTCGAGGAACCGTCGCACCGCGAGCTCGACCGGCGGTGCGCCGCGCAGGTCGCTCGGGTCGATCCCGGTCAGAGCGGCGATCGCAGCCGGCAGCGGCCGGCGTGGGTTGACGAGCGTCTCGAACCGCTCCTCGAGCTCGAGGCCTCGCACCCGCACCGCGCCGATCTCGCAGATCGAGGAGCTGCCGGGCGAGAGGCCGGTCGTCTCGAGATCGACGACCACGTAGGTTGCCGACTCGAGCGGCAGCGCCGTGCCTGGCCGCCTCGGCGAGCCCGACGTTCGCCCCACGCCAGCTGAGCCGGGCATCCCCCTCGACGACGTCCGCGAGCAGCGACCGTGCGAGCCCGGCCGGAACATGGCGGAGCGAATAGAGCGTGCGGGCCGCGTCCTCGGCCGGCACGGGCCCGTGTCGCGCCTCGACCAGCTCGACCAGGCGATCGGCGGCGTCGAACGAGAGCTGCATGCAGAGAGCCTAGGCGAACATATGTTCGCCTGCAAGCACCCTGCCTGCAAACACAGTGAGGGCCGCACCGTCTGCGTGACGCGTGCGGCCCTCGAGGGTTCGGAGGAGCGGCCGGGGCTATCCGCCCTTGACGGCCGCCTTCAGCTGGCTTCCGGCCGAGAACTTCGGCACGGTCGCAGCCGGGATGTGCACCTTCTGGCTTGGATTGCGCGGGTTGACACCCTCGCGCGCGGCGCGATCGCTGGTCGAGAACTTGCCGAACCCGGTGAACGTGATCGTGTCACGCCTCTTGAGCGCATCGGTGACGGTGTCGAGAACCGCCTCCACCGCAGCGCCTGCATCGCGGCGGGATAGATTCGCCCTCGACGCCACGGCGTCAACAAACTCCTGTTTCGTCACTTTGCCACTCCTCCTGTCGTGGGACGTTTCAAAGCCCGCCGGGCACCCTAACAGCCGAATCGGACGGGCGGCAAGCGTTTACGGCTTAACCATGCGGTTTGCGGCGGTTTTTGCCGCCGGTACGAGTTCTCCTGCTCGGTAGAGCGAGCGCAGGCGCACGCCGAGCCTGGCCAGTGCGTCGGCTCCACCCTCCTCACGATCGACCACGCACACCGCGTTTCGGACCACCAGACCCGCTTCTCGCAGGGCTCCAACCGCTTCAGCAAGCGCTCCGCCGGAGGTGACGACGTCCTCGATCAGGCACACGAGCTCGCCTGCCTCGAAGACGCCTTCGAGCCGGTTGGCCGTCCCGTATTCCTTGGCTGCACCGCGAACGATCACGAACGGGAGACCGGAGGAGAGCGAGGCTGCAGCGGCCAGGGCGACCGCGCCCAGCGCCGGGCCTGCGAGACGGACGGCGCCCGGCTCGAACTCGCGAACCGCCGCCGCAAGCCGCTCGCCGATCGGGCCGAGCAGCTCGGGCAGCGTCTCGAAGCGGTACTTGTCGAGGTAGTAGCTCGACCGCTTGCCCGAGCGGAGCAGGAAGTCGCCCTCGAGCAGCGCGTGCTCGCGCAGGAGTGCGCCCAGCTCGTCCGGCTCGGCCACTAGAGCGCCGCGCGCGCCAGCGCCAGCAGACGCTCGGCCTGAGGGGCGCTGGGCTCGAGCGTGACCATCGAGCCGTCGTCGTAGTAGAGGTGCACGCGCTCGCGAGGCGCGGCGCGGCGGCGTGCGAGATAGAGCAGCGCACCACCCACGAGGACGAGCAGCGCGAGCAGCCTACGCATGCGGCTCGTCCTTCGGCCGGCGCACTCTGGGCTTCTTCGGCGGCTTCTTCTCGGCCTCGGCCAGGGTCCGCAGGCAGGCCCTGAGGTCGTAGAAGACGAGGCCGGAGGTGGGCGAAGCACCGGTGACCGCAACGATGCTGCGGCCGTTGTCCTGCGCAACGAAGACGCTGCCCTCACGGAGCGCAGCCTCGAGCTGTGTCAGGGTGCGGCCGGAGCTCTCGGAGCGCTCGCGCGCGGCGGCGAGCAGGTCGACGGCGGTCCGCGCAAGCCGCTCGCTGCGCGTGGAGTCCGCCGGAGCTGCGGCGAGCACTGCACCCGACTCGTCGAGCAGGACGGCGGCCTCGACTTGCGTCGAGATCTCGGTCAGGTCGGCCAGGGCGGACGCGGCGTCCATGGGCGAGACGATACTGCGGGCGTGCGGAGACCGCTGAAGCAACCCGTGGCGAAGTTCTTCGCCGACCGCGGGCCCCACCTCGCCGCGATGGTCGCCTACTTCGGGCTGCTCTCGTCGGTCTCGCTGATCTTCCTCGCGCTCGCGATCCTCGGGTACACCGGCCGCGCCGAGGAGTCGAGCTACCTCGTGCGGGAGCTCCAGCACCTCTTCCCGTCTCAGGGGATCAACGACATCGTGACGGTGGTGAAGGCGATCACCAGCAACGCGACGACGCTCGGAGTGATCGGCAGCGTCTTCCTGCTCTGGACCTCGCTGTCGCTCTTCAGCGTGCTCGAGTCGGCGTTCAACATCGTCTACCGGCGCCCGAACCGCTCCTTCCTCCGCGGGAAGTTCCTGGCGACGTTGTTCATGGCGGGCTCGCTCATGATCCTCGTCGTCGCCCTCTTCGTCGGCTCCGTCGGCTACGACCTGCTCAGTCGCTTCGCGCCGGGAATCGTCGGCAACGCCATCGTCGCCTATGCGGTCTCCGTCCTCGTCTCGACCACGGCGGTGTTCGTCTTCCTCGTTGCGGCGTACGAACGGCTGACCAACATCCATCTGACGCTCGACGAGGTGTGGCCCGGCGCCGTGCTCGCGGCGGTGCTGCTGCAGGTGACCTTCCAGGCGCTGCCGCTCTTCGTCCGGTTCTCGAGCGAGGTGATCGCGGTGCGCGCGCTCGGAGCCTCCGTCCTGCTGCTCGTCTGGCTCTACGTGATGGCGAACGTGATCATCTTCGGCGCCGAGATCAACTGGTGGCACGCCCGCCGGGACGAGGAACCGATCGCCGGCCTGGCCTGAACGGCCATGTCCGGGGTCAGACCCCGTCGTGGCCGGTCAGGACATCGTGGCAGATGGACGTGAGGAGGGCGGCTGCGGCGCGGGCGCGGTGGGAGTTGGTGCGCTTCCAGTCGTTCCCGAGCTCGGCGACGGTGCGTGCCTCGCCTGCCGGCACGAAGATCGGGTCGTAGCCGAAGCCCTCGTCGCCGCGGCGCTCGCTCGCGATCGTCCCCTCGAGGATCCCGGTTCCGCGCAGCTCGCGGCCGTCCGGCGCCAGGGCGACGAGCTCGCAGACGTAGCGGGCGCGGCGATCGGCTGGCACCGTCCAGCTCGGCGAGAAGCTGCGCGACGCCGTCCTCGGCCCACCGCGCGGACTCGACTCCGGGCCGGCCGCCGAGCGCCGCCGCCTCGATCCCGGAGTCCTCGCCGAGAATCCACGCGCCCGGCTCCCCCACCTCGCGCCCGAAGCGGGCCTTCCCCCGTGCGTTCTCGTAGTACGTCTCTCCGTCCTCGTCCGGAAAGGCGTCCGCGTCGGAGCAGCTCGATCTCCCAGCCCGGCAGCGCGGCCCGCAGCTCGTCGAGCTTGTGCGCGTTGCCCGACGCGAGCTGCGCCCTCAGGGGCGCCATTGCACGCGCTCGACACCCTCGAGCTTCGCGAGCAGCTCGGCGACCCGAGCGGACTCCGACCGGCGTGAGGCGCGCAGGACGACGTCCATCGTCCGGTCGTCCCCGAACTCGACAGCGTTCACCGTGCCGCCGAGCTCCTCGATCCGGGCCAGCACCTGCGCCCCGTCGCCTTCGGGCTTGAGCGCGATCGCGAGCTCCGCCTCCTCGGGCCGCACCCGGGAGATGAAGCGTGCGCTGACGAGCTTGAGCGGGCCGAGCGAGACGAGCACGAGCACCGCGGCGCCGATCGCAACCACGTAGTAGCCGGTGCCGGCTGCCATCCCGATCGCCGCCACGACCCACAACGTCGCCGCCGTCGTCAAGCCCGCGGACGTTGATCCCGCGCACGATGATCGCCCCGGCGCCGAGGAACCCGATCCCGGTCACGATCTGCGCTGCGATCCCGCGTCGGGTCGAAGACGAGTCCCTGCGCCCGCGAGAACGTCCAGTCCGACCAGCCGTAGGAAGAGATGAGCGTGAAGGCACAGGACCCGAGCGACACGAGCAGGTGCGTCCGGAAGCCCGCCTCGTGGTCGCGCATTTCCCGCTCGAGCCCGATCGCGCCGCCGAGCCCGGCGGCGAGCAGCAGCCGCAGCAGCGCCTCGGTGGTCGAGAGATCAGGCACGCTCGACTGCCACAGCATCGTCCTGGGCGACCATGATCTCCTCGATGCCTCCGCCCGCGAGGTCGAGCAGGCCGTCGAGCTCGTCGCGTGTGAACGGCTCGCGCTCGGCGGTGGCCTGCACCTCGACCAGGCGGCCGTCCGCGGTCATCACGACGTTCATGTCGGTCTCGGCGGCGGAGTCCTCGGAGTAGTCGAGATCGAGAACCGGCGTCCCTCGACGACGCCGACCGAGACGGCCGCGATCTGGCCCGTGAGCGCCTTCGAGAGCCCGAAGCGGTCGAGGGCGCGATGGGCGGCCACGTAGGCGCCCGAGATCGCAGCGCAGCGGGTGCCTCCGTCCGCCTGGAGCACGTCGCAGTCGAGCCAGAGCGTCCGCTCGCCGAGCGCGTTGAAGTCGCACACCGACCGGAGCGCCCGCCCGATCAGCCGCTGGATCTCGACGGTGCGCCCGCCCTGCTTGCCCTTCGCCGCCTCGCGGGCCACGCGCTCGCCGGTCGACGCCGGCAGGAGCGAGTACTCGGCGGTCATCCAGCCGCGGCCGGAACGATGGAGCCAGCGCGGCACGCCCTCCTCCACCATCGCCGTGCACAGCACCCGCGTCTTGCCCTGGGAGTAGAGGACGGAGCCGTGCGCGTTCTCCAGCCAGTCCGGGAGCAGCTCGAGCGAGCGGAGCTCGTCGTCCCTGCGGCCGTCGGCCGCGCTCATGCGGCTGCCGCCTCGAGGGTCGCGATCTCCACGTGCTCGACGGCCTCGATCGGAAGCTGGAGGAAGCGGCGGCCCATCGTCCGGAAACCGTCCACGTCGCCGGTCGTCAGGAAGCGGTAGGCGCCCTCGCGCGCCGGGTCGTTCTCGATCTGCTTCCGCGTCAGCGTCTCCGCCACCTCGCGCGCCGTCTCCTCGGCCGAGAAGACGAGCGTCACCTCACGGCCGAAGACGCGCTGCAGGATCGGACGGATCAGCGGATAGTGCGTGCAGCCGAGGATGACGGTGTCGACTCCGGCTTCCTTCAACGGGACGGCGTACTCGCGCACGGCGACGGCGGTCTCCTCGGCGAACGGGTCGTCGCCCTCGATCAGCGGCACGAGGCGCGGGCAGGCGACCGAAAGCACGTCGACGCCCGCGTCGAGAGCGCGCACGAGCTCCTCGTAGCGGCCGCTCGTGACCGTCGCCTGCGTCGCGAGCAGCCCGATCCGGCGGTTGCGCGTGGCCTGGACGGCTGCGTGCGCCTCGGGCGCGATCACGCCGACCACCGGGACTCGGAGCTCGGTCTGGAGCTCCGGCAGCGCAGCGGCGGTCGCGGAGTTGCAGGCGACGACGACGAGCTTCACGCCCTGTGCCTCGAGGAACAGGCCGATCTCACGGGCGAAGCGGCGCAGCTCTCCGAGCGGGCGCGGGCCGTACGGGAGCCGTGCGCCGTCGCCGAGATAGACGAAGTCCTCGTGCGGGAGCGTGACGAGGCACTCGTGCAGCACCGTCAGGCCGCCCACGCCCGAGTCGAACACGCCGATGGGCCGCTCGTCCATGCGCGGGATTGTAGGGAGGCGGTGGGTCGGCCACCGCCGCTAGGCTCGGCGCATGAGGGTCCTCGCCGTCACCCACGGTCCGAGCGTCGGCCCGGGCGTCTTCGCGGATGCCGTGGCGAACGCCGGGCACGAGCTCGTCGAGTGGCCCGTGCAGCTCGGCGGCCCGGCCCCCGAGGGTGCCGACGCGGTGATCGTCCTCGGCGGCGCGATGCATCCCGACGAGGACGAGCGGCACGGCTGGCTGAGCACCGAGCTGCGCTGGCTCGAGGGCTTGCTCGACCAGGGGACGCCGCTCCTCGGCGTCTGCCTCGGCTCGCAGCTCGTGGCCCGGGCGGCCGGCGCCGAGGTCTTCCGCTCGAGCGAGTCGGAGGTCGGCTGGCTTCCCGTCGAGTGCACGCCTGCCGCGGCGGACGACCCTGTCGCGGGAGTGCTGCCCGAGCGGTTCGACGCTTTCGAGTGGCACCACTACACGCACACGCTCCCGGCCGGGGCCGTCGAGCTGGCGCGCAGCCGCGTCTGCACGCAGGCATTCCGGCTCGGGAACGCCTGGGGTGTGCAGTTTCACCCGGAGGTGCGGGCCGAACAGGTCGAAGCGTGGGTCGGCGAGGACCCGGACGATGTCCTGGCTCCTGCAGACTTCGTCGCCGAGATGCGGTCGCGCATCTCGGACTGGAACGAGCTCGGCCGCGGGCTCTGTCGCGCCTTTCTCGCTGCGGCCTAGCCGGTCTCGACGGGCAGCGACTCGTCCCGCGACCACTCGTGCCACGAGCCGCGGTAGTTGGAAGCGCGGTACCCGGCAGCGCGGAGGATCTCCGTCGCGAGCTCGGAGCGGGAGCCGGAGTGGCAGTAGGCCACGAGCTCGACCTCCTCCACCGGGCCGAGCCTCTCCCGGATCTGGTCCTGCGTCAGGGTCATCAGCTCCTGCACGTCCAGATGCTGCGCGCCCGGAATTCGGCCCGGCCGCGGATCGCATGGTGCGACCGCGTCGCCCGTGTACTCGGGCGTGCTGCGGACGTCGAGGAGCACGAGGCCCTCCTCGCCGAGTCGGCGCGCGACTTCCTCCGTGGTCACGTCCATCGTTCGATCGCCTCCTCCAGCAACGGTTCGAACTCTTCCGGTCTTTCCAGACTCGGCAGGTGCCCACACCCGCTGAGCACGACGACATCGGGATCGAACGCGCGTGCGTCCTCGACTGCGACGAACGGATCCCGGTCGCCGACGACCGTCAGCGCGCGATCGCCCAGGGTGCGGTACGCATCGGTCGAGTCGGGCCGGTCGCGGATCGCCTCGAGTGCAGTCACGAGCTCGTCCTCGGTGCGGTCGAGCGCGATCTCCGCGAGCCGCCCGAGGAGCTCCGGATCGGCACCGTTCGGGAAGAGCGTCTCGCGCATCGAGCGCCAGATGCCTTCGGCGCCCCGCTTCCGCGCGAGCGCGATCGTCTCGGCGCGCTTCGCATGACGCTGCGGCGAGTCAGGGTCGGGCCGCGATCCGGCGAGCACGAGCCCGGCAAGCCGCTCGGGTGCGCGACGCGCAGCGGCAACCGCGCAGTAGCCGCCCATCGAGGCACCGACGAGGATCAGCTTCCCGGGGTACGCCTCGAGCACCGCGTCGGCCCAGTCGTCCATCGTGTGGCCGAGGCCGTAGAGGCGCGGCGCCTCCACACCCGGCCACATCCGCTCGTCGAGCGGAAGGGCGTGGAGATGGACGACGGTCACAGCGTCGCGACGAGCTCCTGCTCGGCCGCAACCGACGGACGAGTGCAAGCCCGTTCGAGCCAGCCGGAGAGCGCGGGCCACGGCTCGAGCGAGAGCCCGAGCATGTCGCGGGCACGCAGGAGCCATGGCAGGAAGGCGATGTCGGCCAGCCCGAACGCTCGCCCCGAGAGCCACGGGGTGCCCTGCAGCAGCACGTCCAGGAAGCCGAGCTCCTCCTCGAACCGGGCGAGCGCTCCCTCCTCCTCGCGCCGAAACGCGTAGTACGGCTTGGAGAAGTCGTCGAAGCGAAAGACGAGCAGCCGGCCGGCGGCGCGCTCGCCGGGGTCGTCCGGCCAGAGCGGCGGCTCCGGGTAGCGCTCGTTCAGAAACTCCGCGATCACCGCCGACTCCGGCAGAACCCAGCCGTCCTCCTCCAGCACGGGCACCTTCCCGACCGGATTCTTCTCGTACAACCAGGCCGGGCGGTCGGTCAGGTCGATCTCGACCGGGTCATGGGGAACGTCCTTCTCGGCGAGCACGATCCGGACCCGCGCACAGTACGGGCACCGCGCCGCGTCGAAGAGCGTGATCACTTCCGTTGCACCGAGATCGCGTCCGGGATCTCCGGAGCGTCGGCCCACCCGTGCTCGGTGCCCTCGAGCCCGATCGCGGCCGCGATGCCGGCGAGGAGCTCCTCCGGGGGCGGGAGCTCGTCTGGGGAGAGAGCCGTGCGAGCAACGGCCCGGACCTCGGCCGGATCGGCGCCCGTCAGCCTCGCCACGACGCGCGGGTTTGCTGCGAGCGCGATCACGTCGCCGGGCGGCAGCGCACCGTAGTGCTCGGGTACCGAGAGATACTCGTCGACGATCCTGCCGGCTTCGAACAGGATGAAGCGGACGACCTGCTCGTGCTCGACCCCGACTGCCAGGACGACCGCACCCGTTCGCTCCGAGAGCTCCCGGGCCAGGCGGCGCAGCATCGAGGGGTTCCGGTCGCAGACGTCGTCGTAGACGGCGATCCAACCGTGCCGCGGCGGCGCGACGATGCTGCCGTTCGAGCCGCCCGGGAGCCGCGGCACGAACTGGCGGACCGCGCGCTCGATCGCGCCGATGTCGTCGGTCTGAACGTGGATCGAGCCGAACGAGCGGCCGCTGCCGACGGTGCGCACCTCGAGTGGCAGCACGAGATTGCGCGACTCTTCGCGAAAGCCGAGCCGGTCGTAGAACGGCAGTGCGTCCAGGTTCGCGTTCAGGATCAGGTGCGTCGCACCCCGGGCTCGCACGTTGTCGATCACGGCCTCGACGAGAGCGCGCCCGACTCCTTCGCGGCGACTGCTCTGGGCGACGTAGACGTCCCCGATCCGGCCGAGGTGCTCCTCGAGCCAGGAAGAGGCGAAGCCGACCACCTCGCCGTCCTCTTCGGCGAGGAAGAGCCCGTTGGCACTGAGGGCGCGCTCGAACTCCGACCGGTTCGCATCCCAGCTCGTGTCGGCCCAGGGCGGCGGGGCCGGGCTTTCGGACTGCCAGCGGTCCCAGAGCCGCTGAACGGCCTCGAGGTCGATGTCTGTGCCGTGGCGGATGGTCATGTGGGTGGGAATACGCGGAGTCCGGTGAGGAGGTAGTGGGCGCTCAGGTTCTCGAAGGGGTGGAAGCGGGACCCGAAGGTACGAACGTCGGGGATGTCACCATAGAACGCGGCGACCGCCTTCCGCAGTCCCAGGTCGCCGGCCGGCCAGGCATGCGGCCTCGCGAGGTGCCGGGCGAGGAACCAGTCGGCGGTCCATTCGCCGAGCCCGCGCAACGCGACGAGCCGCGCGGTCACCTCCTCGTCCGGCAGCGACGCGAGCTCGTCCAGGTCGAGATCGCCGCGGGCGAGCCCGACGACGTACTCCGCCTTGCGGGTCGAGAAGCCGACGCCCATCAGCTCGTCCTCGGTCGCACGCGCCACCCGTTCGCGCTTCGGGGAAGGAGTGCGCGTGGACCCCGGCGACGCCGAATCGCTCGATGAACCGGCTCCGGATCGCAGCCGCCGACTGGAGCGACACCTGCTGCGCGGTGATCGAGGTGACGAGCGCCTCGAATGGATCGACCTGCAGCGGCGGCCGGAAGCCGGCCAGCCCGGTCGCGAGCCGCGCGAGAATTTCATCTCTCTCCGCCCAGCTGTAGAAGCCGTCGAGATCGAACGGCAGCCCGAGGAAGTGGAGCACCTGCGCCTCGATCGTCTCGTCGTCCGGGGTGACGTCGACGCCGCCGGGGGCAGCCTCGATCCGCACCTCCCGGCCGGCGAAGAAACGATCGATGCCGCCTTCACGCCAGCGGGTTGCCCGGTCGAGGCCGTACACGTCGAAGCGGGCGGTCGAGAGTTCGAAGTCGTAGGGCTGGGGCAGGCGAACGAGCACGTACGCGAAGGGTGTCAGAGTCGTCTCTGACACCGTGTCAGACTCGTCTCTGACACGGGTTTCTCGCTTCAAGCAACAAACGGCCGCTGCCGATAGAAACGCGATGCGTCGCCTCGCCGCCATCGCTCTCTGCGCTCTCGCGCTGCCTGCCGCCGCCTCGGCGGCCGACCGCTCGTGGGCCGAGCCGCAGATCGAGACGGTCGTGGAGGCGGGCCTGCTCGCCGACACGGTCGCCGGGTTCAAGCCGCAACGGCCGCTGACGCAGCGCGCCCTCGGTGCGGCGCTCGAGACGCTCTCGCTCTCGAATGAGGAGCCCGTCGAGTACAGCTATCCGGTCGTCGTTCCCGGCCGGGCGGTCACGATTCGCGAGCTCGACGCCGCGCTCGTCGGCTTTCTCGGGCTCGGCGACGCCGCCCGCTCGATCACCGTCCGCGCTCCGCGACGCAGGCCTCCGGCCCAAGGCAGGCGCCGGCTCCGAGACGGTCGCCCGCCTGCTCGGCCTTCGCTTGAACCATCCAGCCGGTCAGGACACGCTCGAGCTCGGCCTGAACGATCCGGCGACGCGCGCCGAGACGGCGTATTCCCTGGCGCGGCTGCTCGATTTCTCCGGCTGGGAGCAGGACGAGATCCGCTCCGAGACCGAGGCGCTCTTCCTGCCGGAGCTGAGCGAGCTCCAGCGCGAGGTGCTCACCCGTGCCGTCTCGTTCGTCGGCTACCCGTATGTCTGGGGCGGGACGTCAGAGGCGGCGCAGCAGCCGTTCGGGAAGCCGGCGCCCGGCGGCTTCGACTGCTCCGGGTTCGTCTGGCGCGTGTTCAAGCTCGAGCCGTTCGCCGGTGCGTCCGCGCTCGCGAGCGTCCTGCGCGGCCGCACGACGTTCGAGCTGTCGGGCGAGGTGCCGCCGGCCCAGCGGATCAAGAACGTGCAGAACCTCCAGCCGGGCGACCTGATCTTCCAGGGTGCGAACGGCGCCAAGTCCAAGCCGACGCAGGTCGACCATGCGGGCATCTACCTCGGCGGCGGCTGGTTCGTCCACTCGTCCGGCAACGGCACCACCCTCCAGCCTCTCGCAGGGTGGTATCGCGACCGCTTCGCCTGGGCGCGGCGGCCGCTGCGCGAAGCAGGGCTCGCCTAGACCGTCTGTTACTGGGTCAGAGCGCGGCGGCGATGTCGTGCAGGTCGTAGAAGCGCTCGTACGCGACATTGAGGTGGTCGAGGTGCGTCGCGAGCGAGTCGCGGGCGAAGATCCGCTCGGCTGCGAGCGCTGCGCAGCGGTCCGAGTAGCCGTCGCCCGCGTAGACGTAGGGCTCGCCGGCGAGGCTTCCGCGCTTGCACGGCTCGCCGCAGGTCGCGCAGTCGGCCTCGTCGCGGAAGCGGACGATCCAGCCGTCCGACCGCGCATCGAGCCGGTTCGCAAGCACCGTCAGCTGCACTCCCTCGCGCGCCAGCACGGGCTCGATCAGCTCGTGGAAGCCGGCCGAGATCACCACGGGCTCGAAGGCGGCGAGCTCGCGCAGCCCGGGCCGAACCTCGACGTTCCTCACGACCCACCGCGCGACCTCCTCGAGCGGCGTCGTGACCGCCAGGAACTCGAGCGCGATCTCCTCGTGCAGCGTCAGGTCGACGCCGACGCGAGGCTCGAGCTCCGCGAGCAGTGCCGGGTCGCCGAACTCGTGGATCACCTGCACGAGCGAATCGCGGACGGTGACCGTCCCGTCCCAGTCGACGACGAGGCGCAACGGCTAGAGGTGCGAGGTGAGGCCGGCGTCCGAGGGCGCCTCGTCGCCCGTCTCGTACCAGGAGAGCGCGTACTTGCCGTCGTCGAGCTCGGCCGCCAGCTTCGAGAGCCTGAGCGGGTTGAACGTGTCGCACATCACGGCGAGCTCGCCGGTCTCGTGCAGCCCGATCGACTTCTCCGCGAGCCCCGGGTGCGGACCGTGCGGCAGGCCCGAGGGATGCAGCGTGATCGAGCCGACGTCCACACCCTTCCGCGAGCCGAAGTTGCCGGAGACGTAATAGATCATCTCCTCGCTCTGCAGATTCGAGTGGTGATACGGGATCGGGATCGCGAGCGGGTCGAAGTCGAGCTTGCGCGGACAGAAGGAGCAGATCACGAAATTGCGCCCGGCGAAGGTCTGGTGCGACGGGGGCGGCTGGTGGATGCGGCCCGTGATCGGCTCGAAATCGTGGATCGAGAACGTCCACGGGTAGAGATAGCCGTCCCAGCCGACGACGTCGAACGGGTGATAGTCGAGCAGGTAGGTCTGGTACCCGTCGCGGACACGCACCTTGATCGGGAACTCGCCGCGCTCACGGTGCGTGTTCAGCTCCGTGGGCGGGTGGATGTCCCGGTGGTAGTACGGGGCGCCCTCCATGATCTGGCCGTACTGGTTGCGGTACCGGCGCGGGATCTCGATCAGGCCGGGGGTTTCGAAGATCAGGTACCGCTGCTCTCCTTCCGGCCGGAAGCGGTACGTCGTCCCGCGCGGAATCACGACGTAGTCGCCTTCCTTGTACGGGAGCTCGCCGAAGATCGTCTCCAGCGTCCCCGAGCCCTCGTGGACGAAGATCACCTCGTCCCCCTCGCCGTTCCGGAAGAAGTACTCCATCTGCTCGGAGGGCCGGCAGAGCGAGATCTCGACGTCCGCGTTCCACATCAGGAGCCGGCGGCCGGTGACCTCGTCGCCGCCCGGTTCGACGCCCTTGGTGTGCATCATCCGGTGCTGGTGCGTCTCGGGTACCCACTCGTCACGGACGATCGGCTCGAACTCCCCGATCTCCTGCACACGGCAGGGGGACTGGAGGTGGTAGAGGATCGATTCGTTCCCGGTGAAGCCCTCGAGCCCCATCACCTCTTCGGTGAGCAGGGTGCCGTTGTCGCGGAACTGGATGTGACGCTTGCGCGGAACGTCGCCAAGACGCTGGTAGAAAGGCATGGCCCGAGGATACCCCCGGAGACCGGCGAAGGCCCTCGCCTACGAGACGTTCGCTGCGAGAGTGCCCACGCCGTCGATCGTGAGCTCGAGGAGCCCGCTCACGACGTCCTCGTGCAGCGCGCGCGGCGGGCCGGCGAGGAGGTCGCCCGGCCGCAGCCGGGTGTTGAGCTCCGCGAGCGCGCGGGCAGCCTCCCAGTCGAAATCGTCCTCGACCTCGGTGTCGACGAACGGCCCGAGCAGGAGCGCGAAGTCGCGATCCTTGGGCGGCGCCAGCGCCGGCGCGCGCCATTCCGCCAGGCCGGTCCAGCCGCCGATCGCACCGTCGAGGCCGATCACCGCGACCAGGCGAGTCGTGACGTCCAGCCGTCCCGCGGGCCTCGCGATCAAGGCGCCCGGCGAGCGGATCGCGTTCGGGTTCGCGAACGAGAAGCTGTTCGCGTCCTCGAACACCCGCACGGAAGGCGGCTCGAGCACAGGCGCCCGCAGCAGCACGTCGTCGAGCCTGTATTCGGCGTGCTCACGCGCCGCCGAGCCGCCCGTGAAGAAGGACTGCAGCGTCTGCGCGGCGAGCTGCACGACCGTGTCGCCGTCGATGCGACCGGGCCAGCCGCGCTCGAGCTCCTGACCGGCCGGGGTGAACATGCACAGCTTCATGGCTCCGTGTGCACGATCACGTCGGCGACGTCGGGTCGTGCGCGGCGCAGCCGCTCCTCGACCTCGCTCGCCCACGCGTGCGCATCGGCAAGCGACGTGGTCGGGTCGAGTCCGAGCGTGATGAAGGCGACGACGCCCTTCTCGGTCCGGAGGAGCCGCAGCTCGCGCACGGGGCCACCGGCGGCCCGCTCGGCTGCAACCTCGAACTCGGCCGCCTCGACCAGCTCGCCGGCCCCCACTTCCGAGAGTGGCTCGAGGTGGGTCTGCACCGAGGTGATCTCGGGGACGGAGCCGATGATCGCGCGCTCGACCTGCTCGGCGATCTCGTGGGCCTGGTCGAGCGGGAGGTCGCCGGGGAGCTTCAGATGGAGCGAGACCTCGGTGTCACCGCCGAGCGAGACGAGGCTGAGATTGTGGATCTCACGCACCTGCGGGACGGTCATCGCGGCCGCGAGCGCGCGGTCCCGGAGCGCCGCCTCGTCGGCCGTCGGCTCGACGTGGACGACGACGTCGCTGCCCGGCAGCGCGTCTTCGAGCTCAGCCTCCACCCGGTCTGCAACCGCGTGGCCCTGACCGACCGCGGCGCCGGGTGGGACGGAGATCACGACGTCGGCGAACGTGCGCCCTGCGGCCTGGCGGAGGCGAAGCCGAGAGAGTGAGACCGGCGGCTCGATCCCCGCGATCGCAGCCCGGGCCGCCGCCTCGGCGTCGGCCGGCGCGCGGTCCATCAACACGTCGACGTTCCGACGGATGAGCCGGCCGGCAGCGATGAGCACGAGAGCGGCAACGAAGAGCGCTGCGATCGAGTCGCCCGCCGGGTAGCCGGCGGCCGCGGCCCCGAGGCCCGCAAGCACCGCGAGCGTGCCCGCGAAGTCACTGCCGAAGTGGATCGCGTTCGAGCGCAGGGCCTCGCTGCCGTACTGGCGAGCCGTGCGGAGCGAGATGACGGTGCGCGAGAGGTCGATCGCGAGCACGATCGCCATGACGACGAACAGCCACCACGCCGTGTCGACCGAGTGGCTCGTCCTTCCCGTGAGCCGCGTGACCGCGAGCGCCGCGACGGCCACGCTGACGAGCGCGAGGACGGTCGCCTCCGCCAGCGCGGCGAGGTGTTCGGCCTTTCCGTGCCCGTACTGGTGCCCTTCGTCGGCGGGCCGGCCGGAGACGCCGATCGCGAAGAACGTGAGCAGCGCGGCAACGAGGTCGGTGCCGGAGTGCAGAGCCTCGGAGACGAGTCCCAGGCTGCCGCTGACGAGGCCGGCGCCGAGCTTCAGCGCGGCGAGCACCGCCGCCGCGCCGATGGAGACGAGCGCGGTCCGGCGCTGCGGCGTCATCGTGGCCGAATCAGAGGTTGCCGCGGAGGGCCTGTTCGCGCTCGATCGACTCGAAGAGGGCCTTGAAATTGCCCTCGCCGAAGGTCGTCGCGCCGTGCCGCTCGATCACCTCGAAGAAGAGCGTCGGCCGGTCCTGCGCCGTCTTCGTGAAGATCTGCAGGAGATAGCCGTCCTCGTCGCGGTCGGCGAGGATCCTCAGCCGCTTCAGGTCGGCGTAGTCCTCGGCGATCTCGCCGACCCGGCCCTCGACCTCGTCGTAGTAGGTCTCCGGGGTGTCGAGGAAGAGCACGCCGCGGTCCTTCAGCGCTTCGATCGTCTGGACGATGCTCTGCGACTGGAGGGCGATGTGCTGGACGCCGGGGCCCTCGTTGAACTCGAGGTACTCGTCGATCTGGCTCTTGCGCTTCCCCTCGGCCGGCTCGTTGATCGGGAACTTGATCTTGCCCGACCCGTCCGCCATCACCTTGCTCATCAGCGCCGAGTACTCGGTCTGGATCTGGTCGTCGCCGAAGTGGACGATGTTCGTCATCCCGAAGACGCTCTCGTAGAACTCCACCCAGCGGTTCATCTGCCCGAGCTCGACGTTGCCGACCACGTGGTCGACTGCGATCAGGCCGGCGCCCTGGCTGCGGTGCCCGTTCGGGGAGAGCGAGACATAGCCCGGGAGGTAGGGACCGTGGTACTCGGCCCGGTTGACGAAGGTGTGGACGGCTCTCGCCGTACGTCCCGATCGTCGCCAGCTGGACACGCCCGTGCTCGTCCTCGAACCACTCGGGCTCCGCGATCCCGCGGGCGCCACGCTGAACGGCCTCACGGTAGGCGTGGGCGGCATCCGGAACCTGCAGGGCGACGTCCTTCGCCGCGTCGCCATGCTTGGCGGCGAAGCGGCTGACGTCGCTGTCGGCACGAACTCCGCTCGTGAGCACGAGCCGGATCTCGCCCTGCTCGAGCACGTAGGAGGCCCGATCCCGGACACCCGTCTCGGGGCCGGCGTACGCGACCCGCTCGAAGCCGAGGGCGTGCTCGTACCAGTAGGCCGCCTGCTTGGCGTTGCCGACCCACAACTCGAGGTGGTCCCACCCGTCCAGGGGCATGAAGTCGCGCTCTGACACGGGGCGGATGTTACTCGGAGGCCGGGACGGGCGGGCGTCGCCGGGCGACCAGGATCCCGCCGCCGATCAGGATCCCGCCGATGACTTGCAGCAGCGTCATCTCCTCGGACAGGAGGACGAGCGCGAAGACCGCGGCCACGAACGGCTGCAGGTTCGCGACGAGCGTCGCGCGCGAGGCGCCGATCTTGTGCAGCGAGCGGAACCAGAGCACATTCGTCAGCACGAGCGGCCCGAGCGTGGCGAAGACGAGCAGCGCCCAGACCGTCCAGCCCAACGCGTAGTCCTGCTCGGCCGTCTGCGGGAGAGCCGACGAGGGCGATCAGCACCCAGGCGAGCGACAGCACGACGGCGCTGATCCGTGAGGCCGTGTAGCGCTCCATCAGCGGCGCGATCGCGACCGAGTAGCCGGCCCACGTGGCCGCGGTCGCGATCCCGAGCAGGTTGCCGCGCAGGTCGCCTGAGAACCCGGCGGGCGCGCCCACGGCGACGAGGCCGACGCCGGCGAACGAGATGGCGGCGGCGATCCAGAACCTCCGCGACAACCGCTCCAGCCCGAACGCCATGCCGATCAGCGCCGCGAAGATCGGCGTCGCGCCCAGGATCAGCGCGATCGTCGAGGCGCTCGTCTTCTGCAGCGCGTAGACGAACGAGAGCTGGTTGAGCCAGAGGCACAGCGCCGCGAGGACGACGAGCCCGAGGTCGGTGCGGCGCACCCGGAGCGACCGCTCGGCGACGAGCGCGATCCCGACGAAGATCACCGCCGCGGCGCCGTAGCGCACGGTCGCATAGGCGAGCGGGTGGAAGCCGTGCGTGAGGATGTAGCGCGTGACGACGAGGTTGAGCGACCACAGGACGACGACCGTCAGCAACATCCATTCGACGGTCAGAGGACGGCGCACCGCTCCGACACTACTGAGGCCCGCAGGCGTTACGCTTCGGGCCGCATGGCAGAGCCTTCGATCCGCGACATCGACGCCCTCGTCGGACCGGCGACGCCGCATTTCGCCTACCAGCTGCGCGCCCGCGTCCGCGAGTTGATCGAGGACCTGCCGGCCGACCATCCGGCCCGCCGCTACGGCGAGGAGAAGATGCAGCTGCTCGACGCCCTCGGGCATGCGTCCTCGAAGGCCGAGGGCGGCGAGAAGGAACCGCGCACGCGGCTCGGCTGGGAGACGTTGCCGAGCTCGGCGCCGGCGTACGAGCCGCTGCCTCCGCGGCCATGACTTTTCCTGGAGCCTCTGTCTTCGTGACGGGGGGTTCGCGGGGAATCGGCAAGGCGATCGCCCTTCGCTTCGCCGGCCTCGGTGCAACCCGGGTGGCGATCGGCTACATGCGCTCGGACGCGGCAGCCGAGAAGACTGCGGAGGAGCTGGAGGCTCTCGGAGCGAAGCCGATCCTGATCCGCGGCAACATCTCCTCGGACCGCGTGCTCGAGGAGGTCGAGCTGCTCGGAGCGCTCGACGTGCTCGTCCACAACGCCGCGACGGGCGTGATCCGGCCCGCGCTGGAGACCGAGGACAAGCACTGGGACTGGACGCTCACCGCGAACACGCGCGCCCTGCTCTCACTCACCCGGGTCGTCGCGCCGCAGATGCTGCCGGGCGCTTCGATCATCGGCATCTCGAGCCTCGGCGCGCAGCGGGTGCTCGAGAACTACACGCTCGTCGGCACGTCGAAGGCCGCGCTCGAGGCGCTCATCCGCTACCTCGCCGTCGAGCTCGCGCCGCTCGGGATCCGCGCGAACGCCGTCTCGGGAGGCGTGGTCGACACCGGCGCGCTCGACCACTTCCCGAACCGCAAGGAGATGCTCCGCATGGGGAAGAAGAACCCGGCGGGACGGCTCGTCAAGCCCGAGGACATCGCCGAGGCCGTCACGTTCCTCTGCTCGCCGGAGGCGGAGATGATCCGCGGCCAGACCCTGATCGTCGACGGCGGCTTCTCCCTCACGGCGTAGATGGAGCCCACCGACCACAACCGCCGGGCGTTCGACGACGCTCACCGCACCGCCGAGAACGTGCTCGCAACGCCCGGGATGCCCGAGCGGATCCGGGAGCGGCTGCACGGTGCAAACGGCAGCCGCGTTCTCCACCTCTTCTGCGGCAGCGGGCGCGAGTCGCTCGACCTGACCGAGCTGGGAGCCCTCGTCACCGGTGTCGACGACGACGAGAGCGCAATCGACGCCGCACGCCGGCGGCTGCCGGAGCTGCCGTGGGTGCATGCCGACGTGCACGCCCTGCCGCCCGAGCTCCTGCTCGGCCGCTGGGATCTCGTCTACGCCGGCTACGGCTCGCTCGCGCGTCTCCGGGATGTCAACGCCTGGGCCGCGGGGGTCGCCGCTGCACTGAGAAACGGCGGCGTGCTGCTGCTCCACGACGAGCACCCCGCGGGGGCGTGCCTCGACGCGTTCGGGCGCTGGCGCGAGGACTACTTCGCTCGGCCCGTCCTCGGCGAGGTCGTCACCGCGGTCACCGGCGCGGGGCTTGCCTTGCGGGGCCTCGAGGAGTGGCCGGGCAAGGACCCGAAGGTCCCGGGCCATCTCGTGCTCGCAGCCGAGAAGCCCGACGCTTAGGAAAGCGTGCGCGCGGAGACAACCCGCGCATGGGAATCTCAGTCAGCATCCTGTTGATCGCCGTCGGCGCGATCTTGACCTGGGGCGTCACGGCGGAAGCCGAGGGCCTCGACGTCAACGCGATCGGCGTCATCCTGATGATCGTCGGCCTCCTGGGCCTCGTCATCTCGATGATCTTCTGGTCGAGCTGGGGCGGGTTCCAGCGCCGAACGGCCTACGTCGAGGGCGGCCCCGTCCGTTCGCCCCGACGCCGGGCGACCGTGGTCGAGGAAGAAGTCGAGCACGTCGCTCCCGGTCCGCCGCCTCCTCCGTGACCGGCTAGCGCCGCCGAAACAACGAGCGTCCCAGATCGCCGGCCACGTAGCCGGCGATCTTCGGGTTCTCCTGCAGCCGCCGGAGGGAGTACTCGTACCACTGGCGGCCGTAGGGGACGTAGATCCGGAGCTTGTGCCCGTCGGCGACGATCCGGTCGCCGAGCTCCGGTCGGACCCCCAGCAGCATCTGGAACTCGTAGCGATCCTGCGGCAGAGCGCGTTCGCGGAGGAGGCGGAGCGACTCCTCGACGAGCCACTCGTCATGCGTCGCGATCGCCGCGTAGCAATCGCCGTCCAGCAGTGTCTCCAGCGCCCGGACGAAGTTGGCCCTCACCGCCTGGTCGTCCTGGAACTGGATCGACTCGGGCTCGACGTAGATCCCCTTGCAGAGCCTGACGCTCGCCCCGGCGAGCGAGGCCGCGTCCGCGACGGTTCGCTTGAGCGACGCCTGCAGGACCGGGCCGACCCGCCCATGACCCTCGTCGCGCAACTCGCGGAAGAGCCGCAGCGTCTCGTCGGTCGTGGACGAGTCCTCCATGTCGATCCGCACGAAGCGGTTCGTCGGCTCGGCGGCCGCGATCACCGCCTCCACGTTGCGCTTGCAGAGGTCGTAGCCGAGCTTCAGGCCGAGCCCGGTCGGCTTGATGCTGACGTTCGCGTCGAGGTCGTCCCGCTCGAAGACGTCGAGCGCGGCGACGTACTCCGCGGCGATCGCCGCAGCCTCGGTCTCGTCGGCGACCTCCTCGCCCAGGACGTCGACGGTGGCGAGCTTGCCGTCCGCGTTCAGCTCTGCGACGACGCGGCGCGCGTCCTCGAGCTCGGAGCCGGCGATGTAGCGGGACGAGAGTTTCCGCACGACCCGCTTCGGGAACGGCCGGAAGCAGCGTGACGACAGCGCGGTCGAGCAGGGACAATGCGCGCGGGACTCTATTCGGTTGCGCAGGATGAGCATCCGCGGAAGCGGATGCTCATCGCGCGAAGATCCCTGAAAGGGGCCGCTTCGCGGCCCGCTCGCCGCCGCATCGAACTCAGCGCTCGCGCATGAAACCCTGGCGCGCAGCACTCACGAGCGCGACGGCCTCGGGGAAGAGCACGCGCATGGCGTCGCGCAACGCGACCGCCTGCTCGTCGATGCTGCCGCTCGGCTGCACCTGCTTCAGAGCGGCCGACGTCAGCTCGACCGCGGTGTTCAGCGTCAGCGTCGCGAACTGCTCCCGCTGCGCCTCCTGCACCGACTCGGCCTGCTGAGCGGCGAACTCCTGAATCCCCCGCAGGAGATCCTCGGGGTCACCGCCGAACGGGAAGCCCCCGAAGCTGCCGCCTTCCATGCTCCAAGGCTACCGGAGGTCGGTCCGGTAGGAGCGCTCCACCTCGCCGAAGAGCGCCTCGATCAGGTCGCCCGCACCCTTCATCGCCTCGGCGAACGGCGAGCCGTGGACGGCGCTCCCGAGGGCGACCTCGAGCTTCCGTGTCGCGCTGCCGATCTCGTCGAGGCGGGCGGGTGTCGCGAGCGCCGGCGGGGCGCCGAGCACGTGCTGAAGCTCGAGCGAAGCCGCTTCGGCCTCCTCGATCCCGGGCGGATTCTCGGTGACGCGAAGCGCCGCCAGCTGCGACCGCAGCTCGTCGAGATCGCCGCCTGCCGCCGTCTCCGCCGCGAGCTCGCACAGCGCGATGATCGAGACGGCGTCGCGAACACGCAGCCGCTCGCCGACCGGCTCCCCCTCGGCGTCGTAGGCGAGCCACGTCCGTCCTCCGTCCGCTTCCTCGAAGGAGCAGACGTAGACCCTGTCGCCGGGGTGGGCCTCCGCCGCGAGAACCGCATTCGCACCGGAGAGCGCAGCGATCCGCTCGAGCTCGTCCGCGAGCGCCATCGCGCCATCGTAGGGCCGGACTACGATGCGACCGTGGTCGAACGGGTTGCACTTGCGGTGGCCGTGCTCGCGTTCGCGCTGGCCGTGTTCGCGATCGTGCAGGCGCGCGCGCGCCGCCGTGATCCCACCGACGAGGCACTCGCACGCACTGCAGGCGCTCGTCGCCGAGGAGACCACGTCTGCGGCTGAAGAGCTGAAGTCGCGTCTCGCCAGGATGCGTGCCGACGCGCTCTCGTCACTCGTGGAGGAGGAGCGGAAGATCGCCGACGAGCGGCGCCGTGAGTTCGCCGAGCGCGAACGCGCGGCCGGCGTGGAGCTGGCGGAAGCGCTCTCGATCGCGGCCCACCGTGTCGACGAGCGGTTACGCGCCTGGGGTGACGACCTCGACCGCGCCCAGCAGAGCCTCGAGACGGACCTGCGGCGGCTCGAGCAGCGCCAGAAGCAGTTGATCGCCGACGCCGAGACGCGGATCGAGGCCGAGGCATCCGAGCTCGTGACGACCTCGGACGAGCAACGGGCGTCGGTGATCCGCCTGCGCGAGGAGCTCGAGCGCTCGGCGCAATCCGCTGTCTCCGAGGCGCTGGAAGAGCTCGAGGCGCACACCGCAGAGCGGCGACGGGTGATCGAGGAGATCGCCGACCGGCTGCGACGACGCGAGCAGGCGCTGATGGAGCAGGTCGAGCGCGCCGAGACAGAGGCCGCGAGCCGAATCGAGATGTCGTTCGCGGACATCGAGCGACGCCAGATCGAGCAGCTGCAGCGCGTCATCGCACGCGAGGCGGAGCGCTACGCGGAGGCCGCGGGCGTGCAGTTCGAATCGACCATGCGCGGCGCACGTGAAGAGGCGGCGGTTCGACTCTCACGCGAGCTCGACCGCGCGGTCGACATGTTCGCGCGCCAGGCGGACACGCTCTTCGCGGAGCGGCTCTCGCAGATCGGCGATGCCGGCCAGCAGCGACTCGAGGCCCGGCAGCGACAGTCCCAGTCCGCGTTCGAGCGGCAGCAGGACGAGCTCGCGGCGTCGTTCACGGAGCGCATCGCCGCGGCGGATTCGGACCTGCGACGGACGCTCGGGGCGTTCGTCGCCGAGGCCGAGGCCGAGCGCGCGGCGCTCGCCGAGCGGCTCGCGGAGCTCTCGCGCCGCGTCGACGAGGCCTCGCGCATCCGTCAGACCTGAGGTCCTCGGCTAACAACTGCGCGCAGGGAACGTCTCCTGCAGCACGAACACGCGACCGATGACCGATGCAACAGAGCTGATCGACCGGCACAGCGAGCGGGCCAAAGTCGAGTCCTGGCGCCTGCACGTCCTGATCGAGGCCGGCTATCCGCTGCCGCTCGCGGAGAAGCTCGCCGCGGCGCTCGACGCCGACCTGCACGAGGCGGTCGAGCTGGTCGGCCAGGGCTGCGACCCTCGCACCGCCGCAGAGATTCTTCTCTAGTCACCGTCGAGGCCCGGCCCGAGCTCGACGAGGATCGCACCGACGGACATTGCCGCGACCGCGAACCCGAACGACGCCCGCACGCCGAAGGCGTCGATGAGAATCCCTCCCAGCGCCATCCCGACCGAGAAGCCGACGAAGACCGCAGTCGTGATCCAGGCGAATGCCTCGGCCGCGGTGCCACGCTTGGCGACTGCGTCGACCAGCCCGTAGGCGGACATCACCACGGGTGCGATGGGCACGCCCGCGAAGAACGCGAGCACCGCCATGCTCGGAAGCGACCATCCGAACAGCGGCAGCGCGATGCCGACCACGAGCAGCAGCGCGGAGAAGCGCAGCAACCGCACCGGCGAGACCGTCACGTGCGCGCCGGCGATGAGCCCGCCGACGAGGCTGCCGCCGGCGAACAGCGCCAGCGGAATGCTGCCGAGCTCGGCGCCGCCGTGACCCTCGGCGAAGGCGGGGAACCCGACCTCGGTCGCGCCGAACCCGACGCCGAGGCAGACGGAGAGGCTGATGATCGTCATCACACCGAGGGACTCGAGCGCGCCCAGGATCGAGCCCGCATGTCTCTCGTCCGGACGCCACGCGCGAACCGGCGGAGCAAGCGCGATGAGGGTCGTCCCGATCCCGCCGATCACCGCCGCAACGACGAGAGCCAGCACGGGGGAGACCGCAGCCGTCAGGAGGGCGACGAGCAGCGGGCCGACGATGAAGGTGATCTCCTGCAGCGATGCCTCGAGCGCGTACGCGGCGGCACGCAGTTCCGCGTCGACGAACATCCGCGGCCACAGCGAGCGCAGCGAAGCACCGACCGGCGGCATCAGGGCGCCTGCAGCTCCCGCACAGACGGCGACGGCCAGGAGCGGCGCATCGAGCAGCGCGAGAGCGCAGACCGCCAGCAGGAGGGCCGGAAAGATGAGCGCCCTCGGCAGGAGGATCCGAGTCTGGCCGCGCCGGTCGACACGGCGGCCGGCGATCGGAGCTCCCACCGCGGTCGCCACGAAGTACGCGCCCGAGACCGCGCCGGCCGCCGCGTAGCTGCCGCCGTTCTCGCGCACGAGGAGCAGCAGCGCCAGTCCGATCATCCCCATCGGGCAGCCGCGCAAGGAGTCCGCTCAGGACGAGTCGCCTGACGTACGGAACGTGGAACAGAGCGCGATAGCGCGCGAGACCCAGTGGCGGGACGACTTCCGTCACGGGAATCATCATCTAGGCTCGGCCTGAATGAAGGTCGAACCACTGCTCTACGGCGACCGGAAGGTCTACACCGTCGCGAGCTTCAACCGCGGCGTCGCCGACTGGCTCCAGCGGCTGCCGACGCTGTGGATCGAGGGCGAGATGACGGAGCTGCGCCGGTCGGAGCGCTGGGGCAGCGTCTTCTTCACGCTCAAGGATCCTGCTGACGGCGCCTGCCTGCCCGCCTCGATCCCGAGGAGGACGTTCGACGCGCTGAAGCTCGACCTTACGGAAGGCGAGCGGATCCACGTGCTCGGGCGGCCCGAGCTCTTCGCGGCGAAAGGCGAGTTCCGGCTGCGCGCACTCTCGCTCGAGCGCTTCGGGCTCGGTGCGCATCTGGCCGCGATCGAGCGGCTGAAACAGAAGCTCGCCGACGAGGGGCTCTTCGACGCCGCCCGCAAGCGCCCGCTGCCCCGCTTTCCGCGCCGGATCGGGCTCGTCACCGGGACCGACGCAGCCGCGCGACAGGACGTGATCACGACCATCCACACACGCTTCCCGCCCGCGCGCATCCTCGTCGCGGAGACGCTGGTGCAGGGGCCGCGCGCCGCGCTCGGAATCGTCGAGGCGCTGAAGGCGATCAGCCGCGAGCCGGGCATCGACGTGGTGATCCTCACGCGCGGCGGCGGCAGCTTCGACGACCTGCTTCCTTTCAGCGACGAGAGCGTCGTCCGCGCTGTCGCCGCCTGCCCGGTGCCGGTCGTGTCGGCGGTCGGGCACGAGCAGGACACGCCGCTCTGCGACCTCGCAGCCGACGTACGCGCCTCGACACCGACCGCAGCCGGCAAGCTCGTCGTGCCCGACCTCGAGGCCTTGCGGGTCGAGCTCACTCGCGCGGGCACCTCGCTCGAGCGCTGTGTGCGCCGGCTGATCGTCCGCGAGCACGAAGGCCTCACGCGCACCCGCTCGGCGCTGGAGCGCGGCGCGCGCCGGTCGCTCGACCGGGACACGCAGCGGCTCTCGCTCCTCCGCGATCGTCTGCGCCGGGGTCCCGCGCTCCTCGTCGAGCGCCGGCGCTCGACACTCGAGCGCGCCGCCGGCCAGCTTGCCGCGCTCTCCCCGCGGGCGACGCTCAGCCGGGGCTACGCGATCGTGCGCGCGGGCGACACCGTGCTGCGGAGCGCGGCCGAGGTCGAGCCGGGTGACGAGGTCCAGGTCGAGCTGGCGGAAGGCGCCTTCGGCGCCCGCGTGGGGAACGTGCTCAAGTGAGCGAGTTGACGTTCGAGACCGCCCAGCAGGAGCTGGAGCAGATCGTCGAGCGGCTCGAGCGCGGCAACGCCGGCCTCGACGAGGCGATCAAGCTCTGGGAGCGCGGCGAGGAGCTGCTGCGCTTCTGCCTCGCGCGCCTCGAGACCGCCGAGGGCAAGATCGAGGAGCTCGCGCAGCGAGCCGCAGATGCGGCACCGCTTTCGCCCGGGGCCGACGGCGGTTAAGATCGCGCAATGGCCCGCCCCTCGAACGAGACGATCGCGCAGAGTGCCCCTGTTCGCAGGCCTCGAGAAGCGCGACCTCGAGCGGATTGCCGACTCCTTCAAGGAGCGGAACTACTCCGCGGGAGAGACGATCGCGGGCGAGGGCCAGGGCGGCGCCGGCTTCTTCATCATCAGCGAGGGGAACGCGAAGGTCACCGTCCACGGCGAGGACCGGGCCACGCTCGGCCCCGGTGACTACTTCGGCGAGATCGCGCTGATCGACGAGGGCGCGCGCACGGCGACCGTCACCGCCGACACGGACATGAAGACCTACGCGATGACGTTCTGGGAGTTCCGTCCGATCGTCGAGACCGACTCTCGGATCGCGTGGAAGCTCGTGCAGGCACTCGCGCACAAGCTGCGCGAAGCCGACGCGCGACAGGCCGCTTCCTAGACGGCGAGCCGCCTCCCGAGCGCGACGAGATCGTCGTGCGCACGGTCCGGGTCGCCCGACAGCGCGATCGTCTCCACGTCCGGTAGCGGCTCGGCGACCAACCCGCCGAAGACCACGCAGCGCGTGCCCGCTTCGAGCGACCGCCGCGCGACTTCGCCCGGAGCCTTGCCGAGCAAAGTCGTCCGATCGACCCGGCCCTCGCCGGTGACGACGAGGTCGTAGCCCGCAGGCTCGAAGCCGATCGCGTCGAGTACCAGCGAGGCCCCGGGGACGAGAGCCGCACCGAGCGACGCGAGCGCCGCACCGAGCCCACCGGCAGCGCCGCCGCCGGGACCGGGATCGGGAAACCGCGGCAAAGCGGCGCTCGAGCTCGGCGATCTCCTCCGGCCCGGCGCCCTTCTGCGGCCCGAAGAGGCGTGGTGCCTCGGCGAGGGTGGCCGTCACGTCACAGGCGACGCGGGCCGGCACGCGAAGATCCTGGACGACCTCCAGGAAGCCCGCCCCCGCATCCATCGTCGCGGTTCCGCCGAGCGCGAGCACCAGAGTCGTCGGCCCATCGTCGAGCACGGCAGCGACGAGCTCGCCAAAGCCTCGGCTGGAGGCTGCGAGCGGTTCGAGCCGATGCGGATCGAGAGGAACGGCGGCCGCAGCCTCGACGACGGCCGACCCGTCCGGGAGACGAAGCCAACGCGCGTTCCGCGGGCGGCCGAACGCATCGTGGACCTCGGACTCGAGCCAGTCGCCGCCGAGCGCGAGCCACAGCGCTTCGGCGGTCCCCTCGCCGCCGTCGGCGACCGGAAGCTCTTCGGCTTCGAGCGCCGCCTTCCCGAAGCCCCGCCGCGAGTGCGGCTGCGGCAGTCGCCGCCGAGAGGACGCCCTTGAGGCTAGCCGGACACGCCAGCGCGCGCACGAGCGGCCTCCGGACCGCTGCTCCTCCTCGTCCTCGTCCACGTCCACGTCTCGAAGTTCCTCGCTCGCATCCGGCATGTGGCGCAGCATCGCGAACGAGAGGCCCTCGCGCGCGAGGAAGATCAGGCCGACGCCGACTCCGACGGACATCTCGACGAACTGGAGCACGATTGCGTACGCGAACCCGGTCGAGTAGGCGACCCCGTACTGCACGAGCGGTAGCGCAACGGCGGCCTGGAGCAGGCCGAAGTTTCCGGGCCACAAGGGAAAGATCGTCGCGACGTTCATCAGCAGCAGCACGAGCCCTGCCGCCGGAAGCGGCGCGTGGATGTTGAACGCGCGCATCGACACGTAGACCGCGAACAGCTGCAGGACCCAGCCAGCGGTTTGCAGGACGATCGCCCCTGCAGCCGCACGCGGCGAGCGAAGCACCGCGAGGCCCTGGCGGGCCATGACGAGAAGTCGCCGCAGTGGACGCGCGCCTTCGAGACTCGGGTGCCGGCGTCCCCGCTTCGCAGTCGCGACGGCGAGCGTGAAGAGCAGGCCACCGACGACCAACACGATCATCAGGCTCGTGACCGCCCAGTGCGGGATCTTCGCCGTCGAGAAGACGTACAGAACGAGCAGGGTCGCCGGGAAGAGGTCGAAGAGCCGGTGCGCGAAGACCGTGCCGACGAGAGTGCCGGTCGTCCCGGGCCCGTGAGGGAGGTGACGCCGCAGGACGGCGACGCGCGCGAGCTCCCCGATCCGGCCCGGCAGCACCGCGTTCGCAAGCAGGCCGATGGAGAATGCGGAGAAGACTTGGTCGAAGCGCGGGTGCGGCGGGTCGAGCGCCTGGTCGATGGTCAGCCGCCAGGCGAGCGAGCGCACGAGCACCGACACGAGGTTCAGAGCGATCGCGAAGACGATCCATGCCCAGTCGACGAGGTTGAACGCGCGGGCGACGAGGTTCCAGTCGGGGCCCCGCCACCAGAGGAGCACGACAACTGCGACGAGCGAAGGGAGCACGAGCGCGGCCCGGAACCAGGGACTGCGCGGGACGTATCTCACGCAGCGACCTGCTTGTCGACGCCACGAGCCGAGTCGTAGATCGTGACCAGGCGCCGAGCGATGTCGGCCCAGGAATAGCGGTCGATCGCGAGCTGCCGGGCGGCAGCGCCGAGCGCCTCTCGGCGAGGCTCGTCCTCGAGCAGGGCGGAGACTGCGTCGGCGAGCGCGCCTGCGTCGTCCGGAGGAACGGCCACGGAGGTCTCGGGCGTCATCACGTCACGGTACCCGGGGATGTCGGAGGCGACGACCGGCGCGGCGCAGGCGAACGCGCGCGTCAGCACCATGCCGAAGCTCTCGCCGCCGAGCGACGGTGCGACGAGCGCTTTGGCCGAGGCGAGCTCCGCGGTCAGGTCGTCCTGGCTCAGGAAGCCGAGAACGTCGATGCCGTCGTCAGGCACCCGCAGGCGCGTGAGGAGAAGCCGCACGGCAAGCGGGTCGGCGCCGGCGATGCCGAGACGGGCCCCGGTTCGCTTGCGGATGTCGGGCCAGGCGCGCAGCAGCACGTGCAGGCCCTTCCTCGACTCGTGGCGCCCGGCGAAGACCACGCGATGCTCGCGGCCACCCGGCTCGACGCCTTCCGGGATCAGCACGCCGTTCGGAACGATCTCGTACTCGCCCGGAAGCCAGCGCTGCGCCGAGGCGCGTGCCTGCTCGGAGACGGCGATCCGCCGGTCGAGGCGCTCTTCGAGAAAGCCCCAGACCGGGGTGGCCAGCCGCATCCAGCCGAGGTCGCCGCTCGCATGGTGCGTGCCGACCATCGGACCGTCCCAGAACGCGAGCGCTGCGATGCAGGGCGTCGGAGTCATCGGCTCGTGCAGGTGCAGCAGGTCGAAGTCCGCGTTCGCGAGCACTCGCCTGATGCGGAGAATGGACCGCGGACTCAGGATGATGTTCGGCAGCGAGCCGTTCGCCGGCACGATCACCGAGCGTCCGATCGGGATCACCTCGGGCGGCGGCTCTCCATGCCGTCCGACCCGTGGGTGGAGCACACGCGTGAACTGGCCGGGCGGGTCATTGCCCATGATCAGGCGGACCTCGTGTCCGAGATCGCGAAGCGCGGCCGCCTGAAGTTCCGCGTGCTCCACCACGGCGCCCCAGAAGGACCACGAAAACGGGACGACGATGCCCACCTTCATCTACGCACGGAGTCTATGCGCGCCTGCACAATGCACCTGTGCGCCTCGAGGGAGTCCATCACGTCACGCTGATCACCGGCGACGCACCGCGGAACGTGGACTTCTACACGCGGGTGCTCGGGCTCCGGCTGGTCAAGAAGACCGTGAATCAGGACGACCCGACGGTCTACCACCTCTTCTACGCGGACGAGAAGGGGGACGCTGGCTCGGACATCACGTTCTTCGAGTATCCCGGCGCCGCGCGTGGCAAGGCCGGGCCCGGCATGGTGCACACGATCGCCTGGCGGGTCGGGTCGGCGGACACGCTCGACTTCTGGGAGCAGCGTCTGCAGGGCGAGGCGGAGAACATCGAGCGGACGGACGGGCGCCTCGTCTTCGAGGATCCGGAAGGTGTCCGGCACGAGCTGCAGGTGAACGAGACCGACGACGAGCCGCTCGTGGCCAGGCACCCCGAGATTCCGGAGGAACACGCGCTTCAGGGCTTCGCCGGGGTGCGCGCATACGCGATCGACCCTGAGCGCACCCGCTCCCTGCTCGAGGAGACACTCGCTTTCGAGCCGCGGGGCGAGAGCGAATGGGAGGCGCGTGGCGACAAGCGCGGCGGCTTCTACGCGTACGACCCGGCCCCCGAGGGTCGCGGGATCCCGGGCGCGGGCACGGTTCATCACGTCGCGTGGGCGACGAACATGGACGAGCAGGAAGCCTGGCAGCAACGGGTCGCGGAGGCGGGTATGCGCCCGACCCCCGTGATCGACCGCTTCTACTTCAAGTCCGTCTATTTCCGCGAGCCGAACGGGATCCTGTTCGAGCTCGCGACGCTCGGGCCCGGGTTTGCAACCGATGAGGACCTCGAGCATCTCGGCGAGCGGCTGTCCTTGCCGCCGGCGTTCGAGCATCTGCGCGAGCAGATCGAGCCCGCCCTGACGCCGCTGCCGAACCCCCGCGGATGACGCTCGCAGTCGTCGAGCGGCCGGCTGCGGGCGACGCGCAGGGATCGCTCGTCCTCCTGCACGGGCGCGGTGCCGACGAATACGATCTGCACCCGCTCCTCGACGCGCTCGACCCCCAACGACGGTTGCACGGCGTGACTCCGCGAGCGCCGCTCGCGCTGCCGCCCGGAGGCGCGCACTGGTATCGGCTCGGCGGGATCCCGACGCCCGAGCCGGACTCGTTCTGGCCGAGCTTCACGGCGCTCGCCGAGCTCCTCGACGGCCTTCCGCAGCCGATCGTGCTGGGCGGCTTCTCTCAGGGGACGGCGATGAGCTGGGCGCTCGGTCTGGGCCGCGGGCCGGCGAAGCGCCCCCTGACGATCATCGCTCTCTCCGGCTTCATCCCCAACGTCGAAGGGCTCGAGATCGATGTCTCGGACCTGGACGGCTATCCGGTGGCGATCGCCCACGGCACCCTCGACCCGGTGATTCCGGTCGACTGGGGCCGCGCGGCTCGCGACCTGCTCGTCGCCGCGGGCGCCGAGGTCGCCTTCCACGAGTCGCTCGTCCCGCACACGATCGACCCCGAGATCATTCCGGCACTTCGCGGCTTCCTCGCCGACGTCCTCGACGCCAAGTAACAGTCTGTTACTTGGGAAGCCGCGTGCGGATGATGCGTTCGCAGTCGCGGGCAACGCGATCAGTCGGGTCGGCCTGAACGACGTCGCGGCCGGAACCACACGCAATCGTGTCGCGGGCACGGTCGCGGGCGAGGATCGTGTCGTTTCCAGCACCGCCGAACAGACGATCCGCACCGATACCGCCCACGAGCATGTCAGGGCCGCTGAAGCCGTAGAGGACGTCGCGGCCGCCGAGCCCGAAAAGGCTGTCCGGCCCGTTCGTGCCACGGAGTGTGTCCCCCCTGGCGGTGCCTCTGCGCACCGTCTTCGTTGCAGCCTTCGCACCACTCGACGGAGGTGAGGGCGAGAGCGCCGCCGCCGGCTCGATCCTCAACGTCGCGTCGTTGTCGGCGGGGTTCGTGTCCGTCTGGCGGGCTCGTGCGGCGGCAGTGATCGTCACCGGCCCCGGCCCGGTCACCGTGGCCGCGAGCCGAACCGTGCCGGGCGGACCGAGGAAGTCGAGGTCGCAGACGAACGGGGGGCCGGCAACGCAGCCCGGACCACGATCCGCCGTCGCCCCCGAGATCGTGACGTTCGCCGAAGGCGACACCGTTGCGACGACACCCTGCGCGAGGCCGCCCTTGTTTGCCACGGTGAGCGTGAGGTCGAGACGGTCGCCGACCTTGACGCTCCCGGCAGGAGTGGCCCAGGCGGAGACGAGGTCAGGGCCTGACGCCCCTCCGCCGGAGGACGGCGGGGACGTCGCGGGCGGCGGCGGCGGAGGTGCGTCGGGAACGAAGTGGTAGACGTGCACGCCCCACTGCGAGAAGTCGTCTGCGAACGAGCCGTTGGAGACGGCGATCGACCGTCCCTCGGTGTAGACGGTGCCCGTGGAGACCGCTGCGGCGATCCCTCCGATCGTCACATGCGCCGTGCCCGCGCCGCGGCGGGCTGCGATCACCCAGAGATCGCCGGAATTGCCTTGCCGGCTGATCGCCTGCGTCGTCGCATCGTTCGCCGGCAGCGTCTGGGTGGTGGCTGGATTCAGAAGTGCCGGCGCCAGCGGGCTCAGCGAGTTGATCTCGCCCAGAAGCGGCTTCAGCACCGAGCTCCAGAAGCTCCAGTTCCAGCCGAACTGACTGTCCGTCGTCGTCCAGCAATTCGGATTGTTGCCGCCGTAGAAGGCAATGCTGCGGGCGCCGTTGAGGATCGCGTCGTAGAGCATGTAGCGCTCCTGCGCGAACGTCGGCAGCACGAAGCGGCCGCTCGCGTCATAGCTCCCACTCGCACAGACCTGCAGGGTCGTCCACACCGCATGACTCGGGGTGACCGACCCGACCGTGCTCGTCCACGTGCCGACGTCGTGGAGGTTCGGCGCCGAGGCCGCGAGCGTCACCGGATACACGTCGACGCCGTGGATGTCCGTGACGGGGGTGTACGGGGCGAGTTGCGGGGCGGTTCCTCGTGGCGCCTGGATGGTCACCCAGGCGTGATCGGCGTCGAGGACCGGCTCGCCGCCGCACCAGCTCGCACTGCCTCGGCCGGTGGCGCGGCAGTAGGCGAACTGGAGCGCGCTCGGGGCGATCCCGCTCCAGAACGGCTCGTCGGCGCCCTTCCACATCGCGATCGCCGCGCCCGCCGGCGTCGCTCTTCGAGCGTCGGTCACGACCTGCGTCGAGAAGCGCGTCGCTCGCTGAGCCGGGCGTCGCCCTGGGCGACCGTGCTCAGGTTGACCCAGGTGTGGAGGCGGTTCGCCGCTGCGGCTCGGTTCTGCAGCTTCGCGTCCTCGATGTCCGCGACGGTCCAGGGCACGGTCGCCGGCCCGATCTTGAGGTAGGTCGCGCCTGCGGAGGCAACCTCCGCCAGGGCATCTCTGCCGTCCGGCGTCGTCGCCCCCGGCTCCGGCCCCTTCGCAAGCACGATCGGGAACGTCTTCGCGCCGTCGAGGAGAACGGTGCCGTTTCCGTCACTGCCCGTGGTCGCGGCACCGGCGGCGCTCGCAAGCGCGGCAGCAACGACGGCTAGCAATCCGGCCAAGCGGCCAACCACGATCTGGACCCCCTCCGCCCGTGCGGGCTCGCCCGCGGACGCGCCCAGGGTAGCGCCAACTCGCCGATTCGTCCTGCGAATACACTCGGCTCGATGTTCGACGAGGGCCTCGCTGAGCTCCACACCCACCTCGGCGGCTCCGTCGCGTCCGAGATCCTCTGGTCGCTCGCGCACGAGCAGGGGATCGCGCTCCCGGTCAAGGACTACTGGGAGTTCGACGCGCTCGTCACGGTCTCCGACCCGCGCGGCGTCGCCAACCTCGACGCGCTCGACCGCATCTACCACTGGACGGAGCTGATCCAGTCCTCCCCACTCGCGGTCGAACGCTCGGTGCATGCCGCGATCGGCGGCGCCTACCGCTCGCAGCGGATCACGACGCTCGAGCTCCGCTTCAACCCGATGAAGCGAAACCGCGGCGGCGAGCGTGACCTCGACCACATCATCCTCGCGGCCGTCCGAGGCCTCGACCTCGCCCGCCTCGAGTACCCGCAGGTGCGGTGCGGGCTGATCCTGATGATGGACCGAACGTTCGAGCCCCGGCAGAACGAGATCGTCGTCGAGAAGGCGATCCGCTGGGCCTCGCGCGGCGTGGTCGGCGTCGACATCGCCGGGCCCCGCCCCGGCGGCGGCCGGTACGACTACACGCAGATCAAGCCGATGGTCGAGACGGCGCGCGCGGCCGGCCTCGGCGTCACGATCCACGTCGGCGAGGAGGGCGAGACCGGCGCGGAAGAGCTCGGCGAGGTGATCGAGCACCTGCGGCCGGAGCGAATCGGCCACGGGATCCTCGCGGCGCATGACCCCGAGCTGATGCGCCTGCTCCGGGAGGCGGGCACCGTGCTCGAGATCTGCCCCACCTCGAACCTGCTCACGAAGGCCCTGGCGGACGAGGACGCCGTCCGCGACACCTTCCGCGCCTTTGTCGAGAACGGCGTCGCTTTCACGATCGCGACCGACGGGCCGGAGATGATGCACACCCACCTCCGCGACGAGATCGAGCTGCTCGAGCGGATCGGCGCCCTCACGCGCGAGGAGCTCGAGGCCGCAAATCAGCGAGGCCACGAGGCGAGCTTCATTCCCCGCTAGCGGAATCGCCCGCAGGCGGCGTGCGTTGCGTGAAGAGAGATGGCCGTCCGCTGGAAACTCCTGATCGCGCTCTGGACGGTCTACCTCGTCTGGGGCTCGACCTACGTGGCGATCAAGATCTCGGTGCGGACGCTGCCGGCGTTCCTCTCCGCGGGCTTGCGCTTCCTGCTCGCGGGCGCGGTGCTGGCGCTGATCCTGAGTCTGCGCGGCCGCAGCATCCGGGTCGCGCGCCGGGAGCTCGCGGCCTCGGCACTGCTCGGCATCGCGCTGCTCGGGCTCGGCGTGGGCGTCGTGACCCTCGCCGAGACACGGATCGACTCGAGCACGGCCGCGATGATCGTCGGCTCGGTGCCGCTGCAGGTGATCCTGCTGCGCACGCCTGGCGCGAGAGCGGGTCGCACTCGCCACGAAGCTCAGTGTCCTCGTCGGGCTCGCCGGGCTGGCGCTGATCGTGCTCCCTGGCATCGAGGGCGCCTCCAGCGCGATCGGCCTCGCGCTGATGATCGGCTCGACCGTCTCGTGGTCGCTCGGCTCGTTCTTCGCCCATCGGCTGCCACTGCCGGAGGACGGCTTCGTCGCCTCGACGTGGCAGATGTTGTGCGCCGCGTTCTTCCTGCTCGTCCTCGGAACCGCAACGGGCGAGCTCGGCGACGTCGATCCCGGCGCCTTCAGCCTCGAGTCCGCCGCAGCCTGGCTCTACCTCGGGCTGGTCGGAACGCTGATCGGCTTCACCGCGTACACCTGGCTGCTTCGGAATGCGCCGATCTCGAAGGTGGTTACGCACCAGTACGTGAACCCGCTCGTCGCGACTCGTGCTCGGCGCCGTCCTGCTCGACGAGAAGATCACGCCGACCACCGGCCTCGGCGCCGCGCTGATCGTCGGCTCCGTCTTCGTCGTCGTGCGCCAGGAGAACCAGACGGCAAGGCTCCTGTCGGCCGAGTGCGCCGATGTACGGGCGAGTCCGGCCGATCAGGCCGCCTGAGGGTCGCTAGCCGTGGGCGGAACGACCGCCCGCACCGGCGCTGTCAGGGTACGGCTCGAGGTCGTTCATGAACCCCGGCTGCGCCTCGACTCGCCGCAACCACGCTTCGACCGCGGGATAGTCCGCGAGCTCGATGCCGGCGTCACCCGCGACGATGGGTGTAGGCGTAGAGGCCGATGTCCGCGACGGAGTAGTCGCCTCCGAGGAGGAAGTCGTTGGCACGCAGGTGCCGCTCGAGGACGTCGAGCGAATGCCTGCCGACCTTCTGCCAGCGCTCGACGAGCTGCTCGTGGCCCTCCGCGCGGCCGGTCAGGATCCAGAAGCGGCCGGTGCCGATGTTCGGCTCGAGCAGGTTCTGCTCGAAGAAGAGCCACTGCGCGGCACGCGCCCGGCCGAGCTTGTCGGCCGGCAGGAGTGGCGTGCCCTCGGCGAGATAGAGGAGGATCGCGCCCGATTCGGCAAGGTGCTCGCCGGACTCGAGCTCGAGCACAGGCGTCCGCCCCGCCGGGTTCCGCGCCATGTGCTCCGGTGTCTGCGACTCGCCGGCGAAGAGGTCGACGGGCACCCGCTCGAGCTCGAGCCCGAGCTGGGCGGCGAGGAGTCGCACCTTGTAGCAGTTGGCGGAGGCAGCGAAGTCGTAGAGCCGAAGCACGGTTACCCGCCGTTCACCTGCGAACGCTGGTGCGCGAGGTAGTCCAGGAGATCGGATCGCGTCAGGATCGCGGTCGGCCGGCCTGCCGCCGCGACGACGACCGCGGCGTTCGGGCCTGACAGGTCGGCGAAGACCTGATCGAGCGAGTCGCCGACGTCAACCGTTGCGAGCGGAGGCTGCATCAGGGCGGCCACGTCCTCGTTCAGCGCGTCCGGGTTCTTGAAGACGCGATCGAGCACACCTCGTTCCTGCAGCGAGCCCACCACATCGGCGAGCGAGTCGGTGTCGCCGTCGCGCACGACCGGAAGCTGTGAGATCGAGTAGCGCTGCATCAACTCGATCGCCTGCCCGACCTTGGCGTGCGACTCGATCGTGACCAGATCCGGCACCTCGTGCTCCTCGCCGCGCTTGAAGCGAAGCACCTGGTCGATCGTCGGCGTCGGCGTGCGGCGCTCGAGGAAGCCGTACTGGAGCATCCAGTTGTCGTCGTAGAACTTCGAGAGGTACGAGCGACCGGAGTCGGGAAGCAGCGTCAGGATCGTCGCCTCCGGCCCGAGCCCCTTCGCCACTTCCAGCGCCGCCCAGATGGTCGTCCCGGCAGAGCCGCCGGCGAGGATCCCCTCCTCCCGCGCCAGCCGCCGCGCGGTCACGAACGAGTCGCGATCCGAGACGCGCACCCAGCGGTCGACGACGTCGCGCGACATCGTCACCGGCCACGTGTCCTTGCCGATCCCCTCGACGAGATAGGGATGCGTGTCCTCGGAGGTGTAGATCGAGCCCTCCGGGTCGGCGCCGACGATCAGGAGGTCCGGGTTCTGCTCCTTCAGATAGCGACCCGCGCCGGAGATCGTTCCGCCCGTGCCGACGGAGATCACGACGGCGTCGATCTCGCCGCCGGTCTGCCTCCAGATCTCCGGGCCGGTCGTCTCGTAGTGCGCCTCCGGGTTCGACATGTTCGAGTACTGGTCGGGCTTGTAGCCGCCCGGAATCTCCTCGGCGAGCCGGTCGGACACGGAGTAGTAGCTCTCGGGTGAGTCGTGCTCGACCGCGGTCGGTGTGATCACGACTTCGGCGCCGTAGGCGCGCAGCATCGCGATCTTCTCCTGGCTCATCTTGTCCGGCATGACGAAGATGCAGCGGTAGCCGCGGGCGGCTGCGGCAATCGCCAGCCCGACGCCGGTGTTGCCGGAGGTCGGCTCGACGATCGTCCCGCCCGGCTTGAGCTTCCCCTCGCGCTCCGCGGCCTCGATCATCGCCATCCCGATCCGGTCCTTGTTCGAGCCGCCGGGGTTCAGGTACTCGAGCTTTGCGAGCAGCGTCGGCTGCACGTCGCGGGCGATCCGGTCGAGGCGGACGATGGGCGTCTCGCCGACGAGGTTGAGTAGGGTCGGATACTCGCGGGCCATGACGCGCGCAAGCCTACCGCCAGCGCAATCGCCGAAAGGAGCTTCCGTGGCGTTCATCGAGTCGATCGACGACACCGACGCGGGGCCTCAGAGGAACATGAGGAGCGTCTTCGCCCACCGGCCCGCCGTGTACGCCGCGTGGCGTCAGCTCCTCGGTGCGATCACCGCGGAGATGGACGAGCGGCGGTACGAGCTCGTGACGCTGGCGGCGGCCGGCAGCCTGCGCTCGAGCTACTGCTCGCTGGCACACGGCCAGGTGCTGCTCGAGCGTCACGTCTCGGAGGCCGAGCTGCTGACGCTGGCGCTGGATCCCGACTCCGCGCCGCTCACCGCTGTCGAGTCCGCTGCGATGCGGTTCGCTCGCCGGGTCGTCGAGGACGCGACGTCCATCTCGGCAGAGGACGTCGCCGAGCTGCGGGACCTCGGCCTCTCCGATCCGGAGATCTTCGACATCGCGGCCGCAGCGGCCGCCCGCTGCTTCTTCAGCAAGACGCTCGACGCGCTCGGCGTTCAGCCCGACGCGGAGTACGCGTCGCTCTCGCCGGAGCTACGGAGGGCGCTGGTCACGGGCAGGCCGATCGACGACTCGCACTAGCGTCGAAGCCCCTTCTTGCATCTTCCGTGCAGGCGTTGGAGGGTCCTGCTTGAACAACGTCCCCAACCATCTGAACGAAAGGACGAACCACCGATGCCCAATCTCTCCACACTCTCACGTGGAACTCAACTCCTCGTAGGGGCCGGGCTGCTGCTCCTGATCGACACGTTCCTGGACTGGCAGAGCGTCGATGTCGGCCCGTTCTCGGTCGGGGAGAACGCGTGGAGCGGCTTCTGGGGCGTCATCATGGGCCTCGCGCTGATCGCACTGCTGGCGTTGGTCATCGCACGCGTCTTCGACGTGCAGCTGCCGGCCGGGCTTCCGGAAGGCGGGATCATTGTCGGGCTCGGCGTGCTCATCTTCGTCTTCGCGCTGCTCAAGAACCTCATCGACGACTACTCCTCGCTCTGGAGCTACATCGGCGTCCTGCTCGCCGCCGGCGTGGCCTACGGTGCCTGGCTCCGCAACCAGGAGACCGGCGACTCCGTCGAGTCGCTGGGCGCCTCGACGCCGGCCGCGCAGACCGCGTCGACCTCACCCGCGGCGCCCGCTCCCAGCGAGCCGATTGCCCCGACGCCCCCACCACCCGCCGCCCCGCCGGCCGATGACGAGGCGCACGAAACCAGCGGGGCCTAGCTCGACCTAGCTCAATGACGGAAGTGCCGGCGCCCGGTGAAGACCATCGAGGCGCCGGCGCCTTCCACCGCGGCGACGACGTCCGAGTCCCGCTTCGAGCCGCCCGGTTGGATCAGCGCTGACACCCCTGCGTCGAGGGCGAGTCTCGGCCCGTCGGGGAAGGGGAAGAACGCGTCCGAGGCGAGCACCGCGCCGTCGAGCGAGTGCCCAAGGTCGGTCGCCTTCTCGACGGCGAGCCGGACGGCGTCGACACGGCTCATCTGACCAGCCCCGATCCCGATCGTCTGCAGGTCCCTGGCGATCACGATCGCATTCGACGCCACGTGCTTGCACACCCGCCAGGCGAAGAGCAGGTCCCCCCAGGTCGTCTCGGAGGGCTGCCCGACCATGACTTGCATCCCTTCACGGTCGGCGACATCCCAGTCGCGGTCCTGGACGAGCAAGCCCCCGAGCACGCGCTTGTAGTCGCGCTCCGAGGCCTCGACCGAGCGTCGCTCCATGTCGTTCAGAATGCGAATCGACTGCTTCTGAACGAGGGCTTCGACCGCCACCTCGTCGTAGCCGGGAGCGAACAGCACCTCGACGAACTGCTCGGCCAGCCGTTCGCCCAGCGCCGCGCTGACGGGCCGGTTGAGAACGACGACGCCGCCGTAGGCGGAAATCGGGTCGGCCGCGAGGGCACTGTCGTAGGCCTCCTCGATCGAAGCGCCGACGGCGACTCCGCACGGGTTCGCGTGCTTGACGATCACGCAGGCCGGGAGCGTGAACTCGCGCACGGTCATGCGCGCCGCGTTCAGGTCGTTCAGGTTGTTGAACGAGAGCTCGCGGCCGTGCAGCTGCTCGACGCGTGCCAGCAGGTGGGTCCGCGCACCGCGCTCCGAGTAGTACGCCGCCCCCTGGTGGGGGTTCTCGCCGTAGGCCAGGTCCAGCGCCTTCTCGAACACCGGCGTGAAGACGGGTGGGAATGCCTCGCGTCCCGCGAACCAGCCTGCGATCGCTGCCTCGTACGCCGCCGAGGTCGAAAACGCCGTCGCCGCGAGCCGGCGACGCGTCTCCTGCGAGATCGCGCCCGACTCACGAAGCTCGCCGAGCACGAGCTCGTAGTCGGCCGGCCGGCACACCGGCGTGACGTGCGCGAAGTTCTTGGCGGCGCCGCGCAGCATCGACGGCCCGCCGACGTCGATCATCTCGACGGCTTCCTCCTCCCGCACGCCGTGCTCGCGCGCGACCTGCTCGAACGGATACAGGTTCACGCAGACGAGATCGAAGGTCGGAATGCCATGCGCGTCGAGAGCAGCGAGGTCTCCGGCCACTTCCCGGCGCGCCAGGATGCCGGCGTGGATGTTCGGGTGGAGCGTCTTCACGCGTCCGCCGAGCATCTCCGGAAACTGGGTCACGCTCTCGACGGGCGTCACGCCGAGCCCGAGCTCCTCGATGTAGACGGCGGTTCCCCCGCTGGCGACGAGCTCCCAGCCGAGCGTGTCGAGCCCCTTCACGAAGCCGTCGAGACCCGTCTTGTCCCAGACGGAGATCAGTGCACGCATAGCTCTCTCACCACCTCGGGCAGCAACCGGTGCTCGATCGCCTGGATCCGCTCGGTGAGCGTGTCGCGCGGCTCGACCGGTAGGGGCTCCTGGCGGATGACGTCGCCGGTGTCCAGGCCCTCGTCGACGAGGTGCACGGTCACCCCGGTCGTCTCGACACCTGCCTCCAGCGCGTCGTCGATCGCTCGCGCTCCCGGGAACTCCGGCAGCAGCGACGGATGCACGTTGACGATCCGTCCCGGGTAGCGATCGAGAAACGCGGGAGTGAGAAGATGCATGTAGCCCGCGCAGACAACGAGGTCGACGCCCTGCGAGGCGAGCCAGGCGGCCATGGCCTCGTCGCGCTCGTCCCGGGAGCCATACGAGTCGAGCTCGAAGACCTCGGCCGCGATCCCGGCCCGCTCTGCCCGCGCGAGCGCCCGGGCACCCGCCCGGTTGGAGGCGACCGCCCGAACCGGCAAGCCGGCGTCGACGAGCGCCTGTAGGTTCGTACCCTCGCCGCTCACGAGCACGCCGATCACGATTCGACGATCCTTCCGATCACCAGGTCGTCGCCCGGCTCCGGCACGACGGCGCAGTAGCCGATGCCGAGGTTGAACACCCGGCGCGCCTCGTCTTCCTCGACGTGGCCGGCGAGCCAGGCGAACACCGGCGGGCGCTCCCAGGCGTCCCAGTCGAGGTCGGCGCGCAGCCCGTCCGGCACGACACGGCTCAGATTGCCTTCGATCCCGCCGCCCGTGACGTGAGCGAAGGCGTGGGCGGTCCCGCGCAGGCGCCGGACGTCGTCGAGATAGAGCCTCGTCGCCGCCAGCAGATCCGGCCCGTCGTAGTCCTCGACCTCCAGCACCGACCGGACGAGCGTGAACCCGTTGGCGTGAATGCCCGCCGAGGGCAGGCCGATCACGTAGTCGCCCGCGCGCACGGCCGAGCCGTCGATCAGCCGGTCGCGCTCGACGATGCCGACGCATGTGGCCGCGAAGTCGAGCTCGTCCTCGCGGTAGACACCCGGCAACTCAGCGGTCTCGCCGCCGATCAGCGCCACTCCCGCAGCCCGGCAGACCTCGGCCGCACCCTCGACGAGCTCTGCGACCTGCTCGAGGTCGACATGGTTCGCAGCCACGTAGTCGAGCAGGATCAGCGGGTCGGCGCCGCAGGTGATCACGTCGTTGATGCAGTGCGCGGCCATGTCGGCGCCGCATGCGCGCAGCGCTCCTCGGTGGCGGGCGACCATCGGCTTCGTCCCGATCGAGTCCGTCGACGCAGCCAGTAGCCGATGCTCGTCCAGCGGGTGGAGACCGGCGAACGCTCCGAAGCCGCGCGCGCCCGTGGACTCGGCGGCTGCTCGCAGCCGCTCGACGATCCCTTCGGCGGTTGCGAGCGAGACCCCGGCGGCAGCGTACGTCCGGTCTTCGCTCACAGCGTCACTCTACGAGGTCGGGCGGAGCGACCGGGCGGGACGGCTAGACGAGCAGCTCGGCCTGGAGCTGTGGACGGCCCTGCGGCCCGCCGGGAAAGAAGCGGACGATCGAGTCGCCGACATACACGTTCGTTCCGTCTCGCTCCGAATCGAGCAGCTCGGCCAGCACCGCTGCCTTCGCGTCGGGGTTGTCCGCGAGCAGGTGCAGCTCCCCCAGCATCAGCTCGCTACTCGCGGCGAGCACATCGTCGAGCCACTCACGCGGCGGGTGCACCTCGAGCCGGAAACCGGCGTTCGTCGCGATGAACGTTCGCCGGCCACCGTGCGACTGGATCCGCAGCTCGCGCTCCACGGCGCGATCGATCAGGTCGGCGAACTCCTCCTCGTCGAGCGCAAGCCCGAAGTGATCGACGCGCGGAAGCTCCCACTGGCCCGGCTGGACGACGACGTTCACCGCCCCTCGCTCGAGCTCCGACAGGCGCAGCTTGAAGCCCATCTTGTCGAGCTCCTCCCACGAGATCCCGGCCTCGAACGACTGGTACTCCTCGCCGATCCGGCCGTGTCGTGCGACGAGGCCGAACGCGAGCTTGCCGACGTACCGCGCCTCGACCTGGCGCACCCGGCTCGTGACGAGGTGGTAGTGGAACAACTTCACGGGCGTGATCCTAGAGTGGTCGTGTGCTGACCGACTGGACTCTCGACCCGCTCCAGCTCGCGCCCGTCCTGCTCGCGGCGGTCGCGTACGCGATGCGGGCTCGCACGCTGCGCCGGCGCGGGACCCCGATGGCCGGCTACCGGATCTTCCTCTTCGCGCTGGGGATCGTGCTGCTCCTGGTCGCGTTCGCCTCCCCCATCGCCGCGATCGGCGAGGAGGAGCTCTTCAGCTTTCACATGCTCCAGCACGTCCTGATCGGAGACCTCGCACCGCTCTGCCTGCTCGCAGGCCTCTCGGGGCCGATGCTGCGGCCGCTGCTCGCGTTCCGGACCGTCGAGCGCCTGCGGGTGCTCGCCAACCCGATCGTCGCCCTGCCGATCTGGGCGACGAATCTCTATCTCTGGCACGTGCCGTTCCTCTACGAGGCGGCGGTCCGGCACTCGTCGGTCCATGCGTTGGAGCACGCGAGCTTCTTCACGGCCGGCCTGATCATGTGGTTGCCCGTGCTCGAGACGCTGCCCGCCCCCGAGTGGTTCGGTACCGGCCCGAAGCTCGCCTACATCGCCTGCGTCCGCGTCGTGGAGACGGTGCTCGGAAACGTCTTCGTCTGGTCCGGCACGGTCTTCTACGGCATCTACGCGCGCGGCGACGAGCTCTGGGGCGTTTCACCACTCCAGGATCAGGGCCTGGCGGGGGCCGTGATGATGATCGAGGGCTCGATCGTCACGATCGTCGCGCTCGCGTGGCTCTTTCTGCGCCTGGCGCAGGAAGGCGAGGTGCGCCAGGAGCTGCTCGAACGCGGCCTCGATCCCCGCGCCGTGCAGCGGGCCGTCCGCTACGGCCGGGCGCAGGAGCTGGCCGGCCGGCGCTGAACACGAACCTTCAGTGCGCTCGAGCGGCGTCCATCACGTCGACCTGGTCGTCTCGTCGATCGAGCGCAGCCTGCCGTTCTACCGCGAGCTGCTGGCGCCGCTCGGCTATCACCGGATCGGGGAGGTCGAGGGCGAGCGAGGCGAGACGATCTGGTATCTCGCCGGCCCGGGCAGCGCGATCGGGCTGCGCCAGGCGCAGGCAGAGTCGGATGAGGGTCACGACGGGATCGACCGCTACCGGGTCGGACTGCACCATCTGGCTCTCGAGGCTGTGTCGCGCTCGGTCGTCGACGAGCGCCACGACTGGCTCATCTCGATGGGGGCGACGATCGAATCATCGCCGAGCGAGTACAGCTACATCCCCGGGTACTACGCGGTCTTCTTCTACGACCCGGACGGGATCAAGCTCGAGATCGTCCACGTGCCGGGGTTGGCCGCGTAGGGCTCCTCGAAGGTGACGGACGCCGCCGGGCCCTCGACCTTCAGCTCTGCAACCGCGCGCAGGCAGTCGGTGCGGCTCGCGTAGAGCGTCGAGATGGCCGCCGTTCCGCCGCTCTCGCCGACCGCGGCCCACCACCACTGACCCGCATCGTCGTGGCGTATCACGATCCGCATACGTAAATGATCGGCAACGGACCGGACGGATACGACCCCCGAAAGTTTAGGACCGAGGATCGGTCCCGGCGGCGATCTCCGCGGCTTCGCCGCGTTTCCGGACCACGAGCCAGTTCTCCGTGCCGCGAACGACATCTTCGATCTCCGCGCGCTCGTGACCCGGAATGACGACGAATTGCGTCTCAACCGCCCGCACAGCCTCATATTCCCCCACGCTGAGCTCGATCCCGGCCGTGCAGTCCTCGTTCCCGCACTCGCACACGACGTTGAGCTGTCCCTCGTGCCCCTGCCAGGTGCCCGCCTGTTCCTCGAGCCGCTCGTTCAGCGCCCGGAACCGCACCTCGTTCTCCGCCACGTGCCGCTCGCGCGATTGCACGATTCCGACTCTAAACCGATAGAGAATTCGCAGCCTGGGTAAAGCGTGCGGCATGGCCGCCGGACTCGACCGAGGACGACTCGAGCTGTATCTCCCCGCGCTGGACCGGGCCGTGGCGCAGGCACGCGCCGCTGTCGACCGGCTGGAGACTCTCGATTCCCATCCGGACGCACGGTTCGCCGTGCGCCTGCTGGTCAGCGAGCTGTTCACGAACGCGGTGAAGTACGGGCGACCGCGTGACGCGCGGGTGCGCGTGTCGCTGGAGATCGACGAGACCCACGTTCGCGGCGAGATCGCCGACCACGGCCGCGGCTTCGTGGAAGGCCACGTCCCGATGCCCGGTCAGGATGCCGAGTCGGGACGGGGGCTCGCCTTCCTGGACGCGATCGCCGATCGCTGGGGCGTGATCCGCAACGGCGAGCACTGCGTCTGGTTCGAGCTCGACCTCTAGCCGGCAGTGACGACCGACCGGCACCGCTTGATCGCAGAGGTGCTCGGATACCGCCCGAAGACGATCGTCGAGATCGACGAGGGATACGACTTCGAGATAGCGATCGTCGACGACGAATGGGTCTTCCGCTTTCCCCGGCGTTCCGGTGTCGAGCATGCCCTCGAGGTCGAGATCGTGCTGCTGCCCGCGCTCGCTCCCGCGCTGCCGGTGGCCGTGCCCTCGTTCGAGCACATCTCGCACGAGCCGCTCTTCGTCGGCTATCGCGTCATCCGGGGCGAGCCGCTCGTGGACGAGGACGCCGACGGCGTCCGATCGTTCCTCGAAGCCCTCCATGCCTTCGATCCCTCCGGGGTGCCCCTGGAGCATCCCGACTGGGTCGAGGCCTACCGCAGCCAGTGCGCGGAGTTCGAACGTCTCGTGCTACCCCATCTCGACGAGGACCGGCACGTGGCCGCGAAGCGACTCTTCGCGGATGCGGAGACCCTCGTGGGCTTCACGCCGGTGCTCCTCCACGCAGACCTCGGCCCCGAGCATCTGCTCGTCCGCGACGGGCGCCTCGCCGGTGTCATCGACTGGGGTGACGCGCGCTTGGGCGACCCCGCCCTCGACTACGCCTGGCTGCTGACCGGTCCGTTCGCGGACTGGGATGTCGATCTCGACCTCCGCCGCCGAGCTCGGTTCTACCACCGCCTCGCGCCGTGGTACGAAGCGCACTACGGGCTGTTCACCAACCAGCCGTCGCACGTCGAGCGCGGCATGGAGGGGATCAGAGACAGGCTCTGAGCACGGCCGACTCGCCGCGCGAAGCCGGAGCCGACCGAGTTCCACGACTCCCAGGGCTGCATCTTGTACCGCTGGCACTGGCATCGGGACGGATCGCCGCGCGTGCCGAGCACCGCCTGCAGATCCTCCCAGCTGGCCTCGTTGGCAGGAGTGATCGTGACGTCGGATGTCACCGCCGTGTCGGTCATTCCGGAAGTAGTGTCGCAAGCAACACAGGTCTCTTCCGACAGCAGGAGGTACGCGTCCCGTGATTGACGTGCAGCGAGTCGACTACATCCGCATCCCGGTGACGGACATGGAGAAGGCGAACCACTTCTACGGTGAGGTGCTGGGCCTCGAGCGGAACCCGAACTCGCCGGCCGAGGACTGGGTCGAGTACGAGACCGGCAACGTGACGCTTGCGGTGATGACTCCGCACACCCACGACTACGAGTTCACGCCGCTGCCGCCCACAACGATCGCCTTGCGCGTCCCCGACGTCGCCGCGGCCAGGGCAACGCTGGAGGCGGCCGGCGTGCAGGTCAACGAGATGTGGGATTCGGGCGTCTGCCATGGGGCCGGGCTCCGCGACCCCGACGGCAACACGATCCTCCTCCACCATCGCTACGCCCCGTACGGGCCGCGCTGACGACCAGCTTCAGCGACGGACAGGCTCGAAGCGCAGCTTGGCCAGGTTCCGGCTCTCGGGAACCCTGGTCGGATAGTCGCGGGTGAAGCAGGCGCGGCAGACCGAGGCCTCCGGCAGTCTCGTCGCAGCCTGCATGCCCTCGAGCGAGAGGTAGTGGAGCGACGTGGCGCCGATCAGCTCCCGCATCTGCTCGACCGACCGGTGCGCGGCCGCGAGCTGCTCCTCGTCGGCCATGTCGATCCCGTAGAAGCAGGGCGAGACGATCGGAGGCGAAGAGACACGCACGTGGACTTCCGCTGCCCCGGCCTCGAAGAGCATGATCACGAGCTGGCGCATCGTCGAGCCGCGGACGATCGAGTCGTCGACGATCACCAGCCGCTTGCCGGCGACCTCTGCGAGCGGGTTGAACTTCATCTTGATCCCCTGCTGGCGGAGGACGTCGTCGGGCTGGATGAACGTCCGGCCGACGTAGCGGTTCTTGATCAGGCCCTCGCTGTACGGGATCCCAGACGCCCGGGAGTAGCCGACCGCGGCAGGCGTGCCCGAGTCCGGGATCGGCATCACGAGGTCGGCTGCCACGGGCGCTTCGGTTGCGAGCCGCTCGCCCATCCGGACCCGAACGCCGTGCACCTCGGAGCCCGCGAGCGTCGAATCGGGACGGGCGAAATACACGTGCTCGAAGATGCAGAGCGCCTGCCGACCCTCCGGCAGCGCCTGCATCGAGCTGAGGCCGTCCTCGTCGATCACCACGACCTCACCGGGACGGACGTCGCGCTCGTACACCGCTCCGATCAGGTCGAACGCACACGTCTCCGATGCCAGGACCCAGTCGATCGCGCCCTCGGGGTTCGTCAGCCGGCCGATCGCGAGCGGCCGGATCCCGTGCGGGTCGCGGAAGCCGACCAGCTTCCCTTCGGAGAGGGCGACGATCGAGTACGCGCCTTCGAGCCTGGCCATCGCCTGGGCGACGGCGAGCGGGAGCGGCGACGGATCGTCGGCGATCAGGGCGGCGATCGCCTCGGTGTCCGAGGTCGCGCCGAGCACGATCCCGTCGGCCGAGAGAGCGTCGCGGAGGTCCGTGGTGTTCGTCAGGTTGCCGTTGTGGCCGAGCGCCACCGTGCGCGCGCGACCGTGCTGGACGAGCGGCTGCACGTTGGTCCAGGCGTTCGCGCCGGTCGTCGAGTAGCGCGTGTGGCCGATCGCGACCTCGCCCGGGAGCGCCTGCAGCTTCTCCTCGTCGAAGACCTGTGCGACGAGACCCATGTCGCGCAGCACGGTCAGGCGGCCGCGGTCTGAGACGGCGATCCCGGCGGCCTCCTGGCCGCGATGCTGAAGCGCGAAGAGGCCGAAGTACGAGAGCCGAGCCACGTCGCGCTCGACCGAGCGGATGCCGAAGACGCCGCACATCTAGTGGGAGGCCTCCCTCAACTCGTCGACCGTAAACCCGAGCAGGCTGTCGCCCCCGGCGATGCCGAGGCGGCGAATCGGGACACCGCCGAGCCGCTCGACGACCTCGGGCGCGCACGCCAGCACCGCCTGGCCGCCGCCTTCGCCGAACCAGGCGCGCGGATCCTCCGGAAGCGTGAGATCGGCGCCGAGCTGCGAGTGGATCGCGGCCTCGGCCAGCGCGACCGCGAGGCCCCCGTGCGAGACGTCGTGGACGAGCGAGCACTGCGACGCGGCGCGCCAGAGGAACTCGACGAGCGACGCCTCGGCGGCGAGATCGAGCCGCGCCGGCCGGCCGCCGACCTCGCCCCACCGAGCCTGGTACTCGGAGCCCGACAGCGCGACGGGCGAGGCGCCGGCGAGCAGGATCACGTCTCCCTCGCGCCACGCGGCGGGCACCGACCGCACGTCTTCGAGCAGCCCGACGCAGCCGACGACCGGAGTCGGGTCGATCGCGCGCCCGTCGGTCTCGTTGTAGAGCGAGACGTTGCCCGAGACGATCGGAATGCGCAGCGCCTCGCAAGCCTCCGCCATCCCCTCGATCGACTCGGCGAGCTCCCACGCGATCTCGCCCTTCTCCGGGTTGCCGAAGTTGAGACAGTCCGTCAGCCCGATCGGCTCGGCGCCGGTGCAGGCGACGTTGCGCGCCGCCTCGAGCACGGCGAGCGCGCCGCCCGTCCGCGGCCAGAGGCGACCCATGCGGCTCTGGCCGTCGAGCGAGACGGCGAGCCCGCGGTAGCCGGGCCGAAGCCGCAGCACGGCCGCGTCCAGCCCCGGCCGGCGCACGGTGCGCGAGCCGACGAGGTGGTCGTAGCGGCGGTAGATCCACTCCCGGCTGCGGATGTTCGGCGAGCCGAGCAGCTCGAGCAGCGCGTCCGCGTTCGGCGGCGCCTCCGGCGCACGTAACAGACTGTTACTCGGCTCGGAGCGGGGCTGCGGCTCGATCGTGTAGCGCGGGCACTCGTCGGTGAGCAGGCGGGCCGGGATCTCCCCGACGACCTCGTCCTCCCAGAGCGCGCGCAGGAGCCCGGTGCCGGTGACCTCGCCGATCACGGCGTTGTGGAGCTCCCAGCGCTCGCAGACTGCGAGGACCGCGTCGAGCATCTGCGGACGGACGACCGCGACCATCCGCTCCTGGCTCTCGCTGATCATCACCTCCCAGGGCTCCATCCCGTCCTCGCGCCGCGGCACCTGGTCGAGCCGCAGGTCGATGCCGCAGTCGCGTGCCATCTCGGAGAGGGACGAGGCGAGGCCGGCGGCGCCGCAGTCCTGCAGCGACTCGACCAGGCCGGACTCGACGAGCTCGACCGAGACCTCGATCAGCTTCTTGCCCATGAACGGGTCGCCGACCTGGACGGTGGGCCGCTTGTCGGCGTCGTCCTCGCCGAGCTCCTGGCTCGCCAAAACGGACGCGCCGCCGATCCCGTCGCGCCCGGTGGTCGCGCCGTAGAGGACGACGAGATTCCCGGGCCCCGTGGCCGCGGCCCGCGTCACCCGGTCGGCGGGCAGGAGCCCGACGCACATCGCGTTGACGAGCACGTTGTCGCGGTAGGTGTCGTCGAAGACGGCCTCGCCGCCGACGGTCGGCACCCCGACCGAGTTTCCGTAGGCGCCGATGCCGGCGACCGCGCGGTCGAAACGAGGGTCGCCGTCCGCGAAGCGCAGGCCGTCGAGCAAGGCGATCGGTCGCGCGCCCATCGCGATGATGTCGCGGAGGATCCCGCCGACACCGGTCGCGGCGCCCTGGAACGGCTCGACCGCCGAAGGGTGGTTGTGGCTCTCGACCTTGAAGCAGACGGCCTCGCCGTCCCCGAGATCGAGTACCCCGGCATTCTCACCTGGGCCCTGCAAGACGCGTTTACCCGTAGAGGGCAGCCGTTTCAACAGGAGGGCAGAGTGCTTGTAGCCGCAGTGCTCCGACCACAGGAGCGAGAAGACCGCCAGCTCGAAGTGGTTCGGCTCGCGCTCGAGCAGCTCGACGATGCGCGCGAGCTCCCCATCGGTCAGACCGAGGGCGCGGTGAACGGGGAGGGAGTGCAGCGGCTGATCGACGACCTCGGTCAGGTAGGTCAGTGTAGTCGGGAAGCACGACGGCGGTCGACGCGTTTTCCCCTCACATGAGCCGGCGGCACCTTCTGATGCTGGCTGCGCTCGCTGCGATCTGGGGGTCGTCGTTCATGTTCATCGAGATCGCGCTCCGCGACCTCGCCCCCTCGACGTTGATCCTGCTGCGCATGAGCTCGGGTGCGGCCGCTCTCGCCATCTACATCAAGGCGACGGGGCGAAGCTTCCGGGCGCTGCTCCCGTACGCGTGGCCGCTCGCGCTCCTCGGCCTCGTGAACACCGCCGTCCCGTTCTTCCTCATCGCCTGGGGTCAGCAGTACATCGACTCCGGGCTCGCGGCCATCCTCAACGCATCTGCCCCGCTCTTCACGGCGCTCTTCGCAGTCGCGTACGACCAGAGCCAGCGCGTGACGGGAATGCGCCTCGCGGGTGTCGTCCTCGGCTTCGGCGGGGTCGTCCTGCTCGTCGGCTTCGACCTCTCCGGCGGCGAGCATGCGGTCGCCGGCGGTCTCGCGGTGGTCGGCGCCTCCGCCTGCTACGGGCTCGGCGGCCTCTACGCCGGCCGCCGCTTCCCGGGGCTCGAGACGCCGCTCGTCGCGTTGGGGACGCTCGTCTGGGCGACACTCTTCGTGCTTCCGTTCGGAGTCGCAGCCGCGAGCTCGCCCAGCTGGGAGGCGCTCGCCTCCGTGCTCTACCTCGGCGTCGCGGCTACCGGTGTCGCGTATCTCCTCTACTTCGGGCTGATCGCCGGCGCCGGCGCCTCGAAGGCCGTCCTCGTCACGTACCTCGTTCCATCGCTCGCGCTCGTCTACGGCGCCGTCTTCCTCGACGAGAAGGTGACCGCGCTCAGCCTCGCCGGTCTCGCGCTCGTGCTCGCGGGCGTCGCGCTCGGTACGGGTAGCGTGCGGAGGTGAATCGCTACGCGCCGATGCTGTTCGCTCCTGGCCGCCGTCTGGGGAGCGTCGTACCTCTTCATCAAGGTCGCGGTCGACGACGTCGCGCCTGCGCCGATGATGGCGATGCGCACGCTGCTCGCCGCCGCGGTGCTGATCACGTACGTCCTCTGGCGGTTCGGCTGGGAGCGGACGCGCGCCGACGCACGCAGCGCGTGGCGCCACTTCCTGGTCCTCGGCGCTCTCAACGCCGCGATCCCGTTCTGGCTGATCGCCTGGGGCGAGCAGCACATCGACTCCGGCCTCGCCGCCGTCGTCCAGGCGTCGGTGCCGATCTTCAACGCGCTGATCGTGCTCAAGGTGCTTCCGCACGAGCGGCTGAGCGGCACGCGGGCGCTGGGGCTGGGGATCGGGATCCTCGGCGTCGCCGTCGTCACCGGGATCCACCCCACCGGCGGCTGGCTGGCGATCGCCGGCGCGCTTCGCGGTCGTCCTCTCGTCGCTCTCGTACGCGAGCGCGGGCGTGTACGGGCAGCTCGCCGTCTCGGGCACGACCGGCCCGGTGCTCGCCGCCGGCTCGATGCTGATGGGCGGTCTGTTCCTGCTCCCGCTCGCGCTCTTCCAGCTGCCCGACTACCGCCCCGAGCTGGGAGGCGATCGCGTCGATCCTCGCGCTCAGCCTGCTCGGGACGGCGCTCGCACAGCTCATCCTCTATCGCATGCTCGCGCTCCACGGCTCGGCGCGGCTGTCTCTCGTCACCTATCTGATGCCCGGCTTCGCGCTCGTCTACGGAGCGCTGATCCTGGACGAGAAGATCACGGCCGCGACGCTCGTCGGGCTGGCGCTGATCCTCGGCGGCGTCGCGCTCGCCTCCGGGGCCGTTCGCCTGCCGCGGCGCGCGACCGTCCCCGCCCGGCCATGAGCGTCGCGCTCCGTCGCGCCGGGCCGGACGACCTCGACTTTCTGGACGGGCCTCTACGCCGACGAGGCCGTCCGTCCGTTCCTCGCGGCCGCCGGCCGCTACGAGCGGGACGGAATCGCCGAGCACCTCGAGCGCGATCCCGAGGAGGGCGGGCTGCTCGTGATCGAGCTCGACGGCGAGCGTGCGGGCGCGATGTTCTGGGAGCGGACGAACGTCCGGAGCCGGATCGCGCACGTCGGCGGCATCGCGATCGATCCCGCCTTCCGCGGCCGCCGGCTCGCCGACGACGCCGCCCGCCTCCTGCAGCACCACCTGATCCGCGAACGCGGCTTCCACCGGCTCGAGCTCGAGATCTACGGCTTCAACGAGCGGGCGATCCGCCACGCCGAGCGATCCGGCTACATCCGCGAGGGCGTGAAGCGAAAGGCGTACCGCCACGACGACGGCTGGGTCGACGGCGTGCTCTACGCGCTCGTCGAGGAGGATCTCGCCGAGCCGAGATAGGCGGTCAGCAGCTCGCCCGCCTGCGGCAGGAGGTCGCGGCGGAGGCTGTAGACGTTCTCGTCCTCGTCACGGATCGTGACGAAGCCCGCGTGGCGCAGGATCGCGAGGTGGTGATGGGCCGTCGACTTCGCGAGGCCGAGCTCCGCAGCCGCCTCCCCGAGTGTCACCGGCCCGTCGCTCAGGCGTCGCAGCAACCGCAGCCGGCCCTCGTCGCCGAGCGCCTTGTACACGCGGGCGATCTCGCCGGGCGCGGCGCCCTCTTCGGGCGCGGGGGCGATCGGGTAGCAGAAGATCTTCGTGCCCTTGTGCTCCCAGAGGATCACCCACGGGCGCATCCACCAGCTCGGGAAGAACGCGAAGGTGCGGATACCCGGCGCCGGCGAGTACTGATAGCCGCGCGTCACGAGCTCCGTCAGCTGTTCGGGCGAGTGCGAGCGCGCCAGCCCACGCTTCGCGTCCGCGTCGCGCTCGGCCGCCTCGCTCCACTCCTGCGAGTTCGGCAGGAAGACGCGGTCGTACCAGCGCGGGAGGAGGTCGAGGAACTGCGCCTTCAGGTCCTCCCCGTCAGCGTCGAGCAGCGTCCGCGCCGACTCGTACTTCTCGGAGTACTCGACGAGGGACGCGAGGAGCTCTTCCTTCGCGTCGCTGTCGCCGGCCGCCGCGCGGTCGATCACGTCGGGCGCAGAGAGGTGCGAGGCGTTGCTGCCGTAGTAGCCGAACAGATGCTTCTTCAGCTCGATCGCATCGGTCGCCCGCAGGCGCTCGAGGAACGACGCGAACGTCCGCGGCTTCGGCGTCTCGTAGACGATCCCCAGCAGGTGCGCCGCAACCTTGAGCTCGCCGAGCTTCAGCGCGTCGACCGCCTCGAGCAGGTCCGCCGGCACGGACGCGAGGCGCTCCTTCAGCCATTCCTCGCCGAGATCGAAGGTGTCGTAGTCGCTGCGGTCACCGAGAACGCAGATGCTCATCAGCACCTCCGCCGCCTCGGCGACGTCGATCTCGACCTCGACCGCCGCCGGGGCGGACAGATCGAGGACCTGGGAGCGCTTGTTTCGTTCGATAGCCATCTAACGCTCGCAGAGTACTCGGCTTCGAACGGCTTGACAAGAGCAGCGTCGTTCGATAATCTTCGAACAGTTCAAGAACATCGAAAGCGAAAAGGAGTAACCGTGTTCCCCTCGCCCGACCTGCTCCACCAGCTCGTCAGCGACCGGCAGCAGGATCTGCTCCGATCCGCCGCCGCCAGGAACTCCGAGCCCAGCCGCGTCCGCAGGCACCTTGCGCGATCGCTCCGACGTACGGCGGACCGGCTCGACGCGGCGACCGCCGCGCCCAGCTCGATCAGCGGCACACACCCCGGACGCGGCTTGCCGACGTCCGGGGTCAGTGGGTTCTGAGAAAAGCCTCGATCAGCGCCCTCGCCCGCGCCGAGCCGGCGACGAGCGCGACGCCGTGCTGACCTCCCGGCAAGACCTGGAGACGCTTGTCGGCCGCCGCCGTCGCCGCGTACATCTCACGGGCGTCGTCGGAGAAGTCGTAGCCGGCGTTGTCGTCGTCTTCGGCGGCGACGTAGAGCACCGGTACGCGTAACCGCTTCGCAGTCGCCGCTGCGTTCATCCCCATGAACCGCGCCGGGCCCGAGACGCTGACGACGCCGTCGACCGCAGGCATCACGCTCGCGCCGGCGACAAGCGAGGCGATCCCGCCCATCGACGCCCCGACGAAGAAGACCTTCTGCTTCCCGCGCTTGCGCATGACCTTCGCAGCGCCGTCCAGGTCGCTCGCGAGGCGGTTCCCGGCCGTTCCGGCGCGCGCTTGCGAGAGACCATGGCCACGGAAGTCGATCGCGAAGGCCGTGTAGCCCAGCCGCGCGAGCCTGCGCGCGTACGGGACCCACTCGCACAAGCTGCCCTGCGACTGGTGGCCGAGGATGACCACGGTTCGCCCGCTGCCGAAGAGGTGGCCGATGAGCTTCGTCCCGTCAGCCGCGCGGAAGCTCACGTCAGCGCCCTCGGCGCAGGAGTAGCCGACGCGGTCGGCGCCGGCGGTCGCCGTCGAGGCGACAGAGCCGGCAAGAAGCGCGAGCAGCAGGAGCCCTCGTCTCACTCACACCTGTTTAGCACTACTAAATCCGCCTGGCAAGGCCGGAGCGAGGCGTTAGCCTCCCGGGGTGAGCCTGCTCGAGGAGCACGTCGAGCGTTTCAACCAGGGAGTCCGCAGCGGCGACTTCACGCCGATGGTGGCCGCGTTCGCCGAGGACGCGGAGCTGCACTTCGAAGGCGTCCCGGCCGGCCCGTTCGTCGGCCGCGACGCGATCGACGCCGCGTACCGCGAGCAGCCGCCCGACGACGAGATCGAGATCCTCGGCTCCGAGGAGCGGGACGGTGTCGTCGTGGCGCGCTACGCGTGGCTGCGCGACGAAGGCCGGCAGGCGGGCGAGATGCTGCTGACGCCGCGCGACGATCAGATCCAGAAGCTCGTCGTCACGTTCGGCTAGAGCTCGAGCGGGTCTATATCTTCCGTCCGAAATCGCCACGACGAGCGGAGGATCGCACGCAATGGAGCTCATCCACACCTGCTACCGGATCACCGAATCCGGACAAGTCCATCGCCTTCTACGAGGCGCTTGGCTTCGAGAAGCGTCGCGAATTGCCGATTCGCGAGGAGGCAATGAACTACTTCATGGGCCTGCCCGGCGACGACGACCGGCTGGAGCTGACGTACAACTTCGGGGTCGACTCGTACGAGCTCGGCAGCGGCTACGGCCACATCGCGATCACCGTGGACGACATGGACGCAACGCTCGAACGGCTCGCCGGCCAGGGGATCGAGCCCGAGCGGCCGAAGTACCAGGTGAGCGAAGGCGGCTCGTTCATCGCCTTCGTCCGCGATCCCGACGACTACCGGGTCGAGCTGATCGAACGCAAGTAGAGCCGTGGAGACACCACCGCCGCTCTACGGACCACAGCAGTCGCGTTTCGCCCGGTATCTCGAGCGGCGGGAACAGCGCCATCCGGATCCCGAGGCGCGCGAGCTGCGGCGTCGAGCGCTCGCAGGGCTGCGCGGAAACGTGATCGAGGTCGGTTCTGGCGACGGGCGCTCGTTCGAGCACTACCCGCCGGGCGTTGAACGCCTGCTCGCGGTCGAGCCAGACGCCACCGCGCGTGTGGCTGCGGCGAACCGTGCGCTCGACGCCGTGATTCCGATCGAGGTCGTCGACGGCACGGCGGAGACGTTGCCTGCGGAAAGCGGCGCATTCGACGCGGCGGTTCTGATGGGAGTTCTCTGCAGCGTCCACGATCCCGCCGCAGCGCTCGGCGAGTTGCGGCGCGTCCTGAAACCAGGCGGCGAGCTCCGCTTCTGGGAGCACGTTCGCTCGGGGAACGCCGCGTTCCGAGCACTGCAGCACGCCACCGACTCGCTCTTCTGGACGAAGGCACTCGGCGGCTGCGAGACGACGCGGGACACCATGGCCGCCATTCGCGCAGCGGGATTCGAGATCGTGACACTCGAGCGAGGCTTCCACTCGTCGTCTCTCGTCACGATCACGTCAGCGCCGTACATCCTCGGCGCTGCGCTCGCCGCCTAGCCCGACAGCTCGTCCACTTGGGGTGATGCGCCGGCGCGTGCGACCCGACATCGTCGGCGCGTGGCCAACGAAGGTCGACCACGGACGCTCGCCGCGGCCGCGCGGCTCGCGGGAGCAGGCTGCCTGGGCGTCATCGCCGCCCTCGCGCTGGGCTCCTGCGGTGGCGGCGGCGGTGAGGCCCTTGGAACTGGAGCCGTGACCCGCTCGATCCCGACCACCCTCTCGACGCCGGCCCGAACCGAGCCCGCCGCGCCGCCGGTGACGATCACCGAGACCGCGGTGGTGACGGAGACGGTGACCGAGCCCGGAGCGACCGTGACCGAGACGGCACCCGCGACGACGGAGCCCGCCGCGCCGGCTGTGACGGAGACCGTGACGGAGACGGTGACGGAAACGGAGACCCAGACGGTCACCGAAACAGCACCGCAGGCCGTCACGACGACGGTCACGACGACTACCGGCGTGCCACCGGCCGCGGCAGCTGCGGCAGGAGCCGCCGTCGCCTCGGACGACGACGACGGGCTCACGAGCTCGGAGTGGGGCTGGATCGCGTTCGGCGTCCTCGCTGCTGCAGTCGTCGTCTTCGGCATCGTCTGGTGGCTTCGGAGACGCTCCGCCGCGAAGACGGCTACCGGGCCGAGCTGATCGAGCGCTCGCGCGGGTAGGCCGCTGCCAGCCGGTCGACGGTGTCGCGCCAGCCGGACTGGATGTGGCCGAACCATCCCTCGGGCATGTCACCGGCGGCGAACGTCGGTGGCAGCTCGACGTGGACCGTCAGGTCGGTGCGCCCCCGAGCGTGAGCCATGGTCACGGTGACGAGCGGGCTGGCATCGAGCCGGTCCGGATCGAGCGCCGGCCAGCCGCCGGCCGCTCCCCACGAGAAGACGAGCTTCTCGTCGGGCACGATCTCGCGGTACACGCCGCCCGTGTAGTAGGCAGTGTCGTCGTCGACGACCATGAACTGCCGCCAGACGCCGCCGACCCGTAGATCGAGCTCGATCGACTGGGCGGGGACCGGGTACCCGTCGTTGTAGAACCACCCGAGGTGATCGGGATCGGTCCACGCCTGGAAGACGTCCGCGGGGGGCGCATCGAGCGTCCAGGTGAGGGTGAACTCAGTACTCGCGGTCTCGGGGTTCGTCATCGATCCTCCTGTCTCTGTTTGTTTGCCAGCTGCTGCTCCAACCGGCTGAGCCGCGACTCGAAGAAGTCGCGATACGGCGCCATCCACTCGTCCGCCTCGGCGAGCGGTGCCGTGGCGAGCCGGCACGGGCGCCACTGCGCCGACCTGCCCTTCACGACGAGCCCTGCCCGCTCGAGCACCTTCAGATGGCGTGACACCGACGGCAGGCTGATCGCGTGTGGCGCCGCCAACTCGTTCACCGTCGCCTCCCCCTCGGCGAGCCGGGCCAACATCGCGCGGCGCGTCGGATCGGCGAGGGCGGCGAACGTGACGCTGAGTGGGTCTGCAGTCAATTTAGCCATATTGCTAATTAGCAATGTAGCTAATCACGCGACCTGCCGTCAAGTCGCGGTGCCGACCCGCATGGACGCTACGCGTCGAGCGGCTCGATCACGACCACCGGGATCTCGCGCTCGGTGCGGGTCGCGTACTCGTCGTAGTGGGGCCAGATCTCTGCCATCGCCCGCCAGAGCCGAGCACGCTCGTCGCCCTCGGCGGTGCGAGCCCGCCCGCGGATGCGGTCGCCCTTCACCTGCAGCTCGACCTCCGGTTGCTTGGCGAGGTTGCGGTACCAGCCGGGATGCTCGGGGGCGCCTCCCCGCGAGGCGACGATCACGAAGTCGTCGCCGTCCCGGCCGAAGATGAGCGGCGTCGTCGTCGGCTCGCCGGTGCGGCGGCCGCTCGTCGTGAGCAGCAGCGTCGGCGCGCCGTTCCACATGTAGCCGACCTCGCCGTCGGTCTCCCGGTAGCGGCGGACGTGCTCCTGGCCGAAGAGCGAGCGGTCGATCACGAGGGAAGCGTAGCGACCCCTAGAAGAGCTGGCTGTCCCCGACGAAGATCGCGGAGACAGACTCGTTGGCGAACACGTTCGCGATCGTCTCAGCGAGGAGCCCGGCCACTGAGAGGACCTCCAACCGTGCGGACTCGAGCGACTCGTGGATCGGCACGGTGTCGGTGACGAGGATGCCGGCGAGCGGGCTACGAGCCAAGCGGTCGGCCGCGCCGACGGTCGACGCGGCGTGCGTCGCACAGGCATAGACGGACGCAGCTCCCATGGCGTCGAGCTCTTCCGCGGCGCGGACGAACCACTGACCGCTGCCGATCCCGTTCTCGAGGACGAGGGCGATCTTCCCTTCGACCTCGCCGAGGATCGTCATGCCGCGGCCGCCGACTTCGGGGTCGTCGTTCATGATCGCGAGCTCGGCCTGCAGCATCTCCGCCAGCCATGAGCCTTGCTTCGCGCGTGTCGTCGCCGGAGCGACCACGACCGCGTCGCGGCCTGCAGCGATCTCGCGGAACCGTTCGGCGAACATGGGTAGCGCGGTCATGTGGTCGACGGGAATGTCGAAGAATCCCTGAACCTGGCCCGCGTGGAGGTCCATCGTCAGGACGCGGTCCGCGCCGGCGTTCTCGATCATGTCCGCGACCATGCGCGCGGTGATCGGCTCGCGCGGGGCCGACTTCCGGTCCTGGCGGGCATAGAAGAAGCGCGGAATGACTGCCGTGATCCGCTTCGCAGAGGCGAGACGCGCGGCGTCGATCATCATCATCAGCTCGATCAGGTGGGCGTCGACCGGCGCGACCGCTGTCTGCACCAGAAAGACATCGGCGCCGCGAACGGACTCGGTGAAGCGGCAGTACGCATCGCCGTCGGCGAAGGTCTCGAGCTGGACGTTGCCGAGCTCCGTGCCCAGCTTCGTCGCGATCGCTTTCGCGAGCTGCGGATGCGAGCGGCCGGAAAAGAGCCGCAGCCGCTTGGTCACGGTCAGAGCCACGCCGGGGAACCTATCCCAGGTTCCGGCGCGCTACGGTTGTCGAGATGCGCGTGCACGCCCGACGGGTGGTCGCTTCAGCAGCGCTGATCGCCGCGACAACGCTCGCGATCGCAGTGCTCAAGCCGATCGCGCCGGTTATCAGTCTCGGCGCTTTGTACATCGTCGTCGTCCTTGCAGCCGCGGTGCTGTGGGGCCTTCCGTACGCGGTCGGGGTCTCCTTCGTCTCGCTACTCGTCTTCAACTGGTTCTTCCTGCCCCCGGTGCACACGTTCGCGCTGGACGAGGCGAGCAACTGGACGGCTCTTCTCGTCTATCTCGCGACCGCGGTGGTGACGAGCGAGCTCGCGGCGAGAATGCGGCGGAGAGCCGCAGAGGCCGAGCGGCGCGAGCGCGACGCGGCCTTGCTCGCCGACCTCGCCGCCCGCCTCCTGGAGCGCGGCGACCTGGGTGACCTGATCGAACGGGTCGAGCATTCGGAAGACCCTGCGGCCGTGCGACTCGAACAGGCGGTCGCGTCGCTCGTTGCGATCGCGAACGAGCGCGAGCGCCTCGAGCGGGAAGCGCTCGAGGCGGAGACCCTGCGACGAACGGACGCGGTCAAGACTGCGGTGATCCAGTCCGTGTCGCATGACCTGCGCACGCCGCTCGCAACGATCGAGGCCGCCCTCGACGGGCTTCAGAGCCAGACGATCACGCTGGACGGCGCACAGCGGGCGCAGCTTCTGGAATCGGTTCGACACGAGCTCCAGCGGCTCGAGCGATACGTCGAGAACGTGCTCGATCTGTCGCGCCTTCAGGCAGGGGCGGCCGCTCCCTCGCAGGCCATCTGGACGGCCGATGCGCTGGCCGAGCTCGCGCTCGACGACCTGAGCGACGGCGACCGCGTCCGCGTCGAGATACCTGCCGACCTCCCACCGATCCGGACCGACGCGGCACAGATGCAGCGGGCGCTCGTCAACGTGATCGAGAACGCGCTGACGTTCTCCCCCGCGCAGACCACCGTGGTCCTACGGGCCGAGCGGCGCGGCGACGACATCATTCTCTGCGTCGACGACGAAGGGCCGGGCATCGAACCCGAGGACGCGGCCAGGATCTTCGAGCCGTTTCATCACGCTCACGGCAGCAACGGCTCCGGGCTCGGCCTCGCGATCGCGCGCGGGTTCGTCACGGCCAACGGCGGCCGCATCTGGGTTGAACGAGCGGCCTCGGGTGGTGCGTCGTTCGTGCTCGCGCTGCCCGTAGCGGAGCTCGCACCGGTCGCCACATGACGCAGAGCCTGCTGGTCGTCGACGACGAGCCGCAGTTCCTCCGGACTCTGGCCACCAATCTCCGTGGAGCCGGCTACGCCGTCGAGACGGCCGAAACGGTGGAGGGGGCACTGAGCGCAGCGAAGGAGGGCCAGTTCGACGCCGTCGTCCTGGACCTGATCCTCCCCGACGGCAGCGGGACCGACGTCTGCGCGGGCCTGCGCGCCTGGAGCGACGTGCCGATCGTCGTCGTCTCAGCGGTCGGCGAGGAGCAGGAGAAGGTCGACGCACTCGATGCCGGCGCAGACGACTACGTGGTCAAGCCATTCCCGGTTGCAGAACTCCTTGCACGCCTGCGCGCGGTGCTTCGGCGCGCAGCACCGTCGAGCGAGGCCGTGCTCCGCATTGGACCGCTCGAGATCGAGCGCGACGGTCGATCCGTGCGACGAGACGGGGAGCTCATCCATCTGACGCCGCACGAGTTCGACCTGCTCCGCCTTCTCGGTGAGAACGAAGGGAAGCTGATGACGCACGCCCGGATCCTGCGGGAGGTGTGGGGGCCGGCGTACCGGCGGGAGTCGAACTACCTGCACGTCTACGTGTCGCAGCTGCGACGCAAGATCGAGGACGATCCTGCTCGGCCGCAACTCCTCCTCACGGCACCCGGGATCGGCTATCGGCTCGTGGCACCGCAATCCTAAGACGGCCTTGAGGCCGGCCTGCCTACGGTGGCCATATGGAAGTCCTCGCCCCGGTCAAGCGGCTGCGTGCGCGTCGCGAGCTACTCGCCGCGCGACGAGTAGCCGACGCAGAGCTGCGGGCCACCACACTGCCCTCGCCGCGGTTTGCCTGGCGCACGAATGAGCTCTGCTCGGACGAGCACAGGCGCGCGTTGGCCGAGTCGATCGTCCACGTCGTCAAGGGGTCTGACGCGCGCTACCTGCCCAGCGCGTCACCGCTCAACCGGGTCGCTGTGCGCGAGCAGCTCCCCCTCCTTCTTTCTGTCGCTTCGCTCCTGGCAGACACAGGTCGGCGCGTCCCTCCACGCGGAGTGCTTCTCGTGGAAGAACTCCTCACGGGATCGACGAGCCCGTTGTACCGGCACCGCCCGGCGAGCGAACTACGGCACCGCGTTAGTGGCCGCGCTGAAGGCGCTCGAGGAACAGCATTGACGACACTCCAGCAGGAGCCACGGCCGCGAATGAAGCGGCTCGTCGTCGGCCGCCCGAAGTCGACAGGTGAGCTCGAAGAGACGCTGCTCCCCAAGCGGTTGGCGCTGCCGATCTTCGCCTCGGACGCGCTCTCCTCGGTCGCATACGCGACGGAGGCCGCACTCGTCGTTCTCCTGGCAGCGTCTGCCACCGGCCGCTCGCAACTCCTGCCGGTGTCGATCGCAATCGCCGCACTGCTCGCGATCGTCATCCTCTCCTACCAGCAGACGGTTCGTGTGTACGAGTCCTCGGGCGGCGCGTACGTCGTCGCCAAGGACAACCTCGGGACGCTCCCCAGCCTCGTCGGTGCGGCTGCGCTGCTCACCGACTACGTCCTGACTGTGGCGGTTTCGGTCGCCGCCGGGGTTGTGGCACTCGCGTCGGCAGTACCGAGCCTGGGCGCGCACAGGCTCAGTCTCTCGCTCGCGTTCATCGCTCTGATCACGATCGCGAACCTGCGTGGCGTGCGGGAGTCGGGGCTGGCGTTCGCGATCCCCACCTACGCGTTCATCGCGTCCATGCTCACTCTCGTCCTCGTTGGCGGTGCCCGCTGCTCGGACGGACAGTGCGGCCCGGCCGTCGCACCGGAGCCAATGACCGTCGGAGTCGGCACGATCGGGCTCTTCGTGCTGCTTCGCGCCTTCGCCTCGGGCTCGACGGCGCTCACGGGCGTCGAGGCGATCGCAAACGGGGTGAGTGCGTTTCGGCGGCCGCAGTCGCGCAACGCTGCGCGCACACTCGGCGTCCTCGGAGTCCTCGCGATCATCTTTTTCATCGGCGTCTCCTACCTCACGATCGCGATGCACGCCGTCCCGAACGAAGGCGGATATCCCTCACTCGTCTCGCAGATCGCCCGCGTCGTGTTCCCGGCCGGCTCGCCCAGCAGCTTCATGTACTACGCAGTCCAAGCCTCGACCGTCGCCATCCTGGTCCTCGCCGCGAACACCGCCTACCAGGGCTTCCCGCGGCTCGCTGCGCTGCTCGCGCGGGACCGCTTCTTCCCACGACAGTTCGCGAATCTCGGCGACCGCCTCGTGCTCTCCAACGGCATCGTCGCCCTGGCTGCCGTCGCCGCCGGGCTGATCTGGATCTACGACGCCGACGTCGAGGCTCTCATCCATCTCTATGTGATCGGCGTGTTCACCGCTTTCACCCTCTCCCAGACCGGCATGGTGCGGTACTGGCTGCGCACCGAAGACCCGGGCTGGCGCCGGCGAGCACTGATCAACGGGGTCGGGGCTCTCGCGACGTTCGTCGTCACACTCGTCGTGATCTGGACGAAGTTCGCCGCAGGGGCATGGATGGTGACCATCGCCATCCCGCTGCTCGTGCTCGCGTTTCTCGGCATCCACAGGCACTACCGCAAGATCGCAAGGCGCCTCCGAGCGGGGACTGCGGCTGTTCGCGCGGCAGGCGTGCCCCGCAATCAGGTTCTCGTTGTCGCGGACACCGTCGACGTCGCGACCGAGAGCGCGCTCTGGTACGCACAGCGGATCGCGCACGGCGAGGTCCGCGCGCTCCACGCCCCGGGCCGCCGCACGGACGTCGCAATCAGGCCCCGCTGGTTCAGGCTGGCAGGGCGGGACCCACACCTCGAGCTGCTCGACCCGGCAGAGGGACGCATCGACGCCGTTCTCGAAGAGCTGTGGAAGCTTCCTCGTGGCGAGCGGGACGTCGTCACGGTCGTCATCCCGGAGCAGTTCCGCCGCCGTTCGCTGCTCGCCGCGGTCAGCCGAACGACGTTTCGCCTCAAGCTCCGCCTTCTGTCCGAGCCAGGGGTGGTCGTCGCCGACGTGCCGGCGATCAGCGGCAAGCAGAGCCCCGAGGGACGAACGCCGACGAAGCTCATCACCCGGATCCTGGTCGCAGACGTCAACGCCGCTTCGATGCGAGCCCTGAACTACGCGCAATCCCTCGACGCCGACGATGTGGGGGCCGTCTTCTTCGCCGACCAGGCCGCCGAGGCGCACGCTCTCGAGGACGCCTGGCTGGCCGCGCGGATCCAGGTGCCTCTCGAGGTGGTCGAAGCGCCGTACCGGGACGTCGGCGAGCCTCTGCTCCACTATCTCCGAGAGCTCACAGCCGATCCCGACGTGGCTGTGAACGTGGTCCTGCCGGAGCTCGTGCTTCACGGCTGGCGCCGCATCCTCCACAATCAGCGCGCCCTCTACATCAAGCGACTGCTCCTCTTCGAGCCGCGCGTCATCCTCACCAGCGTTCCCTACCAGCTCTTTCGCTAGCTCGACGAGGACTGACGAAATCTTGACGGGCCACTGACGCTCGTGTGCCACGATGCTCGCATGAAGCGTCAGCTTCCGTGGCTGATCGCAATGCCGCTGGCGGTGGTTGGAACGCTCGCCGGTCACTCGGCGGGCTACTTGGCCGCCGTTCCGGATGCACACGAGCGCTCGCACGTGCTGGCTGCGAGCGGACACGGCTACCTGCACTACGCCCCGCTCGTGCTCGCGCTCTGCGGCGCGCTCGCCGCGCTCGGGTTCGTCGCGCACGCGCTGGCTGCCTTCAGAGGACGGGATACAGACGGCGGCACTCGGATCACGCTCGTCGCCGCGGTCGCACCGGCCGCCTTCGTGCTGCAGGAGCTGGTCGAGCGGTACCTGCACGACGGGCATCTGCACTGGGAGCTCGTGGCGTCCGCGCCGTTCCTGCTCGGACTGGCGATGCAGGTGCCGTTCGCGCTCCTGGCGGCCGCCATCGCCTACGCCCTGGCAGCCACGGCGCAGCAGGTCGCAGCGGCGATCAGGGCCGCTCGCCTCCCCCGGCCGCGCAGCACCGCGCTCACGTCCCTGTCCTGGCTCTCGATCGATCTTCCGCCCGAGCCCGTCCTCGCTCGCGGCCACGCGGGACGCGGCCCTCCGCTTCTCGCCTAGCCGAGCAGAAGCGGCCGACCTCGGCCGCTGATCGAAGCGAGGAGAGATGAACGATCATCCGAGCCGTCGTTCGTGCCGGCTGGTGCTCGTCGCGATCGCCGCCCTGGTGGCACTCGCGGTGGTGCCGGCGGCGGGTGCGCACACGCGGCTGATGACAACTGAGCCGGCGAATGACGCGGTGCTCGAACAGAGCCCTCGGTTCGTGCTGCTGCGGTTCGACGAGCCGGTCGAGACCGCGTTCGGCGCGATTCGCGTCTACGACGACCGGGCACATCGCGTCGACTCGGGCAAGGTCGAGCAGCCGAGCGGGAAGGAAGTCCGGATCCAGCTCGCGCAACACCTGGCTCGCGGCACCTACACCGTGACGTGGCGCGTGGTTTCGGTCGACGGCCATCCCGTCTCGGGGGCGTTCGTCTTCCACGTCGGCGCTCCGAGTGCGAATCCGGCCGGCGTGGCGGCGCAGGTGCTCGGCGGTGGGACGCCACGATCGGTGACGATCGTGTTCTCGATCGTCCGGGCACTCGACTTCCTGCTCCTGCTCCTCGTGGGCGGCGGGACGTTGCTGCTGGTCGCCGGTCTCGAGCGAGCGTCCGCCGAGGTACGGACGAGGTTGTCGAGCCTGCTTGCGGCCTGCGCCGGTGCGCTCGCCGTGATCGCACTGGCCGGGATCGTCGTCGAGGGCGCGAAGGCAGGCGGCTTCGGGCTCGGCGAGGCAGTGAGCTGGGATGTCGTCTCGTCCGTCCTGGGGACACGCTTCGGTGAGGTCTGGGCTGCCCAGGCCGGCCTCGCGGTCGCGACCGCGATCCTGCTCGTCGCCGGCAGGAGGATCGTCGCGCTGGCGCCGGCGGCGCTCTTGCTGCTGACACCGGCTGCCTCAGGGCACGCGAGCGTCTCCGGTGGTCTCGCCCTCGTCACGGACGTGGTCCACGTGACCGCAGCCGCGGTCTGGGTCGGCGGGCTCGCCGCTCTCGTCCTCGCCCTGCTCTGGAGCGGCACGGAACGGTGGGAGCTCGCGGTCAGCGCGGTCCCCCGCTTCTCGGGGGTCGCCGTCGTCGCGGTCTCGTGGCTGATCGCCAGCGGCACAGTCAGCGGCTACCTGCAGGTCCGTGCGCTCCGCGGGCTCTGGGAGACGACCTACGGCCAACTCCTGCTCGTCAAGATCGCGCTCGTCCTGCCGCTGCTCGCACTCGGCCTCTACAACAACCGTCGTGCAGTACCGCGCCTGCGTGAGCGGTTGGCCACTGCGGCCGAGCGCACCCGCTTCCTCCGCACCACGGCCGCTGAGCTGGCGCTGATGGTGGCGATCGTCAGCGTCACGGCTGTGCTTGTTTCGGAGCCGCCCGCGCGGGCCGAGGTCACACCGCGGGGGCCGTATGCGACGACCGCTGAGCTCGGCGACCTCGAGCTGAACCTCGTGGTCGACCCGGCCAAGGCAGGCCGCAATCAGATCCATCTCTACCTGACCAACTCCTCGGGCCAGCCGACCGACGTCGACGAAGCGACCGTCGCGGCGACACTCGCCAGCCGTCAGATCGGCCCGATCCGCATGGAGGCGCACCCGGCCGGCCCCGGCCAGTTCGTCATCCACGGAGCTCAGCTCCCGCTCGCCGGCGACTGGCAGCTGCGAGTCGAGATCCGCCGGGGTGAGTTCGACGCGACGGCGGCCACTGTCTCGGTCCCGATCAGATAGGAATCCAAGAGATGAAGAAGACGCCGATCTTCCTCGTGCTGGTCGGCGCGCTCCTCGCCATCCCGGCGGCGGGCGCCCACGTCACCGTCAGTCCTCGCACGCTGCCGGCGAACAGCTTCTCCAGCTTTGCGATCCAGTGTCCCCGACGAGGCACCGGATGCGGCGACGACGAAGGTCACGGTGCAGCTGCCCGCGGACCTCGGCGCTGTGAGCTTTCAGCCGAAGCCGGGATGGGAGCGCAGCGTCACGATGGTGAAGCTCGCGAAGCCCGTGACGAACGACGAAGGCGAGACCGTCACCGATCGGATCGCGACCGTGACCTGGGAAGGCGGCGCGATCGCCCCCGGTGAGTTCGACGAGTTCGTGCTGAGCGGGAGGGCACCCGGCACGCGAGGAACGCTCATCTTTCCGACAGTGCAGACGTATTCCAACGGCGACGTCGTCCGCTGGATCGGCGATCCCGGCGCCGACTTGCCGGCACCGCGCGTGACCGTGACACCCAGGGCGGGCCAAGCATCGGCAGCCGCCCCAGCCGCGTCGGCCGACGAAGGCGGACGCGATGGGCTCACGCTCGGCCTCGCGATCGCCGGCCTCGTTGTCGGGCTCGTTGCACTCGGCGTCACGCTCTTCCGGAGACCGAAGGCCGCGTGAGCGGTCCCGACCGCTCGTAGTCTTCAGCTGATGGCCCCTGCCTCGAAACGGCGAATCGCTCTCCTGCGCGGGATCAACGTGGGCGGCCACCGGCGCATCGGCATGGCCGACCTGCGCAAGCTCCTCGCGCGCCACGGCTATGAGGACGTCCGCACGCACCTCCAGAGCGGCAACGTCGTGCTCACCAGCAGCCTCTCAGCCGACCGCCTGGGAAAGAAGCTCGAGCGAGAGCTCGAGGCCGGTCTCGGATTCCCGGTCGAGGTGATCGTCCGCACGCGGGCCGAGCTCGCCGCGGTCATCGACCACGATCCGCTCGCCGACGTGGCGAAGGACCCTTCGCGCTACCTCGTCACCTTTCTCCGCACGAAGCCGGCGGCGAAGCTGGTGCGCGAGCTCCGCGACGTGGACGTCGCGCCCGAGCAGGTTGCGGTGAGCGGCCGGGAGGTCTACTCGTGGCATCCGGCGGGCCTCCAGAGCTCGCCGCTCGCAAAGCTCCTCGCGAAGACCGGCGTCAGCGGCTCGGGGACGAACCGCAACTGGCGCACCGTGACGAAGCTGCTCGAGCTCGCCGACGAGGCCTCTGCGTGAGCTGGTCGTGGGAGGTCGCCGAGCGCGACCACGAGATCCAGGATCCGACCAGCGCCGAGAAGATCCGGCTTCTCGGGGCGTACCTCCGCCTCGACGAATCGAGCCGCGTCGTTGATCTGGCATGTGGGAAGGCGGGGCCGGCGATCGTGCTCGCCGAGGCGTTCGGCTGCCGGATCCAGGGCGTCGAGCTGCGACCGCAGTTCGCAGACGAGGCCCGCGCCAGAGTCGCGGCACGCGGACTCGGCGGACTGGTGTCGATCGAGACCGCCGACGCTGCCGCCTACTCGCTCGAGCGCGACACATGGGACGCTGCGCTCTGTCTCGGTGCGAGCTTCGTCTGGGGCAACATCCGCGATGCGGCGACGGCGCTCGCTCCGGTGGTCCGGCCCGGCGGCTTCGTCGCGATCGGCGAGCCCTTCTGGCACGAGTCCGGAGTCGCCGAAGACGACTTCGTCGACCTCGTCGCGACCGTCGACCGCTTCCAGTCCAGCGGCCTCGCTCTCACCGGCCTGATCGCAGCCTCCGAGGACGACTGGGACCGTTACGAGAGCCTGCATTGGCGCGCCCTCGAGGAGTGGCTCGCAGCCAACCCCGCGCACGCGGACGCGGGGACGATCAGAGAGCAGCACCTCGCCCGTCGAGACGACTACCTCCGCTCGCAGCGAGCCCGTCTCGGCTGGGCGATCTTCGTCGGCCGCAAGAGCTGATCCCGGAGGCGCGCGACGCGCACCCCCGGGATCGTAGCTCAGGAGACGGGCACCGTCGTCAGCGCGAACGCCGCTTGCAACGGCACCTCGAAGCGGGCGACGCCGGCCGCGTCGGTCGTGACCGTGCCGGCGAGCGAGTTCTCGCCGTTCCCGGTCGCGTTCCAGAGCACGAGATTGAACGCCGTGTTCGCCGGCAGGCCGCCGATGCTGTACGCGGGAGCCGGATCGCTGGAGACCGTGTTCAGGTCGCGGCCGTGCGAGTCGAGCCCGATCAGCGTCAGATGCCCGGCATCGTCGGCGTACGCGGCGATCTCCTTCTCCGGCTGGTCGGGCATCGCCGACTCATGCCAGTCGTCGTCCTGCCCAGGGCGCCACCTGCAGAACCTGCCAGCGCCTGCTGCGTCGTCTGCGAGCAGCAGGCGCGACGCGTGGTAGGTCGGGAAGAGCGGCCATCCCTCAGAGGCAGGCCCGATCATCGCGTACAACGAGTTGCCGTACGGGTCGTACTTGCCCCAGTACGCGTCCCACTTCGACCGACCCGGTGAAGCCGAGCTGGACCGTGCTGAGATCGAACCACAGCTGCTGGAACGCGCGCGATGTTCGTGCGGCGCGATCTCGGCGCCGTCCTCCCAGTAGCCCGACTCGACGATCGTCGGCTTGCCCGGGAACGTCCGAGCCCCGCGGACGCCGAACTCCATGACGTAGGTCGGCTTGCGCGCTTCGACCGGACAGCTCGTCGGTGACGATCTTGCGCACGTCCTTGAGCCGGGACTCCGTGAAGAACGGCGTGTCCCAGTAGTCCCAGTAGATGTGCACCGAGTACGCGTCGAGGACGTCGCTCATGTTCGCCGCGATGTACTGCGAACCAGATCCGCTGGTTGTCTCGCACCAGGTCGCCGCCCATCAGCCGGATCTGCTCGTCGAGGCCCGAGCTGCGAGCTCGAGCGTCGGTCGTCAAGCGCACGGTAGAGCGCCTCGATACTCGGGCCATCGTGACCGCTCGCGTCGCGTTGGGCTCGTTTCGCGACCGTCACCCAGCGACGCTCGTGTAGCCCGTGACCTGCGACCAGATCCTCGAGCACGCCGGCGAACCGAGGCCATCGATCGCGCACCGGGTCGACCTTCGCCGACGTTCGACGGCCTGGTAGGTGATGTTGATCGTCGCGCCAGCCTCGTGCGCGAGCTGCGACGGTGTCCTAGAACGACTGCGAGGTTCGGCCACCGCGATTCGGCTGCCGCTCCTCGAAGTCGTCGTTGTAGAAGATCCGGACGAGCTGCGGCTCGAGCGCCTTCACCTTCGCCTCGAAGTCGCGGCAACGTCGCGGCCGGGCGGGTTCGTCACCGGCGCGTAGACGTGCTGGTTGAACTGCGCGCCATAGCCGCCGAGCGCCTGGACGAGCACGTTCGAGCGGACGAGCTCGTGCTCGGTCACCTCGACCGTGCGCGAGCGCGAATTGTTCGTCGCGTCGGTCTCGAACGGCACCGCCTCGTCGATCAGCACCGACAGCTCAGCGGACGATCGCTGTCGTGCAGGCTCACCCCGGGAACTGGACCGAGACGCTGCCGCCCTTCGGCACCGTCACCGTCTTCGGCTCGGCAACCGGGGTCGGACCGAGCATGAGTCTCAGCGTGGCGGCTGCGCCGACATCGCCGTTCAGCTCGGAGATATCGGCGACCACGTCGATCGCCCGCGTCGTGAGCGTCTGCGGCGGCGCGTGGACGGCCGCGACGACGAGATCCGGACGCAGTCGCGCGGTCGCAGCCCGCCGCAACAGGACGAGCCCTCCCGTGCTGCTGCTCCGCACGTGCACGCTGGCACTCACCGTGGCCCCTCGGGCAACCGGTCCGAGCTCGATTTCGGCGACCCCGCCCGGGGCGGCCACGTTCCTCAACACGCGGATCGTCGGCCCGTTTACCGAGACATGAACGACACTCAACGTCTCGACGGCCGAGGCGGGTGCCTCAGCGTCGACCTCGATCCTGAGCAGCCCGCCTTGCGGCCCCGTGAGCGCGTTGACCTGAAGCGAGTACGGGACATCGGTGGCGGCACTCCCCACCGCGGGCATGGCCGACGCGACCGCGGCGAATCCCAATGCACATGCGAGCCGGGCGGCGCGGCTCCACATCGTTCCTGTCATCAGGCTGTGCATGTCGTCTCCTTCGTCGTGATTCTGACCAGGAGACGATGCGCCTGCACACTCACGCCGCTCTCATCGGCGGCTAACGCGCTGCGTGGGGGAGGGACGGACATCACCGGTCCCTCCCCCACGCCGGCCCGGCGCTACTGGTCGACCCAGTAGGCCGCTGCGCCCAGGCTCGGCCACTCGCGCTCAGGATCAGCGCGGTAGAGCGGGTTGTTGGCGAACAGCGTCACGCGCGCGGTACCTGCCGCGTTCGTGCCGTGCGCGATGACGGCCGACCCCGGAGCGGACGCGGACTGCGGATCCATCAGCCAGAGCCCGGCCGCGAGGATCCCCGTAGCGGGCAGGCGGCCGTCGACGGTGAGCGTGGTCGGCACCGTGGTGAACCACGTCGGCGGATCGGCGATCAACGTGTCGATCGCGGGATAGGCACCGACGACCGGGCTCGCAGCGCCGAGGGTGTTCGCCCAGTAGAGGATCCCGCTCCGGCCGTTGCCGGTACGCGAGACCGCCGTGAGCCCGACGAGTTGCGCACCCGTCGTCAGGAAGTTGCCGCCGTTCGCACCGGCGCCGAGATAGCCGCCGCCGCGCGCGAAGAACGCAGTCAGCCGCGTTCGCGCCAGCGGGTTCGCGGCCGAAGGCCAGGCGGCGGTGTTGAAGACGACGTCGTAGCCCTCGAGCGGATCCGTGAGCGGCGGTGTTGAGCGTCGCGGTCGAGATCGGGTCGACCGTGAAGCCGAGGTTCCGCAGCGACCACACGTCCTGGTTCACAGCGGCCGTCAGCACGGCGATCCGCGGCGTGTGGTCGACCGGATCGAGCGCCGGAAGTGAGGCCGCGCGGGCCGGCTGGAAATGCAGCCCCCGTTCCTTGCCGACCGTGTCGAGGACCGCCTTCGTCGTGTCGTCGGCCGCGAAGACGGCGCTGCCCGCGGGGAGCGTCCCTCCTGCACCCGCGAACGGCGCGAGCGCGATCTGCGCCAGCACTCCCGCCCCGACGAGCTGGTTGAGCGCCCGAACGGCAGTGGGCGAGTCGATCTCCAGGACGTAGCGATCCGCCTTCCCGGAATCGACGCCACCCGTCAGGTGCCCGGGCTTGTCCACCCGGCGTTGAGCGGGCTGGAAGGCGGCGCCCCGCGGGATCGTGACGATATCGGCGCCCCAGAGGTACCCATGGCTCCACGCCGCGGGCGGCGCGTAGAGCTGGGTGATCGAGGCGGAGATGTCGTCGCCGACGCCGAGTGCGGTGTTCGCGAGCCCACGGTGCGGCTGGGTCATCGCGACGACGTACGAGCCCTTCGCGAAAGTCTGCCCGCCGTAGGTGGAGTCCGCGGTGGTCTGCCCGACCTCGATGCCGTTGGCGAGTAGCCACTCGACGAGCCGGTTGGCCTCGGCGTCACTTCGCTGACCTGCACCGACCGGAATCACATGGGCCGCTGGGTACTCGGTCATCCAGTTGTTCGCCACGTCGAACGGTGGCGGGCAGCACGCCGGCCGGGCGGCATTCTCTTCGCCGCGAACGTAGATCTCCGCCTGGTCCCAGGTCAGGTCGTAGCGGTTCGCGACGTCATACAGGAGCGTCGACCAGACGACGGTGTACTGCGCCGTCCGTGCACCGACGCGGCCGCGGGGATGAGTCGTCGATCCGGGGATGCCGCAGGCCGTGCCGGTCGAGTTGCACATCTCGACCGTCGAGCCGTTGAGGCCGATGTGCTGCGAGTACATCGGGGTGTAGAACGGCCCCCAGTCGTCCCAGCCTTCGGCCACCGCCGGACCCGGCTGGATCCCGCCCGCACAGAGCCCGGTCGAGGCTGGTGGGGCGTCCCCGTTGGGGCACCAGTCGTTGATCGGACGCGTCACCGCCAACCCGATCGCATTCATCGCCGCCTCGTTCGCGTCGATCCGCGCCTGGTTCCACTTCAGCCAGAGGTCGTACTCGATGCTCGGGTTATGCGGCTTGGTTGTCGCCTCGATCAGCGTCGGCGTCACGTAGCCGTGCAGATCGAGCGTCTCGGGCGGGAGCCACTTTTGCATGATCGCGATCGATGCCCTCGTCTCGGACTGTGACTGGGTCAGAAAGTCGCGGTTGAGGTCGAAGTTGTTCCCGTTCGCGCGCAGGTTCGCGATGTGCCCGTCCGGGTTCTGGATCACGTTGAAGAGCACGACGGCGTTGTCGAGGATCGTGTCGACCTCGGGATCTGTGCCGTACGGCGTCGTCGCCAGGCGCTCGATGATCTGGAGCGACGCATCGATGCCCTCCGACTCGTTCCCGTGGATCCCGGCTTGCACGTAAAGCGGCACCTTGATCGCACCGCGCATGCTCGACAGCCCGGCCTGAGCCCTCCTCGGATCCTCGAGCGCGAGCGAGCGGAACTTCCGCCAGTTGCTGAAACTCTTCGTCTGGTGGTCGGTCTGGAGCGCGTTGATCGTCGCGAGGTACATGTCCCGTCCGAGTGCGGATTGGCCGATCACCTCGACGGTCATCCGCCCGTTGCTCTGCGCCGCGATTGCATCGAGCGTGCAGCCGATCGCATACCAGGGGATGTGCGGGTAGCTCCCGACTGGGTCGGACGGATCCGTGCCGTCGGGAAGCGCAGCGGTGGCGTCCGGACTCGGTGTCCCGCACCAGGGCGGCCCAATCGCGGCCGAGGCAGAAGCGGAGCCGATGAGGGCGACGGCGAGTGCCGCGAGGATCAACGAAAACGAGAGACTGATTCGACGCACCACTGTGCCCTCCCCTGGAAAATGACGGAACGCGCGAGCCGACTCCCGTCTGCGTGCGGCCGCTCGTGCGAATTGCCTCTATACCCAGGTTTTATGGGCGCGTGTCAAGCCGCGTGATAGAACAGCGTCGTGACCACCTCCGAGGAACGAGCCGTAGAGCATCTGGACCTGGAGCAGCTCGAAGCCGGGCTTGCGGAGATCCTGCGCTCCCCGAGCGACGTGGGCACGGTCGACCTGATCGTGCGTCGTCCGGCGGTCGACGAGCGCGAGCCGGTCGAGGAGGCCGAGCTCGATCTCGCGCAGGGCCTCGTCGGCGACAACTGGTACACGCGCGGCAGCAAGAGCACGGACGACGGCTCGTCGAACCTCGACGCGCAGCTGACCCTCGCGAACGCGCGCGCGGTCGACCTCGTGGCGGCCGCCGACCGTGAGCGCTGGGCGCTTGCCGGCGACCAGTTCTACGTCGACTTCGACATCTCGGAGACGAACCTCCCCGCGGGCACCCGGCTCTCGCTTGGTACGGCGGTGATCGAGGTATCGGCCGCGCCCCACGACGGCTGCGTCAAGTTCATGAGCCGATTCGGAAAGGATGCACACCGGTTCGTGAACACGAAGGCGCACCGCCACCTCAACCTGCGCGGGATCAACGCAAGGGTCGTCGAGCCGGGCACGGTCCGCCGCGGCGACGCGATCCGCAAGCTCTAGCCGCTAGCGCTTCGCGGTCTTCCGGCGCGTCGTCGACTTCTTCCGGGCCGGCGGCCGCTTTGCCCGCACCGACCCGCGACCCTTCTTCGCGGCGTCGACAGATGCCTTCAGCGCGGCGAGCAGGTCGGTCGGCTCCTCCTCGGGCTCCGGCTCGGGGGCCGTGATCGTCTTCCCCTTCTGCTTCGCCCTGACGACCGCGAGGAGAGCCTTGCGGTAGGTGTCCTCGTACTTCTCGGGCTCGAACGTCCCCGTGAAGCGCTCGATCAGCGCGGTCGCGAGCTCGAGCTCCTCCTTCGGCACCTTGCGCTTGCCGGGAGCCAGGTCCTTCGAGGGGCGGATCTCGTCGTGGAAGAACATCTTCTCCAGCGCGATCACGCCGTCGCGCACGCGCAGGCAGCCGAGGTACTGCCGTTCGCGCATCACGTACTTGCCGATCGCGGCGAGGCCGGTGCGCTCCATTGCCTCGCGCATCAGCGCGTAGACCTTCTCGGCACCGTCCTGCGGCCCGAGGAAGTAGGTGCGGTCGAAGTAGATCGGATCGATCTCGTCGTAGGGGACGAAGTCGGAGATGTCGATCGTCTTCACACCCTCGGCCTTCACCGAGTCGAAGTCCTCGTCAGTGAGGACGACGTGCTTGTCCTTGCTGGTTTCGAAGGCCTTCACGATCTCGTCCTCCGGGACGAGCTTCTCTTCCTTCTTGCAGAACTTCTGGTAGCCGATCCGACCGTTGTCGGGCTCGTGGATCAGGTGGAAATGCAGGTCTTTCTCCTCGATCGCGCTGTACATGCGCACGGGCACGTTCACGAGCCCGAACGAGATCGCACCGCTCCAGATCGCTCTCGGCATGTGAAGACAACGGGGGAACGATCGTTTTGGTTTCGGTGCGAAGGCGTCACACACCCGTTGCGGATCGCTCCGTAGCGTCCGCGGCATGAAGAACGGAGACACCCGAGCCGCGTCGACAGCGGCGACGCCGTGGGGCAACGCAACATTGCTCGAGGAGCTGAAGCTGCCGCAGCAGGCAGGCGACAAGCGCTTCGCCTCCTTGGTGCAGCTGCTCGAGACCGGCAAGGGTGAGCGGCTCGTGCGTTTCGCCTATGCCACAGACGGCGTCGTCCGGCGCGGACCCGTGACGTTGCGGGTCAAGGATCTCGAGCGGCTTCGCACGGCGCTCGCGAAACACCCCGGGCTCGAGGAAGCGCTGCGACTGTGAAGCGGCACGGCCCTCGGTCAGGCAGTCGCGAACGTGCGCTCGCGCGCGGCGTCGACGAGCGCGTCCAGCAGCAGGGCGCCGTCGCCGGAGCCCAGCAGCGTGTCCACCGCGTGCTCGGGATGCGGCATCAGACCGAAGACGTTTCGCTCCTCGTTGCACACGCCCGCCACATCGCCCACCGAGCCGTTGCAGTCCTCCGCATAGCGCAGGACCAGCTGGCCCGACGCCTCCAGCTCGCGGTAGAGCTCCTCGTCCGCGTACCAGTTCCCCTCCCCGTTCTTCACCGGGATCGTCAGCTCCTGTCCTGGCTCGCAGCGGCTGGTGAAGAGCGTGTCAGTGCGCTCGACACGCAGGCGCACGTCGCGGCAGATGAACTCGAGATCGCGGTTGCGGCGCAGCACGCCGGGCAGCATCCCGGCCTCACAGAGGATCTGAAACCCGTTGCAGATGCCGAGCACGGGACCGCCCGCGTCCGCGAACCGTCGCACCGCGTCGAGCACCGGCGCGAAGCGGGCGATCGCGCCGCAGCGCAGGTAGTCGCCGTACGAGAAGCCGCCCGGAAGCACCACGGCCTCGGTGCCGCGGGGGAGCTCCGGCTCGGCGTGCCAGACGAGCAGCGGGTCGGCACCGAGCGCGCCGAGCGCCCAGGCGGCGTCCCGGTCGTCGTTCGAGCCGGGGAAGACGAGCACCGCGATCCGCGGCCTGATGCTCACGCCTCCGGCACCTCGATCTCGAAGCTCTCGATCAGCGGGTTGGCGAGGAGCTCCTGGCACATCCGCTCGACAGCGGCCTTCGCCTCGTGCGAAGTCGCCGCGTCGACCTCGAGATCGACGAGCCGGCCGACGCGCGCTCCTCCCACCGAGAAGCCGAGCTTGCGCAACGACCCCTGCACCGCCTCACCCTGCGGGTCGAGGATTCCTTCCTTCGGCCTGACGAGAACGGTGACCCTCACCCGAGCACCACCTGCGGGTCGGCGACGTAGTCGTCGAACGCAAGCGCCGTCAACAACTCGAACGCCTCGACGTAACGGGCGCGTGTGCCGGCGACGACGTCCGCCGGAACCTCGGGGCCCGGGTACGTCTTGTCCCAGCCCAGGCTCTCGGTGTAGTCGCGCACGTACTGCTTGTCGTACGACGGCTGCGGGCCGCCAGGTGCGTAGTCGGCCGCGGGCCAGAAGCGGGACGAGTCCGGCGTCAGCGCCTCGTCTCCGAGCACGAGCGTGCCGTCGTGGTCGACCCCGAGCTCGAACTTCGTGTCGGCGAGGATGATTCCGCGCGCCTCGGCATGTGCGGCCCCGAAGCGGTAGAGCGCGAGCGCGACCGCTTCCACCTCGGCCCAGCGCTCGGCGCCGACCAGGTCGGCCGCAGCACGCCCGTCGATGTTCTCGTCGTGGCCGGACTGGGCCTTCGTCGCGGGCGTGACGATCGGCTCGGGCAGGCGGTCGGATTCGCGCAGACCTTGCGGCAGTTGATGGCCGCAGACGGCACCGGTCCTCGAGTAGTCCTTCCACCCGGAGCCCGACAGGTAGCCGCGGACGACGATCTCGACCGGAAGCATCTCGAGGCGGCGGCATTCGAGTGATCGACCGTCGTTGCGGAGCGCGAGCAGGTGATTCGGGACGATGCCCTGCGTCCGCGCGAACCAGAACGCCGACAGGCCGGTGAGCACCCGCCCCTTGTCGGGGACCTCGGTTGGGAGGACCACGTCGAACACCGAGATCCGATCGGAGGCGACGAGCAGCAGGCGCTCGTCGTCGAGGGCGTACAGCTCGCGCACCTTGCCGCTGCCGAGATGGATCGCGGCCTCAGGCATGGACCTGCTCCCGGCTGAGCGCACGAAGCCGGTCGAAGACGACCTCGACATGGCGTGTGTAGGCGCCGAGGTCGAACACGGCGTCGAGGTCGACGCGCCCGGCGATCTCGGCATCGGCGCGTACGAGCTCCGGGAAGTCCAGACCCTCGTCCCAGGCGCGCATCGCGTGGCGCTGCACGAGCCGGTACGCGTCGTCGCGAGAGAGGCGGGCCTCGACGAGTGCGAGCAGCAGGCGCTGGCTGAAGTACAGACGATGGCTCGCGTCGACGTTTTCGCGCATGCGCTCGGCTCGGACGACGAGTCCTTCCATCAGCCACGCGAACCGGTCGAGCATGTAGTCGACGGCGAGGAACGCGTCGGGCAGCACGATCCGCTCGGCCGAGGAGTGTGAGATGTCCCGCTCGTGCCAGAGCGCGACGTTCTCGAGTCCGACGACCGCGGCTGCCCGAACAACGCGCGCCAGGCCGCAAATCCGCTCGGAGATGATCGGGTTCCGCTTGTGCGGCATCGCCGACGATCCCTTCTGACCGCTTCCGAAGGGCTCCTCGACCTCCCGCACCTCGGTCCGGGCGAGATGTCTGATCTCGAGCGCGAACCGCTCGAGAGACGTTGCGAGGAGCGCGAGCGCGTTCAGCACCTCGGCGTGGCGGTCGCGCTGAAGGATCTGCGTCGAGCTCGGCGCGGGCTCGAGCCCGAGTCGCTCGCAGGCGACCCGCTCGACCTCGGGCTCTGCCGCAGAGTAGGTGCCGACAGCGCCCGAGAGCTTGCCGACCCTCATCCCTTCCAGCGCGCGCGCCACCCGAGTGCGATCACGCTCGAGCGCGAAGGCCCAGCCCGCGAGCTTGAGACCGAAGGTCGTCGGCTCGGCGTGGACACCGTGGGTGCGGCCGATCGTCAGGGTCTCGCGATGCTCCTCGGCGCGTCCCACGACGGCGGCGAACGCTCGGTCGATCCCGGCCAGGATCAGTGTGCCGGCCTCGCGGATCTGAAGCGCGAGGGCGGTGTCGAGGACGTCCGACGACGTCAGCCCGTAGTGGAACCAGCGCCCCTCCTCGCCGAGACCCTCGGCGACCGCGTCCACGAAGGCGGCGACGTCGTGGTGCGTCCGCGCCTCGATCTCGGCCACGCGCTCCGGCGTCGGAGCGACCGCCCGCTCGCGAATCGTGTCGATCGCCTCGCGCGGCACGACGCCGGTCTCCGCCCAGCCCTCCAGCGCGGCGAGCTCGACCTCCAGCCAGCGCGCCAGCCTCGCCTCGTCCGACCAGATCGCCGACATGGCCGGGCGGGAGTAGCGCGAAATCACCTGAGCGAGTCTACCGCCCGCTCCGGAAGCTCAGCCCCTGGCCCCGGACGCTGTGAGAGCGATGTCGCCGCGGTACCGTGCCCCGGCGAACGTGATCCGCTCGCAGCCGGCGTACGCGCGGTCGCGCGCCTCGCCGATGGTCGCCCCGGTGCCGGTGACGCCGAGAATCCGCCCTCCGTTCGTCACCAGCCGGTCGCCGTACAACGCGGTGCCGGCGTGGAAGACGAGGGCACCCGCCGCCTCCGCCTCCTCGATCCCCTCGATCGCCGAGCCGCTGTCGGAGCTCTCCGGGTACTGGCCGCCGGCGAGCACGACGGTCACCGCAGCGTCGTCGGAGGCGGTGAGCTCGACGCCCTCGAGCTCGCCCCCCGCAGCCGCGGCGAGCGCGCCGAGGAAATCGCCTTCCAGACGGGGCAGGATCGACTGAGTCTCGGGGTCGCCGAAGCGACAGTTGAACTCGAGCACCTTCGGTCCGTCCGGCGTCAGCATCAGCCCGGCGAAGAGCACGCCGACGAAGGGCGCGCCGCGCCTCGCGAGCTCCTCGACGACCGGCTTGTGGATCTGCTCGACGAGCTCCGCGACCTCGCCGGCGCCCATGCCCGGCACCGGGGAGAAAGAGCCCATGCCGCCGGTGTTGGGCCCGGTGTCGCCCTCGCCGATCCGCTTGAAGTCCTGCGCCGGCGCCAGCGGCACCACGCCGCGCCCGTCGGCCAGCGCGAAGACGGACACCTCCTCGCCCACGAGCAGCTCCTCGATCACGATCGGGCCCGGGAAGGCGGCGGCCGCGCGCAGACCCTCGTCGAGCTGTTCCACCGTCTCGCAGACGAAGACGCCTTTCCCCGCCGCCAGCCCGTCGACCTTGACCACGCACGGCGGGCGAGCGACGGCGAGCGTCTCGGCCGTCGGAACGCCTGCCGCAGCCAGGACGGCCTTCGCGAAGCTCTTCGAGCCCTCGATTCGCGCGGCCGCGCGGCCGGGGCCGAAGACGGCGACCCCGTTCCGGCGCAGGACGTCGGCGACACCGGCGACGAGAGGCGCCTCCGGGCCGACCACGACGAGATCGACGTCCAGGCTGCGCGCGAGGCCGAGCAGGCTCTCGCCGTCCTCGGCCCGCACCGGGTGACAGTCGCCGAGCCGCGCGATCCCGGGGTTGCCGGGAGCAGCATGGAGCGAGCCGAGGCCCGGTGCCTGCGCGAGCTTCCATGCGAGCGCGTGCTCGCGCCCGCCCGACCCGACCAGGAGCACCTTCACGGCGGCCGAGTCTACTCCCCGCGAAGTACGGCAGCCCTAGGCGGGCACGGCGGCGACCCGGGCGAGCGCCTCGACCACGTCCGGGTCGAACTGCGACCCCGCGCACCGGCGGAGCTCCTCGAGCGCCTCCTCGGCGGAGCGCCCGGCGCGGTAGGGACGGTCGGTCGTGATCGCGCTGTACGCATCGCAGCAGCAGACGATCCGCGCGACAAGCGGGATTTCGTCGCCGACGAGCCCGTCGGGGTAGCCGCCGCCGCCGAAACGCTCATGGCAGGAGCGGACGAGGCTGCCCACGTTCCCGAGCACGCCGCCGACCCGGTCGAGCATCTCCTCGCCGACGACCGTATGCGTCTCGACGATCGCACGCTCCTCGGGGGTGAGCGGACCCGGCTTGTTGATGATCTCGTTCGGGATCCGGATCTTGCCGACGTCGTGCAACAGCGCCACGAACTCCGTGTCGCGGCGGCCGCGTGAGTCGAGCCCGAGCTGCTCGGCGACGGCGATCGAGAGTGAGACGACATCGCGGCTGTGCGAGCCCGTGTACGCATCGTCTGCCTCGACGACGTCTCCCAGCAGGAGCGCGGTGCCGCGATACGCATGACTGAGCTCGAGGGCGTGATCGACACGGGCTGCGCCGCTCGCGCGCGAAGGTGCGCAGGAGACCGACGAGCGGGAGCACGAGCAGGAAGGCAGGCAGCATGATCGACGGCCGCGAGCGCGGCCAGCAGCCCGATCGGGGCGAGGGTCGCATCCACCCCCCACGCGACGGACAGGTCGCGGATGAAGAGGCGGGGCGAGATTCCGAGCGCGATGCGCGCGTGCATCGTGGCGATCGCAAAGTCGACGGCGAACTGGGCGGCGAGCGCCGCGAGCAGCACGAGCATCGCCGCGTCGCCCGGTGCGGGAGCGCCGGCCGCGACGAGGACGAGCACGGGGCCGAGCGAATAGCAGGCCTCGCCCAGCCGGCCCAGCACCCGCTCGAGCCGGATCCTGCCTTCGACGAGCTCGAGGACGTTCCCGAGCATCACGCCCGCAGCCACGCACAGCGGCACGAGCTCGAGCGGGAGGAGGAAGAGCAGCGGCACGAAGACGAGTTGCGTCGCCGGAGCGAGTCCCGGCCCGACCTCGAACTCGACGTTGTAGGCGAGCGCGTAGGCGCCGACGAGCATCGCCACGACGAGCGGCGAGACGGCGATCCCCGAGTCGTAGAACCAGAAGAGCGGGAGCGCGACCGCCAGGAAGATGCCGCCGGTGAGCATGCTCGCCCACAGCCCCCGGCTGCCGAGGCGCTGGTCACGCCGGGCGCGGCCGTCCTCGATCGGCTGATCGCGGGCAGGGTCGAGATCGACCCCGGGACGGGTCGATGGCTCAGCAGACCAGGCTTCGGTTCCCGCCGCGGTGCTCACGTCCGAGTATCGGAGGCCTCTGGGGCCGCACGGTCACTCGATCGGGGGATTGATCCTAGACCCGCCCTCACCCAGAAGGGGCATGCCCGAGTACGCGGACACCTACAGACACTGAGACGACTGCGGTTCGGACAAGGGAGAAAGCGGACGATGAACGTTGCGGCGATTTCACGGAAGAGCGCTCGGAACCTGCTGGCGCTGTTCACGGCGCTCGTTGCGGTGGCTGCTGTCTCGGCTTCGCCGGCGGCAGCAGCGGACGGATCGCTGCTCGGCTGCGACTACCAGCCGGTTCATCCGTTCATGCGCTTCCTCGACCCGCTCCCCTACTCGCTCCTGCCGGGCGGCGACTTCGAGTCGGGCGCCCAGGGCTGGAGCCTCTCGGGCGGCGCGCGCGTCGTCAGCGGCAACGAGTCCTCCTTCGTGACCTCCGCCCAGGATTCACATTCGCTGCTGCTGCCTGCAGGGAGCTCGGCCACGAGCCCGCCGATGTGCATGGGTCTCGTACTGCCGATCGTCCGCTACTTCTCGACCGGCGGCGCCGCGCTCTCGTACCTGCGAGTCGAGGCCGTCTACACGGATGCTTCCGGGCGCCAGCGCTCGCTCGATCTTCTTCCCCCGGGACTGCCGACGAAGTCGTGGTCACCGGGCCCGCCTGCGCTGCAGCTGATGGGCACGGTGAACGCCCTGACGCTGAACGGGCTCACGTCCGAGATGGCGCTTCGCTTCACGCCGAAAGGGCTCCTCTTCGGAAGCGGCACGTGGCAGGTCGACGACATCTACGTCGATCCCTGGAAGGTGATCTAGCCCAGAGTCACGCCGCTGCGAGCACCTGCTCGCGTGCGGCTCCCGTCCCGACGAGCCGGACCGGCACGTCGAGGGCGAGCTCGACGAGTTGCACGTAGGCGCGGGCCGCCTCGGGCAGGTCGTCGATGGTGACGCAGTCGTCGAGCGGCTCGCCCCAGCCCGGAACGGTCTCCATCACCGGCTCGGCATGGTGGAAGTCGCTCTGGTGGGCCGGAAAGTTCGGAGTCTCCGTCCCGTCGGGCAGCCGGTAGCGGACGCACACCTGGAGCTCGTCGAAGGCGGAGAGCACGTCGAGCTTCGTCAAGGCGAGCGACGTGATCCCGTTCAGCCGGACGGCGTAGCGGAGCGCGACGAGATCCAGCCAACCCGGCCGGCGGTCCCGACCGGTGACCGTGCCGAACTCCTGCCCGAGCTCGCGAACCTGGTCGCCGATCTCCGTCTCCATCTCACTCGGGAAGGGCCCGGCGCCGACACGGGTGACGTACGCCTTCGAGACGCCGAGCACCTCGTCGATGCGCGTCGGCCCGATCCCGATCCCGGTTGCGGCCGCGCCGGCGATCGGGTTCGACGAGGTGACGAAGGGATAGGTGCCGTGATCGAGGTCGAGCAGCGTCCCCTGCGCGCCCTCGAGCAGGACACGCTTGCCGGCGCGGATCGCGTCGTCGACGAGGAGTGACGTGTCGGCGACGTACGGGCGAAGGCGCTGCGCAAAGGCCTCGTAGCGCGAGGCGACATCCTCGAGCTCGAACGGCTCGTGCTCGTAGACGCGAACGAGCCAGACGTTCTTCTCGGCGAGTGCGGTCTCGATCTTCTGGCGCAGGATCTTCGGGTCGAGCAGGTCCTGGACACGGATCCCGATGCGTGCCGCCTTGTCGGCATACGCGGGGCCGATCCCGCGCCGCGTCGTCCCGATCTGGAGCTTGCCGAGCCGCTTCTCGCTCGCGCCGTCGATCGCGATGTGCCACGGCATGATCAGGTGCGCGTTGCCCGAGATCTTGAGCGGGTCGGCGCTGATCCCACGCGCCTCCAGATCGTCGATCTCGCCGAGCAGCACCTCCGGATCGACGACGCAGCCGGCGCCGAGGACGCTGACCTTGCCGGAGAGGATCCCCGACGGGAGCTGACGGAACTTGAACGTCTCGCCGTCGACGATCACGGTGTGCCCGGCGTTCGGCCCACCCTGGTAGCGGCAGACGACGTCCGACTCCTGCGCAAGCAGGTCGACGATCTTGCCCTTGCCTTCGTCGCCCCACTGCGCACCGACGATGACGGTGGCAGGCACGACCTGGAGTCTGCCCGAACTAGACCGAGAGCACGCCGATGGGGTGGTGGTTGGCGCGCTCGACGCGGATCTCGTGGCCCCGCACGCACGTGACGGCGGTGTGCTCGCGGTCGAGCTCGAGCCGTCCCTCCACCTGGGCGCCGAGGTAGCCGTGCTCGGCGGCGCACTCCTCGCAGACGACGGTGTACGACGTTGCTCGTGGTGAGAGCCAGATCGTCTGATCGATCATCGAATCCCCTTTCCTACGCCGCCGCGAGGTCGGCGAACTTGGCGTATCGCTTCAGGAACGAGAGCTTGATCGTGTCCGTCGGCCCGTTCCTGTGCTTGGCGAGGATCAACTCGGCGATCCCCTGGGAGTCGGATTCCTCGCCGTTGTAGTACTCGTCGCGATAGACGAAGCCGACCAGGTCGGCGTCCTGCTCGATCGAGCCCGACTCGCGCAGGTCGGACAGGATCGGTCGCTTGTCGTGTCGCTGCTCGACCGCCCGCGAGAGCTGCGAGAGCGCGAGGATCGGCACCTCGAGGTCGCGCGCGAGGATCTTCAGCTGGCGCGAGATCTGGGAGACCTCCTGGACGCGGTTCTCGGAGTTCCCGCCCGAGGTCATCAGCTGGAGGTAGTCGACGATGATCAGGCCGAGCGTCGGCTCGCGGGACTTGAGCCGGCGCGCCTTCGAGCGGATCTCCATCATCGTGATCGAGCCGGTGTCGTCGACCCAGATCGGCGCCTTCATCAGCTTGTCGCACGCCGCCGTCAGGCGCGGCCAGTCCTCGGGCTTCAGCTTGCCGGTCCGCAGGCTCTGCGACTCGACCTTCGCCTCGCTGCACATCATCCGCTGCGTCACCTCGCTCTTCGACATCTCGAGCGTGAACAGCGCGACCGGGACGTCGTGGCGCACCGCGAGGTTTTGCGCCATGTTCAGGGCGAGCGCCGACTTCCCCATCGACGGCCGGGCGGCGATGATGATCAGGTTCCCCGGCTGGAAGCCCGACGTGAGCTTGTCGAGCTCCTTGAAGCCGGTGGGACAGCCGGTGACGTCGGCGCCGGCCTCGTACAGGTGCATGATCCGCTCGAAGCTCTCCTTCAGCAGCCCTTCGATGTGGCTGAAGTCGCTCGTGACCCGCTGCTGAGCGAGGTCGAAGACGATCTGCTCGGCCCGGTCGACGAGGTCCGTGGTCTCACCGGGCCGGTCCTGGCCGAGCCGTGCGATCTCGGCACCCGCGCGGACGAGCCCGCGCAGCGTCGCCATCTCGCGCACGATCCGCGCGTAGTGCGCCGCGTTCGCCGTCGCGGGGACGAGCGCGGCGAGCTCGTGGATGCGGGCGCGGCCGCCCACCTGCTCGAGCTCGCCGCGCTCCTCGAGCGAGTCGACGAGGGTAATGGCGTCGACTGGCTCGCCCTGCTGGTACAGCGCAAGGCAGGCGCGGAAGACCACTCCGTGGCTTTCGCGGTAGAAGTCCGTCGCGGAGAGGATCTCTGTGACCGCCCCGATCGCGCCCGGCGAGAGCAGCATCGCCCCCAGCACCGACTCCTCGGCCTCGAGGTTCTGCGGCGGCACGTGCGGTGATTGTGCCGGGGCGGGGAGAACCTGAGCCATTGTCCTACTGAACCGGACCTGTCAAGGACGGCCGATTCTGGCTTCGTGCAGGGGAATGGAACATACGTTCCCGACGCTATCCACAACGTCGGACGACTTGTCCCGAATGTCTTAAACGGCCTTGTCCGCTGAGAGCGGGAAGTTCACAGCGTGCTCCACAGGCCTGTGGAGCACGCTGTGGACAACTACGGCTGCTCGGTCTCCTCGGGCTGCTCCGGCGCAACCTCGGGCTCGGGCTCGGGCGCCGGCGCCGGCTCGGCCGCGGCCTCCGGCCCGTCGTCCTGCTCGGCCGCTGCTTCGGCCGGTGTCTGGGCGGGCGCTTCCGGTTCGTCTTCGAGCTCGACCTCCAGGGCGGCCTCGGCCTCGGCGCGGTGCGCCTCCGCTTCGGCCTGCGCGGCCGCCTGCACTTCGGCCTCGGCGGCCTCCATCGCCGCCAGCTCCTCCTCGGGCGGCAGCTCGCCGCCCTCGGGGACGACGAGGGTCTTCACCTCGACGGTGACGTTCTCGAACAGCTGAATCGGAACCGAGTAGCGGCCGATCCGCCGGATCGAGTCCGTCTCGATCTTCTTGCGGTCGACCCGGATCTTGTGGTCGGCCCAGATCCGGTCGGCGATGTCGGTCGTCGTCACCGAGCCGAAGAGCGCACCGGTCGGCCCCGACTTGACGTCGAAGCTGAGCTCGGCCTGCCGGAGCACGTCGGCGATCTGATTGGCCTGCTCGACCGTGCGGGCCTCGTTGCGGGCACGCTGGTCCTCGATCTTCTTCAGCTCCGTCACGCGGCCCGCCGTGGCCGGCTCGGCGAGCTTGCGCGGGAGGAGGAAGTTGCGGGCGTAGCCGCGGGCGACGTTCACGACCTCGCCCCGGAGCCCGACCTTGTCGACGTCTTTCAGGAGGATGACCTCCATCGCTAGCGCGCCTCCACGTAGGGCAGGAGCGCCATCTCACGCGCCCGCTTCACGGCGACCGCGACCTGCCGCTGGTGGCGCCGGCAGGCGCCGGTGATGCGGCGGTTGCGGATCTTCCCCTTCTCCGAGATGTAGCGCCGGAGCTGGTTCAGGTTCTTGTAGTCGACCTCTTCGACCTTGTCCTTGCAGAAGAGGCAGCTCTTGCGGCGGCCGGGGGCCATCGAAGAGCCGGGACGCTTGCGCGTCTGCTGGGTTTTTGGCTGTGCCATCTACACGTCTCCTAGAACGGGATGTCGTCGTCGGCTGCGGCCGCAGGGAAGTCGTCGGACGAGGCCTGCGCCGCACCCGAAGGCACGAACTGCTGGCTCTGACCGCCGCCGTCTTCGCCACGGCTGCCGAGGAACTGGACGTTGTCGGCGACGACTTCCACCGACTGGCGCTTGCTGCCGTCCTGGGCATCCCACTCGCGCCAGGTCAGCTTCCCCTGGACGCCCACCGGGCGGCCCTTGGCGAGGTACTGCGCGCAGTTCTCGGCGGTGCGGCCCCAGACGGTGACGTCGAAGTAGTAGGCGGCGTCGGTCCACTCCTCACCGCGCTTGACACGATCGTTCACCGCGATGCGGAGCGTCGTGACGGCAGTCCCGGACGGGGTGTGTCGCAGCTCCGGGTCTCGCGTCAGGTTGCCGACGAGGACGACGCTGTTGATGTTCTGGGGCATTACTCCTCCTCCAACGAGGTGTCGATGGGCTCGGAGACATCCTCCCGCGCCGGCCCGCCCACCGCTACTGGCTGGGTCGAACCAGGCTTGTAGCGACGAGTCGCCAGGTGCCGCATCACGTCGTCGTCGATCTTGAGGACGCGCGCGATCTCGTCGAGGGTGTCGCCGTCGGCGCTGAACGAGAGCAGGTGGTAGACGCCGTCGGATTTCTTGTTGATCTCGTACGCAAGCTTGCGGCGGCCCCAGGCGTCCTGGCCGTCCCACGTGCCGCCGCTCTTCTCGACGAGGTCACGCGTGCGCTTGACGATCTCCTCCTGCCGTTCCTCGGGCAGGTCGGGGTCCAGCATCAGCAGAATTTCGTAGTCGTTCACGTTCCCGGTCTCCTTCCGTCAGGCTTCCCTCGGTCTTAGGCGGCCACGTCGGCAGGCGTGAGCGGGAACGGCGCACGCGAGACGAGGCAGGAAGCGCGGACAGAGTAGCATCGCCCCATGGGCAGATTGCTGGCAGGAATCGGCGGGGCGCTCGGACTGGCCGCCCTCTGGCGGTTCCTCCGGCGGGCGCCGGACCCGGAGAAGACCGAGGTCGATCCGGCCGAGGAGCTGCGGGTCAGGCTCGAGCAGGCACGCGAGGCGACAGACGACCGCGACGAGTTCGACGCCGCGGAGGGTCAGCCGGTCGACGAGGTCGAGCGGCCCCGCTCGATCGAGGAGCGCCGGCGGGAAATCCACGACAAGGCGCAGCAGGCACTCGGCGAGATGCACGGCTCCGAGCCCGACTGAAAAACCCACTGAGCAGGCTTCTTCGCGCCCGCGGCATACTTCAAAGAGATGAGAAAGCTGCCGCAGGCCGACGAGCTGCCGCACACCGAGGAGGGGTACGACCCGGCGCGAGTCGAGGAGGCCTTCGCGGCCTTCGCCGACCGCGTGCGCGAGCTCGAGATGGTCGCGTCCGAACTGCGCGCGGAGCTGAAGGAGATCCGCGCCGAGCGGACCGCTCCCGCACGCTACGAGGACGAGGACTGGCCGGCCGAGAGAGGGCTTGCGAACACCGGCCTCGGTCGGTCCCCTGACTGGGTGGCCGCCGTGCCGCCGCCCTTCGCCCGCCGTCCGGCGTTGCCGCGGCTGGTCGTCGAGGGACTCTTCCTGTTGCTCGTCGCGGTCCTGGCCGGGCTCGCCGATCTGTCTGCCGCGTGGATCGTGCTCGTAATGGGAGTCGCGTGGGCACTCGTCGCACTCACCGAATGGGCCGCCGCCGCGAAGCGCTCCCGCTGGCGCCTCGACGAGATCGCTCCACCCGCCGATGCCGCCTCGAAGCCGGCGGCCGACACGACCGGGCCGTGGGACATGCCGGTGGTCGAGGCCACAGTCGTCGAGAGCGGCCCGGACCCGGAGTCGAAGACGATCATCGCCAAGCTGCCCGTCCAGGCGGAGGCGGAGGCCGAGACCGAGACCGAGACCGAGCCGGCGCCGAAGCGCCGCCGGCTTCTCCGCCGCCGCAAGCCCGCCGAGACGAGCGCTGCCGATCCTGTCGGCGATCCCTGGGAGGCGTAGCCTCGGGGCTGCCGTCGCAGCCGCCTTCCTGATCACCGTGTCCGGCGTCTCCGCCGGCTCGGCGTTGTAGCTGGCACTGCGTCCGGCATCGGCGCTGACCGTGTGTTGCGGCCTCACGGCGGAGGTCTACGCGACTGGGCTGAAGCGTCCGACCGCGCTCGCGTTCGGCCCGGACGGTCTTCTCTACGCGACGCAGGAGACCGGTGAGATCGTCGCCATCGGCCCGGGCTCCTCGAAACCCCGCGTCCTCGCGAGCGGCCGGGGCGTGATCTACCGGCTCAGAAAGCGCTGAGTCGCGCGCACGAGCGCCCCCGCCAGCTGCTGCTGGTATCCCGCCGAGCGCAGCAGCGCGGACTCGCTCCGGTTCGACATGAAGCCCGTCTCGACGAGCACCGCCGGCACGTCGGACCAGTTGAACCCCGTGAGGTCGCCGCGCTCCACGACTCCGAGGTCCTGAGCGCCGGTGGAGACGACGAGCTCATGCTGGAGCAGCGCTCCGGCGCGCCTGCTCGAGCCGTAGATGTCGTCCGTCCAGCCGCGCCGCCTCGCCGGCACGAGCGTGGAGATCCCACGCACCGAGGAGTCGCTGGAGCCGTCGGCATGGATCCGGATCATCAGCGCCGCGTGGCGCTCGTTGCAGAAACGTGCGCGCTCGCGGTTCCCGCCGCGGTAGCCGACGTCGTTCCTGGTCATCGCCACGCGGTAGCCGCGCGCCAGCAGGAGCGACCGCGTGCGCCTCGCGATCGCGAGCGCCACCGGAGCCTCCCCGGCTGCACCGCCGGGGTCCTTGATCTTCAGTTGCCGCGACCCCGGCCCGATCGGCTCGAACTGCAGACCGATGCTTGGCGCAGTGCCGTGACCGGGATCGAGGCAGATCAGCGCGGCGGCAGCGACCTCGGCGAGCACCGGGCCACGGTAGCTAGTCCCCGCAGCCGAACTCCCGCTCGGCACAGGACGGGCAGAAGACGAGCACGCCTTCGGCCTCAGGCTCGAGGTACGCGCGCCATCCCTTGGCGACATCGTCTCTCGCCCCGCATTCGAGGCATTCGAGCACGATCGTGACGTTCGGCGGAGGGTTGTTGCTCTGCACGGACGGCCTCCTTGCACGCAGGACGGCGAACCTTCTCAGGCGCCGACGGCGGGATACAAGCGCGATCTGCGCAACGTGCGGAGTTTTTCTTCTCGCTGTTGCCTAATTGGAAACAAAGGTCACAGCAAACGGAGCGCGGCCAGGTCCTCGGCCGACGGCTCCCAGTTTCCCGCCAGGGCGTTCGCCCGCACCTGCTCCGGCTTCGTCGCACCGGCGATCACCGAGACCACGGCCGGCTGCGCCAGCAGCCCGCCGATCGCGACCTCGAGGAGCGTCGCGCCGCGCTCACTCGCGAATGCCTCGAGCCGCTCCACGCGGTCGAGCTTCGCCTCGTCGAGCTCGCGGCCATGCAGACGTGTCCCTGCCGGCGCCGGCTCGCCACGCCGGTACTTGCCGGTGAGCAGCCCGCTCGCGAGCGGGAAGTACGGAATGAAGCCCACGCCGAGCCGCTCGCAGGTCGGCAGCAGCTCGTCCTCCGCGTCGCGGGCGAGCCACGAGTACTCGCTCTGCTCGGAGGCGAAAGGCGTCAGCCCACGCTCGCCGGCGATGGCGTCGGCCTCGTCGACCATCGCCGCCGTGAAGTTGGAGGATCCGATCGCGCGCACCGTGCCCTCCTGCACGAGCTCGTGGAGCGCGCCGAGCGTCTCCTCGAGCGGCGTCACGCCGTCGGGGCGGTGGTACTGGTAGAGGTCGATCCGATCGGTCTGCAGCCGTCGCAGCGACGCCTTGACCGCTTTGCGGATGTAGGAGCGCGACCCGCGGGCCGTCTCGCCGTCGCCGAGGTCGTGCCCGAACTTCGTCGCGAGCACGACCTGGTCGCGCCGGCTGCCGAGCGCCCGGCCGATGATCTCCTCGCTCCCGCCCCGGTCGCCGTAGACATCCGCGGTGTCGAAGAAGGTGACGCCTGCCTCGAGGGCGGCGTCGATCACCGCGCGCGAAGCTTCCTCGTCGATCCGGCCGCCGAAGTTGTTGCAGCCGAGGCCGACCACGGTGACTTCGAGATCTGAGCTGCCGAGCCGCTTCGTATGCATTGCCGCAGCCTAGAGAAGCCGTGAACGCAAGCGCAGCGTAAAACGCCTGTACGCGTTCGGTAAAACCTTCCGCCGCGGCGCTTGCTGGCCTTCACGCGAGGGCACGATCAGGCCATGCGCCGACCACTTCTCATACTCGTATCCCTGCTCGCCACTCTTGTCCTCGCGCCCGTTGGCTCGGCCGCGACGAAAGGCGTCTCCATCAAGCGCTCGTCGTTCTCACCGGCGACCGTGAACATCACCGCGGGCGACACGATCCGCTGGAAGAACAACGACACGCACTACCACCAGGTCGTCTCGACGACGGGCACCTTCGCGTCACCCGTCCTCGCTCCCGGCAGGACGTACTCCTTCAAGTTCGAGGTCGCCGGCACCTACAGGTATCGCGACGCCCTCGTCCCGACAAGCATCGGCACGATCAAGGTTGCAGGCGCGCCACCCGCGGTCACGCTCGCGACGTCGCTGCCCCAGATCACGTACGGCTCGCGCATCACTCTCTCCGGCCAGATCAACAGCAAGAAGGCCGGCGAGAACGTCCAGCTGAACTATCTGGCGTACGGTCAGGGCTCCGAGGCCGTCCTCGCGACCGTGATCACCGGGCCTGACGGGATCTTCACCTTCAACGTCACGCCGAAGATCCTCACCACCTATCGTGCCACCTGGAAGAACGCTTCGAGCCTTCCCGTTCAGACGGCGGTCGCGCCGTCGATCTCGTTCGGCCGGCTCAACGGCTTCGTGACCCGTGTCTTCGCGGGCCGGAGCATGGCGCGGAAGCAGGTGCAGCTGCAGCGGTTCTCGAACCTCGGGCAGTGGGTGACGATCAAGCGCGTCACGCTCGACCTGGACTCGCGTATCCGCTTCCAGGCGCCCCTTCCCGCCGGCGCGAACCGGCTGCGGATCGCGATGTCGGTGAATCAGGCCGGTGCGGGCTACCTCGCCGGCTTCAGTCGGGAGATCGTCTATCGGCAGGTCTAGGATCGCGGCCCCACCCTTCCGTCCAGTAGTAAGGCCGGCTCGCGAGACGTAGCCTCGTCGACATGAGACGTGTCGGACTTGGAGCACTGCTTGCCGCGATCTTCCTGGCTGTTCCAGGCGCGGCCTTTGCGGGCAAGGTGTTCATCCCGAACAACTCGCCGCCCGTCCCACACCAGGTGGCCGTCTTTCGCGCTCTCAACGGAGAGACAAACGACCTCAACGTCACCGGAGGCAACGGCTTTGTGTTCCTCGACTCGCTGGCGCTCCTGACAGCCGGGGCCGGATGCGTGTTGCAGCCGAACGCGAGCGGCACCTGCGAGCCGGGGACAACGGTCGTCGAGGCTCACCTGAAAGACGAAGACGATGTCGCGCACGTGTTGATCTCGGGAACCGCGCTCGTCTGGGCCGGCTCCGGCGACGACACTGTGGTCGCCGACTCGTTCACCGGCGCCACGTTCGTCTACGGCGAAGGCGGCGACGACGACATCGCGGCCAACGGCGAGGGCGGACAATTCGCCGACGGAGGTTCCGGCGACGACATCGTCCACGCAGGCGGGAACGCCGGCAATGCGACCGGGCTCGGCGGTTCCGGCACCGACATCATCCGCTACCAAACCGTCCTCGGCGGACATGCCACACTCGACGGCGGCAAGGGCGACGACACGATCGTCAGCCAGCCGGCCGGCGGCACCGCGACGGGCGGCGCCGGTGACGACATCATCGCGATCAGCGGCCTTGTCCCTCAGTTCCCCGGCGGGGGCTTCACCGTCAGCGGCGGCGACGGCGACGACACGATCATCGGCAATGCGTTTGCCGACGCCATCGACGGCGGCGCAGGACGGGATTACATCGACGTCCTCAACGGCGGCGCGGACACCGTGGATTGTGGCTCCGGCTCAGATGTCGTCCGTTTCGATGCAACCGATACGGTCGCCGCGAACTGCGAGATCCTGCTCGGTCCATAGCCCCGGCCACTTCTCGACGCGTTCGAGAATGTGGTGAACACGTAAGTCTTAGGGACTGACTGCGTAAAGCCTCCGGTCTGAGCGGTCAGCTCGCCGCGGCAGGCGGTACATGGTAAGCGGCCACAGCGAAGGTGGCCGTTCCCGCGGTTCTGGGGAAACCATTCAACGGAGCGGCCCCGGAGTCGAACCGAGCAAGCCGTGGATTGCACGACCGGGCCGATTTTGAAGACCGGCTGGGCCACCGGGCCCGTGCCGCTCCGCCGCGGAGCCTAGCCACAGGTGTAAGCGTCCTGTGAAAACCACTCAACTCGCGTTAGTTCGGTGCTACGACCGGAGAGAACCGGTCGGAAGCACCCATCCGAGGAAGGGAAGAACATGCGACACAACATGAAGACACTTGGGCTGGCCGCTGTGGGCGCCCTGCTCCTGCTCGCCGCGATCGCCGGCTTGTCGGAGACGGGCGGCGCCGCGTCACTGGCCCCGCCGGCGAACCAGTCGCCACCGACGATCTCGGGCACGGCCGAGGAAGGCCAGACCCTGACTGCCAACAACGGCACGTGGACCGGGACGCCGACCTCGTTCACGTACGACTGGCGGCGCTGCGACAGCAACGGCGGCAGCTGCTCCAACATCGGCGGCGCGACCGAGAAGACGTATGTGCTGAAGAAGAACGACGTCGACAACACGCTGCGGGTGCGCGTGACCGCTCGTAACGCCGACGGCGCTACCGGCTTCACGACCGTCCCGACCGCGGTCGTGCGGGCCGCTCCAGCGCCGCCGAGCGGGTGCGACGGGGCCGCGCCGATCCCGATCGCGAGCGTCTCGCTCCCGAACCGGCTCCTGATCGACGGCCAGTCGATCAGCCCGACCGTCGTCGGCAAGTCGACGCCGACGATCACCGTCCGCTTCCGGGTGACCTGCAAGGGCAAGCCCGTGCAGGGCGCCATCGTCTACGGCGAGGCCGTCCCGTTCAACCAGTTCACGGCGCCTGCCGAGCAGCCCACCGGCGCCGACGGGTGGGCGACGCTGACGATGAACAAGGCGGCCGGCTTCCCCGCTGCCCGCCAGCAGGCGCTGCTGGTCATCTTCGGCCGCGCCCGCAAGCAGGGTGAGGACCTCCTCGGCGGCGTCTCGACACGCCGCCTGGTCTCCTTCCCGGTCGACCTCTCGAAGTAGGCACCACTGCACACGGGCCTGGCGGTTCACTCACCGCCGGGCCCGTGTGCGAGGATCGGCGCATGCCGCACCTGCGCCTGACAGAGGTCGACGAAGCGACCGGGCTGCTGAAAGAGGAGTACGACGCCGCAGTCGGGCGCGCCGGCAAGGTCTTCAACATCGTCAAGTCGATGAGCCTCCGGCCCCGTGTCCTGAAGAGCTCGATGGATCTCTACAAGGAGATCATGTTCGGGCCGTGCGGGCTCTCACGGCAGGAGCGCGAGCTGCTCGCCACCGTTGTCTCGCGCCACAACGACTGTCACTACTGAATACGCGCGCATGCAGACGACCTCCGTGCCGAGGGCGCAGACGAAGAGCTGGCGGCGCACGCCATGCACGACTATCGACAGGCCGAGCTGGCGGCGCCGGTGCGGGCGCTCTGCGACTACGCGGTGAAGCTGACGCGCGATCCGGCTTCTGTGGGCGCGGCGGATGCGGACGAGCTCCGCGCGCACGGCTGGGACGACGCCGCGATCCACGACGCGATCCAGGTGATCGCATACTTCAACTACATCAACCGCATCGCCGAAGGCGTCGGGACCGCGCCGGAACCCGAATGGGAAGGGAGCTGAGATGGCGGGCTTCACGATCGTGCACATCGACGACTTCGAGCGGCCGTTCCCCAAATGGGCGCTCGCCCGCAAGTCGCTCGGACTGCAGTCCTTCGGGATGAACGTCGTCGAGCTGCCTCCGGGCGAGACGATCCCCGAGCACACCGAGGTCGAGAGCGACCAGGAAGAGGTCTTCATCGTGCTGTCGGGCGACGCGACCATGGTCATCGACGGCGTCGACCACCCGGCGCCGGCCGGCACATTCGCGCGGCTCGACCCCGAGCCGAGGCGGACGGTCGTGAACCGGAGCGACGCCGACGCGACCGTGCTGATCGTCTCCGCTCCGCGAACGAGCGGGTACACCCCGCTGGAGTGGGCCTAGACAATGCGCGCTCCGGTGACAGCAGCGTGTGTCCAGGTCGAGCCTGCGATCTTCGACCGGGCGCGCACGATCGACCGCGTCGCCGAGCGCACCGCGGAGGCAGCGGGCGCCGGCGCCGGGCTCGTCGTCTTCCCCGAGACGTTCATCCCCGCTTACCCGTCCTCCGTCTGGGCGAAGGCGCTCGCCGGCTGGGGCGAGCCGGGAGCGAAGGAGGCGTTCGCATTGCTCCACCGCGAGTCGCTCGAGCTTCCAGGACCGGACGCCGACCGGCTCGCCGGGATCGCCCGGGAGCACGGCGTGTGGCTCGTGATCGGCGTCAACGAGGTCGACCCGGCGCGGCCCGGGACGCTCTACAACTCGCTTCTCTACTACTCGCCTGCGGGCGAGCTGGCACTCCATCACCGCAAGCTCGTGCCGACGAATCACGAGCGACTGGTCTGGGGACCGGGCGACGGTCGCGGCCTTCGCGCGATCGAGACGCCGATCGGCCGGCTCGGCGGCCTGATCTGCTGGGAGAACTACATGCCGCTGGCGCGGTTCTCGCTCTACGAGTCGGGCATCGAGATCTACATCGCCTCCACCGCGGACGACGGCGACTCGTGGCAGGCAACGTTGCGGCACATCGCGCTCGAGTCCCGCTCGTTCGTGATCGCGCCCTGCCACTTCCAGCGTGCGGCCTCGTACCCCGACGACTTCCCGCTCGCCTCGTTTCTCGAGGGCAAGGACATCCTCGGGCGGGGCGGCTCAGCGATCGTCGGTCCGGACGGCAGCTACCTCGCCGGGCCGCTCTACGACGAGGAGGGGATCCTCTACGCCGAGCTGGTTCCGGACCTGCTGCTCCAGTCACGCCAGCGCTTCGACCCGGCCGGCCATTACCACCGTCCGGACGTGCTCAGCCTGAACGTCACGCCCTTGTAACGCCTGCAGCGAGCGGAGTATCCTGCCGGGGACCGGACAGTTGAGCTGCGGCGTTACGAGGGGGATTCGATGCCCGAAGCGATCGCGCACGACGGAATGGTGGCCACGAACGGGAACGGCGACGGCCGCGTGTCCTTCTCAGAGCTCGTTCGGGCTCACCATCTGTGCGCGGATTCACCCCCCGGCGAGGCTGTCCGGCAGCGGTTCGTGCAGCTGCGAGAGAGCTTCGAGGCCGCTACCGGCGAGATCGTCGACGCCTACTGGTGTCGAGACCAGCCCGCCGCGGTCGCGCTGACGCGCCGCGAGTCGCTCCACCGTGGCCGCCTCATGCGCCGCCGCAGGAAGCTCGAGTACCGGCTGCACCGCGTCTCGGACTGGGTCACCGGCGAAACGCACGAGATCGCCGACCTCCTCCACGACTGCGACATCCTCGCGATCAAGGCTGCCCACGGCCTCGAGGGCGTGCCGCGCGCGGTCGTGATGCAGTGGCTCATGCTCGTCGAGTCGCACCTGCTCGGCTTCATCGATCGTCATCGCGACGCGCCACCTTCACCGCGGAAGGTGGCACGCTTCGCCGCCAGCGAGCGCGCCGAGCTGCGCCGGATCGAGGAGTACACATTTCGGTCGGGCGAGAAGCGAGCAAAGCTGTACTACGTCGAGGGGATGCTCGGGCTCGGCGTCGCGATGCTCGTGGTCCTCTCGCTCGCGACGGCCGGCGTCCTCGCACTCTTCGGGGCCCTCGATCTCGACTCGAGTGCCAACCAGGAGTTCTACGCGTCGGCCGCGGCAGGCGGACTCGGCGCGGTGATCAGCGTCCTGATGCGGATGAGCCGTCCCGGCAGCTTCGCGATCGACCATGAGCTCTCGCGCTGGGAGGTGACGCTCTTCGGCGCCTACCGGCCGCTGATCGGCTCCGTCTCGGGGATCATCGTCTACTTCCTCTTCCAGACAACGCTCATCCCGTTCGAGCAAAGCGAGCTGACGCTCCCGTTCTTCGTCGTCGTCTCGTTCCTCGCCGGCTTCAGCGAGCGCTGGACGACGATGATGCTCTCCGGCGCGATGCGCACCGTCGCCGACCACGAGCCGGATCCGGAGCCGGAGCCCGAGCCGAGGCGGGAGGAAAAGGACGACCCGGCCTAGGCAGTCGCCGGCGGTCAGCGGCGGCGAAGCACCCGCTCGTCTCCGACCCGTCGCGTGACGCCGTCCGCGTCGAGGCGCTCCAGCAGGAGCTGCGCGTCGCGGCGGCCGCAGCCGGCGAGATCGCGGAAGCGGGCGAGGGTGATCCTGCCGGCGCTCTCGCACTCCTCGACCACGAGCGACCGGGCGCGTTCGTAGGCCGCCGCCGAGACGGCATAGCCGCCGCCGAGGCGGATCAGCCGCCCTTCCCGCTCTAGGAAGCGGGCCAGCTCTGCGTCCGCGACCTTCACAGGCGCCGGCGCCGCCTCGTGGAGCTCGGCCTCGAGCGCGGCGGCCTCGGCTTCCCGCTCCCCGAGACTCGCGCGCTCGCCACGCCGGTAGAGCTTGGAGCCCTTCCGCTCGAATGGAAGGCGCGACAGGACGTCCGCTGTCCAGGGCGCGACGGGCGCGTTCACGCCCGGATCCAGCGGGTCGGCCGCTTCGATCCCCCGTTCGAGCTCGGCACGCAACTCCTCGAGCCAGGCCTCCGAGAACTGCCACCGCACCGTCGACGAGCACGGGCGCGTGCACGGTCTTCTCGCCGCGAGCAGCCCGCTCGAAGAGCGCCGCGTCGGCGTGCCGGCGAGGAGCAGGGTCGATCACCGTTCCGCCACCGACGGTCGTCTCGCCACGGAGGACGACACGGTCGCCGCGGGCTGCGACGACGGGCGCTGCGAGCCTGAGCTGCGCAAAGCGCTCCCCCGCCCGCACGACCCGGGCCGGTACTGCCGCGGTGCCGTGGTGAACGTGGAGGCGCGCTCCATCCGCGATCGGCACGAGCTCCTCGAGCGCGACATCGAGCCGGTAGCTCGTCGCGAATGCTCCGGGCGCCAGCAGCGCGTCGCCCCGTTGCACCTCGTGCCGCTCGACGCCCGGAAGCGAGACCGCCACTCGCTGGCCCGGCTCGGCCCGCTCGACCGGACGGTCGTGCACCTGGACGCTGCGCACGCGAACGTCGCGTCCGCCCGGCTCGGCACGGAGCACGTCACCGACGCCGATCGATCCCGACCAGAGAGTCCCCGTCGCGACCGTCCCGATCCCGCGCAGCGAGAACACGCGGTCGACGTAGAGGCGGGCTTCGTCGTCCACTTTGTGTTTCTGAAACACAAGGTCTGCGCAGCGCGCGAGCGCGGTCGTGAGCTCGGGGAGCCCGGCGCCGGTCTTCGCGCTCACTACGACCACCTCGGCTCCCGGGACGAGCTCCCGCGCCTCCTCCACGGCGAGCTCGAGCGTTTCGGCGTCGACCGCATCCGCCTTCGTGATCGCGACGACGCCGTGCTCGATCCCGAGCAGCGAGAGGATCGCGAGATGCTCGTGGGTCTGCGGCCGCGCCCCCTCGGCGGCGTCGACGACGAGAAGGAAGAGGTCGATCCCCGTAGCCCCGGCGACCATGTTCCGCACGAAGCGCTCGTGTCCCGGGACGTCGATCAACGACAGGCGGCGGCCGTCCGGAAGGTCGAGCGGCGCGTAGCCGAGATCGATCGAGATCCCGCGCGCGCGCTCCTCCGGCAATCGATCGGTGTCCTTCCCGGTCAGAGCCCGGACGAGCCACGTCTTGCCGTGGTCGATGTGGCCGGCCGTGCCGACCGTCAGCGACATGCGTGGACCGCCGCCACGACCTCGTCGGCTTCGGCGTCGGTGAGGGTGCGGCAGTCGAGCAGCGTCTGACCGTCGCGAACGACGGCGATCACGGGCGGCTCGTGCCCGCGGAGAGCGGCTGCGAGCTCCTCCTCGACCGCGCAGGCGTAGCTCGGGAGCTCGGCGAGCGGGAGCGCGCCGCCCCCCACCCGCGCGACTGTCTCCTCGACCGCACCGCCTGTCGCCGCCGCGAGCCGGTCGGCGCGGGCCTGGACCGCCTCGATCGGCTCGCGCAGCATGCGCAGCACCGGGATCTTCTCCGGCCGGTCGAGATAGAGCGCGAGAGTCCCCTCGAGCGCTGCGAGCGTGAGCTTGTCCGAGCGCAAGGCCCGGTGAAGGGGATGGCGGCGAAGGCGTTCGACCAGGTCGGCGCGGCCGGCGACGATTCCGGCCTGCGGCCCGCCGAGCAGCTTGTCGCCCGAGAAGCAGACGAGGTCCGCCCCTGCTGCCAGCGCGACAGTGGGAGTGGGCTCACCCTCCACCTCGACGAGCGCACCCGAGCCGAGATCGTCCACGAGCGGCAGCTCGTGGCGGCGCGCCACCGCCGCAAGTTCCTCGAGCCGCGGCTGCTCGGTGAACCCGACGACGCGGAAGTTCGACTGGTGCACGCGCAGCAGCAGCGCGGTGTCCGGCCCGATCGCCCGCTCGTAGTCGGCGGCTCGGGTGCGGTTGGTCGTCCCCACCTCGACGAGGCTGGCCCCCGAGCGAGCGAGTACGTCCGGGATTCGGAACCCGTCGCCGATCTCGATCAGCTCGCCCCGCGAGACGACGACCTCGCGACCCTCGGCGAGAGCGGCGAGCGCGAGCAACATCGCAGCCGCGTTGTTGTTGACGACGATCGCCGCCTCGGCTCCGGTCAATCGCCTCAGCAGCGGCGCAAGGTGATCCTGGCGCGAGCCGCGCGAGCCGGTCGAGAGGTCGTACTCCAGGTTCGAGTAGCCGGCCGCCTCGCGTACCCGCTCGAGCGCGGCCTCGGCGAGCGGCGCCCGGCCGAGGTTCGTGTGCACGAGGACACCGGTGGCATTGATGACGCGGCGGAGTGTGGGCCTCCGCGCCGCCGCGAGCGCCTCCGCCAGCCGCTCCTGCAGGTTCCCGGGGTCCGCCCCGGCCCTGATCTCCTCGCGGGCCTGGTCGAGCACGGCCCGCGCCGTCGGAACCGCGAGCGGATCGTCCACGTCACGGACCAGTTCGTCGACCGATGGCAGGTCGCGTAGCTGCACGAAAATGAGTGTAGAGCCGCCGGAGCGGCTACTTTGCAAATCGTGAGACGCGTGGGTCGGATGACGGTTGCCTTGCTCGCTGCGCTCGCCGTTGCGGCGGTCGCGGCCGTTGCAGCCAGGGACGCCGTGTACTGGGAGAAGCCGCTTCCGGGCGTCACGCTCGCCCAGGTCGATCTCACGCGGCCAATCAAGGTCGTCGTCGACGACAAGACCTACGACGTCCAGCCCAGCGAAGCACTGAAGGTGGACGACACGGCGACGGAGGCTGCACTCGTGCAGGCGGGCCATGACTCGTTCCTCCGGCGGGTCCGGCAGCTGGTGGATCCGAGCCCACCCGCGCTCGAGGTGAGTCCAGTGCTCGTGCCGCGACCCGGTGCGGACAGGGTCGCCAAGCGGCTCTCGCAGTCACTTCCCAAGCCTCGCCGCGCCCAGGTCGTCTCGCGCAACGGCTCGTTCTCGATTCTTCCGTCGCAACCCGGCGACGCGGTCGACGCCGAGGGCCTGGTCGCCGCACTCGAGAAGGCGGCACTCACCAACGCGCGGACGCTCTCACCCGCACTGACCCACGTCGAGCCCACGTTGACCACTCCGGCTGCCGAAGCTGCCGTGACCGAAGCACGGGCGCTCGTCGACCAGCCGGTGGCGCTGACCTTCAAGGGTGAGGACGTCGGCTCGCTCGCGCCGGGTCAGCTCGCGAAGCTCGTCCGCTTCCGGGTCGGGGTGGACAGCTTCCGGGTCGCGTTCGACCCGCAGCGGGTGGCGAAGGCCGTCGAGCCGCTGCTCGCTCACTGGCGGCAGCGCGCGGTCAACGCGCGCTTCGTCCTCGACGGCAAGCGAGTTCTGATCCGCCCCTCCCGGCCCGGCCTCGCGGTCGACGGCAGGTGGGCGGCAGACTCGGTCGCCGCCGCCGCCGACTCATCGTTCAGCCGCGCCTCACTGCGCCTGAAGCAGATCCGTGCCGACCTCACGACGCGCGACGCCGAGAAGCTCGGCATCCGGCAGCGGATCTCCACGTTCACGACCGACATGGGGCCGTCCTCGTCGAATCGGATCCACAACGTCCAGCTGATGGCGGACTACATCGACGGAACGATCGTCCGCCCCGGTGATTCCTTCTCGTTCAACGAGTCGGTCGGCCCGCGGACGCCAGAGCGCGGCTTCCGCGAGGGCCAGATGATCATCGGCTCGCTCCTCCTCCCGGCGATCGGCGGCGGCGTCTGCCAGACGGCGACAACGCTCTTCAACAACGCCTTCGAGCTCGGCCTGCCGATCCTCGAGCGGCACAACCACAGCTTCTACATCTCGCATTACCCGATGGGCCGTGACGCGACGGTCTCCTGGGGCGGTCCCGACTTCGCGTTCAAGAACGACCTGAAGACCGGGATCCTGATCAAGACGAGCTACACGAGCTCGACGCTGACGTTCAGCTTCTACGGCACCGATCCCGGCCGGCGTGTCGTCTCGGCGACCGGGGAGCGCACCAACTGGCGCTCGCCGCGGACGACCTATGCGCTCGACCCCTATGCGCCGCGCGGCTCGGTGCGCACCGTGTCCGGCTCGAACCAGTCCGGCTTCGACGTCACGGTCACGCGGAAGGTGTACGAGCACGGGAAGCTGAAGCGCCGCGACGCGTTCACGAGCGCCTACATCGCCGTCGGCCCGACCCAGATCTACGGGCCCGGACGCTCGATCCCCGGGCCGTACTTCGTGCTGCCCAAGGTCTAGGGGCTACTGGGCGTCGACCTTCTCCGGCCCGGCCGGAGATGGCACCCGCGTCCGTTCGTCGTAGCTGTCCACCACGATTCGAACCGCTTCGGCCGGATCGTCCGTGATGTGCAGCAGCTCGACGTCCTCCGGCGAGATCATCCCGCCCGCGAGCAGGTCGCCGTTCACCCAGTCGAACAGCTCCTGCCAGTGGTCGCGGCCGACGAGGACGACGGGAAAGTTCAGCACCTTGCCGGTCTGGATCAGCGTCAGCGACTCGAAGAGCTCGTCGAGCGTGCCGAACCCGCCCCGGAAGATCACGAACCCCTCAGCAGCCTTCACGAACATCGTCTTGCGCGCGTAGAAATGCTTGAACGTCATCCCGATGTCGCAGTAGGGATTGAGGCCCTGCTCGTGCGGGAGCTCGATGTTGAAGCCGACCGAGAGCCCACCGGCTTCCTTGCAGCCGCGGTTCGCCGCCTCCATCACGCCCGGGCCGCCGCCGGTGACGACCGCGAACCCCGCTTCGGCGAAGATCCGCGCCGTCGCCCGGGCTTGCCGGTACGGCTCGCTGTCCTCGTGCACCCGGGCGGAGCCGAAGATCGTGACCGCCGGCCGGTCGATCTCGAGCACCCTCTGGAAGCCGCCGAGGAACTCGGACGCGATCACCGCCACGTCGTTCGTCAGATCGTCGTGCGTCCGCTCGAGAACGCGCCTGTCGTCCATCAGAGGCGGTTCTGCTCCACGTGTGTCGCGACCATCCCGAGGATCAGGAGGACGACGAGTCCGGTGTAGATGAGGCTGCCTGCGGTGAGCCGCTCGGACGACGCCCAGGGAGCGTGCTCGCGGTGGCCGAGGCGGAGAGCCTTCACCGACCGCCACATGAACCCGCCGTCGAGCGGCCTCACCGGAATGAGGTTGAAGAGGTTCAACAGAAAGCCGGTATAGGCAAGCGCGATCAGCAGGCGCGAGTCCATGGCTTCTCCCGCCACCCACACGCCGAGGGCCCCGATCCCACCCAGGAACGGCCCGGCAGCGGAGACGAGCAGGTTCCGCCAGGGGTCGAAGGGCGCGTTCTTCATCGCCACGTAGGCGCCGAGGAACGGGATGAAGACGGGCAGCGACGGTTTCAGGCCCTGCCGCGTGGCCTCGATGTAGTGGCCGAACTCGTGCACCGCGATCAGCAGCACGAAGCCGGCCGCGAAGCGCCAGCCCCAGATCAGCGCGTAGCCGGCGACCGAGATGAAGATCCCGAAGAACTTGAGCGCGAAGAAGCCGAACTTGAGGAGGAAGAGCCCGGCAGCGATGATCGGCGCAAAGAGCTTCCGCAGCAGCTCGCGGACGTTCAGCGGATGCTTGACGGGCGAGTACTCCTCCTCGATGGGCTCGATCTCCCTGGGGGCGTAGGGGTCGTAGCTCATGATCCCTGGCCGATCCACTCTTCGCCGCCTTCGTAGACCTCCTTCTTCCAGAGCGGCACTGTCCCTTTGAGGGTGTCGATCGCCTCCTGGCAGGCGGTGAGCGCTGCAGCGCGGTGCGGCGAGGAAACGGCGATCACGACGCTCGGCTCGCCGATCTCGACCCGGCCGACTCGGTGGTGAATTGCGACCCCGGAGAGCTCGTGCTGCTCCTCGAGCTTCGCTGCGAGCTGCGCCATCACGTCCTCGGCCATCCCCTCGTAGGCCTCGTACTCGAGGTAGAGCACCGTGCGGTCACGCGAGCGATTCCGGACGGTGCCGAGGAACGTCGCAATCGCGCCCGCCTCGTCGCGCGCCACTTCGCGCACGGCGGCGTCGACGGAGAGCGGCGCTTCGGTCAGCTTGAAGTCCCCGCCGGAGACGGGTGGGATCAGCGCCACCTCGTCGCCCTCGGCGAGCGCGGACTCGGGATCCGCGTAGCTCTTGTTGATCGCGTAGAGCAGGCCCGGCGGCTCGTTCCCCAGCTCGAGGGCGGGCCACACGTCGCCGACACGAGCACCGTCGGAGAGCTCGAGCTCGCGCGCGCCGGTGCCTGCGCGCTCGCGTAGCCCGGCAAAGAGTCTGATGCTCACGTGCACGAACCGCAGCGTAGCCGCGGCCGGAAGGGTTGCCTCCCCCGGCCGTGTCATGTTACGTATGCCTCGTGACGGTCACCGCCCCGCCCAGGACGAACCTGAACGACCAGGTCTACGAGACGCTGAAGGCACAGCTCGTGCGCCGGGAGCTGGGCCCGGGCGAGAAGGTGAGCCTGCACGAGCTGGCCGCGACACTCGGCGTCTCCCGCAGCCCGGTTCACCACGCGCTGACGCGGCTCGTCTCGGAAGGGCTTCTGAGCGTGCAAGTCCCGGCGCGGCTACTTCGTGACGCCGCTGACCGAGTCGGCGATCGAAGAGGGCTACGACGTGCGGCTCGCACTCGAGCTCCAGGCCGCCGAATGCACCATCGGACGAGTCGGTCGCGACGGGCTGCGCCGCTTCCGCGAGCTGCACGAGTCGACCGCCGAGGCCGTCTCCCATGCCGAGTGGGACTCTGCGAATGCAGCCTTCCACGAGCACCAGGTCGATCTCGCCGGCAACTCTCTGCTCTCTCGCTTCTACCGCGAGCTGTCGGTCAACCTGATGATGCAGGTGATCCGCGGCGGCAAGCTCGAGGGCGGCGCCTACCTGCCGACCGAGCACGCAGCGATCGTCGACGCGTACGAGGCCGGCGACCTGGACGCCGCCCGCACGGCGATCCGCGCGCACATCGCGACCGGCCGCCGGATTGCGCTGGAGGCGATCGAGGAGACCGGCGGAGTGCTCTAGCCGTAGCATCAGCTGGGTGAAAGAGGAAACCGCGAAGCGGGAGACCGATTCGGGGATCGAGATCAAGCCGGTCTATTCCGCGCCTGGGGGCGACGGCGAGCAGCCGGGCGAGTTCCCGTACACGCGAGGCCCGTATCCGGACATGTACCGCGGCCGGCCGTGGACGATCCGCCAGTACGCGGGCTTCGGCTCGGCGGAGGAGACGAACGGGCGGTTCCGCTACCTGCTCGACCGCGGCCAGACCGGGCTCTCCGTGGCCTTCGATCTGCCCACGCAGCTCGGGTACGACTCCGACGACCCGCACGCGGCGGGGGAAGTCGGGCGCACGGGCGTCGCGATCGACTCGATCGAGGACATGCGCCTCCTTCTCGCCGGGATCCCGCTCGACGAGGTCTCCACCTCGATGACGATCAATGCCCCCGCGTCCCTGCTGCTGCTCCTCTACGAGCTGGTCGCCGAGGAGCAGGAAGTCCCCGGAACGGCGCTGCGCGGCACCGTCCAGAACGACATCCTCAAGGAGTACATCGCGCGCGGGAACTACATCTACCCGCCGCGGCCCTCGATGCGGTTGACGACCGACCTCTTCGCGTACGCCGCCGAGCGGATTCCGAGCTGGAACACGATCTCCATCTCCGGGTACCACATCCGCGAGGCCGGCTCGACCGCGGTGCAGGAGCTCGCGTTCACGCTCGCGAACGGGATCGCGTACGGGGAGGCGGCGGTGGCCGCCGGGCTCTCGCCGGACGACTTCGGCGCGCGGCTCTCGTTCTTCTTCAACGCGCACAACAACTTCTTCCAGGAAGTCGCAAAGTTCCGCGCGGCGCGGCGACTGTGGGCGACGATCATGCGCGACCGCTTCGGCGCGACGAACCCGAAGGCGATGGCGCTCCGCTTCCACGCGCAGACCGGCGGCTCGACCCTGACCGCGCAGCAGCCCGAGAACAACATCGTGCGCGTCGCGATTCAGGCCCTGTCGGCGATCGCCGGCGGCGCCCAGAGCCTGCACACGAACGGCTTCGACGAGGCGCTTGCGCTCCCGACCGAGCGCTCGGCCCGGATCGCGCTCCGCACGCAGCAGATCCTGGCCGCAGAGGGCGGCGCGACCGACACTGCCGACCCGCTCGGGGGCAGCTACTTCATCGAGGAGCTCACCACCGAGCTGGAGGATCAGGCGCGAGAGCTGATCGAGAGGATCGACGAGATGGGCGGCGCCGTCGCGGCGATCGAGCAGGGGTTCGTCCAGCACGAGATCGAGGAGGCTGCGTTCCGGTGGAACGAGCAGATCGAGTCGGGCGAGCGGGCGATCGTCGGAGTCAACCGCTTCGTGGAGGACGACAAGGAGGAGGTCGAGCTGCTCCGGATCGACCCCGACGCCGAGCGGCGCCAGCTCGAGCGCACGGCGCGCGTGCGGGCGGAGCGAAACGCCGAGGAGGCGGAGGCCGCGCTCGCGGAGGTCCGCCGTGTCGCCGCCGGCCCCGAGAACCTGCTCCCGCCGATGCGCGAGGCGCTCCGCGCCCGGGTCACGATCGGCGAGATCTCGAACGCCCTCCGCGACGAGTTCGGCACGTTCGACGCGCACCGGGCGTAGCCGAGCCGACACGATTGGCCCTACGCGGCCCGTTGGTCCTCGGCCGCCAAAGCGTCGGCGTCGCGAAGTCGTAGTATCAACCCGCGACGACCACAGAAGTCATTGGACGGCGGGATGAGCTCGGGCTGGCCGAGGATCTGCTCGGCTCGCTCGGGCGCGGCCCCGGCGCGCTCGTCCTCGAGGGGCCGGCCGGAATCGGGAAGACACGTCTCTGGCTGGAGACAGCGGGTCTCGCCGAGGCCCAGGGCCTTACCGTTCTCAGAACCCGCCCGACGCTGGCTGATGCGCGACTCGTCTTCGGCGGGCTCGGTGATCTGCTTCGCACCGAAGCGGAGAGATTCGGCGCGTTGCCCAGTCCCCAGGCCCACGCGCTCGCTCGGGCGCTTTCGCTCGAGCCGGGAGACGGTGACCTGGACGCCGCCGCGCTCTCGGCAGGTGTGCTCAACACCGTCGTGTCGGCCGCTGCCGCGGCCCCTGTTCTGATTGCCGTCGATGACGCGCAGTGGCTCGATCCCGAGACCGAACGGCTGCTGGCGTTCGTCCTCCGACGTCTGACGAGCGAGCATGTTGGTCTTCTGGCGACGGTGCGCATCGCAGTCGACGAGCGGGAGCCGCGGGAGCTTCTTGCCGCTCTTCCCGACGAGCACGCCGTTCGCCACGTGGTCGGCCCGTTGACGGTCGGGGCACTCCACGAGATCATCCGCACCGAGATCGGCTCGATTTCACGCCCGACGCTCCTGCGGTTGCACGAGGCCTCCGGCGGAAACCCGCTGTACGCGCTGGAGCTCGCGCGTGAGTTGGCTGCTCTGGATCACGAGCCGAACGCCGGAGAGCCCTTGCGCGTGCCCTCGACGCTCGAGCGGCTGATGGAGAGTCGTCTGGGCGCTGTGCCGGAGGAAACGCGAGAGACACTCCTCGCCGTCGCGCTTCTTGCGCAGCCGAGCGTGCATGTTCTGGCGAAGGCGCTCGAGGACCGCGTTCGTGTCGATCATGACCTCGACGTTTCCGAGGCCGCCGGACTGCTCGTCGTGGAGCGCGACGGAATTCGCTTTGCGCATCCGCTGTTCGCTTCGGTTCTCGTGGCATCAGCGACGGCGCAAACGCGCGGACACGTGCATCGCAGGCTTGCCGACGCCGCCGAGAGCAGGGAAGAGCGCGTCCTCCATCTTGCGCTGGCCACCAACCCTCCCAATGCAACGGTTGCTGCGGAGCTCGACGGCGCAGCAATCGCCGCTCGAGCGCGTGCGGCTCCGGCGGCCGCCGCCGACCTGGCTGAGCAGGCGCTGGCATTGACGCCGGATACCGACAGCCGGGCTCTCTTCGACCGCCGGCTTGTAGCCGCGCGGTTCCACCAGGAGGCGGGGTCGACCGCCCAAGCCGGCGTGCTTGCGGCGGCGGCGGTCGCCGGTGCGGAGACGTCGAGCGACCGCGCCGCGTCTCTGCTCCAACTCGCGTTGGTCACAAGCACCGTTCCAGAACGCCTCGCCCTTCTCCGTGAGGCGGCCGGGGAGACGGGAGTCGATCGTGGTTTGCGCGGCGAGATTCTCGCGATGCTCGGAACCGAGCTCGACGCCGCGACAGAAGGTGCCCCCTTCCCCAGCGAGGCCGTCGCGCTAGCGGAGGAGGTCCTCAGCGAGGCCGTCGCTCTGGCGGAGCAGGACACCAACACCGAGCGCCGCGTTCGGGTGCTCTGCCTCGTCGCCTGGGGACGCACCTGGGACTCAGGGAGGGTCGACACCGACCTGCTCGAGCGTGCGCTCGAGCTGGCGCAAGGCAGCCCCGCAGCGTTTTCTTTCGCCGCCTGCACATACGGGGTGCTGCTCGGGATGTCGTACGAGAACGAGCGTGCGCGGGAGCTCCTCCTGAGTGTTCGCGCCCTCGGCCCGGGAGTCGACGATGAACGGCTTGCCGAAGCGCTCGGCCACCTGGGCAAGGTCGAGTGGGCCGCTGGGAACTGGGACCTGGCCGCGGAGCTGACCGAAGAAGCCGTGCAGCTCGCAGGACAACTGGGCGTCGAGTATCTCGAGCTGGAATTCTTCGGCATGCAAGCGGTTATCGCTGCCAGCCGCGGCGATGTTGATGCCGCGCGCACGTTTGGCCAGCGCTCGCTTCGGCTGCAAGAGCTGACCGGGCAGGTAGGGGCGCACATTCACGGCCTCGCTCTGCTCGAGTTGTCGCTGGAGAACTACGAGGCGGCGTACGAGCTGGTCCTTCCTGCGCTCGAACGGATGGCAAAACGCGGGGCCCGGTTTCCGACGATGAAGACCCCGATCGCGATCGAAGCGCTCGCACACCTGGGGCGCACCGCCGAGGCTTTCGATCGCCTCGAGCGATTCGAGAAAGAGGCGCGGGGCGCAGACCGTGCCTGGGCGCTCGCCTCGGTGCAGCATTGTCGCGGAATCCTCGCGGCGGCCGACGACGACCTCGAGGAGGCAGAAGCGCTGCTGGCTGCCGCCGCCGAACGCTCTTGCGAGCTCGGCCTTCCCTTCGAGCACGGCCGCTCGCTGCTCGCGCTCGGAACCGTCAGGCGGCGCCTGCAACAGAAACTGGCGGCGCGGGAGACGCTAGAGGAAGCGCGGCTCGTGTTTGACCGTCTCGGAGCACGCATCTGGATTGCGCGCGTCGAAGCCGAGCTGCGGCGGATCGGCGGACGGCGTAATCCCGCGGGATCAGCGCTCTCCGAGATGGAGTCGCAAATCGCCGCGCTCGTCAGCAGCGGCCACACGAACAGCGAAGTCGCCGTGGCGCTGCAGATCAGCCGCAAGACCGTCGAGTGGAACCTGTCGAAGATCTATCGCAAGGTCGGCGTCCGCTCGCGAACCGAGCTTGCGGCCACATTCAACGGCGACTAAACCCGGGGACTTCCCCGGGTGACCCGAGGACGACCGGGCCGTACCGTCGGTTGCGTCGAGGCACCCTGCCTCGTACAGCGAAGGAGGAATCATGACGAAGCGTCTCTCGATCGCGGCGGCCATCAGCGGCCTGGCCGCTCTCTCACTAGCGGCCGGGCCAGCCGGCGCCCACAACGCGGCGCACATCATCTTCCCCGACGGCACGTGTTTGGAGGTCGGCTCGTTCAAGGACGCGCCGATCGTGGGCGCAGGCAATCCGAACCAGAGTCCGGGATCCGACAACGAACCGGGACAGCTCGACCTGATCCCGGGCAACGGCGACCAGTACGGTGCGCGCTACGCCGCTGACCAGGGGAACTCGAGGCTGCTTCCTGGCGCCTGCCCGAGCTCGTAGCCAACGTGGAACCAGTGGCCGGGGCGGCGTAGCGTGGCCGGCGCGGAGGTGTTCATCGTCGAGCGGTATCTGCCGGGCACGACCGACCGGCAGCTGCGCGAAGCGACAGACCGCCTGACGTCGGCGGCACGAAACATGACAGCCGACGGCACTCCGATCACCTTCCTCGGCTCGCACCTTCGTCGCAGCCGAGGAGTACTGCTTCTGTCGCTTCGCGAGCGGCTCCGCCGCCGACGTCGAGCGTGTGTGCGAGTTGGCCGGTGTGTCGTACGCCCGCATTGTCGCCGGCCGCGACCTCGACCCGTCAACGACAGCTGCTAGCCCACCAATCAGAGAAGGGAACGAGCCATGACCTACAGAGCGTTCGTGGTCACCGCGCTCCTGGCTGCTGCTGCGATCGTCGTGTCCGGCGCGGCCGGGCCGCCGAGCAACGGCGACCACAGGAACAAGCTGGGCAAGGTCCAGCACATCGTCGTCATCTACGAGGAGAACCACAGCTTCGACAACCTGTACGGCGGTTGGGAAGGGGTCAACGGACGCTCGAACGCCGATGCCGCGCACACCATCCAGGTCGGCCAGGGCGGCATGCCCTACACCTGCCTGCTGCTCAACGACGTGAACCTGACGTCGCCGCCGCTACCGGCTGACTGCACGGACACCACGACCGGTGCGACGTTCATGAGTCACTTCGCGAACGCGCCGTTCTCGATCGAGGCGTTCATCCCGACGACCGCGAAGACCTGTCCGCCGCCGGGCGCGTCCTCATCGGTCGGCTTCAAGGACGGTACCGGTGACCCGGGCGGCTGCACGCGCGACCTGGTGAACCGCTTCTACCAGTCGCAGTACCAGCTGAACCACGGCCTGCAGAACCACTACACGACCGGCAGCGACGCCGTCGGGCTGACGCAGGCCTACTACGACACGACCGCGCTGCCCATCTACGAGTACCTGCACAGCAAAGGCCACCCTCGCTACGCGATCGCCGACGACTTCTTCCAGGCGGCGTTCGGCGGGTCGTTCCTCAACCACCAGTGGCTGATCGCAGCGGCGACACCGAGCTGGCCCGCCGCCGTGCACTCGATCGTGGACTCGAACGGCATGCCGATCAGCTACGCGCTCTACCACGCGACCGGGCCGGTCAGTGACCAATCCGGTCCGCGTGCCTGCCCGGCGCCGGGAACGATCGACCCGAATCCGGGGCTTGCGTGCGGTGAGTTCGCGATCAACACGGTCCAGCCTCCGTACCAGCCCTTCCGGGGGAGCCCGCAGCTACCGCCGCAGACCGGAACGACGATCGGCGATGAGCTGAGCGCGGCCGGCGTCAGCTGGTCCTGGTACTCAGGCGGCTGGTCGAACGCGAACGGTGATTACCTCGGCGCGGGCTGGACGAACGGGCCGGTTGCTGGCGTGTGCGGCGATCCGAACTCGATCCCGAACCCGGCGTGGCCGTACTGCCCGAACAAGGTGTTCCAGTACCACCATCAGCCCTTCAACTACTACGCGTCGTACGCGCCCGGAACAGCGGGGCGCACGCACCTGCGTGATGAGGCCGAGTTCCAGAGCCGCGTGGCGGCATCGAACAGGAAGTGCATGCTCGACTCGGTCAGCTTCGTCAAGCCGATCGGCCTCGAGAACGAGCATCCCGGTTACACGAGCGAGGTGCGCGGGAGCGACCACCTCGTCCAGCTGTTGCGTTCGATCGACGACAGCAAGTGCGCGAAGGACACGATGGTGATCGTCACGTACGACGAGTTCGGCGGTCAGTGGGATCACGTCTCGCCGGCCGGCCAGGGTGCAACGCCAGGGCCACACGACCAATGGGGCCCGGGCGCGCGAATCCCGACGCTGATCCTCGCGAAAGACCTGCGGGGCAAGTTCGTGGTCGACAGCACCCAGTACGACACGACATCCATCCTCGCCACGATCGAGCACCGCTACGGTCTGGCGCCGCTGAGCCCGCGTGACGCGACGGTGCACGACCTGTCGAACGTCTTCGATGCCAAGAAGGCCAAGCGCGACAAGGCACGACGAGGCTAGATAGGAGGTAGTTGCCGGCACACCTCGCTCGTTGACAGATGGGGGTCCGCATCCGCGGACCCCCATCTGGACTGAGGGCCAAGCCCGCGGCGCGAACGGGATCTGACTCACGCCGACGCGCCCGAGTAGCGGCGCAGCCCGAAGCCCCACCACCAGCGCGTCGCCGCGAAGAGCACGATCGAGAACCCGACGGCCACTGCGACCGTCTCCCAGCCCAGGCGCGACGTCACCGCCTCGGCGGGCACGGTGATCGCAAACGCAATCGGGACGATGAACGTGACGCCGATTGGCAGGCCGCCCGACCCGGCGAGTCTTGCTAGCGGACGCTCGACACCGGCGGGCGAGCCGGCTCGCCGGCGAGGCCGAGCCGATACGCCTCCGCGACGGCCTGGGCGCGGCTGTGGACACCGAGCTTCGCCATCACGTGCTGGAGGTGGGTCGCGACGGTCTTGCGGCTGATGACGAGCCGCTCGGCGATCGCGGCCGCGCTGAGCCCGCGGGCTAGTAGCCGGAGGACCTCGAGCTCGCGCGGCGAGAGGCCGTCGCGCGCGGCGGCATCCGACCTACCCTCAGGCGGGCCGGCCGCCCGGGTCAGCAGCCGACGCAGGCGGACGAGCAGCTCGTCGGCGTCGACGGGCTTGACGAGGTAGTCGTCGGCGCCGATCAGGAGGCCCGCGACGCGGTCGTGCGACGTGACCCGCGTCCCGGACACGAGCACGATCGGAAGGCGGTCGCCGAAGCGGTCACGCAGCTCACGTGTGCGCGAGCACCATCGGGCCGTC
>CAVXQE010000013.1:0-115403 GCA_963763755.1 uncultured Gaiellaceae bacterium
GAGGTCGAGGCCCGAGTAGGTCAGGTAGTAGACGCCGAGCACCATGTCCTGCGTCGGCGTCGTCAGGGGACGGCCGTGAGCCGGCGAGAGGATGTTGTTCGAGGAGAGCATCAGGATGCGGGCCTCCGCCTGCGCCTCCGCTGAGAGCGGCAGGTGGACGGCCATCTGGTCGCCGTCGAAGTCCGCGTTGAACGCGTGACAGACGAGCGGGTGCACCTGGATCGCCTTGCCCTCGACGAGCACGGGCTCGAACGCCTGGATGCCGAGGCGGTGGAGCGTCGGAGCGCGGTTCAGCAGAACCGGGTGCTCCGCGATCACCTCTTCGAGCACGTCCCAGACCTCGGGCGTCATCGACTCGACGTACTTCTTCGCGGCCTTGATGTTCTGGACCGACTTGCGCTCGACGAGCCGGCTCATGATGAACGGCTTGAAGAGCTCGAGCGCCATCAGCTTCGGCAGGCCGCACTGGTGCAGCTTGAGGTACGGGCCGGAGACGATGACCGAGCGGCCGGAGTAGTCGACGCGCTTGCCGAGCAGGTTCTGGCGGAAGCGGCCCTGCTTGCCCTTGAGCATGTCGGAGAGCGACTTCAGCGGCCGGTTGCCCGGGCCGGTGACGGCGCGGCCGCGGCGGCCGTTGTCGAACAGCGCGTCGACGGCCTCCTGCAGCATCCGCTTCTCGTTGTTGACGATGATCTCGGGCGCGCCGAGGTCGAGCAGCCGCTTGAGGCGGTTGTTCCGGTTGATCACGCGCCGGTAGAGGTCGTTCAGGTCGCTGGTGGCGAAGCGGCCACCGTCGAGCTGCACCATCGGGCGCAGCTCCGGCGGAATCACCGGCACGGCCTCGAGGATCATCCACTCGGGCTTGTTCTCCGAGGTGACGAACGCCGAGACGACCTTCAGGCGCTTGATCGCGCGCTGCTGCTTCTGCCCCTTCGAGGTCTTGATCGTCTCGCGGAGCGTCTTCGACTCCTCGGTCAGATCGAGGTCGCGGAGCAGCTCGCGGATCGACTCCGCCCCCATGCCGCCGCGGAAGTAGACGCCGAAGCCGTACGGGGAGCCGAAACGGTCCTTGAGCTCGCGGAAGATCTGCTCGTCGTTGACGACCAGCTTCGGCTCGAGCTCGCGGAAGAGCTTCCACGTCTCCTCGAGCCGGCGCACGGAGTCGACCGACGCCTCGCGGGCGTCCTCGCGCCGCGACTCGATGTCGGCGTACATCTCGCGCACCTTCAGCACCCACTGCCCGACCATGTCGAGGTCGTCCTTGCGGGCGCCCTCCTTCAGGCAGAGGTCGTACGCGAGCTCGCGCACGTCAGCGGGATCGCCGGCCGGATCGGCCGCGGCGATGACATCGGCGAGCAGGCCCTTGCCGACCTCGCGCGCCTTGTCGAGATTCTTCATGTCGATCCCGGCGACGAGCTCGGCGTCCTCGCCCTCGAGCTCGGTGCCCGAGAGAAGCGCGTCGACGAGCTTGTTGACGTGCTTGGTCAGCGCGCCCTTCTTGGAGCCGGACGCCTGGTCGAGCTCGGCGCGGAGCGGCGCGAGCGCCTCCTGGATCTGCTGCGCCGCGGTCGCGACCTGCTCGTGCTCGCGCGGGGCGAGCTTGCGGTCGGAGCGCGTCGCGGTCGCCCGCACGAGCTCGCGCAGCTTCTTCGGATCCTCGGTCGAGACGGTGCTCGCGAGCTCCGGGAAGATGCCCGAGCCGAGCTTGCGCACCTCCTCGAGCGTCGGGAGGCCTGCCTCCTCGGCCCAGTTGTTCAGCCCACGGGCCCAGAAGTCGTCGTCCTCGTCGAAGCCCTTGTCCTTGCCCTTGGCGAAGTAGTCACGCCGGCGCTGGAGCCGCTGCTCGAGCGCAGCGAGCGCCTCGTCGCGGTCGACGTAGATCTGCTCGCCCTCGGCCTTGACCTTGTCCTCGAGGTCGTTCAGGTCCTTGGCGCGCGCCTCGTTGTCCACGGCGGTGACGATCGAGGCCGCGAAGTAGAGGACCTTCTCGAGCTCGCGCGGAGCGATGTCGAGCAGGTAGCCGATGCGGCTCGGGACGCCCTTGAAGAACCAGATGTGGCTGACCGGTGCGGCGAGGTCGATGTGCCCCATCCGCTCGCGGCGGACCTTCTGGCGCGTCACCTCGACGCCGCAGCGCTCGCAGATGATCCCCTTGTAGCGGACGCGCTTGTACTTCCCGCAGTAGCACTCCCAGTCCTTGGTCGGACCGAAGATGCGCTCGCAGAACAGGCCGTCGCGCTCAGGCTTCAGGGTGCGGTAGTTGATGGTCTCCGGCTTGGTGACCTCGCCGGAGGACCAGTCGCGAATCTGCTTGCTCGAGGCAAGCCCGATGCGGATCGCGTCGAAATCGTTGATGTCGATCAAGTGATCAGCGCCTCTTTCTGTTCTTCAGTCTTCGATTCAGTTCTGGTCTGCATTCAGTCGTCGAGCTCGAGGTCGGCGACTTCCTCGCCGACGGGCCCAACCTGGGCCTGCGCCTCTTCCTCGGCTTCCTCGCCAGGGGTGAGGACGACGTCGGAGAGGTCGTCGAGCTCCTCGTCGGCGGCGAGCACGAGCTCACCGTCCTGGTCGATCCGCTCCTGGCCCTCCTCGGCCTCCTCGGCCGTGGGCTGGCGCGCGGCGGCGCGAAGCGAGCCCGGGGAGAGGTCGATGCCAAGCTCTTCCGCGGCGCGGAGCAGCTCGTCGTCCTCCTCCCGCACCTCGACCTCGCGGCCCTCGTCCGAGAGCACGTGGACGTCGAGCGCCAGGGACTGCATCTCCTTCAGCAGCACCTTGAACGACTCGGGGATCGACGGCTCGGCGATGTTCTCGCCCTTGACGATCGCCTCGTACGCCTTGACGCGCCCGATCGTGTCGTCGGACTTGATCGTGAGCATCTCCTGCAGCGTGTACGCGGCGCCGTACGCCTCGAGCGCCCACACCTCCATCTCGCCGAAGCGCTGGCCGCCGAACTGCGCCTTGCCGCCCAGCGGCTGCTGGGTGACGAGCGAGTACGGGCCGGTCGAGCGCGCGTGGATCTTGTCGTCGACGAGGTGGAGCAGCTTCAGGATGTACATGTAGCCGACCGTGACCTTCTGGTCGAACGGCTCGCCCGTCTTGCCGTTGAAGAGCCGCACCTTGCCGGAGACCTTGCGGCCCGTGTCGCGGCTCTGGTCGACGTTGAACTTGATCGGCGAGTCGGGGTTCTGCTCGCGACCACGTGACGAGCGCCTCGTCGACGTCCTCCTCGCTCGCGCCGTCGAACACCGGCGTTGCCACCGGGCGCGGGTTCGGCGCGTTGATCGGAGCCTTCGGGTTGACGCCCGCGTCGCCCGTCCTCGCCGAAGACGCCGTGTGCGGCGGCCCAGCCGAGGTGGGTCTCGAGGATCTGGCCGATGTTCATCCGGCTCGGCACGCCGAGCGGGTTCAGGATCACGTCGACCGGGCGACCGTCCTCCAGGAACGGCATGTCCTCCTCGGGCACGATCTTGGAGATGACGCCCTTGTTGCCGTGGCGGCCGGCGAGCTTGTCGCCCTCCGAGATCTTGCGCTTCTTCGCCACGTAGACGCGGACGAGCTCGTTGACGCCCGGCGACAGGTCGTCACCCGCGTCGCGGGAGAACGTCTTGACGCCGATCACCTTGCCGCCCTCGCCGTGCGGGACCTTGAGCGAGGTGTCGCGGACCTCGCGCGCCTTCTCCTTGAAGATCGCGCGGATCAGCTTCTCCTCCGCCGTCAGCTCGGTCTCGCCCTTCGGCGTCACCTTGCCGACCAGCAGGTCGCCGGAGCCGACCTCGGCGCCGATGCGGATCACACCGCGGTCGTCGAGGTTCGCGAGCGACTCCTCCGAGCGGTTCGGAATGTCGCGCGTGACCTCTTCGTCGCCGAGCTTCGTCGAGCGGGCGTCGATCTCGTACTCGTGGATGTGGATCGAGCTGAGCACGTCGTCCTTGACGAGCCGCTCGCTGAGGACGATCGCGTCCTCGAAGTTGTAGCCCTCGAACGTCATGAAGGCGACCATCAGGTTGGCGCCGAGCGCGAGCTCGCCGCCGTCCGTGGAGCTGCCGTCGGCGAGGACCTGCTGCGCCTTGACCTTCTCACCGAGCCCGACGACGGGCTTCTGGTGGATCAGCGTGCCCTGGTTCGAGCGCCGGAACTTCGTCAGCGCGTACTCCTCACGGGAGCCCTTGCCCTCGACGACGATCTTCTCGGCGTCGACGTCGATCACGGTGCCGTCCGTCTTCGAGAGGACGACGTCGCCCGTGTCGATCGCGGCGCGGTACTCGAGGCCGGTGCCGACGAGCGGCGCCTGCGGGATCATCAGCGGCACTGCCTGCCGCTGCATGTTCGCGCCCATCAGCGCGCGGTTGGCGTCGTTGTGCTCGAGGAACGGGATCAGGGCCGTCGCGACCGACACGATCTGGGCCGGGGCGACGTCCATGAACTCGACGTCCTTCGGCGTCGAGGTGACAGCCTCGCCGAGGCTCGAGCGGCAGAGCACGACGTCGTTCAGGAGCTTGCCGGTCTTGGGATCGACGGGCTCGGAGGCCTGGGCGATCGTGTACTGCGCCTCTGCGGCGGCGTCGAGGTAGACGATCTCGTCGGAGACCTTGCCGCCCTTGACGACCCGGTACGGCGTCTGGATGAAGCCGAACTCGGACACGGTCGCCATCGACGCGAGCGAGCCGATCAGGCCGATGTTCGGGCCTTCCGGCGTCTCGATCGGGCACATGCGGCCGTAGTGGGTCGGGTGGACGTCGCGCACCTCGATCGGGGCGCGCTCGCGGGTGAGGCCGCCGGCGCCGAGCGCCGAGAGCCGCCGCCGGTGCGTGAGCCCGGAGAGCGAGTTCGTCTGGTCCATGAACTGCGAGAGCTGCGAGGAGCCGAAGAACTCCTTCAGCGCCGCGACCACCGGCCGGATGTTGATGATCGTCTGCGGCGTGATCGTGTCGACGTCCTCGGTCGTCATCCGCTCGCGGACGACGCGCTCCATGCGGTAGAGGCCGACGCGGAACGCCTCCTGGATCAGCTCGCCGGTCGTGCGCAGCCGGCGGTTGCCGAAGTGCTCGTACTCGTCGAGCTCGGAGCGGATCGGGTCGCGGTTGAGCTGGATCGCCTCGGCGGCGAAGTCCTTCGTCTCGAGGTCGACGCCGAGCTTCATCGGCAGGTCGACGAGCTTGCGCACGAGCGCGACGATGTCGGTCGTCGTCAGGGTGCGCGTGTCATCGGGGACGGAGACGCCGAGCCGCTGGTTCAGCTTGTAGCGGCCGACCTTGGTCAGGTCGTAGCGCTTCGGGTCGAAGAAGAGGGCGCGGACGAGGTTGCGCGAGTTGTCGAGCGTCGGCGGCTCGCCCGGGCGCTGCTTCTTGAACACCTCGACGACCGCCTCTTCCTCGCGGGTCGTCGTGTCCTTGTCCAGCGTGTTCTGGATGAAGGGGGAGTTGTCGAAGAGCTTGAGCAGGTCTTCGTTCGAGTCCAGCGCCAGCCCGTCGTTGTAGTCCTCACGCGCGAGCGCGCGGAGCAGCGTCGTCACCGGCAGCTTGCGCTTCCGGTCGATGCGGGCGTAGACGATCCCCTTCTTGTCGATCTCGAGCTCGAGCCACGAGCCGCGGCTCGGCATCAGGTTCGCGGTGAAGACCTGCTTCGTCGCGTCCTTGGGCTCCATCAGATAGGCGCCCGGGCTGCGGACGAGCTGCGTGACGATCACGCGCTCGGTGCCGTTGATGATGAACGTTCCCCACTCGGTCATCATCGGGAAGTCGCCCATGAAGACCCGCTGCTCGCGGATCTCGCCCGTCTCCTTGTTGACGAAGCGGACGGTCATCGAGAGCGGGGCCTGATAGGTCAGGTCCTTCTCGCGACACTCCTGGATGGTGAACTGGGACTCGCCGAATTCGAAGTCGCCGAACTCGACGGCCAGCGTGCCGGTGTAGTCCTCGATCGGCGAGATATCGGCAATCGTCTCGCGCAGACCTTCGTTCTTGAACCATTCGAACGAGGCCTTCTGGATGTCGATCAGGTTGGGGAGGTCGAGGACGTGCTTCAGGCGTGAAAAGCTCTTGCGCGCTCGTGGCGCGACAGCGGTGCTGCTCAAGTGGTTACAGCCTCCCTTGGTACTGCGTGCGGAGAGAAAGAAATAGTGATGTGGAGAGCGGAACTGGCGGACGTCGGCGCAACCCAGAAGGGTAGCGCAAGTGGCCCCCTCCCCGCAACGTGAGTTGCGGTGGGAGCCGAATGCTTCAGGGAGTATACAGATCGCGGGTGAGAAATGACTGAGGGCGCCGATTCGGCGCCCTCAGCGGTGACCCCGCTTACACAACGACCGCACCCCCGTCAGGGATACGGGTTGCAACTGCTATTTGCTTACTTCAGCTCGACGCCGGCGCCGGCCTCTTCCAGCTGCGCCTTGATCGAGTCGGCCTCCTCCTGGTTCACACCCTCCTTGACGGTGTTCGGGGCACCGTCGACCAGGTCCTTCGCCTCCTTGAGGCCGAGGCCGGTGATCGCGCGGACGACCTTGATCACCTGGATCTTCTTGTCGCCGGCGGACGTGACGACAACGTCGAACGAGGACTTCTCCTCGGCCGCCGCGCCGTCGCCGCCGCCACCGCCGGCGGCGGGAGCCGCGGCTGCCACGGGAGCGGCAGCGGTGACGCCCCACTCCTCCTCGATCGCGTTCTTCAGCTCGACGAGCTCGAGCACGGTCATCTTGCCGAGCGTCTCGAGCACCTTTGCGGTATCCGTTGCCATTACTCCTGCTCCTCCTGCGTGTCAGTGGTCTCTTCGGTGGTCTCTTCGATCGTCTTCGGTCTCGTCTGCGGCCTCGGGCTCGGCGGCCGCCTCGGCCACCGGCTCCGCTTCCGCGCTCGGCTCCTCGGCCGGCGCCTCGGGCACGGCAACCTCAGCCACGGGCTCGGCTCGGCGGCCGGGGCCGCAGTGGCCTCGGACGTGTCGCCCTGCTCCCGCAGCTGCTCGATCCGGGCGTCGATCAGCCCGACGAGATCGCGGAGCGGTGCCGTCAGCAGCGCAACGACGGTCGTGAGCGGCGAGACGATCGCCCCCACGAGCTGGGCCCGGATGACGTCGGCCGGCGGCAGCTTGGCGAGGCTCTCGACCTCCGCCGCCGTCAGCGACTTTCCCTCGAGCACGCCCCCGCGGATCGCGAGGACCTTCGTGCTCGTCGCCGCATCGGCGAGGGCCTTCGCCACGGCGACAGGGTCGCCGCCGGACTCGACGAACGCGATCGCCGACGGCCCTTCGAGCAACGCGAGCAGCGCATCCGCCCCGGCGGTCTCGGCCGCGCGGCGGGTGAGCGTGTTCTTGACGACCGCGAAGCGGGCGCCGTGCTCGAGGAGCTTCGAGCGAAGCCCGTCGATCTCGGCGTTGGTGAGCCCGCGGTAATCGGCGACGATCAACGTCTCCGACGTCCGCAGCCTCTCCGCCAGCTCTGCGACGACTCGCTCCTTGTCACTCTTGTGCATCTCTCACCTCCTTGAAACGGTCGAGCCCGCACGGAGGCGGGCTCGGAGAGAGGCGAAAGTCGCCTGTCCAAGCGCCACCTCGGGAGGACCTCTGCCCGCTCTCGCGGACTGCCTCCTTTCTTCGGCGACGGGCTGTGGACGGAAAACCCTAGGCCGGAACGGCCTCCTGCTCGAATTCCTCGACGATCCCGCGGACGCGCGCCGGGTCGACGCGAACGCCGGGCCCCATCGTGGTCGCGAGCGTGATCTGGTGGATGTAGCGGCCCTTCGCGGACGCGGGCTTCGCGCGCACGATCTCCTCGACCAGCGCCGCGTAGTTCTCCAGCAGGTCCTTCTCGCCGAAGCTCTTCTTCCCGATCGAGACGTGGACGTTCGCGCCGCGGTCGGTGCGGTACTCGAGCTTGCCGGCCTTGGCGTCCGAGACGGCCTTGCCGACGTCGAACGTGACGGTGCCCGTCTTCGGGTTCGGCATCAGGCCGCGCGGGCCGAGCACGCGGCCGAGCTTGCCGACGTTGCCCATCTGGTCGGGCGTCGCGATCGCCACGTCGAAGTCGGTGAAGCCGCCCTCGATCTTCGCCGCGAGGTCGGCGGCGCCGACGACGTCCGCACCGGCCTCCTCGGCCTCGCGCGCCTTGTCGCCCTCGGCGAACACGGCGACGCGGACGCTCTTGCCGGTGCCGTGCGGCAGCATCAGCGTGCCGCGGAGCTGCTGGTCGGCATGGCGCACGTTCAGGCCCAGGCGGAAGTGCGCCTCGATCGTCTCGTCGAACTTCGCGTCCGGGAGCCCCTTGAGGATCTTGAGGGCCTCGGCCGGCGAGTAGTGCGTCTCGCGGTCGATCTTCGCCCGCGCCTCGTCGTAGCGCTTGCCGTGCGTGCTCATCGCTCCACCTCCACACCCATGCTTCGGGCGGTTCCGGCGATGACGAGCATCGCCTGATCGACGTCGCGCGCGTTCAGATCCTCGAGCTTGATCTCGGCGATCGAGCGCAGCTGCGACTTCGAGATCTTGCCGACCTTGTTCCGATTCGGCTCGGCCGAGCCCTTCTCGATCCCGAGCGCCTCCTTGATCAGCACTGCGGCCGGAGGCGTCTTCGTGATGAAGGTGAACGAGCGGTCCTCGTAGACCGTGATCTCGACCGGCGTGATGCGGCCGTTCTCCTGCGCGGTCTGCGCGTTGAACGCCTTGCAGAACTCCATGATGTTGACGCCGTGCTGACCGAGCGCAGGGCCGACCGGCGGCGCAGGGTTCGCCTGCCCGCCCGGGATCTGCAGCTTGATCGTTGTGAGGATCTTCTTCGCCATATCTTCCTACGTCAGTCCAGCTTCTTGACCTGATCGAACCCGAGCTCCACCGGCACCTGGCGCTCGAAGATGTCGACGAGCACCTTCAGCTTCTGCTGGTCGGCGTTCACGTCGACGATCTCACCGTCGAAGTCCGACAGCGGGCCGGAGGTTACCTTCACCGACTCGCCGAGGGTGAACTCGACCTGCGACCGGAGGGCCGCGCCGGCGGCTGCGGCGCCCGTGTGCAGGATCCGGTCGACCTCGCCCTGCGCGAGCGGAACGGGCTTCGCGCCTGCCCCGACGAAGCCGGTGACGCCCGGCGTGTTCTTCACGACCGTCCAGGCCTCGTCGTTCAGGTCCATGTTCACGAGCACGTAGCCCGGGAGCACGCGCTTCTCGATCTGCACCTTCTGACCGTCCTTGGTCTCGATCACCTGCTCGGTCGGGACGACGACGCGCCGGAAGCGCGGAGCCTGGTTCATCGAGACGATCCGGTGCTCGAGATTGGCCTTCACCTTGTTCTCGTGCCCGGAGTAGGTGTTGATGACGTACCAGCGGAACATGGCTATTGCACTCTTCCTATTGGCCGAGCAGAACATTGCGGACGAACGGCTTGAAGAACTGATCGGCGGCGTAGAGGTACGTGCCGACGATCGCGCAGGCGATGATCACGACGATCGTGCCCTGGATCACCTGACTGCGGCTGGGCCACTCGACCTTCTTGAGCTCGCCCCAGGACTCCCTGATGAAGCGGCCGCGCTGACGCGGCTCGCGCCGGCCGGTCTGGGTCGAGGCGGGCTGCATGCCCGGGCGCACCGGCGCCTGCGCGCGCGGGCGCTGCGCGGCGGGCTTCGCCGCACCCGAGCTCTTCCGCTGGTCGCGGCGCTGCCGACGGGTCTCGCGCGCCACTAGCGGGTCTCCCGGTGCAGCGTGTGCTGCCCGCACCAGCGGCAGTACTTCTTGAACTCGACACGGTCGGGCGTGTTCCGCTTCGACTTGTTCGTCTGGTAGTTCCGCCGCTTGCACTCAGTGCACGCGAGCGTAATTGCGACTCGAACTCCGGCTGCCATCTAGATCGTGTTCTCTCGGTTTCGGTGGGAAAAAGACTGGTGAGGAATAGCGGCGGCAGGACTCGAACCTGCGACACGCGGATTATGATTCCGCTGCTCTAACCAGCTGAGCTACGCCGCCGCGCGGACGGAGAGTGTAGCAAGCATCCCAGTGGTGGTACGGGGTTGCGCCCGAGCTCAGTCGAGGCTCACGCCGGCAGGGTCGCGGGAGTCTCCGCGACCCGCAACGGCCGGGCAGCAGCGTGCCGGGAGCGGCCGGACCCAGCGGGCAGCCGAGCGCAACGCGCGCGAGTTCCCACGCGGCGGCGACGAACGGGTCTCGATCGAGCGAGTACTCGCGCGTCCATTCGACCGCGCCGTTCAGCTCCAGTACGACCCAGCCGCCTTCCCCGTCGGGGAGCAGGTCGACGCCGATCAGGTCGCCGCCCGCGGCCGCCGCGGCCTCGAGGGCGAGCATGCAGGCGAACGACGGCGGTTCGACCGGGCGGCGCTCCGCGCCGAGAGCGACGTTCGTCCGCCACTCGCCGCGTGCTGCAACGCGTTCGATCGCGCCGACGATCGCGCCGCCTGCGACGACGATGCGGAGGTCGGACCCCTGCGGCGGCACGAGCTCCTGGACGAGCGCGCCGTGGGCGCGGTACCAGGGACGGAGCTCGAGCTCGCGGACGTGACGGCGAAGCTCGGTCTGATCCGCGCAGCGGACGACGTCAGTACCCCAACTCCCGAAGCGCGGCTTCACCACAACGGGAAGCCGCAACTCCGGGAGCGGTCCACCGGGCGACAGCAGCCGGGTGCGGGGATGCGGAAGCCCGGCGCGAAGCAGGAGCCGGGCGGTCAGAAGCTTGTCGTGGGCGGCGAGCAGCGCGCCCGCCCGGTTGAGCGTGCGAATGCCGCCGGCCGCGAGCGAGCCGAGCGCCCAGAGCCCGTCCTCGACGCCGTCGAGCGTCGGCAGCACATCGAGCCGGCCGAGCGCGGCGTCGCCGTGGCGAAGTTGGGCCACCGCCTGGTCGGGCGCAAGGATGCGGAAGCTCACCCCGCGCGGGGCGGCGGCGGCGAGCGCGAGGTTCGTCTTCGTTGCGTGCTGGGTGACGATCGCAAGTTGCATGGAATCGTTGTGCCAGCAGTCAGAACCGTCCGCAAGGGGGTGCACGGCTTCCTCTCCGGATCTTCACCTGACCTTGATTCATCCGATCGACTCACTACGATCGCGATCGTGATCAGGATCAACCCGAAGAGCGGCGGCTGGCTCGAGGTCGTCTGCGGCCCGATGTTCAGCGGCAAGAGCGAGGAGATGATCCGCCGGCTCCGGCGCGCCGAGATCGCCGGCCAGCGGTCGGTGATCTTCAAGCCCCGGATCGACGACCGCTACGACGCCTCCGACGTCGTCAGCCACGCCGGCATCCGGATGCGAGCGGTGCCGGTGGCGTGCGTGTCCGAGCTCGCCGAGCGGGCGCGCGGCTTCGAGGTGGTCGGCATCGACGAGGCCCAGTTCTTCGACGAAGAGATCGTCGGTGTCGCGCTCGAGCTCGCCGACGACGGCGCACGCGTGATCGCGGCCGGGCTCGACCAGGACTTCCGGCGGCTCCCGTTCGGGCCGATGCCGGACGCTCCTGGCGCACGCCGAGTTCGTCGACAAGCTGCAGGCGGTCTGCCACCGCTGCGGCGGCGGGGCGACGACGACGCAGCGTCTGGTCGACGGCCGGCCCGCGCCCTACTCGGGGGCGACGATCGTCGTCGGCGCGAACGAGCAGTACGAGGCGCGCTGCCGCGACTGCCACGAGGCGGGCCAGGACGCAACACCCATCGCCGCAGCGATCGCGGTCGCCGCCGCCTAGCCATTGCGGGGGCCGCCCCTGCCGGGCGACCCCCGCGCGACGTTCCTAGCTGAGGCCGTTCGCCTGCAGGAAGGCGTGAGCCACAGACGCGGCCGGCTTCTTGTCCAGGCCGACCGCCTTGTTCATCGCGATCATCGCCTTCGCAGTCAGCAGCGAGTTGACCTGATTGAGCGTCGAGGTCAGGCGCGTCCCGTTCTCGGCCACGAGCTTCTTCGAGAGGACGGGCGCGACATGCTGGAAGCCGAACATGTTGCGCGGCTCCTTGAGCACGACGTACTTGGTCGAGATCAGCTGCGGGTCGGTCGTGAAGATCCCCGCGGCCTGAACCTTGCCCTGGCTGAGCAGCGAGTAGGCGCTGATCCCGGCCAGCGGCGTGAAGTCGACGTTCTTGACGCCGTAGCGGCTCGCCAGCTGAGGTAGCCAGCGCGTCTCGAATTCCGGGAACGCGGCGAGCTTCAAGCCGGAGACCTTGCGCAGGTCGCCGACGGACTTCAGACCGAACTTCGTCGCCGTCGTCCGGAGCACGCCGATCCCGTCGCGGTCCTGGAACGGTGTCTGCTTGAGCAGCGTCTGCCCCCGCTTCTCGTAGAGGGCCTTCGCGGCCAGATACGTGCCGATGTCCGACTTCGGCAGCGTCTTCTTCTTGAACGTGACCGAAAGCATGATCCCCGTGTACTCGGGATACAGCGTCACGCGGCCGCTGCGGAGCGACGCGTCGATCAGCTCGGTCGAGCCGATGTTCTCCTTGTACTGGACCTTGAAGCCCTTCGCCTCGAGGGCCTGCTTGTAGAGCTGGCCGAGCACGTACTGCTCGGGGAAGTTCTTCGTGCCGATGATGATCGGCGTCGCCTGCCGCTGCTCGAGTGCGGCCGGCGCCGCGGCGGCTCCCCCGAGCACGATGGCGACTCCGAGTGCGATCGCGAAAGCCGCCTTGGCGGCCCTGCGGTTGTGTTTCCTGATCACGGACCCTCCTCTGTCGTCGGTTCACCCGGTTAGACGACCGGGCGCACATCCGGTTCGAACGCCGGAGTCTCCTTTTTCAATCCGGCCGGTGTCAAAACACGCTGAAGCGCTCCGAGGCCCGCGTCGGCGGCGAGCGCGAGCAGGGAAACGCAGAGTGCCGCTGCCACCAGTCCGTCGGTGTCGTAGCTCGCCTGGTTCACCAGAATCTCACCGAGACCGCCTCCGCCGGCGATCGCGGCGATCGTCGCGGTCGCGATCACGAAGACCGCGGCGGTGCGAATGCCGACGAAGAGCAGGGGCAGCGCGAGCGGAAGCTCGACGCGCCAGAGCACCTGATGCGGCTTCATCCCCATCCCCCGCGCCGCCTCGACGGCGTCCGGGTCGACCTCGTCGACAGCAACGTAGGCGTTCGTGAGGATCGGCGGCACGGCGAGGACGACGAGCGCCACCATCACGTTCGTGAAGCCGAGTCCGAGGAACGTGAAGCCCACGGCGATCACCACGAGCGTCGGAAGCGCACGGCCGATGTTCGCCAGGTTGACCGCGAGGAAGGAGCCGCGGTGGCGGTGGCCGAGCAGCACCCCAACCGGCACCGCGATCGCGATCGAGACCGCGAGTGCCGCGGCCGACAGCAGGATGTGCTCCCAGGTCTTTTCGAGAATCAGATCGTGCCGGTCGACGATGAACTGGAGCGCGCCGCCGAAGACGTCGAGGGCAGCGAGAATCACGCCGTCCTCCGGGAGGTTGCCCACGGCGTCAAGGCACGTTGCACGAGCACGAGAATCCCGTCGGCGATGAACGCGAGTCCGACGGCCAGGGCGCCGGCGACGAGGATCTCGGTCTTGAAGTTGTCCCGCAGGGCGCCCAGGATCGGCACCCCGAGGCCCTGCGAGACGACGAACGCGGCGACGGTCGCGAGCGCGATCGTCGAGACGACTGCGATGCGAAGGCCGGCAACGATCGCCGGCAGCGCCAGCGGCAGCTCGACGCGCCAGAGCGTCTGAGACCGAGTCAGCCCCATGCCGCGCGCTGCCTCGAGCACCTCGGGCGGCGCCGAGCGGAGGCCGGCGAGGGTGTTTCGGAAGAGGATCAGGATCGTGTAGCCGACGAGCGCGATCTCGACAGTCGTGACGGTCAGGCCGGTGAGCGGGACCAGGAGCTGGAACAGCGCCAGGCTCGGGATCGTGTAGATCACCGCCGAGACGAATGCGATCGGCCGTTCGGCGAGGCGCAGCCGGTGCGCGAGCAGCGCGGCGGCGAGCGAGATGACGAACCCGATCCCGACCGCAATCAGCGTCAGCTCGATGTGCTCGATGAGCCGCGGCTGCAGCACGGGGCCCCAGTTGTCGCGGACCCAGTCGGTGCAGAAGAAGCGGTTCTCCGAGACGCAGCTGCTCGCCTCACCGAAGTCGGGGATCACGGGCTCGTTCGTCACGACAGGAGCTCCGTCAGCCGGTCGATCGTGAGGACGCCGCGCGGCTCCTGGTCCGGGCCGACGACGAGCAGCTCCTGTGAGCCGTCGCTCAGCATCAGGGAGAGCGCGTCGCGGAGTGTCGTGCTCTCGTCTGCGACCGGCCTGACGACGCCGTTCACAGGCCCGAGCTCGACGTCCGTCAGCCGCTTCAGAGACAGGCGCTTGAGGCCCCGGTCCTGCCCCACGAAGCGGGCCACGAAGTCGTCGGCAGGGTGCGCGAGGATCTCGTCGGGCGTGTCGTACTGAACGAGGACGCCGCCCTCGCGCAGGATCGCGATCCGTGTGCCGAGCAGAATCGCCTCGTCGATGTCGTGGGTGACGAAGATGATCGTCTTCCGCACCTCGTCCTGGATCCGCAGCAGCTCCTTCTGCAGGCGGGTGCGGGTGATCGGGTCGAGGGCGCCGAACGGCTCGTCCATCAGCATCACCGGCGGGTCGGCCGCGAGCGCGCGCGCGAGCCCGACGCGCTGGCGCTCGCCGCCGGAGATCTGCGACGCGTAGCGGGAGCGGTAGTCCTTCGCGGGCAGGTCGACGAGGTCGAGCAGCTCGTCCACGCGCTGGGCGATCTCGGACTTCGACCAGCCGAGCAGCTTCGGCACGGTGGCCACGTTCTCGGCCACGGTCATATGCGGGAAGAGGCCGACCTGCTGGATCACGTAGCCGATGCCGCGGCGCAACTCGGTCTCGTCGAGCGAGTTCACGCTCTGCCCGTCGATCCTCACGTCGCCCGAGGTCAGCTCGACGAGCCGGTTGACGAGCTTCATCGCCGTTGTCTTGCCACCGCCGGATGGGCCGACGAGACAGCAGACGTCGCCGGCCGGAATCGTCAAGGTGAGATCGTCGACCGCAGGAGCTGCGCGGCCGGGGTATCGCTTGGTCGCGTGGTCGAAGACGATCTCGACCGCCTGACGCCGCCCCCTCACTCCTCTTAGCGTACGCGGCCCCGGCCGCGCCGCGAAGGCTCAACGGCGTTTCAGCCCACCGTAGGCAGGAAGAGGGTGACGACGCCGCCTCCCCCAGGAGGATTGCCTGCAGTCGCGCGGCCCCCGTGTGCCCGCGCGATCGCCTCGACGAGCGCGAGCCCGAGGCCGGCAGCGCCGCGGACGCGACCCACCTCCGCACGGGTGAAGCGCTCGAACGCGTGCGGGAGAAACGCCGCCGGGAAGCCTTCTCCCTCGTCCGCGACGCTGAGGACGACACCCGCGTCGTCCTGTCGAGCCACGAGGCGCACAGTCCCCGAGCCGTAGCGAAGCGCGTTGTCGACGAGATTGCCGAGCGCCTGTTCCAGCCGCAGCCGGTCGCCGATGACCATGAGACCGGCGGGCGCGTCGACCTCGACCTCGCGGCCCGTGGCGGCAAACCTCCGTGCGACCGCTTCGAGCAGCTCGCGGGTGCTGATCGGCTCCCGGCGCAGCCGAAGCTCTCCCTCGTCCGCACGCGCGAGGACGAGCAGATCCTCGGCGAGCCGTACGAGCCGGTCGGTCTCCTCGGCCGCCGAGGCGAGCGCGGCATGCTGCTCCTCTGGGCTGCGAGGCCGGCGGAGCGCGAGCTCGAGCTCCGCCTTCAGCAGCGAAAGCGGAGTCCGGAGCTCGTGACTTGCCTCGGCGACGAAGCGGCGCTCGCGCTCGAGCCCGGCTTCGAGCCGTGCGAGCACCGGCCTCAGCGTGGCGGTCGCGAGCGCGTAGCCCGCGAGAGACGCAAGGAGCAGCACGAGCGGGCCGCCGAGCAGGAGCTGCGTCCGCAGCGCGGCGAGTGCGTCATGCCGGTCGTCCAGCGAGGCGCCGGCGACGACGACCAGCTGGTCCACCGGCGTCGCGAGGAGACGCACGGTTCCGTGCTCGACCACGATCGTCTCGCGCCGCGCGCGGTCGAGCTCGTCAGCCGTGAGCAGCGGCGACGTGCCGAGGCCTCGCGTGGCGTCCTGCACGTCGCCGCCAGGACCGAGCACCTGCGCGAAGCTCTCGTCGCTCTCGGCAAGCCGCGAGCCGCCGAGCGGCGAGCCCGCACGTACGAGTGCGGCGACATCGTCCGCGCGCGTTCGCAGCGCCGAGTCGATCTGCTCGTCGAGCGCCGAGCCGAGCCGGACATAGAGAAACGTGCCTGCGGCGGCGAGCAGGAGCGCCATCGCGAGCACGAACGCCGCCGTCAGCCGCAGCCGCAGGGACACGCGACTCACGCGCCACCGTCCGAGCGCAGCCGGTAACCAGTCCCGCGGACCGTCTCGAGCGACTTGCGTCCGAACGGGCGGTCGACCTTCTCACGCAGGTAGCGGACGTACACGTCGACGACGTTCGAGCGGCGCTCGTACTCGTAGTCCCACGCGTGCTCGAGTAGGTCGTAGCGGGTGAGGACGCGTCCCGGCCGGCGCATGAACGTCTCCAGCAGCGCGAACTCCTTTGCCGAGAGCTCCACCTTCGTCTCTCCACGCCACACGTGCCGGGTCGCCGGGTCGAGGCGTAGATCGCCGACCTCGAGCACCGCCGGCCGCTCCAGCGTTCCCCGGCGGGCAAGCGCGCGAAGCCGGGCCAGTAGCTCGGCGAACGCGAACGGCTTGGTCAGGTAGTCGTCGGCGCCCGCGTCGAGGCCACCGATCCGGTCGTCGAGCCCGTCACGGGCGGTGAGCATCAGCACGGGAGACCACACATCGGCTGCGCGAAGCTGTCTGCACACCTCGATTCCGTCCACGCCGGGAAGCATCAGATCGAGGACGATCGCGTCGTACTCGGTTGCCCGGGCCATCCAGAGCGCGTCCTCGCCCGTACCCGCGACGTCGGCCGCATGGGCTTCCTCCTCGAGGCCGCGCCGCAGGAGCGCTGCGAGCTTCACCTCGTCCTCGACGATCAGCACGCGCACGTTCCCATTGTCGCTCCGCCGAGATGAGAGCTGGATGAGGGAAAGCTCTCATCGTCGTCTCACCGGCCCTCGTTACCTTCGCCGCACGATCGGGAAGCCAACGAACGAGGAGGAACGAGATGAGCTCCCGCACGAAGAAGATCGCAGCCCTCACCGCAGCCACGACCGCCCTCGCTCTCGGCGGCGCCACGTGGGCGATCGCCGGATCCGGCGACGACGCGTCGGTGAGCGGGCCGAGCGCCGACAAGGCCAAGGCGGCCGCACTGGCGAACCTCGGCGGCGGCACGGCGAACTCCGTCGAGCGCGACAGCGAGAACGGCGCCACCTGGGAAGTCGAGGTGACGAAGAACGGCAAGACCGTCGACGTCCGGCTCGATGCCGCCTACAAGGTCCTCGTGGTCGAGGGCGACTCCGAGCAGAACGACAGCCGGGGACGGCGAGCAGGAATAGCCAGAGCGAAGCTTGGACGACTCCTTACCTTCGGCTAACCGCCCCCTGGCGGGCCGACGGCGATCCTCCTTCTGTCACCAACAGAGGAGCGAGATCATGTCCAAACGAAGCATGCTCACGACGGTCGCCTCGGTCACGGCGCTGGCATTGCTCGCGCTCGGCTCGCCCGCGTTCGCGAAGGACGGCGACGTGCTCGTCCGCGGGACCTGCACCGCCAAGAGCGCGTCCAAGCTCAAGCTGAGCGCCGAGAACGGCCGGATCGAGGTCGAGTTCGAGGTCGACCAGAACCGAAACGGCGTCCCCTGGACGGTCGTGCTGACCCGAAACGGCACGCGCGTCGCACAGCTGAAGCGCGTGACGAAGGCGCCGAGCGGCTCCTTCGAGGCCCGCAAGCTGATCGCGAACGCCGCGGGCGCCGATGTCGTCAAGGCGACGGCTCACCGCGCCGGCGAGACCTGCTCGGCCCGCGCGAGCTTCCGCGTCTGAGCGCTGTGCCGGGTGGAGGCGGGTGTGAGCCCGCCTCCACCCCATTGCACTACATGTTCGAGGAGAGCGAATTCGTCCGACGCGAGGCGGCCTACACTCGTCGCGTGGATCGGAACGCACTCGAAGTCCTCGAGTTCCCGGCGATCGCGGAGCGGCTCGCCAACGCGACCGCGAGCTCCCACGGCGCGGAGCTCGCGCGCTCCCTCGAGCCGTCGGCAGATCCCGGCGAGGTCGCTCGTCGCCAGGCGCTGACAGCCGAGGCGGTCTCGCTGCTGGACACTGCAGACGAGCCGCCGCTCGAAGGGCTGCACGACGTCCGGGAGCCCGCGGCACACGCGGCGCTCGGCGGCGTGCTCGCCGCCGGGGCGTTGCGGAACGTGGCCGACACGATCGGCGGCGCGCTGCGCGCGCGTGCCGCCCTCGACGACCCCGAGAAGGCCGCGCCGCTCCTGCAAGAGCTCGGCGCCGCGATCGATCCGGCGCTCGCACCGGTCGCAGAGTCGATCCAGCGCGCGATCGAGGACGACGGCTCCGACCTGCGCGACACGGCGTCGCCGAAGCTCCGCAAGCTGCGCGGCCAGCTGCGCACCGGCCGCCAGCGCGTGAACGAGAAGCTCGAGCAGCTCGTCCGGTCTGGCGGTCTGCGCGAGCACCTGCAGGAGGACTTCGTCACGCAGCGCGGCGGCCGGCCCGTGCTCGCCGTGAAGGCGAGCGCCCGGCGCAGCGTGCCCGGCATCGTCCACGACACCTCCGACTCCGGCCAGACGCTCTTCGTCGAGCCGTTCGACGTCGTCGATCTCAACAACCGCCACTCGGAGGCCGTCGCCGCCGAGCGGGAGGAAGTCGAGCGGATCCTGCGCGAGCTGTCAGGCACGGTCGGCGAGCGCGCGGACGCGATCGTCGCCCTCGTGGAGGCGGTGGGCGCCATCGACCTGGCAGTCGCGCGCGGGGTCGTCTCGCGAGGTTGGCGCGGCGCACCCGTGGAGATCTCGGACGAGGTGCGGCTGGTGGGAGCCCGGCACCCGCTCCTCGATCCCGCGGCGGCGGTGCCGATCGATCTCGAGCTGGCATCGCTGCGCGCCGTTGTCATCAGCGGCCCGAACACGGGTGGCAAGACGGTGGCGCTGAAGACGGTCGGCCTGGCCGCGCTCCTCCACCAGTCCGGCCTGCGCCCACCGGCGGAGACGGTTGCGCTGCCGGTCTTCGACGAGGTGCTCGCCGACATCGGCGACCGGCAGTCGATCGAGATGAGCCTCTCGACCTTCTCCGGCCACGTTGCCAACCTGGTCGCGATCCTGGACGCGGCACAGGAGCGATCGCTCGTGCTCGTGGACGAACTCGCCTCCGGCACCGATCCCGTCGAGGGATCCGCACTCGCGCAGGCGCTCCTCTCACGGCTCGCGGAGCAGGCGCGGCTCACGATCGTGACGACGCACTACCCCGAGCTGAAGGAGTGGGCGAGCTCGACCGACGGCGTCGCCAACGCGGCAACGGGCTTCGACCCCGACACGCATGCTCCGCTCTACCGCGTCGCGCTCGGGCGGCCGGGCACGTCGCATGCGCTTCAGATCGCGGAGCGGCTCGGTCTCGACGCCGCCGTCGTCGAGGACGCCCGCGGACGCGTGGAACCCGAGCGGCTTCGGATCCAGGAGCTGCTGGCCGAGGCGGAGGCTGCCGAACGTGGCGCCGCGGCCGAGCTCGATGCGGCCGAGCGCCAACGTGTGGAGACGGAACGACTCGCTGCCGGCCTACGCAGGCGCGAGACGGCGCTCGAGTCCGAGATCGAAGCCGTGCGCGCGTCGGCGGCCGGAGAGCGTGAGCGGGCAGCCGCCGAGGCCCAGCGCGACCTCGCTGCGGCGCGCGAGGAGCTTCGCGCGCTGCGCGCGGAGATCAACGCGGCGCGCCGGCGCGAGCGTGAGGCGCGACGGGCGGCCCCGGCCGCGTCGGTTCGCGCCGAACGCGACCGCGACCGCCGGCTCGGCGCAGCCTCCACCCGCGCCGCGCGGGCGGAGCAGGAGCTGCGCGCGCTCGATCAGCCGTTACCGCTGACCGGACCGCTCGCCGCGGGCGACCCCGTCGAGGCGCCGGGGCTCGGCGTGCACGGCACGATCGCGGCAATCGAGGGTGACGAGGCCGAAGTGGTTGGCCCGGCCGGACATCGGTTGCGCCTGCCGCTCGCGCAACTCCGTCCCTCCGCACGCCGCGAGCGCGAGGAGGCCGAGACACCGGTGCGGGTCGTCGCAGCCGCGCGGAGCGACGTCTCCGACGAGCTCGACGTGCGCGGCCAGCGCGCGCAGGACGCCCGCGAGGCCGTGCGGTCGTTCGTCGACGACGCCGCGCTCGCAGGGCTCGCGACAGTCCGTGTCGTCCACGGCCGCGGCACCGGAGCCGTGCGCGCGGCGGTCCGCGACGAGCTTTCCGGCCATCCGCTCGTCGACCGCAGCGAGAGCGACTCGGCGGACGGCGCCACGGTCGCTCACCTCGGCGCCTAGTCGCCCTCGACGACCTTCGCGGCGTACAGCTGGTACGGGAGCTCCTCGAGGACGCGGAGGCGCGGGTCGGGCACGTCGAAGAAGCGCTCGAGTGCGAGCGCGTCCAGCCATTCGAGATCGGGACGCTCGGCGATCGTCCGGCCGACGGCGGCGCGGTCGCCGCCCAGAGCGACATGCTCCACCTTGTCGCGCCAGGGGCCGAGAACGCGGGCCGCCTCCGCCGCCGCGGCGTCGATCAGCTCTCGCTCCTGCTCCTCCCGACGGCGGCGGAACCTGTTCGCCGACGAACCGCCCTTCTTGTGGCGCCCCTTGACGAACCGCGTGCCGACCTTCGAGGCGACGAGCTGCTCGCCCTCGAGGACTCCGAACGCGTAGCCGCCGAGACGGACCAGGAGCACCGCGACCCTGTGATCGGCGTGGAGGGCGGCGAGCAACGGGTCGACCACCACCTGCTCGTACTCACCCTCGTGTTCGAGCCCGAATGGAGGCGTGACGGTGAGCGTCTCCTCCGCCAGCTCGAGACGGGCGCTGCCATCGCGGTAGACGGAACGACCGGCGGCGCCCTCGAGTGGCGCGAGGCGCTTCGCGAGGTTGGCCCGGCCGATGTAACGCACGGCTCTAGGGGCCGAGCCTCGTCTTGCGGCGGATGCCGAGTCGCTTCTGGAGTGCTCGGTCTTCCTCGCCGTCCTTGCGCGCCGCCCAGACGAACCCAATGCCGACGACCACCAGGGAGACGACTGAAATAGCGACGACCACGATCCCGACTGCCGTTTCTCCGCTCACGAGGTCGCCGTGATCGTGATGCCGCCGCGGGCCTTTTGCTTCAGCGTCACCCGGACCTTGTCCGCCGACAGGGCAAGCGCCTCGGCCGCGTCGTCACGAATCTTGACCGCAAGCGCCTCGCAGAACACGCCTTCGTTGCGGTACCCACTCAGATAGAGCTTGAGCGACTTCGACTCGATGCACAGCGTCTGCGGCCAGTACTCGATCGTCGCGACGTAGAGGTCGGGCTGGCCCGTGATCGGGCAGACCGCGACCAGCTCGTCACTCGTCATCTCGACATGGGACACGCCCGGATTCGGGAACGTCTCCAGGCCGGCATAGTGATCGGAGCCGGCATGGCCGAGTGCGACGAACTCGGTGGAGCGAATGTCCGATTCCATCAACTCGTACTGTAGGGACATGCCGCGCGTCTATCTCGCCGGTCCGCCGTTCGCAGAGGAGTACCGGCGCCGCGCCACCGCGCTCGCCGAGGCGCTGGGGTGGGAGCCGATCGATCCGATGCGACGCGATTTCCGGGGCCGCACGGAGGGCAACGAGGCAGAGATCGTGGACGGGGACCTCGCCGACATCGCCGCGTGCGACGCGGTTCTCGCGGCCTTCCACGCTCCGGACGAGGGAACCGCGATGGAAGCCTGGTACGCCCACTCGCTCGGAAAGCGGGTCGTGGCCTACACCGGGGGCACGCCGCCCCACCCCTGGACGGTCTACGTGGCCGACGCCGTGTGCGACGACCTGGAACGCGCGGTCGAAGCGCTGCCCGGCTAGCTCAGTCCACCGAGAGCAGATCGACCACGAAGATCAGCGGCTCGTGCGGCGCGATCACGCCGCCGCCGGCTCCTCGCGCGCCGTAGGCCATCGCGGACGGAATCGTGAGCTTCCGCCGCCCTCCGACCTTCATGCCTTCGACGCCGGCGTCCCAGCCGGGAATGACCTGTCCCTTGCCGAGCTTGAACTCGAACGGCTGCCCACGGTTCCAGGAGGCATCGAACTCCTCGCCCGTGGAAAAGGCAACGCCGACGTAGTGCACCGACACCTTCTTACCCTTGGTCGCCTCGTCACCGTCACCGACGGAGAGGTCCTCGATGCCGAGCTCGAACGGGATGTCCCCCTCGGGCTTCTCGATCTCGGGGCGTTCGGGTGTCACGATCAGAACCTACAGATGACTTCTGCCTCCCCGCAGAGTCTGAGAGTGAGATGACCGGACCGAGCACAATCGAGGAGTACCTCGCCGAGCTGCCGGAGGACGTGCGCGCTGCGCTCGAGCAGGTCCGCCGAACGATCAAGGCCGCGGCACCCGACACGACCGAGACGATCAGCTACCAGATGCCGACCTTCAAGTACCGGGGACGAGCGCTGGTGGGATTCGCAGCGTTCAAGAATCACTGCAGCCTGTTTCCGTACAGCCGGAAGGTGATGATCGTGCTCGAACAGGAGTTGCAGTCCTACGACACGTCCGGCAAGGGAGCGACGATTCGCTTCTCGGCCGACAAGCCTCTCCCGGCGGCGCTGATCAAGAAGGTCGTGCAGACCCGGATCGAGGAGATCGAGGCTCGCACGTAACGCGTGGTCGAGGCCTTGTATCGTGTCGGCGGTGAAGCGGCACCGCGCGCACTTTGTGCCCCTCCTAGCCGTTGTGGCCGTCGCGGGCTTCACACTGGGAGCGTGTGGAGGCAGTGGCGACGGCAGCGTGCTGGCAACCCTGACCGGCGTGACGTCCACGAGACCGGCCCTCACCACGCCCACGCTACCCGCAGCGGCCGTGACCTCACCTCTCACGACCGCCGAGATCACGACTGCCGAGATCACGACCACGGAGATCGAGACGACCGCGCCCGAGCCGACAACCCCGCCAGAGACGGAACCGGCGCCGGCCGTGACCATCTTCGAGCCGGAGACGACGCCGGTCGAGACGGAGGAGCCTGCCGAACCGACAGCAGACACGACGAGCACGCCGTGGGGCTGGATCATCCTCGGCGTCGTCTTGGTTGCAGCGCTCCTCGCCGGAGTGGTGTTCTGGAGACGTCGAAAGGCTGGATCTGCCGAATGGTCAAGGCACATGGCCGATCTCACACAGCGCTGCTTCGTGCTGCTGGACGACGTCCTCGCCCAGGGATCCGTCGTCACCGGCCATGTCCAGGCTCTCGCCGCCGAGGCGCAGACGCTCGAGACACGAGCACCAGATGATCTCTCGAGGAGCGCAGCCGGCCGGCTGCGGGCGCAGCTCGCGGAGCTCGCAGCCACGCTCGAGACCGACCGCGCTCTGCGACTCGGATCGCCGCCGCCAAGCGCGGAGCAGCTCTCATACTCGACAGCTCTGATCCGCCAACAGGTCAATCAGCTTCAGGCCGTGCTGCGGCCGCCGGCCGCCGGCGGCACACCCACCTAAGTGGAACTGTTCGGCGCGCTGGGCGGTCAGGCCGGCGTGGACGGACGCACGCTCGACCAAGCTCTCTGGCAGTGGTCAAGTGAGCAGAGCGTGCCCGTCTACTGAGCTGCGACGCGCCGTTCGTGAGTGCGGCAGTCGATGTTCGACACCTTCCGGTCGAGGTCGAGTACAACCTCGGCGAGGATCACCCATGAGTCGGCAAGGGACTCCCTGTTCTGCTGGCCGCGTGGCCGGAGTCGTCGATACGAGGCGGGAAGCTTCGTCAGGAGCTTGACGGCGAAGCTCTCACGCGTTCGGCTGTACTCCACCGACTCGCCGACAGGGACAGGACGACTCGCGCACTCTGCGTAGCGGATGGCGAGGTAGAGGGGCCGTTCGGACGATCGCCTTTTGCGAACTCTCTTTCGGTCGTGGTCGTCAGGTTGCGGGCAGGGCGCCACGGCGTTTCCGTCTTCGTCTTCCGTGAGGAGGTCGACGGTCACGGCCTCCGCGACGACGATCTCGTCGCCGTAGCGGTCGAGCGCATAGCCGGCCTCGATCGTCAACTCGCTGTCGGCTGGGCCCGGCCGGACGGCGAGGCCGCTGACGATCCCCCAGCCGTGCAGCATGCGGTTGTGCCGGCGGGCCTTCTCGCGGAAGTAGGACTGCTCCTGCGTTAGGTCGGCCTCGTTGAGTAGCTGCCCGGTGAAGAAGCGGGTGCGCTCGGTCGTCACGATGGCGCAACCTACTACCGCCGAGGCGAGAGGGCGAGTTGTCACCGGTAGACCTGGACCGGCTCGCAGACAGAGAAGAAGAAAGCCCCCGGAGGGCCGGGGGCTTCCGTTGTCCGCGCTTCAGAGCCCAGCTACTGGTTCAGGAACCCGTTGAGGAAATTGCGCGAGTACGTGGTGTCGGTGCGTTGATAGCTGCCGGTCGCGTTGCACGAGAACGAGTTCACGTACGACGCGTCCCCGAGGACGTAACCGTTGATGAAGACCGGCCCGCCGGAATCGCCGAAGCATGACCCGCCGCCAGCCTTCGAGTCTTTGTCGTTGATCTGGAAGACGACGACCTCGCTCTGGACGTTCTTCAGATACGACGTGGTCATCCGCCGCTCGCGGATCACGATCTGCGCCTTCTTGTCGCCGATGTCGACGCCGTAGCCGGAGAGCGTGAACGTCTCGTTCTTCAACTCGCCCTGGTTCCCGTCCAGGTAGCCGACCGGTGGAAGCGGAGCGGGCGTGATGCCGGGCCACTTCGATGACGCCTGCGCGTCGAGGACGACGACGCCCTGGTCGTGCTGCTTGGAGATCGACAGCTTGCCGGTCCAGCCGGGATCGGGATGGGCCGTACCCGTGATGTAGTGCGCCGCGCGAGCGGCCTTCTCCTCCGGCGTAATGCCCGGCGCCAGCGGATCGAGCTGGAGCGCGTCGTCGAACGAGACATAGACGTTGGTCGCCGGGCCTTCGGTGCAGTGGCCGGCAGTGAGCACCACCGTCTGGGAGATCAGCGTGCCGGAGCAGCGAAACCTGCCGTCCGCCGTCGTGAAGCGCACAAGCCCGACGTTCTTGTGCACGGTGTCGACCTCACCCCCGGTGATAGCGAGGGCCGCGGTTGCGACGAGACCTGCCACACACGTCGCCAGCGCGAGCGTGACAAACAAGACTTTTCGAGTCATGGACTTCCCCTCCTTCGCTCTCGGTGCGGGGGAACCATACGTCCCCGACGCGCGCTCGTAGCTCGAGCACCGCACGCGGGGCAGCGGAACGCAGTTCTCGTGACAACTGGCGTCGAGCGGCATCGCCAACACGCTCATCAGCGTGCCGCTGTACGGGGGATCCTGTTCGTCTCGAGACGACGGCCGCCGCGTCGGCCGACAGGAGCTCGGTGGTTCAGGCGCGCTACTTGATCAGCGTCAGCAGCTTGAACATCGGCAGGTACATGGAGATGATCACGATGCCGACCATCACTCCGACGCCGAGCATCATGATCGGCTCGACGATCGACGTGAGAGCCTGGACCGAGGCGTCGACCTCGTCCTCGTAGAAGTCCGCGATCTTCCCGAGCATCTTCTCGAGCTCTCCGGTCTCCTCGCCGATCTTCACCATCTGGCTGACCATCGCCGGAAAGACCGGGTTCTCGACCAGCGGCTGCGCGATCGGCACACCTTCGCCGACCTTCTGGCGAACGCCGGCGAGTGCGTTTTCGACCACCCAGTTGCCGGATGTCTGGCCGGTGATCTCGAGCGCCTTGATGATGTCGACGCCTGCCGCGACGAGAGTCGAGAGCGTGCGCGAGAACCGCGCCATCGTCACCTTCAGCACGACGTCGCCGATCTTCATCGGCAGCTTCAGCTTCAGCGCGTCCCAGCGGCGGCGGCCCGTGTCGGTCTTCAGGAACTTCTTCAGCCCGAAGATGCCGATGATCGTGCCCGGCAGGAGGACGAACCAGGTCGCCTTGAGCAAGTTCGATGCGGCGAGCACCCACTTCGTCAGCGTCGGCAGCTCGCCGTTGAGCTGGTCGAAGATGCTCACGAAGATCGGGACGAGGAAGAGGAGCATTCCGCACAGCACGAGGGTGGCGAAGATCAGCACCATCGTCGGGTAGATCATCGCGCCCTTGACGCGGCGCTTGATCGCAGCTTCCTTCTCGATCTGGAACGCGACGCGGTCGAGCACGACGTCCAGGATTCCGGCGGCCTCGCCGGCCTCGACCATCGAGACGTAGAGGCGGTTGAACACCTTCGGGTGGCGCGCCATCGACTGCGAGAGAAGCATTCCGCCCTCGACGTCTGCGCGCAGCTCGCGGATCACGGAGGCGAGGTAGACGTCATCGGTCTGCTGCTCGAGGATCACGAGTGCGCTGACGACGTTCAGGCCGGCCTCGATCATCGTGGCGAACTGCCGGGAGAAGATCTGGAGAGACTTCGGCTTGACCTTCTTGAACGCCGTGCGCGCGGAGACTTCGCCGCTCGCGTTCAGCTCGCTGATTCGGGTGGCCAGGAGGCCGCGGACGCGCAGCTGCTCGCGGGCCGAAGTGGGATCGGGCGCGTGCAGCTCGCCGGCTGACTCGACTCCGGCGGAGTTGATCGCTTTGAAGGCGTAAGCGGCCATTTCTCGGCTATCGGCAGGGTCGTGCGCGCACTTGAACTAGCCCGTCGACTGGTCGAAGTTGGACGTCACGCGCGCGAGAGTCTTCAGCGGGCTCGACCTGCGGACGACCACGGTCACCCGCTTGAGCGCGCGGCCGTTCGTCGGCGTCTGCAGTGATGATGAAGGTGTCGATCCGGTACGAGCGGCCGTCAGGGCTCGGAGGCGTGCTCGAGCTGTTCACGGTCTGGGTGGGAATGCAGGCAGCCGCGACCGGCGCGGTGCAGGCGCCCGTCACCCGCGTGCCCGGGATAGGCGACGTCTCCGGTGTACGTCCCGTCGACCGCTGTCGTGTTGAGCGAGATCGCCGAATACAGGATCGCGCGGTAGAGCTCCATCTGCTTGTCGGCGAGCATCGACGCCGTCGACGGTCTCGGAGGAGCGGAGAAGCGCAAGCGAGCCGCCGTTGAACGCGGCCACGACGGCGAGGATGCCGACGTTCAGGACGACGAGGGAGATCATCAGCTCGACGAGCCCAAAGCCCTCTTCCGTTCGCAGGCGCTGGATCGGTCCGGTCATCGCTCGCCCTACTTCTTCGGCGGGACGAAGCCCGCGACCGTCAGGAGCTCGAGGTCGTACCGGCTTCCGTCCGAGGTGTTCTGCAGCGTCAGCCGCTTCCCGATCTGCAGCTTGATCGTCTGCTTGCCGTTCGTGTAGCTGCCGCCGGCCACGCTGATCAGCGCGGACTTGCCGTCGCTGGCGAGCGAGTCGAGGACGAAGACGGGGTCCGCGGCCGGGAACTCCCCGAGCGTGGCGACGCTTTCGGTCACGCCGTTGATCGAGATCGTGGTCTCCGTCGCGGTCGCGGGCGGGGCGGGCGTGTCGACCGACGGAGTGGTGCTCACCGGGGGAGCGTTCGGATCCTGATCCTGCGGGTTCGAGCCGAGCGGGTCGAACGTGCCGGCGGGCACGGCGCCCGACGTGCTGGGAGTCTCCGCCGCCGGCGTGGTGGGGGCTGAATCGTTGGCCGGGGCCGGGTTCTCGCTCGGCACGGCCTCGGTCTGCTGCTGCGCAAACGGGTCCTTGGTCGCGAAGCTGTCGATCGAGAGCAACTGGCCGCTCTCGGCGTCCGGCGCGACGTCGGAGTCGGCGAGCACCGCCTCCTGCGCCGGCACGACCGGTGCCGCGCTCGCCGGCGCGGCCGGGTCCGGAACCGCCCCGCTTGCGGGCGGCGTGGCCACGGGGGTTGCGGGCGCCGCGACGGCTGCCGGCTGCGGCCCTTTCATCATCTTCATCATCTTGGGGCCCTGGAAGGCGACAACCGCGGCAAGCAGCACGCACAGCCCGATCGCGAGCTTCTTCTGCTTGGCCTGCTTGGCCTTCAGAGGATCGACACGCTTCGCCATCAGGGGCTCGCCTCCGCTCCAGTTGGTGCGGCGGCCGGCGCAGGTGCCGGTGTCGCTGCATTCGGATCTGCTGCCGGCGTCGTCGCCGCCGGCGGTGCGCCGGCGCTGGCCGGGACATCGTTCCCGTAGACGTACGCGACGACGGAGAGTGTGGCCGCGAGCTCCGGGAATCCCTTCGGCGCTTCGGCGAAGGAGATCGACTCGACGGAGAAGAGCCGGCCGGCGGCGCGAAGCTCGCCTGCGCGAACGCCGACCAGCGTCCGGAGCCGGAAGAGAAAGTCCGAGAGCTCGTAGAAGTTGCCGTTGAAGGCGAGCGTGATCGGCACGGTCTGGTAGTCGCCGACGACCGCGGACGCGAGCCGGCGTGACCGACTGGAACTCGATTCCGGTCTCCTCGGCGATACGGTCGAGCTCGAGCAGGATGCCCGGCATGTCCGGAGCGGACGGCATCGCCTTCGCGAGCCGGAAGATGTCCGCAACCGCGATCGGCTTCGTGTCCTCGTTGGGCCGAGGCGTGGCGGCGATGCGGGCGTTCGTGACCGTGATCTCCAACGCGGCGACCTCGGCCTTGAGCGCCGACGCCTCGGCCCGCTTCGGGCTCACGAGGACGAACCAGAAGACGAGCGCGTAGACGAGCACGCCGCCGATCACGGCGATGAAGAGCGCGCGGGGTGAGAGCTTCCGCTTCACGGCGTCGCTCCGGGAGCCTTGACGGTCGGCCTGAATCGTGAACTGCGACGAGGTCTCCGAGGCTTGAGCTCCAGGCTTGCGAGCTCGACAGCAGCTGGACGTCGCTGAGCGCAGGGACGACACCGAGGCGGGCCAGGAACCGGGCCACGCCGCGCTGGGAGTACGTCGAGCCGATCATCGTGACGCTCGCGCCGGGAGGCCCGACGGCACCGGTCGTCGTGCTGGCGTCGGCCGTCTGCCCGGACGCACTCGTGAGGCTTGTCAGCCAGACATCTTCCGGCAGCACCTGCGAGATCTGGCTCAGGACGCGATCCCAGGCGACACGCGTCGACAGCGCGCCCGACAGGGCGGTGATGCGCAGGTTCTTCTCCGACGCGAGCGCCAGAGTTGGTCTCCGACTCCTGCTGGTCGACCGCCGCGTGCGGCAGCGCCGCAAGCTGAGCATTCAGGGAGTCGCGCTCTGCGTTCTGCTGCTGGATCGAACCACCGGCGCCGATCATCAGCGCAGTCAGGGTCGACGGTCACGAGCGCGACCCCACCGGCGGCGCCGAAGGCGACGCCACGCATCGCCGCAAAGCTGCGGGGCTGCTCGTCGCGCGGGAGAAGGTTGACCGCACGCATCGGCTAGTCCTCGATCCCGAGGCCGATGGCGATGGCGAACGAGCCGGTCTGGTCGCGCTCGCGCACCTTCTTGGAGACCTTCACACGAGCGAACGGATCCGCGACGCGGACGGGCACGCCGATCAGGCGCTCGAGCTCGGTGCTGAGCCCGGGCAGATGCGTTGTGCCGCCGGTGAGGACGATCTCGCCGATGCCCAGCGAGCCGGGCTGGTTCTGGTAGAACTGGAGCGAGGAGACGAGCTCCCGCGCAAACGTCTGTAGCTGCCGTCTGGCGGCCTCGTGGGCGGCCGTGAGCTGATCTTCGCTGAAGCCGTCCGGGAGCCTCGGTCGGCCCGCCGAAGGAGAGCGCCCGCTTGATGCGCTCGGCTTCCGTGGGAGACATGTCGAGCGCCCGCGCAATCGCGACGTTCAGCGACCAGCCGCCCCACTCGAGCACGCGCGTGAACTCGCAGATGCGCCCGTCGGAGACGGCGAAGGTGGAGCGATCGTGGCCGACCGAGACCGCAACGACGGCGCCGCGCTCGGAGCCGGGAAGCGGGTCGTGTGGCTCGGCGACGGCACGGAGGAGTGCAAATGCCTCGAGGTCGATGCCGACGATCTGCAGACCCGCCTTCTCGCACGCATAGACGTAGCGATCGACGAGCTCGCGGTAGGCGACGACGAGGAGAACACGGCTGACGGGCTGCCCTTCGGCGTTGACCGACTCGGAGAGCACCTGGTAGTCGAGCACCGCGTCCTCGATCGGGATCGGCAGCACCTCCTGCGCACGGAAGCGAATCGCGTTCGCAAGCTGCTTCGGGTCGTCGATGCCGACGACGTCGAACGTTCTGACGCCGATCCGGTTGTTCGCGATTCCCAGGCGGATGCCGCGCTTCGGGAGGTTGTGACGCTTGAAGAAGTCCCGCAGCGCAACGGCGAGAGCCTCGGGGTCGCGGAGCTCCCCGCCGACGACGATGCCCTGGTCGAGCGGCTCGCGCACGGCCTGCACGAGCTCGGGTGAGCTGCCGTTGTTGATACGGGCTGCGGCGATCTGGGAGCCGCCGATCTTGAGACCGACGATCTTCTTCGCGCTCTTGCCGGGAAGCGAGGTCTTGGAGACGGAAGGCTTCGGGCGCGGCAGGCGGAGCATCTTCGACTTCGGCTTCGACTCAGCCTTGGGCTTCGACGCTGCCGGCTCGGCGGCGTCCCATTGCTTCGCCGAGCGCTTGAACGAGAAGTCGCGCTTGTAGAACGGCACCTTCGCGCCGGTGCTGGGGTCACCGGTCTCGGCGATCGGCTGCTCACTCGGCTGGCTTCCGGCCTTGCGGCTTGCGCTCGTCCTTGGGCTTGCGCTCTTTCTTCTGCTTCGGCTCTTTCTTCTGCTTGGGCTCTTTCTTCTGCTTGGGCTCGCTCGAGCCGCGCTTGAGCGAGAAGTCCTTCTTGTAGAACGGCACCTTCGGCGCCGTCACCTCCTCCCGACTGCGACAGGGAGCTCGGGCGCGACATCGGTCACGGCCTCGGGAACGTCCACGTCCTGCTCGAGAGGAAGCTCCGGCAGGGCGGCGATCGCCGGCGCCGGTGCGAGGGCTGCCGGTGGCAGCTCGGGCGCGACGACCGCAGGCGGAAGCTCGGGTACGACGATCGCGGGCGGGAGCTCGAGGTCGAGCTCGAGGTCGAGATCGGGAGCGAGGACGGGCGCGACCGGACGAGCGGCTCCGGGGGCGCGAGCGGCTCGAGTTCGACTCGACGCGACCGGCTCGAGCGCGAAGACCGGAGTGGGCGCGGCCTCCTCGACCGCGGGGACGAGCGAGATCGGCGACGGCGGAGCCTCCGGCAGGAGATCCGGGACGAGCGAGAGAGGCTCCTCCGGGGGCTCGGAGACTTCCTCCAGCGGCTTCGTCAGCCAGTCATGCTCGATCGGGGCCGGCTGGATCGGGGCCTGCGCGACCGGGGCCGGCGCGACCGGGGCCGGCGGCGGCGCGACGGGCTCGGGGAACGGCGCGTACCTGGCGATCAGATCCAGGTCGACGGTCGGCGCACCTTCGAGCGGTGCTTCCGGCTCGACCACGAGCGTCGGCAGCGGCCACGGACACACCGTCGGCGTCGGCCTGCTTGGCCTTCTTGCCGAACGAGATCTCCTTCTTCCAGAGAGGCGCGGAGCCAGGATCGCTCTCGGCCGTGCCCTCGTCGGGCTTGCGCCGGAACGAGATCTCCTTCTTCCAGATCGGGGTGTTCTTCTCGTCGCTCATCTCAGGATCCCATGACCCTCAGGCCGGCGTGCAATTCGGTCGCGGGCTCTTCGTAGCCGCCGCGTTCGAGCAGGCCTTCGAGCTGGTCGGGGCGGCTCGAGCAGCCAAGCGCGATCTCCCGCGTGACCACGCGGCTGAGGACGAGCTTCGCGAGCGACTGCTCCATCGTGATCATGCCGCGGGAGGTGGCGGTCTGCATGATCGTGTAGATCTGCTCGACCTTGCCCTGGCGGATCAGGTTCCTGGTCGCGTCGTCGGGCAGCAGGATCTCCAGCGCGGCGATCCTGCCGCTCACCGTCGGCCGTCGGCAGCAGCGCCTGCGTGACGATCCCCTGCAGCGAGCCGGCGAGCATGATCCGAACCTGCTCCTGCTGCTCGGCGGGGAAGACGTCGATGATCCGGTCGACCGTGCCCGGGGCGCTCTGCGTGTGCAGGGTGCCGAGGACGAGGTGACCGGTCTCGGCTGCGGTCAGCGCCGTGCCGATGGTCTCCAGGTCGCGCATCTCGCCGACCAGGATCACGTCGGGGTCCTGACGGAGGGCGGCGCGGAGCGCCTCGCCGAAGCTCGTCGCGTCGACGCCGATCTCGCGCTGGTTGACGATGCAGCGCTTGTGGCGGTGGACGAACTCGATCGGATCCTCGATCGTGAGGATGTGGTCGGTGCGGTTGCGATTGACCTCGTCGATCATCGCGGCGAGCGTCGTCGACTTACCGGAGCCCGTGGGGCCGGTGACGAGAACGAGGCCGCGCGGCAGCATCGCGAGCTCTGCGAGCGAAGCGGGAAGATTGAGCTCCTCGAGTGTCTTGAGCTCCTCGGGGATGACGCGGAACGCGGCCGCGATGCGCTTCGCGCTGGAAGTAGACGTTGACGCGGAAGCGGGCGAGCCCCGGAATGGCGTACGAGGTGTCGATCTGCCGCTTGATCTCGAGCTGCTTCTGCTGCCCGGTCGAGAGGACGCGGTAGAGCAGCTCCTGGGTGACGTCGGGCGTCAAGACCGGCGCGCCGTCGAGGCGCGCAAGCTCGCCACGCACCCGTATCGCCGGCGCCGAGCCGACGGTGAGGTGGAGGTCTGAGGCGCCGAGCGCGACCATCGCTTCGAGCAGGTCGTCGATCGAGCGCACCGCAGGAGAGACAAGGGGGGTGATGCCGTTCACGCAGTGGACTATCGGCACGGCCCCTGGGTAACTTGAGTGAGGTATCGGTAGCCTCGCGCGCGGGCGCGTTCCTCTTCCTCAGGGCCGCCGATTTGTCGCTCCAACTCACTCACCGTGGGGGATGCCGCGGGTGAGTGTTCCCCCATTCGAGGGGTTCACGGGCGGGGTGCCCAGGCCGATGTCCGGTCAGCTACGCAATACAGACCGTCCCCTCGGAAGGAGACACCCCAGTGCTTACAGTTATTCGCAAGCGTCTCGATGCGAAGAGCGAGAAGGGCTTCACCCTGATCGAGCTTCTCGTCGTGATCATCATCATCGGCATCCTGCTGGCAATCGCAGTGCCGTCGTACCTCGGCTTCAAGACGCGCGCCAACGATGCCGCCGCCAAGGCGAACCTTCGGGCCGCGATCCCGTCAGCGGAGGCCTACTTCGCCGACAACGCGACGTACGCTCACGATGACGACCGGCGCGCCTGCTCGCCATCGACTCCGGCCTCTCGCCGAGCCTCACGATCCCGGCCGGCGCGTGGCTCACCGCCACCTCGTACTGCCTCCAGGAGACGCAGGGCGGTCAGGTCTGGCACGTCGACGCGTCCGACCCCGGGCACGTACCTCGCCGGAGCCTGCGCGTAAGCAGCACCGGCGACCAGGACGGCTTGATGGAGAGGGCGCGGGAGACCGCGCCCTCTCTCTTTTCCCTTCAAGTCGCACCCGCAAATGCCGATAGAGAAACAGATGGAGAAGCTCAGCCCCCAGGTCCGAGTCTTTGCGCTCGTCGCGGCGCTCGCCGCCGTCGGCGGCCTGCTGTTCGTCTTCATGGCCGGGCGCGGCGCGGTCGCCGAACCGGAGCTCGCGGCACCGCCTGCAGCCGCGGTGGTCGCGAAGAAGCCGACGGCCCCGGCGGTGCACAAGGCCGCGGCCCCGAAGGCCAAAGTTCAGGCGGCCAAGGTTCAGGCAGCAAAAGTTCAGGCAGCGAAAGTCCAGGCTGCGAAAGTCCAGGCTGCGAAGCTCAAGGCGTCGAAGGCCCAGACGCCGCCCAAGGCAGCTCCGAAGAAAGTCGTTCCCAAGGTTCCGGCGACCGGCTTCCCCCTCGCGGTCGACAGAGCGCTTGCCAAGCACAAGGTCGTCGTCGTCTCCCTCGTCGTTCCGGGCTCGCATGTGGACGAGCTGGCAGCCGGCGAGGCGAAGGCAGGAGCGAAGCTCGGCGGCGCCGGCTATCTCGCGCTGAACGTCCTGAACGAGCGCGTCGCCCATGCGGTGCTCGCCAAGCTCGAAGGCGTCAAGGAGCCCAGCCTGCTCGTTCTCAAGCGGTCGGGTGAGGTCGTGCTCGCGCTCGAAGGCTTCGTCGACCGCGAGACGGTCGCTCAGGCCGCCGCGAACGCCGCCCCGTGAGCTCGGTCGCCCAGCCCGAGCGAGAGCTCTTCGTCCGCCACGCCCGCAAGGACGGCCGCTCCGTCGCGGTGCTCCGCGCCGTCGACCACGGAGACTCCTGCATCGTCGAGGCCGAGGTCTACCCCGCCGGCAGCAGCAATCCCGGTGACGCCGTCCACCCCGGTCCGTACACGTTCGCGAACGCAGTCCAGGCAACGCAGTTCGTCACCGAAGCCGTCGAAGCGCTGATGGTTCTCGGCTGCGACGTCCAGGCCCAGTAGCCGCTCACTCGCGCCGCACGAAGGCCCGACGTTCGACCAGCTTGTGTTCCTGTAACACAAGCTCCTCGGCGAGCTGAAGCTCCCGCAGCCGCTCGAGCACCAGGACGACGCTCGGAACGAGCCCCGCGGCCGACGTCGACACCGCGCCGGCCAGCACCTTGCGCGCCTCTCTGCGCAGCTCCTGTCGCCGGCGCTCGACCCGCACGATCCGACGCACGTGCTGATAACTCGGCCTCAGCAAGCCGAGCTCCGCGGCTGCGGCCCCCACTCGCCGCCACGTCTCTGCCATGGGCACATCCTCGTCGTCGAGCGCCGCGACGAGCGCAGAGAAGCGTGGATCCTTCGGCGAGAGCGCTGAGCGCACCTCCCGAGCGTGCCGGGGAAGCTGTCACGCGAGTGTCGCGGGTTGGTGCTGAAAGACTCGCTTGTGTTACAGAAACACAAGCCGCCCGTTCGGGCGCGCTAGACGAGGACTCGGGCGAGCTCTTCGATCGACGTCAGGCCGCCGGCGACCTTCGCCAGGCCGTCGTCCCAGAGTGACCGCATGCCCGCGTCCATTGCCGCGCGCTCGACCTCTTCGCGGCTGGCACGGGCGACGGCGAGTGCCGCGATCGACTCGGTCATCGTCAGCAGCTGGTAGATGCCGACCCGGCCCTTGTAGCCGCTCTGGTTGCAGCGCGGGCAGCCGCGCTTGCGGTAGAACGCCATCCCGTCGGAGGCGAGCGCCACGTCCGCCGCGACGCGCGACTGGATCAGCTCCTCGACCGAGGGCTGGTACATCTCGCAGCAGTGCGGGCAGAGCTTTCGCGCCAGCCGCTGCGCGATCACGCCGGTGACGGCGGCGCCCGTGAGGAAGGGCTCCACGCCCATCTCGTTCAGGCGGGTGATCGTGCTCGGGGCGTCGTTGGTGTGCAGCGTCGAGAGCACGAAGTGACCGGTGAGGGCAGCCTCGATCGAGATCTTGGCCGTCTCGCCGTCCCGGATCTCGCCGACCATCACGACATCGGGGTCCGAGCGCAGGATCGATCGAAGCGCGGAGGCGAACGTGAGACCGGCGCGGACGTTGATCTGCACCTGGTTCACACCCGCGAGGCGGTACTCGACCGGATCCTCGACCGTGATGATGTTGACCTCCGGCCGGTTGATGGTGGTCAGCGCCGCGTAGAGGGTCGTCGACTTACCGGAGCCGGTCGGCCCCGTGACGAGCAGTGCGCCGGTCGGCCGCGAAACGATGTCTGCGAGCCGCGCGCGCATGTCGTCTGCGAGACCGAGCTCCTCGAGCGTCGGCGCCCGCCTCGACTTGTCCAGGAGGCGCATGACGACCTTCTCGCCTTCGACGGTCGGCAAGGTCGCGACACGGATGTCGAGCATCCGGCCGGCGGCGGCGGCGTTCAGCGAGATGCGGCCGTCCTGCGGTTTCCGCCGCTCTGCGATGTCGAGCTTCGCGAGCACCTTCAAGCGCGTCGTGACGCCGGGCGCCATCCGCTTCGGGATTCGCTGCACCTCTGCGAGCACGCCGTCGACACGGAAGCGGACGACGAGGGAATCCTCCTGCGGCTCGAAGTGGACGTCGGAGGCGCCATCCTCGGCGGCCTGGAAGATGATCGAGTTGACGAGGCGGACGAGCGGAGCGTCGGAGACTCCGTCGTCGGCCTCGAGATCGTCGGTCTCCTCCTCACCGTCCTCGTAGTCGTCCTCGGCTTCCTCCAGCACCGCCCGGGCACCGAAGGCCTCGGAGGCGCGCGCCATGCGGCGCAGCTCGGCGAGGATGTCCTCACTCGACGCGACGCCGAGCTCGAGCGGGAACTTGGTCGCGAGCCGGAGCTCGTCGATGCCGTGAAGATTTCCCGGGTCGGCGACGGCGACGCGCAGCACACCGCCCGCGAGCCCGTACGGAATCGCGACGACGCGCTCGAGCACGTGGAGCGGAATCTGCTCCGCCGCGTCTCTGGCGACGCCCGTGAGTGCCAGGTCGACGAGGGCCACCTGGTAGCGAACCGCAAGCGAGCGGGCAATCCCCTCGGGCGGGGCGACACCCTCGTCGACGATCGCCTGCGCGAGCGAGCCGTGGCCCGCCCGGCCGCGCACGAGCGCGAGCTGGTCCGGCGCGATCAGGCCGGTTGCGGAGAGCAGATCGACGACGAGCTCGGCCATCGTGTTGATCGCGATGCCCGACCCGATACGCTGCGCGCCGGCGGCAGCAGTGTCCTTGTCGGTCGTGCCGACCGTTCGAAGTTTTGACGGACGCTCGATGTCCATATCCCTCATTCGAGTTATCGGCAGGCGGGGCGGGTCACTTGACCGTCACGCCTCGTCAAGCACTTACGCGGCCGCAGAGCGTGGTGCGCGGAACTTCGAACGGGTCATCTAGAAGAACGTCAGATATGCGTCGAGCAGGGCGTCGCCGAAGAACAGGGCGACGATGCCGCCGAGCGCCAGGAACGGCGCGAACGGAATCCCCATCTTGCGTGCCTTGCTGCCGTGGCGCGCGAACAGCACGATCGACGGGACGAGCGCGGCGATCATCCCGACCATCAACGCCACGGTCACGTTGCGGCCGAGCATCGCCCCGAGCAGGAGAGCGAGCTTCACGTCGCCCATGCCCATCCCCTTGGGGTAGGCGAGCGCAGCCAGGAAGAGAAACAGTGATGCGCCGAAGGCGCCGAGCGCCCACTCCGCGCTCGGGTGGAGCACGGTCTGGGCAACGAGCACGATTGCCGCCGCCGGCAGGACGACCACGTTCGGCACGATCCGGTGCGAGAGATCGGTTGCCGAGACGGTGACGAGCGTGAGGCAGAAGAAGGACGCGACGAACGCGTCGCCGCTGAAGCCGAAGACGAGGAAGCAGGCGGCGACGAGCAGCGCCGCCAGCAGCTCGACGGCCGGGTAGACCATGCCGATCGACGTGCCGCAGCCACGGCAGCGCCCGCGCAGCACGAGGTACGAGACCAGGGGCACGTTGTCGTACCACGCGAGCTCCGTGCCGCAGCTCATGCAGGCCGATCCCGGCGACACGATCGAGCGCTTCCTCGGCACGCGGGCCGCGACGACGTTCAGGAAGCTTCCGAACGCGAGCCCGGGAACGAGCGCGATTGCAGCGAGCGAGAACGACATGGAGGCTGCTGCGCTTCCCCTAGCCCGTCTGCGGGCCGAGCGTCATCGAGAACGTCGAGGTGTTGTCTGGGATTGAGGTAGACCTGGCCGTCAACGAGCGAGCCGAGCGGCGGGAACGCCGAGAACGTTGGGTAAGTACCAGTCTCGATGCCGTCGTTGATCTGGATCTGGTTACAGATCACGGGGCCGCTGAGCTTGAAGAACTCATGCACCTGGCAGTTCCCCTTCGCATAGACGATTCCCTGGAACGCGCCCGGCTGTGCGGGGTCGTCGCCCTGGCTCGAGTTCGAGCCCTGCGTCGAGTGGTCGAACTCCGCATTCTGCTGGTACACGACCGGCGGGCCGTTCTCGAGCACCGGCTGGTTCGTGTCCTTGTTTCCCGCGAGGATCGTGAGAAGATCGGTCGACGGATTCCACGCGGACATGGTCGCCGCGCTTGCCGCACAGTTGGTCAGGCCGCTGCCGCCCGCGCAGACGCGTTCGTCGAACTCGATGTCGTCGCTGGCGTAGATGATCGCCCGGCCCTGGTAGTGGACGATCTGGCCGTTGTCGTCGAAGCGCATGTCGCCGTCGATGTAGATCGTGCCCATGACCTTGAGCACGTGGGTCGCGTTGTTCCACGAGATCTCGCCCACGAGGACCCCGTTCTCCTTCACCTGGCACGTGTAGCTGGAGTTCATCGGCGTGATCTCGGCACGAGCCACCGATGCTGTTGTTGGGCGCGGTCGTCGAGGCCGCGTCGTTGTCGAACGTGTTCGGGAAGGTGTTACCGGGCTCGGTGCACGGGTGCTTCGGGCCTGGCTTCGCGTTCGCCCACCACCAGTCGAGATCGATCTGCGGCTTGACGAGCGGCGGCGGCGCGCCCGTGATCGTCGTCGCGTAGACGCGATGAGCGCTCGTGCAAGGAGTTCCCGCAGTCCCGGCGTTGAGCGTGCAGGTGCCGCCGATATCGGCGCGCTCGATCGGGCTCGCCGCGCTCCCGATCGCCGCGGTCGGATCGGAGGAGTAGGTGACTGTCACGCGGATGCGGTTGATCGAGGCTGTGCGCGCGGAAGTGGTCCGGTTGCCCACCTTGAACCGGACTCCGAAGTTCGAGGCGTTGATCTGGGCCGGTGTCCAGGTGGTGCCCCAGAGGTCGCTCGCACTGCCGTAGGTGACCGTTCCGTCGGTCGTCCCCCAGTCGGTCCCGCTCGCGTGGTCGGTGATCCCGCTCGTAGCGCCGGCCTTGAGCAGGATACAGGTCCTCGTCGTCGACGCTGGTGCCACTCGCCTTTCGGACGATCTCGACCTGGATCCCGCGAATGATCGCAGTGGTCGGAATGTTGGCGCCGACGAAGAACCCGGTCAGGTCGAGGTTCCCGCTCACGACTGTTCGCCGCGATGGAGTGCGGTCGTGTAGCTCGTATCTGTCGTCGCGAGGAACGTCGTCGTTGCGTTCGTCCAGCCGGTGTTGGTGACCGTCGCCGCGGTGCGCGGGGCGCTCGCAACATCCGGCCCCTCGACGGTGAGGTTCGTCCCGACGCCGACCGTCGTCGCAGCGCCGGTCGAGTTCACGGCGACGTTGCCGCCGTTAATCAGGCACATGGGACCCCGCGAGGCCACGGCCCCGGGAATCGTGACGGTGTCGATCGTGAAGCAGGTGTTCGCGTCGTCGTGGATGAAGCGGCTCCACTCAGGCACGGTTGCCCCGGCCGCGATGCCGAGCACCGACGCCGTCCTCGAGAGCGTCTTCGTGATCGCGGCGCCGCCCGTCGGGTTCGGCATCGAGCCCTTCGCGTACAGCGTCCAGACGTTGGTCGTCGTGTTGTAGACACCCCAGAGCTTGGCCGTGCCGTTCTCCATCGTGTAGACGGTCGCGGTGGCCTCGGTGCTCGGGAACAGCGCCTGGGTGTTCGTGTTCTGGCCCGGCTTGGCCAGGATCGAGACGCCGTTGGCCATCCCGGCCTCCGCGAGCGCCTCGGCGCTGACACGGGTCTTGCCGATGTTGGCCGTCCGACCGCTCGAGCTGGTCGTCTTGATCGCGGTCACCAGGATGGCGCTCGTGATCACCATCACGAGCAGCGCGAGTGGCAGCGCGAAGCCGCTCTCGTTCCGAAACAACTTCATGTGCTCTCCTAGGCCCGCGTGCTGTTCCGCAGCACGAGGTCGTCTTGAAGCCTGAACCTGCGCTCAGCCTTCGTGGGGGTCAGATTGACGTCAAAGCTCACGCTGAGCTTGGCGAGGCTCGTGGTGCTCTGGGCGACGTAGGTAAACGGGCTCGGGCTGGTCAGGTAGTCCGCCACCTTCACGCCGGTGCCGCTGCAGGCGGCGCCCACATAGCGCCAGAGGCCGTAGCGGCCCGTCCCGTTCTGGACGGTGCACCAGGTGACGACCGCGCCGGCGGCGGCGGTCGGACAGGCCGTGTTGAGCGTGAGCGTGGCCCGCTGGGTCCCGGGCGGGCCTGCGGCGGTCACGCCGGAGATCGCGCAGTGCACCTCGCGGCGCAACCTCGTCAGTGCGAGCTGCCCTTCGGTCCGGGCGGCGAAGCGGTTGTTCATGTCGAGCTCGGCCCTCGACGTCGAGACGAGAAGCGTCGTGAAGCCGGCCATGATCGTCAGCAGAATCGCCATCGACGTCAGCAGCTCGGGCAGCGTGAAGCCACTCTCGTCCGCCAGGAGCATGCGCCACCGCTCGACGAGCATCACTTCGACAGCGCCTTCACGTCGGTGAGCGCCTTCCGGGCGACGGTCTCGCTGTCGCCGCCGACGCCCCAGAGCGTCTGCACGCGCTTGTCGACGGCAACGAGAGTCCGCAGGGACTCCGCACCGTGCGACCAGCCGAACTTCGCTCCGGAGACGATCCAGTTGTGCTGATAGAGCCAGTGGTCGACGGCCGCAGCGGTGCGCTTCGGATGCGCGGAGACCCAGGCGTTGAGCTTCGTGGCGCGCGCGGCCAGCGTCATCTCATCGAGCGGCTCCTTGGGCGCACCGGGCACGACGAAGGCGGGCGCACGTGTGGCGGCCGGCTTCTTCGCTGCAGCTTTCGGCTTCGCCGCGGCCGCAATGGTCTTCGTCGCCTTTGCCTTCGGCGCCGCCGGAACAGCGACCGGCTTCGTCTTGGTCTTTGTCTTCGCCTTGACGTTGGCCTTGACGGGGCGCGCGACACCGAACTTGCGGGCCGGGGAGCCGGCGTACGGAGACTTGTCCTCGGGGGTGCCCTGCTGGGCGTAGCCGGCATTCCGCTGGAGGTGGAGCACGATCGTGGGCGCGCCGTTCGCAGTCAGCTTCGAGCCGGGTGCGGGCGTCTGGCTGGCGACGAGATTCGCGGAGTAACCGCGCACAGAGCCTTCGACGCGCCAGGCGAAGCCGCCCTGCTCCAGCATGCCCTTGGCGAACACGTATGCCTGATGGCGAACGTCGGGAACGACGAGCGGTGGCAGCTCGGAGGTGCTCTCCTGCGGCGTCGTGGGCTGCGCCGTCAGCGTCGAGCTGGCAGCGAAGGTCAGCCCCGCAGTCGCCAGCAGAGCGCCGGCGACGAGCACGGCGAGCCTGGGAGCGCGCGCGAAGAGTCCCGCAATCATGGTGACTTTCTCGGCAGAAACGGCATGAAGCTCAACCCCTTGAAGGGGCAGTCGTGAACTCGACCACCTCTTCGTCGACTTCTGCGGACGGAACGACGGCGAACACCGGCGAGCTCCGGAACGGATCTGCGGTCAGCTCGGTCGGTGCGTCCTGCCAGGCGAACGCGGTCCCGGCGAATTCCTGGAACCACGTCATCTCCTGCGGGTAGGTGGTCTCGGGCTTCACGGCCAGATGGAGGTGCGGGCCGGTGGCGTCGCCGGTCGAGCCGACGAGGCCGACCCACTGGCCGGCGGAGAGCACAGCTCCCGGCAGCACGGCGGAGTCGCGTTGAGAGAGGTGGCAGTAGAGCCAGTGGATCCCGTCGGGTGTCTGGAGAAGCATCCCGGTTCCGCAGCGGTCGTCCTCGACCGTGTCGAGCACGATCGAGTCGGCGAGCGCGAAGACCGGCGATCCCTCCGGGGCGGCAATGTCCGCGGCGGGGTAGTCGTGATGGGAGTGCCCGACGCTGACGAAAGCGGGGCCGCCACCGACCGGGAACACGTAACCGTCCGCTCGGCTCGGGCCTCCGAGAATGCCCGCGGCGGCAGGGTTGAAGGACGCCGCGTGGGCGCCGGTGCGGGCCTGCTCGAGTACCTCCTCGGCGGTCGTCAGCTCTGCCTTGAGCCGCTCGACCTCGGCGTTGGCGGCGACGCTCTCCTGGTCGACCTCGAACGCGTCCTTCTCGACGTCAAGCCGGTCGGAGAGGAGCACGTCCGTCGCGGCGGCGCGATCGTCGAGCGCTGTCACCCGCAACTGGAGCTCCGCTGCGACGGACTCTGCTTCCTCCAGCGCTTTGCTCGTCTCGGCAACCGCCGTCTGGGCTTCCTCGAGCCGGATCGCCAGCTTGTCGAGCGTGAAGGCAACGTCGACGTCACCGCCGAAGACCGACGCCAGGCCGAGCACCTCGTCCACGTACCACTGGGCGTGGTTGTAGGCGAACACCGCACGAGAGATGTCGCGCGGTCCCGCCTGTCGCGGCGAGATAGCGCGCGGCGGCGAAGACGGCGTCCTCGGGATCCCACGGGTCGGCGAGCCCGTCGCCGTCTCCGTCGGTGCCCCAGCGCAGCCAGGTGTCCGGCATGAACTGCATCCAGCCGACTGCCCCGGCGAAGCTCGGCCCCATGTTGCGGCCGAAGTTGGACTCGATCTTGTTGATCGCTGCGAGCACCTGCCACGGGATCCCGTAGGCGGCTCCGGCGCGGAGCCAGAGCGCCTGAAGCTCCTCGTTCGTAGCGCTCCTGCGGCGCCCCGAACGGTGCCTCGAACGCATTGCTCGGCATGAGGATCGAGCCCAGCGGGTTCGGGACGTCCGCGCTCGGCAGGGCCATCGGCTCCGGAGAGACGACTTCGAAGGTGTCAGCGCTCGGGGCCTCGGTCGCGACGACCGAGAAGACGTCCGCGTTGGTCGTCGGCTCGGATGGGAGGACCTCGAAGATGTCGGCCGAGGCGGTTCCGGCGGTGAGAAGGGGAGTCAGTGCGAGAGTCAGCGCCGCGGTGGCGAGCGTGCGTCTCATGCCCCCACCGGTCGGATGACGCGGAGCGCAGGTGTCTCTTCCACGGCCGCCCGTGCCGCCACTTCCACCTGGCGGACATCGTTCGTCTGCTGTTTGACGGCGTGGTCGACTGCGACGAGGAAGTCGTGTGAGTTCGAGGACGCATTCGCCGCGATCTCGCGCTCGACGCGCCCCGCAAGGACGTGCTCGATCAGAGCCTGCTGGAAGGTCTGCATCTCGAAGAAGCCACCCTCCGCGACGGCGTCGGGGATCTCCTCGGTGCGCTCCTCACGGATCAGGTCCGAGATCCGCGCGTTCGTCACCATCACCTCGACCGCGGCGATCCTGCCGCCACCGAGGCGCGGGAGCAGCCGCTGGCTGACGACGCCTTTCAGGACGCCGGCGAGAACCGAGCGGATCTGCTGCTGCTTGCCGGGAGGGAAGAACTCGATCATCCGGCCGACGGTCTCGGCGGCGTCGACGGTGTGGAGCGTCGAGAAGACGAGGTGTCCGGACTCGGCTGCCTGGAGGGCGGTCTGCGCGGTTTCCGCGTCACGCAGCTCGCCGATCAGGATCGTGTCGGGATCCTGACGGAGCACGCGACGGAGCGCCTGCGCGAAGTCGAGAGTGTCGAGCCCGACCTCTCGCTGGTTGACGATGCAGTAGCGGTCGGGATGGAGGATCTCGATCGGATCCTCGATCGTGACGATGTGCTGGTGCCGCGTGCGGTTGATGTGGTCGATCATCGCCGCGAGGCTCGTCGTCTTACCCGAGCCGGTGGCACCCGTGACGAGGATCAGACCGCGGTGCTCGTCCGCGAGCCTGCGGACACCGGGCGGCAGGCCCAGCTGCTCGAAGCTCGGGACGTCGCGCGGAATGACGCGGAACGCGAACGAGATCGCGCCGCGCTGCCGGTAGACGTTGACGCGGAAGCGCGGAAGCCCATCGGCGGTGTAGGCGATGTCGAGGTCTCCGCTCTCGTGGAACTGCTTCAGACGCTCGGGTACGACGCGGGTGACCGCCTCGACCGCGGCGAGCAGGTTCTGCTCGTTCAGCGGCGGGCAGTCGTCGAGCGGCGCGATGGCGCCGTCGCGACGCAGCATCGGCGGCTGGTCCAGCTTCAGGTGGATATCGCTCGCGCCGAGGTCAACGGCGCGCCGGAGGAGGGCATTCAGGTCCATAAAGGCGTCGCAGCAGGAATCGGCAGGTTCGGTGCCGCGCTTTAGGGCGTCGGCTCCGTCCGGGCCGATCGTTAGACCTCCGAGCGTGACACCACCGAAAAAGTCCGCCCCGGCCACGGCCTGCACAGCCAGAAAGACGTCGACGCGCCGCCGGCTCGTGATCAGGACGAACGGGCTCTCCATCCGCCGCGCGAAGCGCTTCCGCTAGTCGGCGCTTCGGGATCTGCCTCCGCAGATCCCGAACCTGTTGCGCCTCTAGAAATGCAGGGGGAAGGATTCGAACCTTCGTAGGCTGAGCCGGCGGGTTTACAGCCCGCTCCCTTTGGCCGCTCGGGCACCCCTGCAGGGTGCGGCATTCTAGCCACGCGGCTGAAGCGGGCCGGATTCCTGGCGCTAGACTTCGGCCGCTTGCCCTCTTAGCTCAGTTGGTAGAGCACCTCCATGGTAAGGAGGGGGTCGACGGTTCGAGTCCGTCAGAGGGCTTCTCAGGAGCAGCTCAGGCGGAAGTCGTCGCGCACCTTCCCGTCGACCGTCTGGTAGCGGAATCGCGCCGTGCGGCCGGCGACGTCCACCCGCAGGGCGCCGAAGTGGCCTTGGACGACGCGTGCGGACGGGATCGTCAGGTCGCCGGCGTCGTCTTCGAGCTCGGCTCCCCCTGTGCCCACGGCCACGTACAGCACGCCGTGGTGCGGCCGGCTTCGGGCATAGGCGTGCAGGTGGCCCTCGAACACCACCTGGACTCCGTCCTTCTCCACCAGCGGCACGATGTTGCGGCGAAGGCCGGGTGAAATGGTGTTCCCGGGGGGCTCCCAGGGTGGGTGGTGCAAGGCGGCGAAGCGGAAGCAGGAGGTCAGCGCGAGGGAGCTGCGTGCGAAGCGCAGCTGCGGCGAGCCGGGAGCGACGGAGACGTTGGAGTCGAGGACCACCACGGCGGTGTTCCCCCAGGTGAAGCGGTACCAGCGCTCGTTGCCGAGCGAGTGGAACGCCTCGAGCTCGGGCTTCCCGCCGTTCGCCTTGACGTCGTGGTTCCCGAGCGCGGGGAACCAGGCGGACCGGCGCATGACCGCCGCGTACGGGCCGAAGATGACGCGATCGAGCAGCCCCGCCGAGCCCAGCGGGTAGGCGTTGTCGCCGACGGTGAGCACGAAGTCGGGGTGCCAGGACTCGATCATCGAGGCGACCGCCGTCTCGTTCCTGTTCCCGCTGCCGAAATCGCCCACGACCGCGAAGGTGTACGTGGCAGCGCGGGCCGGCGCGGCCCGGAACGTGCCCCTCGCGAGCACGCCGGAGTCCGTCCAGACGGTGTAGGCGTAGTGCATCCCCGGCGTCAGGCCGGTCAGCCTGGCGACGTGGTCGACGCCGGTGCCGGCGTCGATGCGGGCACCGTTCTGCAGGAGCACGAAGGAGTGATCGCGAGCCGACGTGCGGAACGAGATGATGGCACTGCGCTGCGTCACGCTCTCGGCCACCGGGCCGCGGGTCAGGGCGACAGCGGCGACAACTTCGGCGATCACCGTGGCACGAGCCTAGCGGGGAATCCACAGCCGTGGGCGGAGCGGGAGACCGGCTAGACGGGCACGCCGCCGGGCAGGACCGACCCGTTCGGCGCTCGAACCATCCCTTTGGGCAGTGTGGATCGAGGGCCAAGGAGTGACACTTCAGCCACGAGGCTCGGGGTTCGGGTCGCACTCGATGGGAGGATTTGGAGAAATGAGAAGCGCACTGACCGCACTGGCGATCGTTGCCACACTCGCACTCGTCGGGTCGGCTCAGGCGGGTGCCCCCGTCACGAAGCAGAACGGGTCGTCGCCGGTGCTGAATTTCACCCCGATCTGCGCCGTCGCCGGCTACGCCGACTACGGCCTCTGCGGTGGCCTGACGTCCACATTCAGCGGTGTCGGCGGCAGGCTGAACGCCATCCAGCCGAAGCTCGGCACCTACAACTTCGAATTCGTCTTCTCCGGCCTGACTCCGGCGACCGAGTACAAACTCTTGGCGACTCGCGACGCCGTCCCCTTCGGCGGCACCTGGGTCGAAGTGGGTCGGGCTGTCGCGGATGCGGCCGGCGCCGTCACGTTCTCGCTGGTGACGACCTCTCCGGCCGGTCTCGGCTTCGATCTGAACAGGGTCGGAGGCGACGTCACGATCACAACGTCGTGGTGGTCGGGCCAGAAGCTGGTGAAGAACGCAGAACACCACGCTTTCGCCGGCCGTCTGAGCGAAACCTCACACGGTTGACGGGCCGAGCCTGCGGGACGAGGACGCGGCGCCCGAGCGCGCTCTACTTGATGGGGCGCGCCGGCGCCTGTCCGGGGTCTGGGAAGTTCGGATAGGGGATAGGGACGCCGGGTGGCGTCGGCGGGCTTGTAGGCGGCGAAAAGGCCGCCAGCCGCGTGTTCGACGTGCCGTCGTTGACCGCGAAGGCGGGCGTCGCCGAGACGGCGAGCGCGACGACGGCGGCGAGAGTGGTGAGAACGCGGGTCATGGTTGAGCCTCCCTGGGAGCTTGCTTCCCAAGACGTGAGAAGAGGGTGTCGTCTTCCCTGAACAACGGAGACCCTCGAGACCGTCCCGTGCCAGTGCTCGGGACAGCTGCGGCCCCAAGTACCTGGCCGAGCGGCTCGGCGTACGAGCCGCTCGGCCGTACTTCTTCCGACTACTAGCTCAGGATCCCGCGCGCCATGAACGCCGCGCGAACGCTGTTCGCCGTCGCGTTGCCGTAGAGGCGCTGAGCTGCCGCCACCGTGACGCTTTGCCAAGTCGGTCATCGTCGTACCCGGGAAGTCGAACTGACCCTCGAGGATGGTGGTATCGGCCCGCACGTTGCCGATCGCGTTCCGGATGTCCCAGAGCGCCCGCGACCAGATCCGACCGTCTGCATGCACCTCGCCGACCAGATCCTCGGGGTAGTGCAAGTCCGAGTCGACGCGCCGCAGGCAGTGTGGCGGTGTCGGATCGTATGAAGTCGAGTCCCAGTCGGCAACGCAGGCAGGATCGCTCAGTGCGGGAAGCCCGAGCTTCTGCCGGACGACCTCCGTGGTCGTCACGCTCCAGTAGTCGCCGAAGCCCTCGCTGATCGCGCCCGCCTCGAGCGACGCGAACGAGAAGTTCTGCGAGAAGTGGATCGCGTGACCGTACTCGTGGGTGATCACCTGCCCATCCTCGGCGTCGTCGACGCCACCTTTGCCGAGCCGGATCTCGTCCTTGTGTGTGGTCGCGAACGAGTTGTCGAGACCCCACTGGTTGATCCGCAGGCGCTGCGGCTCCATGTTCACCGGCCGGAGGCGACCGGTTCCGAAGCCGAGACTCTGGATGTACTTCTGCGACTCGGTGATCCAGTAGTAGGCCATCACTTGCTCGAACTCGTCCTGGCTCCGCGTGTAGACGAAGCGGTTCGTCGGCGAGTACGCCGGACTGCCGGTCTCGCTGACGATCTCCGCCCAGCGGCCGCGGAGGTAGCCGCTGCCGTCGAGGTCGGTGAGCGTGACAGTGTGGTAAGCCGCCGCGGGAACCGCGGCGTCCGAGTCCTTCTGGTCTGTGAGGCTCTGGTCGTTCAGGTCTTCGACTGGATTCGAGACGAAGACGGAACCGGTACCCGTGGACGTGCCGGGCCCGGGCTTGGCCGCGATCGCCGCGGTCGATGCGATCGCAACCAACACGAATGCGGCAGCGATGCCGAAGAGACTACGTCGCAAAGCACCCTCCCCCTTCCTTAGTGCTGGCTGAGCCGGTCAGCGTACAAAGGTTTTCCTACGAGAGGGGCGGTCGCCGGAGCCTGGGACGCAGCGGGACTGCGTCCCAGGCTCTGCAACCGACCCTAGTGCTGCCGGCTCTGCGGCGTAGGTGCCGGCGGGAGCGGCACGCCGCCCGGACCGGCCGCGAAGGTGAGCGGCGAGATCGCTTCCTGCTGGCCGACGCCGGGCTTGCTCCAGTCGCACACGCCGCCAGGGAACGCAGCGTTCAGGCGTGTCCACTGCGCGGCCGTGAAGGCAACCGGCACATAGTCGGACGGGTTCAGCGGCTTGAGCTGGCACGCCAGGATGTTCTCCTCGAGCGGACCGCCGGCCACCTGGCGCGGGGAAGCGTGCTTCTGCAGGCGCGGGTCGGCGTCACACTGCGCCATGTCGGTGACCGGCGTGGTGAAGTTCGGGTCGCCCGTCAGGAAGCAGAAGTCGAGCGCCGCAGGGGGCTTGGCCGCGACGACTTGCGGGTGCGTGCGCACATCGTTGAGCGTCGCCTTGGGTGCCGTCGCCACCAAGTTGCTGAGCCACTCGTCCATGGTGAGGAACGACTTCACCGTCACGGCCGCCACCTGCGCCGCCGTCGCGGGCAGCAGGCCGGTGCCGTAGCGCCACATCACCTGGTTGTCGTGATCGCCGTACGCGGCGTCGATGCGAGCACGCTCGGAGAACGAGCGCCAGATGTAGTGGATGCCCTGCTCGTCGAAGCCACGCGAGTCGATGATCGGCAGCTTGCCCAGGTTCGCGCCACTCGACACGATGCCCGAGCGGTACGCGATCGGCAGCGCCTGCGGGTCGGCGACGGCACGCGCCGCAGTGCGGTTGCCGTCGGCGTCGAAGCCGCCGATCTTCTCGTTCAGCGTCACGAACTCCTCGGCGGAGATCGCTCCGGACTGCAGCGCCTTCAGCCCGTACTGCACGCCGACGTTGTCGAGCGTCGTGCGCGCACGCACGCTGCCCGGCGGGATGCCGGCGGTCGTGCCCCACACCGCCGTGGACAGGTCGGCGTCGCCGCAACGCGTGCCGTTCGGGTTGGTCACCGGGTCGTACACGAGCGCGGCCGGCAGCAGGCAGTTGTTGCGCGGCGCGCCCAACGGCGCCATGGCTCCCGTGTTCTGGTCGATCACGAGCGTGGGCACGTAGTTCCCCGGCTTGCCGTTGAAGCCGAACGAGTTGTTCCACGACTGGCAGCCCCGCTGATCGAGGTGGCCGTTGATCGCCGTCTTCTTCGCGTTGATCTGCGCCTGCGTGAGGCCGCCCTGCAGCGCCAGCCAGTCCGCACTCGCATAGAAGTTCACCAGCAGCACGCAGTCGGTGACCTCGAGGCCGGTGGTGATCGAGTCGGGGTAGTCGCAGCTCGGCTGAATTCCGTCGAGCAGACCGGGGTAGATCGAGGCCACAGTGTTCTGCTGGATCGACCCGCCCGAGCAGCCGTTGCCCATGACGAACCTGACCTCGCCGTAGGCGTCGACGATGTGCTCCTTCATCATCATCGTCGTCTCGGCCACGAGCGTGCGGTTGGAGTTGTAGAGCGAGTCGGTGAGGCTGTTGTCCACCACGATGAAGCCACGTGAGAGCGCCTGGTCGTCGGCCCAGTTCTGCTCGGTGCGGAACTGCAGGCGCGGCTGCCCGGTGGACGCGCCGAAGGTGTAGACCACCTTGCCGTTCCACTGCGCCTGCGGCGCGAGTGCCGTCCACGGCCTGGCAGGATCGAACAGCACCGCGATGTCGTAAATGCCGCGGTTCATCGTGCCGCGCTCCACGCGCACGATGTACGGCACCGTCAAGCCGTTCGTCGTCGTCGTGGTGGCCAGGTCGGCGGGCGTGGTGCCTGGCGTGTAGGGCTTGAAGCAGTTGTTGGCCGGCGGCGCGGCGGGCGGGCTGGGATCGGGCAGCGCGGTCGAGCAGCCGGGTGTCGTCGTGCGATAGAACAGCTTGTACTCGGTGGCGATGTTGCACTGCGCGTCCAGCGCGAAGGTCGACAGGCCGCTGGCGTTGGACGCCGGCGTGTTGCCCGAGGCCGGCACCGGCGTCGGCGTGGCGCAGATCCAGGGCTGCGTCTGCGAGCCGAGCAGAATGGGGCCGCCGCGCACGTGGTTCGTGAGCGTGAGGCTCGCCCACGGCCGGCCGTTGCCGTTGCCGTTGGCCTCCGCCACAAGGGTGTTCTCGCCGGGCGCCATGCCGGTCAACACGCCGCGCAGCATGCGGGTGTCCTCGTCGGCGACGAAGCGGTCGCCCACGTCGACGCCGTTGAGCGTGAGCGTCACCTTCTTCATCGGCACGGTCTTCGGCACCTGGACGTCGACCAGCGCGTCGCCGTCGCTCAGCAGGTCGGCACGGTTGGACAGCGTGCGGATCTCGAAATTGAACGGTGGGAGCTCTGCCTTGGTAGACGCCACCCTCGCGTCGGCGCCATCGGGCATTGCCCCAACTCCACCAGCGCCCCATCCGGCGACCGCCAGCAGCGCGATGCCGAGCGCACCGATCCGTATCCCGTGGGCCAGACTCATGATGTCCCCTCCATCTTGCGCCTCGTGGATTGGCAAATCGACTCGATGCAACGCACCGGCCGCGGTATCGGGAAGTAACCTAACGAGCGAGCCTGCATCGCACAACCAAGCGGGTCCCGCGATGAACGAGCAGCCGTGTCGCTACGTGCTCGCGATCGACGTTTCCGCATCCCTCGCGTACGACTCCATGCCGAGCTCGCGGTAGATCGCGAGCGCGGCTGCGAACAACTCGTCCGCCCGCTCCCGATCGTCCGGGCTGTTGCGGGCAACGAGCATCCGCGCGTGGTCGCTCAGGCTGTGGGCGAGCCAGGGACGGGCGCCGATCCGCTCGTTCATTCCCTGCGCGACCTCGAAGTGGGCTTCTGCCGCCTCCCAGCGCCGGAGCGTCGCGCCGAGGAGGCCGAGGTAGCGGGCGACCGCTCCGCGCGTCCCTTCCGGGTGGTCGGTGGCGGTGAGGTCGGCCCACGGCACGAGTAAGCCGTACAGCACTTCGGCGGAGGCCTCGTCCGCGAGCAGTGCGGACGTCTCCGCGAGTGCGCTCGTCGCGTAGAGCCACTCCTGGTCGAACGGTAGAGCCGAGAACTCATCGGCTGCGAGATCGTCGAGCACTCGTTGTGCGTCCGCCCGGAGTCCGCCCTGTGCGTCCAGGAGCGCGAGGACGCAACGGAACAACGGGCGCGCGGGATGCGCACCAGCCAAGTCATGCACGGTCGACCGCGCCTCCTCGACCCGGCCGCGAAAGTCGCAGAGCGAGTACCACTGGAGACCGAAGACGGGGCCGGCCATCTCGGGGACGGCCGTCTCGCCCAGCGCGAAGGCTGCGGGGACGAGCTTTTCCGCATCGGCCAGCCTTCCCTCCGCGAGCGCCAGCATCGCCTCTGTCGCCCGAACCTGGAAGAACTCCACCGGCTGTTTGAGCTCCTCGGCGATCCTGCTCGCTGCCGCGAGATCCTCGCCGGCCTCGGCCATGTCCCCAACGAGGACGTGCGCCATGAAGCGATTCCAGTGCCCGGCCACGAGCCGCTCGCGGTCGCCAATCCGCATCGCCACGCCGCAGAGTTCGCTGCTGAGCGCGAGGAACTCCGAGATCGTGTCGGGAGCAATGATCGCGCCTACGCGCCCGTCGAGCGCGAACGCCAGCGCCGCGTCGTTTTCGGCCCGCCGCGCGAGCTCCACCGCCTCGGCGCTCAGACGGTCGCGGCGGTCGCGCGAGTGGTCGTCCCGCAGCGCTCCCGCGAGTCGCGCCAGTAGCCGCGCCCGAAGCTCGACGTCATCGCCGGCGAGCGCAGCGAGCCCTGTCTCGAGAAGCGGGACCAGCCGATCGGCGTCGCCGGCGCGAGCCCACGGCATCCGGCCGCCGTAACCTGCCGCTGCGCGAGCGAGGTGATGCCGGAGCGATGCCCGTTGCGCGATGCCCGCCGCCTCCAGGAACGCGTTCTTCGCCGCGAGACTGTCTCCCGCTGCGCTCTCCGCATCGCCAAGCGCGAGGAAGAGCTCGCAGCGCACGACGTCGTTCGGCACGGTCAGCTCCAGAGCGTCGATCGCCAGCCGGTACAGCCGCGCCGACTCCTCGTAGGCGAGGAGCGCCCGAGCGTGATCACCGGCCCGCCGGGCATACGTCATCCCCCGCTCGAAGTCGCTGCCCGCGATCGAGTGGTGCGCGAGCTCCGCGAGGTGAGGTCCCGGCTCGTCGCCGTAGTACGCGTCGAGAGCCTCGACCGCGAGCCGGTGCAACCGGACGCGACGCGTGGTCGTCAGCCCGTCGTACAGCGAGTCGCGCATGAGGACGTGCGCGAAGCGGAAGCGTCCCGGGGCGCCGGGAACGTCGGACACGACCCGTGCCACCACCGCCTCGTCGAGTGTCTCGAGGAGCTGCTCCTCCGAGACGGCTGCGAACCGCGCGAGTGCGTGGAGCGCGAACTCGCGGCCGAGCACGGAGCAGAGCACGAGAATCCGCCGGCACTCCTCCGAGAGATGCCCAAGGCGGCGCAGGATCACGTCGCGGACGCTCGGCGGGATCGTGAGCCGCTCGGGCTCGATCCCCTCGAGCGCGAGCAGGCGAACCGTCTCGCCGAAGAAGAGTGGGTTGCCTTCGGTCTCCTCGTGCAGCGCGGCTGCCAGGTTCGGAGAGGCGAGCTCAGCCGCCGTCAGCTCGAGATACGCGGCGACGTCCTCTTCGGTGACCCCACGGAGGGTCATGCGTGAAGTCACCGGCTCGCGGGCGACCTCGGCGAGCATCGCGGTCAACGCCGGCTCTGGAACAGGGTCGGCGTCCCGAAAGGCTCCGACGATCAGGATTCGACTGTCGGAAAGCTGACGCGCGACGAACTGCAACAGCAGGAGGGATGGCGTGTCGGCGGCATGGAGGTCGTCGAGCACGAGCACGATCGGCCTGCTCTCGGACGCGTTGTGCAGGAACCGCGCAGTGGCGTCGAACAGGCGGAAGCGCGCCCCTTCGGAGTCCACGGACGCCGGCTCTGGCAACCCGGGAAGCAGCTCTCGCAGCTCGGGCAGGATCTGCGCCAGCTCACCTGCGCCGTCGCCGAGCTGAGCCTTCAACGCCGAAGGCTCATGCGCACTCACGAAGCCGCGCAGCGACTGAACCCAGGGCCAGTACGCGGGAGCCCCGCCCGCCTCCCAGCAGCGGCCGACGAGCGTCCGGGCGCCGCGCACGCGCGCGTGGTGGACGACCTCGGCCGCCAGGCGGCTCTTGCCGATACCCGGCTCGCCGGCGAGCAAGAAGAGGCGACCGCGGCCGGCGAACGCATCCGCGAGACCTGCGAGCAGCTGGTCGAGCTGGCGCCGGCGGCCGACGAAAGCGCCTCTGGCCTCCAGCACATCCGCGGCCATGTCGGTGCGCTCGACCGGCGTCACCGCTTCGAGAGACCGATCCTGCCGCAGGATCGCCGTCTCGAGCTCGCGCAAACGCCGTCCCGGCTCGATGCCGAGCTCGTCGACGAGAACGCGCCGCGCGTCCTGATATGACGCCAATGCGTCGGCCTGGCGACCACAGCGGTAGAGAGCCAGCATCAGCTGGCTCCGAAGGCGCTCACGAAGTGGGTTGTGGGCGACGAGCCGCTCGAGCTCGGGGATCATCTCGGCTTCTCGGCCGAGCGCGAGCTCCTCGTCGGCGAGCTCCTCGGCCGTCGCGAGCCGCAGTTCTTCCAGCCGTCCAGTCTCCGCCTGGGCGAACGCGGCCTCGCGGACGTCTGCGAGCGCGGGACCGCGCCACAGCGCAAGCGCCTCACGCAGCTTCGGCGCAGCATCGGCAGGCGCGGCTTCCCGTGCTTCGGCGATCAGGCGCTCGACGCGGAGAAGGTCGAGCTCGTCGGGCTCCACGACGAGCTCGTAGCCGCCGGCGAGCGTTCGGATCTGCTCGCGTCCGAGCACACGACGAATTTGCGACACGTACACCTGCAACGCCTTGGGTGCCGTCTGAGGCGGCCGCTCCCCCCACAGCCCGTCGACGAGCACCGACTGCGGAACCGGCTCGTTGGCGTGCAGGAGCAGCAGTGCGAGCAACGCGCGGTGCTTGGGCCCCCCTAGGGAGAGCGGAACACCGTCCTGAAGGACTTCAAGCGGACCGAGGATCCGGAACTCCATCCCAGCCGACGCTACACCGTCCTTTACCGAATGTCGCGCCGGTCCTTTACCGACCTGCCGGAACCTGCTCCAGACGGCTTGCACCAGGCGGCCGCGGCAGACCAGGAGGAGCCAATGTTCTCTCGCCCATTCGTTCGCGTCATCCTCACCGCCGCTCTCGCGGCGATCCTGCTCGTGCCGGCCGCGCAGGCCGACGGCTGGGGCAGGGACAATGCGGCGCAGCTGGATCCGGCGATCGCGGCCGCGGTCCAGGACCGCGCGAGCGCCGTCGTTCAGCCGTCAGCTGCTCTTCCAGTCAGAGCTCACGCTGTCCTGGCGGTGCGTCCCGACGACCGGGCCGGACTCCGCGGCGCCGGCACCACCCCCTCGACTCCTGTCGCCCTCTCCGACGCCGTCGAGCGGGCCGTCCTCCGGCACAACGGGTCAACCGCGGTTCGGCCAGACGACCGTGCCGGCCCCCGCGGCGCGGGCACCCGAGTCGCCGACAACGCACCGATCACAACGGCCGCGTCTGCAGGTTTCCACTGGGCCGACGCCGGCTTCGGCGCCGCGGCGACGCTCGCGTTGATCCTCGTCCTTGCCGGCCTCGCGCTGGCGCGCGCAAAGCACCACCGCAGTCACCCGATCCTCAACTGACGGTTCCCCGAGCGAATCCGAGGCGGCCGTCCTCGCTTGAGAATCGCCCCGACGTGGTGGACGCCGACCAGCACGGCGTCCTCCACACTGGACCCGCTCCATCACCGCCCGCGAGCCTGCGTTCACGGCGAGGGTCTGGGCGATGACTCTGTCGAGTCCGATGTCGTCGAAGCCGTAGCGCACAGAGTCCGCCGGGGCATCGGTCCGATCATGTACCCGCAGGAAGCCGGACGAACGGCGGTTCAGCTAACCGCTTCTTCACGAGCGCTGCCCACTATCGCCGGTGTGCGCGACGATGGCGTGAGCGGTCGCCTCCCAGTCGGCTCGCTCGACTCCGTGTCCGGCTCCCTGGAGCGTGAGCAGCCGTGCGCCGGGGATCTCCCGGGCCAGCGCCTCTCCGTGCTCGAGCGGGAACATCGGATCCGCGGTGCCGTGGATCACCAGCGTGGAGACAGCGATCGAGTCCAGCGACCGGCGCGAGACCTCGCCTTCCGCGGCCAGGCCGTGATTCTCGGCGGCGGCGATGTCGTGCGCGCGCTCGACGTCGCGGCGGACCAAGCTCGTCTATCCCAGCCTCGTCGAACGGGCGCGCATCTCCTGCGAGCACGCGCGCGTAGTCCACCAGGTACTCGACCACCGATCTCTCGTCCGACCAGTCCACGGTCGCGCTCGTCACGAATCGCCGGTAGTCCTCCTTGGCCGGCGGGAGCCCACGTTCCCCCGGCGTCGCCGGCGACGTGCTGATGAGGACGAGCGAGAGGACGCGATCGGGGTAGTCGAGTGCGAGCAGCTGCGCGAACGCACCACCGGCCGAGACGCCGACAACGTGCGCAGCCGGGATCCCGTATGCGTCGAGGACGCCGACCGCGTCGGCGATCAGGTCGGTGCCGGTGTATTCCGGGCGCCCCGGCTCATAGGTGACCGATCGGCCGGTGTCCCGGTGGTCGTAGCGGATCACGAAGCGCCCTCCCTCGGCCAGCAGCCTGCAGAAGCCCTCCTCCCACCAGAGCATCGATGCGCCGATGCCCATGATCAGGAGGATGGGCGGATCGGCGGGGCGGCCGAAAGACTCCGTACAGAGCTCGACGCCGTTTGCTTCGATCATGCGCTCGGCCACTAGCGCCCGACCCGGTAATGCATGTGGGTGACACCGCCCTCCCCCTCGAGGATCCGCGTGCGCTCTAGCTCGATCTGTTCGGGGGCAAGGCCCTCGAACAGACGTCGCCCCTGGCCGAAGAGCACCGGGATGACGTGGAGCTCGAGCTCGTCGAGAACGCCGGCGGCGAGCGCGAGCTGTGCGGTGGCGGCGCCGTGGACCAACACGTTCTTGTCGCCCGCCGCCGTCCTTGGCCTGAGTCATCGCGCTCGTCACGTCATCCACGTACGTGACCAGCGGCCACTCGCTCACGTCGATGCCGGGCTCGTGGCGGCTGAAGACCCAGATCGGCACGCCGTCGTGATGGTCGCCGCCCCAGCCGCCGGCAGGCTCGAAGGTCCGCCGGCCGGCGACGACCGCGCCGGTGGACATGAACTCTTCGACGACCTGGCCGTTGACACCGCCCAACCGGCGGACGGTCTCGAGGTCGACGTCGCCGCCCGGGAAGACCCACTCGTGCAGACGGTGCCCACCGTCGCCGAGCCCGTTGCCCGGCCCCTCATTCGGCCCGGCGATGAATCCGTCGAGCGACATGGACATGTAGAGCACGGTTGCCGACACGGTGCCTCCTTTCTCAGGGTCGTTCGATTGTTCTGCCATTCAGACCGGCATGCGGTCCACAACTCATCGCGTTCGGCGAAAGGCCCGCAAACGCCTGCCTTTCGCACGCGGGCCTCGGTCAGGTGGCGACGTAGTCCGCGAGGTGCTCGCCGGTGAGGGTGGAGTGGGCGGCGACGAGGTCGGCCGGTGTGCCCTCGAAGACGATCCGGCCGCCGTCGTTGCCGGCGCCGGGGCCGAGGTCGATGATCCAATCGGCGTGCGCCATGACCGCCTGGTGGTGCGCGATGACGATGACCGACTTGCCGGAGTCGACGAGCCGGTCGAGCAGGCCGAGCAGCCGCTCGACATCGGCGAGGTGCAGGCCCGTGGTCGGCTCGTCGAGGACGTAGACGTCGCCCTTCTCGGCCATGTGGGTGGCCAGCTTGAGCCGCTGCCGCTCGCCGCCGGACAGCGTCGGGAGCGGCTGGCCGAGGCTGAGGTAGCCGAGCCCGACGTCGGCGAGCCGGTCGAGGATGGTATGGGCGGGCGGGGTGCGCGCCTCGCCGTCGCCGAAGAACTCCTGGGCCTCGGTCACCGACATCGCGAGCACGTCGGCGATGTTCCGGCCGCCCAGCGTGTACTCCAGCACGGACGCCTGGAACCGCCTCCCCTCACACTCCTCGCAGGTGGACTCGACGGTGGCCATGACGCCCAGCTCGGTGTAGATGACGCCCGCGCCGTTGCACGTGGGGCAGGCGCCCTCGGAGTTGGAGCTGAAAAGCGCCGGCTTCACGCCGTTGGCCTTCGCGAACGCCTTGCGAATCGGGTCGAGCAGTCCGGTGTACGTCGCCGGGTTGCTCCGCCGCGACCCGCGGATCGCGGCCTGGTCGACAACCATCACGCTGTCTCGGCCGGCGACCGAGCCGTTGATCAGCGAGCTCTTGCCGGAGCCGGCGACGCCCGTGACCACGCAGAGCACCCCGAGCGGGATGTCGACGTCCACGTCCTGGAGGTTGTGCGTCGACGCCCCGCGAACCTCCAGCGCGCCAACAGACGAACGCACCTGCTCCTTGAGCGTCGCCCGGTCGTCGAGATGGCGGCCGGTGACGGTGTCTGCGGCATGCAGCCCTTCGACGGTCCCCTCGAAGACCAGCTCGCCGCCGGCCGTCCCGGCGCCGGGGCCGAGGTCGACGACGTGGTCGGCGATCGCGATGGTCTCGGGCTTGTGCTCCACGACGAGCACCGTGTTGCCCTTGTCCCGCAGCTGCAGCAGCAGGCCGTTCATCCGCTCGATGTCGTGGGGGTGCAGGCCGATGGTGGGCTCGTCGAAGACGTAGGTGACGTCGGTGAGCGACGAGCCGAGGTGGCGGATCATCTTGGTGCGCTGTGACTCGCCTCCCGACAGCGTGCCCGTCGGCCGGTCGAGCGAGAGGTAGCCCAACCCGATCTCGGCGAAGGAGTCGAGGAGGTGTTGCAACCCGGCGAGTAGCGGGGCCACCGACGGCTCGTCGACGCCCCGGACCCAGTCGGCCAGGTCGCTGATCTGCATCGAGCAGACGTCGGCGATGTTCTTCCCTTCGATCTTCGCCGACCGGGCCTCCTTGCTGAGCCGTGTGCCGTCGCAGTCCGGGCACGTCGTGAACGTGACCACTCGCTCCACGAAGGCTCTGACGTGCGGCTGCAGCGAGTCGACGTCCTTGGAAAGCATCGACTTCTGGATCTTCGGGATCACACCCTCGTACGTCAGGTTGATCCCCTCGACCTTGATCTTGGTCGGCTCCTTGTAGAGCAGGGCGTGGAGCTCCTTCTTCGTGAACTTCTTGATCGGCTTGTCCATGTCGAAGAAGCCGGAGCCGCTGAAGATCCGGCCGTACCAGCCGTCCATCGAGTAGCCGGGGATCGTGAGCGCACCCTCGACTGAGCGACTTGGTGTCGTCGTACAGCTGCGACAGGTCGAAGTCGTTGACCGAGCCCATGCCCTCGCAGCGTGGGCACATGCCGCCCTGGTAGACGACATTGCGCACCACGATCCTCTCGCCCTGGCCCTTGTCGACGGTCATCGCTCCGCTCGCCGTTCGCGTCGGGACGTTGAACGAGAACGCGGTGGGCGGGCCGACCTGCGGCTTCCCGACCCGGCTGAAGAGGATGCGCAGCATCGCGTTGGCGTCGGTGGCGGTGCCGACCGTGGAGCGAGGGTTGGCGCCCATCCGCTCCTGGTCGACGAGGATCGCGGTCGTCAACCCTTCGAGGACGTCGACCTCGGGCCGTGCCAGCGTCGGCATGAACCCCTGCACGAAGGCGCTGTAGGTCTCGTTGATCAGCCGCTGCGACTCGGCGGCGATCGTGCCGAACACCAGCGAGCTCTTGCCCGAGCCGGAGACGCCGGTGAACACTGTCAGCCGGCGCTTCGGGAGCTCGAGGCTGAGGTCCTTGAGGTTGTTCACGCGCGCGCCGTGGACGCGGATCAGATCGTGGTTGTCGGCAGCGCGCAGCGCAGGCGGCCGCTTGGCTCGTGTCGTGTCGGTGCTCACAGCCCTGAGAACCTACTCGGCCAGATGGGCCTTCGCGTCCTCGTAGGTCGCGTCGCCGGTCGACTCGGCCGGCCCGTAGACGAGGTACAGGACGCCGGTCTTGAACGTCTCGGACGAGATCAGCCTCAGGGGGATCGGGGTCTCCCCCTCGTCGAAGAGCCGTAGGCCCTTGCGAATGGCGATCGGGTGCACGAACAGGTGCAGCTCGTCCAGAAGGCCGGCGGCCAGGAGCTGGCGGACGACCGAGATCGAGCCGCTCAGCCCGATGTCGCCCCCCGGCTCGTTCTTCAAAGCGGTCACGGCCTCGACGAGGTCGCCCTCGAGCTGTTCGGAGTTTCGCCAGGTGAACTCGAGCTTCTGGTTCGACACGACGATCTTGCGGTTGTCGCCGAGGGTCTTGGCCAGGCCGGCGTCCTCCTCGCCGGCCAGCTCACGCTCCGGCCACGCCCCTGCGAAGCTGTCGTACGTCTTGCGGCCGAAGAGAACGGTGTCGGCGGCGCCCAGGCTCGCCGTGACGGCCGCGCCCATCTCCTCGTTGAAGTACGGGAAATGCCACTCGGCGGGCTCTTCCACCACGCCGTCGAGCGAGATGAACACGCCTGCGGTGATCTTCCTCATGGTTTCTCCTCCACGGAATCGTCGGTGTCATCCATCAGACTGCGCCGGCAGACAGAAATCATCGGGTCGCCAGACAAGCGTCCTACCCTGCAACAGGCGGTCCGGAAGAAAGGAGACTGCCGAATGACCAAAGTCGTTGCAGCGATCACGACCTCGGTCGACGGGTACATCACGGGGCCGGACGACGGCCCGGGCAAGGGGCTCGGAGAAGGCGGCGAGCGACTGCACTACTGGGTGTTCGGCGGCCCGTGGACCTACGACAGCGGCCCGAAGGGCGAACCGACCGGCGAGGACGCGGCCTGGCTGGCGGAGGCGATCACGACAGTCGGCGCGGTCGTCGGCGGACGTTGGACGTACGAGGCGGCCGGGCACTGGGGCGACGAGAACCCCTGGGGGCTGCCGTTCTTCATCGTCACGCACCGGCCGGAAGAAGAGCCAGAAGGCGGCGCCTTCACGTTCGTGTCCGGGGTGCAAGAGGCGATCGAGCGAGCAGTGGAAGCCGCGGGCGACAAGGACGTCAACGTCATGGGAGGAGCCGACGTCATCCGCCAGGCGCTCGAGGCGGGTCTCGTGGACCAGCTCACGATCGTCATCGCGCCGATCGTCCTGGGCGGTGGAAAGCGCCTCTTCGAGGGGTTCTCGCGCTCGCTCGACCTCGAGCACCTCGGCGTGCGCCAGTCGCCGCTCGCGACGTTCATCGACTACCGCGTGAAGGGGCCGTGACGGACTACGTGCTCGCGACCTGTCCGCCTGTCGCCCGGTTCCCACAAAAGAGACGGAGGGGCGCCCACTCGGGCGCCCCTCCATTCACCAGAGGCTGAGTCTCGGCTAGGGCAGGAGCGCCCACTCGTTGTTGATGGCGTTGAACACGTTCTTGGCGAGCTCCTGCGTCGGCTTCACGTTGCCGTACCACACTGAGCCGCCGGCATTCGACTTCCCTGCCGCGTACGCAAGGATCTGCGAGACGGTCATGCGGGTCGCGCCGCCGAAGGCGGAGCTCGTGTTGCCGCTCGGTGGGACCTGGGTCAAGTCGATCGACACGCCGCCGATTGGAGCCGGCGCGCTGATCTTGTTGCCTCCGAGAGCCGGATTGCTGAAGAACACGTCGAGCGCCGTTGCCAGCATCTGCGCTTTCAGCATCGCGTTCATCGCTGCACCCGATGAATCTGCGGCGTTGATGATCTTGGTCACATAGTTCTTCAGCGGAGCCGATGCGTCTGAGAAGGGCGCGTAGCTCTTCAGGAACGAGAGCAGCTGCGCCTGATTGGCTGCCACGACGATGTCCTGGCCGTTCTTGTTCTGCCAGAAGCCGATCGTGAGGGCACCCGTCGCGGCAGATCCGCAGATCTGGACCGACGCGGTGGCCAACTGTCCGGTTTCGCTGATTCTGGCGGTGTTGGGGTAGGTCACGCAGCCCGTGGCCGGTGCGATCACCGTGCGCGAGTAGGTGTACGTGGCCGGGCCGGGATAGGTGACCGTTCCCAGCACGGTCGTCGAGCCGTTGAAGGTGTCCGTCACGGTGACGGTCTTGTTGGTCTCGGTCGTCGGGGTGCCGAAGGCAAAGCCGGACGTACCCGTTGCGGAGCCGTGGGGCGTTGAGTATGTCGAGCTGTTCCAGGTTGCGGTGGCCGTGTTCAGCCCGCTGGCCGGGTTCGGTGCCGAGGCATACGCGCAGCTGTAGTCGAGAGTCACCGCGCCCCCGGCCGGGACCAAGACGCCGGTGCCGTTCGTGACCGTGCACACGCCACCGTTGTCGACGGCATCGGTCACGTTGACGCGAACTGCCTCCCAGTCGTTCGGGTTCGCCACTGTGATCTTGCCGGTCGCCACCCAGCCGCTGTCGGCGTAGCCGGCGCTTGCGACGTTCACGCTGTAGTTGAACGTGGCGCTGCTTCCGGTCGGCATCGTCACCGATGTCGGCGCGGCGACCGACTTGGAGATCGTCCACTTGTAGGTGCGGGTGAACGATGCCTTCGCCGTCTTGCTCACGGTCAAGTCCTTGCCGGCGCACACCTCGACGGTGACGGTGTTGGAGGTGGCGAGCAGGGCTTGGTTGTTTTTGACGGTGGCGGTGTTGTCGTGTGTGGTGCAGGTGCCGGCGGTGCCGGGGAAGCTCTTGGGGTAGCTGAACTGGATGCTGTGGTCGGTGGGGCCGAGCAGGTTTCCGTTGTCGTAGACCTGAACGCTGTCGTTGACGAGCTTGCTCGGCTGAGCGAAGGCGTAGTCGGCCGTCGCCGAGGCCGTGCCGCTCGGGGTCTGGGCGGCGTCGCTGTCCCAGCTCGCAGTCGCCGTGTTCGTGCCCGAAGCGCCGGAGGCGAACGAGCAGCTGTAGCCGACCGCGACCGAGTCGTTGGCGGGAACGGTCACGCTCGTCTGCGCGAGCACACAGCTCCCACCCGGGGCGCTGTCGGCCAGATCAGCAGCAACATCCCAATCGTTCGCGTTGCTGACCGTGATCGCACCACTCACCACCCAACCGGAATCCACACCGGCGCCCTTGCTCACATCGACGAGGTAGTTGAAGGTCGCACTCGCACCCGGAGCGACCGTCTGACGAAGCTGGTCGACCGACTTCTGCGCATCCCAAGCAAACGTCCTCGTAAACGACGACGACGCACTCTTGGTCACCGTCAGATCACTCCCACCCGCACACACCTCGACGGTGACGGTGTTGGAGGTGGCGAGCAGGGCTTGGTTGTTTTTGACGGTGGCGGTGTTGTCGTGTGTGGTGCAGGTGCCGGCGGTGCCGGGGAAGCTCTTGGGGTAGCTGAACTGGATGCTGTGGTCGGTGGGGCCGAGCAGGTTTCCGTTGTCGTAGACCTGAACGCTGTCGTTGACGAGCTTGCTCGGCTGAGCGAAGGCGTAGTCGGCCGTCGCCGAGGCCGTGCCGCTCGGGGTCTGGGCGGCGTCGCTGTCCCAGCTCGCAGTCGCCGTGTTCGTGCCCGAAGCGCCGGAGGCGAACGAGCAGCTGTAGCCGACCGCGACCGAGTCGTTGGCGGGAACGGTCACGCTCGTCTGCGCGAGCACACAACTCCCACCCGGGGCGCTGTCAGCCAGATCAGCAGCAACATCCCAATCGTTCGCGTTGCTGACCGTGATCGCACCACTCACCACCCAACCGGAATCCACACCGGCGCCCTTGCTCACATCGACGAGGTAGTTGAAGGTCGCACTCGCACCCGGAGCGACCGTCTGACGAAGCTGGTCGACCGACTTCTGCGCATCCCAAGCAAACGTCCTCGTAAACGACGACGACGCACTCTTGGTCACCGTCAGATCACTCCCACCCGCACACACCTCGACCGACGCAGTGTCCGAAGCGAACTCAGCAGCCTCCTGGCCCACAACGGCCGTGTTGTCGTAGGAGGCGCAGCCGGCGGGCGCGTCGCTGGAACGTGTACGCATACGTGAACGTGACGGGGCTCGGATCGGTGTAGGAGATCGAGCCCAAAGGCCCGACCAGCGAGTCGAACACGTCGCCGCTGCCGCCGAGGATCGAAGGAGGACCTCCCCAGACGACGGTCGCGCTGGTGGAAGCGGAGCCGGCAGCCAGGGAACTGGAGTCCGCGAGGGTCTGTGCCGGCCAGCTGATCGTCGCCGTGCTCGTCTGGCTCGAGCTCGCGGGTGCGGCCGAGTACGAGCAGCTGTAGTCGAAGACGGCGCTTCCGTTGGCCGGAATCGTCGAGCTCTCGCCAACGACGACGCACGTCGCGTTCGGGTCGTCGACGGCATTGCTCACGACCACGTCGGTGACATCCCCGCTGTTCGGATTCTCGACCGTGAGCTGTCCGGTTACCTCCCAGCTCGGCGTACCGTCGTCGTGCGTCACGGAAACCGTGTAGTCGAACGTCGCCTCGCCCCCAACGGGGACGTTCTGGCTCGCAACGTCTGCCGACTTGGCCACCTCCCACCCGATCGTGCGCCAATGGGCCGGGGTCGCGTCGCCGGTCACGCTCAGAGCCGAGGCCGGCGATGCACTCGCGCCGTCGTTCGTGAGCAACTGGAGCGCGGTGACGAGTGTCGGCTCGACCGCAGGCGAATCGTCGGTCGCAGTTGTGGCCGCGAGCGCCGGCGCAGCGGCGACTGCGACGACGAAGAGACAGGCAACAAACGCAAGACGGGACAACGAACGGACGGCATTCGTAAGCATTGGCGGTGGTTCCCCCTGTGCGGCGTGTCCGCAGACACATGTGTGTAGCCAGAGCGGCGGCTACCCCGCTATCGGGCGGGAGACCCCTGCGCCGCAACCCCTCACGCGAGGGAACCTTGTCGAGCAGGCCGAGAGACCACCATCGCCGCCGGAGCGTGTGCTTAGGCGGATCGCTCCGACCGGCAGGTCCACGAAGGCGTCGGTGAGCCCTCTCGGCGTCCTCGCCTCCTGCGTGAGAGCCTGAGGAGGCGGGACCGGGGGCGAGCGCGGCTTAGCGACGTCGGGTCGTCTCCGCGCGAGCCTTGCGTGCCGCGACGCACCAGCTGTGGGACATCGATGGGATACATGCGTCGAGTGTGCCCAGCCGTCTACTATCAGTAGCAATCATCTTTCTTTCAGTGATATAAGAAATTCCTATGCTCGATCCGCGGCGGCTGATCGTCTTTCGCGAGGTCGCGAAGCGGCGATCGTTCTCGCATGCCGCCGCTGCGCTCTCGCTCACGCAGCCCGCCGTCTCGCAGCAGATCCGCGCGCTGGAGACTCAGCTCGGCGAACGACTGATCGTGCGCGGGCGGACCAGCTTCGCGCTGACCCCGATCGGCGAGCTGCTGTTCGCGCACGCCGAGGCGCTCGGCGAGCAGCTGCAACTCGCCGAGACGCAGATCGAGGAAGCGCTGGCCGAGGAGCGGCAGCGGCTCAGGATCGGCGCCTTCCCGAGCATCCTGGGAGTGCTCGTGCCGAAGGCGATCGCACAGCTGAGTCGTGCGCTCGGGCCGCTGGAGATCACTGCTGTTCAGGGGAGCACCGACGAGCTCGTCACCGGTGTGCGCGACGGCAGCCTGCACGTCGCACTGTGCTTCCAGGACGCGTCGCAGCCTCGCCGCGAGCACGAGGGGACGCAGCGTGTCGACCTCCTCGAGGAGCCGATGGTCGCCGCGATCGGTCCACGACACCGGCTCACGGGCCGACGGTGGCTACGCCTCACGGATCTCGCCCGGGATCCGTGGCTCATCGCGGTGCGCGGCGGGCTGATCGAGCGCGCGTGCCTCGCCGCCGGCTTCGAGCCGCGCGTGGCGTACATCACCGACGATCCGCTGGCGATCAACGGCCTCGTGGCGGCCGATCTGACCGTGACGCTGACCTCGCGGATGCTTGCCGGACAGTTCCGCGGGATCTCGGTCCCGCCGCTGCGCGGCGATCCGGTCCGGAGAGCGATCTACTGCGTCACGCCGCCGACCGGCGCCCACCCGCTGACGGCGCCGTTTCTGGAATCGATGCGAGCCGCGAGCTCCGCTTTCTAGGACACAACCGGCGTGGCGACGCTGAGGGTCGCCTGCGCGGCGCCGCTCGCCTTGGCCTTCGCCTGGACGAGCGCAAGCAACGTATGGCCGGCGTCGTCGGCGGCGATTGCGTACGTGGCTGCCGTCGCGCCGGCGATCGGGACGCAAAGGCGGCCGTTCGGGTTGCAGCGTTGCCAGGCGTAGGTGAGGGAGGCGGGCAGCCGGTTCCAGGTGCCGTCGGAGACGTGGAGCGTCGTGCCCTGCTTGGCCACGCCCGCGATCGTCGGTTGCGCAGTCGGTACGAGGGTGGCGTCGGCTCCCGCGATCGGGCCGACGAGGCTCGCGTAGGCCGTGGCAGTGCCCGTGGCATCGGTGGCATGGACGGCGAACCCGAGGGTCTGGCCCACGTCCTTGGCAGCGAGGGTGTACGTCGGCTTCGTGGCGCCGTGGACCGACTTGCAGTGCGCACCCAGTCGCGTCGCATCGGTACCACTGATAGCCGTAGCCGATCACGCCCGAGCCCGACCAGATTCCGGTCGATCCGGTGAGTTGTTTGCCCTGCTTGCCCATCCCGGTCACTGTCGGCAGCCCGCCGCTCGACGGACCCGTCGCCTGGGCGACGACGGCGGAGGGAGTCGCGACACTGACCGCGTCCTGCGATGCGGTGCCCACGGTTGCGTGGACGACGGCAAGCAGGCCGTGCCCGGTGTCGGCGGCGGTCACGGTGTAGGTGCTCGCGGTGGCTCCGGGAAGCGGCTTGCAGAGTCGCCCATTCGGGTTGCAGCGCTGCCACTGGTACTCGATCGTGGTCGGAGTCGGGCTCCAGCTGCCGGCCGAGACCTGGAGCGTCTGACCCTCCTCGGGCGCACCGACGACCGTCGGCTGGCCGGTTGAGACGAGCTTGGCTTTCGGTCCGGCAACCGGTCCGACGAGACTCGCGTACGCCTTCCTCGTTCCCGTCTTGTCGGTCGCGCGCACACCGAAACCGACCGTCTGCCCCACGTCCTTGGCGACGAGCGTGTACGTGCGACCCGTTGCGCCGCGGATCGACTTGCAGTGCGCGCCGGCCGTGTCGCAGCGGTGCCACTGGTAGGCGTACTTGATCGCCCCGGAGCCGGACCAGGACCCCACGGCACCGGTCAGCTGCCTGCCCTGCTGGATCACGAAAGCGACAACGGGCGGTGCAGAGCTCGACGGACCAGTCACCGTCTCGTCGGGGCGGGCGACGGGGACGGGCGCTGGCGCTGCCGCCGACAGGTGCGGTCGCCACGCTGAAGACGGCTTGCGAGACCGCGCCGGCGCGGGCTTGCACGATCGCCACGAGCGCATGACCGAGATCGCCTTGTTCCACCACGTGCGTCGCGGCGGTCGCGCCTTCGATCGGGGCGCACGCGCGTCCCGAGTCGCTGCAGCGCGCCCACTGGTAGCTGAACGACTGCGGCACAGGGTTCCACTTGCCCGGATCGACTTTGAGCGTGCGTCCCTTCACGACCTCGCCCGAGATGGTCGGCTGGCCGGTCGAGGCGAGGACCGGCGGTGCGCCGCCGATCGGGCCGATCAGGCTCGAGACGGCCGTCGTCGACCCACCCGAGTCGGTCGCGCGAACTGCGAGGCCGAGCGTGTGACCGACATCGTTCTCGCCGAGGAGATGGTTTCGCTTCGTCACGCCGCGAAGCGACTGGCAATGCGCTCCCATCTGGTCGCAGCGGAACCACTGGTACGTGTAGCCGACCTTTCCGGTGCCGGACCACGAGCCTTTCACGCCGAACAGCCGCCCGCCCTGAGTCGCCTGTCCGGCGACCATCGGCCGCGCCTTTGCGGACGGCCCCTCGGCGGCGTGCGCGCCTGCTGCGCCTGCCCCGGCGACGACTGCGGCGAGCAACAGCGCCAGCACGACGACCCGTGGACGCGGCAGGAAAAGACGAAACGCCTCAGAACGTCGCGCGATGAACATCTTTGGGGGTTGGATGTCGCGACGCCCGTTCCTGCCTACCGCGATGCTTCTCGGCGCGGCCGTCTCCCTGGCGCTTCCCGGCCAGGCGGCGGCCTCGAAGAGGATGGCCGTCGGCATCTTCGATGACGCGTCCGTGTTCGGCTCGCCGCAGACCGCGTTCCCGACCATGAAGTCGCTGAACGTCGAAGTCGTGCGGATGCTGCTCACCTGGGGCGGGCGCGACGGAGTCGCGAACAAGCGTCCTGCGAGGCCAACCGACCCCGCCGACCCGGCCTACGAGTGGGGCCGCTACGACCGGGCGATCGAGGGCGCGAGCAGGGCCGGGATGGAGGTCCTCCTGACGATCGTGGGGACGCCTGCGTGGGCGAACGGCGGCCAGGGCCCCCAGCGAGCGCCGAGCTCCGCGACGACCCTCCGCGAGTTCTCCTACGCCGCGGCACGTCGTTACAGCGGCACGTTCCTCGACACAGCGAGCGGGAGGATTCTCCCCCGCGTCGACATGTGGCTCGCCTGGAACGAGCCGAACAGCTCAGTCTTCCTGCAGCCGCAATTCGAGCGCGTGGGCGGAACGTGGCGCATGGCGGCGCCGGCTGCCTACGCGCAGATCTGCAACGCCGTCTACGGAGGGGTGCACGCGGCGGGCGGGCCAGAACGCGTCGCCTGCGGCGCGACGGCTCCGCGTGGCCACAACGACGCGACGGGCCCGCGTCCCTCGATCGCGCCGCTCACCTTCCTGCAGGAGGCGAAGCGGATGGGCCTCCGCGACTTCGACGCCTGGGCGCACCACCCGTACTACGGCGGCCCGTGGGAGACCCCGACGACGCGCAACGTCGGCTCGCGCGCGATCGGGCTCGGCGACATCGACACGCTGATCTCCCAGGTGACGAGCCTGTACGGCCGCAAGCCGCTCTGGATCACCGAATACGGCTACCAGACCAAGCCGCCGGACGACATCTTCGGCGTCAGCTGGACGAAACAGGCGCAGTACCTCCGCCAGGCGTTCGAGATCGCACGCTCGAACCCGCGCATCGACCTCTTCACGTGGTTCATGCTCAAGGACAGCACGTCGCCCGACAGCTGGCAATCGGGGCTGATCACCACCGACGGGCGTAAGAAGCCCGCGTTCGCGGTGTTCGCAGGCCTACGCGACGACCGGCTCTGACCTGCCGGTCGGCTCCGGCGCCCACAGTCCGGCTGCGTTCCCGTCTCGAAGATGCTGCTCGTACGTGACGACCTTGCCGTGAATCACCTCGAGGCAGGCGTTCAGCTGGGCGATCTCGGCGCGCACGAGCCGTTCGTGCTCCTGCAGCAGCGCAAGACGATCCGGCTCGTTGCCGGCACCGGCCCGGACGAGCTCGGCGAACCGACTGATCGTGGCAATCGGCATCCCCGACTCACGCAGCCGGTTACAGAGGAGGAGCCAGTCCACGTCCGCCTGTTCGTAGACCCGGTGTCCGCCATCGGAGCGAGGGATCGGGCGCAGGAAGATGCCCTCGCGCTCGAAGAATCGAAGCGCATGCACGCTCATCCCCGTCGCCTCGGCGACCGTGCCGATCGAGAGCCCGGCCTCCGGATGACCCATGTCTCGAATCATAGCTTGACCTAGAGTGCACTCTAGGCTCTAGGTTGGCCCAGTGATGACGGAACAGCGCTCACTCGGCAGTCGCTTCGGCGCGCAGAGCACCGCGAACGACGTGCTCTCCGGGATCGATCTGACGAGTCGGACCGCTTTGGTCACCGGCGGCTATTCCGGTCTGGGACTGGAAACCACGCGCGCGCTGGCTCGCGCGGGAGCGTGTGTGATCGTCCCCGCGCGTAGACCCGCAGCAGCACACGAGGCGCTCGACGATCTTCCCGGCACGGAGGTGCACGAGCTGGATCTGGCCGAACTGGCGAGCGTTCGAGCATTCGCCGCCCACTTCCTGGAGACCGGCCGCCCGCTTGACATCGTCATTGCCGGCGCCGGGATCATGGCCTGTCCCGAGACCCGAGTGGGGCCGGGATGGGAGGCACAGTTCGCGGTCAACCATCTCGGCCACTACGCCCTCGTCAACCTGCTCTGGCCTGCCATCGCCGACGGCGGCGCGCGCGTCGTCGCTGTCTCGTCCGGGGCGCATCACATCACCGACATCCGCTGGGACGACATCCACTTCCGGACGGCCTACGACAGATGGACCGCTTATGGGCAGTCCAAGACGGCGAACGTGCTGTTCGCCGTCGGGCTGGATGCACGCGGCCGGCCCAGCGGGGTTCGCGCCTTCGCCACTCACCCGGGAAGCATTCTCACCCCGCTCCAACGCCACCTGTCGCAGCGGGAGATGGTCGATGCCGGCTGGATCGACGAGCACGGCAACTGCCTCGACCCGTCGTTCAAGACACCGGAGCAAGGTGCTGCAACCCACGTCTGGGCCGCCACCTCGCCGCACCTTGCGGATCGCGGCGGCGTCTACTGCGAGGACTGCGACATCGCTCCGATCGTCGATGGCTCCGACGCAACTCCCGGTGGTGTACGGCCATATGCGATCGACGAGGCCGCCGCCGATCGTCTCTGGGCCGTCTCGGCCGAGTTGACCGGCTGCGACGCTTTCACAGCGGAGGGCCTCCTCGGCAGCAAGAGGGATCGGAGTCTCCGGCGCCCCGTCTAGCTGTGTAGGCGTTCGTCCAGCTGCACAGTCACGGTATCCCCGGCTTCCTTGCCGATCGCCTTCCGCGTCTCGGCCTTGACCGGAAGCTTGTGCGTGCCGTCGCCCATCGCCATGAACGAGCTCCGGAACGGATGTCCGTCGATCGAGCCTCGCACCTTCACGAGCCCACGCGTACCGAAGAACTCGACCGAGTACGGCCACACCACATACGTCCAGCCGCCCTTGGCCGGACTCACCTCCATGACGGCCGTGAACTGCACGTCCAACGCGGTCACGTCGCCGGCTCGTGTCGCATTCGCTTCCACACTCCTCCTCTGATCGCGTCTAGAGCTCAGACCGTAGCCGGCGTGGAAACTCATCGGCATCGGTGTTCGCGCTAGCGTCAGCCTCGATGATCCGCCGCTGCGACGAGCAGGACTTCGAGGTGATCTACGAGATCGTCAACGACGCCGCCACGGCCTATCGCGGCGTCATTCCGGCTGACTGCTGGTCGGAGCCCTACATGCCGCGCGAGGAGCTTCGCGAGGAGATCGGCGCCGGAATCGACTTCTGGGGCTACGAGGAGGATGACGTGCTTGCCGGCGTGATGGGCATCCAGCCCGTCCAGGACGTGACCCTGATCCGCCATGCATACGTCCGGACCGCCTCGCAGCGGCGAGGCATCGGCGTGGCCCTGCTCGAGTCCCTCGACGCTCAGACCGATCGCCCGGTCCTGATCGGGACCTGGGCGGATGCCGCCTGGGCAATCCGCTTCTACGAAAAGCACGGCTTCAGGCTCGTTACGCCCGAGGAGAAGGATCGCCTGCTTCGCACGTACTGGACGGTGAGCGAGCGGCAGATCGAGACGTCGGTCGTGCTCGCCGATTCAGCCTGGTTCGACTCCCGGCGAATCGACAAGAACCGGCCGACATGAGAGGGTTTGTCCCGCCGTTCGGACCGGTCGAGAGAGAGGTGGCTCCGTGAGCGAGGCTCGGGTTGACCGCAGAGATTTCCTGAAGAAGGGCGCAACCGTCGCGGCCGCCGCGGCGGCACTTCACCCGTTCGACGCGAGCCGCGCCGGCGGGCACGGCGACGGTCGTGGCCAGCTCGGCCTGGTCGGCGCCGACCATGTCGGGCTGACCGTTCCCGACATCGGCGAGGCCGTTGCCTGGTTCCAGGACGTGATGGGAGCGTCAGCGCCGCTGTCGTTCGGTCCGATCGCCGATCCGACGGGCACGTTGATGCACGACCTGCTCGGCGTCCACCCGCGCGCGGTGATCGACCAGATCACGGTGCTTCGCCTCGGCCGCAGCGCGAACATCGAGCTCTTCCAGTACGAGGCACCGGATCAGCGCCGGACGCATCCGCGCAACTCGGACTGGTCGGGCCACCACGTCGCGTTCTACGTCACGGATATCGACGCGGCCGTCGCGCACATGGTGTCCAAGGGAGTCGAGAAGTTCCTCGGGCCGTTCGCCCTCACGGAGGGACCGGCGGCCGGACAGTCGATCAACTACTTCAAGACCCCGTTCGGGACGTACATCGAGCTGATCAGCTATCCGAAGGGGATGGCGTACGAGAGGCCGGGCGTGAAGCCCCTGTGGTCACCGAAACGGAACGGGCTCCACTCGCAGGCGACAACGGTGCCCGGCCTGCTCGGGATCGACCACGTCGGGATCACCGTTCCGAACGTGGCTGCGGCGGCCGCCTGGTTCGAGCATGCGCTCGGCGGCACCAATCCGCTGACGTTCGGCCCCTTCAGCGATCCGGTCGGCGACTTCATGCACCAGTTGGTGGACGTCGACCCGCGCGCAGTCGTCGAGCAGATCCGGATGGTTCGCGCCGGGAACGGCCCCGGTGTCGAGCTCTTCCAGTACACGGCTCCGGACCAGGACCACACGTTCCGGAAGAACTCCGACTGGGGTGCGCACCACATCGCGTTCTACGTCCGCCACATCGAGAAAGCCGTGTCGTTCCTGCAGCGCAAGGGAGTGCAGAAGCGGCTCGGCCCCTTCCCCGTCACCGAAGGCCCCGCCGCCGGGCAGACGATCAACTACTTCGCGACGCCCTTCGGAACCGACATCGAGCTGATCAGCTACCCGCACGGGATGGCGTACGAGGCGACGGCGGCGATCCCACTCTGGGATCCTCGCGACAACCACCCGTAGAGCTCAGCGAGGTTCGAGCCCCGCCGTCGAGCGGCGGACGACCAGAGAGGGCTGGAACACGCGAACACCGTCACGACTGCCCGCGGCATCCCGCAGGCTCTTGTCGACCACCATCTCGACCGCGCCCCGGATCATCTCCTCGACCGGCATCCGGACTGTGGTCAGCGCAGGGACCGTCGTGGCGGCGAACGGGATATCGTCGAAGCCGACGATCGAGAAGTCCGCGGGCACGCTGAAGCCGCGCTCGAATGCCGCGTGCAGCATCCCGATCGCAATGACGTCCGTTGACCCGACGACCGCGGTCGGGGGCTCCGAGAGCTCGAGCAGAGCCTCGAACGCGGCAACGCCGCCGCTGGGCGAGTTGCGGGTGTGCTGGATGTAGCCCTCGCGGGTCTCGATGCGTCCCTGGGCGACGTAATCCTCGAACGCGGCCTGACGCTCCTGGATGTCCCCGAGCACAGGGTCACCGACGAAGGCCACGCGCCGGTGGCCGAGGCCGATCAGATGATCGAGCGCGGCCTCGACGCCGCGGCGGTTGTCGACGTTCACCGTGAGAAAGCCGTCGTGCCGCGAGCCGTGCCAGACGGCGACGACCGGGATGTGGACGCTCTCGAGGTCTTCGAGCAGGCGCGGCTGATTTCGCATGTCGCCGACGATCACGATCGCGTCGCACTGGCGCGCCTCGAGGACGGCCGCGAGTACCAGAGCCTCATCGGCGCGCTCGCGCGCATGGCCGAGCACGACGCTGTACCCGCGCTGCCGCGCCTCGAGCGAGAGCGCCTCGATCGCGCCCGCGAAGAAGGCGTCGGTGATATCCCGGACGATCGCGCCGAGCAGCATCGTCGGCGCACCTCGCAGGCCGCGTGCGAGTGGGTTCGGCCGGTAGGAGAGCTCGGCGGCGGAGGCGAGCACGCGCTCGCGCGTCTCGCGGGAGACGGGGACGAGCAGCGGGGCGTCGTTGAGGATCCGCGAGACCGTGCTCTGAGCGACGCCGGCAGCCTTGGCGATGTCCTTCATCGTCGCCGCCCGCCGCGGCGCTGATTTGGGCTGCTGCTTTTCGTCCGCCGTCACGGCGCCCCAACGCTACCACCCGCGGCGGCGCAGCAACACCTATTTCATCCCTTTGGTTCGGACTGCATACGAATGCCGGACTTGCATCCTGCATACGCATGCTGTTCTAATACCGGACCAGATTGTGGTCGGACGAAGCATGTCTCCCTGCACCAGACGAGCGACGGTCGTTGTGCGAACCGTGACGTCCGCAACTGCCGCCGCCGACCGACCGCACGCCGGTGGGCGCGCCGCCCACGTCTACAGGCTGAAGGAGGTCGAGGTTCGATGAAGAGCGACGACGAGTTCCTCTCAGAGGACTCTGCAAGGCATCGATCGCGGAGCGCTTCTGCGACGAGTCGCGCTCGGTGGCGCGGCTGCTTCGCTGCCGGCACTCGTGGGCGCGCAGGCAGCGTTCGGCGCCTCGAACGGGAAGTACCCGTCGCACCCCAGCTGGAAGTTCGCGTTCATCAACCACGTGACGACGAATCCGTTCTTCGTGCCCACGCAGTACGGCGCCGCCGACGCCGCAACGCTCGTCAACGTGCAAGTACACCTGGGGCGGGTCGACGAAGGCGGACGTCGGCGAGATGATCAACGCGTTCAACGCGGCGGTCAGCGCCAAGGCGGACGGGATCGCCGTGTGCGTCGTCGACAAGGGCGCCTTCGAGGCGCCGATCAAGCGCGCACGCTCGAAGGGGATCCCGGTGCTGGCCTACAACGCCGATGGAGCGCGGGCCGGCGCGAAGGCGCGGATGGCGTACATCGGCCAGGCGCTCTACGAGTCGGGCTTCTCCATGGGCCAGAAGATCGCGACCCAGGTCCCGAAGGGCGACGTCGCACTGTTCATCGCCACGCCGGGCGCGCTGAACATTCAGCCGCGCATCGACGGTGCGATGGCTGCGATCAAGCAGTCGGGCAAGCCGATCAACCCGAAGATCGTCGCGACCGACGCCGACCTGAGCAAGGAGCTCACGGCGATCGACTCGTACTACCTCGGCCACAAGAAGCTGGCCGGGATGTTCGCCGTCGACGCCGGTGACACACAGGGCGTCGGACAGATCATCCAGAAGCACAGCCTGCGCGGGAAGGTGATCGGCGGCGGGTACGACCTGCTGCCCGGCACGCTCAAGCTGATCGACGAAGGGCTTCCTGAACTTCACGATCGACCAACAGCCGTACCTGCAGGGGTTCTACCCCGTGATCCAGCTCTTCCTCTACAAGCTGTCCGGCGGCCTGGTGGCCCCCTCGGACACGAACACGGGCCTGCTGTACGTGACCAAGGAGAACGTCAAGCCGTACCTCACGACCAAGACGCGGTACGAGGGCTCCTCCTCGCAGCAGAAGTATCCCGTCTCGTAACAGCCGCTAGCCGTGGCGGAAGCGACGACGAACGCAGGGCGACGCGCCGACTTCGGCTGGCGCGTCGCCGGCGTGCTCCTGCGCCGCCGCGAGGCGAGCATCTTCGTCGTCGCGGTGGCGCTGACGCTCTTCTTCCAGGCGCAGAACAGCGTCTTCCTGGAGAGCGACAACATCAAGAACATCACCGAGTCGATGGCCCCGATCGCGCTGATCGCGGCCGGCGAGGTGATGCTGCTCATCTCCGGCGAGATCGACCTCGCGGTGGGGCGGGTCTTCGCCCTCTCTCCGGCGCTCGTGCTGGTGGCTCTGCGATCCCGAGAAGCACAACCTCCCGCTCTGGCTCGGGATCGTCCTGGCGCTCGTCGTCTCATCGTGCGTCGGGCTCACGAGCGGAGTGATCACGACCTTCCTTCACGTGCCGTCGTTCATCACGACGCTCGGCATGCTCTTCTTCCTCAACGGCATCACGCTGCACCTGACGGAGGGCTCGCAGCAGTTCATGCCGGGCGGCGAGACGTTCCACAAGATCTTCGGCTCGCAGCCCGAGCAGTACACGCTCTTCCTGAATTCCGAGTTCTTCTGGGCGCTTGGCCCTGGTTCTCGTCGTGCAGGTCGATCCTCACCTGGACCCGCTGGGGGCTCTGGACCTTCGCCACCGGCGGAAACCTGATCGGCGCGGCGGAGAGCGGCGTCAACGTGCGGAGGATCAAGATCGGCAACTTCGTGCTGGCGAACTTCCTCGCCGGCTTCGCCGGGATCCTCGACTCGACGCGCATCACGACGATCGTCCCGCTCCAGGGCGGCCCCGACCTGATGTTCCTGGCCGTCGCCGGGGCGGTGATCGGCGGCACGTCGCTCTTCGGCGGCGTCGGCACCGTCATCGGCAGCTTCATCGGCGTCCTGGTCCTGATCATCCTCCGCACCGGCCTGAACATCATCGGCGTCAGCGCCTTCACGTTCGACCTGATCATCGGCCTCGCGATCCTGCTGTCGATGATCGCGAACGTCCAGGTCGCCCGGCTACGCAACCTCGGGAGACTGCAGTGAGCGAAGCGGCGACACAACCCGACGCGATCCGCGTCGAGCACGTCTCGAAGAGCTTCGGGGTGGTGACAGCGCTCGTCGACGTCTCGCTGCACCTGGCCAAGGGCGAGGTGCTGGGACTGGTCGGCGACAACGGCGCCGGCAAGTCGACGCTGATCAAGATCCTCACCGGCTTCATGCGGCCGGACTGCGGGGACGATCTTCGTCAACGGCGAGGAAGTGGTGATCCGGTCGGTCGACCACGCGCGGTCGCTCGGAATCGACACCGTCTACCAGGATCTCGCGCTCGTGCCGTCGCTGTCGGTCGCGCACAACATGTTCCTCAAGCGCGAGCTCACGCACGGAATCGGTCCGATCCGTTGGCTTGGACAACCGCGAGATGCGAAGACGAGCGCGCAAGTACATCGAGGACATCGGGATCGGCACCCTCCGGTCGGTCAACTCCGAGGTCGCGATGCTCTCGGGCGGACAGCGACAGGCGATCGCCATCGCGCGCTCCGTCCACTCCGGCGCCACCACTCTTCTCCTCGACGAGCCGCTCGCGGCGATGGGTGCGCGCGAGGGGAGGTTGATCCTCGACCTGATCCGCGAGCTGAAGGAGCGCGGCGACGTCTCGATGATCGTCATCGCCCACAACTACGTCCAGGTCTTCGAGGTCGCCGACCGGGTGAACCTCATCAGGAACGGGACGATCACGTTCGACCGGCCGACGTCGGAGACGTCGGTCGAAGAGCTGACGGAGATCGTCGCCGCCGAGTACCGGGCGCGGGGTTAGCCCTCCTACCCCGCGCCCGGAGTCAAAGGAGACGGATGAAAGCGCTCGACAGATTCGAGGTCTGGCTCATCACCGGCAGCCAGCACCTCTACGGGGAGACGGCTCTGCAGCAGGTCGCAGAGCAGTCGCGGCAGGTCGCGGCCGGGCTGGACGGCGCCGCCGCCATCCCGGTGAGCGTCGTTCACAAGCAGCCGGTGACGAGCCCCGAGTCGATCCGCGATCTGCTCCTCGAAGCGAACGCCTCCGATCAGTGCGTCGGTCTGATCGTCTGGATGCACACCTTCTCTCCCGCGAAGATGTGGATCGCCGGTCTCCGCGCTCTCCAGAAGCCGCTCCTCCACCTGCACACGCAGTTCAACCGCGAGCTTCCGTGGGCCGAGGTGGACATGGATTTCATGAACCTGAACCAGTCGGCGCACGGGGATCGGGAGTTCGGCTACCTCGCGACGCGAATGCGCATCCGACGGAAGACCGTCGCGGGACACTGGACGGAGCCGAGCGTCCTCGAGCGGATCGGGACGTGGTCGAGGGCGGCCTGCGGCTGGCACGAGGCGCAGTCGCTGCGGGTCGCTCGCTTCGGCGACAACATGCGCCAGGTCGCGGGCACGGACGGCGACAAGGTCGAAGCGCAGATTCGCCTGGGCGTCTCGGTCAACGGGTACGGCGTCGGCGAGCTCGCGTCGGCGGTCGACGACGTGGACGACGCGAGCGTCGACCACCTGATCTCGGAGTACGAAGACGCCTACGAGCTCGCTCCCGCGCTGAGAGCCGGCGGCGAGCAGCGGGAGTCGCTGCGCGATGCGGCGCGAATCGAAGCCGGCTTGCGCGGGCTCCTCGACGCGGGCGGCTTCAAGGCCTTCACCACCACCTTCGAGGATCTGGGCGGACTTCGCCAGCTACCCGGGCTCGCCGTCCAGCGGCTGATGGCCGACGGCTACGGGTTCGGGGCGGAGGGTGACTGGAAGACGGCGGCTCTCGTGCGGGTCACGAAGGTGATGAGCACGGGCCTCGAGGGCGGCACCTCGTTCATGGAGGACTACACCTACCACCTCGGGCCGAGCGATCCGAAGGTGCTCGGCGCGCACATGCTCGAGGTGTGTCCGTCGATCAGCGGCGGCAAGCCGAGCTGCGAGATCCACCCGCTCTCGATCGGCGCCCGCGAGGATCCTGTGCGGCTCGTGTTCACGGCAGCACCGGGGCCGGCGGTCGTCGTGGCTCTCCTGGACCTCGGCAACCGCTTCCGGCTCGTCGCGAACGAGGTCGAGGTCGTCGCGCCCGAGGAGGAGCTTCCCCGCCTGCCGGTCGCGCGAGCGATCTGGCGGCCGAAGCCGAGCTTCGCAACTGCGGTCGAGGGGTGGCTCGAGGCGGGCGGCCCTCACCACACGAGCTTCATGCAGGCGCTGTCGATGGAGGCGATCTCCGACTTCGCAGAGATCGCAGGCGTCGAGCTCGTCGTCATCGACGAGCAGACCACCGTCTCCGGCCTGAAGAACGAGCTCCGCTGGAACCACGCCTACTACCACCAGGCCGAAGGGTTGTAGCGCGCGATGGCCGACCACGGCGAACTGCAGGAGCAGGTGTTCGAGGGGAACCGCGAGCTCGTCCGCGCGGGGCTCGTCGTCCTCACGTTCGGGAACGTGAGCGGCGTCGACCGCAACGAGAACGTGCTCGCGATCAAGCCGAGCGGCGTTCCCTACGAAGAGCTACGGCCGGAGGCGATCGTCGTCGTCGATCTGGAGACGGGCGAGGTCGTTGCGGGTGACCAGCGGCCGTCCTCGGACACGCCGACGCACGCCGTCCTCTACCGCCGCTTCGAGGCGCTCGGCGGCATCGTGCACACGCACTCCCGCTTCGCGAGCGCCTGGGCGCAGGCAGGGCGCGAGCTTCCCTGCTTCGGCACGACCCACGCCGACCACTTCCGCGGCCCGGTTCCGGTGACGCGCCCGCTGGCAGCGGACGAGATCCAGGGCGACTACGAGCAGCGAACCGGCGACGTGATCGTCGAGACGTTCGAAGGCCGAGGGCTCGACCCGCTCGAGACTCCGGCGGCCCTGGTCGCATCGCATGGGCCGTTCGCCTGGGGTGTCGACGTCGCACGGGCGGTCGAGAACGCGGTCGCCCTCGAGACGGTGGCCGAGCTCGCTCTGTACACGCTCGTGCTTGAAGGCCGAGGCGTCGGCGCTCGACGACGACCTCCTCGACCGGCACTTCTCGCGCAAGCACGGGCCGAACGCCTACTACGGGCAGCCTCGATGATCGCGCTGCGACTCCACGACAAGGGCGACCTGCGGCTCCACGAGGAGCCGGTGCCGACGCCGGACGCGGAGGAAGTCCTGGTGCGCGTCACCGCCGTCGGGCTTTGCGGCTCCGATCTGCACTGGTTCCACGAGGGCGCCATCGGCGATGTCGTCCTGACCCAGCCGCTCGTCCTCGGCCACGAGTTCGTCGGCGTGATCGAGACGGGGGCGCGCGCGGGTGAGCGGGTGGCGCTCGACCCCGCGATCCCGTGCGGCGGGTGCGCACCGTGCGTCGCAGGCGACGAGAACCTCTGCGTCGCCTGCCGGTTCGCCGGAAACTCGATCGACGGCGCGCTCCGCTCGCGGCTGGCCTGGCCGGAACGCCTCGCCCATCGGCTGCCCGACTCGCTCCCCGACGCCGAGGCGACGCTGCTCGAGCCACTCGGAGTCGCACTGCACGCGCTCGACCTCGGTCACGTGCGTCCGGGCATGACGGCGGGCGTGTACGGCTGCGGCCCGACTCGGTCTCCTGCTCGTGCAACTGCTGCGGAACGCAGGAGTGGACGTCCTCGTGGCAACCGACCCGCTCCCGCACCGCGTCGCGGCCGCGGACGCGCTCGGCGCGACCGTCGCCGTCGAGACGCGCCGCGCCGGCACCGAGATCCTGCCCGCGGCGGTCTCGGACGGCGTCGACGTTGCGTTCGAGGTGGCGGGTGAGGACGACGCGATCGCGACTGCGATCGACACGTTGCGGCCCGGCGGCCGTCTCGTCCTCGTGGGCATCCCAGCGGACGACCGCTCGTGCTTCACGGCGTCGATCGCGCGCCGCAAGGGACTCACGATCTCGCTCTGCCGCCGGATGAAGGCGACCGACCTCCCGCGTGCGATCGACCTCGCCGAGCACGGCCGCATCGAGCTGAGCTCGCTCCTCAGCGAACGGTATGCGCTGAGCGACGGGTCCGAGGCGTTCGCCAGCCTGAGTGAGAGACGCGCCTTGAAGGTGGTTGTCGAGCCGCAGCGGGGAGACACGTGAGATCCGGCGCGTACGCGGTCGGCGTCGACTTCGGCACCGCATCGGGTCGGGCGGTCATCGTCGACTGCGCGGACGGACGGGAGATCGCAACCGCCTCGTATTCGTACGCAAACGGCGTCATCGACGAGCGGCTGCCGACGCCTCACGATCACGTCCGGCTCGGATCGGACTGGGCGCTTGCAGGACCCGGAGGACTACCTGCGGACATTCGAGCACGCAGTCCCTGGGGTTCTCGCCGAGTCCGGCATCGACCCGGGCGAAGTGATCGGAATCGGCATCGACTTCACCTCGTGCACGATGCTGCCGACGACCGCCGACGGCACGCCGCTGTGCCTGCTCGAGGAGCTACGCGACGAGCCGCACGCGTGGGTCAAGCTCTGGAAGCACCACGCGGCTCAGCCTGAGGCCGATCGGATCAACGCAGTCGCGGCAGAGCGCGGTGAGCCGTGGCTCGCACGCTACGGCGGGAGGATCTCCTCGGAGTGGTTCTTCGCGAAGGCGCTTCAGATCCTCGACGAGGCACCCGAGCTCTACGACCGCGCGGAGCGGCTGATCGAGGCAGCCGACTGGGTCGTCTGGCAGCTGACCGGATGCGAGACCAGGAACACGTGCACCGCCGGCTACAAGGCGATGTGGTCGAAGCGCGACGGGTTTCCCGACAGCGCCTACTTCGCGGCGCTCGACCCGCGCTTCGAGCACGTCGTGGACGAGAAGATGTCCCGCACTCTCCTGGCGCCCGGCAGCCGGGCCGGGGTGCTCACAGAGCGAGCGGCGGCGCTGACCGGCCTCCGCGCCGGGACGCCGGTCGCTGTTGCCAACGTCGATGCCCATGTCTCGACTCCGGCGGCGACCGTGACCGAGCCCGGATCGATGGTCGTGATCATGGGGACGAGCAACTGTCACATCCTCCTCGGCGAGGAGCTCGAATTCGTCGAGGGCATGTGCGGCGCGGTCGAGGACGGCGTCGTCCCCGGCCTGATCGGCTACGAGGCCGGCCAGTCCGGCGTCGGGGACATCTTCGCGTGGTTCGCCGAGCGGTCAGTGCCGCCCGAGTACCACGAGGCGGCCCGGCGAGAGGGAGAAGACGTGCACCGGATCCTCGAGCAGGAAGCGGCGAAGCTCCGCCCCGGCGAGAGCGGCCTCCTGGCGCTCGACTGGTGGAATGGCAATCGCTCTGTGCTCGTCGACGCCGACCTGAGCGGCCTGCTCGTCGGGATGACGCTGGCCACGAAGGCACCGGAGATCTACCGAGCGCTGCTCGAGGCAACCGCCTTCGGCACGCGGGTGATCGTGGAGGCGTTCGAGTCGGCCGGAGTGCCGGTGACGAGGATCGTCGCCTGCGGCGGCCTGCCGGAGCGGAACGAGCTCCTGATGCAGATCTACGCCGATGTCACGGGCCGCACGTTCTCGGTCGCAGCGTCGGCGCAGACGCCCGCGCTGGGAGCTGCGATGTCGGCAGCGGTAGCCGCGGGCGCCGACGCCGGCGGCTACGACTCGATCGTCGAGGCCTCGCTCCGGATGGCGCATCTCAGCGAGCACGTCTACGAGCCGATCGACGCCCATCACGCCGTCTACGGCGACCTCTACAGCCACTACGTCCACTTGCACGACCTCTTCGGGCGTGACGGCGAGGGCGTGATGAAGAGCCTCAAGCGAATCCGTGATCGGACGGGAGAGGAGGTGCGGATGACGTAAGCGCTTTCGGACGACTCGTCCCGGCCCTACACGGGCCGAATCTGCGGCTAATCGGAGAAAAACCGAGATCGGGGAGGAAACGCAATGCGCAGATCGCTTCGCAGAATGGCACTCGCCGGCCTGGCAGTGCTACTCGTCGCCGCCGTCGGGTTCTCCGGCGCGCTTGCGTCGAACACACACGGCAAGCCCGGACCGTCCGTCAAGAAGGATCCGTTCGGATCCGTCGGCGGACAGGCCGTCGACATCTACACCCTGACGAACTCCAACGGCATGGAGGTCAAGATCCTCACCTACGGCGGGATCATCCAGTCGGTGAAGGTCCCCGACCGCCGCAAGCACTTCGAGAACGTCACCCTGGGCTTCGACAACCTCGCGGACTACGTCGCAAAGAGCCCGTACTTCGGATGCATCACGGGTCGGTACGCGAACCGGATCGCACTCGGGACATTCACGCTCGACGGCGTCACCTACCACCTACCGATCAACAACGACCCGAACTCGCTCCACGGGGGAACCGTCGGCTTCGACAAGCACGTCTGGGCGGCGACGGTGATCCAGAACCACGACGGCGTCGGGCTCAAGCTCACGTTCACGAGCCCCGACGGCGACCAGGGCTACCCGGGCACGCTCAAGGCCGAGGTCACCTATCTCCTTACGGACCGGGACCAGATCCGGATGGACTACCGCGCAACGACGAACAAGCCGACGGTCGTCAACCTGACCAATCACGCCTACTGGAACCTCGAGGGCGAGGGGTCCGGATCGATCGACGATCACGTCCTGAAGCTCAACGCGTCCCACTACACCCCTGTGGATCCGACGTTGATCCCGACCGGGGCAATCGACCCGGTGGCCGGCACGCCGATGGACTTCACCCGGTCGACCGCGATCGGAGACCGGATCCGCGACAGCTTCGAACAGCTCGTGATCGGCCGCGGTTACGACCACAACTGGGTGCTCGACCGGCGTAGCCCCACCGACACATCGATGATCCGTGCGGCGCGTGTGCAGGAGCCCGACAGCGGCCGCGTTCTCGAGATCTTCACCACCGAACCCGGGATCCAGTTCTACTCCGGGAACTTCCTCGACGGGACGCTTGTCGGGACGAGTGGACGGATGTACAGGCAGGGCGACGGGTTCGCGCTGGAGACCCAGCACTATCCCGACTCGCCGAACAAGCCGAACTTCCCCTCGACCGTCCTTCGCCCCGGACAGGTCTACCAGACCTCCACCATCTACCAGTTCTCGACCTCCCACCACTAGCACCGCGGTCCGCCCCGCCCCCCGCGACTGTTCGCGGCGGGGCGGGGCCGCCCGTGCGTGAGAAGGAGCGATGCGTTGCGACTCGTCTTCGGAACGGTTGACCTGCCCGACACGTCACTCGCACCACGACTTCTCGACCGGTTCTACGAAGCGGGTGGGAGGGCACTCGACGTCGCCAACGTCTACCGAGACGGCGAGTCCGCCCAGGCTGTCGGCGGCTGGCTTCGCGCGCGGCACTCGCCGGACGGCATCGTCGTGTACGCCAAGGGCTGCCATCCGCCGAACTGCCTGCCGAAGCTCGTCCCCTCCGAGGTCGACGAGGCGCGGCGGCTGCTCGGCGTCGAGCGGATCGACGTCTTCGTCCTGCACCGCGACGAGCCATCGCTCCCGGTCGCCGCCTTCGCGGACGCCCTCCTGGAGCAGGTCGCTGCGGCGAGGATCGGTGGCTTCGGAGTCTCGAACTGGACCGTCTCCCGGCTCCGTGAGCTCCAGAGCTATCTCGACCGGATCGGCGAGGACGGACTCGCCGTCTTCAGCAACCACTTCTCCCTCGCCGAGATGGTGGCCGAGCCCTGGCCGGGCTGCCTGGCCGTCGACAAGGAGCAGGTGCTCGCCCTCGCGGACACCGACCTGCTGATCCTCGCCTGGTCGAGCCTCGCGACCGGCTTCTTCGCAGGCCGCGACCCGGCAAGCTGGGACAGCCCTGGGAACCGAGCGCGGCGCGAGCGGGCGACCGAGCTCGCCGAAGAGCTCGGAGCCTCCACTGTGGCGGTCGCCCTCGCGTACGTCCTGCACCAGCCTGACTACGTGCTGCCGGTCGTCGGGACGCTCTCCGAGGACCACCTCGACGAGGCGCTGTCCGCGTCTCAGCTCGAGTTGAGCGCCGCGCAGCTCGAGTGGCTGGAGAGTGGCGCGCTGCCGTAAGGTTCCTCCTCCTCGAGAAAGGAGTGTTCCCAAGTGGCTTCGCATCTCCTCCGGCTGGCCTGTGCGACCGCGCTCGTGGCAGGGGCAGTCGCGATCTCCGGTGCAGCCGCGGCCCCCGTGTCGCAGCCGGCTGCCGGAGTCCCCGACTTCGGCCCCAACGTGAAGATCTTCGATCCGAGCATGTCGACGAGCGAGATCAAGGCGACCGTCGACGCGATCGCCGCCGAGCAGGTCTCGAACCAGTTCGGGACGCAGCGCTACGCACTGCTCTTCAAGCCCGGCAGCTATGGAACTGCAACCGCTCCCCTCAACTTCCAGGTCGGCTACTACACCGATGTGGCCGGGCTCGGAAGCCTGCCGAGCGACGTCGCCGTGAACGGCACGATCGATGTCTACAACCAGTGCTTCGGGCCGGGCGACTGCACGGCGCTCGTGAACTTCTGGCGCTCCCTCTCGAACCTGACGATCAACGTCGCCGGCAAGGAGGGCTGCCAGTCCGGAGAGTTCTGGGCGACATCGCAGGCCGCGCCGATGAGGCGGGTGCACGTCAACGGCTTCATGACGCTCATGGACTACTGCTCGGCTCCGTCGTTCGCGAGCGGTGGCTTCATCGCCGACTCGCAGCTCTCCGGCACGGTCGTCAACGGCTCGCAGCAGCAGTACCTCGTCCGGAACAGCAGTCTCGGCACCTGGACGAACGGCGTCTGGAACCAGGTGTTCGCCGGGGTCGAGAACGCGCCGCCGCAGTCGTTCCCGAACCCGCCGTATACGACGCTCGCCACCACGCCGGCCTCGCGCGAGAAGCCCTTCCTCTACATCGACGCGAACAACCGCTTCAAGGTGTTCGTGCCAGACGCCCGCTTCAACACGTCCGGCACGACGTGGGCCAACGGCCAGACACCCGGCCATTCGATTCCGATCGAGGACTTCTTCATCGCCAAGCCCACGGACAGCGTCAAGTCGATCAACAACGCTCTGGCGCGCGGTGAGAACCTCCTCTTCACTCCCGGCGTCTACGACGTCGACAGGACGATCAAGGTGAAGCGGGCGGACACGATCGTGCTCGGGCTCGGGATGGCCACGCTCACGGCGCAGAACGGTGTCATCCCGATGACGGTGGCGGACGTGAAGGGGGTCGAGATTGCGGGTCTGATCTTCGATGCAGGACCCGTGAACTCCCCGGTGCTGCTCCAGGTCGGTACACAACATGCCTCGAACGGCCAGGCGCGCGAGCACAACGGGTGGAGCGACCCGAGCGACCCGAGCGCGCTCCACGATGTGTTCTTCCGCATCGGCGGCCCGCACGTCGGCAAGGCGACTGTGAGCCTCGAGGTGAACGCCGACGACGTGATCCTCGACCACATCTGGGCCTGGCGTGCAGACCACGGCAGCGGCGTTGGCTGGACGAGCAACACCGCAGACACCGGCGTCGTCGTCAACGGCGACGACGTGGTCGCGACGGGCCTCTTCGCCGAGCACTACCAGGAGTACAACGTCTTCTGGGCCGGCGAGAACGGCAAGACGATCATGTTCCAGAACGAGATGCCGTACGACCCGCCGAACCAGGCCGCCTGGCAGCACGACGGCGTCCTCGGGTGGGCGGCCTACAAGGTCGCCGACTCGGTCAAGACCCACGAGGGCTGGGGTCTCGGGAGCTACTGCTTCTTCAACGTGGATCCGACGATCCACGCAAGCCGTGCCTTCGAGGTGCCGGTGACGCCCGGCGTGAAGCTGCACGACATCCTCAGCCTCTCGATCACGAACCACGGCACGATCGACCATGTCGTGAACGACGTCGGCGCGCCGACGCCACCGGACACGACCCCGGTCAACATCGTCTCGTATCCCTAGCGAAAGCCGCGGCAGGGGGCTCGCGAGAGCGGGCCCCCTGCCGGCTTCCAGCCGTTGAGACGCCGGCCGCCTCGGCAGGTTGAGGGAGGTAGGCGGTTGAACTTGACGCGTCTGCGGGTATAGCGTCTCGGTCCGATCTATGAGCAGCTTGTCTCCACCAAGGCGGCTGGCCGGTCTCGCAGTCGCCGCCGTGACGTGCATCGTTCTCGGGGTCGCTTCGAGCGCCGGGACCGCGCCTCTGAGCGTCGCCCCGGACGGGCCGGGCGCGCTGTCCCACTTCGACCTCGCGCGCAAGGACTGCCTGGGCACCGCGCGCAACACGACGTCGAAGGTGTGGTTCACGGTCGCGAACGGCGTGCTGAGCGACGTCTACTACCCGACGATCGACAACACGAACGTCGAGACGCTCCAGTACATCGTCACCGACGGCTCGACCTTCACGGATCTGCAGACCAGGAACATGACGTCGACGGTCCGGGCACTGGACAGCAGCGGCATGGCCTGCAGGGTCACGAGCACGCCTGCAAGCGGGAAGTACCGGATCGTCACCGACTACGTCGCCGACCCGGGCACCAACGCGATCCTGATGAAGGTCGCCTTCGACGTGGACAAGAAGGGCACGAAGCACGGCGACCCACTCCGTCTCTATCTCCGCTTCGACCCGACGGTGAACGGCAACGGCGGCGGAGGCGGCGGGAACGGCGGCGCCGACTCGGCGACGACGGATACCTCGACTGGCCACACGGTCCTCGTCGCCTCCGACCCGAACACGGTGACGAACGCGGTCAACCGCGACTACGCCCAGCCCGTCTACGCCGCGCTCGACGCTCCGTTCGCCGAGACGACCAACGGCTTCGCGGGGAGCGCGAGCGACGGACTCACACAGCTCGACACCTCGCACTCGCTGTCCACGTCGTACACGGAGGCGAGCAACGGCAACGTCGTCCAGACGGCACGCATCACAGGCGGCAAGAAGCACGACGACGGCGACCTCGAGTTCACGATGGCGCTCGGCTTCGGCGCGAGCCAGACAGCCGCCGTCCAGACGGCCGAGCACGCGCTGAGGCACACGTTCGACAGGGCACGCTCCGATTCGGACCAGGGCTGGGACGCATACGACCGGAGCCTCAACGACCCGCCGAAGAAGCTGCCGGGGATCAAGACGAAGCGCGCTGACGACCTGCGCGATGCGTACTTCGTGAACGCCAACGTGCTGAAGGCCTCCGAGGACAAGACCTTCCCCGGTGCGATCGTCGCCAGCATGGCGTCGCCGTGGGGTCAGGCCGTCTCGGCCGGAGATCCCGGCAACACCTACTTCGGCTCCTACCGCGAGATCTTTGCCCGCGACCTGTACGAGATCTGGACCGGGCTGATGGCGGTCGGCGACCGGGCGACGGCGCGAGCGGCGACGCTCTTCCTCTTCGAGCGCCAGCAGCAGGCGGACGGGTCGATGCCGCGCAACAGCCTCGTCAACGGCAAGACCGCTCCCGACTCCTTCGGGACACAGCTGGACGAGACGGCGTACCCGCTGCTGATGGCCGACGAGCTGCACCTCACCGACGCCTCGCTCTACGCGGACCACATCAAGCCCGCCGCGAACTTCGTCGCGAGCCACGGGCCGGCGTTCGGCGTCGAGCGCTGGGAGGAGCAGGACGGCTACTCCCCCTCGACGATCGCAGCCGAGATCGCCGGGCTCATTGCCGCCGCGCACCTCGCTGACGTCAATCACGACCCGGTCTCGGCGAACGTCTGGCGCGGCGTCGCCGACGACTACCAGCGCTCGATCAAGGGCTGGACGGTCACCACCAACGGCCCGCTCGCGCCGCGCTACTTCATCCGCCTCTCGAAGACCGGCGACCCGAACGCCGCGATCACCTACAACGTCGGCAACGGGGGCCCGACGCTCGACCAGCGCTCGGTCATCGACGCGGGCTTCCTCGAGCTCGCGCGGCTCGGCGAGCTGTCGGCGAGCGATCCGGACATCATCGCCTCGCTACCCGTCGTCGACGCCACGATCCGGTCGAACACGGCGAGCGGCTTCGGCTGGCACCGCTACAACGGCGACGGCTACGGCGACCGCTCGAGCGACGGCCGACCCTGGGCGCCGTCGGGGCAGGGGACGGGGCACCTGTGGCCGGCGCTGTCGTCCGAGCGCGCCGAGCAATCGCTCCAGACCGGCGACGCGACCGGCGCAGCCGCCCTGCTCGACGGCATGGACGAGTTCGCGGGCGGCGTCAGCCTCATCCCCGAGCAGGACTGGGAGACCGCAGATCTCGCCGCGTCTCCGTTTGGAACACCGCCGGACGTCGCCTCGATCGGCTTCGTCAACGGTGAGCCGGCCGGCTCGGCGAACCCGCTCAGCTGGTCGGCCGCGTCCTTCGTGCGCCTGTTCGCCGACATCGGCGCCGGCCGCCTCCTCGATCGGCCGCGCAGCACGTTCCAGCGCTACGTCGCGCACACGCAGGGCACGACGCCGCTGACGGTCACGAGCCCGGCCGACCTGAGCGCCGTGAGCGGCTCGCCGGTGACCGTGACGGGCACGACGGCGCCGGGGAACGCGGTCTACGTCACGGCCACGAACACGGACGCGAACTCGGCCACGACGAGCTCCTCGACCACGGCCGACCCGACGGGCGCCTTCAGCCTCTCCGTCGCCGTGACCGGCGGGACGACCGTCCTCAACGTCGTCGCCGTCAGCGCGAGCGGAGGAACGGCGCACGTGAAACGCACGGTCGTCTTCGACTTCGTGCCGGGGACGCTGCTGCTGGACGTGACGGATCCGAGCAACGACGACAACGGGCCCGGCAACTACGCCTACCCGACCTTCAGCGGCTTCCACCCCGGCGCGTTCGACATCCAGCAGTTCCAGGTCTTCGACGACGGGACGAACGCGATCTTCCGGGTCAAGGTGCGCGACCTCTCGCCGACCTTCGGCAGCCCGCTCGGAGCCCAACTCGTCGATGTGTACGTCCACGATCCGGCCGCGCCTGCGGGCTCGACCTCGACGTCGGCTGCGAACGCGTCGCGCAACTTCCAGATCGCGCCGGCAGACGCGTGGAGCCGGCTGATCCAGGTGCAGGGCTTCGGGCAGCGTTACGAGAACGCAGCCGGAAGCCCGCTCGGCACCGTTGCGATCAGCGCGAACCAGATCTCGCGCTTCATCACCTTCAGGGTGCCGAAGGCGAGCCTCGGCTCACCCGGGCCGGGCTGGGCGTTCACGGTCGTGCTCACCGGCCAGGACGGGTTCAGCGGCGACCAGGCGCGCGGGTTCCAGTCGACGCCGCAGGACTTCCAGTTCGGCGTCTGCGCCGTCGCGAGCGCCGATCCGCACTGCACCGTCAACCCCGGCACCGTCCCGAAGGCGGTCGACGTGATCCCGCCCGCCGGCGTCCTCCAGTCCGACGAGCTCGACTACACGCTGCACAACCCCGTCGTGCTGCAGGGCGTCGCGATCCCCTAGGCCGCAGCTCGTTCGAGCTCGTCGATCTCGATCTTCCCCATCTGGAGCATCGCGGCCATGACCCGCTGGGCCTTCGCCTGGTCAGCATCGGTGAGCAGCTCGATGAGCACCTTCGGGACGATCTGCCACGACACGCCGAACTTGTCTTTCAGCCAGCCGCACGGTCCCTCTTCCCCACCTTCGGAGAGCGTGCTCCAGAGCCGATCGACCTCTTCCTGGCTGTCGCAGCTCACTTCGAAGGAGATGGCCTCGCTGAAGGTGAAGTCGGGTCCGCCGTTCAGGGCGGTGAACTTCTGGCCGTCGAGCTCGAAGCTCACAGTCATCACCATCCCCTCGGCGCGAGGGCCGGCCGAGCCGTAGTGCGTGACCTCGAGGATCTTGGAGTTCGGGAACACCGAGGTGTAGAAGGTCGCGGCCTCTTCGCCTTCGGTGTCGAACCACAGACATGGAGTGAGCTTCTGCATGTGTCGTCCCTTCTCTTGACGATGGACGGTCGGCAGTTCAACGTGCTGTCAGCCTGTAAGACGACCGCTGCAGCGCAAACTCATCGGCGCCGGGTGTTCCATTCGTCGAAACAGTGGTCTAGCATGCGGGACGTGCATTTGGAGGCGCAGAGGTCAGACGCCGGTGGAGTGTGTCAGGCCCCCTGTCACGCCGTGGACGCCAAGTCGCGATCCGACGCGAGGAGGGCGCACTTGACGAGATCCTGATCGGTGGCGCGGCGACGTCCAGTGCGCCAACCGACCTCGTGGTCCAGCCCTACGAAGCTAGAGAACTCAGAGGAGTGAACTGATGAGATCGACGAAGATCAAAGTCGGTGTGGCGTGCGCAGCGACCAGCCTGATCGCGGTGCTGGTGACCGCGGCGTCCGTCGGCGCACGAACCGACGTGACCGCTCAGCGGTCGGCTCGGGTCCCGCATCGGCAACGAAATCGGTCTGCGGCAAGGGCACCGGTAAGAAGGCGACAGGAACGCCGATCAAGCTCGGCGGGATCAACATGCTGATCCCCGGCGTCGACTTCACGACGATCAGCAAGGTCGCCAATGCCTACTTCCAGTGCGTGAACGACAACGGCGGCATCAACGGCCGCCCGATCAAGTACATCCAGTACACCGAGCAGCTCAACCCGGCCCAGGAGGCCGCACTCGCAAGGAAGCTGATCGAGAAGGACAAGGTCGTCGGCGTCGTCGGCAACACGAGCTTCGCCGAGTGTGGGACGAACTGGAAGTACTACCAGAGCAAGGGCTTCATCGTCATCGGCGCGGGCGTGCAGGCCGAGTGCTTCAGCACTCCGTCCTTCGTCGAGGTGAACATGGGCCCGCGCTACAGCAACGTCGGCGCCGCGCAGGCGCTCGTCAGGGCCGGCATCAAGAAGCTCGCCATCGCCTCGCCGGACACGATCTCGGCGTACGCGGACGGCGGGCCGGCACTCGTTGCCCAGAAGGCCGGCATTCCGTACAAGATCTTCCCGACCCACCTGCCGGTCACTGACGCGACATCGCAGCTGATCCAGATGTACCAGTTCGCCGGAGACGGCGGCGGCATCCTGATCGACTTCACCCCGGACACGGCGCCGGCCTTCATGAAGGCCGCAATCGCCCAGGGGATCGTCGACAAGGTGAAGTGGGGCTCGTCGACCCCGATCGCGAACACGTTCATGGCCGGGCAGTTCCCGGAGTTCGACGGACACCTCTGGATCAACAGCGAGTTCAGCAACGTCGACCCGAGCGTCGGGCCGGATACGGCGCTGATGTTCCAGATCCTGAAGAAGTACACGAAGATCGCGCCGCAGGCGTTCGCCCAGATGGGCTTCATGGCGGGCAAGTTCTCGACCGCCGCGCTGCTCAGCGTCTCGGGGGCGATCACCCCGAAGTCGTACAACTCGGCGGTGCGGAACCTGAAGAACCAGAAGACGGACATGCTCTGCAAGCCGTTCTACGGCGGCACGCTCCCGTACCACATCCCGAACAACTGGGACATCACCGTCGACTACAAGAAGGGCAAGGTGGTCGTGAAGGAGAAGTGCTTCGCAATCGCGGCCGTCGACAAGTCGATCTCCCAGACGCGCGCCTGGGAGAAGAAGTTCAAGCTCAACGGCGGCTAGGAGACAGGGAAGCAACAGACGATGATCAGGGTGCCCGCAGGCTTCGATGACTGACGTGCTCGCGTTCAGCGTGTTCGGCGTCGAGTGGCAGTTCATCAAGCCGTTCATCGTGATCGGCCTGGCGTTCGGAGGCGTGTACGCGCTCTCCGGCGTCGGGCTGGTCGTGCTGTACCGGGCCACCGGTGTGCTGAACCTCGCGTTCGGCGCCATCGGGGCCGCGGGCGCCCTGATCGCCTACTGGCTGATCAACCACACGAGCTGCCCCCAGTGGCTCGCGTTCACGGTCTGCGTCGCGTTCGGCGGGGTCGTCAACCTCCTCTACGGAATGGTCTTCGGCCCCGCCTTCGCGCGACGAGACCCGCTGGTGAAGATGATGGGCACGCTCGGCCTGGCGCTGATCCTGCTCGGAATCATGGCGTGGATGGCGCCGGTGGGTGGCGCCTTCGCGCGCTTCCTGCCGTTGCCGAGCACGCAGCACCGCTACGAGATCCTCGATACGAGCGTCAACCTGACGCAGCTCATCTCGCTGGGTCTCGCGATCGTGATCACGGCGGCCGTCAGTGTCTTCCTGCGCGTGACGAAGCTCGGCACCGCGATGCGGGCACTCGCGAACGACCGCGAGATCACCGCCACGCTCGGCGTCCCGGTGCGTCGCGTCGAGGCCGCCGCCTGGTTCGGCTCGGGCCTCGCCTGCGGCGCCGCGGGCCTCATCCTCCCCGACCTGCTCACCTCGCTCGACTACTCGGCCTTGACGTTCCTCGTCATCTCGTCGCTCGCGGCGGCGCTGATCGGCCGGCTGCAATCCCTCTGGGCGACGATGTTCGGCGGCCTTGCGGTGGGCCTCGCACAGTCGGTGCTCAGCCCGTACGCCTCGCTGTCCGCCTACCGCTCCGCTGCACCGTTCGTGCTCGCGATCGCCGCGCTGCTGTACCTCTCGCGGCGGCGCGTCGTCACGATCTCGCGGGCGACGACGTAGATGGAGGCAACTCCCGCACCCGGCGAGAGCCCCGCGGCGGCGCGCACAGCGCCGCCGCTCGAACGGCGAACGATCGCCCGCGGCGCCGGCGCGCTCGTTCTGCTCGCCATCGCGATCGGCGTCCTGCCGGCGATCGTGGGCGCGGACTGGATCACGACGTTCACCAGCGTGGCCATCTATTCGGTCGCCGCTCTGGGCTTCGGGATCCTCTACGGCCGCGTCGGGATGATCTCGCTGGGCCAGATCGCGCTGCTGACGGTGGGCTGCTGGGTCGGCGCTCGGCTCTCCTATGCGACCTCACTCCCGTTTCCGCTGCTCCTGCTCGCAGCCGGTGGGATCACCTGCGCGATCGGGGTCCTCGTCGGCCTCCCGGCGCTTCGGCTCTCGGGTCTCTATCTCGCGCTGATCACCCTGATGTTCGCCGGCGCGACGACCGTCGCCCTGTCGGCGATCGACTTCCCGAACGGCGGCGGCGGCTTCAAGGGACGGTCGCTGACCGGAGAGCTCACGACCAGCACTCCGCCTGTGCGACGGCCTTCGATGGCGACCGCGGACACCGCGTATTACCGCTACACCGTCGTCGTCTGCGCGCTCCTGTTCCTGCTGGCGCTGCTGCACGTTTCCGGCAAACCGGGGCGGGCCTGGGCGTCGATCCGGGAGAGCGAGCCTGCGGCGCTCGCAGTCGGAGTCAACATCACCCTCTACAAGCTCTGGGCGTTCGCGCTCGCGTCCTTCGTCACCGGCGTCGCGGGCTGCCTGCTCGCAGCGCAGGTGGGAGTGCCGCGCGCAATCACCTTCCAGACGCAGGACTCGCTCACCCTGGCCGCGACAGCGCTGATCGGCGGCATCTTCAGCCTCTGGGGCGCGGTCGTCGCCGGCTGCTTCCAGCAGCTCGTGCCGTTCATCTTCCAGGCGCAGTGGGGGCTGAACTCGAATCTGCTCCTGATTCTCTTCGGCGCCGGCCTGTTGCAGGTGCTGTTGACGGCGCCGGGCGGCATCGTCGACCAGCTGCCGAAGGATCTCGCGCGGCTCGGTCGGCTGGTCGCGGCTCGCGTGCGCGAGCAGGCGTCAGGGGAGAAGAAGGCGCCGTGATCGAGGTTCAGGACCTGACGGTGCGCTTCGCCGGCGTCACGCCGATCGACGACATGAGCGTCGTCTTCCCCGGCGGCACCTGCGGCCTGATCGGCCCGAACGGCGCCGGCAAGACCACGTTCTTCAACGTTCTCAGCGGCTTCGTCAAGCCCGCGGTCGGCTCGATCTCGGCGTTCGGCGAGAACCTGCTGGGAATGGCCGACTACAAGCGGGCACGCTGGGGACTGCGCCGGACATTCCAGACGGAGATGGCGATCGAGCAGCTGTCGGTGTTCGACAACGTGGCGATGATCCACGAGCACTCCGGCGCCGGGCGCGCTTCCCGGCGAGCCGATGTGCTGGCCGCCATCGACTTCGTCGGCCTCGAAGTGCCGCCGAAGACCAGGGTCGGAGGGCTCGGTGCGCAGGAGCGACGGCTCGTCGAGGTCGCTCGCGCCGTGGTCGGAAGCCCCCGCGTGGTCCTGCTCGATGAGCCTGCGGCCGGGCTTCCCGACGAGGAGACCCAGCGCCTCGGCGAGATGATCCAGAGGATCCCGGAGCGGTTCGGGGCACTCGTCGTCCTCGTCGACCACGACATGAGCCTCGTGTCGGCCTGCTGCGAGACAACGGCCGTGCTGGACTTCGGCAAGCTGATCGCGTCAGGGCCGACCGCCGAGATCCTGCGGAACGAGCACGTGATGCGCGCGTACCTCGGGACGGCGGAGGAGCTGTGAGCGAGCCGGCCCCCACTCCCGCCGCCGCCCCGGCCGCCGGCGGCGGGCTCCGACTGGACGCGCTCACCGTCGCGACGCGGAGGACGCACGATCGTCCGCGAGGTCTCGCTGGAGATCCCGCCGGGCCAGGTGACGACCCTGCTCGGAGCCAACGGCGCCGGCAAGTCGACGCTCGTGCTGGCGGTGGCGGGCCTGCTGCGTCCGAGCGGCGGACGGGTTCTGCTCGGCGACCGCGACCTGACCGGGCTCCGGCCCGAAGCCGTGCGCGCCGCCGGGGTCGCAGTGGTGCCCGAGGGAAGACGGTTGCTACCGGGGCTGACGGTGGAGGACAACCTGCGCGTCGCGACGTACGCGCTCAGCCGCGCGGACGCGAAGAGCGGGATCGAACTACGCGCTCGAGCTCTTCCCGGAGCTCGAGAAGCGCTGGAGCATGACGGCGCGGCTGCTCTCCGGCGGCGAGCAGCAGATGGTCGTGCTCGCCCAGGCCCTCGTCTCGAAGCCCACGATGATGCTCGTCGACGAGCTCTCGCTCGGCCTCGCACCGGTGGTCGTCAAACGCCTCGTCCCGACGTTGGAGTCCGCCGCCGCGAGCGGCATCGGCGTTCTCCTGATCGAGCAGTTCGCGCATGTCGCGCTCGGCCTCGCCGAGAACGCCTACGTGCTCGAGGGCGGCCGGATCCGCTACCGCGGCCCGGCGCAGCGGCTCAAGGACGAGCCCGAGCTGCTGCGCTCCGCCTATCTCTTGCGCGACATGGAGCTCGACGTCGAGGTCGATTAGGAGGGAACGAGCACGGCGCGGCCGGTGACCTCGCCGTCCCGGAGCTTGTCGAGGACGTCGTTCACCGAGTCGAGCGGGTGGGTCTCGGTCTTCAGGGTCACGCGTCCGGCCGCATGGAGCTGCAGCAGCTCCCAGAGGTCGACCCAGGTGCCGACGAGATTGCCGACCACCGCGTGCTCGTTGACGACGAGCGCCGCCGACGGGATGGAGATCGTGCCGCCGTAGCCGATCACCGAATAGGTTCCGCCTCGGGCGAGCATTGAGGCCGAGTCGGCGTGACTCTGGTCGGTGCCGACAAAGTCGAAGACGAGGTCCGCCCCACGTCCGTCGGTGAGCTCGCGTACCGCGTCGGCTCGATCAACCACCTCGTCGGCGCCGAGCTCCGCCGCCAGCTGCCGTCGCCGCTCGTCGGTGTCGACCGCGATCACCGAGCTCGACCCCAGCTCGCGGACGAGCTGGAGCGCGATGTGCCCGACGCCGCCGACGCCGATCACGACCGCGGTCGAGCCCGGCACGGCGAGATGCGCGAGCCGCCTGACTGCGTGGTAGGCGGTCAGGCCGGCGTCCGAGTGCGGTGCGACGGCCGCCGGCTCGATTCCCGCGGGCAGCCTCACGAGCGAACGCTCCGAGACGAGGACGTACTCCGCGAAGCCACCGTCGACGGAGAGGCCCGTGAACTCGTGCCGCGCGCAGTGCATGTCGTTGCCGCGACGGCAGGCGACACAGAGGCCGCAGCTGTAGGGCGGGTAGACGAGCACCGCATCGCCCGTGCTCACGGTCGAGACCGCGTCGCCGACCTCTTCCACCCAGCCTGCGTTCTCGTGCCCGAGCACGCGCGGCAACGTCACTCCGGCGGGCTCCATCAACCCCTCGATCGCGTGCAGGTCGGTTGCGCAAACGCCTGCGCCGCCGATCCGCACGAGAACGTCGGTCGGATGTGCGACCTCCGGCCGCGGCCTTTCGATCAGCTCGAGCGGCTGGTGATACTCGCGGAGGAGCGCTGCTCTCATGAGGCTAGAACGGGAACTGCCCGGCCCACCGGACCGAAGAGACAACACGCCAGGCTCTGAGCGCTCATGGCGCTAGTGTGACTCAGGCCCGTGACCGTTTGTCAAGACGGCGTTCCAATTGCTGGGACGAGAGGTTACGATCCGCCCATGCCGCCCTCGGAGGGAAGCACGGCCACGTCGCAGTCGCTCGAGCGCGGGCTGGCGATCCTCTCCTCGTTCCACCCCGACCGGCCGCTGATCGGCGGCAGCGAGCTCTCGCGCGAGCTCGACCTGAGCCGGAGCACGGCGCACCGTTACGTCGCCACGCTCGCCAAGCTCGGCTACCTGCAGCAGGACCCCGACTCGAGGCGCTACCGGCTCGGCCCGAAGGTGCTCGACCTCGGCTTCTCGGCCATCAACTCGATGGATCTGCGAGAGATCTCCGCGCCTCACCTACGCCTGCTCAGCGACGAGACGGGCTGCACGGTCAACCTGGCGATCCTGGACGGCACCGACGTCGTCTACATCGACCGCTGCCGGACGGCCCGGCCACGCCAGCGGGAGATCGATCTCAATCTCCACGTCGGCGCGCGGCTGCCGGCCTACTGCACGGCGATGGGAAAAGCGATCCTCGCCTTCTTCCCCGAAGGCCGGCTGGAAGAGATCATCGAGCGCATCGACTTCGCGCCCCGGGGGCCGAATACGCTCACCGATCCGACGACGTTCCGCAAGGAGCTGCGCAAGATCCAGGCAGCGGGCATCGCCGTGAACGACGAGGAACTGGCCTACGGGCTGCGGTCGATCGCCGCGCCGATCCACTCGCAGACAGGTGAGGTGCTCGCCGCCGTCAACCTCGCCGTCCACCGCACGATGGTCTCCATGGACGAGCTGCTCGCACGCTTCGGACCGGCGGTCATCCGGTCGGCGCACGACATCTCGCTCAGCATGGGTCACAGGTAGGCACGCCCTGACGGTCTTGTGGACGCCGCCGCCCGACGTGCGGGAGACGACCGAGATCGGGCGCTACCTCGCCTGGCTCGAGCGGGAGCGCGGGCTCGCCTTCGCCGGCTACGACGAGCTGTGGCGCTGGTCGGTCGATGACCTCGCCGGCTTCTGGTCTTCGATCTGGGAGTTCTTCGAGGTCAAGGCGCACGCGCCCTACAGCACCGTCCTCGCCTCTGACGCGATGCCCGGCGCTACGTGGTTCCCGGGCGCCCGGCTGAACTACGCCGAGCACCTGCTGGGCCACGACGAGGACGCCGGCGAGACCGCGATCGTCGCGCACTCCCAGACGCGCGAGCCGGCCGAGCTCTCGTTTGCAGACTTCCGCGAGCAGGTGGCGCGCGCGCGAGCCGGACTCCTGCGGCTGGGCGTCCGCCCGGGCGATCGCGTCGTCGCCTACCTGCCGAACATCCCCGAGACGCTGGTGGCGTTTGCGGCAACGGCGAGTCTCGGCGCGGTCTGGGCGAGCTGTGCACCGGAGCTCGGCGTCCGCAGCGTCGTCGACCGCCTCGCTCAGCTCGAGCCCTCGGTGTTGCTGACGGTCGGCGGGTACGGCTTCCGAGACCGCTCCGTCGACCGCCGCGAAGAGGTGGCGACGATCCGCGCCGCTCTTCCCACCCTGCGCCACGTCGTGCATGTCCCGTACGGCGACCATGCGGTTTCGGACGCGCTCGCCTGGGACGAGTTGCTCGCAGAGCCGGGACCGCTCGAGTTCGAGCCCGTCGCCTTCGACCATCCGCTCTTCGTGCTCTTCTCGTCCGGGACGACGGGCCGGCCGAAGGCCATCGTCCACGGGCACGGCGGCATCCTGCTCGAGAGCCTCAAGGCGAACGCGCTGAGCTGGGACCTGAAGCCGGGCGGGCGTCTGCTCTGGTTCAGCACGACCTCCTGGATGATGTGGAACGCGCTCATCTCGGCGCTGCTCGTGCGGTCCTCGATCGTGATGCTCGACGGCGACCCGACGTGGCCGGACGTCGGCTGGCAATGGCGCGTGGCGGAGAAGACGCGCCCGACCTTCATGGGAGCGAGCCCCGCCTTCCTGATGGCGTGCCGCAAGGCGGGCCTGGAGCCCGGGCGAGAGTACGACCTCGGCTCGATCCGGGTCTTCGGTACTGCCGGCTCTCCCCTCCCGACCGAGGCCTACCGCTACATCTACGACCAGCTCGGGCCCGACGTACTGCTGATCAACGGCAGCGGCGGCACGGACGTCTGCAGCGGGATCGTTGGCGGCTCGCCGCTTCTCCCGGTCTACGAGGGTGAGATCTCTGGACGGCTGCTCGGAGTCGCGGCGGACGCCTTCGACCCGCAGGGCGAGCCGATCGTGGGCGAGCTGGGCGAGCTCGTGATCACGAAGCCGATGCCGTCCATGCCCGTCGAGCTCTGGGGAGACGCGGACGGATCGCTCTACAGCGGCTCCTATTTCGAGCTCTTCCCGGGAGTCTGGCGCCAGGGGGACTGGATCAGGTTCTCGGAGCGCGGGAGCTGCGACGTCACGGGCCGCTCCGACGCCACGCTCAACCGCGGCGGCGTCCGTCTCGGCACGGGCGAGTTCTACGGCGTCATCGAGGAGCTGCCGGAGATCACGGACAGCCTGGTCGTGCACCTCGAGGACGACGAGGGCGGCCCGGGCGAGCTGCTGCTGTTCGTCGTGCTCGCCGACGGGGTCGCGCTCGACGACGAGCTGGAGGCCAGCATCGGCCAAAGCCTGCGCTCGCAGCTCTCGCCCCGCCACGTACCCGACATGATCCGCGCTGTGCCCGCGATTCCGCGCACCCTGACAGGCAAGAAGCTCGAGGCGCCCGTGAAGCGCATCCTCCGTGGCGAGTCGGTGGACACCGTCGCCAGCAGAGACTCGCTCCTCGACCCCACCGCGCTCGACCTTTTCGCCAGGATCGCGACGGGGGAGCTCGCCGCCCGTGGCTGAGAGCGAGCGCCTCTCACTCGAGGACGTGGTCGCGATCGACGTGCACGCCCACGTCGAGATGTCGGCGGCCGGGGGCGACTCGCTGCCCGACGAGCTACGCGAGGCGGCCGTGCAGCACTTTCGCGGCGAGTCGGCGCGGCCCACCGCGGTGGAGCTCGCGCAGTACTACCGCGAGCGGAAGATGATGGCCGTCGTCTTCACGGTCGACTCGGAGTCGTTCACGGGCCAGACGCGAGTACCGAACGAGGAGATCGCCGAGGTGGCGAGGGCGAATGCCGACGTCCTGATCCCGTTCGCGAGCATCGACCCGCACAAGGGGAAGCGCGGCGTCGACGAGGCCAGGCGCCTGATCGCAGAGCACGGCGTGCGCGGCTTCAAGTTCCACCCGAACGTGCAGGGCTTCTTTCCGAACGACCGGCTGGCGTACCCGCTCTACGAGGTGATCGAGGATGCCGGACTGCCTGCGCTCTTCCACACCGGTCAGTCGGGCGTCGGCTCGGGCCTCCCAGGGGGCGGCGGTGTCCGGCTCAAGTACTCCAACCCGATGCACGTGGACGACGTCGCCGTGGACTTCCCCGAGCTCAAGATCGTGCTCGCGCACCCGTCGTTCCCCTGGCAGGACGAGGCTCTCGCGGTGGCGGTGCACAAGCCGCAGGTGTACATCGACCTCTCCGGGTGGTCGCCCAAGTACTTCCCGCCCCAGCTCGTCCAGCACGCGAACACGCTGCTCCGCGAGCGGGTGCTGTTCGGCAGCGACTACCCGTTCATCACGCCCGACCGCTGGCTGGCGGACTTCGAGCTGCTGGACATCAAGCCCGACGTGAAGCCGCTGATCCTGAAGCAGAACGCGATGCGGCTGCTCGGGCTGGACGGCTAGACGGGCGCGAGATATCCGTGCGGATCGTCGTGCAGATGGTCGGCGAGCCGCTGCGCGAGGGCCATGATCGTGAGTGACGGGTTGACCGAGAGCGTGCGCGGGACGAGCGAGCCGTCCCCGACGTAGAGCCGCTTGACGTCCCAGGACTGTCCGTCGGCATCGACGACCGAGCGCTCCGGGTCGCTGCCCATCCGGCACGTCCCCTGCACGTGGGTCGTGATCAGTCCCGTCCAGCGGACGCTCGACGCGCCGGCCGCCACCAGCACGTCGCGCGTGAAGTCGAGCGCACCGTCCATGCGCTCCCGCTCGGACGAGTTGAACGCCGCCTCGAACGACTCCTCGCCGTTCTCGTCGAGCCGCACGCTGCCGTTGTTGTCGTCGTTCACCATCACGAGCAGGCCGACCCAGTGTCGGAACCTCTTCACCGTCTCCACGAGGGCCGTCCCCCAGAGCGGGCCGTTCTCGTCCTCGAGCGTCGTGGCGAACCCGATCGGATCCTGGATCGTCGTCGCCTCGATCACGAAGCCGCCGTCCTCATCGTGCTGGTGCCCCATCGCGTGTGCGGTGATCGGATACACCATGTGGGCGTCCTGCGGCTCGTCGAACAATCCATAGACGAGACGCGCGGGATGGAAACCGAGATTGCGTCCGATCAGGCGACTGCTCGGGCTGTCCGCCACGCCCGACCGGAGGAGGAGCTGCGGCGTGTTCAACGTGCCTGCAGCGACGACGACGGCACCTGCGTCGACTCGCTTGACCGTCCCGTCGCGGTCGACATACTCGACGCCCACCGCCTCCCCGTTGTCGATCAGGACCCGGTCGACACGCGCGTCCGCCCGCAACTCGAGCCGGCCCGCTGCCCAGGCGTCGTGGATATACGTGTTGAGCGTCGACTTGCCCGCATTCGTGGGGCAGCCCTGCAGGCATGAGCCGCAACGCATGCAGTTCGCGTCGGTGTAGGAGTGCACCGGCTCGAGCTCCGAGCCGAGTGCGCGAAAGCCGGGCTCGACCGTGAGGACGCTCTTCGGCCAGTCGGTACGCTCGCGGACGCCGAGCCGCTTCTCGACCCGGTCGTAGTGCGGATCGAGGTCGACGACGAGGCCGCTCGCCTCGTGCCACTTGGCCAGGTCCTTCGCGTGCGCGCGGAGCGCCACCTTCGTGTTGATCGTGGTCGAGCCGCCGACACAGCGGCCGGCGACAAGGCCGACCGCACCACCGGCGCCGCCGTCGATGAGCGCGAACCGGATCGGCCACCAGAGATCGTGGGCAGCCTTCGCCTCCCAACGCGTGAAGTCCGCCGCGGTCTTGTGCGGCCCGACCTCGAGCAACAGAACGCGCCGACCGCGATCAGCGAGCTCGCCGGCCACGACCCCGCCACCCGCACCGGAGCCGACGACCACGACGTCGAACTGCTCGCTCATCGAATCCCTAGGTAGGACCAGTCCTTCGCCAGCCGCGTGGCGAGAGGAGTGTTGAAGTCGATCTCCGCCCAGGCGCCGGTGGCGTCGACACCGGGCGCCACGAAGTCGCTGTAGAACGCCTCGATCGCCAGCGCTCGCACGTGCAGGAACTCCGGCGTCCCGAGGTGCTCCTCGATCGTGCCGTCGCCTACGGACGCGAACGCGGCGAGGGTGAAGGCCCGCGGGCCGTCTTCCATCCGGGCCAGCACCGCATCGATGTAGACGGCCGGACGCACGCGCGCCGAGCCGGGGACGATGGCGTCGCAAACCCGCTCCATCAACCGAGCCGTGTCGTCGTCGAGCACGTGCAGATTGGACATGCGGCGATGATAAGTCAGGCAGGCTGAGACTGGAAATGCCGACTCTCCGGGCGCACGCTCGAGCGCGAGCTCGCCGAACGCGCCGCCGACTGACGACTCCTACGGCTTGACGGAAGCGATGTAGCCGCGCACATCGGCCGCGGGCTCCGAATACGCGTCGCCGAGGGCGGCTTCCATCGCAGCCATGTACTCCCTGGCCCAGTCCGGCAGGTCGTAGTCGATCGCGTCCAGGAACTCGAGTGTCGCGGAGAGGCGGATATCCGCAATCGAGGGCGAGTCGCCGCCGATGAACGGCGTTTCGTCCAGGAAGAAGGTGCGAAAGACGTCGAGCGGCTCTGCGAGCGCAGCTTCCGCGTCCTGTTGGGCAGTCGCCTTCATCTCGTCGTCAGCAGTCGACGTGCCGACCTCGCCCGGGTACTGGGGAAAGCCGAGCGCCGGGTAGGTGGCGCGCGTGAGCAGGGGATAGAAGGTGCCGATCAAGTAGAACATCGCGTTGTCGACCATCGCGCGCTGTCCCGGATCCGTCGGATAGAACTCCTCGAGGCCGTGCTTGTTGCAGAGGTACGCCATGATCGCGCAGCTCTCGCCAAGCGTCCCTCTCGGCAGCCCTTCCTCCTCGAGCATCGGCGTCAGGTGGGCCGGGTACTTCTCGAGGAACTCCGGGCTCGTCGTCTGCCCCCACACGTCCTGCTCTTCGAAATCGAGCTTGGCGGCCCGCACGAAGATGCGGACGGTCAGGTTGTTGACGCTCGGCTTGAGGATGTTGAGCGTGATCGCTGCCATCTGAGCCTCCTGGTCTCTAGTGCTCTACGAGCTTCGCCTTGTATTCGCTGCGCCGCAGGCTTCCCCACGGCACCAGGTCGATGTCGGTCTGCACGACGAGTACGTTGCGCAATCTCTCACGGATCGCCTCGGCAAGCTCGGCGTCCGCGGTCTCGGTGCGCGCCAGCTCGACGCTGACCGGAAGCGGCGGCTCCTGCTTGGCGCCGGCCGCCTGCGGCTTCACGAGGATCTGGCCGCTGACCCGCGGAGCGAAGGCGCTCACGACTTCCCGCACCGCCGAGGGGAAGACGTTGACGCCGCGGACGATGAGCATGTCGTCGGTTCGCCCGATGCAACGCACGCGCGGGCCCGAGCGACCGCACGCGCAGTCGCCCAGCCGGACGTGAACATGGTCGCGGGTGCGGAATCGCAGCAGCGGCGCGGCACGGTGCCGAAGGTGTGTGAGCACGAGCTCGCCCGTGGCGCCGTCTTCGAGCGCGACAGCCGTGCCCGTCTCCGGCTCGATCAGCTCGGCATGGACGAAGCCGCGCGCGCCGAGGTGCATGCCGTCCTGCTGCTCGCACTCGCCCCAGAGCGACACGCCGATGTCGCCGATCCCCATCGCCTCGGTCACCTTCGCGCCCCAGCCCGCTTCGAGCTTGGCACGGAACACCGGCTCCCCACCGCCGGGCTCGCCTGCCACGAGCACCCGCGAGACACTCGAGCCCGGCAGATCGACGCCCAGATCGGCGGCCCGCTCGATCAGGTAGGCGGCATAGGACGGGGTGAGGATCGCCACCTCCGGCTTGAGCAGGTCGACGGCCATCAGCAGGCGGTCGGTATTGCCGGTGCCCAACGGGATGTGGCAGAGGCCGATGCGGTCGAAGGCCTCGATCGCTGCGCCCGCGACGAACGGGCCGGCGTTGTACGAGGAGACGGCGCGTTGGCCCGCGGTGACGCCGGAGGCCGCGTAGCTTCGCGACGAGCCCGTCACCCAGTTGTCGAGATCGCCCGCCGTGAGCGGGATGTAGCTCGGCGTTCCGGTCGTGCCGCTCGTCGAGTAGATCCGGACGATCTCGGACGGCGTCGCACAGAGGTGCGCTCCGATCGGGTTGTCGGGGGTGCACGTGGCCTTGAGCTCGGGCTTCTCGGTCAGGGGCAGCTGCCCGATCTCCGCCAGGCCGCCCGCGGCTTCGGCCGACGCGATCCCGGCCGCCGTCAGCTTCTCGCGGTAGAAGTCCGAGCGTTCGAAGAGATAGCTGAGCTGAGCCCTGTAGGCCTCGTCGTCGAGCGCCAGCTGCTCAGGCCAGGGACGGCCCTCGACCTCGGGCGCAAGCATCACTCGGGCGCTCTCTCGTAGTCGATCGCCTCCTCGGCCTTCCCGGCCATCAGGAAGCCGAGCGGCTGCTGTTGCTCCTCGGCCAGATGCGCGAGGAGGCCGGCCGTGCGCGCGAGCAGCGGAACGGCCTTCACCGACGAGGCCGGGAAGCCGAGATCGAGCATCACCGCCGCGATCGGCATGGCGACGTTCATCGCCAGCGGCTTGCCCCACACCTCGTGAACGGCTGCGCGGAACGCGCGCGAGAGCGCGACGTTCTGGCCGGCGACCCCACGTTCGTCCGCCAGTTCGAGAATCCGCTCGGCGCGCGGGTCGACCGGCTTGTGAACCGGATGCCCAAAGCCCGGGACCTTCCCGCCGGCCGCGTGAATCTCCTCGACGATCTCTCGCGGCGTGCGACCGGAGGCCTGCGCATCCTCGAGCAGGCGCGCGCAGAGCTCGGACGTGCCGAGGATGACCGGGCCGGCGCCGAGGATCCCCGCCGCGAGGGCGCCCTGCAGCGAGCCGGGGTCGGCGGCGAGCGTCATCCGCGCGGCGACGTTGGTCGGCATCATCCCGTGCTCGGCGATGCTGACCAGCAGCAGATCGAGGAAGTAGCGCTGGTCCTCGGTCGGCTCACTGCCGGTGAGCAGCAGGTGGAAGTACTCGGTGAAGCTCAGCCTGCCCATCAGGTCGCCGCAGAGATCGCGTCCCCGCACTTCGACCCTGTCGGAATAGGCCTGGGAGATGTTGGCTCACTGGGGCCCCGGCCTTACCGATCTGCACTCCGGCGACGCTACGCATACCGCCCCCGACCGTCAAGGGCTGTCGCGTTCGGAGGGAAGATCGAGCCCCTCTCGCCCGTCTGGGAGTCAAAAGACAGCGGGCCTGCGGCCCCGCTCTCCCAACAGGAGGTCGTTTCATGAGCGAACAGGCTGCAGTTGCCAGCGCTCCGAGGAGGGGCGCGACTCGAAGGGTCGTCTCCAGCCACCCCAACGCTTCGGTGGCTTTCGGCTCGGGCGCTGGACTTGGCCCCTTGGTCATCTGGGTGGTCGGGTGGAGTGGAGCGTCAGTACCGCCCGAGGCCGCCGCCGCGATCGGGGGGCTCCTCGCGGCCTGCTTCCTGCTGATCGGGAAGCGCGGCATCAAGGGCGCGGTCCTGGGAATCTGGGAAGGCGAGGGGTAACCCGAGGTCGCGGCGTCGGGTTGGAACACGCCTGCGCACGCCGGTCGAGAAACGGGCCGGCGCCGGGCGGGAAACCGACGCCGACCTGTGCGTGTAACAATACAAGGACTGGCTGATGTTTCAAAACATCACGACCGTGATGTACCAAAACCATGACCTCGACCGAGACACCACGTACACGCGGCCGCCCGCCCGCAGCGAGCCGCGCGGATGTCCTCACGGCCGCGATGTACCGCTTCCTGCGCGGCCGGCGCATCGACGTGCGCGAGATCGCCGCGGAGCTCGGGCTCGGACGCACGACGATCTACCGCTGGTTCGGGTCACGCGAGGGTCTGATCGGTGAGGTGCTCGCGGACGCGGGCGAGCCGCTGCTCAACGAGGCGCGCGCCGAGGCGGAGGGACAGGGCGGGCTCGCGCTCCTCGACACGTTCGACCGGCTCAACCGGAAGCTCGTCGACGCTCCGGCGCTGCTCCGCTTCGTCGAGCAGGAGCGCGATGCGGCACTCCGCATCCTCACGATGGACGGCGTCCCCCAGCGCCGCATGGTCGGCAACATCACGCGCCTGATCGAGACCGAGGTGCGACCGGGGAGCCTACGAGCCGCCGGTCGAGCCGGCGACACTCGCCTACGCGATCGTGAAGCTCGCGGAGGCGTTCCTGTTCAACGACGCCGCTGCGGGGATGCGCGGCGACGTCGACCGGCTGAGGGACGTCGAAGCCGCCTTGCTCGGGGTCTAGGAAGCGACGAGGCTCGAGCGCGACGCGTCGGCAAGCGCCAGACCCGTGGCGGGATCGAAGAGGTGCAGCCGACGGGGATCGACCGCCAGCTCGACCTCCGAGCCGACAGCGAGTGCGTGGCGCGCGTCGAGCACCGCGGTGAAGACGGCGCGGTCGTCCGCGAACAGCTTGCCGGCGTCGTCACCTTCATCGGATGCGGCACGGACGGCCTCCGCCGTGACCCGCGGTGCGTCGAGCGTGAAGATCACATGGCGCTCTGATCCCAGATCCTCGACGACGTCTGGCTGGACGCGCACCCGCGGCAGCTCCGGGTCGGCCGTCGAGCCGTGCTCGAAGTCGGTCGGCCGGATGCCGAGGATCAGACGCCCCTGGAACCCCGCCGCCGGCGACGACTCCGGCAGCTCGAAGCTGAAGTTCGCAAACGAGACGCGCCGGTTCGCGACGTCCGCGTCGATCAGGTTCATCGACGGCGACCCGATGAACGCGGCGACGAAGAGGTTCACCGGCTGGTGGAAGAGGTTCTGCGGCGTGTCGACCTGCTGGAGCAGCCCGTCCCGGAGCACGGCGACCCGCTGCCCGAGGGTCATCGCCTCGACCTGGTCATGGGTCACGTACACGGTCGTGACGCCGAAGCCGCTCGTGCAGCTTCGCCAGCTCCGCGCGCATCGACACGCGCAGCTTCGCGTCGAGGTTGGAGAGCGGCTCGTCCATCAGGAACGCCTTCGGCTCGCGCACGATCGCCCGGCCCATCGCGACTCGTTGCCGCTGGCCGCCCGAGAGCGCCGACGGCTTGCGGTCGAGCAGCTCTTCGAGCCCGAGCGTCTTCGCGACCTCGTCGACGCGCCGGCGCCACTCCGCCTTCGGCAGCTTCTTCAGCTTGAGCCCGTAGGCGAGGTTCTGCTTGACCGTCATGTGCGGGTAGAGGGCGTAGTTCTGGAAGATCATTGCGATGTCCCGCTCCTGCGGCGAGCGGTCAGTGACGTCGACGCCACCGATCGAGATGTCGCCGATCGTGACGTCCTCGAGCCCGGCGATCATGCGCAGCAGAGTGGACTTTCCGCAGCCGGACGGGCCGACGAGGACGCAGAACTCTCCTTCTGCGATCTCGAGCGAGAGCGCGTCGACTGCCTTGACGCCGTTGGGATAGACCTTCGTGACCTCGTCGAGTGAGATGCCGCTCATGCGACCCCAACCCTCTGCTCAACGCCGCTGCCGCGCAAGCCTGCGGGGATCAGGTCACCGTGCGCCAGTGTCAGCTCGTCGCAGAGCGCGTCCACCTCGTCGAGCGTCAGCGTCGCTGACGTGTTCGGGTCGAGCAGCGCGGCGATCCGGACGTAGTCGGGGCGCTCCTCGAGCACCGCGCGGACGGTCAACTCGACGACGTTCGCGTAGGTGCGGTTCAGCGCCGCCAGCTGCGGCGGGTAGTCGAGCACCTGCGTGGGCCGAAGCCCGTTCTGCTCCACGACGCACGGCACCTCGACGCATGTCCCCGTCGGCAGCTCGGGGATCAGCCCCGTGTTCGGCACGTTCCCGTAGACCACGCTCGGCTCGCCGGTGACCATCGAGTTGACGATCGTGGCGGCGTACTCGCTCGAGCGCTCGAGCGGCATCGACTCGCCGGCGGCCAGCGCCTCCTTGACCCGTTCGAACTCGATCAGGTTGTCCTCGCAGCGCGTGATGTACTCATTGACGGGGACGCGGTACCGCTCGAGCTGGTCGTCGTGGCGCATCAGCCACGGCACGTACTCCGCCGCGTGCTCGCTGGACTCGGTCTGGAAGTAGCCGAAGCGACGGTAGAGCGCGACGCGGACGCGGCGCTGCAGCTCGGGATCGGCGGCGATCCGCTCGTCGAGGCGGGGATACAGCGACTCGCCGTCGTACTCGAAGCGCAGCAGAAACGCCTGGTGGTTGATCCCCGCCGAGAGGAACGTGACCTCCTCCTGCGGGACGCCGACGAGCTCCGAGAGATCGCGGACGGTCGCCTGCACCGAGTGGCAGAGCCCGACCACCTGCTTCGTCGGCGTGCCCTGGTAGACGAGCTGGCAGAGCATCGCCATCGGGTTCGTGTAGTTCAGGAGCCACGCCCGCGGGCAGAGCTCGGCCATCTCGTTGCCGACCGCGAGCATGTGCGGAGCCGTGCGTAGCATCCGGAAGATGCCGCCGACGCCGAGCGTGTCGGCGATCGACTGCCGCAGCCCGTAGCGCGCCGGGATCTCGAAGTCGCGCAGCGTCGCCTCGTGGCCGCCGATCTGGACCATGTTGAGCACGAAGTCGGCGCCGTCGATCGCGGCTCGCCGGTCGAGGTGCGTCGTGATCGTCGGGCTCGCGCCCCGGGCAGCCGCGACATACCGCGCCATGCTCTCAGCGGTCTCGAGCCGATCCAGGTCGATGTCGTGAAGCGCTATCTGCACCTCGTGCAGGGCCGGGAAGTCGAGGATGTCCCCGAGCAGGTTCTTCGTGAAGACGACGCTGCCCGCTCCGATGAAGGCGATCCGTGTCATCCCTTGTTCGCTCCGAGCGTGAGCCCGTTGACGAAGTACTTCTGGAGGACGACGAACACCAGGAGCGTCGGGAGCGCGGTCATCAGAGCCCCTGCTGCGAGCAGGTTGTTGTCCGTGAAGAACTCGCCCTGGAGGTTGTTGAGCGCCGCTGTGATCGGGAGCTTGCTGCCGGTCGAGACCAGGATCAGGGGCCAGAGGAACTCGTTGTAGATGAAGGTGAACTCGAGCGTCGCCAGCGCCGCGAGCGCCGGCAGGCTGAGCGGCAGGATGATCTGAAAGTACTGCCGCACGACGCCTGCCCCGTCCACCCGGGCCGCCTCGCTGAGAGACTTCGGAATCGTCTTCATGTAGTTGGCGAGCACGAAGGTGCAGAACCCCGTCTGGAACGCCACGTTGATCGCAATCAGCCCGACGTACGAGTCGTAGAAGACACCGCTGTCCGAGAGCCAGTACGGGAGGGGCAGCCAGAGGTAGATGCGATACAGCGGCTGCAGAACCACCTGCTGAGGGAGAAGATTCGCCGCCATGAAGAAGATGAGCAGGGGCACGGTGAACCAGTAGCTGAAGCGGGAAACGACGAACGCGACCGCAGACGAGAACAGAAGGATCAGGAAGATCGACGGGATCGCGACAATCATCGTGTTCCAGAAGTAGTGGGCCATGTGCGACTGCGTGTAGGCGTTCGTGAAGTTGTCGAAGTTGAAATGCTTCGGCCACGACACGTAGCCGTCGGCGGACGTGTCTCCGTACGGCCGCATAGCGGTGAAGATCGCCCACAGGATTGGTGACAGCCAGAGCAGGACCGTCAGGATCAGGAACGCGTGGAGGGCAATCCGCCGCAGGCCCACGCGCTGCCGATTCGGCCGCCGCACCGGTCCCGCACCGACCGTCGTCGTGCTCATGCTTCCACCTCCTGGAAGCTGTTCCAGACGAAGATCACGATCGGGACGATCGAGATCGTGAGCAGCACGACCGCGATCGCCGAGCCGTAGCCGATCCGGCTCGCCTCGCCGACGATGTTGTCGGTGATCAACACGGAGAGGAGCTCGAGGCCGTTTCGCCCCCGGTTGATGATGTAGACGATGTCGAAAGCTCGCAGCGCTTCGATCACCGTGATCACGACGAGGACGATGTTGATCGGCTTCAACGCGGGGAGGACGACGGTGAAGAACGCCTTCAGCTCACTCGCGCCGTCGATCGCCGCTGCCTCGCGGAGCGACGGGTCGAGCGCTTTCAAACCCGCCAGGTAGAGGATCATGACGTAGCTCGCGTGCCGCCAGCAGGCGAAGGGGAGCACCGCCCAGAGACTGACGCTCGGATTCCCCAGCCAGTCGATCACGTGCCCGTGCCGCGGATCGGCAAAGAGGCTGCTGACAAGGCCCTGCTGGGGTGACAGGACCAACTGGGTGATGAGACCGATGATCGCGGGCGCGATCACGACCGGGATGTAGAAGATGCTCTGGTAGAACCGCGAGCCGCGGATCCGCTTGTCGAGCTGGTAGGCGAGCAGCATCCCGAACGGCGTCCCGATGAACGCGAGCGCGCCGAGCCAGTAGAGGTTGTGCCTGAACGCCGGCCAGAACGGCGGATAGATGGTCGCAATCTGACGGTAGTTCGTCGTGCCGGTCCAGTGAATCGTCTGCAGGCCGCCGATCCCGTCCCAGTCCGTGAACGAAAGCCCGATCGACGAGATCGTCGGGAACCAGATCAACCCGCCCGTGACGATCACCGGGATTCCGACCATGACCGCGATCGCTACACGATCCCTGGTCGAGAGGCGGACGGCGCGCTTCCGCTTGCGCGCGCCGTCCCCTCTCACGCTCGTTGCGATGTCGGTCGCCATCGCGCCGATGCAGGCTAGCTCACGATCCGAAGATCGCCTTCTTCTGCTTCTGGATGCTCTTGACGAGGTTGTTGATGTCGCCCGGGTTGTTGAGGAACGACTGCAGCGACGGAATCATCACCGTCGAGGAGAAGTCGGGCCGCGTGTCGCGGTCCATGTACTGCGCGATGTTCTTCGTCGAGGCGATCAGCTTTGCCCCCTTCTTCTGCAGCGGCGAATACTTCGCCGTGTTCGTGCCCTTGTTGGCGCCCAGGTTGCCCGAGTTGATCTTGAGGTAGGCGTCGATCGCCGGGGCAGTACCGAGGAACCCGACGAGTGCTTTGGCGCCTGAGACGTTCTTCGGCTTCTTCGAGATCATGTAGCCGTCGATCGGGGCGTCGATCGAGTCCTGTCCCCACTTGGGATTGACGACGGGGAACGGGAACAAGTCGATGTCCGGCTGGTTGGCGGGCTTCATGGCGCCGGTGAGGAACGAGCCGAGGAAGAACATGCCGGCTTGCTTGTTCTCGAGCTGCGCGGCGCCATCCTGCCACGTGAGGCCGAGAGCGCCCTCGGAGTAGAAGGGAAGGAGCTCGGTCCACTTCTTGAAGACGGCCTTCACCTGCGGGGTGTCCCACGACAGTTTCCCGCCCATCAGGGCGACGTGGAACGCGTAGCCGTTGATCCGCATGTTGAGGATGTCGAACGTACCCATCGGGGGCCAGCCGTCCTTGTCCGTGAACGCGATCGGCGTCAGCCCGTCCGCCTTCATCTTCTTGGCGAGCGCGATGAACTGGGCCCACGTTTTCGGGGCCTGATAGCCGTTCGCCTTCCAGAGGCTCTTGCTGAAGTGGACAGCCCAGGGGTAGTTCTTGTTCGGGACGAAGTACTGGTGCCCGTCAAAGCCCGTCGAGGCAGCCTTGAAGGCCGGGGGCATCTGCGGAGTCAGCGTCTTCCAGACGTCGTCGATCGGCGTCGCGAGGCCCTTCGCCGCGAAGAACTTCATCCGGTAGCCGGCAAACCACGTGAAGACGTCGGCCGGGCGACCCTGCAGGTAGCTGTTGATGTGTTCCTGGAAGGGGCCGTGGGCGAAGGTGTTGGTCTTGACGTTGATTCCCGTCTTGGCTGTGAACAGCTTCGTGTCCGCGAGAAGGGCCGGAATCCCTGCGTTCTCTTCGTATGAGCCGAGCGTGACGGACTCGGCGGACTCCGCCAGCCACGACTCCGGCATGGCGCCGCGAGCCTGGGCGGGACTGAGGCCGAATGCGGCCGCGAGGCCGCCGACGCCGGCGGCCGCGAGCAGACCGCGCCGCGTCACGTGCCGATCTCCGAGCTCCTCGGGATCGAACTGAGGGGGGTGGTCGTCCGACATGAGGCTCCTCCTGGGTCGGGTGACGTATCGCCAAACAGCACACGATCGAACAAGAATGAAGACGGCGCAACACTGGCATGTTCATGCCGCCTGTGTCAAGGACCTAGGCAAATGTTGTGATTTGCGCTTGACGGAACCTGCGCGGTAGCGTTGAGTATTGTGCGATCACCGACCTGCAGGGAGCCATGCTCGCGGCCCAACGCCACAAGCTGATCATCGAGGAGCTCCGCCGCGATGGCGCCGTGCGCGTCAGCGAGCTGACCACGCTGCTCGCCGTCTCGGAAATGACCGTTCGCCGCGACCTCGACGCGCTCGCCGCAGCCGGCCAGCTGGAAAAGGTCCACGGCGGCGCCACCTCTCGTGGCAGCCTCAGCGCGGAGGAGCCCGGCTTCGAAGCGAAGTCGCATCGCCAGCTGAAGGAGAAGGAAGCGATCGCGCGCGCGGCCGCCCGACTCATCGAGCCGGGCCAGTCGGTCGGACTCACTGCGGGCACGACGACCTGGCGGCTCGCCCACCACATCGCGCAACTGCCAGACCTGACGGTTGTGACGAACTCGATCCAGGTGGCGAACGTGCTGCACCGCGAGCCGCGGCCGGATCTGACCGTCGTGCTGACCGGCGGCATGCGAACGCCTTCGGATGCTCTTGTCGGGCCGATTGCCCTCACCGCGATTCGGTCGCTTCACCTCGACGTGCTCTTCCTCGGCGTCCACGGAGTGAGCGCCGATGCAGGGCTCACGACCCCCAACCTGCTCGAGGCCGAGACCGACCGCGCCCTCGTCGCCGCTTCGGAGCGAATCGTGGTCGTCGCCGACCACACGAAATGGGGTGTCCGCGGGCTGAGCCAGATCGCCGGCCTGCACCAGATCGACGTCTTCGTCTCCGATCATGCTCTCGACGCCGACGCGCGCGCCGCGATCGGCGAGCAGGTCGAGCGCCTGCTGATCGCGCCGATTCGCGGGCAGCGCGGGCTTGCGGGAGTTGCGTGAGCACCCCGACCCGCGCCGACCTGCGCACGGACTGGCTGACCGGCGTGCGGACGTTCATGGTCAACTCCCGCCAGGATCGCCCGAACCTCCCAGCCGTCGGCTGCCCGTTCTGCCCAGGCGGGCTCGAGGCGCCCGAGACCTACGACGTCCGGTGGTTCCGGAATCGCTGGCCGGCGATGCCGGACGATCGATGCGAGGTCGTGCTCTACACGTCTCAGCACGACGCGACCTTCTGGTCACTCGGAGTCGAGGGTGCGCGCAGGGTCCTCGACCTCTGGGCCGAGCGCACCGCCGCCCTCGGCGCTCGGCCCGACGTCGAGTACGTGCTCGTGTTCGAGAACCGCGGCGCAGCGGTCGGCGCGACGATCACGCATCCGCACGGGCAGATCTATGCGTTCGAGTTCGTGCCCGACTTGCCCCGGCGCGCGCTGCTCGGCGGCACGAAGCTCGGCGGGCCGGGCGAAAGGCTCGTTGCGGAGTCGCCGGGCTGGCGCGCTTGGGTCCCCGAGGCGTCCGTCTATCCCTACGCCGTCCGGCTCGTGCCGGACGACCCCGTGCCGGACCTGCCGTCGCTCAACGACGCGGGCCGCCAGGCGCTGGCCGGCTTGCTGATCGACGTCCTGGAACGCTTCGACAGGTTGTTCGATGCGGAGACGCCATACATGCTCTGGATTCACCAGCGCCCCTTTGACGGGAAGGACTGGCCGGATGCCCGGCTGCACGTCGAGATCGTCACCCCGTGGCGCGCACCCGGCGTGACGCGGTTCGTCGCGGCCGGTGAGCTGGGCTCCGGCGTGTACTTCAACCCCGTCGCTCCCGACGCCGCAGCGCAGTCGTTGCGAGACGCCGTCTGAGCGCGCACGCGACGAGCCTCGAGTCGCTGCTCTACGTCGGCGCCGGCCGCAGCTGGGAGCTACCGGAGCTCGCCAGCCTCAACCGGCTGACGCCGAGCGCGACGCTCGCGCGAAGCGCGTCGCGCACCCGCGAGCTCGACGGCGGCTGGGACTTCCGTCTCGTTCCGCGGCCCGAGGAAGCACCCGTCGTGCTCAACCGCGCGCGTGGCTGGCGCGAGGTCGAGGTACCGGGCCTCTGGACGATGCAGGGCTTCGGCAAGCCGCACTACACGAACGTCGTGATGCCATTTCCGGATCTGCCGCCGAACGTGCCCGAGCAGAACGAGACGGGCATCTACCGGCGGGCTTTCACGATCCCCCGCGGCTGGCGCTCGCGTCCGGTCGTCCTCCACTTCGGCGGCGCCGAGGGTGCGCTGTACGTGCTGGTGAACGGCGAGCCGGTCGGGATCGCGAAGGACTCCCGCACGCCGGCGGAGTTCGACATCAGCAGCCTCGTTCGCCACGACGGCGCGAACGAGCTCATCGCCGTCGTCGTCCGCTGGTCGGACGCGAGCTTCGTCGAGGACCAGGACCAGTGGTGGCAGGCCGGGCTGCCGCGCTCCATCCGACTCGTGTCGCCGACGGTGCGCGACGTCGAGGTTCGAGCCGGCAGCGACGGGCGGTTCACGGTGCTCGCCGAGCAGGGCGAGGCCCGCCTCCTCGACGCGCGCGGACGGGTGGTGGCGAAGGGCGAGCTGCAGAACGGGCGGCTCGACGGCGAGGTCCGCAGTCCGCGATTGTGGTCGGCGGAGGAGCCCGCGCTCTACACGCTCGAGCTCGACGCCGGCGGCGAGACCGTCACCACCTCGCTCGGCTTCCGTGACGTCGAGATTCGCGACCGTCACCTGCTCGTCAACGGCGAGCCGGTGCTGATCGCCGGCGTCAACCGGCACGATCACGACGACACGCGGGGCCGCGTCGTGACCCGTGAGCTGATGGAGCGGGACGTGCGCTTGATGAAGCAGTTCAACGTCAACGCCGTCCGCACGTCCCACTATCCGAACGACCCCTACTGGCTCGAGCTCTGCGACCGGTTCGGCCTGTACGTCGTCGACGAGGCGAATATCGAGTCGCACGCGTACTACGACGAGCTGTGCCGCGACCCGCGCTACCGCAACCAATGGGTCGAGCGCGTCGCGAACATGGTCGAACGCGACAAGAACCATCCGAGCGTCATCTTCTGGTCGCTCGGAAACGAGAGCGGCTACGGCCCGAACCACGACGCCGCGGCCGGCTGGGTGCGGGCCCGCGACCCGTCGCGCCCGCTGCACTACGAGGGCGCGATCGCGCGGGACTGGAGCGGCGGACGACCCAGCACCGACGTGGTGTGCCCGATGTACGCGGATGTCGATTCGATCGAGGCGTGGGCCGTCGAGAAAACAGACGACCCTCGGCCGCTGATCCTCTGCGAGTACTCGCACGCGATGGGCAACTCGAACGGCGGGCTCAGCGACTACTTCGCCGCGTTCCGGGAGCACGACGCGCTGCAGGGTGGGTTCATCTGGGAGTGGGTCGACCACGGCATCCGGCAACGCGACAAACGCGGCCGGGAGTACTGGGCGTACGGCGGCGACTTCGGCGACACGCCGCACGACGCGAACTTCTGTGCAGACGGGATCGTCTGGCCGGACCGCACGCCGCATCCGGCACTGCACGAGCTGAAGTTCCTGGCGCAGCCGATCCACGTCGAGGCGCGCGGGGGTGGCCGCTTCAGGATTCACAACCGCCATCACTTCGCACCGCTCGACCGGCTATCGCGCCGAGTGGGAGCTGACCGTCGACGGCGAGCGGCGCAAGGGTGGTCGCCTGCCGGCGTTGCGCGTACCACCCGGCAGAGACGCTCGACATCACGCTGCAGCTTCCACCCGGCGACGGCGAGCGGTTCGTCACCTTCCGTTTCTTCCTCCGGCGGGCGAACGAGTGGGCGCCGGCCGGGCACGAGGTCGCGCGGCAGCAGCTCGCCGTGCCCGGACGGGCGGCGAAGGGAGCTCGCGGCCGAGCCGTCAGGCCGAGCTCGGACGGCGTACTCGAGACCGACCACGTCCGCGCGGTGGTCGATCTCGCCGAGGGCGTTCTGCGCGAGCTCGCGCTCGACGGTCAGAACCTCCTCGTCGACGGACCACGACTACAGCTCTGGCGGGCCCCGACCGACAACGACGGCCTGCCTCAGGTGCCGAGCAGACAGAGCGGAGTCCTTCCGCGCTGGCTCGAGCTCGGCCTCGACCGGTTGCACCTCGGCGTCGTCTCCGCGCGCGCGGACGGCTCCGCTGTCGAGCTCGTGCATCGAGCCGACGGCCTTGTCACGCACCGTCAGCGCTACCGGCTGCGGGACAACGGCGAGGTCCTGGTCGAGAACGTCGTGGAGCTCTCGCCGAAGCTCCGCGACACGCCGCGAATCGGGGTCGGGCTCACCCTCCAGCCCGGCCTCGAGCGGCTTACCTGGTACGGCCGCGGCCCCTGGGAGGCGTACTCGGACCGGCTGGCGTCCACCGTCGTCGGCCGCTTCGAGAGCACGGTCACGGATCAGTACGTCCCCTACATCCTCCCGCAGGAGCACGGCCACCATCCGGACACTCGCTGGCTGACGTTGACCGACGACTCGGGCTTCGGCCTCGAGGTGCGCGGGCTCCCGACGATCGGCTTCGGCGCGAGTCACTTCACCGCGGGCGACCTGACGGCGGCTCGGCACACGAACGAGCTCGAACCGCGAGCCGAGGTCGTGCTCAGCCTCGACCACGCCCAGCGCGGGCTCGGAACCGCAAGCTGCGGGCCGGACACGGCGGAGCGCTACAGGCTGCTCGAGCAGCGCTATTCGTTCGGCTACGTGCTGCGCGTGGCCGATCGCGGCGCGCCCTTTCGATCGAAGGCTCACGGTGACGACGACCCGGCCATCGCCTCACTCGCCGGCGTCATGGTCGGCTCGACCAGGCGCTCCGCGATGCGGTCGAAGAAGCCGCCCCACCCTTGCCCGGCGCGCTCGTACTCCTCGGCGGACAGCGTGCCGCCGCTCTGCTGGAAGTGCATCTCGGTCCGGCCGTCGCCGAGGTCGGTGAGGACGACGGTGATGAGCTCGAAGAGGTCGTCTCCCGGCTGGTCCGAGATCGTGAAGACGAGCCGCTCGGGCTCGACGACCTCGCGATACTCGCCCTTCCAGTGGATCTCGCGCCGCCCAGAACCCGGCGAACATCGCCAGCTGCCACGAACCACCCGGCCTGACGTCCATCGAGACGGTGGACATCGGCACTTCCCAATCGGGGCCGCCGAACCAGTCCGCGAAACGCTCGGGCTCGGTCCACTCCTGCCACACGCGCTCGCGCGGCGCGTCGAAGACCCGGAAGACGGTGATCCCAGGCTCAGCCACGTTTCGGCAGTCGCTCGTCGAGGCGGTCGAAGCCTCCCTGCCAGAACCGACTGTACGTCTCGAGCCAGTCCACCGCGTCCTTCAGCGGCGCCCCCTCGAGGCGCGAAGGCCGAAGCTGCGCCGAGCGGCCGCGTGTGATCAGCCCGGCGCGCTCGAGCACCTTGAGGTGCTTGGAGACCGCCTGGACGCTGATCGGGAACGGCTCGGCCAGTTCGTTCACGGTCGCTTCGCCTTCCGCGAGGCGCGTCAGGATCGCACGCCGGGTCGGATCGGCGAGGGC